>NZ_JYIX01000034.1 GCF_000956505.1 Microbacterium azadirachtae | reverse complement strand
CTGGTCGGGGCGGCATCGGGGTCACTCGTCGGGGTGCAGGAGCTCCAGGAGGGCGCGGGCGGCGCGGGTCGGGGTCGCCCGCCACACCACGCCGAGGCGCGAGCGCACGTCCGGCGCGTCGATCGGGATCGCGCGGATGCCCTCCCAGCGGCGGCACGTCGCGGCGCTGACGACGCCCACCCCGAGCCCGCGCACCGCGAGCTTCTCGACCGCGGAGGGCGTGGACACCTCCCAGTGCGGCGCTCCCGCGCCCGGGCGCCCGGAGAGGAGCGCGTCGAGCGCCGCCCGATCGCCGGTGCCCTCAGGGAGCGCGATGAGGTCCATGCCGACCAGCTCGTCCGGGCGGATCCTGCGCCGCGCCGCCCAGGGGTGCGACGGGGCGACCACCGCGACCATCGGATCGTCGAACACCACCGCGGATCCGAGGCCCTCCGGCGGATGCTCGGCCCAGGCGACGAGCGCGAGGTCGATCTCGCCGCGACGGATCGCGCCGATCAGCTGCGCGGACGTGTCCTCGCGCAACCGCAGCTCGAGCCCCGGATGCGCCGAGCTGATCTCGGCGAGGGCGTCGTAGAACCGCGGCCAGGTGAGCCCGAACACGGTGCCGACGCGGAGGGATCCGAGCAGCAGCCCGCGCAGGTCGGCCGCTGTGGCGCCGATCTCCCCGAACGCCTCGAGGGCGGCGCGGATCGCGGGCATCAGACGCTCGCCCTCCTGGGTGAGGGCGACCCGGCGGGAGGAGCGGTCGAACAGGGCGATGCCGAGCTCGCGCTCGAGCTTCTGCACCTGCGTGCTCACCCCCGACTGGCTGACGCGCACGCGTTCGGCGGCCGCCGTGAAGGATCCCGTCTCGACGACGGCCAGGACGTAGCGCAGCTGGTGAAGTTCCATCTCTGAAACAGATGATAGCGATAGGTATCAGCTGTTGGACGGATGGATCCGGATCGTCGAGTCTGAAGGAGACGAAAGGAATGACCATGACCATGACCGAGACCTCGACCCAGACCGAGCCGACCGTCCCGATCCCCGTCCGTCTCGACATCGACACGGTCGCGCCGCGCTTCTCCCGCGCGCTCGCCGGGCTCGACGCCGCGATGGTCCGCGAGCTCGATGCGGCGGGCATCGACGCCCGGCTGCGCGAGCTGGTGCGCCTGCGGGCCTCGCAGATCAACGGCTGCAGCTATTGCGTCGACCTGCACTCGGGGGACGCCGCCAAGGCCGGCGACACCGCCGCCCGCATCGCCGCCGTCGCCGTGTGGCAGGAGTCGCCCTTCTTCACCGCGCGCGAGCGCGCCGCGTTCGCGCTCACCGAGAGCATCACCCGCCTCTCCGAGACCCACGTGCCGGACGCGGACTGGGCGGCCGCCGCCACGCGATTCTCCCCGGAGGAGCTCGGCGCGCTCGTCTCGCTCATCGTCGTGATCAACGCCTGGAACGCCGTCGGCGTCTCCACGCACGCCTGGACCGGATCGATGTAGCCGGCGGACCAGGCCCTGCCGGAGGCCGGCCGGGCTCAGGCCGGGCTGGGCTGGGGTGTCGCGTCCCTGGGCGAACTCCCAGCAACGAAGGCTGTCTATGCATCGACAGTCTAGGTAAAGTCGCCTCATGGCAGACGAACGACTCCGAGGCAATCTCGAGATGCTGGTCCTGGCGACTCTCGCTCGCGGATCCGCCCACGGCTACGCGCTCGCCGAGGCGCTGCGTACCGCGAGCGGCGGCGAGTTCGACGTGCCGGAGGGCTCGCTGTACCCGGCGCTGCACCGCCTGGAGAGGTCCGGTGCGATCACGAGCGAGTGGGTGCACGACGGCCGCCGGCGCCGGGTCTACGCGATCACGGCGGCCGGCGCCGCGCAGCTGACCCGCGAGACCGGGGCGTGGCAGCGCTTCGCCGACGGCGTGGCGTCGACGCTCGCGGCGCCCGCGATCCGCCCGGCCGTGCAGGGGGTGTGAGATGACCGACGCGATCGACCGCTACGTGGCCCGGCTCGCCGACCGGCTGGGCGCCGGCCAGGACACCTGGCGCCTGCTCGCCGAGACGGACGGGCACCTGCGCGACGCGCAGTCGGCGCTGCAGGCGCAGGGGATGGATCCCGCCGAGGCCGCGGAGCTCGCGGTGCGACGATTCGGGGACCCCGCCGCCGTCGCCAAGGCGCGCTCTCCGCGACGCCGCGCCGTGGGGCTGCTCAGCGGCGGGTGGCTCGTCGTCTCGCTGGGCCTCGTGGTGATCGGGCTCAGCGGGCTGGTCTCGTGGGCGCTCGAGGCGATCTGGGGTCCCGCGTTCCTCGCCGGCGATGTGAACGGGGTGACGTACACGACCGCGCGGTGCGCCGACTTCCTCGGCTTCTTCCCGCAGGCGGGCAGCTGCGCCGCCGCGGCCGCGATGCACCACTCCGACGAGA
Organism: Microbacterium azadirachtae; assembly: GCF_000956505.1. Classification (GTDB taxonomy): domain Bacteria; phylum Actinomycetota; class Actinomycetes; order Actinomycetales; family Microbacteriaceae; genus Microbacterium; species Microbacterium azadirachtae_A. The sequence continues at coordinate 255,663 of NZ_JYIX01000034.1, read as the reverse complement.
TCGTCTCCGAGCGGCTCGCGGCCGGGATCCTCGGCGTCGTGCTGCTGGCGGCCTGGCTGCTGGTGCGACGCCTCCGTGGCGCCGTGCCGATCGCCCGGGAGGACCGTCGCATGCTGCTCGTCGCGAGCGCCGTGGCGTTCCTCGGCGTGGGGTTGGTGGGCTTCGGATGGGGTGCGCTGTCCATCGTCCTCGATGTCGTTCGCGGCCTCGCGGTGGCCGGCGTCGGCGTGCGCCTCAGCGACGGCGCGATCGCCCTGGTCGCGGGCGTCGTCGCCCTGATCCTGCTCGCCCGCTTCCTCCGCCGCGGCGTCTCCGCCCCCTCCTCACCCTCCGCATCCTCCTCATCCGCCTCGCCCTCCGGCGCCCCCGCCTGAGTCCGCCCCACTTCCGAGTCGTCCCTGTGAGCGGACCCCCTGGCGTGCGCTCACAGGGACGACTCGGAAGTAGGAGGGGGCGCAGACGGGAGCAGGGAGGGGCGCAGACGGGAGCAGCGAGGGGCGCAGACGGGAGCGGGGAGGACGGGGCGGATCATCCTTGCGATGTACGGGGATGGATCCAGAGAGCGACGCGGCGGGAGGGGGCGGATCCTTAGCGTCGAAGGCATGGAGATCACGACGACCGACCTGGGTCTTGCGGCCCGCGTCCAGCACCTCACCAAGACCTACGGATCGGGCGAGGGTGCGGTGCGCGCCCTCGACGACGTCAGCGTCGGCATCCGCCGCGGCCAGTTCACGGCGATCATGGGAGCATCCGGCTCCGGCAAGTCCACGCTCATGCACATCATGGCGGGCCTGGACACCCCGACCCAGGGGCGGGCGTGGATCGGCGACACCGAGATCAGCGGCCTCGGCGACCTCGACCTCACGATCCTCCGCCGCCGACGCGTGGGCTTCATCTTCCAGGCGTTCAACCTGGTGCCGACCCTCGACGCGCTCGGCAACATCCTGCTGCCGTTCGAGCTCGACGGACGGCGCCCGTCCGCGATCGAGCGGGCCCGCATCGACTCCCTCGTCGAGATCCTCGGCATCGGGCCGCGGCTGCGGCACCGCCCGCACCAGCTGTCCGGCGGGCAGCAGCAGCGCGTCGCGATCGCCCGGGCGCTCGCCACGGCGCCCGACCTCGTCTTCGCGGACGAGCCCACCGGCAACCTCGACTCCGCCTCAGGGCGCGAAGTGCTGCAGCTGCTCTCCACCGCGAGCCGCGAGCAGGGCCAGTCCATCGCGATGGTCACGCACGACGCGGTCGCCGCCAGTTACGCCGACCGCGTGCTGTTCCTCGGCGACGGCCGGATCGTCGCCGACCACCCGCGCCGCACCGCGGACGAGATCGCCGCGCTCATGCTCTTCGGCGGCGCGCCGGCCCCGACGGACGCACCCGCGATGACCGCCGTGCCTGCCACGGCCGCCGTCCCCGCGCCCGCAGCTCAGCGGAGCGGAGCGCTCGCATGACCGTCCTCGCCCCGACGCTGCTCGAGACGCCGCTCACCCCGTCGCGTCTCGCGTTCCTGCGGGAGCGCGGCATGGGCTCGAGCGTGTTCGTCGCCGCGCTCACCGCCGCGTTCGGCGTGATCCTCGTCGACACCACCTTCTACCTGGGCGCCCTGCTGCAGAACGATCCGTTCCTCGGGGACAGCGAGACCCTCGCCTACGTGGTGCGGATCCTCTCGGTGCTGCTCACCGCCGTGGCGATGTACGTCGCCGCCATCGTGACCGCCAACACGTTCGCGACCATCGTCGCCGGCCGCACCAGCCGCATCGCGCTGATGCGGCTGATCGGCGCTTCGGCGCAGTCGCAGCGGTCGGAGGTCGCGGGGCAGGGCCTCGCGGTCGGTGTCATCGGCGCCGTGCTCGGACTCGCCGCCGGGGTTCTGCTGAGCTGGGGCGGCGCGGCGATCGGATCCCTCGCCTTCGACCATCCGCCGCAGGGCTTCTCGCCGCTGCAGCCGGGGGCGCTGATCCCCGCCGTCGGCGTGGCACTGACCACGTGGCTCGCCGCGTGGGCCGGATCACGGCGCGTGCTGACCGTCACCCCGCTGCAGGCGCTCGCGGGCTCCGCGGAGCGCACGGTCGCCGAGACCGGTGCCGGCGGGACCAGGCATCTCGGGGCGATCACGATGTTCGTGCTCGGCGGCCTGCTGCTGGCCGGCGGTGTCGTGGTGGGGCTGTCCTCGCCGCTCGGCGTCGTGGTCGCGTTCTTCGGCGGGGTGTTCTCGTTCAGCGGGCTCGCGATCGGGTCGGTGCTCGTGATGCCGCCCGTGCTGCGGCTCGTGGGGCGCCTCTTCGGTCGCGGCGCGACGGCTCGGCTCGCGGCCGAGAACGCGCTGCGCCACCCCGAGCGGTCGAGCCGGATGGCGATCGGCGTCGTGATGGGTGTCACGCTCGTGACGATGTTCGCGGTCGCGCTGGAGTCGGCCAAGGCGCTCATGGTGCGCACGAGCGCCGAGGACCTGCCGCCCGGGTTCTTCGCCCCGTTCGATGCGTTCGGCACCGTGATGATGGTGCTGGTCGCGGTGTCGGCAGTGATCGCCGCGGTCGGGCTGGTCAACCTGCTCACGATCGGCGTCGTGCAGCGCCGACGCGAACTGGGCCTGCTGCGCGCGATCGGGCTGAGCAGCCGCCAGGTGCGCCGCATGGTGCTGCTGGAGGCGGCGCATGTGACGATCGCCGCCACCGCGACAGGCCTCGTGCTGGGTGTCGCCTACGGCTGGATCGCCGCGCAGTCGCTGCTCGGTTCGGTCCCGTCGATGCCCGACTTCCAGCCGGCGGGGCTCATCCCGCCGGTCGTGCCGTGGGTGCCGGTGGTCGCGATCGTGGCCTGCACGGCCGTGCTCACGCTCGTGGCGTCCGCCGCCCCGACCCGCCTCGCCACCCGCGTCGCCCCGGTCGAGGCGCTCGCCGCGGACTGAGGGGCTCAGGGCCGCGGGGGATCTCCGCGGCCCTGTCCCAGGTGCGGGAGAGGCGGCGGATCCGCCATCCGCGCCACTGCCACGCCGCCCACAGCACGGGCAGCAGCAGGAGGGAACCCGGCCCGCCGAACACGAGCCGGTCGCGCCAGAGCGCCCGGCCGTCCGGCAGCTCCGAGACGGCCATCCGGTGGTCCCAGACATCGAGCGAGGAGAGCGGCCCGGTGAGCGGTATGCCGCTGTCGCGGAGGATCCGCACGGTCTCGCCCTTGTGCTCGCGGACCTCGTCGTACGCCCCGATCAGCTGCGTGCCGACGGTGACCAGACCGAACAGGCGCAGCCGCACCGCGCTGTGCAGCAGCGAGCCCTCGTCCTCGTGCGTGAGCGGCTCGACCACGAGCACCGGCGCGTAGAGCGCCGTGAGCACGGCGGGCGAATGCAGCGCGGCCCAGGCGGCGTCGGCGCTCGCCGGGATCCGGAACTTCAACTGCACATGCCGCAGCTTCAGGCTGGTCGTCGTCATCGCGGCATCACCGCCGCCCGGCGGTCGGCCGCGGTGATCTCGCGGCGGGTCCAGACCAGGAGGAAGCGCTCGTCATAGCGCCGCGAGCAGCGCGCGCACGAGGACGCCCGCGTCGGCCGCCGATGCCGGTACGTCACGTGGCCGGTCGGGCAGCGGCCCACCCACGGGGCGAGGTCGGTCGCGGTCTCGCCATGGTGCGTCGTCCCGCCGTCGTAGCCCAGGGACCGGGCGACCCGCTTCCAGGCCGCGCCGTGCGCGGCGTCGTGGCCGGCGACGGCATGGGCGACCTCGTGCAGGAGCACCTGGTGGATCTCGTCGTCGTCGAACCGGGCGGCGAGGTAGCGCGAGACGGTGATCCTCTTGTCGCGGTAGTTGCAGGCGCCCGCCCGGCGCTTGGCGTTGTCGAAGCCGAATGACCAGGTGGGATCGAGATGCAGCCGGATGAGCGCTTCGCCCCAGATCCGGACTCGTTCCAACTCGGCCATGCATTCACGTTAGGGGACGCCGGCGACATTCCGGCGCGAACGCCCGGATCAGCGCTCCGCTCCGTCCGCGGAGCCGGGTCAGCGGGCGACGAAGACCGCGTCAGCCGTTGACGACGACGGGGTCGCGGCGGCGCTCGACCGTGTCGACGGCGAGCAGCGCCGCCTCCAGCGCCGCGTCGTCGGCTCCGGCCTCGCGGCGCAGGAACACCGTGCGCTTGAAGCTCTCGCGGGCCTGGTCGTATTCGCCGGCCTCGAAGGCGTTGCGGCCGCGGTGCTGATGTGCGAAGGCGGCGATGGGGACCCACCCCTGTCCCTCCGCCTCGGCCACGCAGGCGGCCAGCTCGTGGTCGGCGGAGGCGTGCGCGCGGCGGTACTGCTGCACGGTCGCGCGCAGGACGCGCGCACGCAGCAGGTCCTTGCGGGTGCCGGCCATGCGCGCCTGCCGCACGGCCTCATCCGCGAGGCGGAGGGCGTCGTCCAGGCGGCCGAGGACCTTCAGCAGCCACACCCGCTCGAGCATCGACGGCAGGCTGCGCAGGTCGGCGATCTCCTCGAGACGCGCCTCGCACTCGGCCGGATCCACCAGCTCGCGCAGAGAGTCCGGGTCGTATCCCTTGATGTAGCCCACGCGCCCGTCCTCCTGCACTGCCTCGCCGTGCCCTCCAGTCTGCCTCCCGATCCGGCGCATCCGCGAAGGCCCCAGGGCGTGCCGTGAGAAACCGGTGGCCGGCGTCCGATCGAAAGGCCGCTGACGCCGCGGATCGGCTCAGGGGGAGGGCATCAGCGCAGGAACAGCCCGGCGTCCGGCCGGGGCGAGGCCACCGCGGTCGCGTCGGTGACGATCGCCGCATCCTTCGCGAAGGCGACCACCTCGGCGCCGTGCGCGAGCTTGGCCGGGTGCGGACCCGCGGCGAGGATCCGCGGCAGCGCGTCGGCCGGAAGCGGGCCCCTCGACGCCGCGAGCACGAGGTTGCCGAAGCGGCGCCCCTTCAGGATCTGCGCGTCGGCGAGGATCGCGACCTCTGGAAGCACCGCGCGGATGGTCGCCACCTGCCGACGGGCGAACGCGAGCCCCGGACCGTCGGCGACGTTCACGAGCAGGACGCCGGCGGATCCCAGCAGCTGGGCGAGCTCGGTGTAGAACTCCACGCTGGTCAGGTGCGCGGGGGTCTGCGCCCCGGAGTAGACGTCGGCGACGACGAGGTCGACCGCCCCGTTCAGCGCCGGCGGCAGGCGGTGCACGCCTTCGCGGGCGTCGCCGATGCGGATCCGGATCGCGGCGCCGCGGGGCAGCGGGAGATGCTCGCGCACGAGCTCCACGAGCGGGGCCTCGAGCTCGATGACCTGCTGGCGGGATCCGGGTCTGGTCGTGGCAATGTAGCGGGGGAGGGTCATCGCGCCGGCGCCGAGATGCACGGCCGTGATCGGCGCGCCAGGGGAGGCGAGCTGGTCGATCAGGGCGCCCATCCGCACGATGTACTCGAAGTGCAGGTGGGTGGGATCCGCGAGGTCGACATGCGACTGCGGAGTGTCCTCGATGAGCAGCTCGAAGCCGCCGCCGAACTCCGCGGGGACGACCCGTGCGATCCCGCCCGATGCCAGCCGTGCGGCCGGATGCTCGGTGTCCTTCGCACGCGCTCTGCCCATGCGATGAGCCTACGGCGGTGCGGCCGCGGGCGCGGCCGCCCGCGGATCCTCGCGCCCAGGGCGGTCGACGCGCGCAGGTCACGGCTCGATCACAGGCTTGGAAGAAACTTGCAGAGAGTTTGTTCAGCGTGGATACTTTTTCCTACTGGCACGTTCGCCCAGCGATTTCAAAGAGGAGATTCACCCGATGCACAAGCGCATTCTGTCCGTCGCGGCACTCGGCGTCGTGGCGACGCTGGGCCTGGCAGCCTGCTCCGGCGGCAGCACCCCCGCGGCCACCAGCGGTCCCGTCGACGGCAAGGGCAAGACGCTCAACGTCTGGATCATGAAGGGCACGAACCCCGACTCCTCCGCGTTCTACGACGCGGTCTCGGCGGAGTTCAAGAAGGAGACCGGCGCAGACGTGAAGGTCGAAGAGGTGCAGTGGGCGGACGCCCACGACCGCTTCGTGACCTCGATCGCCGGCGGCACCACCCCCGACATCGCGGAGACCGGCACCACCTGGACCGCCGAGTTCGCCGACGCCGGCGCGCTGCTGCCGATCGACAAGTACGTCGACGCGGAGAGCGGCCTGTCCAAGGACCTCGTCGAGGGCCTCAAGGTCGCGGGCACCTACGACAAGGAGCTCTACGGCATGCCCTGGTACGCCGGTGTGCGCTCGATCGTCTACCGCACCGACGTCTTCGACGAGCTCGGCCTCAAGGCGCCGACCTCCTGGGACGACATCGTCGCCGCCGGCGAGAAGATCAAGGCCGCGCACCCCGAGATGATGGCCTTCCCGGTTCCGGGCGACGCCGAGTTCCTGGTGTACCCGTGGGTCTGGGGCGCGGGCGGCGAGGTCGCCACCGACAAGAGCGGGAAGTGGACCAGCCAGCTCGACAGCAAGAAGTCGCAGGAGGGCATCCAGTTCTACACGGACCTCGCGCTCAAGCACGGCTTCTCCTCCGCCGGCGCGACCACCTGGAAGGAGACCGATCTGCGTGACTCCTTCAGCCAGGGCAACGTCGCGATGATGCTCTCCGGATCGTGGACGCCCAAGTCGCTCATCGAGAAGAACCCGGAGCTGAAGGGCAAGATCGGCGCCGCGGTCATCCCGGGCAAGGACGGCGGCATCGCCCCCTCTGTCCTCGGCGGCTCGCACCTGTCGATCTTCAACAACACCAAGAACCCCGACCTCGCGTGGGCGTTCGTGAAGATGATGACCACCGGCAAGTTCGCCACGCAGTGGGCGGATGAGACCGGCTACTTCCCGGGCGTGCAGTCGGCCATGGCCGAGTCCCTGAAGTCGACGGACCCGCTGGTCGCGCCGTTCGCGAAGCAGATGGTGGAGGGCGGCGCCTCGGTGCCGGTGACCCCGAACTTCGGCGCCGTGCAGGCGAAGAAGACCACCAACTCGATGATCCAGGCGATCCTCAGCGGTCAGAAGGACGTCGCGACGGCCTCGAAGGACGCCGCGACCGAGATGACCGACCTGCTCAACAAGAAGTAATCGGATCCCCGTATGTCCACGGTGCACGCACCACGACCGGCCGCGTCCTCGGAGTCCCGCTCCGAGGCCGCGGCCGGCGGCCCGCCGTCGCGGAAGAAGAAGCTCAGCTGGGTGACCGCGCGGCCGTGGCTGCTGCTCGCACCCGGCCTGTTCATCCTGGCCACGCTCATGCTGTGGCCCCTCGTCCAGGTCGTGATCTACTCGCTGCAGGACTACGGCCTGCGGGAGATCAACACCGGCCGGACCAACTTCATCGGGTTCGACAACTACGTCGAGGCGCTCACCGACAAGACGCTGTGGACCGTGGTCCTGCCGAACACGGTGGGCTTCGCCGTGGTCGCCGTCTTCGTCACCGTCACCGTCGGCACGCTGGTCGCGCTGCTGCTGGCCCGCCTCGGCACGGTGTGGCGCACGATCGTCTCCAGCTGCATCATGGTCGCCTGGGCGATGCCCGCCGTCACCGGAACCTATGTGTGGGTGTGGATCTTCGACGCCGACAAGGGCGTGTTCAACTCGGTGCTCAAGGACCTCGGTCTCATCGACGGACAGGTCAACTGGTTCACGAACCAGTGGTCGTTCTACGCGATCGTGCTGCTGAACGTCGTGCACCACGGCTTCCCGTTCGTCGCCGTGACCGTGCTCGCGGGTCTGCTCGGCGTCTCCAAGGAGATGCTCGAGGCAGCGGCCCTGGACGGCGCCGGCGCCTGGCGGCGGTTCTGGAAGATCATCTTCCCCACTCTCAAGCCCGTGTTCTCCGTCGTGATCATCCTGTCCACGATCTGGGACTTCAAGGTCTTCGCGCAGGTCTATCTGATGCCGGGCGGCAACGGCGGCAACCGCACCGTGCTGAACCTGGGTGTGTGGTCGTACGTCGAGTCGTTCGGTCAGAACCGCTACGGCTTCGGCGCCGCGCTCGCGGTGCTGCTCACTCTGGTCCTGCTCGGGATCACGATCGTGTACATCCGCTCCCTCATGAAGGAGGAAGAGCTGTGAAATCCCGTCATCCGATCCTCGGACGCATCGGCATCGCGATCGCGGTCGTCGCCGTGATGCTCTTCACGCTGTTCCCGGTGTACTGGATGGTCTCCAGCGCCTTCGACAAGAAGGCCTCGAGCGGCGGGCAGTCGCTCCTGCCCAAGGAGTTCACCCTCGACAACTTCGCCTTCGTGCTCACGGACGGCGGCTTCGCGACGTTCCTGCGCAACTCCGTGATCGTCGCGCTCGTCACGGTCCTCGTGAGCGGCTTCGTCTGCCTGCTCGCCGCCGTGGCCGTCGCGCGCTTCCGCTTCAAGTTCCGCACCGCGATCCTGCTGATGATCCTCATCGCGCAGATGGTGCCGCTGGAGGCGCTCGTCATCCCGCTGTTCCTGCAGGTGAAGAGCCTCGGCCTGCTGAACAGCATCCTCGGCCTCATGGTCGTGTACGTGGCGCTCTCTCTCGCCTTCGGGATCTGGATGCTGCGCGGCTTCGTGCAGGCGGTCCCCGTCGAGCTCGAGGAGGCCGCGTACATCGACGGAGCGAGCTGGTGGCGGATGTTCCGCTCCGTGCTGCTGCCCCTCGTGATGCCGGGCCTCGTGGCCACGAGCGTGTTCAGCTTCATCACCGCGTGGAACGAGTTCATCTTCGCGATGACGATGCTGGGCGGCGCGACCGACCAGTACACGGTCTCGATCGGGCTGAAGTCGTTCTTCGGCCAGTACTCCAACGACTGGGGGAGCATCATGGCCGCTTCCACTCTCATCACCCTGCCTGTCATGATCTTCTTCGTGATCGTGCAGCGGCGCCTGTCCTCGGGACTCGTCGCGGGAGCGGTGAAGGGATGAGCGTGGCAGAGGCGAACGACGACGTTTCCGAGGGCGACGCCGGGACGGCGGAGCTCGAGCGCCTCGCGAACGCGGTGCTGTGGCCGGGCTTCTACGGCCGCACGGTGCCGGCGTGGCTCGACACGGCGCTGCACCACGGGCTGGCCGGCGTGGTCTACTTCGCGCAGAACATCGGTCCCGACCTCGCCGCCCTGAGCGCCGGGATCCGTGCCGCGAACCCGCAGGCGCTCATCGGCATCGACGAGGAGGGCGGCAGCGTCACCCGGCTCGAGGCCGCGACCGGATCCACCCTCCCCGGCGCCGCGCAGCTCGGCGCGCTCGACGACGTGACCGCGACCGAGGCGACCGGAGCGGAGCTCGCCCGGCGCGTGCGCGCCGTGGGCGCCGACGTCGTCCTGGGGCCGGTGGCGGACGTGAACACGGATCCGCGCAACCCGGTCATCGGCGTGCGCGCATTCGGCGCCGACGCGGACCTGGTGTCGCGGCACGTGGTCGCCGCCGTCGAGGGCGTGCAGACGGGCGGCGTGGCCGCCTGCGTCAAGCACTTCCCCGGGCACGGCGACACGCACGTCGACTCCCACCACGACCTTCCGCGCATCGCGGTGGATCCGGCCGAGATCGAGCGCGTGCACCTCGCGCCGTTCCGCGCCGCGATCGCCGCGGGCGTGGACGCCGTGATGACCGCGCACATCGTGGTCCCCGCCTGGGGCGAGGAGCCCGCTACCCTCAACCCGCGCGTGCTGGGCATGCTGCGGGAGGCCGGGTTCGACGGCGTCATCATCACCGACGCCCTCGACATGGCCGCGATCCGCGAGTCCGTCGGGATCGGCGGGGGAGGAGTTCTCGCGCTCGCCGCGGGCGCCGACCTCCTCTGCATCGGCAATCCGACGAACCCCGGTGCGGCGGCCCTGCCGGATCAGGACGAGCACGACTACCGCACGGCGCGGGACGCGATCGTCGCCGCGCTCCGGGACGGCTCGCTGTCCCGCGAAAGGGTGCTCGAGGCCGGTGCCAGGGTGGCGCGGCTCGCGGCGAAGCTCGCCGAGGCCGCGACCCCCGCGGAGGCCGCGGAGGTCGACGCCTACGACGCTGCCGGCATCGTGCGCCGCGCGCTGCGCGTACGAGGGGAGCTGAAGGTCGCGGACTCTCCGTTCGTGGTCGATGCCCGCCGCAGCTCGACGCTCGCCGTGGACAGCGCCGCCGGCTACGTGTCGGAGGCGCTCGCCGCGGGAGCGGCGACCGTGCGGCTCGACTCCGCGCATCTGGACGAGACCCAGCGCGACGCGGCCGTCGATGCGGCACTCGCGCAGGCCGACGGCCGGCGGATCGCGCTGCTCGTCGACCGGATCGACACGGACCCCGCGCAGCGTGCGCTCGTCGCCGTGTTCGCCGCGCGCGCGGCCGAGGTCGTGGCCGTCAACGTCGGCCTGCCCGCGGAGGATGCGGGCGTGCCCGTGATCGAGGTGGGTTCTGCGAGTAGGATCGGCGCCGAGCTCGCGAGGGAGAGGCTCGTCGGCTCCGTGCGATGATCCGCTCTCTTCGGGAGGCAGAAGGGGTGTGATGGACGCGGACGTCTTCGCCGTGGTGCGCGGGGCACTGCCGCGGCTGAGCGCCGCCGAGGCGAGGGTCGCGGAGCGCGTGCTCGCGGATCCGACCCTCGTCGTGGATCTCGCCATCACGGACCTCGCGCAGCTCTGCCGCACCTCTTTGTCGACCGTCGCGCGCTTCGCGCAGACGCTGGGCTTCAGCGGCTACCGCGAGCTGCGCGTCGCCTTCGCGGGCGCCGTGGCGCGTGCGCAGGCCGAACAGGAGCGCTTCGGCTTCGTCGATGCGGTCATCGACCCCGGCGACCCGGTGGAGGCCGTGGCGGCCAAGCTGGCGGCGAGCGAGATCGGCGCGATCGAGCACACCGTCGCGGGTCTCGACTTCGCGGCGCTGGACCGCGTCGCGGTCGCGATCGCGGGCGCGAGGCAGGTGCACCTGTTCGGGCAGGGCGCCTCTTCGCTCACCGCGCAGGACATGCAGCTCAAGCTCGCCCGGATCGGATGCGTCGCCGTGCACTCACCGGATCCGCACATCGCGATCACGGGCGCCTCGCTGCTCGGGACCGAGGACGTCATCCTGGCGGTCTCCCATGAGGGTGCGACGGCGGAGACGATCAGGGCGGCCGAGGTGGCGCGCGCGGCCGGGGCCTTCGTGGTCGCCCTGACCAACGCCCCAGGATCCCCGATCACGGTCGTGGCCGACGTGGTGCTCGGCACGCGCGCCAAGGAATCGCCGCTGCGGATGGCCGCGATGTCGAGCAGGATCGCGCAGCTCGCGGTGCTCGACCTGCTGTTCGTGCGCGTGGTGCAGCACCGCGGGGAGACCGTGACGGCGCCGCTGCGCGCGACCCGCCGCGCGGTGCGCGGCGCCTGACAGGGCCCTGCCCGGCGCCGGTGGGCGGCCCTGCTCAGCCCACGTGGTCGCGGGTGCTGCCCAGCGCGCGGGTCGCGATGCGGTTGGCCCTGGCCACGCAGCCGCTCAGCGACAGCCCGCTGAGCACCCCGGCGAGGAAGCCCGCGGCGAAGGCGTCGCCGGCGCCGATCGTCTCGATCACGGTCGAGGGCACGGCGGGGGCGTCGGCGCGCTCGGCGCCGTCGAACGCGGTGGCGCCGTCGTCCCGCGTGACGACGAGGTGCCTCGGGCCGGGGAACAGCGCACGCAAGCGGTCCGGATCCCCGGTGCCGAAGACGGCCTCGGCGTCGTGCGCGCTGCACTGCGCCACGTCGGCCGCGGCGAGGTAGCCGCCGAGCAGCTCTCGCGCCTCGTCCTCGCGGCCCTGCCAGAGCGCAGGGCGCCAGTTCACGTCGAAGCCGATCAGCCGGTCGCCGCGCTCCGCGAACAGCTCGTCCTGGGCGGCGCGGGCGCCGTCGGACAGCGCGGGGGTGATCCCGGTCGTGTGCACGAGCGCCGCGTCGGCGAGCACCCGCTCCGCGGCGGGGGTTCGCAGCGTCGCGGGGGAGATCCGGCTGCCCGCGGATCCGGCCCGGTAGTAGTGCATGGCGCTCTGCACCGGCCCCTCGCCCTCGGCGGAGAGCTCCTTCACGTAGAGCCCCGTGGGAGCCGCGGGGTCGATCTCGACCGCGGAGGCGTCCACGCCGTGCTGCGCGAGCTCGGCGAGCAGGAAGCGGCCGAAGCCGTCATCGCCCACCCGGGAGATCACGGCGGCACCGGAGCCGGCCGAGGCGACCGCGAGCGCGACGTTCCACTCGGCGCCCGCCAGGGAGCGCTGGAACGTCCGATTGCTCTCCAGCGGACCGGCCGTGGTGGGCACGAGCGCCACCAGGCCCTCGCCGAAGCAGGCGATCAACGGTGTTTCGGGCACGCTCGCGACGATACCGGATCCCTGTGACATCCACGCGTCCGGGCGCCGCGCGCTCGTGGTTATACCCCCCTCGGGGCAGAAGGTCAAGAATCGCGCTGGACATGTCGCGATATCGGGCCTATAGTGGATATTTGCGCCTCGCTCCTCCCTGCCCTCATATGGTGGTCGGCAGACTCCGTACGTCCTCGCTCCTCGACAGAGCGCCTTCAGCGTGCGGCCGTGTGACGCGGCGCACTCACCTGACGACGAGGAATCGAGACGCCCTTCGGGGCTCACGGAGGTTATTCCCTTGGCTGCTGCTCGCAACGCATCCACCCCCACCACCATCAAGAACGGACGCGGCTACTCCCGCCTCTCGTTCGCCAAGATCTCCGACACGCTGACGGTCCCCGACCTGCTCGCCCTGCAGACCGAGTCCTTCGACTGGCTCGTGGGCAACGAGGCCTGGAAGCAGCGCGTCGCGGAGGCCAAGAAGGCCGGCCGCAAGGACCTCGCCCAGGCCAGCGGCCTGGAGGAGATCTTCGAGGAGATCTCCCCGATCGAGGACCTGAGCGAGACCATGCAGCTCTCGTTCACGAACCCGTACCTCGAGCCCGAGAAGTACTCCATCGAGGAGTGCAAGGAGCGCGGCAAGACCTACGCGGCCCCGCTCTACGTCGAGGCCGAGTTCATGAACCACCAGACCGGTGAGATCAAGACCCAGACGGTCTTCATGGGCGACTTCCCGCTGCAGACCGCCAAGGGCACGTTCATCATCAACGGCACCGAGCGCGTCGTCGTCTCGCAGCTGGTCCGCTCCCCGGGCGTCTACTTCGACAAGTCCCCCGACAAGACGAGCGACAAGGACATCGTCTCCGCGCGCGTCATCCCGTCCCGCGGCGCCTGGCTCGAGTTCGAGATCGACAAGCGCGACCAGGTCGGCGTGCGCATCGACCGCAAGCGCAAGCAGTCCGTCACCGTCTTCCTCAAGGCGCTGGGCCTGACCAGCGAGGAGATCCTCGCCGAGTTCGCCGGCTTCGCCTCGATCGAGGAGACCCTGGCGAAGGACACGATCCTCACCAAGGAGGACGCGCTCCGCGACATCTACCGCAAGCTCCGTCCGGGCGAGCAGGTCGCCGCCGAGGCCGCCCGCGCGCTCCTGGACAACTTCTACTTCAACGCCAAGCGCTACGACCTGGCCAAGGTGGGTCGCTACAAGATCAACCAGAAGCTCGGCCTGGACACCCCGCTGGACGAGTCCGTCCTCACGGTCAAGGACGTCGTCGAGACGATCAAGTACCTGGTGCGCCTGCACGCGAACGTGGAGACCTTCGAGGGCATCCGCTCGGGCAAGAAGGCGGAGATCCGTCTCGCGACCGACGACATCGACAACTTCGGCAACCGTCGCATCCGCGCCGTCGGCGAGCTCATCCAGAACCAGGTCCGCACCGGCCTGTCCCGCATGGAGCGCGTCGTCCGCGAGCGCATGACCACGCAGGACATCGAGGCGATCACCCCGCAGACCCTGATCAACGTGCGCCCCGTCGTCGCCGCGATCAAGGAGTTCTTCGGCACCTCGCAGCTGTCGCAGTTCATGGACCAGAACAACCCGCTCGCGGGTCTGACCCACAAGCGCCGCCTCTCGGCCCTCGGCCCCGGTGGTCTGAGCCGCGATCGCGCCGGCGTCGAGGTCCGTGACGTGCACCCGTCGCACTACGGCCGCATGTGCCCGATCGAGACCCCGGAAGGCCCGAACATCGGTCTGATCGGCTCGCTCGCCACGTTCGCGCGGATCAACTCGTTCGGTTTCATCGAGACCCCGTACCGCAAGGTCGAGGGCGGCAAGGTCACCGAGCACATCGATTACCTGACCGCCGCCGAGGAGGTCGACTTCAACATCGCCCAGGCGAACGCCCCGCTCGACGCGGACGGCGGCTTCACCGAGGCGCACGTGCTGGCACGTCCGAAGGGCGGATCCGGCGAGGTCGACATGTTCCTCCCGGAGGAGATCGGCTACATCGACGTCTCCCCGCGCCAGATGGTGTCGGTCGCGACCTCGCTCGTGCCGTTCCTCGAGCACGACGACGCGCAGCGCGCGCTCATGGGCGCCAACATGCAGCGCCAGGCCGTGCCGCTGCTCCGTTCCGAGTCGCCGTATGTCGGCACCGGTATGGAGGGCTACGCCGCCATCGACGCCGGTGACGTGATCACCGCCGACAAGGCGGGCGTCGTCTCCGAGGTCTCCGCGGACCGCGTCGTGGTCATGCTCGACGAGGGCGGCACGCAGGAGTTCTACCTCCGCAAGTTCGACCGCTCGAACCACGGCACCTCGTACAACCAGAAGGTCGTCGTCTCGGCCGGTGAGCGTGTCGAGGTCGGCGAGGTCATCGCCGACGGTCCCGCCACGGAGAACGGCGAGCTCGCGCTCGGCAAGAACCTCCTCGTCGCCTTCATGACGTGGGAGGGTCACAACTTCGAGGACGCGATCATCCTCAGCCAGGACCTGGTGAAGGACGACACCCTCTCCTCGATCCACATCGAGGAGTACGAGGTCGACTCGCGCGACACGAAGCTCGGCAAGGAGGAGATCACCCGTGACCTCCCCAACGTCAGCCCCGAGCTCCTGAAGGACCTCGACGAGCGCGGCATCATCCGCATCGGCGCCGAGGTCCGCCCCGGCGACATCCTCGTCGGAAAGGTCACGCCGAAGGGCGAGACCGAGCTCTCGGCCGAGGAGCGCCTGCTCCGCGCGATCTTCAACGAGAAGAGCCGCGAGGTCCGCGACACCTCCCTGAAGGTGCCGCACGGCGAGCAGGGCACCGTCATCGCGGTCAAGGAGTTCAACGCCGAGGACGGCGACGACGAGCTCGGCTCCGGCGTCAACCGCCGTGTCGTGGTCTTCATCGCCCAGAAGCGCAAGATCACCGAGGGCGACAAGCTCGCCGGCCGCCACGGCAACAAGGGCGTCATCGCGAAGATCCTGCCGGTCGAGGACATGCCGTTCCTCGCCGACGGCACCCCGGTCGACGTGATCCTGAACCCGCTCGGCATCCCCGGTCGCATGAACTTCGGCCAGGTGCTGGAGACCCACCTCGGGTGGATCGCGGCGCAGGGCTGGAAGATCGAGGGCACTCCGGAGTGGGCGGCGCGCCTTCCCGAGGAGGCGTACGAGGTCGCCCCCGGCACCAAGCTCGCGACCCCGGTGTTCGACGGCGCCAGCGAGGAGGAGATCACCGGTCTGCTCGACTCGACGCTGCCGACCCGTGACGGCGTGCGCCTGATCGACTCGACCGGTAAGACCCTCCTGTTCGACGGCCGCTCCGGCGAGCCGTTCCCGGGGCAGATCGCCGTGGGCTACATGTACATCCTGAAGCTCCACCACCTGGTCGACGACAAGATCCACGCGCGTTCGACGGGCCCCTACTCGATGATCACCCAGCAGCCGCTCGGCGGTAAGGCCCAGTTCGGTGGCCAGCGCTTCGGTGAGATGGAGGTGTGGGCGCTCGAGGCCTACGGCGCCGCATACGCGCTGCAGGAGCTCCTCACGATCAAGTCCGACGACATCCTCGGCCGCGTCAAGGTCTACGAGGCGATCGTCAAGGGCGAGAACATCCAGGAGCCGGGCATCCCGGAGTCGTTCAAGGTGCTCATGAAGGAGATGCAGTCGCTCTGCCTGAACGTCGAGGTCCTCTCGGCCGACGGCACGACGGTCAACCTCCGCGACACCGACGACGAGGCCTTCCGCGCCGCCGAGGAGCTGGGGATCAACATCTCCAGCCGCTTCGAGTCCGCCTCGATCGACGAGATCTGACCCTTCGTCAGGCTCGGGGACGCTGCGTTCCCGAGCCTGACGAAGCATCGATCTTCTCAAAAAGAATTCCGACACAGGAGAACTAGTGCTCGAGTCAAACACATTCGATGAGCTTCGCATCGGCCTTGCCACTGCCGACGACATCCGCAAGTGGTCCTACGGTGAGGTCAAGAAGCCCGAGACCATCAACTACCGCACGCTGAAGCCCGAGAAGGACGGCCTCTTCGGAGAGCAGATCTTCGGCCCGAGCCGCGACTGGGAGTGCGCCTGCGGCAAGTACAAGCGCGTCCGCTTCAAGGGAATCGTCTGCGAGCGATGCGGCGTGGAGGTCACCAAGAGCTCCGTGCGCCGTGAGCGGATGGGCCACATCGAGCTCGCCGCGCCCGTCACCCACATCTGGTACTTCAAGGGCGTTCCCTCGCGCCTCGGATACCTGCTGGACATGGCGCCGAAGGACCTCGAGAAGGTCATCTACTTCGCCGCGTACATGGTCATCTCGGTGGATGCGGATGCGCGTCACCGCGACCTGGCGACCCAGGAGAACAACATCCGTCTCGAGCTGAAGACGCTCGGCGACCGCCGCGACGCCAAGATCGCCGAGCGCATGCTCAAGCTGGAGGAGGAGCTCGCGGCCCTCGAGGCCGAGGGGGCCAAGGCCGACGCCAAGAAGAAGGTCAAGGACGCCGCCGAGAAGGAGATGTCCCTGATCCGCAAGGGTGCTGACGAGTCGATCGTCAAGCTCGAGCGCGTGTGGGAGGACTTCCGCACCCTCGAGGTCGGCGCCCTCCGTCCCGAGGACGATGTCTTCCACGAGCTGCAGGACCGGTTCGGCCAGTACTTCGAGGCCCACATGGGCGCCGAGGCGATCCAGCGCCGCCTCGCGGCCTTCGACCTCGCCGCCGAGTCGGAGAAGCTGCACCTGCAGATCTCCGAGGGCAAGGGTCAGCGCAAGATCCGTGCGATCAAGCGCCTCAAGGTCGTGAACTCGTTCCTGGAGACCGGCATGAGCCCGGCCGCCATGGTGCTCGACGTCGTTCCGGTGATCCCGCCGGAGCTGCGCCCGATGGTGCAGCTGGACGGTGGCCGCTTCGCGACCAGCGACCTGAACGACCTGTACCGCCGCGTGATCAACCGCAACAACCGTCTTCGTCGTCTGATCGACCTCGGCGCCCCCGAGATCATCGTGAACAACGAGAAGCGCATGCTGCAGGAGGCCGTCGACGCGCTGTTCGACAACGGCCGCCGCGGTCGTCCCGTCACGGGCACCGGCAACCGCGCCCTGAAGTCCCTCAGCGACATGCTGAAGGGAAAGCAGGGGCGCTTCCGCCAGAACCTGCTCGGCAAGCGCGTGGACTACTCGGGCCGTTCGGTCATCATCGTCGGACCGCAGCTCAAGCTGCACCAGTGCGGTCTGCCGAAGACGATGGCGATCGAGCTGTTCAAGCCGTTCGTGATCAAGCGCCTGATCGACCTGGGCCACTCGCAGAACATCAAGGCCGCCAAGCGCGCCGTCGAGCGCATGCGCCCCGAGGTCTGGGACGTGCTCGAGGAGATCATCCGCGAGCGCCCCGTGCTGCTGAACCGCGCCCCCACCCTGCACCGCCTGGGCATCCAGGCCTTCGAGCCTCAGCTCGTCGAGGGCAAGGCCATCCAGCTGCACCCGCTCGTCTGCGCGGCGTTCAACGCCGACTTCGACGGTGACCAGATGGCCGTGCACCTGCCGCTCTCGGTCGAGGCTCAGGCCGAGGCCCGCGTGCTGATGCTCGCCTCGAACAACATCCTCAAGCCGTCCGATGGCCGCCCGGTCACCCTGCCCTCGCAGGACATGATCATCGGCCTCCACCACCTGACCACGGTCAAGGACGGTGCGGTCGGCGAGGGTCGTGCGTTCGGCTCCGTGGGCGAGGCGATCCTGGCGAAGGACGAGGGAACCCTCGATCTGCAGGCCAAGGTCCGCATCCGCATCCCGGGTCTGACGTTCCTCGAGGGCGAGGCCCCCGAGGGCTACGAGCGCCACGGTCTCATGGACACCTCGCTCGGCCAGGCGATCTTCAACGACACGCTGCCGAAGGGCTACCCCTTCGTGCGCGGCGTCGCCGACAAGGGCAAGCTGTCCCAGATCGTCAACAAGCTGGCCGAGGAGTACCCGAAGGTCGAGACGGCTGCGTCGCTGGACAGGATCAAGGACGCCGGCTTCTACTGGGCCACGCGTTCCGGCGTGACCGTCGCGCTCAGCGACGTGGTCACCCCGCCGAACAAGGGCGAGATCGTCGCGGGCTACGAGAAGCAGGCCGAGAAGGTGCAGGGCCAGTACGACAAGGGCCTCATCACCGACGCCGAGCGTCGTCGGGAGCTCATCCAGATCTGGACCGCGGCGACGGACGACGTCCAGGCGGCCATGATGGCGAATTTCCCGGTGGACAACACCATCAACCGGATGGTGTCCTCTGGCGCCCGTGGTAACTGGCTGCAGATCCGTAACATCGCGGGTATGCGCGGTCTGGTGAACAACCCCAAGGGTGAGCTCATCCCGCGTCCGATCATCTCCTCGTACCGCGAGGGCCTGTCGGTGGCGGAGTACTTCATCGCCACGCACGGTACCCGTAAGGGTCTCGCCGACACCGCTCTGCGCACCGCCGACTCGGGTTACCTGACTCGTCGTCTGGTGGACGTCTCGCAGGATGTCATCATCCGTGAGGACGACTGCGGCACGTCGAAGGGCCTGGAGCTGCCGATCGCCGCGCCGAACAGCGCCGGCGAGCTGGTGCGCGACGCGAACGTGGAGAACTCCGTGTTCGCCCGTACGCTCGCGTCCGACGTCGTGAACGAGTCCGGCGAGGTTCTCGCCAGCGCCGGTGAGGACGTCGGCGACGTGCTCATCGACAAGCTGGTCGCGCTCGGCGTCGAGACCATCAAGGTCCGCTCCGTGCTGACCTGCGACTCGGCCGTCGGCGTCTGCGCGCAGTGCTACGGCCGCTCGCTGGCCACCGGCAAGACGGTGGACATCGGTGAGGCCGTCGGCATCATCGCGGCCCAGTCGATCGGTGAGCCCGGAACGCAGCTGACGATGCGTACCTTCCACCTCGCCTCCGCCGGTGACATCACGCAGGGTCTGCCCCGCGTGCAGGAGCTCTTCGAGGCGCGTACCCCGAAGGGCGCCTCCCCGATCGCCGAGGCCGATGGCCGCATCACGATCGAGGAGACCGACAAGTCGAAGAAGGTCATCCTCACACCTGACAACGGCGACGAGGAAGTGGTCTACCCGGTGCTGAAGCGTGCGACGCTCCTCGTCGAGGACGGCCAGCACGTCGTCGTCGGCGAGCCGCTCCAGGTCGGAACGCTCGACCCCAAGGAGGTCATGCGCGTCATGGGCGCCCGCGAGGTGCAGCGCTACCTCGTCAACGGCGTGCAGGGCGTGTACCGCTCCCAGGGCGTGCCGATCCACGACAAGCACATCGAGGTCATCGTTCGCCAGATGCTGCGCAAGGTCACCGTTGTCGACCACGGCGACACGACCCTGCTGCCCGGCGAGATGCTCGACGCCCGTCGTTACCAGGACGTCAACCGTGCGACCGTCGCGGCGGGCAAGCGCCCGGCGTCCGGTCGCCCGGAGCTGATGGGTATCACGAAGGCGTCGCTCGCGACCGAGTCGTGGCTGTCGGCCGCGTCCTTCCAGGAGACGACCCGCGTGCTCACGCAGGCCGCCATGGAGGGCAAGAGCGACCCGCTGGTCGGCCTCAAGGAGAACGTCATCATCGGAAAGCTGATCCCCGCGGGGACCGGCCTGCGCCGCTACCGCGACATCACGGTGGAGGCGACCGAGGAGGCCAAGAGCGAGCGCTACCCGAACCGGATCTTCGCATCCGACGGTGCGTACGCCGAGGGAGACTTCGGCTACGTCGACTTCGACGCGTTCTCGACCGACGACATCACCCCCGGCACCTATAACTGAGTGCTGACGGACTGATCGTCTGACGAAGACCCCCGGATCCATACGGATCCGGGGGTCTTCGCGATCCCGCATGCGGGAACGGGTTCAGGGGAAAATGCTCGCCACGATGCTCGAGGTGTAACCCGTCGGGGCGAGGTTGGAATAGCGGGTGTCGACGAGCACGTCGTCGCGCCAGAACAGCGTGCGGCCGTCGGTGACCGGATACTTCGTGTCCTGCCACTCCTTCTCGCAGCGGGTGCCCTTGTCCGGCGTGTAGCAGCTGTAGCCCTCGGTCTTGACGAGGCCGTTCAGCATGTCCGGCGCCTCGCCACGGGCCTTGCGGGAGATCGTCGTGGTGATGTTCGTCGTATCGGCCTTCGGATCCGCCCAGATGCAGATCAGGCTCCCGTCTGACTGCACGCCGCTGGGGCCGAACACAGGGGAGTTCAACGGCGTGTCGCCGAGCTGGGAGCGCACCTCGGCGGACAGGATCGCCGTGCAGTCCTTCGGCAGTGCGACCGGGGTCGATGTCGGAGTCGGCGTCGGCGATGAGCTCTTTCCGGGGGACGGTGTCTTCGTCGACGATGCGGTGCCGGATCCGGAGGCCGTGGGGGTCTCTCCGGAGGCGGCGCCGGGGGTCGTGGGGCTGCACGCGGCCAGCGCGGCGGCGAGGGCGAGCGCGGTGAGAGCGACCGCGACGCTGCGTGTCTTCATGGCGCCAGGATAGGGCTCAGGGTTCGCCGGTCCGAGCGGCGCTCCGGAGTAGCCTGGGGAGAACTCCGGAGCCATCCGGGGAGATGGGGGCGGCATGACCGAGCATCGCGTGGTGGTCGTGGGCGAGGCGCGGGTCGATGAGATCCGCGATCCGGGCGGGGTGCGCGAGAGCGTGACCGGCGACGCCGTGGAGCTCGCCGCGTCCTTGCGCGGTCACGGTCTTGTGCTGACCGTCGTCGCGCCGGTCGCGGAGGACGCCGACGGCGACAGGATCCGCACGGCGCTGCAGGATCGAGGGATCCGCCTCGTCTCCGTCCCCGCGCCAGAGGGCACGCTGCGCCGCTCGATCGTGCGGGATCGCGGCGGCGTCGAGGTCGAGCTGCGCCGGGGCGAGAGCGGGTTCACGGACACCCGCCGGTCGCTGGCCGCGCAGGCGGAGGCCGACCTGATCGTGGACTTCCGCGACCGCGAGGGCTCGACGATCGCGGAGGTGCGCGATGAGGTGCTGGGCGCGTTCGGGCTCGGTACATCCGTGAAGCCCGCGGAGCCTGCGGAAGTGTCCGAGTCGTCCGTTCCGCGGGACAGCGGTTACGACGTGGTCGCTCCCGAAGCGGCGCAGTCGTCGCGGGACGACGCGCAGGCACCGGGGGCCGAAGGGCTCGCGCAGCCCGCCGTCGCCGCTGCACCCTCGGCGGTACTGCTGCCCGCCCCGATCGTCGCGGGCACGTACCGCCATGCGCCGGTGCGGCTCCTGCCGGATCCGCCCGCCGCGCACGCCCCGGCGCAGGACTGGCACGGGCTCGAAGCCCGGATCGCCCGCATCGCGACCTGACCCCAGGGTGCTGCGAAGGGCGCCGCGCCGGGCCTGGCTGCGGCGACGCCGGCTCAGCGCCGCGGCGCGTAGCGCACGGGCGGCTGCGTGCGGAGCACCAGGCCCCGCAGCTCCTCGAGGGAGGCATCCGCGCCGAAAACCCCGGCCGCGCGCGCCTGCACGAGCACGTTGCCGAGCGCGGTGGCCTCCACCGGCCCCGCGAGCACGGGCAGGCCGGATCGATCCGCGGTCGCCTGGCAGAGCAGCCGGTTGAGGGATCCGCCGCCGATGAGGTGGATCTCCTCGATCGTCCGGCCGGTGAGCTCCGCCGCGGTTCCGAAGGCGTCGGCGAACGCCTGGGCGATCGACTCGACGACCATGCGGACGAACGCGGCGCGGTCGGTGGGAGGCTCGGCTCCGGAGGCACGGACGACGGCGCCGATGCGCGCGGGCATGTCGCCGGGGGCGCTCAGCGACGGATCGTTCGCGTCGAACACGGGTACGCGAGGGTCCGCGGCAGCGGCCCGCATCAGGAGCTCCGGAAGATCGAGGGGTGCGCCGTCCTCGGCCTCCCAGGCACGCACGGTCTCGGTGAGCAGCCACAGTCCCGTCACGTTGTGCAGGAAGCGGATCCGTCCGTCGACCCCGAGCTCGTGCGTGAAGCCCGCGTCGCGCGCGGCCTGGGTGAGCACGGGGGCGTCGAGCTCGAGGCCGACCAGGCCCCAGGTGCCGCAGGAGATGTAGGCGGACGAGGGGGAGGCCAGGGGGGCGGCGACGACCGCGGAGGCCGTGTCGTGGGAGCCGACCGCGACGACGGGCAGATCCGCCCCGATCCGCGCCGCGACGGCCGGGAGCAGGCGCCCGATCCGCTGTCCCGGGTCGATGAGCGGCGGCAGCAGGTCGGAGCGGATCCCGATCCGTTCCGCGAGCGCGACGTCCCATTCCCGGTCGTGCACGCCGAGCAGCCCCGTGGTCGAGGCGTTCGTGCGCTCGGTGACGCGGGCGCCCGTGAGCCGGTGGGCGACGAGGTCGGGGACGAGCAGCAGGGTCCCGGCCTCGGCCGCACGGTCGTCCGCGGCGAGCTGGTAGAGCGTGGTGAACGGCAGGAACTGCAGGCCGTTGCGGGCGTACAGCTCGGCGAACGGCACCAGGGCGTGCACGATGCCGACGCCGCGGGCGCCGCGGTCGTCGCGGTAGTGGAACGGCTCGCCCTGGAGCGCGTCGTCGTGGAGCAGCCCGTAGTCGACCGCCCAGGTGTCGATGCCGATGCTCTCGATCGAGGGCTCGCGGCGCACCGCTTCGGCGAGGCCCTCGACGACGTGCGCCATGAGCGCTTCGAAGTCCCAGTGCAGGCCGTCGGGGCGCCGCACGGGCCCGTTCGGGAACCGTGCCACCTGCTCGAGCGCGAGCAGGCCCTCTCCGACCCGGCCGATCATGACGCGTCCGCTCGTGGCGCCGAGATCGACGGCGGCGAATGCGCGGGGGGTCTGCGCGGCGCTCATCTCGCCGTCCCTTGCACCGAGGGCACGGGAAGCTGTCGAGCGCACGACCTATCCGCGCGAACGTCCGGTGCGCTCGGTACGAAGCCGTGCACTCGGAGGGCTCCGCGCATCCGCAGGCCGCGTACGTCGTGCATCGCGCTCAACGCAGGAACGCGGCGGCGACGCCGGAGTCGACGGGGATGTGCAGGCCCGTGGTGCGGCTGAGCTCGGGACCGGTGAGCACGTAGACCGCGTCGGCGACGTTCTCGGGGACGACCTCGCGCTTGAGGATGGTGCGGTTCGCGTAGAACTGGCCGAGGTCCTCCTCGGCGACGCCGTAGGTCGCAGCGCGGTTCGCGCCCCAGCCCGACGCGAAGATCCCGGATCCGCGCACGACGCCGTCGGGATTGATGCCGTTCACGCGCACGCCGTGCTCGCCGAGCTCGACCGCGAGCAGCCGCACCTGATGGGCCTGGTCGGCCTTCGTGGCCGAGTAGGCGATGTTGTTCGGGCCGGCGAAGACGCTGTTCTTCGAGGAGATGTAGACGATGTCCCCGCCGAGCTTCTGATCGATCAGGATCCGCGCCGCGGCCTTCGAGACGAGGAAGGATCCCTTGGCCATCACGTCGTGCTGCAGGTCCCAGTCCTTCTCGGTGGTCTCCAGCAGGGGCTTGGAGAGCGACAGGCCCGCGTTGTTCACGACGAGGTCGACGCCGCCGAAGGCGAGCACGGTCTCATCCAGCGCCGCCTGCACGGCCTCGGCGTCGGCGACGTTCGCGGCCACGCCGATCGCCACATCGGCGTTCCCGAGCTCGGCCGCGGCGGCCCTGGCCTTCTCGAGATCCAGGTCGGCGACGACCACGCAGGCGCCCTCGGCCGCGAGACGGGTGGCGATGGCCTTGCCGATCCCGGAGGCGGCCCCGGTCACGAACGCGATGCGGCCCTGGTGGGTCTTGGGCTTCGGCATGCGCTGCAGCTTCGCCTCCTCGAGCGCCCAGTACTCGATGCGGAACTTCTCGGCGTCCGAGATGGGGGAGTAGGTCGAAAGCGCCTCGGCGCCGCGCATCACGTTGATCGCGTTGACATAGAACTCGCCCGCCACGCGCGCGGTCTGCTTGTTCGCGCCGTAGGAGAACATGCCGACGCCCGGGACGAGCACGATGAGCGGATCCGCGCCGCGGATCGCGGGGCTGCCGGCGGTGGCGTGCGCGTCGTAGTACGACTGGTAGTCCGCGCGGTACGCGGCGTGCAGCTCGTGCAGGCGCGCGATCTGCTCCTCGGCTGTCGCCGTCGCGGGCAGGTCGAGGATGAGCGGCTTGACCTTGGTGCGCAGGAAGTGATCGGGGCAGCTGGTGCCGAGCGCGGCGAGCGCCGGAGCCTTCTCGGCGGCGAGGAAGTCGAGCACGACGTCGGCGTCCGTGAAGTGCCCGACCATGGGGCGGTCGGTCGAGGAGATGCCGCGGATCGTGCCGGCGAGGGCCGCAGCGCGCTCGCGGCGCGCGGCCGCGGGCAGGGCTTCGAACCCGGCACGGACGCCGCCGAACGGCTCGGCCTTCCCGTGCTCGGCGATGTAGGCGGCGGCGGTCTCGATGATCCAGAGCGAGTGGGCCTCGGCCTCCTCGGACGTGTCGCCCCACGCCGTGATGCCGTGCCCGCCGAGGATGCAGCCCACCGCGTCGGGGTTCGCGGCCTTGATCGCGGCGATGTCCAACCCCAGCTGGAATCCGGGGCGCCGCCACGGCACCCACGCCACCCGGCCGCCGAAGATCGCCGCCGTGAGCGCCTCCCCGTCCGCCGCGGTCGCGATCGCGATGCCGCTGTCGGGGTGCAGGTGGTCGACGTGCGCCGCGTCGACGAGCGCGTGCATGGCGGTGTCGATCGACGGCGCGGCTCCCCCCTTCCCGTGCAGGCAGTAGTCGAACGCGGCGACCATCTCGTCCTCGCGGTCCACTCCCGGGTACACGTCCTGGAGCGCGCGCAGGCGGTCGAGCCGCAGCACGGCCAGCCCCTGCGCGGTGAGCGTGCCGAGGTCGCCGCCC
Source organism: Microbacterium azadirachtae (assembly GCF_000956505.1). GTDB lineage: Bacteria > Actinomycetota > Actinomycetes > Actinomycetales > Microbacteriaceae > Microbacterium > Microbacterium azadirachtae_A. The sequence goes on along the minus strand of NZ_JYIX01000034.1, from coordinate 230,661 downwards.
GAGCCCTTCACCCAGAGCAGCTCGACGGGCCGCCCCGTGACGGGATCCGTGTCCGTGCCTTTCGCGGAGGTGTTCCCTCCCGCGTAGTTCGTGTTCTTCGGGTCGGCGCCCAGGCGGTTGCTGCGCGCGATCAGCGCGGCGGCGGTGGGGGAGGTCATGTCTCTTCCTTGGATGCGGTGATCGTGCAGGGTCTCGGACGGTTGCGGGGGAGCGCGCTCAGGCGCCCCAGCCGGCCGGGGCTCCGCCGACGCGCTCGGCGGAGATGCGCTCCAGATAGCCGGAGGCGAGGAACGCCGCCATCGGGTCGGCGGGCAGGCCGCGCTCCTCGCGCCAGGCGGCGAGCGCGGGGCGCACGTCGGTGTAGAACGCGTCCATCAGCACGGCGTTAGCGGCCAGCACGTCGTCCGCACGCTGCGCGGCGGCCAGCGCCTCGCGGTCGATCAGCAGTGCGCGCGCCGTCATCTCCTGCACATTCAGCACCGAGCGGATCTGTCCGGGGATCTTCGCCTCGATGTTGTGGCACTGGTCGAGCATGAAGGCGACGTCGGGGTTGTTCAACCCGCCGCCGCGGATCACCTCGGAGATGATCCGGAACAGCTGGAAGGGATCCGCCGCGCCCACGATGAGGTCGTCGTCGGCGTAGAAGCGCGAGTTGAAGTCGAAAGAGCCGAGCTTGCCGAGGCGCAGCAGCTGCATCACGATGAACTCGATGTTGGTGCCGGGGGCGTGGTGGCCGGTGTCCAGGCACACCATCGCCCGCTCGCCGAGCGCGGCGACCTGGGCGTAGCTCGTCCCCCAGTCCGGCACGTCGGTGTGATAGAACGCCGGCTCGAAGAACTTGTACTCCAGCACCAGGCGCTGCGCGTCGCCGAGGCGTGCGTAGATCCGCTGCAGCGAGTCCTGCAGGCGGTCCTGCCGGGCGCGCATGTCGTTCTGCCCCGGGTAGTTGGATCCCTCCGCGAGCCAGATCTTGAGATCCCGGGATCCGGTCGCGTGCATCACGTCGATGCAGGCGAAGTGGTGATCGATCGCCTTCTGCCGGATCCGGTCGTCCTCGTGGGTGAGGGCGCCGAACTTGTAGTCCTCGTCCTGGAACGTGTTCGAGTTCACGGTGCCCAGGATCACCCCCAGGTCCTCCGCGTGCCGGCGCAGGTCGTCGTAGGAGTCGACGAGATCCCACGGGATGTGCAGCGCCACGATCGGTGCCAGCGCGGTGTGCGCGTGCACCTGGGCGGCGTCGGCGATCTTCTCGTACGGGTCGCGGGGCGTGCCGGGCGTGCCGAAGACCCGGAAGCGCGTGCCGGAGTTTCCGAACGCCCAGCTGGGCAGTTCGATCGACTGCTTCTCGAGCTCGGCGAGGATCTCGGGGGAGAGCGTTGTCATGATGCGGTGCTTTCTTCGGGAACGGGCGAGCGGCGTGCAGCGTCGAGCTGATCGGCCAGGTGGAAGATCTCGGTGAGTGCGGTCGCGGCCTGATCGGGCCGCCCGTCGAGGCCGAGGAAGTACGGCGCCATCTCGGCCTCCCAGCGCGCGGCGATCGGGGATGCGGCGAGGTAGGCCTGCGCCGCCGCGTCGTCGTCGGTCTCGTAGTAGCCGACGAGTCGGCCGCCTTCGGCGAGGAACAGCGAGTAGTTGCGCCGGCCTGCAGCGGCGATCTCGGCGAGCATCTCCGGCCGCACCGGGGTGTGGCGGGCGATGTAGTCGTCGAGGAGCTCGGGCCTGATGCGGAGTTCGAAGCAGTGGCGGGTCATGATCCCCTCTCTCCGAACGTGTCGGTCGGTAGCCCTCTCTGTGCGAGGGCGTCAAGTATGAATCGATTCAATCATCTGTGAATCACAGTACGATACTGTTCAAACAGCCGTCAAGAGGTAAGGCCACGGCCCATTGCCGATCCCAGTGATTCGTTTCAGAGGCGAGGCTCCGGCAGTGGATAGAGTCGGAGCGGGAGGAACGATGTCGGCGAGCGTGAAAGACGTCGCGGAAGCGGCCGGGGTCTCGGTGGGGACGGTCTCCAACGTCCTGAACCGGCCGGAACGCGTCGCGGCGGCCACGGTCGCGCGCGTCCAGGATGCGATCAGCAGGCTGGGCTTCGTGCGCAACGACGCGGCGCGGCAATTGCGCGCGGGCCGCAGCAACAGCATCGGCCTGGTAGTGCTGGATGCGCGCAACCCGTTCTTCGCCGACGTCGCGCGGGGCGTCGAGGAGCGCGCGGCCGAGCACGGCCTCACGGTCCTGGTCGCGAACAGCGATGAGAAGGCCGACCGGGAACGGGCGCACATCGACCTCTTCGAGCAGCAGCGCGTGCACGGGGTGCTGATCACGCCCGTCGCGGAGTCCTTGCCCCGCCTGCAGCGGCTCCGCGAACGCGGCATGCCCACGGTCCTCGTCGATCGCGAATCGCAGGACGGGGGCTTCCCCTCCGTCGCGGTCGACGACGTGAGCGGCGGGCGGATCGCCGTGGAGCACCTCTGTGCGATCGGGCGCCGCAGGGTCGCGTTCGTGGGCGGGCCGCTCTCGCTCCGTCAGGTGTCCGACCGCCTCGAGGGTGCGCAGCGGGCCGTCGCAGACCGGGACGACGCCACCGTGGAGTTCATCGGCACGAACGCGCTGACGGTCGAGGCGGGCCGGGATGCGGGGCACCGGATCCTGGAACGGGCGCCGTCGGCGAGGCCGCACGCGGTGTTCGCGGCCAACGATCTCCTCGCCCTCGGCCTGCTGCAGGCGCTCGTGATGACCGGCGACGTGCGGGTGCCGGAGGACATCGCGCTGATCGGCTACGACGACATCGACTTCGCGTCCTCGGCGGTCATCCCGCTGAGCTCGGTGCGTCAGCCGGCGGCGCTCATCGGCTCGACCGCCGTCGACCTCCTCATGCGGATCGCCGACGATTCCACGGCGGTGAACGACCATGTCGTGTTCCAGCCCGAGCTCGTCGTGAGGGCGTCGACCGGGGGACTCGCCGCGCGCTGAGGCCCCCGTGGATCCGCTCGGCCCGCTCGATTTCTCGTGACCGGATCCGCCGGGTATGCTTGATCTTCGCGCCCCCGGTCGGCTGGAAAAGCGGGACGGGCGTGCATTGGCAAGTTGCCCGAGCGGCCAAAGGGAGCTGACTGTAAATCAGCCGCGTAATGCTTCGGGGGTTCGAATCCCTCACTTGCCACAGCCGCGGAATTCCACGGGAAACGGAGGGGCTGGCACCGCATCAGGTGCCAGCCCCTCCGGCGTCTGCACCTTGTCTTGCACCGTATCGTTGGCGGTTGCGGCGGCGGACGCTGCTTCGAGATCATGCGCTGCGAGGTTGACGAGGATCCGAGCGCCGATGTCGCCGGATCGGCGCCGGCGGCATCCGACGGCTCTCCTCGAGACGTTCGAGCAGCACGACGGATTGTGCGCCTCGAAGGCGAGAAGTCTGGCGGGGTCCACGTCGTGTGTAGCGTGGGCGGATGTCGTCAAACACTGTGATCGTTGTTGGTGCAGGGGTGGTCGGAGCATCGATCGCCTATCACCTTGCCTCGCAGGGCGCGGAAGTACTGCTGGTTGACGCAGCTCTTCCGGGCTTCGGGGCGACGCGGCATTCATTCGGTTGGATCGGCCGATCGCCCGGAGATGTCAGCCCTGCAGGCGAGCTGCGAGCATTGGGTCGTCTGCACTGGGAGCGGCTTCGGAAAGAGGTGCCCGAACTCGACGTTCACTGGTGCGGTGCTGTCGTCTGGGGCGAGTTCTTCTCCGGCGATGATGCTGTGCTGAGCGACGACGCTGCAGTGCGAGAGCCGAATCTGGTGTCGCCACCGTCCCGCTCCGAATTCCGGTCGGGTGACGGGTGGGTGGACGCCACTTCTGCTACGGAGAGCTTGATCCGTGCGGCTCAACAGGCCGGAGCGAAAGTGAGGCTCGGTACCCCGGTCACCCGATTGGTCTGCGCGGATGACGGGACGGTTGTCGGCGTGATGCTTGGCTCGGAGACGCTGGCAGCCTCGACGGTGGTCGTGGCTGCGGGGACCGGGTCGACCGCTCTCTGCGCCTCGGCCGGCTTCGTTCTGCCCATGGTGTCGAGCCCCTCCGTGATGGTTCGACTTCAGGCCCCGGTGGGCATCGTCACAGGAATCGTCGCCAACGATCTATTCGAGGCGCGCCAGAGTCGCGACGGAATGGTGCTGATGCCCGTCGACCACGACGGGGAGTCGTCGATGGCGGCACTCACGCGGATTGGCGAGGCTGCGCAACGTCTGTTCGTGGAGTCGTTCACCGGTGCGGCCGAGACACGACTGGTGGGCGTCGACATCGGGTGGCGCCCGATGCTTGCCGATGGCGATCCGAGTGTCGGCTACACCGGAGTTCCGGGCCTGTACGTCGCGGTCGCCCATCCAGGGGTCACGCTCGCGTCGGTCATCGGCGATGCGGTGGCAGACGAGATCCTGACGCATGAGACCCGCGCTGAGCTCGCACTCTTCGAGCCGCGATAGCCCCCTGCGTAACTGGCGTCGGCAATGGCAGACCCCGTCGGCGGAGCGATCGGCGTCACCTTTTCCCGCTGCTCCGCTCTTTCACTGTGGTGAGGCAGAGTTCGTTCCCCGGCTCTCGCGGAACCTGTCGGTGCAGCCATTCGTGCTCGGAAGCGGTGGGGCCATCGCGGTCGTGCCGGGCTGGGCCGGTATGGCTGCACCGGCACGCGGTCTGCCCGCCCGCGCCGCCCACGTGGAAGCCGTGACCCCTTCGCGTCACTTTTCTCGGAGAAGCCTCTCCTTCGTGCTGAAGGGTGCGGTGGTTCCGCTGCACTCCGGTTCAGGGGAAAGAAGAACGCATGGAGAACTACACGGAGAAGTCGCCGGAGTCAGGTGCGCAGGGCGTGAAGCGGCGGACGGTCATCAAGGGCGCGGCGTGGTCGGTGCCGGTGCTCGCGGCCGCTGTCGCCACACCGGCGCATGCCGCATCAACGGGAGGGGTGGTGATCACGCCCGGCAGCGGACCGCACTTCGTCGGTGCGTGCAGCCCGGCACAGCATCTCACCTTCACGGTGACCGACAGCAGCAACAAGCCCTTGTCGGGGACGCAGGTGTCGGTGGTGCTGCCGGCGGGCTGGCACTGGTCCGACAACACCACGGGCGCGAAGATCTTCACCTCGGACCCGACAGGGGTCGTCACGGTGACGGGAGCGGTCGGCGGATCGACAGCGGGTGCGGCGACGATCGTCGGCACCGTGCTTCCGTCCGGGCCTTCTGCGGCGGTACCGGTGACGGTGACGGGAACGATCGGCCGCGAGGTGCACCGTGACGGATCGAACCCGGACATGGCGATCCGCGACATGGGCGGTATTCCCGAAGGTTCGACCGCGATCGCGTGGGATGTGTTTCTCGGCCCTGACGGGACGCTGTACACGTACCACCAGGATTCCGGCTACTCCGTGGTCGACACCGGCGTCGTCGACATCGCCGCGCACCACTACACGCAGCTCGCGCCGAACCCGGTCCGCGAGATCGACATCCTCACCTACCTCACCAGCGACGGCACCGGAAAGACATGGACGTCCGAGGGCGGAGGCCAGCTCAACGGCACGGTCGTGCAGACCGGGGTCCCGGCCGGCACCAAGGTCGTCGGCTGGAACTCCTTCCTCTACCCGAACGGAGACCTGTCGATCACGGGGACCACGGTCGCCACAGGGGTCACCTCCGCGGTGGTCCAGCACGAGGTCGACTCCGCAGGCACCGTCTTCGACTACGCCACTTTCGTCACCTCCACAGGGGTGCACACCGGGAAGAAGAGCGGCGCGGGCGTCTGGACCGCGGCGAACAACTTCGCGACCCCGACGGGGGATGCGAAGGCGATCGGCTGGAACTTCTCGCTGCGCCCCAACGGTGATCTGTACTACCAGAACCAGCTGATCGCGCAGAACGTCACGTCCGCGGAGGGGCAGCACACGACCCGGAACACCGGCGAAGCCGACCTGGTCACCTACGTGCAGGGGGACGGAACCGGTGTCTCGCAGGCGTTCGGGACGGGTGCGAGCAAGACCACGTGGGTGACGAACTTCGGCCCCGGTGCGAAGGTCGTCGGGTGGAAGGGCATCCTCACCGGCAGCGGCAACCTCTACAACGGCGACGAGCTTCTGGACACCCAGGTCGTCACCGCTGATTCGTGGCACGAGCGCACCAGCGCGCCGGGGTTCAAGGAGACCGACTGGTTCGCCTGGACCCGAGGCGCCGCCTGCTAGGTCAGACCCATCCTGCGGTGAGGGTGAGGCGATCCGTCGCACCTCACCCTCACCGCGGGGGCAGGCTCTCCGGCCCCCGACGACTATTTGCTTCGTGGCGTCCCTGACGCGTGGCCGCATGAGCCCGGCGCCGTGACCGGCTTCTTAGACTGGTCGTCATGCGTGCCCTCACCGAACACCAGATCCGGGCGTCGTTCCGCAACGCGGAGCTCGACGAGGTCGCCGACATCGCGATGCCGCACGACCTGCTCCTCGCGGAGTGGGACTACCTCGACTTCTTCGCCTGGCGGGATCCGATCGCATCCCGTAAGGGCTACATCCTGATCGAGCAGGACGGCGAGGCCGTCGGGATCGTGCTGCGCGCGGCGGATCCGACCCGTGCGCGCTCCGGCATGTGCAACCTCTGCCACACGATGCAGCCCGGCAATCAGGTCGCCCTGTTCGCCGCGCGCCGCGCGGGGGAGGAGGGGCGCAAGGGTTCCGTGGTGGGCACCTACATCTGCGCGGACCTCTCGTGCCACGAGAGCGTGCGGATCGTTCCTCCGCTCGCGCCCAACGAGATCCGCGCGGAGCAGCATGTCGACCGCCGCCTGGACGGCACGCATCGGCGCGTGTACTCCTTCGTCGCCTCTGTGCTCGGCGAGGTCTGAGGCCACGGGCCTGGCGGTGCTTGCGGGTGCGGGCCTGCGCTCGAGCCTGCGACGGATGCGCTCGAGCATGCGACGGATGCACGATCGTGACACGGATGCATGATCGAAACGGCGGATCCGTCGTGCATCCGTTCCCGGATCGTGCATCCGTCGCGCCGAACGGAATGATCCTCAGGCTCAAGTTTCCTGAGACTCGGTGCCACGGAGAGGCGTGGCGCGGGTAGGCTGACCGAGCGGCCTGACAGCCGCGCGATCACCGCCGATCCCGAAGGAGCACCATGTCCGACCCCCTGCTCTACCGCGTCGAGGACGGTCTCGCCCGGATCACGCTGAACCGTCCGCAGCGGCTGAACGCGTTCAACGCCGAGCTCGCGCATGCGTGGGCGGATGCGACGGCGGCCGCCGTAGGCGACAGCGCGGTGGGCGCGATCCTGATCGAGGGCGAAGGCCGCGCGTTCTGCGCGGGCGGCGACGTGATCGACATGGCGACGGGCATGGGCGGGAACGACGAGATCGAACGGCTCGCGCAGGTCATCCACTCCGGCATCTCGACGCTGACGTCCTCCTCCGTTCCGGTCGTCGCGGCCGCGCACGGCACGACCGCCGGCGGAGGCCTGGGGATCCTGCTCGCGAGCGATTACGCGGTCGTCGGATCCGATTCGCGCTTCGGCAGCCTCTACGCGAACGTCGGCCTCACGCCGGACCTCTCGGTCAGCGCCCAGCTCGCCGCGACGGTCGGCGAGCGACGCGCCCTGCAATTGCTGCTCACGGATCGCATGCTCACGGCCTCGGAAGCAGTCGAATGGGGCATCGCCGCCGAAGCGGTGGGCGAGGGCGACGCGGCGACGATCGCCGCCGCCGTGCGCACCAGGGCGGAGGAGGTCGCGCGGTTCTGGCTGTCCGGGGCGTTCGGCGCGTACGGGCAGGCGAAGCGCCTGATCCGCTCCCGCGCGGAGCGCACCTTCCCCGAGCAGCTGGACGAGGAGGCCCGCACGATCGCTGCGGCGTTCGGCGGTGCGGAGGCGCAGGGTCTCATCGCGGCATTCGCGAAGCGGTCCTCCGGGCGCTGACCGCTCACTGCGACTGCCTCGAGGGGTCAGTGCCCGGCGCGGCATCGGCCTCCACAGCGCTCCACCCCGGTGACTTCTCCCCTGATCGTGGATCGCCCGTGGCACGCGCGCCGGTGCGTGCGAGGATGAGAGCACCACAGACGGGGGATCCCATGGCGAACACGACGACACCGGCCAAATCGGGGCCGAACACCTCACTGCTCATCCGCGGCGCGATCTGGATCGCGATCGGAGCCCTCATCGCCGCCGCGCTCGTGTGCGTCGTGTGGGTGCTCATCGGAGACCAGCAGGGGCTGATCGGCCGTGCGTTCCTCACGATCGTGCTGCTCGCGGGCTTCGCGGCGATCGCGATCCTCGAGGCCAGCCTGGCGCCGAACCGGCAGGACTGGCTCGCGCTGCTCAGCATGCTGTCCTGGATCATCGCCCTGCTGGTGGGCGCCGTGAAGATCTGGCTGCCCGACGACTCCTACTTCGGGGGCGTGGAGCGCTTCTTCCAGCTCGTGCTCGTGGTCGGGATCCTGCAGCTCGCGCTGCTGCACGTGCGCCTGTTCCAGAAGGCGGCCGCCCGGCACGAGACCACGTTCACGCGCGCGATCGTGTGGGTGACGTACGCGTTCCTCGCGGGCCTCGTCGTGATGCTGGTTTTCTACCTGACATTCCCGCACACCTTCCACTACGACGAGCTGTATTGGCGGATCGTCGTCGCGCTCACGATCCTCACCGCCGTCGGCACGATGCTGATCCCGCTGCTGAACGCGCTGTTCGCTCCGAAGAAGCCGGCCCCTGCCGCGCCCGCCCTAGTGGCGTACGCTGCGCCGGGCTCGGTCGCGTACCCCGCGGCCGAGCCGCAGCCGTGGCCCACCTACGCCGACGGCCGTACTCCTCTGCCGTTCTTCGCCGACGGCAGCCCGGACTGGAACGCGTACTACACGGGCGTGCCCTCGCCGGGGGCGACGATCCCGGGACAGGCTCCTGCGCCGATCCCGCCCGTGCCCACGCAGTCCGCGACCGAGGCCGCCATGGCACAGCTCGGCGTGCCCGGTCAGCCAGCCGCCCCCGCTCCGGTCCAGGCCGCACCGGCGATCCCGGAGCCCGCGCAGCCCGCGACCGACGGTGCAGCGCAACCGACCACCGGTGGCCACGGCCTGACGGGTCCGCTGCACGCGGAATCCTCCGCGGCCGACACGGATCCGGCCGCGCCGCCGGCGGCGGTCGCTCCCGAGTTCCCGCCGGCTCCGCCCGCCGCGCCCCCGGCCGCGCCGACGGCCCCGGCCGCTCAGTGACCGCTGCAGAGCTCCGCGACCTCGCGATCGAGATCGCCCGCGAGGCCGGGGAGCTGGCGCAGCGCCGGCGCGCGGAAGGCGTGTCGATCGCGGCGAGCAAGTCGTCGCTGGCCGACATCGTCACCGAGGCCGACCGCGAGGTGGAGGCTCTGATCCGTGCGCGCCTGAGTGCAGAGCGTCCCGGTGACGGTTTCCTCGGCGAGGAGTCGGGCGGCGGAGACGGATCCACCGGCATCACGTGGGTCGTCGATCCGATCGACGGGACGGTCAACTACGCCTCCGGGATCCCGCTGTACGCGGTGAGCATCGCGGCCGTCGAAGGCGGCAGCGATCCCGACGAATGGACCGCGCTCGCCGGAGTCGTTCAGTCCCCGGTCGTGGGGGAGACCTTCTCCGCGGTGCGCCGCGAGGGCGCTTTCCGGAACGGCGAGCGCCTCCGCGTCGCCGAGCCCGGGCCCGCCGGCGCCCTGCTCGCGACCGGTTTCGGCTACGACCCGAGCACGCACGCCGGAGACCTCGCCACGGTCGGCCGCGTGATGCCCATCGCCCGCGACCTGCGCCGCGGAGGCAGCGCCGCGACCGACCTGGCGTACGTCGCGGCGGGCCGTCTCGACGGCTACTTCGAGCGCGGGCTGAGCCCGTGGGACTACGCGGCAGGAGCGCTGCTGGTCCAGGAGGCCGGCGGGGTCTTCCTCCGCCCCGAGGGCCCCGATGTCGCACGCCGGCTGAACCTCGCCGGAGGTGCCGAGCTCGTCGCGGAACTGCGCCGCAGGATCCTCGACGCCGCCTGAGATCGACGGACCCGAAGGCGGACACGCCCGTGTGACGAAGGAGTCGCCTCGATTCGGTGGCGCGCCGTTTCTTTGGTATTCTCGTCTGGTTGCCCTCTGAGGGCATACGCCCCGATAGCTCAGTGGCAGAGCACTTCCATGGTAAGGAAGGGGTCGTCAGTTCAATCCTGACTCGGGGCTCGCAGTATCCATGCGGATGCCGTGCGGCAGGGTAGCTCAGCTGGTCAGAGCGCACGACTCATAATCGTGAGGTCGCGGGTTCAAGCCCCGCTCCTGCTACTGAATGAGACCCCCGGTTTTCCGGGGGTTTTGTTGTATCTGGGTGGCTACACTCGGATCATGGTGCTGAGGTTCGACGTGGACATCGAGGAGGTCGCGCGCGTCGCGCGGGCTCGCGGTGTTCGACGCCTCCGCGTCTTCGGGTCCGCGGTGACGGATCGGTTCGACCCGGAGCACAGCGATGTCGATGTGCTCGTCGATCTCGCGACGGACGACGGCGATTCGTTCGACGCCTACTTCGGTCTCAAGGAGGATCTCGAGCGGATCTTCGGCTACCCGGTCGATCTCGTCATGTCGGAGGCGGTGCGCAACCCGTTCTTCCGGGAGCGCGCGTTCACGACCGCCGAGGAACTCTATGCGGCCTGAGTCGAGGGTCGGCTGGATCCGCGTCTAGATTCGACCCATGGAGTTGATCCGGCGGTTCCCTGATCTGGTGGTTGCTTCCGCCTTGGAGTCGTGGGACTTCCTGGACTTGGCGGACAAGAGTCCACTCTTCACGTCCCCTTTCGGTGACGTGTTCATGCAGGGGCCGAAGTCGTATTGGCTGCTCGATGTGGTCGGTGGTTCATTGAGTGAGCTCTGCTCCACAGGCGAGGAGCTGACCGCGATTCTCAACACGAAGGACGGGCGCGACGAGTACCTCATGGTCGGCCTTGCTGCTGAAGCCGAGGCGAACGGACTAGTGCCCAGTGGCGACGAGATCTACGGCGAACGGACTAGTGCCCAGTGGCGACGAGATCTACGATTTCCGAGTTCCGCCCGTACTCGGAGGCTCGCTGTCAGTCGCGAATCTTCAGCTCATCGACTTCGAGGTTGCCGTCAATCTCGCGGGGCAGATCCACGAGCAGGTGCGAAACCTCCCGCCGGGGGCACCGGTTCGGCTGGGCTAACCCTCCGCGTCGAATGGTTCCCGGAGTCTTCTGACTCCGGTCAGACACGGTTCCGCACCGGAGCCCGCGCTCAGGCACTCGTTCGCACGATCAAACTCGGCGCGAGTTCCATCCGCTGGATCGATCTCGTCGGCTGGGCGATCGTGTCGATGAGCATCTCAAGGGCGAGCCGGCCCGATTCCTCGAAGGGCTGACGGACGGTCGTGAGGTCGAGGGTTTGGGCGAGCGGGCCGTCGTCGAAGCCCAGGATCGCCACGTCACCGGGTACGGAGAAGCCCTCTGCGCGCAGGCCGTGCCAGGCGCGGGCGGCGAGTTCGTCGTGGTTGGCCATGATCGCGGTCGGCGCATCGGCGCCGGACAGGACCTCGCGCAGGCGTGCGGTGGGATCCGCGTCGAGCTCGCACACGATCGGGGTGATCCTGACGTGGTCGGACAGGCCGCGCATGCGCAGCTGTCCGGCGGCGATGTAGTCGCGCGAGAGGAGCGGCTCGCCCAGGTAGACGACGTGGTGATGACCGCGCGCGCGAAGATGCTCGCCGGCGAGGCGTCCGCCGGCCTCGTCATCGAGGAGGACGACCGGCGGATCCTCGCCGACCGGACGGGCCCGGCGCACATCCACGAGGACGAGGGGGAGCGCGGCGTCACGGCTCGCCCGGAGCGCGGCGCTGCCCAACGGCACCCCCATCACGATGAGTCCGTCGATCCCACCGCGTGCCGGCAGTGCGTCCAGGAGCGGCGCCTTGGCGCTGGCTGCGGACGGGAGGTCGTGGGCGGCGAGCTCGATCGCGGTCTCGCGGGCGCGGAGGAGCATCCCGGCGAAGCGCCGGAAGTACGTCTGGTAGGTGGTGAACGGTGCGGCGACCGCGATCCTCATGCCCGCGACGGGACGACGGGCGGAGGCCGTGCGATAACCCAGTGCGCCCGCGGCGGCGATCACCTTCACGCGCGTCTGCTCGCTCACCCGATGCGGCGCGTTGATCGCGAGCGAGACGGTCGAGATGCTCACCCCGGCGCGCTCGGCGACCGTGTAGATGGTCACCTTCGGGGATCCGCGCATGCCCTTGCCCTCTCGTTGCAAAAGTTCTTCATCGAAGTACTTCGATGCCCACACAATAGTGCCGAGACCGAGGGAGGTCATCAGGATGGCGCGGAACAGGCCGAAGATGGACGCATTCGTCGAGGCGGTCGAACGGCGGCTCGCGCCGCTGCAGCCGCCGCAGGGGAAGACGGCGCAGGAGCGAAGGCGCAACGCGGCCGCGTTCGATCCGGTGATGACGGCAGAGCTCGGAATCGCGCCGGTTCCCGCCGCCACCGAGGAGCACACGATCCCCGTGCCAGGGCATCCGGACGCGCGGCTGCGGGTCTACTGGCCGACGCCGGAACGCGCCGCCGAAGATGCAGGGCTGCCCGTCCTGGTCTACTTCTTCGGGGGAGGTTTCGAGCTCGCCGGAATCGACTGGGTGTGGTGGGATGCGATGTTCCGCGAGCGCGCCAGGGACGCCGGGATCATCGTCGTGGCCGGCGAGTACTCGCACGCGCCCGAGGTGACCTACCCCGCCCAGCCCGAGCAGTGCTGGGCGGTCTTCGAATGGGCGGCGACCCACGCCCGCGAACTGGGCGGGGATGCCGACCGGCTCGCGCTGGGCGGCGGATCGGCCGGCGGCAACCTCGCCGCGGCGACCGCGCTGATGAACCGGGACCGGAAGAACCGGCCAGTGCGACTTCAAGTGCTGGAGATGCCGCTGCTGGACACGACGGGCGCGCACCTCGAACCCGAGGCGCAGTCCTCCCTCGTGCCCAAGGCGCTGTTCCGCCGGTTCGCGCGCGGCATCATCGCCCAGTACCTCGGCAAGGATCCCGCGACCGCCCGCGAGCCCTACGCCTCGCCGCTGCGCGCCCCCTCCCTGCGAGGCCTTCCGCCCGCGGTCATCTACACGGCCGAGCTCGACGCCCTGCGCGGAGACGGCGAGGCCTACGCCCGGGCGCTCGCCGATGCGGGAGTGCCCGCGACCTGTCTGCGCGTGATCGGGCAGAGTCACGGATCGGGGACCTACCGGGGTCACGTCCCCGCCGCGGATCACCTGCACCGCGAGCTCGTGGCGGTGCTGCGGACGCTGCATGACGAACCGGTCGTCTACCCGGACGTCGCGCGATGAGCCTGCCCGCCGAACTCGCCCTCGATCCCGGCATCCTCGGCTGGATCGCCCGCATCGAGGAGATCTCGCCGGGGCTCCCCGGGCTGAAGAGCCGGGACCCGCTCCTGCGACGCGCCGCCGAACGCCGGCTCTCCGATCTGCTGGCCGTCGATGCGGTGCTGCCGGTTCCCGATGGCGTGGACCGAGAGGACCTCGTCATCCCCGGGCCTCGCGGGCCGATCCGTATGCGGCGGTACCGCCGTGGTGGCGAGACAGGTCCCCTCCCGTCCCAGCTCTGGCTGCACGGAGGCGGTTTCTTCGGCGGTTCGGTCGACGAGCAGATCAATGAGCGGCTGTGTGCGCGCCGCGCTCTGGACAGCGGCGTGCAGATCTTCTCCCTCGAGTACGGTCTCGCGCCGGAGCATCCCTACCCGGCCGCCAGCGACGACGCGGTCAGGGCGCTCGAAGCCCTGATCGGCGGCGGTGCGCGGCTCGGCGTGGATCCGGCACGGGTGGGGATCGGCGGCAACTCCGCGGGGGCGGCGATCGCCGCGAGCACCGTGCTGCGCCTTCGCGGGAGCCTCCCGCTCGTGCACATAGCCCTCGAGGTCCCCGCCCTCGCACTGCGCCCCATGGGCCACGCGGCGGAGCAGGCCGGAGAACCCTGGCGCGAGGAGTTCGCGTGGGTGGCGGGGCTGTACGTCGGCCCGGACGGGCCCGTGGACGGCGATGCCTCTCCGCTCGACGCGGATGACCTCTCCGGCTTCCCGCCGACACTGATCTTCGTCGGCGAGCACGATCCGCTCCGCGACGGCGGGATCGCCTTCGCCGCGCGACTGACGGAGGCCGGCGTCGAGACGGAGCTCGTCGTCGGTCCAGGACACCTCCACGGCACTCCCGGCCTCACCGCCGTCTTCCCCGGTGCGCGTGCGTGGCAGGCGCAGCACGCGCAGGAACTCACCCGCGCCTACCGATCCGCACCGTCTGCGGCCTGAACCGATTCCGAGGAGGAGACGATGACGTCCCCAACCACACTCGAGCCCGCGGATCCCTCGGGCCCGCCCGTCCTGGGCGGCATCCCGGGCTCGCCGCAGCCCCGCGGCTTCCTCGTCGCCTTCGTCGCCGCCTGGTTCGGGCTGAGCCTCGTGCTCGGCACGCTCATCGGCGCATCGATCCCCAAGATGCTCGCCTTCGCCGACGAGGGAGCCAAGGGCGTCGAGCTGTCGATCGTCGCGGCCATCGGGGGCGTGATCGTCATCCTGATCACCCCTCTGTTCGGACGCCTCAGCGACCGCACGATGTCGAAGTTCGGCAAACGGCGGCCATGGATCCTCGTCGGCGCGGTATCGGGCCTCGCGGGTGTGCTGGTGCTCGCCTTCTCGACCGAGCTCTGGCAGATCGTCCTCGGATGGGCGATCGCGCAGACCGGCTATGGGGCCGCCAACGCCGCGGTCCATGCGCTTCTCGCCGATCAGATCCGCACGAGCATCCGTGCACGGGTGTCGGCGGCCGCGAGCGCGGCGAACGCGATCGCGCTCGTCGTCGGCGCGGCGCTCGTCGCGGCCCTGCCCAACGACGAGCAGTGGACCTGGTTCGTCGTCCCCGGCGTCATCGGGACGCTGCTCTGCGGGATCCTCTTCTTCTGCCTGCACGACATCGTGCGCACCGATCGGCCGCCGCGCTGGCGATGGTCCGACGTGCTGGCGACGTACTGGCTGAACCCCGTGCGATACCGCGACTTCTTCTGGGCATGGGCATGCAGGATGCTCGTGACCATGTCGATCCTGACGGTGTCGACCTATCTCCTCTTCTTCATCATCGACCGTCTCGGGGTGCCGAAGGAGAGCGCTTCTGGGCTGTTCGCGATGGTCGTGCTCATCTTCACGGGCGCCAGCGTCGTCACCACCCTGGTCTTCGGCTGGATCTCCGACCGCACGGGCCGGCGCAAGGCGATCGTCTGGGTCTCCGCCCTGCTGTCGGCCGCCGGGCTGGTGCTGGCGGCCGTCGCGCCGGACCTGCCGGTCTTCCTCGTGGCGATGACGCTCGTGGGCGCCGCGCAGGGATCGTTCGTCTCGGTCGACATCGCGATGATGACCGAGGTGCTTCCCACCTTCGAGGAGGCCGGGAAGGATCTCGGCATCGTGGCGCTGTCCTATCAGGTGCCGCAGGTCCTCGTTCCGGTGCTCGCCATCCCGCTGCTCGCGATCGGCGGGGGCGGACAGAACTACTCCGCACTGTTCGTCGCGGCGATCGTCTTCGGCGCCCTGGGCGGACTCGCCGTGCTCCCGATCAGAGCCGTGCGCTGAGGCCAGACCTTGTAGGGGGGATCTCGGCGTGAGCGGGAATAGAAACTTAACTCATCAGTTAAGTTCTGCATGACCATCACCACGGATCGGGATCACGGGCTCCGCAAGGACTGCGGACTCCCGGAGCTGAATGTCGGCACGCCGCGCGCAAGGGAACGCCTCGTCGCCGTGCGCGCCGCGGCGGTCGTGGAGTTCCGCCAGCACGGGTTCCTCGGCGGATCTGTCGATGACATCGCGCGTCGTTCCGGCGTCTCCAAGCCCACGATCTACGCCTACGCCGAGACCAAGGAGCGGCTCTTCCTCGATGCGGTCGGCGATGCGCTCATCGCCGCGTACGCCGGCCTCCCCGACGTGGGCCCGTGGTCGGATGCGGACTCGGCGCGCACTGCTCTGCGCTCCTTCCTGCTCGCGTGGGCGCAGCGGCTGCTGGAGCCCGCCACGATCGATCTGCGCCGCACAGTGATCGGCGAGGCGGAGCGCTTCCCGCAGCTGGCCGAACTCTGGGCGCGTACGAACGCGGCATACGGTGACCGTCCGCTCGCCGATGCGCTCGCGATGATGGCGCGCGAGGGTCTGCTCGCACTGCCCGACGGCGACCTGCCGCTGCGTCAGCTCATCGCGATGGGCATCGGGGCTCCGCAGCTCGTCGCGACCTTCCGGCCGAAGGACTTCGACCGATCGGAACTCCCCGTGGTCACCGCGGGTGCGGTGTCCGTGTTCTGGGGGCACTACGGAAAGGACGCACGATGAATCTCGACGAATACGCCGACCTGGACGCGAAGGCGGCGGCCGCAGCGATCCGCGCGGGGGAGACGACTCCGGCGGAGCTCGTGGAGCTCGCGCTCGCCGCGGCGGAGCAGGTGGATCCGGTGCTCGGCGCGATCGTGGAGACCTGGGCGGATCCGGAACCGGTGCTCGGCGACGGACCGTTCGCGGGTGTGCCGATGCTGCTCAAGGACATGGGCGCGCCGATCCCGGGACGTCGCATGGAGATCGGGTCCCGCCTCGCCGCCTCGCTCATGCCGGTGCAGCGAGCGGCGCTCGTCGACCGATTCCGGGCGGCGGGGCTCGTGCCGCTCGGGCGCACGACCGTGCCGGAGTTCGCCGCGGCCGTGGTCACGGAGTCCACGGCCACCGGCGCGACCCGCAACCCGTTCGCGCCGGACCGCTCGCCCGGCGGGTCGAGCGGCGGCAGCGCCGCAGCGGTCGCCGCGGGCGTGGTGCCGATCGCGCACGCGACCGACGCGGCGGGGTCGATCAGGGTGCCGGCGGCGCACACCGGACTCGTCGGGCTCAAGCCGACCCGTGGCGCCGTCTCGTGGGCTCCCGACCCCGATCCCGTCGAGGGCCTGGCCGTGCCGTTCGCGGTGACCCGCTCGGTCCGCGACGCCCAGACCCTGTTCGACGCAGTCGCCGACTCCACGGCGCCGGCCGTGGACCGGCGGCTGCGGATCCTCCTCACCGACGGTGCTCTCGGCTCCCGGGCGGTCGACCCTGCGTCGTGGCGCGCGGCGGAGGCGGTGGCGGAGGCGCTGCGCGATGCGGGTCATGAGGTCGTCACCGGCCCCGTCGACCTCGGGGTCACCTGGGCGACGCACGCGCACGCGACGGCGGTGATCTGGGCCGCCACGACCGCGGAGTGGGTCGACGCGATCGCCGCGGCGCTGCAGCGCGATCCCGCAGGGCTGCTGGAGCCGCAGACCGCGGCGCTGCATTCGTACGGCGCCTCGCTCACCGACGCGGATCGGGCCGCGGCGTGGGAGGACGCCGGCACGCTGATCCGCGGCGTCGATGCACTGTTCGGCACCGTCGATGCGGTGCTGTCGCCGACCACGCTGGCCCCGGCGCCGCGGATCGGGGAGTTCGGGCGCGGCGCGGAGCGCGATTCGGGGGAGGAGTGGCTCATGAGGTCGCTCGAGGCCGCGCCGCTCGCCTCTCCGGCCAACGTCACCGGGACGCCTGCGATCAGCATCCCCGGCGGTCTCGACAGCTCGGGCGTGCCGCTGGGCGTGCAGCTCTGGGCGGCACGGGATCGCGACAGGCAGCTGCTCCGGCTGGCCGCCGAGGTGGAGGAGCGGCTGCCGTGGCGCGATCGACGGCCGCGGGTGCGAGCGGGGGCTGCGCGATGACCGCCCCGGTCGTGGACGTGCACGCGCACCTGTGGACGCACGCCTACCTCGACCTGCTGGCGGAGTCCGGCGTCACGGGGTTGGACATGTACCGGGCGCTCGGCGCGACCGACGAGCCGGGCGACCTCGCTCAGCGCTTCGCGCAGATGGGCGAGGCGGGGATCGACCTGCAGATCCTCTCCGCCACTCCGCTCGTGCCGCACCTCGATGACGCCGCGGCCGCCTCCGCAGCCGCTCGTCACGTCAACGACGAGTACGCCCGGCTGGTCGAGCGCCACCCCGACCGGTTCCGTGCGTTCCTCGCGCTCCCGCTTCCGCACATCTCCGACGCTCTCGCCGTGCTGGATCGGCTGGCGGACGAGGCCTTCGTCGGCGTCGCGCTCACGACCGACATCCTGGGCGCGGCGCTCACCGACCCCGCATTCGATCCGCTCTTCGCTGCGCTCGACGCCCGGTCGGCCACGGTGCTGATCCACCCGGTCGGCGCGGATGCGCGCAGCCCGCTGATCGCACAACGCCCGATGCGCTGGGCGGTCGGAGCGCCGATCGAGGACACGATCGCGATGGCCGATCTGCTCCTCACCGGGCACCTCGCGCGGTTCCCGCACATGAAGGTCATCGGCACGCATCTCGGCGGTGCGCTGCCGATGCTCCTTCCCCGGATGCGGGCCCAGCAGCCCTGGGAAGCCCCTGATGCCCCCGAAGCCCCGGACGTCGCTGCGCGGCGGGCCTGGTTCGACACCGTGACGCACGTGAACCCGGCGGCGCTGCGGGCCGCGGCGGAGGTGCTCGGCGCCGACCGGCTGATGCTCGGCACCGACTATCCGTTCCAGTCGGCCGGAGAACTCCTCGCCGACGTGGCGCAGCACGACGCGGTGCTCACTGCGGCCCAGACCCGGACTGTGCGCGCGGGGAACGCCGATGAGCTGTTCGACCTGCGCTGGACAGGCGGAGCGGGGGCGGGGGCATGAGCGTCCACGTCGTGCTCGGCGCCAGAGGGGTGATCGGGCAGGAGACCGTCGCGGCGCTCGCCGGCGACGCCGACGAGGTGGTCGCCGTCGCGCGGGGCCCCGTCGTCGTGCCGGACGGCGTGCAGACGCGGCAGGCGGATCTCCTCGACGCCGCGCAGACCCGCGCGGCCGTTGCAGGAGCCGACGTGGTGCACCTCGTGGCCGGCCTCCGGTACGACCACACGGTCTGGGCGCGGGAGTGGCCGGTGATCGTGCGGAATGCGGCAGTGGCGGCGCGGGACGCCGGCGCGCGGCTGATCTACCTTGACAACGTCTACGCCTACGGCCGAGTGCAGGGGCCGATGCGCGAGGACACGCCCCTGCGGCCGATCAGCCGCAAGGGCCGGGTCCGTGCCGAGGCGAGGGAGCTGCTGCTGTCCTTCCCGAACGTCGTCGTGGGTGTGGCCGCCGACTTCTTTGGGCCCGGCGCGCGCACGAGCGTGTTCAATCGGCTGGTGATCGACGCGCTGGGCCGCGGACGCGCGGGGCGGTGGCTCTTCGACGCAGGATTGGCGCATTCGATGACGTACACGCCCGACATCGGCAGCGGGCTGGCGGCGCTCGGCCGCTCGAGTGAGACAGGCGTCTGGCATCTGCCGACGGCGGAAGCCCTCCGCGGCGTCGACTACATCGACATCGCCGCAGGAGGGCCCGGTCGCGCGCGGGTTCTGACCCGGGGTCTCCTGCGCCTCGCCGCCCTCGTCGACCGCGAGGCGCGGGAGACCCTGGAGATGGGGTACCAGTACGAGCATCCGTACCTGTTCGACTCCTCCGCCTTCGAGCAGCGCTTCGGCATCGCTCCCACTCCCTTCTCCGTCGGAGTGCGACGCGCGATCGAGGCGGAGCGACCTAGGCTCAGGGCATGACAGACGATGTTCGCAACGTGCACGACGCCCTTTCTGCGGTCGCGGAGCATTGGCAGCCGCATCGGCTGGCCAGCATCAACGACTACGACGTCAAGGTCGTCAAGCTGCAGGGCGAGTTCGTCTGGCACTCGCACCCGGAAACCGATGAGCTGTTCCTGGTGGTGAGCGGGCAGCTCGTCATCCAGCTCCGTGATCGTGATGTCGTCCTGAATCCGAACGACGTGTTCGTCGTGCCGCGGGGCGTCGAGCACTGTCCGAAGGCGGTGGGCGAGGTCCACGCGATCCTGTTCGAGCCGCAGGGCACGGTCAACACCGGAGACGTCGGCGGCGACCGGACCGCCCCGTTGCGCGAGCTGGACTAGCTGTCATACCCGAGCCCGTGCTTGAACAGGTCGCCGCTCCGGTCAGCGTCGCGCGGTGACCACGAAGGCGCGGATCGGGGTGCGGATCGGCCCGGCGCCGAACCGCTGTGCGAGGAGCTCGGCCGTGATCGCCTCGATGCGGGCGCGGGTCTCGTCGCCCAGAGGTTCGAGCTCAGCGCGCATCGGGCTGCCGTGCGGGATCGCCGCGGCGGCTGCGGCGGCAGACTCGGCGACGCCCACCAGCTCCACGGCTTCGATCGCCTCGACGATGAGTCCGCCGGCTTCCGCATCCGCGCGGATCCTGCCCGGGTCGTGATAGCCATGTGCGACGCGAGTGATCACGTTCGGCGGCGCATCCGGAAGCACCCGGCGGTAGGCCTCGTCGACCGCGAGGGCGACGGCGTTGGTCTTGATCGAGTCCCAGGCGGAGAACAGGTAGGTGCCGCCCGGCCGGAGCACACGTCGCACCTGTGCGTGCGCGGCCGGCCGATCGGGGAAGAACATGACCCCGAACTGGCACACGACGAGGTCGAAGGACGCGTCGTCGAAGGGGAGCGCCTGGGCGTCGGCCGTCTGCCACCTGACGTCCGGGGCGCCAGCGGGACGGGGCGCACCGCGCGCCTCGGCGACGGCGAGCATGCCCGGGTTGAGATCCGTCGCGATCAGCGTGGTCTCCCGGGGCAGCGCAGCCGCGAGTCCACGTGTCACCGCACCCGTACCCGCGGCGAGTTCGAGCACCGCGGACGGACCCCGTGCCACCGCGCGAGCGACCATGTCGTCGGCATAGGGCTGGAACATGAGCGGCACCATGAGCTGCTCGTAGGCATCCGGAACCCCACCCCGGAACAGCTTCGCCGCGGCGTCGTCGGCCATCTCGGCCTCCATCCTCTGCCGACCGTTGTACGCCGCTCGCGCAGCGCTGTCCAGCGATCGCGGGAGTGCGGCCTCGCCACCCGCCCCGCGTGCCGGCGCACCACCCGCGAGACTCCATCTCCGCGACGAGACTGCGCGCGAAAGCTGCAGTCTCGTCGCGGAGATGGAGTCTCGCGGATCGAAGGGCGGGCGTCAGGAGCAGCGTCAGCCGGGCCAGACCTTTCCGGCCCAGGGGTCGTAGTCGGCGAGCAGGGGCTCCTGCGGCGGGCGCTGGTCCTCCGGGACGTGCTGGAGATTGATGCGCACGCGGTACCAGAGCGAACTCGATCCGCGCATCCCGTCGACCAGGACGTCGGCAGGATGCAGCAGCGATGAGACGGAGGCATGCGCCGCGCGCCACTGCTCGAGCGCGGCGAGCGCCTCGGGCTTCGTCTTCGTGCGGGCGATCTCGATGAGCGGCATGCTCGAGGCCCGGCGGCCGGATCCGTCGGATCCGCGCGGCGGCTTCTCGGCGGGTCCCAGCTCCTCGGCCAGGGCGAGCACCGCAGACAGCGACCCCGCCTCCTCGTCGATGCCCCGATGCGGGTCGCCGATCTCCGCGAACCGCGCGCGCACGGTCGGCACCGTGAACTCCTCCGGGCGCCGCATTCGCACCTCGTCCCACGCGAGCGGCGTCGACACGCGCGCATCCGGGAGCGGCCGGATCGAATACGCGGAGGCGACCGTGCGGTCCTTCGCGTTCTGGTTGAAGTCGACGAAGACGCTCTCGCCGCGCTCCTCCTTCCACCAGCGCGCGGTCGCGAGTCCCGGTGCTCGGGCCTCGACCTCGCGCGCGAGAGTCTCGGCGGCGAGGCGCACGGACGCGAAGTCCCACTCCGGCCGGATCCGCACGAGGATGTGCATGCCCCGGGAGCCGCTCGTCTTCGGCCAGCCGACGAGGCCGCAGTCGTCGAGGACCTCGCGCACAACGAAGGCGGTGTCGACGATCTGCGACCACTCGACGCCGGGCATCGGATCCAGATCGACTCGCAGCTCGTCCGGGTGGTCGAGGTCGCCGGCGCGCACCGCGTGCGGGTTGAGGTCGAGGCAGCCCAGGTTGACGATCCAGGCGAGCCCCGCGGCGTCGTGGAGGACGGCTTCCTCCGCGGAACCGCCCGACGCGTAGCGCAGCACCGCCGTGCCGATGAAGGACGGATGCTCTGGCACGCGCTTCTGGAAGAACGGCTCGGCGTCGATGCCCTTCACGAACCGTTTGAGCACCATGGGCCGGCCGCCGGCGCCGCGCAGCGCGCCGTCCGCGACCGCGACGTAGTACTCGACGAGGTCGAGCTTGGTCAGCCCCGCCTGCGGGAAGACGACCTTGTCGGGGTGCGAGACACGCACCTCCGTGCCGTCGATCTCGATGAACGTCTCGGCTCGCCCTGCCATGGACCCACGTTAGATCGCAAAGGTCTACCGTGGCGAGAGGGGCGAGGAAGCCCGACCGCGGCGACCTGCGATCAGTCGGCGCCGGAGCATGGCGATGTCCTTGTGCTCCCCGGCGCGAAGCCGTAATCTACAACCGATTAGTTGTATTTGAGACTTGGAGGATCCCATGGCGAACGACGCCGCAGCCCGCGCAGTCATCACGCACACGGTCGGGGAGGGCGAGGACGCGATCACGTATGACGTGCACGGCGACCTCGCGACGGCGACGGCCGAGCGCCCCGCGCTGTTCCTCTTCGGGGCGCCCATGGACGCGACGGGGTTCGCGATCCTCGCCTCGCACTTCGGGGACCGTCCTGTCATCACGTACGACCCTCGCGGTGCCGGGCGCAACCCGGTCGGCACTTCCGACCTCACGGTGCAGCGGCATGCCGACGATCTGCACCGCGTGATCGCCGCACTGCGCGTCGGCCCGGTGGACGCCTTCGGGAGCAGCGGCGGGGGCGTGAACCTGCTCGCGCTGCTCGCCATCCACCCCGGCGACGTGAACGTCGCGGTCGCGCACGAACCGCCCGTGGCCGGTTTCCTGCCCGATCGGGAGGCCGTGCTCGCGGTCGTCGCCGATCAGAAGCGCACCTACGCGGCAGAGGGATCCGGCCCTGCGCTGGCGAAGTTCATCCAGTTCGTGATGTTCGACGGCCTGGTCCCGGGCGACTACCTCGACGGGCCCGCGGCGGATCCGAGCATGTTCGGCCTCCCGACGACGGACGACGGCGGGCGGACGGATCCGCTCTTCCGCAACATGCCCTCGACCCTCGCTTACGTGCCGGAGATCGCGCAGCTCCAAGACTTCGGTGAGCGTCTCGTGATCGCGTTCGGCGCGGAGTCCGGCGACACGATGCCGGCGCGTGCCGCACGCTCGGTCGCGGCGGCGCTCGGGGGCGCGGCCACCGAGTTCCCGAGCAACCACGGTGGCTTCACCGAGCAGCCGGGCTTCCCGAGCGATCCGGTCGGGTTCGCCGCGCGCCTGCGCGAGGTGCTCGACGCACGGCGCTGACGGGACCGAGCGCGCCGCGCCCAGGGCCGGGATTGCGCCACGGCTGTGGTGCGCGCGTGCGCGCGTTCTCGTCAGGAGGCCTGGGGGAGGATCCGCAGCGCGACCAGCATCTTCATGAGCGCGCCCTCGCGGCGGGCCGGGATGTGGAAGTCGGGGTCGACGTCGATGAGCGGATAGATCGCTGCGCGTCGCTCGGAGGCGCCCTGGTGCTCGGGGCGGTGGTCCTGCGTGTCGGGGGTCTGGGGCATCATCGCCTCTTCTCTCGCTTTGAATTCCGAATGATGGAATTGCTCTATCGGATAATGAAATCGTAGGATGATTCGAGTCGAGGGTCAAGAGTTCCCTCCTGGATGTGCCGGTTTGTGGCTTCGTTTCCCAGCCGATTGACAGGAATCCGGTATTCTGGCTCGGCATCCAGGGTGCGCCGGCCGGCGTGCGGGAGATTCCGCCCTCACCCTCGACCTGACAGAAAAGGCATTCGAAATGACTGGTACTGCTGGAAAGGCACTCGCCGAGGCGATCTCGACGTTCCTCTTCGTGTTCAGCATCATCGGCGCGATCAACAGCAAGAGCCCGCTGACGCCGCTGGCGATCGGCCTCGCGCTGACCGTTCTCGTCTACGCCGCGGGGCACATCTCCGGCGCCCACCTCAACCCCGCCGTCTCCTTCGGCGCGCTGATCCGCGGCGCCATCGGCGTCACGGACTTCGTCGCGTACATCGTCGCCCAGTTCGTCGGTGGCGCCCTCGCCGCCCTCGCGAGCTTCGCGGTCTGGCCGCACGCCGACAAGGCGACCGAGATCCAGGTCGGCCCGGCCTTCCTCGTCGAGGCGCTGTTCACGCTCGCCCTGGTCTGGGTCGTGCTGAACGTCGCCACCTCGAAGGACAACGACAACAATTCCTTCTACGGCCTGGCCATCGGTGGCACCGTCTTCGTCGGCGCCGTCTCGGTCGGCGGCATCTCGGGCGGCGGGTTCAACCCGGCCGTCGCGCTCGGCCTCTCCATCAGCGGCCAGTTCGCCTGGAGCAACCTGTGGCTGTACATCGTCGCCCCGCTCGTCGGCGCCGCGATCGCCGCGGTCCTGTTCCGCGTTCTCAGCAGCAACGACAAGAAGGCCGCTGCCTGAGTCGTCTCTCCCGGATCGCCCCGTGCTCGCTCGAGCGCGGGGCGATCTGCTTTCTGCGGGGGTCTTCGAGAATCCCGCTCAGCGCGCGCGGAGGCCGTCGAAGATCACCCGGGTCACGTCGTCGACCAGCTCCTCGGGGGTGAGCGACGTGTGCGCGGGGCGGTACCACTCGATGATCGAGTTGATCATGCCGAACATGAGCCTCGTCGTCACGGAGGGGCGGATGTCACGGCGCAGGGCACCCTCCTGCTGCGCCTGCCCGACCAGGTGCGCGACGCGCTGGTCGAAGATGCGGCGGCGCTCCAGGGCGGCCCTCTCGATCTCGCTGTTGCCGTGCACGCGCAGCAGCAGCGTGACCTGCGGCAGCCTGCTGGTGAGCACGCGCACGGCTCCCGCGATGACGGTCACCAGCCGCGTGGCGGCCGTGCCCTCGTCGGCCAGGGCTCCGTCCAGCACCGACTCCAGCCCTCCGAGCGCATCGTCGAGGGCGATCTCGAGGATCTGCTCCTTCGACGCGAAGTGGTGGTACAGCGCCGCCTTGCTGAGTCCGAGTTCCGCAGCGAGCGACGAGACGCTCGTGGCGTCGTAGCCCTGCTCGTTGAAGAGGCGCACCGCGATCTCGAGCACCTGCGCACGGTCGTAGCCCGGGCGCCCGCGGCGCGCACGGGGCGTCGGCTCGCCGGCCGGCGCCTCCTCGGAGGCCTCGGCGATGCTCGCCGTCTCGCGCGCGTGCGCGGATCCCGTGCTCATCCGCATCATTCTCCCCCATCGGACTTCCGGGCGGACTTGCCCGGCGGGGATCCGTCTGTCATTCTTTTACTGAACGATCGGTCGGGAAACAGTTTCGGGTCCCGGATCCCCGCACCCCGTCGACGAAGACCCCGGGAGGACGAGCATGTCGGAGGCCTATCTCATCGGCGGTGCGCGCACGCCGGTCGGTCGCTTCGGCGGCGCCCTCGCCGCGGTCCGCCCCGACGATCTGGCCGCGCTCGTCATCCGGGAGGCCGCGCAGCGAGCCGGCGTTCCCGATGACGCGTTCGACGAGGTATTCCTCGGATCCGCGAATCAGGCGGGGGAGGACAACCGCAACATCGCCCGCATGGCGGTGCTGCTCGCAGGCCTCCCCGACACGCTGCCCGCCCTGACCGTCAACCGGCTGTGCGCCTCGGGGATGTCCGCCGTCGCGCTCGCGGCGCAGGCGATCCGCGCGGGCGACGCCGACGCGATGATCGCGGGCGGCGTCGAGTCGATGACGCGCGCCCCCTGGGTGCAGGCGAAGCCCGAGCGGGCGTGGGCGAAGCCGGGCGAGGCGTTCGACACCTCGATCGGCTGGCGGTTCACGAACCCGCGTCTCGCCGCGCGTGACAAGGCCACCTTCTCGATGCCCGAGACCGCGGAAGAGGTCGCGCGCCTCGACGGCATCACGCGCGAGGACGCCGACGCCTTCGCACTGCGCAGCCATGAGCGGGCCATCGCCGCGATCGACGCCGGCCGCCTCGCCCCCGAGATCGTGGCCGTGCCGACCCCGCGCGGCGGGCTCGTCGACACCGACGAGGGTCCGCGCCGCGACACCACGCTCGAGGTCCTCGCGGGGCTTCGTCCCGTCGTCGCGGGCGGCGGCGTCGTCACCGCGGGCAACTCCTCCTCGCTCAACGACGGGGCCTCGGCAATCGTCGTCGCCGGAACCGCGGCGATCGAACGGCACGGGCTGACGCCGCGGGCGCGCATCGTCGCGTCGGCCTCGGCCGCGCTCGCCCCCGAGATCATGGGGCTGGGGCCGGTGCCGGCGACCGAGAAGGCACTCGCGAAGGCGGGGCTCACCGTGGCCGACCTCGGCGCGGTCGAGCTGAACGAGGCGTTCGCGACGCAGTCTCTCGCCTCGATGCGACGGCTCGGCCTCGACCCCGACATCGTGAACGCGGACGGGGGCGCCATCGCGCTCGGCCATCCGCTCGGCTCGAGCGGCAGCCGGATCCTGATCACCCTGCTCGGCCGGATGGAGCGCGAGGGCGCCCGCTACGGCCTGGCGACGATGTGCGTCGGCGTCGGTCAGGGCACCGCGATGATCGTGGAGCGGGTGTGATGGCCGAGGCATCGACGGTGCGGCGCCTGCGCATCGAGCGCGGCGAGGACAGGGTCACCGCGACCCTGGACCGGCCGGAGACCCGCAACGCGATCGATCAGACGATGATCGACGAGCTGCACGCGCTGTGCGCCGAGCTCGAGGAGGATCCGCGGATCCTGATCCTGATCGGATCCGGCGGGATCTTCGCCTCCGGCGCGGATATCGCCCAGCTGCGCGATCGCCGGGCGCAGGACGCGAGGGCCGGCATCAACACGACGGCGTTCCGGCGCATCCGCGCGCTGCCCATGCCGGTGATCGCCGCGGTCGACGGCTACGCCCTCGGCGGCGGCGCCGAGCTGGCCTACGCCGCCGACATCCGCATCGGCACGCCCGGTACGCGCATCGGCAACCCGGAGACCGGGCTCGGCATCATCGCCGCGGCCGGGGCGACCTGGCGTCTGCCGCAGATCGTCGGCGAGGCGCGGGCGGCGGAGTTGCTGCTGACCGGACGACAGCTGAGCGCGACGGAGGCGCTGGCCTGGGGTCTGCTGTCGTCGCTGCACGAGCCCGACGACCTGCTCGCCGCGGCGCACGCGATCGCCGACCGCATCGCCGCGAACGATCCGCTCGCCACCCGGCACACCAAGACGGCCCTCCTCGCCCCGCCCGACCGGCATCCCGAGATCGAGCTCGAGCTGCAGGCCGAGCTGTTCGAGAGCACCGAGAAGCACCGGCGGATGACCGCCTTCCTGGAACGGAGGAGCCGCCGATGAGCACAGCCTGGTCGAGCGAGCCGCAAGAGAGTCGAGACGCGGCGGCGATGCCCGCGACGCCCGAACGCGTCGGCGTGCTCGGCGGCGGACGCATGGGCGCGGGGATCGCGCACGCGTTCCTGCTCGCCGGATCCCAGGTCGTCGTGGTCGAGCGGGATGAGACCGCAGCGGCCGCAGCAGGGGAGCGGATCCGCGCGAGCCTGCTGCGCTCGGTCGAGCGCGGCAGCACCGACCGCACGATCGCGGCGCTCGAGGGCGCGCTCGAGACGAGCACCGATGCCGAAGTGTTCGCGGACGCCGGGCTGGTCGTCGAGGCCGTGCCGGAGGAGCGGGTGCTCAAGGTCGAGAGCCTGCGCCGGATCGAGGCGGCGGTCGCCCGGGGCGCCGCGATCGCCTCGAACACGTCCTCGATCTCGATCGACGATCTCGGCGCGGAGCTCGCGCATCCTGAGCGCTTCCTCGGCCTGCACTTCTTCAACCCGGTTCCCGCCTCGGCGCTCGTCGAGGTGGTCGTGGGTGCCTCCACCAACCAGGAGCTCCTCGACGACGCCCGCGGCTGGGTCGCGGCCCTCGGCAAGACCGCGGTCGTGGTCGCCGACGCTCCGGGGTTCGCGTCGAGCCGGCTCGGTGTCGCGATCGCGCTCGAGGCGATCCGGATGCTCGAGGAGGGCGTCGCGACCGCCGCCGACATCGACGCGGCGATGGAGCTCGGCTACCGGCACCCGACTGGCCCGCTGCGCACGACCGACATCGTCGGGCTCGACGTGCGACTGGGGATCGCCGAGGAACTGGAGGCCAAGCTGGGCGCGCGGTTCGCGCCGCCGCAGCTGCTGCGCGATCTGGTCGCAGACGGACACCTGGGCCGCAAGACCGGCCGCGGATTCTACGAATGGAGCGAAGGATGATGACCGAGCTGCTGCCCAGCTACCTGCAGGGAGCCTGGTGGACCTCCCCCTCCGAGGGCGGGACCGTCGTGCGCGACGCGTCGACGGGGGAGGAGATCGTCCGGGTCGACTCGGTGGGTATCGACCTCGCCGGCGCCGTCGACTACGCCCGCACGGTCGGCCAGCAGAGCCTCGGCGCGCTCACCTTCCACCAGCGGGCGATGCTGCTCAAGCAGATGGCCGTGGTGCTCACCGCGCACAAGGAGGAGCTGTACGAGCTCTCGAAGCGCAGCGGATCCACAGTCCGCGACTCCTACGCCGACGTCGACGGCGGCATCGGCGTGCTCTTCACGTACTCGTCCAAGGGCCGTCGCGAGCTGCCGAACGCGAAGGTGCTCCTGGACGGCCCCGTCGAGCCGCTCTCGAAGGACGGATCCTTCCTCGGCCGGCACGTCTACACGCGCCTGCCCGGCGTCGCCGTGCAGATCAACGCCTTCAACTTCCCGATGTGGGGCGCGCTGGAGAAGTTCGCCCCGGCGTTCCTCGCCGGGGTGCCCTCGATCGTGAAGCCCGCGACCCCGACGGGATACGTCGCGGAGGCGTGGGTGCGCATCCTCGTCGACTCGGGACTGCTGCCGGACGGATCCCTGCAGCTGGTGAGCGGATCCCTCCCCGGGATCTTCGACCTCCTCCGCCTCGGCGACCTCGTCGCCTTCACCGGCAGCGCCTCGACCGCCGCGGGGCTGCGCGCCCAGGCCGCCGACGGCGTGCGCTTCACGAGCGAGACCGACTCGATCAACGCCTCCGTGCTCGGCCCGGACGCGACGCCGGACACTCCGGAGTTCGAGGCCTACGTGAAGCAGCTCATGATCGAGCTCACCACGAAGGCGGGGCAGAAGTGCACGGCGATCCGTCGCGCGATCGTTCCGGTGCCGCTCGTGGACCCGCTCGTCGCCGCGCTGCAGGCGAAGATCGCCGAGCGCGTCGTGATCGGCGACCCGCACGCCGCGTCCGTCACGATGGGGCCGCTCGTCTCGACCGCGCAGCGCGACGAGGTGCTGCGTCAGGTCGCGGCGCTGCGCGAGGCCGGTGGCGAGCTGCTCCTGGGATCCGTCGACGCGCCGGAGGTCGTCCACGCCGATGGCACGACGGGGCCCGCTCCGGAAGGCGCCTTCGTCGCGCCGATGCTCGTCGGCTTCGCGGACACGACCTCGCCCGCCGTGCACGAGATCGAGGCGTTCGGCCCGGTCTCGAGCGTGCTCGGGTACTCGACCGTCGCGGAGGCCGCGGAGCTCGTCGGACTCGGCGGGGGATCCCTGGTGACGAGCGTCGCCACGAGGGATCCCGAGGTCGCGACCGAGCTGCTCACCCGCATCGCCGCGTACAACGGCCGCGTGCTGTTCCTGAACCGCGACGACGCGAAGACCTCGACGGGGCACGGCTCCCCGGTGCCGCACCTCGTGCACGGAGGCCCAGGACGCGCGGGCGGTGGCGAGGAGCTCGGCGGGATCCGCGCGGTCATGCACTTCATGCAGCGCACCGCGATCCAGGGCACTCCGGAGATCCTCACCGCGATCACGGGCGTCTGGCACACCGGCGCCGGCACCGACCGCGCGGTGCATCCGTTCCGCAAGTCGCTCGCGGAGCTGCACCTCGGAGACCAGGTGGAGTCCGGCCTGCGCGAGCTGTCGCTCGAGGACATCGAGGCCTTCGCCTACTCCACGGGCGACACCTTCTACGCGCACATGGACGAGGAGGCCGCCGAGGCGAACCCGTTCTTCGGCGGGAGGGTCGCGCACGGCTACCTGCTGGTGTCGTGGGCGGCGGGGCTGTTCGTCTCGCCCGAGCCGGGACCTGTGCTCGCCAACTACGGGCTCGAGAACCTGCGTTTCGTGACGCCGGTGAAGCCCGGCGACGCCATCAGGGTGACCCTCACCGCGAAGCAGATCATCCCGCGCGAGACCGATGAGTACGGCGAGGTGCGCTGGGACGCGGTGATCCACAATCAGCGCGACGAGATCGTGGCGACCTACGACGTGCTGACGCTCGTGGAGAAGGAGCTGGCCTCGGCCGCCTGACTGAATTGTCGACGCGATAGAGATGGAAAGTGCCGCTCCCGCAGCTTCAGGAGCGGCGTTTTCCATCTCTGAGCGCGTGGCCTCCGGAGTTCGAGATGGAAAAGTCCGCTCGCGATGGCATTGGAGCGGCGTTTTCCATCTCTGAGCCGGGACGACATGCAGGTGCGCACCGACCCGGCATCGGCCCCGGGCTCAGCGCAGGTCGTACAGGCGCTTGTACTTGCCTTCGCTGCGGGGGAGGGATCCCGGTTCCTCGACCTGCACGTCGACCGACGTCCCGATCGAGGTCTTGATCCGCAGCTTCAGCACCTCGGCCGCGGCCAGTGCGCTCGCCGCGTCGATGTCGGGGTGCCGCTCGATCCGCACCTTCAGTGCGTCGAGGTGGCCCTGCCGGGTGAGCTCCAGGACGAAATGCGGGGTGAGCGTCTCGATGCCGAGCGCGATCTCCTCGATCTGCGTCGGGAACAGGTTCACGCCGCGCAGGATGATCATGTCGTCGTCGCGGCCCGTGATCTTCTCCATCCGCCGCATCGCGGGAAAGGCGGACCCGGGAAGCAGCCGGGTGAGATCCCTGGTGCGGTAGCGGATCACCGGGAACGCCTGCTTCGTGAGCGAGGTGAACACGAGCTCGCCCGGCTCGCCGTCCGCGACCGGTTCGCCCGTCTCGGGGTCGATGATCTCGGGCAGGAAGTGGTCCTCCCAGATGTGCGGGCCGTCCTTCGTGGTGGCGGCCTCCATCGCGACCCCGGGTCCCATGACCTCGCTGAGCCCGTAGATGTCCACGGCGTCGATGTTCAGGCGCTGCTCAATCTGGAGGCGCATCTCGTTGGTCCACGGCTCCGCGCCCAGGATCCCGACCTTGAGCGAGGTGGAGCGGGGATCGATCCCCGCCTGCTCGAGCGCGTCGGCGATCGTCAGGAGGTACGTCGGGGTGCACATGATCGCGTCGGGCTCGAAGTCGTGGATGAGCTGGACCTGCTTGGCGGTCTGCCCGCCTGACATCGGGATCACGGTCGCGCCGAGACGCTCGATGCCGGCATGAGCGCCCAGGCCGCCCGTGAACAGGCCGTAGCCGTAGGCGTTGTGCACCTTCCAGCCGGGCTGCACTCCGGCCGCGCGCAGCGAGCGCGCGATGAGGTCGGCCCAGTTGTCGAGATCGGTCTGGGTGTAGCCCACGACGGTCGGCCGGCCGGTGGTGCCCGAGGACGCGTGGATGCGGCGTACATCGGCCATCGGCACCGCGAACATGCCGAACGGGTAGTACTCGCGCAGGTCGTCCTTGGTCGTGAACGGCAGGCGCGCGACGTCGGCGAGGGTGCGGATGTCGTCGGGGTGGATCCCGGCCCGCTGGAAGGCGAGGCGGTAGAACGGCACGTTCTCGTACGCGTGATGCACGGACCACTGCAGGCGCTCGAGTTGCAGGGCGTGCAGCTCGTCCGGGGTCAGGGAGGTGGCCGCGTCGTTGTGCGCGGCGCCGACGGCGGTGTCGGTCATGAATTCTCCTCGGGGAAAGGACGGTTCGTGGTGATCGAGCGGCCGCGGAACTCGGCGACGGTGTCGCCGGTCTCATCGGTCACGGTGATGTCGTAGAGGCCCGTGCGACCGTTGCGCGCGCGGCGCGTCCCCGCGGCCGTGAGCACCTGCCCCGCGTGCGTGGACTTCAGGAAGGTGATGTCGGCGCCCGCGGCCACCGTGACCTTCTCATCCTCGTTGCAGACGATCGCGAAGGTCGTGTCGGCCAGGGCGAAGACCAGCCCGCCATGCGTAATGTCGAAGCCGTTCAGCATGTCCTCGCGCACGATCATCGAGACCACGGCGCGGCCCGGCTCATCCACCTCCACGCGCATGCCGAGGGCGGATGAGGCGCGATCGCGCTGCATCATCGGACGCAGGTCGGCGACGGGGTCGGTCATCTGTTCTCCTTCGAACTGAGCGGCACGGACCGGGGTGCGGCGCCGGTTCGGGAAGGTAGTCCTTCTGCGAACGATACGAGTGTGCCATAATTACTGTACGAACGGTAGGTAATTCACTCAGGAGTCGACGATGACTGTTTCCCCCGTGGCCTTGTCCGAGGATCCGGACGCCCAGGCGCTCTTCGACGAACTCGTCGAGAACGAGCAGCGCATCGAGCCGCGCGACTGGATGCCGGAGGCGTACCGCAAGACGCTGATCCGGCAGATCTCCCAGCACGCGCACTCCGAGATCATCGGGATGCAGCCGGAGGGCAACTGGATCACCCGCGCTCCCAGCCTCAAGCGCAAGGCGATCCTCATGGCGAAGGTGCAGGACGAGGCCGGGCACGGGCTCTACCTCTACTCCGCCGCGCAGACGCTCGGCATCACGCGCGACGAGATGATGCAGCAGCTCATCGACGGCAAGGCCAAGTACTCCTCGATCTTCAACTACCCGACGCCGACCTGGGCGGACATGGGTGCGATCGGGTGGCTCGTCGACGGCGCCGCGATCTGCAACCAGGTGCCGCTGTGCCGCGCCTCCTACGGTCCCTACGGACGTGCGATGGTACGCATCTGCAAGGAGGAGTCGTTCCACCAGCGCCAGGGCTTCGAGATCCTGCTGACCCTCATGCAGGGCTCGGAGGAGCAGCGCGCGATGGCGCAGGACGCCGTGAACCGCTGGTACTGGCCGGCGCTCGCGATGTTCGGCCCGCCGGACGACCAGTCCCCGAACTCCGCGCAGTCGATGCAGTGGAAGATCAAGCGCTTCTCGAACGACGACCTGCGCCAGCGCTTCGTCGGCATGCTCGTGCCGCAGGCCGAGATCCTCGGCGTGACCCTGCCGGATCCCGAACTCCGCCTCGACGAGGAGACGGGCCAGTACGCGATGGGCGAGATCGACTGGGACGAGTTCTTCGAGGTCGTCCGCGGCAACGGGCCGTGCAACGCCGAGCGGCTGCAGCGCCGTCGGGACGCGCACGCGGAGGGCGCCTGGGTGCGGGAAGCCGCCGCAGAGTACGCCCGCAAGCAGGCTCTTCGGCAGGAGGTGGCGGCATGACCACCCCCGGCGCATCCCCCGAAGAGAGCTGGCCCATGTTCGAGGTGTTCGTCCGTGCGAACCGGGGCCTCAGCCACGTGCACGTCGGATCCCTGCATGCCCCCGACGCCGACATGGCGCTGCGCAACGCGCGCGACCTGTACACGCGGCGCAACGAGGGCACCTCGGTGTGGGTCGTCCCCGCCGATGCGATCACCACGAGCGACCCCGACGACAAGGGAGCGTTCTTCGAGAGCCCCGCCGGCAAGAACTACCGCCACGCCGTGTACTACACGGCCTCCGAGGGGGTGCCGCACCTGTGAGCGCCCACGATCTGGACGGTGCGATCGACCCGCACGGCGACGTCTCCGTCGACGAGCTCGCGCTCGCCGCAGAGCTGGCCGGCTCCGGGGAGCGCGCGGCCTCCGCCGACATCGCAGAGTACGCGCTCTGGCTCGGCGACGACGCCCTGATCCTGTCCCAGCAGCTCGGAGCCTGGATCACCTACGCCCCCGAGCTCGAGGAGGACGTGGCGCTCGGCAACATCGCCCTCGACCTGCTCGGGCACGCGCGATCGTTCCTGCGCTACGCCGGATCCTGGGACGGGCGCAGCGAAGACGACCTCGCGTACTTCCGCGACGAGGCCGAGTTCCGCAGCTCCTGGCTCGTGGAGCAGCCCAACGGCGATTTCGCGCAGACGATCGCGCGCCAGTTCCTCGTCAGCACGTACATGCTCGAGCTGTACTCCGCGCTGCGGGGCAGCACCGATGCGACGTTCGCCGCGATCGCCGAGAAGGCCGTCAAGGAGGTCGACTACCACCGCGACCACGCCGTGCAGTGGGTGCTGCGTCTGGCGGGGGGCACCGCGGAGTCGCGCGCCAGGATCATCCGCGCCTTCGCCGATGTCTGGCCCTACGCGGCCGAGCTGTTCCGCGACGACGAGCTGATCGACCGCCTCGGCGATGCCGCCGTGCGGCCCTCCTCGCTGCAGGCGGGCTTCGACGCCGTGACCGAAGCCGTGTTCGCGGAGGCGGAGCTGGACATCCCCGCCGGATCTGCCTCGGCCGGCGGCGGACGGCACGGATCCCACGCGACCGGGCTCGGTCACCTGCTGTCCGAGATGCAGGTGCTCGCCCGTCGTCACCCGGGGGCGACGTGGTGACCGGGCTGCGCGAGCGCGCCTGGGAGGCGGCGGCCGCGGTCAAGGATCCGGAGGTCCCGGTGCTGACGATCGAGGACCTCGGCGTGCTGCGCGACGTCACCGTCGACGGCGACCGGATCCGCGTCGACATCACTCCGACGTACAGCGGCTGCCCTGCGATGGACACGATCCGCGACGACGTCGAGCTCGCGCTCATCCGGGCCGGCTTCGGCGAGGTCGAGGTGCGCCTCGTGCTCGCACCCGCGTGGACCACGGACTGGATGACCGAGGAGGGCAAGCGCAAGCTCACCGAGTACGGCATCGCCCCGCCCAGCGGACACGCGGCCCTGCGGCAGGCTCAGGGGCCGGTGCGCATCTCCCTCGGCGTGCGCTGCCCGCGGTGCGGGTCCCTGGACACCCGCGAGCTCTCCCGCTTCGGCTCCACGTCGTGCAAGGCGCTCTACGAGTGCCGCGCGTGCCTCGAGCCCTTCGACCACTTCAAGGTGATCTGATGACGCTCTGGCATCTGGGCGCGGCCGCGCACACCGCCGCCACCGAGGAGGCCGCCACCGAACGTGTCGCCGGCTCGCTCCTCAGCAGCGTGGTCGGAGGCGCTTCGGCATCGCCGCGCCGGCGCACCCGCTTCCACACGCTCGCCGTCCAGGAGGTGCGTCCGCTCACCGACGAGGCGATCGAGGTCACCTTCGCGGTGCCGGAGCAGCTCGCGGGGGAGTTCGACTATCTCGCCGGGCAGCACGTCGCGCTGCGCGCCGAGCTCGACGGTCACGAGGTGCGCCGCTCCTACTCCCTCTGCCGGCCGCCGGTGCGGGACCCTTCGACGGGCTCGGGGACCATCAGCGTCGCGATCAAGCGCGACCGCGGAGGCCGCTTCTCGACGTGGGCGCAGAGCGAGCTGCACGCGGGCGACAGGATCGACGTGATGAGCCCGCAGGGCGCCTTCACCTCGGCGCTCGCCGCGCTCGACGAGGCGCACGTCGTCGGCATCGCCGCGGGGTCGGGCATCACGCCGCTCATGGCGCTCGCCGCCACGGTGCTCGCGCGCTCCGACAGCAGCCGGTTCACGCTCGTGTACACGAACCGCCGGGCGACCGACGTGATGTTCCTGGACGACCTCGCCGACCTCAAGGACCGCTACCCGGCGCGCTTCGCAGTGCACCACGTGCTCACGCGTGAGCAGCGCTCGGCTCCGCTGCTGTCCGGCCGCATCGACGAGGAGCGCCTGCGCGGCATCCTCGACGCGCTCGTGCTGCCGGCGACGGTCGACGAGTGGTTCCTGTGCGGGCCGTTCGATCTCGTGCAGCTGTGCCGCGACACCCTCGCCGACATCGGCGTCGAGTCCGCGCACGTGCGCTACGAGCTGTTCACGACGGGGGAGCCGGGGCAGGAGCGCCCGGAGGCCGGGCGCCCGATCGAGGTGCGCGAGGACGAGCCCGTGCGCACGATCGAGTTCACCCTGGACGGACAGTCCGGATCCGTGGACACCCCGGTGTCGGCCAACGAGTCGATCCTGAACGCCGCCCTCCGGGTGCGTCCCGACGTGCCCTTCGCGTGCGCGGGCGGCGTGTGCGGCACCTGCCGGGCGCGCCTGGTCGACGGATCCGTCACGATGACGGAGAACTACGCGCTCGAGCAGGACGAGCTCGACCGCGGCTACGTGCTCACGTGCCAGTCCCACCCCACGACCGATCGCGTCGTCGTCGACTACGACGTCTGAACGGCGCAGGAGCCCTTCGACAAGCTCAGGGACCACCTCGACAAGCTCAGGGACCAAGGAGGAATCATGATCGACCTCGCGATCGACGGCGCCGTCGCCCACATCACGCTGAACAACCCCGACAAGCTCAATGCCCTCGACGAGCAGGCGGTGCGCGACCTCGGAGACGCCTACGCCGAGGCCGAGCGCGCCGGCGTGCGCTCCCTCGTGCTGACCGGCGAGGGCAGGGCGTTCTGCGCGGGGCGCGACATCTCGGGCGTCGATCCGCGCGACGACGACGTGATGGGCTACCTCGACGGCCTCGTCACGCCCGTGCTGCAGCGCATGGCGTCCTTCCCCGCGCCGACCTTCGCCGCCGCGCAGGGAGCCTGCCTCGGGGTGGGCCTCGGCCTGCTCATCGCGACCGATGTCGTCTACGTCGCCGACACCGCGAAGATCGGATCCCCGTTCGCCGCGCTCGGCGCGACGCTGGACTCGGGCGGGCACGCGCTGTTCGTGGAGCGGCTCGGCGCGCACCGCACGCTCGACCTCATCTACTCCGGCAGGCTGATGAGCGGATCCGAGGCGGTCACGGCCGGGCTGTTCTCCCAGGCGATGCTCCCCGAGATGGTGCACGAGGCCACGCTCGCGGCCGCGTCCCGTGCGG
The DNA here is from genome assembly GCF_000956505.1 of Microbacterium azadirachtae. Classification (GTDB taxonomy): domain Bacteria; phylum Actinomycetota; class Actinomycetes; order Actinomycetales; family Microbacteriaceae; genus Microbacterium; species Microbacterium azadirachtae_A. The sequence goes on along the minus strand of NZ_JYIX01000034.1, from coordinate 193,889 downwards.
CGCAGGGCGCGACCGCCGCGTTCGTCGCGAGCAAGCGCCTGGTCGCCGCCCTCCGCGACGAGCGCCTGGGGCTGTGGCAGTCGATGCGCCAGGAGAACGCGGCGCAGGCGGCGCTCTGCGACACGGACGACTACCGCGAGGGCTTCGCGGCGTTCCAGGAGAAGCGCCCGCCGCTGTTCGAAGGGCACTGAGCCGGCGCCACCGGTGCTGAGGGCTTCGTGGTGGACGGCGTGGATCGTCCTCCACAAGGGGCGTTCCCAGAAAGCTGTGCACAGGTTCCGTTCTTAGGTCTGATCTGGGGTTCGAATGTCCGTGGCCCCCTGTTGAATGGGGGTATGACATCGACGCCGACCGAGATCCTGCAGCAGGTGGACCACCTACTGCAGGACTTGTGCGCGTTGCCGGAGATGGACGCCCGGTTCGACGGGTTTCAGGGTGCGGAACTGGTGCTGGCGTTGATGGTCGGCGGCTCCGCTCGGCGTCGATTGGATGCCGTGCTGACGGGCCTGACCGGGCAGGTCATCGACCGAGACACGCGATTGGCGTCCGAGCGGCTATCTGCGTCGGTGGGCTGTCACGATGCGACCGAGCTGCTGCAGCGGGCGCTGCGCACCGATGCGAGCACGGCCCGCCAGTTCGCCCGCGCCGCTCGAGTCACCCACCGGGACGTGCAGCTCTCCAGTGGCGACCTCTCGCCGGCCCGATATCCGGAGATGGCCGATGCCCTGCGCGATGGGGTGGTGTCGGTGCCGGGGCTGCTCGCCGCGGTCGGACCGGCGGAGAGGAGCGGCACGCGGATCACGGTCGATGAACGGGAGGCGGTGGACGGGCTGCTGGCGTGCACGGCCCGGGGTGCCGACCTGCCCGACGAGCACGGGCGCCCGGGCCCGGCCCCGTCGACCGCCGAACTCGCCGATTACGCCCGCGCCCTGATGCTCGCGCTCGACCCGGACGGCGCGGAACCCGACGATACCGCGGCCGAGCGCTCCCGCGGCTTCTGGATCGGGAAGCTGCGGCGAGGCACGCATCGAGTCGGGGGCGAGCTGCTCCCCGAGGTCGCCGGTCAGTTGCAGCGGTTGTTCGACGCAGTCAACAACCCCGCCGCGGAGTGCTCCCCCGCGCCCGGCGCGGTCGCCTTCTCGATCGCCGACCCGGATCCGGACCTCATCGACTCTCTCCCGATCCCGGAAGACCTCCGCACCCGGGCGCAGCGCGATCACGACGACCTCGCGATGATCCTCCAGGCCGCCGCGGCGTCCGGGGGAATGCCCGATCTCGGCGGCGCCGCCCCGACCCTGGTCGTATCGGTCACTGCGGCGGACTACGCCTCCGGTCAGGGACGGGCGTTCATCGAAGGCACGGGCGACGACGTGCCCGTCTCCGTCGCCCGGCACACCGCGTGTGCAGGCGGGATCCAGCGGGTCCTGTTCGACGAGCGCGGGAAGATCGTGTCGATCGGCACCACCGCCCGGATCTTCACCGCGAACCAGCGGCGCGCGATCATCCTCCGCGACCGGGAATGCGTGATCCCCGGCTGCCACGTCCCCGCGACCTGGTGCGAGATCCACCACGTGCAGGAATGGGCCGACGGAGGTCCCACGCACACCAGCAACGGCGTCGCCCTGTGCTGGCACCACCACCGCACCCTGGAGACCTCCGGATGGCAGATCCGCATGCACCACGGCGTCCCAGAGATCCGCGGACCGCACTGGTGGGACCCGCACCGTGCCTGGCACCGCCCCCGCAGCCGCGGCGGCGATCCGCATCGTGTCCGCCGCATCCTCGTCGACGCGCTCGCCCCACCCCGATGACGACCGGCTATTCCCGCAGCCGGTGGATGTCATCCGCGGTCAGGGAACCGCTCGCGCCGAGCGCAATTTTCCCCTCACGCGGCAACCATCGTCGCGCCCCTGGTTCGGTGGGGCAGCAGCGGGGCGCGACTACGCTGGACGGTGCTGCTCCGCCTGGAACGGCGGACGGGAGCGAGTGTGGTCGAGGGTGCCGTCGAGCGGATGCGAGGGGCGCGCGCCTACGCGTCCTTCATCGGGATCGGGCTCGCCGCGGGTCTCCTCTCCGGCCTCTTCGGCGTCGGGGGTGGCACGGTCATCGTCCCGCTGCTCGTGCTGCTGCTCGCGTTCGACCAGCGGCTGGGCGCGGGCACGTCGCTCGCGGCGATCGTGCCGACCGCGCTCGTGGGCGTCATCTCGTACGCCGTCCACGATTCGGTGGCGTGGATCCCGGCGCTGATCCTCGCAGTCGGATCCGTCGTCGGCGCGCAGATCGGCACCCGCCTGCTGCCGCGGATCTCCCAGACCGCGCTGCGCTGGTGCTTCGTCGGCTTTCTCGTGATCGTGATCGTGAGCCTGTTCCTGGTCATCCCCTCGCGGGGCGCGGTGCTCGAACTGACCTGGGTCACCGCCCCGCTGCTCCTGGTGCTGGGCCTGTTCACGGGCGTGCTCGCGGGCCTGATCGGGGTCGGCGGAGGGATCGTGGTGGTCCCGGCACTCATGCTGGCGTTCGGCACGAGCGACCTCGTCGCGAAGGGCACGTCGCTGCTCATGATGATCCCGACCGCGATCTCCGGCACGATCGGCAACCTGCGCAATCACAACGTGGATCTGGTCGCCGCAGCCTTCATCGGCCTCTCCGCGTGCACGACCACGGCGCTCGGCGCCTGGCTCGCGACGCTCATCGACCCGTTCGTGGGCAACATCCTGTTCGCGGTGTACCTGGCCTTCATCGCGGTGCAGATGGCGCTGAAGGCGATCCGCGGGCGGAAGCCCCGCACCGCCTGAGCGGCCGCTCGGCGAGCGATCGGCGCCGCTCGATAGGATCGAGGGGTGCCCGTGAATCCTGAACTGGTCGGCCGGGAGTTCCCGCCGACGGCCCCGTACCTCGTCGGTCGCGAGAAGGTGCGCGAGTTCGCGCGCGCCGTGTTCGCCGACGCCCCGCAGCACACCGATGTCGCGGCGGCCCAGGCGCTCGGCTTCGCCGATGTCGTCGCCCCGCCCACCTTCGCGATGGTCATCCAGGACCTCACGCTGCAGCAGCTGCTGGGGCTCGAGGACTCCGGGATCGTGCTGTCCCGCACGATCCACGCCGAGCAGCGCTTCACCTACACGCGCCCGATCGTGGCCGGCGACGAGCTCACCGCCCGGCTGACCGTCACCGGGATCCGAGCGATGGGTCCCGCCGCGATGATCACGAGCGACGCCGAGATCCGCGACGCCGCCGGCGCGCACGTCGTCACCGCCACGTCGGTGCTGCTCGTGAGCGATGCCCCGGCCGAGAACGAGGAGGCCGCCGCGTGAACGTCGGAGACATCATCGCCGAGCGCACCGTGCACCTCACGCGTGAGTCGCTCGTCCGCTACGCCGGCGCGTCCGGCGACTTCAACCCCATCCACTACCGCGACGACGTCGCCGCCGAGGTGGGCCTGCCCGGCGTGCTCGCGCACGGCATGCTCACGATGGGCGTCGCCTCGTCCGTCGCGGTCGCCGCCCTTCCCGGCACCGCGCGGATCCTCGACTACGGCGTGCGCTTCGCACGCCCGATCGTGGTCGACCCGCAGACCGGCGCCGACGTCGCGATCACCGCCAAGGTCGGCGCGATGGACGAGACCGCGGTGCGGATCGACCTGACCGTCCGGTTCGCCGAGACCACGGTGCTCGTCAAGGCGCAGCTGCGCGTCGCGGCGGACTCGCTCTGACATGGCGGAGATCGATCCGATCCGCCTCGCCGCGCTGACCACGCTGCAGACCGGTGCGGCGCCCGCGCGCATGATCGACGCCGCGACCGAGGACGAGCTCGTCTCCGCCCTCCGCGCCGTGTGGGCGACCCGTGACGAGTGGTTCGTGCTGGGCGGAGGGTCGAACCTCTTCGCGGGGGATGCGCCCTTCGACGGCACGGTGATCCGCATCCGCACGAACGGCATCGAGGAACTCCCGTCCCCGCACGCCGGCCGGATCCGGGTTCGCGCGCAGGCCGGGCACGACTGGGATGCGCTCGTCGCCTACGCCGTCGAGCGCGGGTACGCCGGCATCGAGGCGATGTCGGGGATCCCCGGCACGGTCGGCGCCGCCCCCGTGCAGAACATCGGGGCCTACGGGCAGGAGATCCAGGAGACCCTCGTCGAGGTGGAGCTGCTCGATGAGCACTCCGGCGAGGTCGTCGTCACGCCGGCGTCCGAGCTCGGCCTCGGCTTCCGGACGTCGGTGCTCAAGCACCACTACGGCTCCGTCGCCGAGCGCCGTGCCGTGATCCTGTCCGTGACGCTCGATCTCGCCGTCACCGGCGATGCGGGGCGGGTCGTGCGCGGCGAGCAGCTGCGCCGCGCGCTGCAGCTCACCGGCGACGACCCGGTGCCCCTCACCTGGGTGCGCGAGCGGATCCTGTCCACCCGCGCCGCGAAGGGCATGCTCTTCGATCCGGCGGATCCCGATACGCACGGCGCCGGATCCTTCTTCCAGAACGCGATCGTCTCCGAAGCCGTCGCGCGCACGCTGCCGTCCGAGTGCCCGCGCTGGCCGGTGACGCCCGACCTCGACACGGTCACCGTGATCCCGCTCGAGTCGTACTACGGTCTCGCACCGAAGCCGGAGGCGCCGCCGAGCGACGTGAAGGTGAGCGCCGCCTGGCTGATCGAGCACGCCGGCATCGGCAAGGGGTTCAAGCTGCCGCGTTCGCGCGCCGGCGTCTCCACGAAGCACGCTCTCGCCCTGACGAATCGCGGGGGCGCGACCGCGGGGGAGATCGCCGAGCTCGCCCGGTTCATCCAGAGCCGGGTGCATTCCGAGTTCGGCCTGCTGCTGCAGCCGGAGCCGGTGCTCGTCGACGTCGAGCTCTAAGCGCGGCGACGCGGGACGCGGGTCACGCCGTAGGCTCGAAGGGTGCTCGCGACGCTCACCGGATTCGCCGTCGTCGGCCTTGCGATCTTCGTCGGGTACGTGATCGGTCGCATCGATCTGCTCGGTACGCATGCGCGCGAGGTCCTGAGCCGGCTGACGTTCTTCGTGCTGTCGCCGTTCCTGCTGTTCTCCGTGCTCGCCAAGGCCGACGCGCATGTGCTGTTCTCCGCCCTGCTGCCGGTGTCCGCGATCGCGGCGGCGGTCGTGATCGCGGCCTATGCGCTCATCGCCAGGATCGTCTGGAAGCGCAGCGTGGGCGAGACCGTGATCGGTGCGCTCTCGTCGGGGCAGGTGAACTCGAACAACATCGGCATCCCGCTGTCGCTCTACCTGCTCGGCAGTGCCGCGTATCCGGCGCCCGTGATCCTCATGCAGCTCCTGGTGTTCACGCCGATCTCGCTGACCATCCTGGACACCGTGACCGCCGGCCGCACCTCGGTGTGGCGCACGGTGGTGCGCACCGCGACCAACCCGATCATCCTGGGTTCCGCCCTCGGCACGCTGGTCTCGGTGCTGGGCATCGAGCTGCCGCCGATCGTCATCGAGCCGGTCACCCTGATTGCGAACGCCTGCGTCCCTGTGCTGCTGATCAGCTACGGCATCTCGCTGCACGGGCAGCGCGTGCTCGGCGCGGCGGGGCACCGCAGAGACGTGCTGCTCGCGAGCGCGCTGAAGCTGCTCGTCATGCCCGCGATCGCGTGGCTGCTGGCGCAGTACGTGTTCGGGCTGTCCGCGCACGCTGTGCTGATCGTGGTCGTGCTGGCGGCGCTGCCGACCGCGCAGAACGTGTTCAACTACTCCCAGCGCTACGGCATCGGCGAGGCGGTGTCCCGCGACACGGTGTTCCTCACGACGATCGGGTGCGTACCGGTGCTCCTCGGAGCCGTCCTGCTGCTCGGCTGAGGCCGGATCCGGGGCGTACGCTCGCAGCATGACCGGACTCGTGCCCTACATCCTGTTCCCCGGGACCGCCGTCGACGCGCTGCCGTTCTATCAGGCGATCTTCGGCGGCGAGGTGGCGATGCACACCTACGCCGAGTTCGGGCGCGCGGACGGCCCGGGCGATGCGATCGCGCATGGCATGCTCATCCGCGGCCCTGTCGAGCTCGCCGCGGCCGATGCGGGGCCGGACGAGGACGCCGTGCACATGAACGGCATGTTCTTCTCGCTGCTCGGCACGGCGGATCCGGAGACGCTCACCCGCTGGTTCGCGCAGCTCGGCGATGGCGGTCGCGTGATCGACCCGCTGCAGGAGCGTCCGTGGGGCGCGCACGATGGCACGCTCGTTGATCGCTTCGGCGTGCACTGGCTCATCGGCTACGAGGACTGACGCGGCCGGCCGGGGGCGCCGGTCGCCGTGTCGACGTCGACGCCCCCTCTGGCAGCCGAGGCCCCCTCTGAATCGCGTTGTTCAGGAGGGGCGCGGACAGCCCGAGGGGGCGTCGAGTAGAAGCGGACGGGCTTCAGAAGCGGACGGGTGTCAGGAGGCGAACAGGCGCTGCAGGCGCTGCACGCCCTCGAGCAGCTGGTCGTCGCCGAGCGCGTACGACATGCGGATGTAGCCGGACGGGCCGAACGCCTCGCCCGGGACCACGGCCACCTCGGCCTGGTCGAGGATGAGGTCGGCGAGCTCGAGCGAGGTCGTGGGGGTCACGCCGCCCCAGGTGCGACCGAGCAGGCCCTGCACGTCGGGGTAGACGTAGAACGCGCCGGTCGGGTTGGGCACCACGAGGCCGTCGATCTTGGACAGCTCGGAGACGATCAGCTTGCGGCGGCGGTCGAACGCCTCGCGGAACTGCTCGGCCTCGGTCTGCGGGCCGTTGAGTGCGGCGATCGCTGCACGCTGCGCGACGTTGTTCACGTTGCTCGTGAGGTGCGACTGGAGGTTGCCGGCGATCTTGATCGCGTCGGCGGGGCCGACCATCCAGCCCACGCGCCAGCCGGTCATCGCATAGGTCTTCGCGACGCCGTTGACGAGGATGGTCTGACCGGCGACCTCGGGCAGCGCCTCGACCACGGAGGTCGCCTTCACGCCCTCGTAGGTGAGGTTCTGGTAGATCTCGTCGGAGATGATCCAGATCCCGTGCTCGAGCGCCCATGCGGCGATCGCGGCGGTCTCCTCGGGGGAGTAGACGGATCCGGTCGGGTTGGACGGCGAGACGAACACGAGCACCGTGGTGCGCTCGGTGCGCGCGGCCTCGAGCTGGTCGACCGTGACCTTGTACTCCTGGTCGGCGCCGGCGAAGACCTCGACCGGGACGCCGTCGGCGAGGCGGATCGCCTCGGGGTACGTGGTCCAGTACGGCGCGGGAAGGAGCACCTCGTCACCCGGGTTCACCACGGCCTGGAACGCCTGGTAGACGGACTGCTTGCCGCCGTTCGTGACGATGACCTGGCTCGGCGAGACCTCGAGGCCGGAGTCGCGCAGCGTCTTCGCGGCGATCGCCTCGCGCAGCTCGGGCAGGCCGGCCGCGGGGGTGTAGCGGTAGTTCGCCGGGTTGGCGAGAGCCTCGGCCGCCGCATCCACGATGAACTGCGGAGTGGCGAAGTCGGGCTCGCCCGCGGCGTACGAGACGACGGGCTTGCCCTCGGCCTTGAGGGCTTTGGCCTTGGCATCCACCTTCAGCGTGGCGGACTCGGCGATGGCGGAGAGTTTGCGGGAGAGAGGCGCGCGTTCGGTCACGCCACCAGCGTACTCGCGCGCCTGTCGTGCGAAATGGCCATGACGTACAAAGCACAGGCGGCGTTCTCCGTCGTGGCGAACAGGTGCGGGCGGCGGGATCCGGTGCTCGATCGGGCCGGGAACGGCGGGATCCTCGCCCGCTCAGGTCAGGAAGGACGGCGGGACGGCGCAGTAGTCGGCGAGCCGCCGCGTCGGCGCCTCCGGATCCGTCACGTCGATCAGCGCGGTCGCCGCCGTGTGCGGAACCTCGTCTCCCTCGAGGAGCCAGACGGAGAAGTGCCACAGTCCGCGGGTGCGCTCGGCGAGCAGCGCGGTCGTGCCGGAGACGACCTCGACCGCGTCCCCGCCCGCGGCGCGGAACGGCGCCACGATGTCCGCGCGCAGGCCCGCCTCGTCGCGATCGTCCTGCGCGGCGACGGACACCGCGACGCCCCTGGAGCGCAGGGCGTCGGCGAGGTCGTCCGCGAACGAGGCCGACCTCGTGGCGGAGGGGCTCGCGACCGCGAGCAGCCGTGCTCCGCGCGGATAGTCGCGCAGGAACTCGTCGACGAGGTCTTCGAGGAGGGCGCGCGCTGCGGTCGGGGCGGTCATGCCCCCAGAGTAGGCCGCCCCGCAGGCAGAGCGGCGCGCTCCGGACCACTCGCCGCTCAGGTGACGGCGTCGCGCTCCTGGAACTCCGGCGCACGCCACAGCTCCTCGTCGAGCACGCGGCGCAGGGTCTCCACGGCGTCCCAGACGTCGGTGTGGCCGAGGTACATCGGGGTGACCCCGAATCGCAGCACCTCGGGCTCGCGGTAGTCGCCGATCACGCCGTTCGCGATGAGCGCTTTCATCACCGCGTATCCCTCGGGGTGCCGGAACGACACGTGGCTGCCGCGCTGCGCCTCCTCGCGCGGCGTGATCAGGGTGAGCGGATGGCGCGAGAGCCGCGTCTCGACGAGCCGGATGAACAGCGTCGTCAGCGCGAGCGACTTGCGGCGCAGCGCCTCCTGGTCGACCTCGAGGTGCATGTCGAGCCCGACCTCCATGGTCGCCATCGACAGGATCGGCTGGGTGCCCACGAGGAAGCGCCGCCCGCCCGGCGCGGGAGCGTACGCGTCGGTCATCGCGAACGGGCGGTCGTGCCCCCACCAGCCGGTCAGCGGCGTCTCGACCCGGTCGAGATGGCGCTCTGCGACCCAGAAGAAGGCAGGGGAGCCCGGGCCGCCGTTGAGGTACTTGTACGTGCAGCCGACGGCGAAGTCGGCACCGGCGTCCGCGACGGCCACGGGCACCGCGCCCACGGAGTGGCAGAGATCCCAGACGGCCAGGGCGCCCGCCGCGTGGATCCGGTCCGTCGCCTCCCTCATGTCCCAGAGGTGGCCGGTGCGGTAGTTCACCTGGGTGAGCAGCACGACGGCGACGTCCTCGTCGAGGGCGGCGTCCAAGTCCTCCGGAGCGTCGATCAGCCGCAGCGAATAGCCGCGGTCGATGAGCGCCATCAGGCCCTCGACGATGTAGAGGTCGGTGGGGAAGTTCTCCCGCTCCGACACGATCACCCGGCGCGCGGGGGCGTCCTGCTGCTGGAGCCGGATCGCGGCCGAGACGGCCTTGAAGACATTCACCGACGTGGTGTCGGTCGCGACGCACTCGCCCGCGCCGCCGCCGATGAGCCGGCCGATCTTCTCGCCGATCCGGAGGGGCAGCGCGAACCAGTGGTTCTTGTTCCAGCTGCCGATGAGGTCGGCGCCCCACTCCCGGCTCACCACGTCGGCCGCCCTGGCGACGGCGTCGCGCGGGAGTGCGCCGAGCGAGTTGCCGTCGAGGTACACGATGCCCTCGGGGAGGGCGAAGCGCGCGCGGAGCCCGGCGAGTGGATCGTTCCGATCGGCCTCTTCGCACTGCTCGCGGGTGATCGGCGCGGTGGCGTCCGTCATCGTGGAATCCTCCTCGGTCGTGGATCCGGCGCGGTCGGCCGGAGATACGGAGATCAGGATCCATGATGACGAATCGACGGAGAATCGCCTAGGATTCCGACAGATATCCGAGAATCACGACGCTGTGCGTGGGATCACCGGATCGATGACGCCGGAGGAGGCACAATGGCGGACGGAATCCGGCTCACGCCGACGGATCGGCGGATCCTGGACGAGCTGACCATCCACGGGCGCCTGTCGAACAAGGAACTCGCCGCGCGGGTCGGCCTCCCGCGCTCGACCTGCCACGGGCGGGTGCGCGCGCTCGAGGAAGCCGGCGTGATCCGCGGCTATCACGCCGAGCTCGACCCCGTCGCGGCCGGCGCCGGGGTCGAGGCGCTGATCATGGTCGCCGTCAAGGAGGACGCCCGCGATCAGGTGCCCGCCATCACGGCTCGCCTGCGCACGATCCCCGGTGTGCAGCGGGTCTACCTGATCGGCGGCGTGCACGACCTCGTGATCCATGTCGCCTGCGCGAGTGTTCCGGGGCTCCGGGATTTCCTGCGCACGCACCTCGGATCCGTCCCCGCACTCGGGCAGACCCAGACCCAGATCATCTTCGAGCAGCACCCAGGGGTCGCCGTCATCCCGTCGTGAGTCAGTAGGCTCCTCGCATGAGTGAGAGCGCTGCGACGGCCGATTCCACCGCGCGGCTGCAGCACCTGATCATCACCGTCTTCGGCCGCTACGTGCGCGCGCACGGGGGAGTGATCCAGGTCTCCGACCTGATCCGGATGCTGGCGGCGCTCGGGGCCGACGCGCCGGGAGTGCGCTCGGCCGTCTCCCGGCTCAAGCGTCGGGGGGTGCTGGTCAGCGTCCGCTCCGGCGGCGCCGCGGCGTACCGGCTCGCGGACTCCCTCGAAGGCGTGTTCTCCGCCGGCGACCACCGCATCTTCGAGGAGCGGCGCGCGCAGCCCTCGGATCCGTGGCTGCTCGCCTCCTTCAGCGTTCCCGAACGGGAGCGCCCGCTGCGTCACCAGCTGCGCAAGCTCCTGCAGCGGCTCGGCTTCGGTCAGATCAGCGGCGGGCTGTGGATCGCCCCCGGGCTGATCGCGGACGAGACGCGCACCGCGCTGCGCCGTGCGGATCTCGACCGCTACGTCGAGCTCTTCCTCGGCGACCGGGTGTCACAGGACGACCCGGCCGAGGCGGTCGGGCGCTGGTGGGATCTGCCGGCCCTCGAACCCCTGTACCGCGGGTTCGTCGACGGCTTCGCCCCGATGATGAGCCGCGAACTGAGCGATCGTGAGGCCTTCGCCGCGCATGTCGGTGCGATCACGCAGTGGCGGCGACTGACCTATCTGGATCCCGGGATCCCGCTGCAGTATCTGCCGGACCGGTGGGTCGGGGTCGAAGCGGAGCGGCTGTTCTCCGCGCTGCATCGCCGGCTCGAGCCCGCCGCCGAGCGGTTCGTGTCGACCGTTCTGAGCTGATCCCCCGCCAAGATCCCCGGTCGACGCGCGGCGCGACCGGGGATCTTCGTCGTCTTCGACAGTTTTGGATATTGCACTTGTGTGACGATCATCACACATGTGACACTTCTGGGGACGAGGCGGCAGACCTCGCAGCGCCGCGGGCGGCCGCGTGCACCGGACAGAGCAGAGGAGCTCCGATGACCGAGAACGAACTGCGCTGGGACCGCGTCCCGCAGGTCACCCGCAGCGGCGAGGAGGACACCCAGACGATGTCCTCCGGCGGCTGCATCCGCGTCTCGGGCGTCGGACCGCAGCACACCGAGGCGACGAGGATCTGGTTCGGCAAGGTGTCCAACGAGCCCGGGTACCGCTCCCTGCCGCACCACCACGGCGAGGCGGAGACCGGCGGCTACGTGCTGCGCGGGAAGGGCCGCATCTACTTCGGCGAGGACTACACCGAGTTCCTCGACATGATCGAGGGGGACTGGGTGTTCGTACCGCCGTTCATGCCGCACGTCGAGGCGAACATGTCCACCACCGAGGAGCTCGTGTGGCTGACCGCGCGGACGCCGGACAACATCGTGATCAACCTCGACGAGGTCGACGACGCCGTTCTCGAGGGCTTCCGCCGCGCATGAGCACCTCCGCCGCCTTCCTCCGGGCGATCGCCCTGACCGAGTGCGCGCCGGAGCACGCCGATCGCGCGTTCACGGCGCAGCCGCAGCCGGTCCCGTGGCCGAAGGCCTACGGCGGCGACACCGTCGCGCAGAGCGTGGCGGCGGCGATCCGCACGGTCGATGACGATCGCGTGCTGCACTCGGTGCACTCGACCTTCCTGCGGGGCGTGGACATCGCGGAGCCCGTGCGGTACGAGGTCGAGCTCCTGCGGGACGGCCGCGGCTTCTCCACGAGGCACGTCCGCGGTCACCAGCACGGCAGGCTCGCCTTCCTCGCGACCGCGTCCTTCCATGTGCCGGAGGAATTCCCCGTGCACGGGCCGGAGATGCCGGAGGTCCCGGATCCCGAGACCCTGCCCTCCAGCGCCGAGGCACTCGCCGGGTACGAGGGCGTCGATGTCGACTACTGGTCGCACGACCGCAGCTTCGACATGCGGCACGTCCCCGGACCCGTGTACGTGCGGGTCGAGGGTGCGCGCGTGCCGCATCAGGCCGTCTGGGTGCGCGCCTTCGAGGCTCTCGACGATGACCCCGTGACGCACCAGCTCGCGATCGCGTACGTGTGCGACTACACGATCCTCGAGCCCGTGCTGCGGGTGCTCGGCCTGCCGTGGCGGGACGAGGGCCTCGTGACCGCGAGCCTCGACCACGCGATGTGGTTCCACGCGCCCGCCCGCGCCGACGAGTGGCTCCTGTACGCGCACGAGTCCGCCGGCATCTCCGACGGCCGCGGGCTGGGCCTCGGCCGCTTCTTCGACCGCACAGGCCGCCTCATCGCGACCGTTGCCCAGGAGGGCATGATCCGCCCCGGTCGCGCCCTCTGACCACACCTCGAATCTCGAAGGGACCAGCAATGGAGCTTTCCCGCTCAGCCCACGTCGACACCTTCGCCCGCGACGCCCTGCCGCCGGTCGAGCTCTGGCCGACGCTGGAGTTCACCATCCCCGACGTGCAGTACCCGGAGCGGTTGAACGCGGCCGCCGAGCTCATCGACCGCGCGGTCGAGGCGTTCGGACCCGATCGCGACGCCGTGATCCTCGGCGACGGCACACGATGGAGCTACGGGGAGCTGCAGCGCCGCGCGAATCAGGTCGCACAGGTGCTCAGGGAGGATCTCGGCATCGTCCCGGGCAATCGCGTCGCCCTGCGGCTGCTCAACGGGCCCTGGGCCGTGGCCTGCTGGCTCGGCGCGCTCAAGGCCGGCGCGGTCGTCGTCACGACGATGGTCGCCTGGAAGGAGAGCGAGGTGCGCAACGTGTTCGAGCGGGTGCGCCCGTCGGCGGCGATCGTCGACCATCGCGATCTCGGCGTCGTCGAGGGCGCCCTTCGCGACCTGCTGCCGGAGGGCGGCCTCCTGGTGTTCGGCGGCGAGGAGGACCGCCTGATGCGCGCCTGCGATCGCAAGGACGGCGCGTTCGCGGCGGTCGACACGGCCGCCGATGACGTGGCGCTGCTCGGCGCGACCAGCGGCACGACGGGGGCGCCGAAGATCACGATGCACTTCCACCGCGACATCCTCGCCAACGCCGACACCTTCGCGAAGCACGTGCTGCACCTCACTCAGGACGACGTCAGCGCGACGACCGCCCCGCTCGCGTTCACGTTCGGCCTCGGCGGCGCGGTGGTGTTCCCGCTGCGCACGGGAGGAGCTGCGGTGATCCTCGAGCGGGCCACCCCGCTCGAGCTCGCGCGACTCATCGAACCGCTCGGGATCACGGTGCTGTACACGGCCCCGACCGGCTACCGCGCGATTCTCAAGGAGGGCCTCGCCGGGGCTCTCCGCCGGCTGCGGGTCGGCGTCTCGGCGGGGGAGCACCTCTCCCGGGAGACGTTCGAGGCGGTGTCCGAGGCGACCGGTGTGCGGCTCGTGAACGGCATCGGATCCACCGAGATGCTGCACGTCTTCATCTCCGCGTCGGGCGACGACATCCGCCCGGGGTCCACCGGGCGGGCCGTGCCGGGCTACCGCGCGGCGATCCTCGACGACGACGGCCGGATCCTCGGACCGGGGGAGCCGGGGCGGCTCGGCGTCATCGGCCCCACGGGATGCCGCTATCTGAACGATCCGCGGCAGACGGCGTACGTGCACGACGGATGGAACATCACCGGCGACACCTTCGTGCAGGACGAGGAGGGCTACTTCACCTTCTACGCCCGCAGCGACTCGATGATCGTCACGGCGGGGTACAACGTCGGCGCTCCGGAGGTCGAGGAGGCGATCGCCGCGCACCCCGACGTGCTCGAGGTCGCGGTCGTGGGACGTCCCGACGCCGATCGCGGCACGATCGTCAACGCCTACGTCGTCCCCCGTGCCGACGTCGAGGTCTCGGAGGAGCTCACCGCCTCGATCCTCGCGCTCGTGAAGTCGCGGCTCGCGCTCTACAAGTGCCCTCGCCGCATCGACTATCTCGCCGAGCTGCCCCGCAATCCCAGCGGCAAGGTGCAGCACTTCATCCTGCGCGACAGGGCCGCGGCCGAGGCCGCCCTCTCCGCGCCCGTCTCCCAGGGGGTCTGACATGCGCATCGCCGTGATCGGTGGAGGCCCGGGAGGGCTCTACTTCTCCGCCCTCATGAAGCAGCTCGACCCCTCGCACGAGGTCACGATCTGGGAGCGCAACGCCCCCGACGACACGTTCGGCTTCGGCGTCGTGTTCAGCGACGAGACCCTCGGTGGGATCGAGAACGCGGATCCGGTCATCGCCGCCCGGATGGGCGAGCAGTTCGCTCGCTGGACCGACATCGACGTGCTCTTCGGCGGGACCACCCACACGGTCGGCGGCCAGGGCTTCGCCGCGATGGGACGGAAGGAGCTGCTGCAGCTGCTTCAGCAGCGCGCGATCGAGCTCGGCGCCGAGATCCGCTTCCGCGCCGAGGCTCCGGACGCCGCCGCGCTCATGGCGGAGTACGACCTCGTGCTGGCCGCGGACGGCGTGAACTCCCGTGTGCGCGGTCAGTTCGCCGAGGCCTTCGGACCTGACCTTGATCGCCGCGTGTCGAAGTACATGTGGCTCGGCACGGATCGCGTGTTCGAGGCGTTCACGTTCGCGGTGCTGCACACCCCGCACGGCATCATGCAACTGCACGGGTATCCGTACTCAGACCAGGGCTCGACATTCCTCATTGAGATGCACGAGGACGTGTGGCGCGCCGCGGGCCTCGACGCGACCGAGCACGAGGTCTTCCCGCCCGGAGTGAGCGACGACGTCTCGGTGAACAAGATCCGCGGCTTCTTCGCCGACGTGCTCGACGGTCACGAGGTGCTCACGAACAACTCGAAGTGGCTGAACTTCACCACGGTGCGCAACGAGCACTGGCACCACGAGAACCTCGTGATCCTCGGCGACGCCGCGCACACCGCGCACTTCTCGATCGGCTCCGGAACCAAGCTCGCCATGGAGGACGCGCTCGCGCTCGCCGCCTGCCTGCACGAGCACGACCGGCTCGGCGCGGCACTGGAGGCCTACGAGACCGAGCGCCGCCCGGTCGTCGCCTCCACCCAGCGCGCCGCGCAGGCGTCGCTCGAGTGGTTCGAGCGGATCGGCCAGTACGCGGACCAGGATCCGCTGCAGTTCGCGTTCAACCTGCTCACCCGCAGCCGGCGCATCACGCTGGACAACCTCGCCCTGCGGGATCCGGTCTTCGCCGCCGCCGTCGTGCGCGGGGCGGGCTTCGCGGGCCGGACCGAGGACGAGCCGGCGATGTTCCGTCCGCACCGGATCGGCGCTCTCGCGCTGAAGAACCGCGTCGTCGTCTCGCCCATGGACATGTACTCCTCGGTCGAGGGCGTGCCCGGCGACTTCCACCTCGTGCATCTCGGTTCCAAGGCCACGGGCGGCGCGGGTCTCGTCATGACCGAGATGGTCTGCGTCTCCGCCGAGGGGCGGATCACGCCGGGCTGCGGCGGCCTCTACACCGACGAGCAGCGCGACGCGTGGGGACGGATCGCGGACTACGTGCACAGCCGGTCGACCGCGAAGATCGGCGTGCAGCTCGGCCACTCCGGCCGCAAGGGGTCCACCAAGCTCATGTGGGAGGGGATCGACGATCCACTGCCCGAGGGCAACTGGGAGACCCTCGCGCCGTCCGCGCTGCCCTACGGCCCGGCCAACGCGGCGCCGCAGGAGATCGACCGCGCCGGAATGGACCGGGTGCGCGAGGACTTCGTCGCCGCGACCCGACGCGCGGCCGAAGCCGGGTTCGACCTCGCCGAGCTGCACGCCGCCCACGGCTACCTCATCTCGTCGTTCCTGTCGCCGGTCTCCAACCGGCGCACCGACGAGTACGGCGGCGACCTGGACAACCGCCTGCGCTACCCGCTCGAGGTGTTCGACGCCATGCGCGCCGCGTGGCCGGCCGAGCGTCCGCTCACCGTGCGCCTCTCTGCTGTGGACTGGTGCGAGGGAGGCAATGAGCTCGAGGACGCGATCGAGATCGCCCGCGCGTTCATCGCGCACGGGGCCGATGCGATCGACGTGTCCTCCGGGCAGATCGCCAAGGAGGAGAAGCCGCAGTTCGGCCGCAGCTACCAGACGCCGTTCGCCGACGCGATCCGCAATCGGGTCGCAGCCGAGGCCGGCGTCAGCGTGATCGCGGTGGGCGCGGTGTCCAGCCACGACGACGTGAACTCGATCCTGCTCGCCGGTCGCGCCGACCTCGTCGCGCTCGGCCGCACGCACCTCTGGGATCCGCAGTGGACGCTGCACGCGGCCGCGGACCAGGGCTACCGCGGGGAGGGAGCGGACTGGGTGGCGCCGTTCCGCGCCGGGTCGCGCAAGCCGCCGACCGCCCGCACCGACGCCGTGCGACCACGGCTCTCGCTCGTCCGGGACGAGCGCGCGGGCGAGAGTGCGCCGGAGCACCGCCGGTGGATCCCGCGGCGCGAGGCCGTCGAAGCCCTTGCACCGGTCGGTCCCTGAGCCCCGGGCCCGACCCTCATACGCATCCACATAGGAGGACAAGAACCATGAGCCGCCAGATCATCAATCCCGAAACGCTCATCGCACCGAGCGGTTTCGCGCACGGAGTGCGCGCCGGCGAGTTCGTCTACCTCGGCGGGCAGACCGCGATGGACCGCACCGGCGCGATCGTGCCCGGGGGGATCGTCGAGCAGTTCGTGCAGGCGTTCTCGAATGTGCTCGTCACGCTCGAAGCGGCCGGCGGCAAGCCAGAGGACCTCGTCGACGTCACGATCTACCTCACCGACGTCGACGACTACCAGGCCAACGGCCGCGAGATCGGGCGTCGCTGGCGCGAGATGGCCGGCACCGAATATCCGGCGATGGCGGGGATCGGCGTGACGCGGCTGTGGCAGAAGGAGGCGATGATCGAGATCCAGGGCGTCGCGCACCTCGGCGAGGGCGTGGCCGCCGACGGGGATCGGGACTGATGCGGGTCGCGACCATCCGCGTCGCCGGGGGCACCCGGGCCGCGGTCGGCGACGCCGAAGGCTGGGTGCTGCTCGACGAGGCGGATGCGCAGGAACTCGTCGCCGGAGAGGGCTGGCGGGAACGGGCCGAGACCGCGCTCCGGGGGCGGACCCGGCAGGAGCTGGACCCCGGGGCCTTCGGGGTGCCCCTGCCGCGACCCGCGAAGGTGTTCTGCTGCGGTCTCAACTACCGCGACCACATCCTCGAGACCGGCCGCGCCGTGCCGGAGCACCCGACGCTCTTCGCCAAGTTCGCCGACACCCTCACGGGACCGGCGGACGAGATCAGGGTGCACGACACGGCGCAGCTGGATTGGGAGGCGGAGCTGGCCGTCGTCGTCGGATCCGAGGTGCACCGCGCGGACAGGGACGAGGCGGCGGCCGCGATCCTCGGCTACACGGTCGCGAACGACATCTCGATGCGGGACTGGCAGCAGCGCACCCTGCAGTGGCTGCAGGGCAAGGCGTTCGACGCCACCACGCCGATCGGTCCGTTCGTCGTCACCGCGGACGAGCTCGATCCGAAGGCCGGACTCCGCATCGCCTGCACCGTGAACGGCGAGCCCGTGCAGGACGGGAACACCCGCGAGCTCGTCTTCGACGCCGCCGATCTCGTCTCCTACGTCTCTCAGATCACCCGGCTCCGGCCGGGTGACCTCATCCTCACCGGAACCCCTGGCGGTGTCGCGCTCGGGATGGCGGATCCGCGCTGGCTGCAGGACGGGGACCTCGTCACGACCGCGATCGAGGGGATCGGGGAACTCCGCAACCGGATCCGGTCCGCCTAGATCCTGGCGCGGTCGCTCATGTCGAGCGGCCGACGAAGCCGTGGTCGATCGCGAACAGGCTCGCCCCGACCCGGTTGGCGACGCCGATCTTCGCGTAGGTGTGCTCGACGTGGTTGCGCACGGTCTTCTCGCTGAGCGTCAGTGCGGTCGCGATCTCGCGGTTGCTGCGGCCCTGCGCGACGAGCGTCAGGATCTCGGCCTCGCGCGGAGTGAGCCCGGCAGGAAGAGCGGTGCGCGGGGTCCGCACGCCGAGGGGGCCGGTCGCCGCAGACGCGACCGCGGCGACCGCCTCCCCGTCCAGGTGCCCCGCGGCCACACGCCGGTGCAGGCGGGCGATCGCCTCGGCGGGCTCGAGCGCGGCACGGTAGGGGCGCGGCTCGGTCGCCGCCCGGTAGGCGACGGCGGCGGCGAGAAGGCGGTCGGACCGCGTGAGGCTCGTGCCCGCCGTGCCGGCCGGGTAGCCGCTGCCGTCCAGGTGCTCGTGATGCGCGCGCACCAGCGCCGCCTCGGCGGCGAGCCCGGGGATCCGCGCGAGCACGCGGCCGCCGAGGTAGGGATGCATCCGCACGTGCTCCCAGTCGCCGTCGTCGAGAACGCCGGGCTTCGACCAGATCAGGTTCGAGACGCCCAGCCGTCCCACGTCGTGCAGATGCGCCGCGCGTCGGAGGGCCGTCACCTCGTCGGAGGGGACCCCGACCGCCCTGGCCGCCGTCGCCGCGATCTCGGCCACGCCGCGCGAGTGCCCCAGCAGGAACGGGCACTTCAGGTCGGCGAAGTCGCCGATCGCCGCGACGGCCGCATCGAGGGCTTCGCCGTGCAGCACCTCGTCGCGATCGGGCGCGCACTCCAGGGCGGCGGTCCACGCGGCGGATCCGCGCGGGATGTCGAGCAGCGCTTCCGCATCGGCCGTGAACGCATCGACGATCTCGGGATCGAACTGCCCGCCGCGGCGCTCTCGGGCCATGCGGATCGCCGCCTCTGTTCCGCCGAGGCGGTCGTACACCTCGGCGGTGTCTGCGAGCTGGGCGATCCGCATCGCGAGCGGGATCGTACCGCCGGAGAGGCCCCGGGGGAGCCCATGGCCGTCGTACCGCTCGAAGGCAGCGGCGACGGCCTCCTGCACCGCGCGCGGGAGGCCGAGCCGCTCGGCCAGCAGGGCGGCGGACAGGCAGTGCGAGTGCAGCAGCGTGCCGAGGCTGCCGCGGGAGTCGATCATGAGCGCGGTGAGCGTCGTGGCACGCTGAACGAGTGGGCGGCCCTGCGCGACGTGCTCGACCAGGAAGCGCAGGAACGGCAGCCCCGACCAGTCCACCAGGTAGGAGGCGCTGCGCACGGCGATGTCGTCGCCGAACCAGCGCGCGTACTCCTGCGAGTCGGCCGTGCAGCCGATCCACATGAGCAGCGTCGACTGATAGGCGGCGCCGCGCTGCGCCTCGTCCAGTCCCAGCCGTGCGGCGAGCCGGTCGGCAAGGACGGCCGCGCGCATCATGTGCTCCGCGGGCTGGCCGAGGCCCAGGTCGATCGCGACGGAGACCGCCGCGAGCATCTCGCCCCTGGTCGGAGCACCGGCTGTCGCGCCCACAGGTCCATTGTCGGCGATGCGCTCCTGCAGGGCCAGGGATATCAGCGCGGCCGCGCATCCCCGGCGAGTCCGTCCGCGGGCGCTGCGACGGCTGCGTGGACGGCGGGGTCGAACGCGCTGAAGCGCGCGTCGCCGACGTAGAAGAGCCCGTGCTGCGGCATCCAGAAGTCGCCGAGCCTGATCTGCCGATCGAGGGCGCCGATCGGGCCGAGGTCCCGGCCGCCGATGCGGGCCGTGCTCGCCGAGATCCGCCAGATCCGCGTCGGAACCACCTGGAAGCGCTGCCGGTTGGGCGCCGCGCCGACCATCCGCATCCGCCCCGTGCGGAGCATCGGCCGCGCCATGGGTCCCATCGCGCCCAGGAACGGATCGCTGCGCCGGGCGACGTCGGGCAGGGCGCCGCCGAGCGCCGACATCGCCCGCGTCGCCGGTGTGGCCCGCAGCAGGACGTCCCAATCCAGCACGCCGGCGATCCGCACCTGCAGTCGGGTTGGGCCCTTCCAGCTCAGGTCGATCTCCGGCACGCGTTCGTAGGTCGCCGCGGCGCTGAAGTAGCGCGGGCAGCTGCGCTCCGGATCCGTGGTGACGTACATGTGCCAGGCGCCTGCGGGTGCGCGGTGCCAGACGGCGCGGTAGCCGGGGCCGATGCTGGTCCCGGTCATCACGCGCAGGGCGAGGCAGTCGCCGCTGCGGAACGTGAGGCCGAGCACGCCGAACCCGGTGAACCTCTCGTCGTCGCCGTCGGGAAGACGGGGGTGGTCTGTCACGTCGGCGGCGGCCGCCTGGGGTGTCGATGCGGTGGACATGGATCCACCTTCGCGCCGCCGCCGGGTCCGCGCATGGGGCATCGGCCCCGACTTCTGCGCCGGCCCGCGCGGCCGTCGCTCCGCAGCCGGGGTCAGCGTTCGACGAGCACGCCGTCCTCGTCCGCGTAGAGCACGGCGCCGGGGCAGAACTCCACATCGCCGAAGCGCAGCATCACGTCGACCTGGCCGGTCCCGGCCTTGGCGCTCTTGCGCGGGTTCGTGCCGAGGGCCTTGACACCCAGCGGCAGCCGGCCGATCGCCGCGCTGTCGCGGATCGCGCCGTGGATGACCACGCCGGCCCAGCCGTTCGCGACGGCGCTCGCCGCGATCATGTCGCCCATGAGCGCGGTGCCGAGGGATCCTGATCCGTCGATCACGAGCACGGCGCCGTCACCGGGGGTGGCGAGGAGGTCCTTCACGAGCTGATTGTCCTGGAAGCAGCGCACCGTGCGGATCGGGCCCTCGAAGGCGAGGTGCCCGCCGAAGTCGCGCAGCTGCAGGGCGAGGGACTGCAGGTCGTCGCCGTGCTCGTCGTAGAGGTCTGCAGTGGAGGTCATGCGGTGGATCCTTTCATGCTTCTCCGGGGCCGTTGAGCGAGGAAGGAGCGCCCTTCGTCTCGTCGCTGCGCTCCTCGCTCAGGGACCGGGTGGGCCGGTCGCTGCGCTCCTCGCTCAGGGACCGGGTGGGCCGGTCCCTGAGCGAGCGCAGCGAGACGAAGGGCGCTCAACGACCCCTTAGGGGTGTCAGCTGAACTGGTTCATCGTGTTGTGCTGACCGCCGGCCTTGAGGGCGGCGTCGCCGGCGAAGTACTCCTTGTGGTTGTCGCCGAGGTCGGAGCCCGCCATGTTCTGGTGCTTGACCGTGGCGATCCCGCCGCGGATCTCCCGGCGCTGCACGCCCTTGACGTACGCGAGCATGCCCTCGTCGCCGAAGTAGCCCTTCGCGAGGTCATCCGTCGACAGCGCGGCCGTGTGGTAGGTCGGCAGCGTGATGAGGTGGTGGAAGATCCCGGCGCGCGCGGATCCGTCGCGCTGGAAGGTGCGGATCTTCTCGTCGGCGAGACGCGCCAGCTCCGTGTCGTCGTACTCGACGCTCATGAGCGCGCCGCGGTCGTAGCCGGAGACGTCCTCGCCCTGCTCCGCGAGGAGGTCGTAGACCTGCTGACGGAAGTTCAGCGTCCAGTTGAACGACGGGCTGTTGTTGTAGACGAGCTTCGCGTTCGGGATCTCCGCGCGGATCGCGTCGACCATGTCGGCGATCTGGTCGACGTGCGGCTTCTCGGTCTCGATCCACAGCAGGTCGGCGCCGTTGCGCAGAGACGTGATGCAGTCCAGCACGACGCGCTCCTCGCCGGTCCCCGGACGGAACTGGTAGAGGTTGCTCGCGAGTCGGCGGGGCCGCAGCAGACGGCCGTCGCGCTTGATGATCACGTCGCCGTTGCCGAGTTCGGCCTCGGAGATCTCCTCGACGTCGAGGAACGCGTTGTACTGGTCGCCCAGATCGCCGGGCTCCTGCGTGACGGCGAGCTTCTGGGTGAGGCCGGCGCCCAGCGAGTCGGTGCGGGCGACGATGACGCCGTTGTCGATCCCGAGCTCGAGGAACGCGTAGCGGACCGCGTTGAGCTTGGCGATGAAGTCCTCGTGCGGCACGGTGACCTTGCCGTCCTGGTGGCCGCACTGCTTCTCATCCGAGACCTGGTTCTCGATCTGGATCGCGCACGCGCCCGCCTCGATCATCTTCTTGGCGAGGAGGTAGGTCGCCTCCGGGTTCCCGAAGCCGGCGTCGATGTCGGCGATGATCGGGACGACGTGGGTCTCGTAGTCGTCGATCTGGGACTGGATGAACTCGGCCGCGGTCTCGTCGCCGGCCGCGCGCGCCGCGTCGAGCCGGGTGAAGAGCAGGTCGAGCTCGCGGGCGTCGGCCTGACGCAGGAACGTGTAGAGCTCCTCGATCAGAGCGGGCACCGCCGTCTTCTCGTGCATCGACTGGTCGGGGAGCGGCCCGAACTCGGAGCGGAGGGCTGCGACCATCCAGCCGGAGAGGTAGAGGTAGCGCTTGTTCGTCGACTTCAGGTGCTTCTTGATCGAGATGAGCTTCTGCTGTCCGATGAAGCCGTGCCAGACGCCGAGCGACTGGGTGTACAGCGAGGAGTCGGCGTCGTACTCCTCCATGTCGCGGCGCATGATGTCGGCCGTGTACTGCGCGATCTCGAGTCCGGTGCGGAAGCGGTTCTGTGCCCGCATGCGGGCGGCGGACTCGGGGTCGATGGCGTTCCACGGGGATCCGGCCGCCGCCTTCAACGCCTGGATGGCGTCGATGTCGTCCTGGTAGCGAGTCATGGTCATGTCCTTCGTTCGTGGGCGAATGGTCGGGTTGCCGAGCGGGTCAGGCGGTCTCGACGAGGAAGCGGGAGTAGGCGGGCAGCGTCAGGAACGCCGGGAACTCGGGCTGCAGCGCCACCTCGCGGAACACCGCGGCGGCGTCCTCGAAGCGGTCGTCGGTCTCTGAGCCTGCCGAAGGGCGCGGCGTCTCGGCGAGCACCGCGGCGATCAGGCCCTCGACGTACTCGGCCGTGATTAGGGTGCCGTCCTGCGTGGACTGCCCCTGGTGGATCCACTGCCACACCTGCGAGCGGCTGATCTCGGCGGTCGCCGCGTCCTCCATGAGGTTGTCGATCGCCACGGCCCCGATCCCGCGCAGCCAGGCCTCGAGGTAGCGGATCGCCACGGAGACGTTGTCGCGCACGCCCTCGGCCGTGATCGGGCGCCCGATGTGCACGTCCAGCAGGTCCTCCGCGCGCACCTGCACGTCGGGGTGCTGCCGGTCGAGCTGGTTGGGGCGCTCGCCGAGCACGGCGTCGAACTCGGCCTGCGCGGTCGGGATCAGGTCGGGGTGCGCCACCCAAGTGCCGTCGAAGCCGTCGCCGGCCTCGCGCTTCTTGTCCGCCGCGACCTTCTCGACGGCCCTGGCGGTCACCTCGGGGTCGCGCCGGTTGGGGATGAAGGCGCTCATCCCGCCGATCGCGAAGGCGCCGCGCTTGTGGCAGGTCTGCACGAGCAGCTCGGTGTACGCCCGCATGAACGGCACCGTCATCGTGACCTCGCTGCGGTCGGGGAGCACGAAGCGCGCGCCGCGACCGCGGTAGTTCTTGATGATCGAGAAGATGTAGTCCCAGCGTCCGGCGTTCAGACCCGCGCAGTGCTCGCGCAGCTCGAACAGGATCTCCTCCATCTCGAACGCGGCGGGCAGCGTCTCGATCAGCACGGTCGCGCGGATCGTGCCGCGGGGGATCCCGAAGTACTCCTCGCTGAACGTGAACACGTCGTTCCAGAGCTTCGCCTCCTCGCTCGACTCGAGCTTGGCGATGTAGAAGTACGGCCCGCGGCCGGCTTCGATGAGGGCCTGCGCGTTGTGGAAGAAGTAGAGGCCGAAGTCCACCAGGGAGCCCGAGGCGTCCATGCGGCGCCCGGTGCGGTCGGTGAACTCCAGGTGCTTCTCCACGAGGTGCCAGCCGCGGGGCCGCATCACGATCGTGGGGGTCTGCTCTGCGGTGACGCGGTACTCCTTGCCGTCCTCGCTCGTGTGGGTCAGGCGTCCGCGGATCGCGTCGCGCAGCGACAGCTGGCCGCCGATCACGTTGCTCCAGGTCGGGCTCGTCGCGTCCTCCTGATCGGCCAGCCACACCTTGGCGCCGGAGTTCAGCGCATTGATGGTCATCTTCGGATCCGTCGGGCCGGTGATCTCGACGCGGCGGTCCTCGAGGCCAGGGCCCGCACCGGCGACGCGCCAGTCGGCGTCCTCGCGGATGTGCCGGGTGTCGTCGCGGAAGCGCGGGTCGTGCCCGTTGCCGATCTCGAAGCGGCGGCGCATGCGGTCGGCGAGGCGGTCGTGCCGGCGCCCGCCGAAGCGGTGGTGCAGTTCCGTGAGGAAGGCCACGGCCGCGGGCGTGAGGATCTCGCCGAAGCGGTCGTGCAGGGGACCGGTGATGCGGATCGCGGGGCCCTCGGTGCCGGAGACGGCAGTGCCGACGGTCCGGATCGGGGCGGTCGGCGACGCGGTGGGAATGGTCATGATCTGTCTCCTCCGTGAGTGGATCCGGTCCGGCTTCTGCGCCGGGGTGGCTTGTGACCACTCTGAGTGAAGATCTGAAGTCGGTCAGACCAAATCAGAGGAGAAGTTTGCTCAGATTTCTGTTTTCGTGACAGAATCGGCCCCATGGTCACCGCAGACACGGCAGAAGAGGTCGACGCTCTCACGATCGGGCGACGCATCCGGCAGCTCCGCACGGCGGCGGGGATGACCCTCGAGCAGCTCGCGACGGCGATCGACAGGGCGCCGAGCCAGGTGTCCATGATCGAGACCGGCAAGCGCGAGCCGAAGCTCACCCAGCTGCAGCAGATCGCCCGCGTGCTGGATACGACGATCGACCAGATCCTGGCCGAGCAGTCTCTCGACGAGCGCGCCGCGATGGAGATCGCCGTCGAGCGGGCGATGAAGGGGCAGACCTTCCAGGCTCTCGGCATCGCTCCCTTCCGGATCCCGAAGACCGTTCCCGACGAGGCGCTGCGGGCGCTGCTCGCCCTGCACGGCGAGATCGACAAGCTCCGCGACGAGCGCGCGGCGACTCCCGAGGAGGCCCGCCGCGCGAACGTCGAGCTGCGCCACCTCATGCGCCGTCAGGACAACCATTTCGCCGACCTGGAGAAGAAGGCGGCGGAGATCCTCGCCGCGGTGCACCACCCGGGCGGGCCGCTCACGCAGCGCAGCGCGAGCGACATCGCCGCGCACCTCGGCTTCACCCTGCACTACGCGCCCGATCTGCCGCAGTCCACGCGCAGCGTCGCCGACCTCGCGCACGGGCGGCTGTACCTCTCCAGCCGCGTGCCGGGCAAGGGCGACGCCCGCACGGCCGTGCTCCAGGCGCTCTCCAGCCGCATCCTCGGGCACTCCGAGCCGCGCAGCTACGCCGAGTTCCTGCGCCAGCGCGTGGAGACCAACTACCTCACGGGTGCGCTGCTCATGCCAGAGGAGCACCTCGTGCCGGTGCTGAAGGACGCGAAGGAGCGCCGCGCGATCTCGATCGAGGACCTCCGCGACGCCTATTCCGTGTCCTACGAGACGGCCGCGCACCGGTTCACGAACCTCGCCACCCGGCATCTGGACATCCCGGTGCACTTCCTCAAGGTGCACGAGTCGGGCACGATCACGAAGGCGTACGAGAACGACGACGTGAACTTCCCGACCGACCGGCTCGGATCCATCGAGGGGCAGATGTGCTGCCGCAAGTGGACCAGCCGGGTCGTGTTCGAGGAGGAGGACCGGTTCAACCCGTACTACCAGTACACCGACACCGGCAATGGGACCTACTGGTGCACCGCCCGCGTGGAGCCGTCGAGCGAGGGCCTGCACTCGGTGAGCGTGGGGGTGCGCTTCGACGACACGAAGTGGTTCATCGGGCGGGACACCCCCAACCGCGGCGTCTCGAAGCACTCGGTCGAGGTGTGCTGCCGGCGCGCTCCGGCTGATCTCGAGAAGCGCTGGCGCGAGCAGTCCTGGCCGAACGTGCGCACCCCGCGCACTCTGCTGGCGACACTGCCGACGGGAGCGTTCCCCGGCGTCGACACGACGGACGTGTACGAGTTCCTCGAGGCCCACGCCCCCGCCTGAGCCCGCCCCATCTCCGAGTCGTCCCCGCCAGCGGAGCCTATGGCGTGCGCTGACGGGGACGACTCGAAGTGTGGGTGCGGCGGGTGCTCCCCACCTCCGGGTCGTCCCCACCAGCGGAGCCTGTGGCGTGCGCTGACGGGGACGACTCAGTGGTGGAAGCCGGAGTCAGGCGCGGCGGGCGCGAGCGCGGGCGCGGGCCAGCAGCAGGCCGGCGGCGATCAGGGCGAGAGCGACGAGGGCCGCGGCGCCGACGGTGCCGCCGGTGAGCGCGAGGCTGCCGCCGTTGCCGTCGGTCGGCGGCAGGGCCACGGCCGGAGCGGTGGGGCTCGGCGATGCCGTCGGCGTGGTCGGGGCGCCCTCGGCGACCGTGAACGTGGCGGTCAGCGCCTTGCCGGTCTGCTCGCCGGTCAGGGCGACGGTGTACTGGCCCGGCTCGGTCGGGGCGGTCAGCGACAGCCCGACACCGCCGTCGATGACGTCGGTGCGCCCGATCGTCTCGGCTGCGGCCCGTGCCGCGGCGCCCGCGGCGGAGACGGATCCGTTCACCTGGCGGTCGCCGTTGAGCCCCGCGGCTGCGAGGGCGATCGTGCCGCCGGGCGCGACCTTCTCCGGCACCGTGAGGGTGGCGCCGGCCGACAGTGCGGGCAGGTCGCGGTTCAACTGCAGGGCTCCCGCGATGGTGAAGAAGTTGTCGGTCTGGTCCGTGAGGCCGACGACGTTCGCGGCCCCGGGGCCGTAGCCGGCGATCCGCACCTGGCTCCCGGTGTGCTGCTGCGAGCCGCCCGCGCCGGCGGTGCCGTAGGACACCTTCATCGTGGATCCCTCGGTGGTCTTCAGGGCGATCGAGAGCGAGGTCGGCGGGGTGCTGTCCACGATCTGCGAGGTGTGCGCGTGGTCGGCGGTGACGATCACGAGGGTGTTCCCGTCGGCCTTGGCGAAGTCGAGCGCGACCTGCACGGCCTCGTCGAGGTCGATGGTCTCACCGATCTGACCGCAGGCGTTGGCGGCGTGGTCCTGCTTGTCGATCGAGGCGCCCTCGACCTGGAGGAAGAAGCCCTTGTCGCCCTTGAGCAGGTCGATCGACTTCTGGGTGAGCGACGCGAGCGAGAGCGAGGAGTCGAGGCGGTCGGCGCTCTCGGTGCACGTGACGGGGGCCGCGTCGGCGCCGCCGACGGTGGCCGTGGTCTCTGCGAAGCGGGTCGGGAAGTTCCCCGCGCTGAACGTGCCGAGGACCGGGCCGGCCTGGTCCGCGGCGCTGATCGCGGCGAGGTCGGCGGCCGTGCGGGCGACCTGGTAGCCGCGGGTCGCGGCCTGCTGGAACAGGGTCGCGCTCGGCCACGCGCCGGCCTTCGCGGTCTGCTCGAACGACTCGGATCCGCCGCCGAGCGTGACGTCGGCGCGGGTGTCCAGGATCTGCTCGCTGATCGAGCCCTTGCCGCCGTTCTCGAGGAGGTCCGCGCCGCACTGCTTGGCCGAGTCGGGGCCGTAGCACTTGCGTCCTGCGACATGCGCGGCCTGCACCGCGGGGGTCGCGTCCTGCAGCTCCGCCGTGGAGACGTTGCCGGTCTTGCGCCCGTTCGCCTTGGCGAGCTCGAGCAGCGTGTCGTGCCCCTTGCTCGCGATGTCGACGGAGATCGCGCCGTCGTAGGTCTTGGTACCGGTCGCCCACGCGGAGCCGGTCGCGGCCGAATCCGGGACGTAGTCGGCCGAGCCGTCCTTGTTCAGCGAATAGGTCGTGTAGGAGCCGGTCAGCGGAAGCGCGTCGATGCCGGGGAGGCGCCCGCCGGCGCCGTACTGGTAGTCGCGGGCGACCGTGATCTCGGAGTCGCCCATTCCGTCGCCGATGAGCAGGATCACGTTCTTCGCGGGACCCGCGACGATCGCGTCGCGCAGCGCCGCGGTCTGGTCGCCGTCGTTGCGGGTGGCGCCGCCGGGGACGGACGGGTCGGAGGGGCCCGCCGCATAGGCGGCGGGTGCGGCCAGCGCGGCGCCGGCGACGAGGGTGAGCGCGATCGCGGAGCGCGCGAACGTGGTTCTGGCGTTCATGGCTGTCTTCCTCTGGGGGAGTGGGGAGGCCCGTCGGCTCACGTGCGTGCACGCCGA
Source organism: Microbacterium azadirachtae (assembly GCF_000956505.1). Lineage (GTDB taxonomy): Bacteria > Actinomycetota > Actinomycetes > Actinomycetales > Microbacteriaceae > Microbacterium > Microbacterium azadirachtae_A. The sequence continues at coordinate 165,881 of NZ_JYIX01000034.1, read as the reverse complement.
GCCCGAGCCCGTCCAGCCCACCAGCGGCAGGGGTACGGCGGGTGACGCCCTGGTGACGAATCGATGAATCCGCTGAATGCGGACTATGAGGAGGCTGGATCCGGACTGGATCCGGACCGGATCCCGCCGCGTCGTCCCCGCCAGCGGAGCCCATAGCGTGCGCTGACGGGGACGACTCGAAATGTGGGCGCTCACCATCTCCGCGTCGTCCCCGCCAGCGGAGCCCATGGCGTGCGCTGACGGGGACGACTCGGAGGTGGAGGGTCAGGCGGCGTTCCAGCGCAGGCGCGACGCGGCCTCGTCGAGGTCGCGGCGGACCGTCTCAGCCTCCGCCACCGGGAGCAGCGCGACCAGGAGCGGTGACGTGCCGGGCGCCGGCGCCACCGCGTAGGCGAGGGCGCGGGATCCGTCGTGCTCGTGGCTCAGCACGGCCCGCGTGGCCCTGCCCTCCGCGAGCGCGTACCAGGAGAACTCCCCGCCGGAGGCGAGCAGCACCGCGGCGGCCTCGGTCGCGCGGTCGAGCAGCGTGCGGGATCCCTCCCGCGGCACGAAGTGCGCGCCGTCCAGGCCCAGCCCCGTGGCGAGCTCCGCACCGAGCCAGCGCTCGCGGTTGCGGTCGTCCGTGGCGTCGGGGGCGAGGAGCGATCCGTAGGTCTGCAGCAGTCCGGCGTTGCCGATCGGCCAGGTCGCCTCGAGCCCCGCCCGCTCGTGCAGCGCCTCGAAGAGCGGCTGCGGGAGGAGCGCTTCGCGACTGCGTCCGTCGATCGCGGTGGCGAGGCCCCAACGGCCGAAGAGGCCGGCGGCGCGATCCGCATCGATCGCGGTCACGAGTCCATCGATCGCCTCGAGAGCCTCAGCGGCGGCGCTGGGGGCGGAGATCGCAGCAGCGACCGCGCGGTCCAGATCCTCGATGCCTCCCATGCGCCCACACTACGCCGGTGCGCCCACCGCGGGCAGGGTCACCGCGGGCGCGCGGGGGAGTGCGCGGAGAAGTGCTCAGCCGCGCGCGGTGAGCGCCCCCACGAGCGTGGTCAGGCCGAACTCGAACGCCTCGTCCACGTCGCCGCCGAGCTGGAACGCGCCCGCCTGCTCCATGGTGCAGAAGCCGTGCGCCCACGCCGTCAGCGTGCGAGCGGCGGGGAGCGGATCGGCCGGCGTCGTGGCCTGCACGGCGCTCAGCAGGGTGCGCGTGAGCGCGATCATCCCCTCGGACTCCGGCTCCGCGCCCAGCGCGGCGCCGGAGAACAGCAGCGAGGACGCGCGCGGAGCGCGGGTGCTGAACGCCCGGAACGCCCGCGCGATCGCCCTGAGCGTGGCGGCGGGATCGGTCGCGGATCCTGCCAGGGCGGCCACGTCCTCGTCGAGCTCGCGGGCGGCGTCGTCGGCGATCAGTCGCAACAGGTCGTGCCGGTGGTCGACGTGCTTGTACAGGCTGGGCGGGCGCACGCCGACGGCCGTCGCGACCGCGCTGATCGTGACGGCGTCGATGCCCTCGTCCTCGGCGATGGCGCGCGCGGCGGCGGTGAGCGCGGCGCGGGTCACGCGCTGCGGTGCGGGCATCGGGTCCTCCTCCGTGGCGGCCGTGCGAGTCGGCTGCCGTTCTTCGATCATATGGCTATTGACAGTAGCCATCATAGCTATATAGCGTAGCCATCATGAACGCAGAGCTCATCCGGATCGGCGACGACATCGTCGCCATGCATGCCGTCGTCACCGACGAGGGCATCACGCTCATCGACGCGGGCCTGCCGGGCGACCGGCGGATCCTTCAGCAGGCGCTCGCCGCAGCGGGTCGCCGCCCCGAGGACATCCGCGGCGTCGTGCTCACCCACGGCGACAGCGACCACATCGGCATCGCCGAGTGGCTGCGCACCGAGTACGACGTGCCGACGTTCGTGCACGAGGCGGACGCGGGTCGCGCGCAGGGGGAGAAGACTCCGGGGGCATCGGGCGGCGCCATGCGGCTCGGGCCGGCGCTGCAGTTCTTCGCCGCGGCGCTGCGCCGCGGCGGAATGCGCACGAAGCACCTCGGCGCGGTGCGCACGATGCGGGACGGGGACGTGCTGGATCTGCCCGGATCGCCGGAGATCATCGGCCTCCCCGGGCACTCGCCCGGATCCGTCGCCATCCGCGTCCCTGCGGTCGACGCGATCTTCGTCGGCGACGCCCTCACCACACGCCACGTGCTGAACGGATCCACGGACGTGCAGCTCGGCCCGTTCAGCGATGCCCCGGAGCAGACGCCGGAGAGCCTCGAGCGCCTGCGCGACCTGCCGGAGCGCTCGATCGTGGTCGGGCACGGCCCGATCTTCCACGGCACCGCTGCCGAGATGATCGCGGCGCGGAAGCGCTGACCGCGAGCGTTCGGGTCGCAGTTCTCCCGTTCGGGTCGCGATTTCGGTCGTTGCGACGCCATCCTTCGAGCAGCTTCTGCGACCCGAAGGGGAGCGGGCGCCCTGGGCGGGGCCGGAGCTGACAGCGATCCGGTCAGTCGCCCGCGGTCCGCAGCGCGGCCCAGAGCTCCGCGCGCGCCGGGAAGGATCCGAGATCCGCGCCGAGGATCGACGCCGCCTGGGCGATCCGCGTGCGCAGCGTGTGCCGGTGCACACCGAGCGCGGCCGCGGCGGGCTCCAGGCGGGTGTCGTGCTCGAGCCAGACCCGCAGCGACCGCTCCAGCTCCGCCCCCTCCTGCGCATCGTGCTGGCGGAGCGGTGCCAGCAGGGACTCGGCGATCAGGCGCGCCTCGTCGGTCGCGAAGGCCGCGAGCACGCTCGACTCCGCACTGTCGGCATAGCGCGTGACCGCCTCGCCGGCGCGGCGGAGGGCGGTGAGCGCCTGTGCGTGAGCGCGGGAGAATCCGCTGTACTCCTCGGGCGCCGAGACCCCGATGCGCACCCCGGTGCGGGCGGCGACCTCGTCCAGCACGCCGGCGTCCGCGACGCTCAGGCACATCACGAGCCCATCCTCCGATTCCGCGAGGAACACGGCCGGAGCGGCGTCGCCGTGCTGCCGCTCCCACCATTCGACGACGGCGCCCTGACGCGGCCCGGCGGCGACCGCGACCACCACCGGTGCCGGCGGCACGGCGCCGAGCACGCGCCGCGCCAGGGTCGGGTCGTCGGCGAGCAGCGAGGCGAGCAGCTGGCTGTGCAGTCGTCGCCGGCTGCGAGCCAGCTGCTCGCTCTGCTCGAGCGAGAGCCCGGCCATCGCGATGACAGAGGTCACCACGGCGCGGGTCTCCGGATCCAGAGTGCCGCTCGCGATCGCGACGACCCCGCGGAGGTGCCCCGCGCGCCCGACGGTGAGCAGGGTGTGCGCCGCGTCGCCGTCCTGCACCACGCGGTTCGCGGAGCCGCCGCGGGCGAGGAGGTCCGCCGCCGCGGCGGCGACGACCGGGGATGCCCCGCCGGAGGGGTGCTCGTGCACGAGCTGCCCTGAGGCGTCGTACATGCCCACCCGGCAGCCGAGCCGTCGGGACAGTTCGGTGAGCGTCGACTCCAACCCGTGCGGGCGGAGCGCCGCGACCGACAGGGCGCGCTGGGTCTCCAGCGCCCAGGTGCGCCTGGCGTACGCCTGCGCGGCGATCGCCTCCGAGTGCGCCCGCGCGACGGCGATGAACGGGGTGCCGTACGGCACCTCGAACAGCGGCAGTCCGGTCTGCGCGCAGGCGGTGGCGAGGTCCGCCGGGATGCCGCTCCGGTGCACCTCGGTGCCGAAGCCCAGCCCCACCACGCCCCTGTCGACGAGGCGCTGCACGTAGGCGCGGGTGCCTGCGGGGTCGTCGTCGGCGAACTGCGTTCCCGTCGTGAGCAGGGCGAGATCCTCGGCGAGGAAGGGTGTGGGATCCGTGAGGTCGGAGTTGTGCACCCAGCGCAGCGGGAGCTCCAGGGATCCGGCGGGCAGCGCGGCCTCGGATCCGACCAGCCGCAGATGCAGGTCGACGCGGCCGAGCAGGGTGCGCAGCGTGGGCTGCTGGTCCATGGGCGGGGCTCCTTCGCAGCCGATCGCGGCGTGGCCGGATCGGCGAAATCGTGATCCAGATTGTACGCCACGGCGAATGCTGCCGGGCGGGGACCTCCGTAGTCTCGACGCTATGAGCACCATCGACGCGCAGGCAGACACGCTTCCCCTCGGCGGCCCCTCCCTTCCCCAGGAGCGCCGCCTCGTCACCGAGCTCCCCGGCCCGCGCTCGGCCGAGATCCTCGCCCGCAAGGCTTCGGCCGTTCCCGCCGGAGTAGGGCACACCGTGCCCGTCGCCGCGGTCGCCGCGGGCGGCGGCGTCGTCGTCGACGCCGACGGCAACTCGCTCATCGACCTGGGATCCGGCATCGCCGTGACCACGGTCGGCAGCGCGCACCCGAAGGTCGCCGCGGCCATCGCCGCGCAGGCCGCGCAGTTCACCCACACCTGCTTCATGATCTCCCCGTACGAGTCGTACGTGGAGGTCGCCGAGGCCCTCAACCGCCTCACCCCCGGCGACTTCGCCAAGAAGACCGCCCTGTTCAACTCGGGTGCGGAAGCGGTCGAGAACGCGATCAAGATCGCCCGCAAGCACACCGGCCGCCAGGCGGTCGTCGCCTTCGACCACGGCTACCACGGCCGCACCAACCTGACCATGGCGCTCACCGCCAAGGCCATGCCTTACAAGAGCGGCTTCGGTCCGTTCGCCCCCGAGGTGTACCGCGCGCAGGCCTCGTACCCGTTCCGCGACGGCCTGTCCGGCGCCGAGGCGGCGGCCCGCACGATCCTCCAGCTGGAGAAGCAGATCGGCGCCGACAACCTGGCCGCCGTCATCATCGAGCCGATCCAGGGCGAGGGCGGCTTCATCGTCCCCGCCGATGGCTACCTGCCCGCGATCGTGGAGTGGTGCCGCGCGAACGGCGTCGTCTTCATCGCCGACGAGGTGCAGACCGGCTTCGGCCGCACCGGCGCGATGTTCGCGAGCGAGATCTTCGGCATCGAGCCCGACCTCATCACCACCGCCAAGGGCATCGCCGGCGGCATGCCGCTGGCCGCCGTCACCGGCCGCGCTGAGATCATGGACGCGTCGCACTCGGGTGGCCTCGGCGGCACCTACGGCGGCAACCCCGTGGCCTGCGCCGCCGCGCTCGCCGCGATCGACGCCTACGAGACCGAGGGCCTGCTGGAGCGCGCCGTCGAGATCGGCGCGCTCCTCAAGGACCGCCTCGCCGCGATCCAGGCCGCCGACCCGCGCGTGGGCGACATCCGCGGCCACGGCGCCATGATCGCCGCCGAGTTCGTGGACCCCGCCACCGGTGCCCCGGACGCGGCGCTCACCGGCGCGGTCGCGAAGGCCGCGATCGCCCAGGGCGTCATCGTCCTCACCTGCGGCACGTTCGGCAACGTGATCCGCTTCCTCCCGCCGCTGACGATCGGCGACGACCTCCTCAACGAGGGTCTCGACGTCATCGCCGAAGCCCTCGCGGCCCACTGAGACGTCCGGGCGCGATCGGGATCGGGGGATGCTGGATCGCGCCCGGCAACTTTTCTGAACACGCAAGACAGAGCAAGACAAGACGCAGCACCGCCTGCACCGCGCACCATCGCGCAAACCGATGAAGGAGTCGAAATTGGCCGATATCACCCGTGACGTGCTCATCGTGGGAGCGGGCGCCGCAGGCACCACCGCCGCGAACGAATTGCGCAAGGCGGGTTTGTCGGTCGTGGTCCTGGAGGCCCGCGACCGCGTCGGCGGGCGGCTGTGGACCGACGTCATCGACGGCGCCATGCTCGAGATCGGCGGCCAGTGGGTCTCGCCCGACCAGGACGCGCTGATCGAGACGATCGACGAGCTGGGCCTGGAGACCTTCAGCCGCTACCGCGAGGGCGACAGCGTCTACGTCGGCCCCGACGGCGCGCTGCACCGCTTCACGGGTGAGATGTTCCCGGTCTCCGCCGAGACCGAGAAGGTCATCGCCGAGATCACCGAGCGCCTCGACGCCATGGTCGCCGAGATCGACCCGGACCGCCCCTACGCGCACCCGAAGGCCGCCGAGTGGGACTCCGTCACCTGGGACGCCTGGCTGCGCGAGCAGAGCGACGACGACGAGGCCGTGCGCAACCTCGCGTTCGCGACCGGATCCGCGATGCTCACCAAGCCGACCCACGCGTTCTCGCTGCTCCAGTCGTTGCTGATGGCGGCATCCGCGGGCTCGTACTCGAACCTCGTCGACGCCGACTTCATCCTCGACAAGCGCGTCGTGGGCGGTCTGCAGCAGGTCCCGCAGCTGCTCGCGGAGCGCCTCGGCGACGACGTGCTGCTGAACCAGCCCGTCCGCACCCTCGAGTGGGGCGAGCACGGCGTCACCGCGACCACCGACGCCCTCACGGTCCGCGCCCGCTACGCGATCCTCGCGCACGCGCCGGTGCTCTACGACCGGATCTCCTTCGTGCCGTCGCTGCCGCGCCGCCAGCACCAGATGCACCAGCACCTGTCGATGGGCTTCGTGATCAAGGTGCACGCCGTCTACGACCGTCCGTTCTGGCGCGAGCAGGGCCTGTCCGGCACCGCGTTCAGCCCGTACGAGCTCGTGCATGAGGCGTACGACAACACCAACCACGCCGACGAGCGCGGCACCCTGGTCGGCTTCGTGAGCGACCAGAACGCGGACGACGTCTTCGAGCTGAGCGCCGAGGAGCGCAAGGAGCGGATCCTCGAGTCCCTCTCGCACTACTACGGCCCCGAGGCGAAGAACCCGGTCGTGTACTACGAGAGCGACTGGGGCACCGAGGAGTGGACCCGTGGCGCGTACGCCGCGAGCTTCGACATGGGCGGCCTGCACCGCTACGGCAAGGACCTCCGCGCCTCCGTGGGCCCGATCCACTTCGCCTGCTCCGACCTGGCCGGTGCCGGCTACCAGCACGTCGACGGCGCGATCCGCATGGGTCGCCTCGCCGCCGCGCAGATCCTCGACGCGGACCGCTCCGCCGTCGCCGACGAGCTGCGCGAGCCCGCCCTGGATGGCGCATGACCCGAGCCATCGTCGTCGGCTTCCGCCCGACGAACTCCGGATCCGACGCCCTCGCGCTGGGCGTGCGGCTCGCGCGCAGCGCCGGAGCGCACCTGCACGTCGTGACGGTGCTGCCCCGTGAGGGTGCGCTGTCCGCCGCGGTGCCGCCGGAGCGCTCCTACGAGACGCACATCCAGAAGCAGGCGCGCGCGTGGCTGCGCGACGCCGCCGGACGCATTCCGGCCGGCGTCTCGCACTCCGGCCACGTGCGCCCGGGGGAGTCGTTCGCCGAGGGTCTCGTCGAGGCCGCGGAGGAGTTCGGGGCGGGGCTGATCGTGGTCGGCGCCGCCAACGGCGGATTGTTCGGCTACCACCGGATCGGGAGCGTGGCCAGCGAGCTGCTGCACTCCTCTCCGGTGCCCGTGGCGCTCGCCCCCGCGGGGCTCGCGCGCGGCATCGACGCCGACACGGACGTGTCAAGGGTGACGGCGGCGATCGGCACCCGGCCCGGCGCCGATGTGCTGCTGGATGCGGCCGTGCGGCTCGCGACCATGACCGACAGCGGCCTCCGGCTCATCTCGCTCGTGCCGTTCGACGTGCCGGCGGGCCTCGGCACGGGCGCCATGCGCCTGGTCGACGACGCGCTCGGCGAGGACGTGCTCGCCCGGGCGTCCGACGCGCTCCCCGAGGGCGTCGAGGCCGAGCTCGAGCACGCGCCGGGCGAGACCGTCGAAGAGGCCGTGGCGCGTCTGGCCTGGAAGCCCGGCGAGATGCTCATCGTGGGTTCCAGCAGGCTCGCGCAGCCGCGCCGGCTCTTCCTGGGCTCGACCGCGGCCAAGATGCTGCACGTGCTGCCGGTCCCCATGATCGTCGTGCCGCGCACGAGTCATGACCCACTCGCCGACACGCCGGATAAGACCGCGCCGCCCACCACCACCATCACCGAGACCGCGAAGGGAGCCGACGCATGACCGCCACCGACGAGCGCATCGATGCGCCCTCCGACTCGGTGACCGGCGGCATCTCCCGCAAGGGCTTGAGCGTCGGCACGGTCGGCCTTCTCGGCGCGATCGTGATGGGCATCTCCTGCATCGCCCCCGCCTACACCTTCACCGCCGGCGTCGGTCCGACCGCCTCCGCCGTGGGCACCCAGGTGCCCGCCGTGCTGCTGGTCGGCTTCATCCCGATGCTGCTCGTGGCGTTCGGCTACCGCGAGCTGAACCGAGAGATGCCCGACTCCGGCACCTCCTTCACCTGGGCGACGCGCGCGTTCGGACCCTGGATCGGCTGGATGGCCGGCTGGGGACTCATCGCGGCGACCATCCTGGTGCTGTCGAACCTCGCCGGCATCGCGGTCGACTTCCTGTTCCTGCTGATCTCGCAGATCGCGCAGAATCCTTCGATCTCGGATCTCGCCTCCAACCCGTTCATCAACGTGGGCGTGTGCCTGCTGTTCATGCTCGGCGCGACCTGGATCTCGTATCGCGACATGCAGACCTCGCAGAAGCTGCAGTACGTGCTGGTCGGCTTCCAGCTCGCCGTGCTGCTGGTGTTCGCGGTGGTCGCGATCGTGCGGGGCGCGAGCGGTGACGCCTTCGACCCCACGCGCTTCGACATCCAGTGGTTCGATCCGTTCGCGATCTCCTCGGTCGGTGCGCTCGTGACCGGCCTCTCGCTGTCGATCTTCATGTTCTGGGGCTGGGACGTCACCCTCACCATGAACGAGGAGACGAAGGACCCGGAGCGCACCCCAGGGCGTGCGGCGACCACGACCGTGGTCACCATCATCTCGGTGTACCTGCTGCTGACGATCGGCATGATCATGTTCGCGGGTGTCGGCACCGGCGAGCTGGGCCTCGGCAACGAGGGCATCCAGGAGAACGTGTTCTTCGCGCTGTCCGGCCCGATCATGGGGCCGCTCGCGTTCCTCGTGTCCCTCGCCGTGCTGACCTCCTCCGCGTCGTCGCTGCAGTCCACGTTCGTGAGCCCCGCCCGCACGCTGCTCGCGATGGGGCACTACGGGGCGCTGCCGCCGAAGTTCGCCACGGTGAGCCCGCGGTTCTTCACCCCTGGTTACGCGACCGTGGTCGCCGCGATCGTGGCGAGCGCGTTCTACGCGATCATGCGCCTGGTGAGCGACACCGTGCTCTGGGACACAATCGCCGCCCTCGGGATCATGATCTGCTTCTACTACGGGATCACGGCGTTCGCCTGCGTGTGGTACTTCCGCAAGCAGTGGTTCGACTCGGCGCGGAACGTGTTCTTCACGTTCCTGTTCCCCCTCATCGGGGGGATCATCCTCCTCGGCATCTTCGTGCTGTCCCTCGTGGAGAGCTGGACGCCGGGGGCGACCGGAAGCGGTTCGCAGATCGGAGGCGTCGGGCTGGTGTTCATCCTGGGCGTCTCGGTCATCCTGCTGGGCGTCGTGGTGATGATCGTCCAGTACTTCCGATCCCCGGGCTTCTTCCGCGGGGAGACGCTCACCATGGCCGCACCGGAGAGCCTGCGCCGCCGCTGAGGCGCTGCGCGGATCCCGCAAACAGATATCGAGAAAGAAGGAGCACTCATGACCGATCAGGAGAAGACGCTGCTGGACAGCGTCCCCACCGGGCTCTACATCGCGGGCGAGTGGGTCGAAGCCTCGGGCGATAAGACCTTCGATGTGCGCGATCCCGCCACCAACGACGTCGTGCGCACGATCGCCGATGCCTCGCCCGCCGACGGCATGCGGGCGCTCGACGCGGCCGTCGCCGCGCAGGACTCCTGGGCCGCGACCCCGCCGCGCACGCGCAGCGACATCCTCCGCCGCGCGTTCGACCTCGTGCAGGCGCACAAGGAGGACCTCGCGCTGCTCATGACGATCGAGATGGGCAAGCCGCTCGCGGAGGCCCGTGGCGAGGTCGGCTACGGCGGCGAGTTCCTGCGCTGGTTCAGCGAGGAGGCGGTGCGGATCTCCGGCCGTTACGGCCTGAACCCCGAGGGCACCGGCCGCATGGTCGTCTCCCAGCGCCCCGTCGGTCCGTCGTTCTTCGTGACCCCGTGGAACTTCCCGTTCGCGATGGCGACCCGCAAGATCGCGCCCGCGCTCGCGGCCGGCTGCACCGTGGTCATCAAGCCCCCGGCACTGACCCCCCTCACCACGATGTACTTCGTGAAGCTGCTCGAGGAGGCGGGCCTGCCCGCCGGTGTCGTGAACGTCGTGCAGACCTCGCGCTCCTCCGCGCTGTCGGCCCCGATCATCGCCGACCCGCGGCTGCGCAAGCTGTCCTTCACCGGATCCACCGAGGTCGGCCGCAAGCTCATCGCCCAGGCGGCGGAGGGCGTGCTGCGCGTGTCGATGGAGCTCGGCGGCAACGCCCCGTTCGTCGTCTTCGAGGACGCGGATCTGGACAAGGCCGTCGAGGGCGCGCTCGCGGCCAAGTTCCGCAACATCGGCCAGGCGTGCACCGCGGCCAACCGGTTCATCGTGCACCAGGACGTCGCGGACGAGTTCGCGCGCCGCATCACCGAGCGCGTGGACGCGATGAAGATCGGTCGCGGCACCGAGGACGGCGTCTCGATCGGCCCGCTGATCGACCACGACGCGGTCGCCAAGGCCATCGAGCTCGTCGGCGACGCCGTCGAGCGGGGTGCGACGCTGCTGTCCGGCGGCAAGGCGCTCGAGGGCGTCGGATCCTTCTACGAGCCGACCGTGCTCGCGAACGTGCAGGCCGGCAGCGAGATCCTCCGCGAGGAGATCTTCGGTCCGGTGCTCGCGATCGCGACCTTCGCCGACGAGGCGGAGGCCGTGCGCCTCGCGAACGACACCGAGTACGGCCTGGTGTCCTACGTGTTCACGCAGGACCTCGCCCGCGGGCACCGGATGATCGACGCGCTCGAGACGGGCATGATGGGTCTGAACGTGGGCGTCGTCTCCAACGCGGCCGCCCCCTTCGGCGGCGTCAAGCAGTCCGGCGTCGGCCGCGAGGGCGGCTTCGAGGGCATCCACGAGTACCTGTCCACCAAGTACACGCTGATCCCGGTCGACTGAGACACCAGGACGGAACGCGGTCGTCCTCCGGGCGCCGCGTTCCGTCCCCTCCCGCCACCACGATCTGACCAACCGAAAGGAACCGGAATGACCGACTACGCCGTCGTCAACCCGGCCACGGGCGAGACCCTGGCCACCTACGAGACCTTCACCGACGCGCAGATCGAGGACGCCGTCGCGCGCGCCCACGCCGCGGCCTCGGTGTGGGCGGCCACGCCCGTCGCCGAGCGCGCCGCGGTCGTGCGGAAGATCGCCGAGGGCCACCGCGCCCGTCGCGACGAGTTCGCCGCGATCATCGTCCGCGAGATGGGTAAGCCGCTCGCCGCCGCGGTCGGCGAGGTCGACTTCGCCGCCGACATCATCGAGTTCTACGCCGACAACGCGGAGAAGATCAACGCCGACCAGCCGCTCGACATCCTCGGCGAGGGCACCGCGATCATCCGCAAGGCGCCTCTCGGTGCGCTGTTCGGCATCATGCCGTGGAACTTCCCGGCCTACCAGGTCGCCCGGTTCGCCGGCCCGAACCTGGCGATCGGCAACACGATCATCCTCAAGCACGCACCGCAGTGCCCCGAGTCGGCGGCGCTCCTCGAAGAGATCTACCGCGATGCGGGCCTGCCCGACGGCGGATACGTCAACGTGTACGCCACGAACGAGCAGTCGGCGACGATCGTCGCCGACCGGCGCGTGCAGGGCGTCTCGGTGACCGGATCAGAGCGCGCCGGAGCGGCCGTCGCCGAGGTGGCAGGGCGCAACCTGAAGAAGGTCGCGCTCGAGCTCGGCGGATCCGACCCGTTCATCCTGCTGTCCACCGACGACCTGGATGCCACGGTGCAGGCCGCGGTCGACGCGCGCCTGGACAACAACGGACAGGCCTGCAACGGCGCCAAGCGCTTCATCGTCGTGGACGGTCTTTACGACGCGTTCGTGGAGAAGGCCGTCGCGGCCCTGTCCGCGGTCACGCCGGCCGACCCCACGCGGGAGGACACGGTGCTGGGCCCGCTCGTCTCCGAGGCTGCAGCGATCAACCTGCAGAAGCAGGTCGACGACGCCGTGGCGCAGGGTGCGACCCTGCTCACCGGAGGCACCCGTGACGGGGCGTTCTACGCGCCGACGCTGCTCGCCGACGTCACGCCCGCGATGGACGTGTACCGCGAGGAGCTGTTCGGCCCGGCGGCCGTGGTGTACCGCGTCGCCGACGAGGACGCGGCGGTCGCGCTCGCGAACGACACCTCGTTCGGTCTCGGCTCCTACGTGTTCACCACCGACGAGGCGCAGGCCGAGCGGGTGGCGAACAACATCGACGCGGGCATGGTCTACGTCAACGTCGTGCTCGCCGACAGCCCGGAGCTGCCCTTCGGCGGCGTGAAGCGCAGCGGCACCTCGCGCGAGCTGGGCCTGCTCGCCGCCGACGAGTTCGTGAACAAGAAGCTCATCCGCGTGGCCTGATTCCGGCAGCTCGGATCTCCTCCGGCCCGTCCCTGCTCGATCGAGGGGCGCGCCGGAGGGAAGGGGCGGGCGTCGCTTATCCTGCGACGTCCGCCCCTTCGCCGTCCCCGGCCTTCGTCGCGTGCGGCCTTCGTCGTGTACGGCCGTCGCGGTGGATCCGGGCTCAGTCGTCCGCGGGGACCAGGCCGGGAAGAACCGCGTTCACGATGCCGGCGGCGATGCGGTCGGCATCGGGCACCGCGTCGAGGCCCTCGAACGCCGCCAGGAAGCCCTGGTGGAACGCCGCCCCGACGAGCGCGCGCGCGGCGGAGGCGGTGTCGGCATCCGCGCGGATCCGGCCCGCGTCCTGTTCCGCGACGAGGCGGGCGCGGACACCGTCGATCACGGTCGCAGGGCCGCCGCCGTGCGAGGCGACGCCCTCACGGTGCTCGGCGAGCAGTGCCGGTGAGCCGAAGATCGAGGCGGCGATCGGGAACGTGCGGGTGAAGAACGTCATGAGGTCGGCGACGAGGGCGGCGAGTCCGGCGGCGAGGCTCTCGCCCCCGGCATCCGCCTCGAAGCGGGCGCGCGGCGTGCGCTCCCGCAGCACGCTGAGGAACAGCTGCTGCTTGTCGGCGAAGTGCTTGTAGAGCATCGCCTCGGACAGACCGGCCTGCGCGGCGATGAGCTTCGTCGTGGTGTTCGCGAGTCCCCGTTCGCGCATCACGCGCAGCGCGGCATCGAGGATCCGCTCGCGGGATGAGGGGGTAGGGGTGGAGACGGCCATGATCCGAGTATAGTGAGTGAGTAATCACTCACCCCTTGACGAAGGAGAAGCGGATGCGTGTCGTCATCGTCGGAGCATCGGGTCGATCGGGCAGGGCCGCGGTCACGCACGCCCTCGCCGCCGGTCACGAGGTCGTCTCGGTCGTGCGCAGGCCCGAGTCAGCGCCGGAGGGGACGATCGTCGCCACCGCGGACGCGCGGGACGTCGCCGGGCTCACCGCCGCCCTGCGCGGCGCCGATGCGGTGATCTCCACGATCGGGCACGTGCGCGCGGACGGCGATGTCGTGCTGCTGCAGGAAGGAATGGCGGCGCTTCTCACCGCGATGGACGCCGCCGGGGTATCCCGGGTGATCGCCGTCTCCGCGTCCGGGGCGTACGTGGCCCAGGACGACCCGCTGTCGCGGTTCGTCGCGAAGCCCATCCTCGAGCGCGTGCTGAAGGCGAACAACACCGACACCCGGGCCATGGACGCGGCCCTCGCCGCCAGCGCTGCGGAGTGGACCAGCCTGCGCCCGTCCCGCCTCATCCCCGGCACGGGTGCCGCCGACTACCGGGCGGGCGTCGACCGCACCGTGCGCTGGCACTACAGCACCCGCTTCGACACGGTGGGGCGCGCGGCGGTGGAGGCGCTGGCGCGTCCGGAGTGGATCCGGCACGCCGTCTACATCACGGAGTAGCGACGGCCCCACCTGCCGCCTGCGGGCGTAGCCTCGAGATGTCCTGTTTGCTTTCACGAGAGGCCGCCATGACCACCGTCGCCGAGAACATCGTCAGCACCCTTCGCGCGAACGGGGTGAAGCGCGTGTACGGGATCCCCGGGGATTCCCTGAACGGCTTCACCGACGCTTTGCGCAAGGACGGCGCCCTCCGCTGGGTGCATGTGCGCCATGAGGAGACCGCGGCCTTTGCCGCAGCCGCGGAGGCCGCGCTGACAGGGGAGCTCTCCGTCGTCGCCGGATCCTGCGGGCCGGGCAATCTGCACCTCATCAACGGCCTCTACGACGCCAACCGCTCGCGGGTGCCCGTGCTCGCGATCGCCGCGCACATCCCGACCAGCGAGATCGGGACGCAGTACTTCCAGGAGACCCATCCGCAGGAGCTGTTCCGCGAGTGCAGCGTCTACGTCGAGTACGTGTCCGACCCGGCGCAGATGCCGCGGCTGCTGGAGATCGCGATGCGCCAGGCGATCGAGAAGCGCGGCGTGGCCGTGCTCGTCATCCCCGGCGACATCGCCCTCGCGCAGGCCGAGGACGATCGCGTGACCGTGATCGAGCGCAGCAGGCCCGTGGTGGTGCCGAGCGGTGCGGAGCTGGAGCGCGCGGCGACCCTGCTGAATGCCGCATCGAAGGTGACGATCCTGGCCGGAGCGGGTGCGGAGGGGGCGCACGACGAGATCGTGGCTCTCGCGGACCGCCTTGCCGCGCCCGTCGTGCATGCCCTCCGAGGCAAGGAGTTCGTGGAGTACGACAACCCCTTCGACGTGGGGATGACGGGCCTTCTCGGCTTCGCGTCCGGCTACCGTGCGATGGACGGCGCCGACGCCCTGCTGATCCTGGGCTCCGACTTCCCCTATCCGCAGTTCTACCCGGCGACCGCGACGACGATCCAGGTCGACATCCGCGGGGAGAACCTGGGGCGGCGTCACCCTCTGGATCTGGGCCTCGTCGGCGATGTCGGCGCGACCGCGGCGGCACTGCTGCCGCGGCTCAAGGCCGACCGCCGGCGGGCGCACCTCGACGATGCCACCGCGCACTACCGCAGGACCAGGGCCAAGCTCGACGAGCTCGCGGTGCCGTCTCGCGGGAAGGCGCCGATCCACCCGCAGTACCTGGCGCGACTGCTCGACGAGGCCGCAGCGGACGACGCCGTCTTCACGGCCGACGTGGGCTCGCCCACGGTCTGGGCGGCCCGCTATCTGCACATGAACGGCCGGCGCCGGCTCATCGGATCCTTCAACCACGGATCCATGGCGAACGCCCTGCTGCACGGCATCGGCGCGCAGGCGACCGAGCCGCACCGTCAGGTGGTGGCGCTCGCGGGCGACGGCGGGCTCACGATGATGCTCGGCGAGCTCATCTCGCTCACGCAGAACCGGCTGCCGGTGAAGACGATCGTGGTGAACAACTCCTCGCTCAACTTCGTGGAGCTGGAGATGAAGGCCGCGGGCTTCGTGAACTACGGCACCGATCTGCACAACCCCGACTTCGCCGCCGTCGCCGAGGCGATGGGCGTCTTCGGGCGTCGCGTGGAGTGCAGCGAGGATCTTCCCGGCGCGCTCGCCGAGGTGCTCGCGCACGACGGGCCCGCGCTCCTGGACGTCGTGACCGAGCGGCAGGAGCTGTCCATGCCGCCCGCCGTGAATGCCGAACAGGTCAAGGGCTTCGCGCTGTATGCGATCCGCACCGTGCTGTCCGGGCGCGGCGACGAACTGCTCGACCTGGCGAAAGCCAACTGGCGCCAGCTGTTCTGAGCGGGGACGGATCCGATCCTCGGCTCTCCGCCGGGACCGGATCCGGATCCGGCTCAGTCCTCGGCGAGCCGGCGCACTTCGCCAGCCTCGGCGTCACGGCCGAGGCCCTGCAGGACATCGCCGAGCTCGAGCGCGGCGATCTGGCGGAGCGGCGGGATGTCCGCCGCCTGGTCGAGCACCGCGCGGTAGGCGGCGACGGCATCCGCCGAGCGTCCTCCGCCGTTCAGGGCGCGGGCGGCGAGCAGCGCGGAGCCACCGGCGGACTGCGCGTCGCCGACAGCGGCGAACGCATCCGAGGCGGTGAGCGCCGCCGCCACGCCCTCGTCCACCCGCTCTGCGGACAGCATCGCCCTGGCGCGGGAGTCCGTGACGTCTGCGACGACCCAGTCCGCGTCGTTCGCGCGCGCGACGGCCTCGACCTCGTCGAACAGAGCGAAGGCGCGAGGATCCTGCTGTGCGCCGTACGACTGGCCGAGGTTGTGCAGCACTTCGACGACGGCGGCCGGGGCGTCTTCGGCCCTGCGGACAAGCGCCGCGGCCTCCTCGAGGGTCTCGATCGCCTGGTCCCGCTCGTCGTACTGGGCGAGGATCTGAGCGCGGTTCATCAGCGCGAGCGCCTGATCGGCGGGGTTCTCGGCCTCGCCGAACAGCTCCGCGGCGTAGCCGAAGGCGCCGTACGCCTGCCCGCCCTCGCCGGCCGCGCGGAGCGCCCGCGCGAGCATGAGCGCGGTCATCGCCCTGCTGCCTGCAGGGACCTCATCGGCCTCTTCGAGCTGCAGCACCTCGCCGAAGAGCTCCGCGGCCTCCTCCACCGCTCCGGAGTTCAGCATGCTGCGCGCCACCCGGTACTTCGCTCCTGCGACATCTCCTCCGTGCTGCTCCAGCAGGCGGGCGCCGACACGGTAGCGCGCGAGCGCCTGCTCCGGCTCCTCCGCGTCCTCCCAGAGCGCGCCGGCGAGCATCTGCGCCCCGGCGAAGCGCGACATGCTGCCGAGCTCCGCCAGGATCCGGCCGGCCTCGTCGGCGTCGGCCGCCCCCTCGGTGAACGCGCCGCGACCGCCATGGACGCGCGCCCGCATCTCGAGCATCCGCGCGCGCACGCCGCGCGTGATCGCGGGGTCGGCCAGCAGCGCGTCGATCCGTGCGAGCGCCTCGTCGACGCGCTCGGCGCGCAGCAGCGCCATCGCCGCGGCGATCTCGGCGCCGTGCCCGAGGCGGGCGTCTCCCGCCTCCGCGAACAGTGCCGCCGCCTGCTCGGAGAGCTCGAGCGCCGCGGCCGGGTCCTCGTCGCCGAACTCGAACGCCAGGGTGAGGGCGATGTCACCCCGCGCCGCCGGAGTCAGCGCGGCAGGGCCGGACGGATCCGCGGACGCGGCGAACAGCTCCGCAAGGGCGGCGTTGTCGGCCGCCGTCGCGGTGCCGAACAGGGCCAGCCCGAACCGCTCCTCGACGTCGGCCTGTGCGTCGCGGCCCGCGGCGCGCAGGGACTGGATGCGATCGGGCAGGAGCTCCGTCGCCTCCTCGATGCGCTCCAGGTTCACCAGGGCGGCGAGCCGCTGGCCGGTGAGCACCGCGCGGCGATCGGGATCGACCCTGTCGATCACCTGCGCCAGGGCGTCCAGCGTGTCCGCGGCCGCGCCGTAGCCGGCGAGGTCGAGCACGCGGCGGTACCAGCCCTCGTCGTCGGTCGGGGTCGCATCCACCGTGGGCGCCGCGAACACGTCGCTGCGGATCGGCACGTCGTAGCGGTCGCCGGCGGTCGTGCGCGCGAACTGCAACCGTCGCGCGTGGTTGTCGGTGCCGTCGCGCTCGTCGAACCGCACGCCGATCCGCTCCGCCGCGGCCCAGGCGGCCGCCGCGAGCTCTGCGGCGGACCATGCCGTGCCGTCCGCGCCGCCGTGGGCGCCGAAGAACCGCTCCAGATCGGGGGAGTCGGCCCCGCGCACCGGTGTGTCGCCGTGCCCCGCCGCCGTGACCGCGTCGAGGGCGGTGCCGATCGCGGTGAGCATCCGGAAGTGGCCCTGCGCGTTGAGGGCGTCGTGAGCGAGCCAGGGGAGGTGCCGCTCGATGAGGGTGAGCGCGCGGGCCTCGTTGCCGCTCAGCGCGCAGAACCGGATGCTGTTCGCGATCGCGGTGAGCAGATCCGGGTTGTCCTTCGCGAGCCGGTAGCTGCGCAGATGCGCCGCACGCGCCTGCTCGCCGCGGCCGAGTCGCAGGTACGGCAGCAGCGAGACCGACAGGGCGTGCTCGGGCTCCTCTCCGCAGGAGAAACCGCCCTCGAGCATCTCCTCGACGAGACGGATCGCGTCCTCGTCGCGGTCGGTGTCGGCGAAGAATCCCGCGACCTGGCTCCGGCCGCAGGCATCGCAGTGGCTGTGCGAGTCGCGCGGTGTGGCCTCCAGCTGCACGCGCAGCCGCTCCGCGTCGTCCATCCGCCCTGCCGCGTGCGCATCCTCGAAGCGGGCCATCAGCACGCCGCTCATGCCCAGTCCGGCCGTGCGGTAGTGCGCCTCCATGTCGTCCAGGACCGCGGCGATCTGCTCCGGGGAGAACGCGGGCGAGCTGCGCAGCGAGGACGCCATCCACTTGAACTGCCACATCAGATCGGCCGCGCCGTTGTCGATGTCGGCGGGGAACCGGGCCGGATCCGCGTCGTGGTGCGCGAGGCACCAGGCGAACGAGCTCAGCATCAGGTCGGTGAGACCGCCCATGTTCGCCGAGGCGGTCTGCCGCATCCTGGCCTGGTACTCGAGCTGCTCGTCGCCGATCTCCTGCGCGAGCGCGACGGCCTCGGCGACGAGCGCCTGCTCCTGGGGACCCCAGGGCGTGCGGTCGATCTCTTCGAGGAGCCGGTCGAGCTGCGTCTTCTGTTCTGCCATGAGTTCCTCCGGGTGTGCGGACCCGCCGTGGGCGGGTGAAGTGCGGTCCCGCTGTCGGCGGGGAGCTGCGCCCGTCCTCAGGACGGGGTGAGAGGGTCGGGGTCGTCGGCCAGCGGGGGCAGCTCGAGGGCGGTCACTCCGGCCGAAAGCGCGACGAGGTCGGACAGCGCGCCCGTCATGAGCGCCCGGTCGGCATCGCCGAGCGGGCGGTGCCCGGCGAGCAGGGCCTGGATGTAGAGCAGCTGCACGGTGCGCGCGAACACCGCGTCGTCGGCGACCGCGCTCAGCGAGCGCACCACGCGGTTGCCCCAGTTCAGGCACAGCCGGGCCGCGAGGTCGTCGTCCCGATCCTCGCCCACGGCGCCGTCGATGCGGTCCAGCACGCCGCCCCAGAGCGCGCCCGTGATGCCCTTGGTCCTGGTGCGGTCGATGCGGCGGAGCACGGTGGGATCCGCGACGTACAGCGACGGCAGCTCCGGCTGGTCGATCGTGCGCACCACGACGGCGCAGCCGACCTCGGCGAGCACCGAGGCCGCACGATCCTCGAGCGCGACCGCCGCTGACCTGTCGTCGAGCGGCGGAGGGTCCAGCCGGTCCAGCTCGCCCACGACGTCGACGCGCTCGACCGTCACGGCCGGATACAGCTCCGGCAGGCGCCGGATCAGATCCGCGTCGTACAGGTAGCCGCCGTTCACCAGGATCTGCTCGGCGCGACTGATGCCGGCGACCTGGCGGAACTCGTCGACGGTCTCGGCGTAGCGGATCCGCTCGTAGCGCTCGACGAGGTCCCCGACGCTCATCGTGCCGTGCGTGGTCTCGACGGTCAGCCAGCGCGTGATGAACCGGGCGAGCTCGTCGTCGTGCCGGATGAGCGATTTGAGCCCCACCTCGTGCACCGCGACGAACTGGGCGAGCCGGTGCGGCGCGCTCAGCCCCAGCTCGAGCACCCAGCGCCGGAGCGCTCCGCCGAGCTGCTGCCGCACGAGGGCGAGCGCCTCGTCGTCGACGAGCGACTCCCGGCTCGCGGTGGGGTTCAGCCCGGTCGAATCGATCACCGCGCGCACGAAGAACGCCCACTCCGGCAGCACGTCGTCGGCGCGCTCGGAGAGCAGCATGCGGCCGAGGTACATCCGCGTCGCCTGACGCGCTCCCGGCGGGGGAGCGAAGGGCAGCACGTACGCGACGCCGCGCGTCCCGGTGGCGGGCTCGGCGAGCTCGATGACGTCGAGAGGGGCGGCTCCGATCAGCTCCCGGCCATAGGCCGCCGTCGCGGCGGGATCCTGCCGCGGGTCCAGGAAGGGCGCCTCGTGCGTGATCCGCACGTCGCCGCCCGGCAGCTCCAGCAGCACGGTCGTGGGGAGGAACTCGGCGAAGGTCGTGGCGAGCTCGCGCACGGCGTCCGCGCGGAGCAGGTCGCCGGCGTCGAACCGCGGCACGAGGTGCACGCTCGTGCCGAGGGGCAGGTCGTCGTCGAGTTCGCGTACCCGGAAGGTGCCGTCGGCGGATCCGACCCATTCGACTCCGCGTCCGCCGCGGGCGCTGCGGGAACGGATCACGATCTCGTCCGCCACCATGAAGCAGCTGAGCAGGCCGATGCCGAACTGACCGAGGTAGTCGCTCCGGGGCAGGTCGAAGATGTCGCGCTTGGAGCTGCGGCCGACCGTCGCGAGCAGCTCGGCGACCTCGTTCGCGGTCAGTCCGACGCCGTCGTCGGTCAGGACGAACTCGCCGCCCTCGGCGGGCAGCGGCCGGATCCGGATGGTGCCGCCGTGTCCGTCGACCTCCCGCCGTGCTGCGATCGCGTCGCGGGCGTTCTGCAGCAGTTCGCGCAGGTACACCCGGGGCCCGGAGTAGATGTGCCGGCTGAGCAGGTCGACGACGCCGCGCAGGTCCACTTGGAACTGCTGCGATTCCGTGCGTGCCGGATCCTCCGCCGCCATCGATTCCCCCTCCGCGGCCGCAGCGTCCATGAGGGCTGCGCAGCCGTACGGCGAGCCTAACAACCAAGCGTCGGCGCTCGCCGTGCGGCGGGGGCGCGGACTCCTCCGGGGCGGGCGTGCCGCGCCCGGGATGCGGCCCCGGTTCGGAGGGCCGGTGCGGATGCCGTACACTGGACGAGCAGTTGTTGTCTGCATTCTTTCGCCGTGCCCGGGTCCTCCGGAACGCGGGAGAGGATGCGGACAGAGATCTCCGGATCTCTAGGGCGGTAGCTCAATTGGCAGAGCAGCGGTCTCCAAAACCGCAGGTTGCAGGTTCGATTCCTGTCCGCCCTGCGCGTCGGCGCGCAGCCGGCACACGAAAGGTACTCGAGGATGGTTCAGGACGCATCGGGCGCTGTGGTTCCCACGGCGAACGGCGGCGCGGGCCGCGACAAGAAGCTGGGCTTCTTCGGTCGCATCGCGCTGTTCTTCCGTCAGGTGATCGCCGAGCTCCGCAAGGTGGTCACCCCCACGCGCAAGGAGCTCGTCAAGTACACCCTTGTCGTGCTGGGGTTCGTCATCGTGATGATGGCCCTCGTGTACGGGCTCGACATGGCCTTCTCGTGGCTGACGACGCAAGTCTTCGGGGTTCCCGGGAAAACCGCGTGATCCCGCGGCCCGGCGGCATCTGACCCCGGGCCGAACCTGAAGGAGAGAAGAACCAGTGTCCGAACGCGAACGATATCTCGGAGACGACGTCGACTGGGCGACCGCCGCCGAGCAGTCCAGCGAGGACGATGAGGCCCAGGAGGGCGACATCCTCGCCTCCGAAGAGCGCGCCGTCACTCCCGCCGAGCAGGTCGCCCTGCACATCGAGGGCGACGAGGACGACGTGGACGAAGAAGACATCGACATCGACGAAGACCCGGAGGCAGACGCGATCGTGAACGACGCTCTCAACCTGGACGAAGCAGCCGAATCCGAGGCCGCCGCAGAGGTTCTCAACGACTCCGTGGCCGAGGAGGCCGCCGATCGTGAGGCCGCGGCCGCCGACGAGGTGGCTCCCTACGACGGTCCCGACGTGAACGGCGACGAGGACCAGGCCGACGAGGAGATCGTGGAGGAGGACCCCTACGAGTCCTTCCGCATGGACCTCCGCATGCTCCCCGGCAAGTGGTACGTCCTCCACTCCTACGCCGGCTTCGAGCGCAAGGTGAAGGCCAACATCGAGCAGCGCAAGTCGACGCTCGAGGTCGAGGACGACATCTACCAGATCGAGGTCCCGATGGAGGACGTCGTCGAGATCAAGAACGGTCAGCGCAAGATGGTCACGCGCGTCCGGATCCCCGGCTACGTGCTCGTGCGCATGGAGCTCAACGAGGACACCTGGTCCGTCGTGCGGCACACCCCCGGCGTCACCGGCTTCGTGGGCAACGCCCACAACCCGACCCCGCTCCGCTTCGAAGAGGCGTTCAGCATGCTGAAGTCCCTCGTCGAGGTCAAGGACATCCCGACCGCCAAGGCCGTCACGGCCAAGGGCGGCACCGCCGTGGCCCGTCCGCTCGCGGCCGAGGTCGACTTCGAGATCGGCGAGACCATCACGATCAAGGAGGGCTCCTTCGCGGGTCTTCCCGGTTCGATCTCCGAGATCAAGCCGGAGAGCGGCAAGCTCACCGTGCTCGTCTCGCTGTTCGAGCGCGAGACCCCGGTCGAGCTGTCGTTCGACCAGGTCACCAAGATGATCTGACGCTTCCCCGGAAGCGCACTGCGGAACGGCCGCCCCCTCGGGGGCGGCCGTTCCCGCGTGTGCGGCCGGCGCGGTCGCGTCGGTCGCGTCGGTCGCGGACGCACGGATGCACGATCCCGTGACGGATGCACGACGGATCCGCCGGAATGATCCTGCATCCGTTCGCGGATCGTGCAGGTGACCCGGATTCGGGCGGAGGCTGCCGTCAGATCGCGGCGGCGAGCAGGCGGGGGCTGCTCTCGCGGATGCGGTCGAGCGCGCTGAGGTCGCCCCGGAGGTAGGCGATGAGGCAGTTCAGGAACAGCCCGTCGAAGAGCGCGTAGGCCTCGAGCGGATCGACCGCGGGGGTCGTGCCGCTCAGCTCGCCGTACCGGACGACCACGTTCCAGACCATCTCGCGCAGCAGGTCGTCGATCGCCACGATCGTCTCGCGGAAGCCCTCGTCGAAGAGCGCCTGGTTGCGCAGGTCGTACCAGAGCCGGTGCATGTCCGATTCGTCGCGCAGCGTCGCGGCCATCTCGTCGCCGAAGCGGCGGGCCAGTTCCTGCGCGGTCTCTGAGGTCTCGACGATCGGATCGTAGCGCCGCGCGCACTCCGACTTGTACTGCCAGATCGCCTGCCGGATGAGGTCGTCCTTGTCCTCGAAGTAGTAGTGCAGCGCACCGTGCGAGAGCTCGGAGTGGGCGGCGACGTCGCGCATCCCGGTGCGCGCGTAGCCGCGCTCGGCGATCGCGGACAGCGCGGAGTCCGCGAGCTCGCGACGCCGCGCCGCGAACTTGTCGGTGCTCGCGCGCTCGGCGCGGACGGCCACATCGCCCATGATCGCCTCCTCCGGTCTGCCGCGATTCTACGCGCGTCGCCATCCCACCCGGTCTGATCGGGGCCGTCAGCGCTGCGTATCTTGACAAGTGTCAAGAATTTCCTTGCCAACTGTCAAGTTCTCTGTTCTGCTGTACGCATCACTTTCACCGGCGAAAGGAACGGACACCGATGTCCACGGATCTGGCAGGAAAGCGCGTCGTCGTCACCGGCGGGGCAAGAGGGCTGGGACTGCGCGAGGCGCAGCGGATCGTCGACGGAGGCGGGGCGGTCGTCCTCGCGGATGTCGACGAGGAGGCGGGGCGCGCAGCTGCCGAAGGGCTCGGCGCGGGCTTCGTCCGGCTCGATGTCACCGACGACGCGTCGTGGCAGGAAGGCATGGCGGCCGCGGTCTCGCATCTCGGCGGGCTCGACGGGCTCGTCAACAACGCGGGCATCGAGATCTCGGATCTGCTCGTCGACCTCGACCCGGACAACATGAGGCGGGTCCTGGAGGTCAACGTGCTCGGCACCGCCCTCGGCGTCAAGCACGCCTTCCGGGCGATGCGGCCGGAAGGCGCGGCGGGCACGGGAGGCGCGATCGTGAACATCGCCTCGGTCGCCGCGACGATCGCGTTCCCCGGCATCGCCGCGTACTCGGCCTCGAAGTCGGCGGTCGAGCGGCTCACCAAGGTCGCGGCCGCCGAATCGGGGCGACTCGGCTACGGCGTGCGCGTCAACACCGTCTGCCCCGGTCTCGTGCCGAACGCGATGGGGGCGCAGCTCGCGGGCGACATGGAGCGCCTCGGCCTGTTCCCCACCGCGGGCGACGCCGTGACCGCGGTCGTCGGGCTCACCCCCTCCGGACGGCTCGCGACCGAGGACGACATCGCCGACGGCGTCGCGTTCCTGCTCTCCGAGCGGTCCTCCTTCGTCAACGGCGCGACGCTGTCCATCGACGGCGCGATGGGGATGTGAGGCGATCATGGCAACCGACAAGCCCGTCGTCGTCTACGGCGTCAGCGGATACACCGGCCGGCTCATCTGCGAGTACCTGCGCGAGCTCGGCGTGCCCTTCGTCGCGGCGGGTCGCGATGAGGCCAGGGTGCGCGAGGTCGTGGAGCGGATCCCCGGCATCGAGACCGCCGACTACGAGGTCATCGCGGTCGACAACGATGCGGACGCGATGGCGAGCGCCTTCGAGGGGGCGCAGGTCATCTGCAACACCGCGGGACCGTTCATCAAGTTCGGACCCGCGGTCGTGGAGGCCGCGCTGCGCATCGGCGCGCACTACCTCGACACCACGGGTGAGCAGGACTGGGTGATGGCGGCGCGGGACCGGTGGGGCGAGGGCTTCGCCGAGAACGGGCGGCTGCTCGCACCCGGCGTCGCGCACATGTACACGACGGGCGAGATCGCGGCGAACATCGCGCTCGAGCCGGGAGGGTACGACACGCTCGACATCCTCGTCCTCTGGAAGGGATTCCCGACCTTCGCCTCGACGCAGACGATCTTCACGATCCTCAAGGCGGACTGGTTCTACCTCGAGCAGAACCGGCTCGTGGAATGGGATCACACGTCGGCGTTCCAGGTGCCGGTTCCCGGTTACCACGAGCTCGCCACGGCGGTGCCGTGGGGCGGGATGTCGCACCCGATCTGGTTCCAGCACGACCCCCGCGTGAGCAACGTCCGAGCGATCGGAGGCGTCTTCACCCCTGAGGTCATGGCGAACGTCGCGCTCACGGTGCAGATGTTCGAGGAGCAGATCCGCCCGCTCGACCCCGAGGCCCAGGAGGCCGCGCTCGCCGAGGTGGCCGCATCGGTGCAGGCCGGCATGCCGCCGCGGGAGAACCCGAGGATCAACCGGTCGCTCGACTCGGTGCACGCCTCCGGTCCGCTCGGGCGCTCGCACGTGGTCATCCACGGCAACAGCAACTACAAGCAGACAGGGCTCCTGCAGGCCTACGCGGCCTACTCGCTGATCCAGCAGGCCCCTCAGCGCGTGGGATTCGCCTCGGCGTGCCAGGCCTTCGGGCACCGAGAGCTGCTCGGACAGCTGCGCGCCTTCGGCCTCGTCTCCGAGCCCGTCGTCACGCGCGTCTGACATCCCTCGACCGGGCGGCGCCGGCGCGCCGGCGCCGCCCGAAAGGAGCCCCATGCACTTCAGCGATCTGCCCCACGGCCGCGCGCTCGTGGATCCGCACGGTCCCGCACTCGCCGACGACGACGGCGCGCTCGACAACGCCGCGCTGCTCACCCGCACCGAGACCGCGGCGGCCGTCCTCGCCGCTCACGGCGTCGGTGCGGGCGACGTCGTCGCGGTGCTGCTGCCGAATCGGGCCGACCTCATCGTCGCCCTCTTCGCGGCCTGGCGACTGGGCGCCGCGGTGACGCCGATCAACCCCGTCCTGGGTGACGCCGAGGCACGCTACCAGCTCACGGACGCGGGCGCGCGGATCGTCGTGACCGACGCGGGGCGCGAGCTCGGCGTCGCCGCGCTGACCCCGGCCGCGCTCACGGGGGAGGAGGGGGCCGCGCTGCCCGCGCGCCGTCCTCGCCCGGACTCCGACCTCGCGCTGCTCATCTACACGAGCGGCACGACGGGGAACCCGAAGGGCGTCATGCTCACCCACGCCAACCTGGACGCGATGACGGCATCGTTCGCGGAATGGTTCGAGCTGGGCACGGAGGACCACAGCCTCCTCGTGCTTCCGCTGTTCCATGCCAACGGCATCGTGCTCGGAACGCTCACCCCGCTGCGCGCCGGCGGGCGCGTCACGATCACGGGGCGCTTCTCGCGCGATCGGTTCTTCGACGACGTCGAGCGCGTCCGCCCCACGTACTTCTCGGCTGTCCCCGCGATCTACGCGCTGCTCTCGACGCTCCCGGAGGACGTCCGTCCCGACACCTCGTCACTGCGCTTCGGGGTATGCGGCGCCGCGCCGATGCCGGTCGAGGCGATCGAACGGTTCGAAGAGCGGTTCGGGATCACGATCGTGGAGGGATACGGCCTCAGCGAGACGACCACCGCCTCGACCATCAACCCGCTGCACGGCCTGCGCAAACCAGGGACGGTCGGACTGCCGCTGCCCGGGCAGCGGGTAGAGGTGGTCGACGAGGAAGGCCGTCCCCTGCCCGCGGGGGAGCGCGGCGAGGTGGTCATCTCCGGTCCCGTCGTGATGGCCGGCTATCTGGGGCGACCCGAGGAGACGGCGCGGACGATCGTCGACGGCCGCCTGCGCACCGGTGACATCGGATGCTTCGACGAGGACGGCTATCTGCGGATCGTGGACCGGATCAAGGACATGATCATCCGAGGCGGCGAGAACGTGTATCCGAAGGAGATCGAGAACGCGCTCTACGCGCACCCCGACGTGCACGAGGCCGCGGTGGTGGGACGCCCCGACGACGTGCTCGGCGAGGTGCCGGTCGCGTTCGTGTCGCTCGTGCCGGGATCCTCCGCGAGTGCGCCGGAGCTCTCCGCGCACGCCGCGCGACTGCTCGCCCGCTTCAAGCAGCCCGAGGTGATCGAGATCGTCGCCGAGATCCCGAAGAACCCGGTGGGCAAGATCGACAAGCCGGCGCTGCGGCGCCTGGTCGGGGAGCGGCTGTGAGCGTCGTCGTCGCCGGCGTCGGGATGATCCCGTTCGCGACGCCGCGCACCAGCGGGACGTACGACGACATGGGTGCCGAAGCCGCCCGGCGCGCGCTCGCCGACGCCGGCATCGGCATCGGCGACGTCGAGCAGGCCTATGCGGGGTACGTCTACGCCGACTCGGCCGCGGGTCAGACGGCGCTCTACGGGCTGGGTCCCACGGGCATCCCCGTCGTCAACGTGAACAACTGGTGCGCGAGCGGATCCACCGCGCTCTGGCTGGGGCGTCAGGCGATCCTGTCCGGCGCCGCGGACTGCGTGCTCGTGCTCGGGTTCGAGCAGATGGCACGAGGTGCGATCGTCCCGGCCTACGCCGACCGACCCGACGCGCTCTGGCGGTTCACGGAGATGCTCGGCGACCAGGAGCCCGAGGCTCCCGTCGCCGCCCGGTTCTTCGGCGCCGCGGGGCAGGCGTATCTCGACCGCTACGACGCCGATGCGACGCTGTTCGCGCAGATCGCCGTCAAGGCCCGCCGGCACGCGCACGCGAACCCCGCCGCCGTCTTCCGGGATCCGGTCACGGTCGAGGAGGTGCTGGCCTCGCCGCACGTGTTCGGCCCGCTGACCAGGCTGCAGTGCTGCCCGCCGACCTGCGGGGCCGCGGCCGCCGTGCTGTGCACCGAGGACTTCGCGCGCGCGCGGGGGCTCGACGGCTCCGTCCGGATCCGCGCGCAGGCCATGACGAGCGATCGTGCCGATTCGTTCGAAGGCGATGCGATGGCGCTCGTGGGCGCGGGGATCGCGCGCCGCGCCGCCGACACGGTCTACGAGGACGCCGGCGTCTCGCCCGAGGACATCCCGGTCGCGGAGTTGCACGACTGCTTCACCGCGAACGAGGTCATCTCCTATGAGGCGCTGCGGCTCACGCCGGAGGGCACCGCCGCGGGGTTCGTCCGCGACGGGCAGAACACCTACGGCGGCCGGGTGGTGACGAATCCCTCCGGCGGGCTGCTCTCGAAGGGGCACCCGCTGGGTGCGACAGGACTCGCGCAGTGCACCGAGCTCGTGCAGCAGTTGCGCGGGCGGGCGGGGGAACGGCAGGTCGAGGGGGCGACGCTCGCGCTGCAGCACAACCTGGGCCTGGGCAGCGCGTGCGTCGTGACCCTGTACGAGGCCATTCGACGCTGATGCACCCGGCTCGGGGGCTGCCCGTGCGGCCCCGGGCCGCCCGTGCGCGGACGCGCCAGGGATCCGGTAGACTTCTATGGTTTGTGCGCGGTCCCCGAGCTTGTCGAAGGGGCGGCGCGCGAACGCCACCGCGTTCCGGAGATGCCGGATCTGCGGGAGAGAACTCGGTCCCTGCGCTTGTCGAAGGGCCCGATCCGCTCGAGAAAGGAATCACTATGGCACCGAAGAAGAAGGTGACCGGCCTGATCAAGCTTCAGATCAACGCCGGTGCAGCCAACCCGGCGCCGCCGATCGGCCCCGCGCTCGGTCAGCATGGCGTCAACATCATGGAGTTCTGCAAGGCGTACAACGCCGCGACCGAGTCGCAGCGCGGCAACGTCATCCCCGTGGAGATCACCGTCTACGAGGACCGCAGCTTCACGTTCATCCTGAAGACCCCGCCGGCGGCCGAGCTGATCAAGAAGGCTGCGGGCGTGCAGAAGGGCTCCGCCACTCCGCACACCGTCAAGGTCGCGAAGATCAGCGCCGAGCAGGTCCGTCAGATCGCCGAGCAGAAGCAGGCCGACCTGAACGCGAACGACATCGACGCCGCGTCCAAGATCATCGCCGGAACCGCCCGTTCCATGGGCATCACGGTCGAGGGCTGAGGGAGATAACAATGGCTAAGTCCAAGGCTTACAACGCCGCCGTCGCGAAGATCGACGCGGATCGTTTCTACACCCCGACCGAGGCTGTCGCCCTCGCGAAGGAGACCGGCTCCGCGAAGTTCGACTCCACCGTCGAGGTCGCGCTGAAGCTCGCGGTCGACCCGCGCAAGGCCGACCAGATGGTGCGCGGCACCGTCATCCTCCCGCACGGCACCGGCAAGACCGCCCGCGTCATCGTGTTCGCGACGGGTCCGGCCGCTGAGGCCGCGATCGCCGCGGGTGCGGACGAGGTCGGCGGCGCCGAGCTCATCGAGAAGGTCGCCGGAGGCTGGACCTCGTTCGACGCGGCCGTCTCCACCCCGGAGCTCATGGGCCAGGTCGGCCGTCTCGGAAAGGTGCTGGGCCCGCGTGGTCTGATGCCGAACCCGAAGACCGGCACCGTCACCCCGAACCCGGCCAAGGCCGTCGAGGAGATCAAGGGCGGAAAGATCGAGTTCCGCGTCGACAAGCACGCCAACGTGCACTTCGTCGTCGGCAAGGCATCGTTCTCGGCCGAGCAGCTCGACGAGAACATGAAGACCGCGCTCGAGGAGATCGTCCGCCTCAAGCCGTCCAGCTCCAAGGGCCGCTACATCCAGAAGGGTGCGGTGTCGACCACGTTCGGCCCCGGCATCCCCCTGGACGTCAACGCCATCTGAGTTCGACGCTCTTCGGAAGGCCCTCGCCCCTCGGGGCGGGGGTCTTCTGCGTATCCGGGACTCGATGCCAGGATGAGCGCATGGGCGCGGTGGACGAGTATCTGGCGGGCGTCGAGGATCCGGCGGATCGGCGGGCGCTCGCCCGCGTGTACGAGGTCGCGCTCGAACTCGCTCCCGATGCCGTGCAGGGGACCGGCTACCGCATGCCCGCCCTCAAGCACCACGGCAAGGTGCTGATCTCCGCCATCCGCGCGGCGAAGCACCTCGGGGTCTATCCGTTCAGCGCCGCCGCGGTGGCGGCGGTCGCCGCACGCGTGGAGGGCCTCGACGGTGCCGGGACCAGCACCGGGACGATCCGCTTCGCACCCGGATCCGAGATCCCCGACGACCTGATCCGGGATCTCGTCGCCTTCCGGATCGCTGAGATCGAAGGGCGCTGAGCTCGACGGGAGCCGCGGAGGGGCTAGCCGTCGGTACCGGGCTCGCGCAGCAACCGCTCGAGGACGGCAAGGGCCTCGTGCTGCGGGGCGTCGTCGTCGAGCAGCCACTGGGTCTGCAGGCCGTCGGAGGCGGCGATGACGAGTGCGGCGGCGGCGACCGGATCCACGTCCGCGCGCATCCGCCCGTCGCTCTGCTGCTGACGGATCCGGTCGCCGAGCTCGGCGCGCAGGTTCGCGAACCGGGTGCTCGCGAACGCATGCGCCACGGGGTGGTCGTCTTCGAGGGCTGTTGCGACCAGCGAGGAGTACAGCTGCACGAGGCCGGGCACCTCGCGGTTGGCGCGCGCGGATTCGATCATCATCGTCATCGGCGAGGTGTCCGCCGGGACGGAATCCTCGTCGTGGTGACTGCTCTCCTCGTAGACCGCGACCAGCAGCTCCTCCAGCGAGCCGAAGTAGTGCGAGAGGGCCGCGTGGGTCACTCCGATCTCCCGGGCGATGGCGCGGAGGCTGGTGCGACCGGATCCACGTGCCGCGAACACCTCGATGCTGCGATCGAGGATCTCCTGGCGTCGGGCGACGCCTTTGGCGTACACGCCCTGGCGAGGCATCGGCGGGTCGGTGGCGGGCATGTGTCGATTCTACGCAGAGAAAACCTCCATGCGGAGGTTTTTGATGCTAGTCTGCTCGTCACGGCGAGCCGGCCCTCGCTTCCGCTCATGAACGCAGTCACCGCAGACACCCAAGGAGTTACCGATGCCGGTCCAGACATCCATCCAGCTGTTCACCCTGAAGTCGCAGCTCGACGACGACCTCGAGGGAACGCTCGCCGCCGTCGCAGCCCGCGGGTTCACCACGGTCGAGCCCTATGACTTCGTGCACCGTGCCGCGCCGTTGGCCGCCGCCCTCGCCGCCGCAGGCCTGGTCGCGCCCTCGGGGCACGCGTTCCTCGCCTCCGAGTCGTTCGTGAATCCGGACGGATCCGGGACCTCGATCGCGGTCCCGTCGCACGACGAGGTGTTCGCCGCGGCGAAGACGCTCGGCATGAGCATCGTCATCGATCCCTACACCGAGCCCGCCCGCTGGGAGTCGGTCGCGCAGATCGAGGACACCGCCCGGCGCCTCAACGCCGCCGCGGTCGCCGCGGAGGCGCACGGCCTGCGCGTCGGCTACCACAATCACGCGCACGAGGTGGAGGCCGTGTTCGACGGCGTCACCGGGCTCGAGGTGCTCGCAGGGCTGCTCGACGAGCGCGTCCTGCTCGAGGTCGACCTGTACTGGGTCGCCCGCGCGGGCGCCGACCCGGTTGCGCTGCTGGAGCGCCTCGGCGACCGCGTCGTCGCCGTGCATGCCAAGGACGGTACGCTCGATCCCGAGGCGATCCGCGCCTACCCGCCGGCCGATCAGGTGCCGGCCGGTCAGGGCGTCGTGCCGCTCGCCGCTGCCGCCGCCGCGGCTCCCGCGCTCGAGCTCGCGATCGTCGAGTTCGACCACTTCGACGGCGACATCCTCTCCGCGATCGAGCAGAGCCGGATCTTCCTCGACGAGAACGTGGCCCGCTGATGGCGGCGTCGTCCGGCCCCGTCGGCGTCGGCATCATCGGCGCGGGGAACATCAGCGACCAGTACCTGACGAACCTCACCCGGTTCCCCGACGTGCGGGTGCTCGCCGTCGCGGACCTCATCCCCGAGCGGGCGAAGGCCCAGGCGGCGAAGTACGGGGTGCCCGTCTCCGGCGACGTCGACGCCGTGCTCGGCGATCCCGACATCGAGTTCGTCGTGAACATCACCCCGCCTGCCGAGCACGTCGGCGTTTCGCTGACCTCCCTCGACGCGGGCAAGCACGTGTGGACCGAGAAGCCGATCGGCGTGAGCCGCGAGGAGGCCGCGCGCATCGGCGCCAAGGCTGCCGAGCTCGGGCTGCGCGTCGGCGCGGCGCCCGACACCGTGCTCGGCCCCGGTGTGCAGACCGCGAAGCGCGTGATCGCGCGCGGCGACATCGGCCGCCCGCTCTTCGCGCAGACGACGTTCCAGTGGCAGGGGCCGGAGATCTTCCATCCGGACCCGGCGTTCCTCTATGCGAAGGGCGGCGGCCCGCTGCTCGACATGGGTCCGTACTACGTCTCCACCCTCGTGCACGTCTTCGGCCCGGTCGCCGCGGTCGCGGCCCTCGGACTGCAGGGCACCCCGACCCGGCGCGTGCAGCAGGGACCGAAGGCCGGCGAGGAGTTCCCGGTCGAGATCCCGTCGACGCTGGGCGTGCTGATGGAGTTCGAGCGCGGCGGTCAGGCGCAGAGCCTGTACAGCACCGATTCGCCGATGCTGCGCCACGGGATCGTCGAGATCACCGGCACCGAGGGCACGCTGACGATCCCGGATCCGAACACCTTCGGCGGTCCGATCACGATCACCCGGCCGCTCACCCGTCTCTTCATCCCGCCGGAGCCCATCGAGCAGGAGGTCGTGGACATCGCTCAGGAGGGAGTGGTCTCCGGCCGCGGCCTCGGCCTGCTCGACATGGCGCGCTCGATCCGTGCGGGCCGTCCGCACGTCGCGACCGGCGAGTTCGGCGCGCACGTGCTCGACACGCTGCTGTCGATCGAGGAGTCGGCGGAGTCCCGCAGCTTCGTCACCGTGCAGAGCACTCTGGGTGAGGTCGGCTCGCTCGGGGCCGACTTCGACCCGTACGCCGCGACGCTCTGAGCTTCGCTTCGAGGGGCCTGCCGCTCAGGCGACAGGCCCCTCGGCCCGACAGCCGAGGCTCAGCGCACCACCAGTACGACGCACAGCAGTACCAGCGCGAGTCCCTGCAGGGCGGCGCGCAGGGGGATGATCGACTCCCACCGATCCTGCAGGCTCCGGGCGTCGGCCGGCACGGTGCCCGCGAGGGCGGCGGCAGTGAGGGTGGCGTTGATCGGCTTCGCGATGCGGGCGAACAGCAGCAGCCAGAGGAGCTGCGCCGCGAGCGCGACGGCGGCGAGGGCGGTCGCGGCGGTGCTGCCGGCGAGTGCCGAGAGTGCGACGGTCGCCGCGGTGAGCACGACGCCGGCGACGCCGACGATCGGCAGCCTGCGGTCGCCGTAGTAGTGCCCGCGACCGACCACCTGCACGAGGGTCGGCGCATCGACCTCGGCGTAGACGGCGCGCAGCACGACGGCGGCGAGCACGTCCGTGCCGAAGATGACGGCGATGGCGGTGATGGCGCCGATGGCGGTGATGACGATCGCGAGGGACATGGCTTCTCCTTTTCGTGTTAGCAGTGCTAACAGTTAGCGATGCTAACATCGTGCCATGAGCCCGTCAACGCCCCCGCGCACGGATCCCTCCGAGCGGTCCCGCTCCATCGTCCGCGCGGCTCGACGCGTCGCCGAGGGGGAGGGGTGGCCCGCGGTGACCGTCCGGCGGCTGGCCGCCGAGATCGGCTTCAGCCAGCCGATCCTGTACCGCTCCTTCCCTGGTGGGAGGGACGAGATCGTCGAGCAGGTCATGGTCGCAGGCTTCGCCGAGATGGCCGCGGAGCTCGCGGATCCGGTCGGCGAGGGCGACCGTCTTGCGCACGTGGTGCGCGCCTACCTCGCGTTCGCCCGCACGCATCCCGCCCTCTACGAGGCCATGTTCGAGGCGCGCACCCGCATCGTCTTCGCGGCCGCGGAGACCCCGGC
Source organism: Microbacterium azadirachtae (assembly GCF_000956505.1). GTDB lineage: Bacteria > Actinomycetota > Actinomycetes > Actinomycetales > Microbacteriaceae > Microbacterium > Microbacterium azadirachtae_A. Next base: position 132,623 of record NZ_JYIX01000034.1, on the reverse strand, counting down.
GCCGCTGCGCGAGGCGTTCGGATCCTTCCTCGGCGCGGTGTCGGCGGGGGCGGGCGACGAGCAGGCGGCGGTTGTGCGGGCTGAGCTGCTGTGGAGCACGCTTCACGGCGTGGCCCGGCTGGCGGCGTCCGAGCGCCTCGACCCCGCTCTGGAAGAGGCGCGTCTCGAGGGGATCCTCGCGCTGTTCCGGTCCTGACGGGTCGCTCGGGCGGGCTCAGCCGAAGAACACCGGCAGCACCAGGCTGATCCCCATCACGACCAGCAGCGCGGCGATCACGGTGTCCAGGATCCGCCAGGCGCGCGGCGTACGCAGCCAGCGGCCGAGGTGGCGCGCGCCGAACCCGAGGGCGAAGAACCACGTGACGCTCGCGATCATGGCGCCGGCGGCGAACAGCCAGCGGCCGTCACCGTGCGTGGCCGCGACCCCGCCGATCAGCAGCACCGTGTCGAGATACACGTTCGGGTTCAGCCAGGTGAAGGCGAGCGTCGCCAGGATCACGGGGGCGAGAGGCGCGGTGCGGGTCAGCGTCGCGGTGCCGCCGGCCCGGCCGCCTGTCGAGCTCTCGTCCGAGGCGCGAGGATCGGCGAGCAGCGCCTCGCCGCCGGACTTCCACGCGCGGCGGGCCGCCAGGATGCCGTACACCACGAGCGAGATCGCGCCGGCCCAGCGCGCCACCACGATGAGCCAGGGCAGGGTCTTCACGAGGTAGCCGAGCCCTGCGGTGCCGGCGAGCACGAGCGCGGCATCGGAGGCGGCGCAGATCAGGACGACGGGCAGCACGTGCTCGCGGCGCAGCCCCTGGCGCAGCACGTACACGTTCTGCGCGCCGACGGCGATGATGAGCGAGAACATGAGGCCGAGGCCGGAGAGGAGGATGAGCACGGATCGAGAATAGGGTCGGATTCGGATTCAGCGCCAGCGAAGATTCCTTAAGCCAGATTAGAATCGCTCATGTGCAGGTCGATCCGGAATCCGCGCGGACGGTGGCCGCGGTACTCGACGAGGGAAGCTTCGACGCGGCCGCGCGTCGGCTGCTGCTGACCCCGTCCGCGGTGAGTCAGCGGATCAAGACCCTGGAGCAGCAGCTCGGCCGCATCCTGCTGGTGCGCAGCAAGCCCGCGAGGGCGACCGAGGCGGGGGAGGCCGTCGCCCGGTTCGGCCGTCAGATCGCCCTCCTGGAACGCGACGCGATCGCCGGCTTCGGCCTGTCCGCGGAGGGCGGGGGAGGGCGCATCCGGATCCCGCTCGCGGTCAACGCGGATTCGATGGCGACCTGGTTCCTGGCCCCGCTGGCCCGGCTCTCCGAGCAGTACGACGTCGAGTTCGACCTGCACCGCGACGACCAGAACTTCACGGCGCGGATGCTCGAATCGGGCACCGTGATGGCGGCGGTGACGAGCGAGTCGGAGCCGGTCGGAGGGTGCAGGGTCGAGGCGCTCGGCGCGCTGCGCTACGTGGCCGCGGCATCTCCGGGTTTCGCACGACGCTGGTTCCCGGGCGGCGCGTCGGCCGAGGCCCTGGCGCGGGCGCCGTTCGTGGACTTCGACCGGCGTGACGTGCTGCAGCAGGACTGGCTGCGCGAGCGTGGCGTCGACCCCTGGCCGGTTCCCCGGCATCACGTGCCCGCCTCGGCGGACTTCTCGGTCGCCGTGGAGCTGGGGCTGGGGTGGGCGCTGCTTCCGGTCCCTCATGCGGAGGCCGGCCTCGCCGACGGACGCCTGGTGCGGCTCGACGACGAGGAGCTCGCCTCGCCGCTGTTCTGGCAGCAGTGGAACCTGCGCTCCGAGCTGCTGGACGCGATCGCGGCGGAGATCCGCGCGGAAGCCGATCGCGTGCTGCGCTGAGACGGGCCGGCCGGACGCTGGCGCGCCATCGGCGGCGCGTCCTAGGGTCGAGTCATGGCATCCGAGCGCATTACGCTGACCGTCCCCGGCGCCGACGGCGACCGTTCGCTGGACATCTCCAGTCCGAACCGCGCGATCTGGCCCGATGCGGAGGGCGGCCCCATCACCAAGGCCGAGCTCGCCGAATACGTGCAGACCGTGTCGACGCCGTTCCTCACGTCGACCGGCAACAGGCCCGTCTCGCTCGAGCGCTACCGCGACGGCATCGACGGCGAGAGCTTCTTCTCGAAGAACCCGCCCAAGGGCACCCCCGACTTCGTGCAGAGCGTGATGTGCACCTACAACAGCGGCCGCAAGCATCCGCAGATCGTGCTCACGGAGACGGCGGCGATCGTCTGGGCCGTGCAGATGAACACGGTCGTGTTCCACCCCTGGGCGTCGCTCGCGTCGGACACCGACAATCCGGTGGAGCTCCGCATCGACCTCGACCCGCAGCCCGGCACGGGCATCGTCGAGGCGGTGCCTGCGGCGCACGAGCTGCGCGCCGTGCTGCGCGAGGCAGGGCTCGAAGCGTTCATCAAGACCAGCGGCAACCGCGGGCTGCACGTGTTCTGCCCGATCGTGCCGGAGTGGGAGTTCCTCACCGTGCGGCATGCCGTGATCGCGGCGGGACGCGAGCTGGAGCGGCGGATGCCCGATCGCGTCACCACGGCGTGGTGGAAGGAGGAGCGCGGGGAGCGCCTCTTCGTCGACTTCAACCAGGCCAACCGCGACCGCACGATGGCGGGCGCCTACAGCCCGCGCGCGCTCGCGGCCGCGACCGTGTCGACCCCGATCTCGTGGGACGAGTTGGATGACGTGGATCCGAAGCGCTTCACGGTCCGCACCGTACCCCAGCGCCTCGCCGACCTCGGGGATCCGTGGGCGCACATGCAGGACGCTCCAGGGCGCATCGACACGCTGCTGAGCTGGTGGGACCACGACGTGGAGAACGGACTCGGCGAGATGCCGTTCCCGCCGGAGTTCCCCAAGATGCCGGGCGAGCCCCCGCGCGTGCAGCCCTCGAAGAAGGTCGCCGCGAACTGGGACGAGAACGGCGAGCCCGTCCCCGGTCGCTGAGCCGGCCGGTGCGAGCCGGGCTCGGCCTGTTTCGGGCGGGGCTCGGGTCGTTTTGGGGCGGGTCTGCCCGTTTTGGGGCGCGTGAGGTCGTGGATCCATGTCGGGGCGCGCCCCAAAACGTCGGAGTGCGCCCCAAAACGAGGTGCGACGTCGGAGGGGTGCCGAACGTCGCCGTGCGTCCGTCGGCCCGTGTCCGGCGCGGGCCGGGGCCGGTTTGGGGCGGATCCCTCCGGGATCGGGGTGGGCCGGCGGCCCGTTTGGGGCGGATCCCTCCGGGGCCGGCGCGGGCCGGGGCCGGTTTTGGGGCGGATCTCTCCGTTTTGGGGCGCGTGAGGTCGTGGATCCATGTCGGGGCGCGCCCCAAAACCGCGGAGTGCGCCCCAAAACGAGGCGTGGACGTCAGTCGATGACGTCGGCGAGGTCGTAGCCGTCGACCGTCTCCAGCTGCTCGTATGTGCAGGAGCGGGGGTCCCGGTCGTCGCGCCAGCGCTTGAACTGCACGGTGTGCCGGAAGCGCCAGCCCTCGAGCTGGTCGTAGCGCACCTCGAGCGCGCGTTCGGGGCGCAGCCGCACGAACGAGGTGTCCTTCGACGCGCTGAACCGCGAGCGCTCGCCGTCTCCGGTGACGGCGGCGCCGGACTCGTCCCGTTCCACGAGCGGCGCGAGGTCCTCGACGAGCTGCTGGCGCATCGCGTCGCTCCAGGCGGCGACGCCGCCCACCTGGCGCAGCACGCCGTCCTCCCCGTACAAACCGACGAGGAGGGATCCCACCCCGGATCCGCTCTTGTGGATGCGGTAGCCGAGCGCGACGACGTCGGCGGTGCGGGCGTGCTTGACCTTGAACAGCGTGCGCTTGTTGGGGGCGTAGGGCTGGTCCAGCGGCTTGGCGACGATGCCGTCGAGCCCCGCGCCCTCGAACTCGGCGAGCCAGCGCCGGGCGGTGTCGGGATCCGTCGTCGTGCGGGTGAGGTGCAGGGGATGCGGCACATCGGCGAGCAGCTGCTCGAGCCGAGCGCGGCGCTCGCCGAAGGGCAGCGGCTGCAGATCGGCGTCGCCCGCCGCGAGCAGATCGAACGCGATGAACATCGCGGGCGTCTCCGCGGACAGCCTCTGCACCCGGGAGGCGGCGGGGTGGATGCGCTGGCTCAGCGCCTCCCAGTCCAGCCGCTGCGAACCCTCTGGTCCGGTGGCGACCACGATCTCGCCATCGAGCAGGCAGGGACCGGGCAGCAGCCGCGGGATCGCCTCGACGAGCTCGGGGAAGTACCGGGTCAGCGGCTTCGCCCCCCGGGACCCGATCTCGACGGTCTCGCCGTCCCAGGACACGAGTCCGCGGAAGCCGTCCCACTTCGGCTCGTACAGCAGCCCGTCGGGGAACTTCGCCGGATCCGGCACGGTCGTGGCGGCCTTCGCGAGCATCGGTGCGGGGATCTCGTAGCGCATGGATCCCATCCTGCCGCCCGACAGCCCTGAATTGCCATGGGGCAAGCCCGCTGGTCAGGATCCGAACAGGTCCCCGAGCTCGACACGCTCTCCGGCGTCGGCCAGCGCGGTGCGCGCCGCGTGCCAGCCGGCCATGAAGTTCACCCCGGGGCCGGGCGGCGTCGCGGCCGAGGCGAGGTAGACGCCGGCCATCGGGGTGCGCCATGGCGTGGGGGAGAGCACCGGCCTCACCACCGCCTGGCGCATCGTGAACGCGCCGCCGAAGATGTCGCCGCCGATCTCGGCCGGATTGAGGAGCGCGCGCTGGCGCGGGGTGACGGCATGGCTCGCCAGGATGCGGTCGCGGAACCCGGGAGCGAATCGCTCGATCTGCCGGATGACGAGCTCTGTCGCGTCGACGTCGGAGTTCGCCGGCGCGTGGATGTAGGCCCACAGAACCTGCTGTCCCGCGGGCGCCCTGGTGCCGTCGAGCACGGAGGGCTGCGCGACGAGCGCGTACGGGCGCTCCGACACCCGCCCCTGGGCGACGGCGTTCTCGCTCGCCCACACCTCGGCGCGCGTGCCGCCGACATGCACGGTCGGGGAGAGGCCGACGTCGGGGTTGGTCCAGGGCACCGGCCCGTCCAGCGCGAAGTCCACCTTCGCCGCCGCGGCGCCGTAGCGGTACGCGCGGATCGCCGTGGCGTAGTGCGGGGGAACGTCGCGCAGTGTGAGCGCCAGCCGCGGGGAGGTGTTGAGCAGCAGTACGTTGCCGCGGGCCGGATCCCCCCAGTCCAGCGCGGAGAGGTCGACCACGCGCGTGCCCGTGCGGATCGTGCCGCCGTGCGCGCGCAGATCCTCGGCGAGCACATCGGCGATCCGCTGGGCGCCGCCGCGCGGGTACGCCCAGCCCCCGGCATGCGCCTGTGCCATGAGCAGCAGACCAGCGGCGGCGCCGCTCAGCGCGGGCAGGGCGGTGTTCGCGTGCGCGACCACTCCTGCCACGAGCGCCGCCGCCTCCGGCGTGCGGAAGGTGCGCTTCGCCATGGCCGAGCCTTGCTCCAGCGCGCGCAGTCCGTAGCGCAGCGCGGTGACCGGGGCGCGGGGGATCCGCAGCAGGGATCCGCCGGTGAAGTCCAGGACGCCATCGATGTGCGAGCTCAGCGGCCGTAGCAGCGCGCGCCAGGCGCGGGCATCGGGACCGAGCGCCTCGGCAGTGCGCTCGAGGTCGTGCCAGGCGATCCCGGCGCGTCCGTCGTCGAGCGGATGCGCATATGCCGTTTCCGGAATGATCCAGTCGATCCGGTCCCGGCCGAAGGCGCGGAGGAACGAGGAGGAGTAGGCGGCGGGGTGCACGGCCGAGCACACGTCGTGCACGAATCCGGGCAGCGTGACCGCCGCGCTGCGCACGCCGCCACCGATCGTGGCACCGGCTTCGAGCACCTCGACGCTGTAGCCGGCTCGCGCGAGCGAGACGGCCGCGGCGAGCCCGTTCGGCCCGCTTCCGATGACGGTGGCACGGGGCATGCCGCCAGTCTTTCACGCGCGCAGGACGCACCGAGCAGAACGTGGGATCCTTGAAGCAATATGAACGAAGTCCAGGGTCCCACCCCCACCGGAAGCTCCCGTCCCTACAAGTCGCTCGCCGAGGCACTGCGCGGCCAGCGCATCGATCCGGTCAACCACGACTTCATCCGTGCGATCGTCGAGGCCGTCGACATCAGCACCTTCATCGACCGCGGTCGCTACATCGAGGCCGTCCGCCGCGGCGAGGGCGCCGCCCTGCACATCGGGCGCACCTACACCAACGGCTTCACCGAGGACGAGCAGGTCCTCGTGGCAGGCCGCGCGCTGCCGCTCGCGCCGAGTGAGGGCAGGGCGCCGTACTTCTACGTCGCGCACCCCAGTGAGCTGCTCGGAGCGCCGGCCGGCGTCGCGCATCCTGCGCGCGCCGCGGCCACCCGTGCGCCTGCGAAGCCGAAGCCCGAGCCGCGCGCCCCGAAGGCGACTCCGGTCGAGGACCGCGACTACGGGATCTGCGACGTCTGCTTCATGGTGAAGACGCCGTCCGGAGGCTGCGGCTGCGACTGAGCCGCAGCGCGGGCCGTGCGTCTGGGACGGACGGCCCGCCCGTCAGGCGAACGCGCTCATCCCGGTGATGTCGCGGCCGATCAGCAGGGCCTGCATGCTCTCGGTGCCCTCGTAGGTGTGGATCGCCTCGATGTCGGCCATGTGCTGCATGACGCCGTTCTCGAGCAGGATCCCGTTCCCGCCGAGCAGATCGCGGGCGATCTGGGCGACCCGCCGCGCGGCGCGGGTGTTGTGGAACTTCGCGAGTGATGCCTGGGTCGGCAGGAGCGTGCCCGCTTCGTCCATGTCGGCCATGCGGCGGCAGTACAGCTGCATCGCGGTCAGGTCCTCGAGCATGTGCGTGAGCCGCTCCTGGACCATCTGGAACTTCGCGAGCGGCTTGCCGAACTGCACGCGGGTCTTCGCGTATGCCAGGGCCGCCTCGTAGCAGGCGGTCGCGTGCCCGAGCGCGGACCAGGCGACCCCGGAACGCGTGGCGTACAGCACGGTCGAGGCGTCCTTGAAGCTGCGCGTTCCCGGCAGCACCGCGTCGAGCGGCACCCGCACGTCGTCCAGGCGGATGTGCGCCTGGTGGATGCCGCGCAGCGACACCTTCCCTGTGATCACGGAGCCCTGGTAGCCGGGGCGCTCCTGCTCGACGAGGAAGCAGCGCACGGTGCCGTGCTCGGCGGTGCCCTCGTCGTCGACGCGCGCCCAGACGAAGGTGATGCCGCCGGAGGCGCCGTTGCCGATCCACTTCTTCGCCCCGCGCAGCACCCACTCCTCGCCGTCGCGACGCGCGACGGTCTCGAGCGAGACGGAATCGGATCCGTGATCGGGCTCGGTGAGCGCGAAGGATCCGAGCACGGAGCCGTCGGCGAGCGCGACGAGCCAGCGTTCCTGCTGCTCCGCGCTGCCGAACAGCGCGAGCGTGCGCAGGGCGAGGCCGCCCTGCACGGCGAGGACGGTGCCGAGGGAGCCGTCGCCGCGGGAGATCTCCATGTTGACCAGGCCCGCCGCGAGTGGACTCATCCGGGTGAGGGCGGGGTGGACGATGCCATCCACGACGAGGTCCATCTCGCCCATGCGGTGCGCGACCGCGAGCGGGTACTCCGCGCGGTCCCACGCATCCCGCATCTGCGGGCCGACCTCGTCGACGTAGGCCTGCGCCCGCTCCCAGTGCGCGCGGTCGGCGGCGGGGATGTCGGAGAAGACCTCGTAGTAGTCGGTGCCGCGGCGTCCCGTCACGTCGTAGGAGGTGACGGCTTCGCCGGGGAAGAGGGCGTCGTTGCTCATGGGGTCTCCATCCGGGGAGTGAGACTCAGTCTCAAGATTCATGAGACAGCGTACCGCCATTCGCCGGATCCCGTGCACGGGGAATGCGCGTCGGAGCGCGCCGAAGGCACCCGCGGCGGCTGCGGGCGGAAGGACGCGCCGAGGGGTCAGTCCAGTTCGTCGCGGAGGCGGCGGGTGATCTCCGCCATGGGCATCGAGCGCGGGAACACGGCGACGACGACCGCGTCCTCGCCGGGGTCCGCGGCGCTGTCGGGGTGCACGCCGTAGCGGCGCAGCACGTCGTCCAGGGCGCGGCGCAGCGCGGCGGCCGAGGTGCGTGATCCGCGCAGCAGCCGGCGCAGCACGTGGTTGTGCACGGCCGTCACGAGTGCGGCGAACCCGACCGCGTCGAGCGGATCCAGATCCGGCATCGAGCGGCGCAGATACTCGTCGAACAGGCGCTCGTAGCGGAACACGGTCACGATCTCGCGGTCGCGCAGGGTGGGCACCTCGCGCACCACCTGGTAGCGCAGCCGCGCCATCTCCGGATCGGCGGCGAAGGAGCGGAAGACCATCAGCGACCCGTCGCACACGGCGGTCCACGGGTTCGCGTGCGGGCGCTCCAGGTAGCGGCGCAGCCCGTCGAGCAGTTCCTCATGGTCTGCGAAGACGACATCGTCCTTGCCGCCGAACTGGCGGAAGAACGTGGAGCGCGAGATGCCTGCGGCCTTGGCGATCTGCTCGACCGAGGTCGAGTCGAAGCCCTGGGCGGAGAACAGCTCGAGCGCAGCGCGCACCACGGCGGTGCGAGCGGGGGACACGTCGGCGTGCTCGGTCATAGGAGGAGCCTAGTTGTCCGGATCCTGCGCGGGGCTCTGGAGTCATCCGACGTCTCGGGGGCCAGACAGGGAGAGGTTCACACGGTCAGGAAGCGCGATTCCGCGGTAGTAGGCTGGCCTATCGGGTCGAATCACATCGACACCCGACAGAATTCCTGTCGCGTCCCATTCGTCGCAACCAGCGAAGGACTGCACGTGGATCTCTACGAGTACCAGGCACGAGACCTTTTCGAGAAGTACGGAGTGCCGGTCCTCGCCGGCATCGTCGCTGACACCCCCGAGGAGGTGAAGGCAGCGGCGGAGAAGCTCGGTGGCGTGGTCGTCGTCAAGGCGCAGGTCAAGACCGGCGGCCGGGGCAAGGCCGGTGGCGTGAAGGTCGCGAAGAACCCCGACGAGGCGTACGAGGCGGCCAAGGCGATCCTCGGCCTCGACATCAAGGGCCACGTCGTCAAGCGCGTCATGGTCGCCGCAGGCGCCCGCATCGCCCGCGAGTTCTACTTCTCCGTGCTCCTGGACCGCTCCAACCGCTCCTACCTGAGCCTCGCCTCGGTCGAGGGCGGCATGGAGATCGAGCAGCTCGCCGTCGAGAAGCCCGAGGCTCTCGCCCGCGTCGAGGTCAACCCGCTCGAGGGGATCACCCCCGAGAAGGCGCTCGAGATCGCCAAGGCCGGCAACTTCGAGCCCGGTCTCGCCGAGAAGGTCGCCGACGTCTTCGTGAAGCTGTACGAGGTGTACAAGGGCGAGGACGCGACCCTGGTCGAGGTCAACCCGCTCGTGCAGACCGAGGAGGGCGACATCATCGCCCTGGACGGCAAGGTCACGCTCGACGACAACGCCTCCGAGGTGCGCCACCCCGAGCACGAGGAGCTCGCCGACAAGGCGACCGAGAACCCGCTCGAGGCCAAGGCCAAGGAGTCGGGCCTGAACTACGTCAAGCTCGACGGCCAGGTCGGCATCATCGGCAACGGCGCGGGTCTGGTCATGTCGACCCTCGACGTCGTCGCCTACGCCGGCGAGAACCACGGCGGCGTGAAGCCGGCGAACTTCCTCGACATCGGCGGCGGCGCGAACGCGCAGGTCATGGCCAGCGGCCTCGACGTGATCCTCGGCGACGAGCAGGTCAAGAGCGTCTTCGTCAACGTCTTCGGCGGCATCACCAGCTGCGTCGCCGTCGCGGAGGGCATCGTCAAGGCCCTCGAGATCCTCGGCGACACGGCCACCAAGCCGCTCGTCGTGCGCCTCGACGGCAACCAGGTCGAGGAGGGTCGCGCGATCCTCAAGGCCGCCGCCCACCCGCTCGTCACGCTCGCCGCCACCATGGACGAGGGCGCCGACAAGGCCGCCGAGCTGGCGAACGCCTGACCCCCTGACGAGACAAGGACTAGGAACATGTCGATCTACCTCAACAAGGACTCCAAGGTCATCGTCCAGGGCATCACGGGCGGCGAGGGCACCAAGCACACCGCCCTCATGCTGAAGGCGGGCACGAACGTCGTCGGCGGCGTGAACGCGCGCAAGGCCGGCACCACGGTCTCCCACACGGACAAGGACGGCAACGTCGTCGAGCTGCCGGTGTTCGGATCCGTCGCCGAGGCCATCGAGAAGACCGGCGCCAACGTGTCGGTCGCCTTCGTGCCGCCGGCGTTCACGAAGGACGCCATGGTCGAGGCCATCGACAGCGAGATCCCGCTGCTCGTGGTCATCACCGAGGGCGTGCCGGTCGGCGACTCCGCCGAAGCGTGGGCGTACGCGGTCGAGAAGGGCGGGAAGACCCGCATCATCGGCCCGAACTGCCCCGGCATCATCACCCCGGGCGAGGCTCTCGCGGGCATCACCCCGGCGAACATCACCGGCAAGGGCCCGATCGGCCTCGTCTCGAAGTCGGGCACCCTGACCTACCAGATGATGTTCGAGCTGCGCGACCTGGGCTTCTCCACCGCGATCGGCATCGGCGGCGACCCGGTCATCGGCACGACGCACATCGACGCGCTCGCCGCGTTCGAGGCCGACCCCGAGACCAAGGCGATCGTCATGATCGGCGAGATCGGCGGCGACGCCGAGGAGCGTGCGGCGGAGTTCATCAAGGCCAACGTCACCAAGCCGGTCGTCGGCTACGTCGCGGGCTTCACGGCTCCCGAGGGCAAGACCATGGGCCACGCCGGTGCCATCGTCTCCGGCTCCGCGGGCACCGCGCAGGCGAAGAAGGAGGCCCTCGAGGCCGCCGGCGTAAAGGTCGGCAAGACGCCGTCCGAGACCGCTGCCCTGCTGCGCGAGGTCTACGCCGCCCTGTAAGGCACCGCATCATCCGAGTCGTCCCCGTCAGCGCACCCCAGAGCGTGCGCTGACGGGGACGACTCTGTTGTGGGGGCGTACCGTGGGGGCGATGTCGGACATAGGCGGTCTCTCGGGTGCGGAGCAGCGGCGCCGGTGGCGCGCGTCCGCGCTGCCGGCCCTGCGCGGCGTCGTGCTCGATCTCGGGGCAGGATCCGGGATCGCGGCGGATCATCTCGCGCCGGACGTCGCGTGGTGGGCGCTCGAACCCGCGCGGCGGCTCGACCCGGCGCTTCCGCGGCGCATCGGGGCCCGCCCCGGAGCGCGCCTGCTCCGCGCGCCGGCCGAGGAGATCCCTCTCGCCGACGCCTCGGTCGACGCCGTGATCGCCTCCACGGTGCTCTGCTCGGTGCGCGAACCGGCGGCCGTCCTGGCCGAGGTGCGCCGGGTGCTGCGGCCGACGGGCCCGCTGGTGTTCTTCGAGCACGTGGGGGCGCCGCAGGGGAGCCGCACCCGCCGGCTGCAGGCGCTGTACGCACCGTTCTCGCGCGCGTTCGATCATGGCTGCGATCCGCGGCGCGACACCGAGCGGGCGATCCGCGACGCGGGCTTCTCGGATGTCGACGTGGTCCGCACCGAAGCGCCGGGCATCTGGGGCACGGTCGAGCCCCTCATCCACGGGGTGGCCCTGCGTCCCTGATCCGTCGAGGTCGCCGGGGATCGTCGCAGGGGCGGCGGGATCCGAGGGCTAGGCCGGATCCGCGAACGCCCTGCGGTGGGCGCCAGGGGTCGTGCCGTAGCGCGCCCGGAAGTGGTGGCGCAGGGTCACGGCGCTGCCGAAGCCCGTGCGGTGCGCGACGGCGTCGACGGGCAGGTCGGAGGCCTCGAGCAGCCGGCGCGCCTCGTCCAGGCGGCGCTGCAGCAGCCAGTCTCCTGGGCTCGTGCCGGTGCGATCGCGGAAGCGCCGGGTGAACGTGCGGCGGGACAGGTGCACGGCGCCCGCCCAGGCGTCGATCGGCGTCGACTCGGAGAGCCTCCCCAGGGCCCAGGCGATCGCCTGGTCGATCTCGTCGCCGTTGCGGTCGGCGGCGAGCGGGCGGGAGAGGAACTGCGCCTGCGAGCCTTCCCGATGCGGGGCCATCACGAGCGAGCGCGCGAGGTCGGCGGCGACGGCGCTGCCGAGCTCTGTGCGGACGATGTGCAGGCAGCAGTCCAGAGCCGCGGCCACCCCGGCCGACGTGACCACGTCGCCGAGATCCGTCCACAGCGCCTCGCAGCGCACGGTGAGCTCGGGATGCCGCGCGGCGAGCTGCGGCCCCGCGGACCAGTGCGTGGAGACCTCCCTGCCTTCGACGATGCCGCTCGCGGCCACCACGAAGGCTCCGAGGCACAGGCCGAGGATCCGCGCCCCGCGGGCGTGCGCCGAGCGCACGGCGTCGAGGAGCGCGGCGCCGGGTGCGAGGTCCGGCTCCCAGCTCGGGATCACGACGAGGTCCGCGGTCGCAAGAGCGTCGAGTCCTTCCGTCACGATGAGGTCCAGGCCGGCGGCGGTGCGCACCGGTCCCGGTTCCTCCGCGACCGTGACGGTGCGGTAGGCGGCCTCGACAGAGCGCACGCCGACGCCGCCGAACACCATGAGTGGCACGGACAGGTGGAACGGGCTGATCCCCGGGAAGGCGAGGACGGCGGCGGTGCGCATGGCCCGATCTTATCGAAAGGTGTCTTCAGGGCCACTCCCGCCGTTCCGGCGATACCGACACGATGGATCCATGACCGAGAACTCCGTGACCCTCACCCTCATCGGCGGACCGACCGCGATCATCGAGTACGCGGGCGTGCGCCTGCTGACCGACCCGACGTTCGACGCGCCGCGCAGCTATGACGGCGGCATCGCGCTGCACAAGCTGAGCGGACCCGCGCTCGCCGCCGACCAGGTGGGCGAGATCGACGCCGTGCTGCTCTCGCACGACCAGCACCCCGACAACCTCGACGAGGCGGGACGCGCCTTCCTGCCTCGCGCCGGCGCGGTGCTGTCCACGCCGGAGGCGGCGGGACGTGTCGACGGCGTGACAGGGCTCGCCCCGTGGCAGACGCATCGTCTCGGCGACGTCGAGGTGACCGCGGTGCCCGCGCTGCACGGCCCGGAGGGGGCGGAGGAGCTCTCCGGCACCGTGACCGGCTTCGTGCTGAGCGCGCCGGGGGAGCCCGTGCTCTACGTCTCCGGCGACAACGCCTCGGTCGAGGTCGTCACGGCCATCGCAGAGCGGATCGGTCGGATCGACCTCGCCGTGCTGTTCGCCGGGGCGGCCAACGTCGGGCGCTTCGGCGACGCCGACCTCACCCTCAATGCACGCACCGCGGTCGCAGCCGCACGAGAGCTGGGCGATGCGGTGATCGTGCCCGTGCACGCCGAGGGCTGGCACCACTTCTCCGAGACCCGCGAGCGCCTCGTGCGCGAATTCGGTTATGCCGGCCTCGCGGTCCGGCTGCGCGTGCCGGAGCCCGGCGTGCCGCTCGCGCTCTGAGGCGTGCCGGAGCCCGGTGTGCGGCGGCGCGGGGCCGTCCACGCACGTCGAGGCCCCCTCACAGGATCGAGGCCCCCTCCCAGGTGCGTTCCCAGGAGGGGGCCTCGACGCGGTGAGGGGGCCTCGACGGATCCCAGCGGATCCCGACGGATCCCGACGGATCCCGGCGGATCCCAGCAGATCCCGGCGGATCCCGCCCGCAGCGGTCAGGTCAGGCGCCGAGCAGCGCCTCAATCGGGCCGCGGGCGAAGAACAGCACGAACCCGACGCCGACCACCCAGAGCAGCGGGTGGATCGTCCTGGCCCGGCCGGTCAGGGCGTTCACGACGATCCAGCTCACGAATCCGGCGCCGATGCCGTTGGCGATCGAGTACGTCATCGGCATGACGGTGACCGTGAGGAAGACCGGCAGCAGCACGCGGAAGTCGCCGAGATCGATGTTCTTGATCTGCGAGAGCATCATCGCGCCGACGAGCACCAGCGCCGCGGCGGCCACGGCGCTGGGCACGAGGGCGGTGAGCGGCGTGAAGAACATCGCGAGCAGGAAGAGCACACCCGTGATCGTCGTCGCGAGGCCGGTGCGCGCTCCTTCGCCGATGCCGGCGCCCGACTCGACGAAGACGGTCGCGGAGGAGGACGACGTGCCGCCGCCGACGATCGCGCCGACGCCCTCGACGACGAGCGCCGACTTGATGCGCGGGAAGTCGCCCTTCTCGTCGGCGAGGTCGGCCTCCTTCGCGAGGCCGGTCATCGTGCCCATCGCGTCGAAGAAGTTCGAGAACAGCAGCGTGAAGATGAACATCACCAGGGTCACGCCGCCGACCTTCGCGAGGTCGAAGCCGAAGTCGACCCGGCCGATCAGGCTCAGGTCGGGGAGGCCCACGATGCTGCCGGTGAAGCCGAAGTCCTGCCCGAACGGCCAGATGAGGTTGAGGATCGCGGCGAGCAACGAGCCGCCGACGAGGGCGATGAGGATCGCGCCCTTGACGCGGAGCGCGATGAGCGCGCCGCCGATCAGCAGAGTGAGCACGAACAGCAGGGTCGGGATGGAGGCGACGGATCCGCCGATACCGAGGTCGACCGGAGGGGAGGCCTGCTTCGTCGAGGTCACGAAGCCGGCGTTCACGAATCCGATGAAGGCGATGAACAGGCCGATGCCGACCGTGATCGCGAGCTTGAGCTGCACGGGGACCGCGTCGAAGATGAGCTTGCGCAGGCCGGTCGCGGCGAGCAGCACGATGATGACGCCGTTGATCATGACGAGCGCCATCGCCTCGGCCCAGGTGACAGAGCCGACCACGGTGAAGGCGAGGAACGCGTTGATGCCGAGGCCGGCGGCGAACGCGAACGGCAGCCGGGTGATCAGCCCGAACAGGATCGTCATGACGCCGGCGGTCAGCGCCGTGGCCGCGGCGACCGCGCCGCCAGGCAGCGTGTGCCCTGCGACGTCCGGGGTGGACAGGATGATCGGGTTGAGGATCACGATGTAGGCCATCGTCACGAACGTGACGATGCCGCCGCGGACCTCGGTGCCGAGGGTGGATCCGCGCTTGGTGATCTCGAAGAAGCGATCGACGGCGTTCTTCGGCTCGGCGGCGACGGGGTCGGACACGGGCGGGGGGACTGTTGTCATGGGGGACCTCCGCGGAAAACCGTATCGTCTGGAGGGCCTCCTCCGCGCCGTCGGCACCGTGGCCCGCGCGCCCGCAGGGGAGCGCGGGGCGGAGCACGTAGGCTCGAATCCGTCATGCAACGCCTCCTCATCGTGCTCCTGGCGGCGGTCGATGCGATCGTCGCCGCGGCCATCGGTCTCGCCGTGCTGCTCGCGCCTCTCGCCGTGATCTGGGCCGTCGCCTTCGGCACGAACGCCGACTGGGGAGCCCTCTGGCCGAGCGCCGCGACGCTCTGGCAGTTCGGCCACGGCGTCCCGCTCTCCGTGGTCCTTCCTGACGCGCTGGTGCGCGCGGTCGGCTTGGACCCGTCCGCGGCGTCCTTCGCCCTCTCGGTGCCTCCGCTGCTGTTCCTCGGCTTCACGGCGATCTTCGCGGCGCGCTCTGGCCGCAGGGCCGCGCTCGCCGGATCCTGGATCTCGGGTGTCCTGAGCGGAACGGCGACCTTCGCCGTGATCTCCGCGCTCGCCGCGCTGACCGGCGGCCTCGGGGTGCTGAAGGCACCGCTCTGGCTCGCGATCCTGTTCCCGCCTCTCGTGTTCCTGTGCGGTGCTCTCGCCGGGGCGGTCGCGACGGCGTGGAGCGAGGGCGACGGCGGCGTGATCGACCGGGTGCAGGACGCGCTGGACCGCTGGCCGGACTGGGCCCACGTGCCCGGCGATATCGTCCGAGGAACTGCGGTCGCCATGGCCGGCGTCGTCGGCGCCGCAGCCCTCGCCGTGGCGATCGCCGGAATCGTCCGCGGCGGGCAGAGCGTGGCTCTCTTCGAGTCGCTGCGTGCCGACGGCCTCGGCGTGGTCGTGATCGGCCTGGCCCAGCTCGCGTACGTGCCGACGCTCGTGGCGTGGGCGGTGGCGTGGATCGCGGGCCCCGGCTTCGCGATCGGCGCGGGCACCGCCGTCTCTCCCGCGGGCACCGTGCTGGGCGTCGTACCGGGGGTGCCGCTACTGGGTCTCGTGCCGGACAGCTCGTCGCCGTGGGCGCTCGTCGTCGTGCTCCTGCCGATCGCCGCGGGGGCGTTCGCGGGGTGGGTGATCCGCTCGCGGCAGGTGTCGGCGGGCGTGGAGTCCGGGATCGTGCCGCGCGTGGTGACCGCTGTCGGGATCGCCGCGCTCGCGGGCGGATCCGGCGCACTGCTCGCGGCGCTCTCGCACGGATCCCTCGGGCCGGGACGGCTCGCCGTCGCAGGGCCCGATCCGGGTCCGCTCGCGCTCGCGCTCGGACTCGAGGTGCTCGTCGGCGCCGGGATCCTGCTGCTCGCACCGCGCCGCCACGGCGACGTCGACGCGGCCTGGATCGACGATGACCGGGACCGGACGGCGGACCGTCTCACGTGATCGGCGGCCGGGGCCTCCCGGCTAGACTGTCTGGGTGCTGACGGTCGCCGTACTCATCTCGGGCACCGGCTCGAATCTTCGTGCCCTCCTCGACGCGGCCGCCGACCCCGGATTCCCGGCGCGCATCATCGTGATCGGGGCCGATCGCGAAGCCGACGGGCTCGCGCACGCCGAGGCCTTCGGGATCCCCTCCTTCGTCGTCCCCTGGGAGGCCTTCGAGAGCCGCGAGGCGTGGGGCGCGGAGCTCGACGCGCAGTTGAAGGTCTGGCGACCGGACCTCATCGTGCTGAGCGGGCTCATGCGCCTGCTGCCGCGCGACGTCGTGGCCGCCTGGGCTCCGAACATCATCAACACGCACCCGGCCTTCCTGCCCGAGTTCCCCGGAGCGCACGGCGTGCGCGACGCGCTCGCGGCCGGCGCGAGCGAGACCGGGGCCAGCGTGATCGTGGTCGACGACGGCGTCGACAGCGGACCGATCCTCGCGCAGGAGCGCGTGCCGGTGCAGCAGGGGGACACCGAGTCCTCCCTGCACGAGCGCATCAAGCCCGTCGAGCGGCGTCTGCTGATCGACGTCGTCCGCCGCATCGCCGAGGGATCCCTCGAACTCGGCGCCCGCCCCCACGATCTCGGATCCCCCTCGGCCGCTGGCCGCTGACGAGAAACTGACGCCTACCCGGAAGGAAACCCGATGGCCGGTCCTGCCCACGATCCGTCCCTCTACCGCCCCCGCGACGCTGTGCGCATCCGCCGCGCCCTGGTGTCCGTCAGCGACAAGACCGGCCTCGTGCCGCTCGCGCAGTCGCTCGCCGACAACGGCGTCGAGATCGTGTCGACCGGATCCACCGCGCAGGCCATCCGGGACGCGGGCCTCGCGGTCACCGACGTCGCGGCCGTCACCGGCGTCCCCGAGATGCTGGACGGGCGCGTGAAGACGCTGCACCCGGCGATCCACGGCGGCCTGCTGGCCGACCTGCGCCTCGAGGACCACGAGCGTCAGCTCGCGGAGCGGGGGATCAGCCCGTTCGAGCTCGTCGTGGTGAACCTCTACCCGTTCGTGCAGACCGTCGCCTCCGGCGCGGTCGGCGACGATGTGGTCGAGCAGATCGACATCGGCGGCCCCGCCATGGTGCGCGCCGCCGCGAAGAACCACGCCAACGTCGCGATCGTCGTGTCGCCAGAGTCGTATCCGTCGCTCGTCCGCTCGCTCGACGAGGGCGGCACCACGCTCGCCCAGCGTCGCGAGCTCGCGGCCCGCGCCTTTGCGCACACCGCCGCCTACGACACGGCCGTGGCGCAGTGGTTCTCCGACGGCACGCTGTCGAGCGACAGCGAGCTGCCGGAGCACCTCACGATCAACGCGGAACGTCTCGCCACGCTGCGCTACGGCGAGAACTCGCACCAGCGCGCCGCGATCTACATGCGCGCGGGCGGGCACGGCATCGCCCAGGCCACGCAGCTCCAGGGCAAGGAGATGTCGTACAACAACTACGTCGACGCCGATGCGGCCCTGCGTGCGGCGTACGACATGGTCCACCCGGCGGTCGCGATCATCAAGCACGCCAACCCGTGCGGCATCGCGACGACCGCGCCCAACGCCCTGGATCCGATCGCCAGCGCGCACCTGCGCGCGCACGAGTGCGACCCCGTCTCGGCCTACGGCGGTGTGATCGCCGCGAACGGCACCGTGACGCTGAAGATGGCGGAGAACCTCAAGGACATCTTCACCGAGGTCATCGTCGCCCCGGCCTTCGAGCCGGCGGCGCTCGAGGTGTTCAAGGCGAAGAAGAACCTGCGCCTGCTGCAGCTGCCGGACGACTGGCAGCAGGAGCAGATGGACGTGCGCCTCGTCTCCGGCGGCCTGCTGCTGCAGGACGCGGACCGGTTCCCCGACGACATCGTCTCGGTCGCCAAGAACTGGGAGCTCGTCTCGGGCGAGCGCCCCGACGACCTCGAGATGGAGAACCTCATCTTCGCCTGGAAGGCATGCCGCGCCGTGAAGTCGAACGCGATCGTGCTGTCCAAGGGCAACGCCACAGTCGGCGTCGGCATGGGCCAGGTCAATCGCGTCGACTCGTGCCGCCTCGCGGTCGAGCGCGCCGGCGACCGCGCAGCCGGATCCGTCGCCGCCTCCGATGCGTTCTTCCCGTTCGCCGACGGCGCTCAGGTGCTCATCGACGCGGGCGTCACCGCGATCGTGCAGCCGGGCGGATCCGTCCGGGACGAGGAGGTCGTGGACGCCGCCCGCAAGGCCGGCGTGACGATGTTCTTCACGGGCGAGCGCCACTTCTTCCACTGAGCCGTCCTCCGGGTCGCGCTGCGTGAGCGCGGCCCGGAACGGGCGCACACTGTCGTGTCCGATTTCCGCGAGCCTGCGGGTTTCGGACGTGCCAGAGTGGGGGCATGAGCTTCCCCGGAATGACCTTCGACGAGCGGTACCGCGCGATCGACGCGCGCGACACCCGCTTCGACGGGCAGTTCGTCACGGCCGTGCACTCGACCGGGATCTACTGCCGCCCGAGCTGCCCGGCCCGCACCCCCAAGCCCGAGAACGTCACGTTCTTCCCCACCAGCGCCGCCGCGCACGAGGCCGGCTACCGCGCCTGCAAGCGCTGCCTGCCGGAGGCCGCCCCCGGTTCTCCGGAGTGGAATCTGCGGGGCGACGTCGCCGCGCGTGCGATGCGCCTCATCGCGGACGGCGTCGTCGAGCGCGAGGGCGTTCCCGGACTCGCTGCACGACTCGGATACTCCTCCCGGCACCTCACCCGGCTGCTCGCAGGAGAGCTCGGAGCAGGACCGCTCGCGCTCGCCCGCGCCCACCGTGCGCACACCGCCCGGATGCTCCTGGTCGGCACCGACCTGCCGATCGCCGACGTCGCGTTCTCCGCGGGATTCGCGAGCGTGCGCCAGTTCAACGACACCGTGCGGGAGGTGTTCGGCCTCGCGCCGGGCGAGCTGCGCGCCCGGCGACACGGCCGCGATGCGCTGGCCGCCGCGACCGCGGTGCCCGGTGAGATCGACCTGCTGCTGCCGTATCGCAAGCCGTTCGACGCGGAGGGCCTGTTCGCGTGGATGCGCGCGCGGGCGCTTCCCGGCGTCGAGGAGGTGGGGGAGCGCCGCTTCTCACGGCACCTGCGGCTCGGCGGCGGGCCCGGTTGGTTCGAGCTGAGCCTCGACGACGCCGATCGCCTGCACCTGCGCGCCCGTCTGGCGCAGCTCGGCGATCTCGCGCCCCTCGTCGCCCGCGCACGGCGGCTGTTCGACCTCGACGCGGATCCGCTGGCCGTCGACGCCGCGCTCTCCGCGCATGAGCACCTCGCGCCGCTGGTCGCCCGTGTCCCCGGCATCAGGGTGCCGGGAGCGGCGGATCCGCACGAGATGCTCATCCGCGCGATGATCGGGCAGCAGATCACGGTCGCTGCGGCGCGCACCGCATTGACGCTGCTCGCGCAGGAACTCGGGGAGCGGGTCGGATCCGTCGACGACGCCCAGGGGGAAGGGATCCTGTTCCCCACCATGGCAGCGATCGCCGAGCACGGGCACGAGGTGCTGCGAGGTCCCGCGGCGCGGATCAGGGCCGTCACCGGTGCCGCGGCGGCCCTCGCCGACGGCTCCCTGCGGCTGACGCTCGGCGACGACGGCGAGGCGCAGCGCGCCGCGCTGCTGGCGATGCCGGGGATCGGGCCGTGGACGGCGGACTACGTGCGGATGCGCGTGCTCGGCGATCCCGACGTGTTCCTGCCCGGCGACGTCGCCGCCCGTGCGGGCGCCGGCGGCGCGGGGCTCCCCGCCGAGGCCGGGCCCCTGGACGCGTGGGCCGCGCGCACGGCGCCCTGGCGCAGCTACCTCACCGCGCACCTCTGGCGCGCGGTCCCGGCGAAGACGACGAAGACCACGAAGACTCCGAAGACCACGAAGACCACGAAGACCACTCAGACCATCTCGATCACGGAAGGCTCGAAATGACCGCCATCATCCAGACCATCGACACCCCAGACGGCCCGTTCACGATCCTCGCCGACGAACAGGACCGCGTGCTCGCTTCCGGATGGACCACCGACCACGAGGCGATCCTGCATCGCATCGCCGAGAAGAACCGTCCGGCGGAGGTCGCCGAGGGCGCCACCGCCGCGGCGGACGCCGTCGCCGCGTACTACGCGGGCGACCTCGCGGCGATCGACGCGGTCGAGGTGCGCCAGTTCGGCACCGAGATGCAGGGCGCCGGATGGGAGGCGCTCCGTCGGATCACCCCCGGCGAGCCGCTCACCTACACCGAGTTCGCCGTCGCCCTCGGCAAGCCCGGCGCCGTGCGCCCCGCCGCCTCGATCTGTGCGCGCAACGCACCGGCCCTGTTCGTGCCCTGCCATCGCGTGCTGCGCGTCGACGGCACCCTGGGTGGCTTCGCCTGGGGCGAGGACGTCAAGCGCCGCCTGCTGGACCGGGAGGCCGCGCACGCGATCGCCGCGTGAGCGGTCTGGCGACCCGCACCATCCGAGCGCATCGGACTGGTGCCGATCGACGAATCGGACGGCCGGGCCGCGCTCTAGCCTCGAGGTGAGTCGACGTCGAGGAGGACCATGCCGCAGCTCGCCACCGTCCAGGCCTGGGTCCAGGAGCACATCCCCGCGCTGATGGCGAGGCACCGTGTGCCGGCCGTCTCGCTCGCGATCGGCGTCGGCGACGAGACGTTCGCCTACGCCGCGGGGGTCCTCCATCGCGGCACCGACGTCGCGGCGGACACCGGATCCATCTTCCAGATCGGGTCCATCACCAAGGTCTTCACCGCGACGCTGGTCATGCAACTCGTCGAGGAGGGCCTGCTCGACCTGGACGCGCCGGTGCGGCACGTGCTCCCCGACTTCCGCGTCGCCGATGAGGAGTCCTCCGCCGCGATCACGCCACGGCACCTGCTCAGCCACACCGCCGGCTTCGAGGGCGATGTCTTCGTCGACACCGGCGAGGGGGACGATGCCCTGGCGCGGTACCTCGGGGTCCTCGCCGAGACGCCGCAGCTCTTCGCCCCCGGCGAGATGTTCTCCTACAACAACGCAGGGTTCTCGACCCTCGGCCGCATCGTCGAGGTGCTCCGCGGGGCTCCGTACGAGAGGGTGCTGCGCGAGCGACTGCTGAACCGGCTCGGGCTGCGGCACGCCGCCGTGGACGCGTCGGAGGCGATCCTGCACCGCGCGGCCGTCGGCCATCTCCGGCAGGACGACGGCGAGTTCGCGCCGACGACCGTGTGGGCCATGGAGCGGGCAGGAGGGCCTGCGGGATCGCGGTTGGCGATGAGTGCGGGTGATCTGCTCGCGTTCGCCCGCCTCCATCTCGCGGGCGGGCTCGCTTCCGACGGCTCCCGCCTGCTCTCCCGTGCGACGGTCGAGGCGATGCGCACATCGCAGATCGTGCTTCCCGACATCGACCAGGGCGCCGCCTGGGGTCTCGGCTGGGAGCTGTTCGCCCGCGAGGGGCGCACGATCCCGGGCCACGACGGCAACACGATCGGTCAGTCCGCGAGCCTGCGAGTGCTGCCGGAGCAGGGTGTGGCCGTCGCGGTTCTCGCGAACGGCGGGGAACCGCATCCGATCTTCACGGCGCTCGTCGACGCCGTGCTGGAGCAGTTCGCCGGGATCGCTGCGGCACCCGCCCCGGCCCCGGCCGGCTCCCCGCCCGCGCACGCCGACCGCTTCGTCGGCCGCTACGCCTCGAGCACGGCCCTGACCACGATCAGCCGGACCGCGGAGGGGCGGGTCTGGCTCGACCGCGTCCCGCACGGCGTCGTCGCCGATCTCGGCGACCTGCCGTTCCGGACCGAGCTCGTCGGCTGGCGTGGCGACGTGCTGCTCCCCGTCGAGGCGGAGGGCGGGGTCCGCCAGCCGGTCGCCTTCCTCGGCGACGACGGCACGGGCAGGGCGCTGTTCCTGCATACCGGCAGGGCGGATCGGCGGGTGGACTCATGACCGCGCTGTCCTTCGCGGGAGCGCTGCATCGCCGTGCCGTGGTCGCGGACGCCCACAACGACTTGCTCTGCGCGGTCGTGGCGCGCCCGCCCGAGCGCTGGGGGAGCTTCTTCCGGGAGCGCTGGATGCCGCAGCTCGAGGCGGGCGGGGTGGACCTGCAGGTGCTCCCGGTGTTCATCGAGGATCCGTACCGCCCAGAGGCCGCCCTGCGGCGCACCCTGCTCATGATCGAGGCCGCGCATCGTCTCGCCGAGGAGAATGCCGGACGCGTCGCACTGTGCCGCACCGGTGAGGATATCGACCGGACGATCGCGGACGGGCGCATCGCCCTCGTGCTGGCGCTCGAGGGCATGCCGGGTCTCGACGCCGACGTCGAGCTGATCACGACCATGCACCGCCTCGGCGTGCGCGTCGGCTCACTGACCCATTTCGGCCGCGGCGCCTTCGCGGACGGGTCCGGCGAGGATGCCGCCCGCAGCCGGCTCACCGGCGCCGGCATCGCGGCGGTGCGCGAGATGGAGCGAGTCGGCATGCTCGTCGACCTCAGCCACCTCGGCGCCGCGGGCGTCTCGCACGTGCTGGAGATCGCGGCGCGCCCCGTCATCGCGACGCACTCCTCGGCGCGGGCGCTGCGCGACCACCATCGCAATCTCTCGGACGAGCACCTCGCCGCGATCGCCGCGGGCGGCGGCGTGATCTGCGCGAACTTCTTCGCGCCGTTCCTGGACGACGAGCCCGCCACGATCGACCGGCTCGTGGATCATCTCGAGCACATCGCGGCGATTGCGGGGAGCGAGCACGTGGGCCTCGGACCGGACTTCGTGCGGGAGGTCATCGGCGAGACCACGCCGCCGTGCTGCGTGGTCACCGAGGTGCAGGGCGTCCCCGCCGACGTGTACCTTCCCGGGCTCGAGGGGCCGGAGGGCCTGCCTCTCGTCACCGAGGCGCTGCTGCGCCGAGGGTGGGCCGAGGCCGATGTCCTCGGCGTGCTCGGCGGCAACCTGCAGCGGCTGTTCCGAGGGCAGCTCGGACGGCCCTCGGTCCGCTGAGGCTGCTCCGGGCGGCGCGAATCGTCCCAGAGGACGAAGGGGGAATGCTCCGTTCGATCGAGCGGACGAACCGGGCGCGACCGCGGTGTCGCAGGATCATGGAAGAACAGGGCCGGTCGCGTGGAGCGGCGGGCGCAAGGGAGCGCGCAATGCTGACGATTCGAGACCTCTCGGTCGAGATCCGCACGGGAGAACGGACCGTGCGTCCGATCACCGGCGTCGACCTCGACCTCGCCCGCGGCGAGACCCTCGGCATCGTCGGTGAGACCGGATCCGGCAAATCGATGACAGGCCTGTCGATCATGGGGATGCTGCCGAGCGGATCCACGATCACGAGCGGCTCCATCCGCTTCGACGGCGAGGAACTCGCAGGGATGGATCCGCACGCGTACCGGGCGCTGCGCGGACGCCGGATCTCGATGGTGTTCCAGGACTCGCTGACGGCGCTGAACCCCACCCAGCGCGTGGGCGACCAGGTCGCTGAGCCGCTGCTGCTGCACGGCCTCGCGCGCAGATCGGAGGCGCTGCGCCGGGCCGAGGAGATGCTCGCGCTCGTCGGCATCCCGCGTCCGTCCGAGCGCATGCGCGACTATCCGCACCAGCTCTCCGGCGGCATGCGTCAGCGCGTGATGATCGCGATGGCGCTCATCGCGGAGCCCGATCTGCTGATCGCCGACGAGCCGACGACCGCTCTCGACGTGACGATCCAGGCGGAGATCCTGGAGCTGCTCGGCCGGCTCAAGGAGCAGCTCGGCATGGCGATGATCCTTGTCACGCACGACATGGGCGTGGTGGCCCGGCACGCCGACCGGGTCGGCGTCATGTACGCCGGACGACTCGTGGAGACCGGACCGACCCGTTCCCTCTTCAGGAGCACGAGGCATCGCTACACCCGCGCGCTGCTCGACTCGATCCCGTCGCTCGCCCAGGACCGCGGTCTCGAGCTGTTCTCGATCCCCGGCTCCCCGCCGGATCCCGCCGAGATGGTTCCGGGATGCCGGTTCGCGCCGCGCTGCGCGGCCGCCACGGAGCGCTGCCGGACCGAGCGTCCGCCGCTCGAGGGCGACGGCGGGCATGTCTTCGCGTGCTGGAACCCTGTCATGGGGGCGACGGCGGTGGCCCAGCGGCGCGCGCTTCCGCTCGCGCACGCCGTGCCGGCATCGGCGGAGCCCCGGCTCGAGGTCGTCGATCTCGTGCAGGAGCATCCCGTCTCGGGCTGGGCGCCGAAGGGGCGACGGCGCACCGTGAAGGCGGTCTCCAGGGTGAGCTTCGCGGTGCGGGCGGGGGAGACTCTCGGCCTCGTCGGGGAGTCCGGATGCGGCAAGTCGTCGCTCGGGCGCATGCTCGTCGCCATGGATCGGCCCACCGCCGGTGAGGTGCGTCTCGAAGGGGCGAAGGTCTCCGGTGTGCGGCGGCGCGAGCTCGGCGCCCGCAGGGCGAAGCTGCAGATGATGTTCCAGGACTCCGGCGCCGCCCTCGACCCGAAGATGACGATCGGCACGATCCTGCGCGAGCCCCTCGCGATCCAGGGCGTCGGCACCCCGGCCGAGCGCACCGAGCGCGCGATCGCGCTGCTCGACAGCGTCGGTCTCGGCCCGTCCATCCTTGAGCGGTATCCGCACGAGCTCTCCGGCGGGCAGCGTCAGCGCATCGGCCTCGCCAGGGCTCTCGCGCTCGACCCCGACGTCCTCGTCGCCGATGAGCCGGTGAGCGCCCTGGACGTCTCGATCCGCTCGCAGGTGCTCAACCTCATGCGCGCCCAGCAGCGCGAACGCGGGCTGAGCAGCGTCGTGATCTCGCACGACCTCGCGGTCATCCGCTACCTCTCCGACCGGGTCGGGGTGATGTACCTCGGCAAGATCGTCGAGGTCGGCGCGACCGACGACGTCTACGAGCGGCCCGCGCACCCGTACACGGCCGGTCTGCTCGCGGCGGTGCCGATCGCGGATCCGGATGCTCCGGCGCCGGCCGGTGCCGAGCGCGTGCGCGGGGAGCTGCCCAGTCCGCTGGATCCTCCCAGCGGCTGCCGGTTCCGGACGCGATGCCCGCTCGCGACCGAGCTGTGCGCGACGGTGGAGCCGACGCTGGAGGCTGTCGGCACCGGTCACGACGTCGCCTGCCACTTCCCGCTGCAGCCGAAGACCGCGGAGAAGGTCGGTGTCCAGACCGCGGATGCGGACCGGACCGAGACGGAGGCGACGGCATGATCTCCTACCTGCTGCGGCGGATCCTGATCTCGCTGCTCGTGCTGATCGGCATCTCGATCGTGATCTTCGTGATGCTGCATCTCATCTCCGACAGTCCTGGTCGGGTCGTGCTCGGGCCGCAGGCCTCGGCGGCCGCGGTCGAGGCGTTCAACCGCGAGAACGGCTTCGATCGCCCGCTCTTCGCGCAGTACGTCGACTACGTCGTGCAGTTGCTGCACGGCGACCTCGGGCGCTCCTACAAGCTGAACGAGGAGGTTTCGGTACTGTTCGCACAGAACGCCGGACGCAGCGCCGTGCTCTCGCTGTCCGGCCTCGTGATCGCGTTGCTCATCGCGATCCCGCTCGGCATCCTGCAAGCGGTCCGGCGGAACACCGTCGTCGACCGCGCAGCCACCGGCATCGCCTACCTGCTCTATGCGACGCCGTCTTTTCTCGTCGCGCTCCTGCTGATCGCGCTACTCAGCCAGCTCGTGCCGCTCTTCCCCGCGGAGGCCTCGCAATCCACCTCGCCCTGGGTCGTGTTCACGGATCCGCGCGCGATGGCTCTGCCGCTGATCACGCTCGCCCTCACGAACGTGGTCGTCTTCTCGCAGTACCAGCGCTCCGCGGCGCTCGAGCAGCTCGGCATGGACTACATCAAGGTCGCCCGCGCCAAGGGAGCCCCGGAGCGGGTCGTGCTGATGCGGCACCTACTGCGCAATGCCTGCATCCCGCTCATCACGCTCGTCGGCGTCATGATCCCCACGCTGCTGGCGGGCAACCTCATCGTCGAGTCGGTGTTCAACTACCCCGGGCTCGGCCTCCTGTTCCTGAACAGCCTGCACCGCGAGGACTATCCGGTGCTGCTGGCGTACACGCTCATCGGTGGCGCGCTCACCGTGCTGGGCAACCTCCTCGCCGACCTCGTGGTCGCACGCGCGGACCGACGGATCGAGCTGAGCAGATGACCACCGCACACCCGGAGATGTCGGAGAAGACCGACGTCATCGTCCAGACCGCGACGGCGGCGCGCCCCCTCGCCGCCGGCGCCGTCCTGCGCGCGCTGCGGCGCAGCCCGATGGCCGTGGCGGGAGCGTCGATGCTCGTGCTGCTCGTCCTGTTCAGCTTCGCGGGGCCTCTGCTGTATCCGACGAACCAGACCGACGTGAACCTGCTCGACGCGCTCCTGCCGCCCGGCGAGGGCTACCCGCTCGGCACCGATCCGAACGGTTTCGACGTGCTCGGCCGGCTCATGCTGGGCGGGCAGGTGTCACTCGAGATCGGTCTGCTCGCCGCGGTCTTCGCGACGACTCTCGGCACGGTCTACGGCGCGGTGGCGGGTCTCGCAGGCGGCGTCGTCGACGGGATCATGATGCGGTTCGTGGATGTCCTGCTCGCGATCCCCTTCCTGTTCTTCGTGCTCATCATCGCGGCGCGCTTCACGGCGACGCCCCTCACGCTGAGCCTGGTCATCGGAGGCTTCTCCTGGCTCGTGTCTGCGAGGCTCATCCGCGGCGAAGTGCTGTCATTGAGGGTGCGCGAGTTCGTGCAGGCCGCGCGCCTCATGGGCGCGAGGGATCGCAGGATCATCTTCACGCACCTCATCCCGAACACGTTCGGCGTGATCATCGTGAACCTCACGTTCCAGGTGGCCGATGCGATCCTCGTGATCGCGGCGCTCGGATTCCTCGGCTTCGGGCTGAGCTATCCGGTCACCGACTGGGGCAGCCAACTCTCGAGCGGCGTCGTATACATCACCGCGGGGAACTGGTGGCTCATCTACCCCGCCGGCCTGTGCATCGTGCTCGTCGTGCTCGGGCTGAATCTGCTCGGCGACGCCCTGCGCGACGTGCTCGACCGGCGCCGATGACTCCGCGCGGGGGTGTGTCCGACCAGACAGGAGCGCCGCGCGGAAACTGTCCGGATCTCTGAACGGGCCGCGTCGGGCGTCCTGCACTCTCGAAGCACCGGATCCGACCCGCGGCGGGCCCCGGATCCCGAACACCCGAAACGGCCCGCCCGACGAATCCCGACCACCCGAAGAAGGAGCACAGCATGAACGCGCAGGTTCCCCGGAGGCGAAGAAGCCTCCTGATCGCGCTCACGGTCGCGGCCGCGCTGATCACGACCGGCTGCACGGCCGGCGCCGCGAAGGTCGACCCCTCCCAGTACCGCACGATCCCGGCGGCGAGCGGCAAGAGTGTCGACGGCGGCGTCGTCACGATCGCGATGACGCCCGGTCTCGCGCCGAACTACATCTTCCCGTACCCGCCGGCGGAGGCGAACGGCGCGGTGATCGGCAACGACCTGATGTGGCGGACGCTGTATCGGGCCGATGCCGATGGCAAGAGCAATGCGGACACGAGCCTCGCCACGGCGCCGTCCTACAGCGACGACGACCGCACGGTGACGATCTCGATGAAGAAGAACAGCTGGTCCAACGGCAAGCCGGTCACCGCCGGCGACGTGGTCTTCTCGCTCGGCATCCTCAAAGCCGCCGTCGCCCAGAGCGCGGCCAACTGGGCGTTCTACACGCCGGGGCAGTTCCCGGACGGGGTGACCGCGACCGCGCAGGGATCCGACACCGTCGTGCTCACGCTCGAGAAGGCGTACAACCCCGCCTACCTGGAGTCGCTCCTGCAGCAGCTCGTCGTCATCCCCTCGGCGGACTGGAGCATCGCGACGACGGGAGGACCCGTCCTGGACTACACGGATCCCGCGAACGCGAGCGCGATCTACACGTTCCTCACCGGTCAGTCCTCGGACCAGGCCACGTTCGCCACGAACCCGCTGTGGCAGGTCGTGAACGGCCCGTACTCGCTCAAGAGCTTCGAGCCGACGACCGGCTCGTTCTCGCTCGCGCCCAACAAGGCCTACGCCGGGCCGGGGAAGCACACGCTCACGCAGGTGGACTTCAAGGCGTTCACCTCGGCCGCAGCGATCTACAACCAGTACCAGGCCGGCACGATCACGGTCGGTCGCCTCGACTCGAGCTACTCCGCCAAGATCGAGGACCTGCGCAAGAAGGGCTACAACGTCTACGCGGCCCCGGCCCCCGCGCGGTCGGATCCGCTCGTGATCAACTTCGCGAACACGACCGGCGGCTTCGACAAGATCATCGCTCAGCCCTACATGCGCCAGGCCCTGCAGCACCTCGTCGACCAGCCCGGCTACATCAAGAGCCGCGGCGTCTACAACGGCGCCGCGAGCGAGAACTACGCCACCGTCGGTCTCGGCTCGGCATTCCCGCCCGACTTCGGCGACAAGGCGCCGTACCCGTTCGATCCGAAGGCGGCGGAGAAGCTGCTGACCGCGCACGGCTGGAAGGTCGACAAGGCAGGCACGACGTGCGAGAAGCCGGGATCGGGATCCGATCAGTGCGGCGAGGGGATCGCGCAGGGACAGAAGATCTCGTTCACGCTCGCCTCGGCGAGCTCGCCGAGCTACGTCGGAGCGCGCGACCTCGCGTTCTCCTCGGAGGCGAAGAAGATCGGGATCGACGTGAAGGTCGTCTCGAAGTCGCTCAACTACATGTACGAGAACTACACGAACCCCGGAGCACCGGCGAACACGAACGAGTGGGCCATGCAGGACACGGGCCCCCTGGTCATGACCTCGTATCCCACCGCGAACGGCGCCTTCAACACGGACGGCAGCTTCAACCTCGGCAGCTACAGCGACACCGCGGCGGACAAGGCGATCGAGGCGAGCGTGTTCGGATCCGATCCGAAGGCGCTGAGCGCGGAGACGACGCTCCTGTCGAAGGATCTGCCCGTGCTGTTCCTGCCCACCCCCGACAACCTCATCGTGTGGAAGAGCGCTCTCTCGGGCCCGCCGGACACGTTCGAGGGACTGCTGAAGTTCATCTACTCCCCGGAGCAGTGGTACTTCACCGAGAAGCAGAAATAGCGGATCCGTGGACGGGGCCGGTCGGATCAGGCCGGTCCCGTCGCGGTGAGAGGATCATCCCCGATGCGTGAAACCCCCCTGACGTACCTCCGCCCGTTGGCGGCCCCTGGCGAGCCCTGGGATCCGGAGTCGGTGCGGGCCCTCGTCGGCGACGCGCGCATCGTGCTGGTCGGCGAGGGCGCGCACGGGATCGATGATTTCGCCCGGCTCGGCGACGGGTTGTTCCGCACGCTCGCGACCGAGCTCGGCTTCACGGCCTTCGTGCGCGAGTCGGGTTTCGCGGAGGGGCTGGCCGTCGACGCGTGGGTCCAGGGCGGTCCGGGCGAGGTCGAGGACGTCGCCCGGACGGGGATCACCTACGGCTTCGGCGCATCCGAGGCCGTCCGGAGCCAGCTCGCGTGGATGCGCGCCGAGAACCTCCGCCGCCGCAGTCCTGGGCGTGTACCGCTGCACTTCTGGGGCATGGACCTGCCGGGATCGTCGACCTCGCCGGGCGTCGCAGTGCGGGTGTGCCTTGAGCGCATTCCCGCTCACGACGGCGACGAGGAGTTGCGGCGCATCACCGACCTCGGCGGGCGCACCGAGGCGGCGATCGCCTGGGACGGCCTGGACGACGCGGCGCGGGCGACCCTCCGCGATGGCATCGCCGACCTGTGTGCACGTGTCGACCGCGAGGGCGACGACGTCGCGCGGCGCAGCGCGGCGACCCTCCGCGCGTTCCTCGCGGAGCTCGCCTGGGACGGCGCGCCCGGCGCCTATCCGCGCGAGCAGCTCATGGCCGACACCGTCGCGTGGATCGCGGAGCGCGAGGAGCGGATCCTGGTCTTCGCGCACAACGCCCACGTGCGCCGCGAGCCGCTGCACGGCCGCCCCGCCATGGGCACGTTGCTGCACGACGGATTCGGCGACGCGCTGCGCGTGATCGGCATGACCTACGGCCACGGCCCCGTCGTGTCGTTCGCGGAGCGCTCGTCGCGGCCCTTCGACTGGGAGACGACGCTCTCGGAGCGCGAGCCCGCCCCGGACTCGCTCGAACACGCCCTGGACCGGCTCGGCGACGTGCTCGTCGACCTTCGTGCGGCGCCCTCGGGGCTGTGGGACGACGTCGCGGGCACGCACGCGGGCGGAGGGATGGATCCCCTCGCCGACGTGACCGTCGCATTCGACGCGGTCGCCCATCGGCACAGGGCCTCGCTCGTGCCGGGCCATCTCGACCGGCTGCGGGCGGAGTTCGGGCCGGGCGTCCCTGAGCTCGACGCCGTGCCGCACCGTTCCGAGACCACGGTCGCCACCGTCTCACAAAAGGATCTCGGATGAGCGCCGCACCGGACACCCGCACGCAGGACACGGTCGAGATCGTCGCCGGCATCGCGGTGCCGGATCCCTACCGCTGGCTCGAGGACGACGCCGCGGTGCCGGGCGAGGTCGCCGACTGGCAGCGGGCGCAGGCCACGTATGCCGAGGAGACCATCTGGGCGGGACGCGACCGCGACGCCGTGCGCGCCGTGGTCGAGCGCAGCCACGCGGGCGCCTGGCCGGAGCTGCCCCGCAGCGGCGGCGCGCACTGGTTCCGGGTCGAGGGGCGGAAGCTGCAGGTCGCGGACGAGCCCTACGGCCCCGGGCGGAGCCTCGTGGATCTCGCCCGCTTCGACGGGCCGGGACGCACCGCGGTGCTCAGCTGGTTCGCCCCCTCGCCGGATGGCACGGTGCTCGCTCTCGGCGTGTGCACGGACGGCAGTGAGCACAACAGGGTGGAGCTCGTCGACGTACGGACCGGCACTCGCCGCGACGACGCACCACCGGAGCTGCTGCACAGCTCCTGGGGCGGCGGGATCTCATGGTTCCCCGACAGCACGGGCTTCGCGTTCCTCGGCCTCGGCGGCACCGCCCACGACTTCCGCCAGGTCGTCTACCGGCGCAGCCTCGGCGATCACGGGCCCTCCGCGATCGAGGACGTCCCGGTCCCGGAAGGCTCCCGCGAGTACACCAGGATCCAGTTCTCCGCAGATGGACGCTGGGCGGTCGCGGCACACCGCGTAGGCACGCCGTTCCCGGTCGCCGTGCGAGATCTCACCGATCCCGGCGCCGGCTGGCGGCCGTTCCTCGCGTCAGGGCCGGAGACCGTCGTAGGGCACATCGTGGGCGACAGGTACGTCGCCGTCACCGATCTGGACGCGCCGCGGCGCCGGCTCGTCGCGATCCCCTTGGATGCCGCGGATCCGGCGGATCCGTCCTGCTGGACCGAGCTCGTGGCGGAGAGCGACACGGTGCTGCGCGCGGTACTCCCGGTCGGTGACGCGCTCTACCTCAGCGAGTTCCACCGCACCGCCGCGCGGGTGCGGATCCTGGACGCGGACGGAGCCCCACGGGGCGTGGTTCCTCTGCCAGGGGAGGGCGCGCTCGCCGCCCCGTTCTTCCCACTCACCGGGCTCTCCGCCGAAAGCCGGGACGGATCCTTCCTCTTCGCCTTCTCGACGCTCACCACGTCGTGGGGCGTCTACCGGCATCGCCCCGGCGGCGCGCTCGAGATCCTGCAGGAGCCGGAGATCGCGATCGACGCGACCGCGGAGATGCGCGAGGCGATCGCCGAGGACGGCACCCCGATCCCCTACCACGTCGTCCGTCCGCACGGCTCCGCGGGCCAGGCCCCCGCCCTGATCACCGCCTACGGCGCCGCGGGCATCCCCACTCTTCCGCAGTACCAGCCGGATCTGGCGGCGTTCCTCGCCTCGGGCGGCACCGTCGTGCAGGCGTACCTGCGCGGAGGCGGAGAGTTCGGCAGCGCATGGTTCCGCGCCGCGGATCGGGAGCATCGCGGCACCCGCGACGGAGACCTGATCGCCGTGGCCGAGCACGTGCTCGCCGAGGGCGTCGCGGCCCCGGGCCGGCTCGCCCTCACGGGAGGCTCCGACGGCGGCCTGATGTGCGGCAATGCGATCACCGCGCGCCCTGAGCTGTGGGCCGCGGTGCTGCCGCGCGCCCCGCTGCTCGACCTCGTCGGCGGCTTCCGCAATCCCTATCTGGAGTTCGTGATCCGCAAGGCCTGGGGTGATCCAGAGGATCCGGTCGACGTCGCCCGCATGATCTCGCTCTCGCCCTACGAGCGGGTGCGCCCGGCGGAGTATCCGTTGCTCTACGTCGAGGCGGGGGCGAACGACCCCCGTTGCCCGCCGTGGCAGGCGCGCAAGTTCGTCGCGCGGATGCAGGCGGCCCAGCGCGGGGAAGCGCCGATCCTGCTGCACGTGTACGAGAACGCGGGACACGGATCCGGAACCGGGCACGACGTGATCGTCGCGCAGGACGCGGCCTGGCTGGCGTGTCTCCTGGGATCGCTGGGCCTGCCGGACCCCGTGGTCGCGGATCCGGCGGCGGAGTTCAGCGCTCGGGATTGATGGCGCGCAGCCGCAGCTGCATCATCGCGCCGAAGCGGGCATTCGGATCGTCGAGGTCGATGCGGCCGACCTCGGCCACGCGGCGCAGCCGGTAGCGGAACGTATTGGGGTGCACGAACTTCGCGGCGGCGGCGACGCCGACGTCGCCGAATGCGTCGAGCCAGGCCTCGAACGTCTCGGTGAGGCTGCTGCCGTGCGTCTCGTCGTAGGCGAGCAGGCGCGCGAGCGGTCCGGACGGGATGTCCCGCGCGGGGCCGGTGAGCTCGAGCAGCAGGGCCTCGGCATGCACCTCGTCGAGGCGGGCGACCTGCCGGTCCACGATCCCGGCGCGCAGCACCCGCAGCGCGCGGTCCGCGCTCGCCCGGGACCGGGGGAGGAGCGCAGTCTCCGCCACCACGACCCCGACGCCGATGAGCGGCCGCAGCGCCGAGCGCATCCTGGCCAGGAACTCCGTCGCGACGCGCACGGCGCTGTCGCCCTCATCGTCGGCGTCGGCTGCGGACGCGAGCGGCAGCACTCCGTAGGCGACATCGCCGACGAGGCCCGAGACGGAGCGCGGGTGCGCGAAAGACAGATGCACGGCGAACGCGTCGGCCACGCGCTTGCGTTCCGCGGCGAGGTGCGCGTGCGACAGCTGTTCGGCGGCGGGGTCGTGCAGCGTGAGCGCGAGCACGACACCGGTCTCCTCGCGGAGGCCGAGGCGGTGCACGGCCTCTCCCGCCGAGGGGCCGCCTCCGAGCGCGGTGCGCAGCAGGTCCGCACGCAGTCGGCGCTCGACGTCGGCGTCCGTGCGCTGCCAGACCATGTGCATGGCCACGAGCTTCGCGGCGTCGTGCAGGGATGCGCTCCGCTCGGCGGTGAGCGAACCCGCGGTCCAGATCGTGCCGAGCACCTCGTCCCCCGCGCGCACGGCGATCGCGGTGCGCACCTCGTCGCCGTCGGCTCCCATGGCGACCTCGACGGGCCACTCGCTCCGGGCGATCTGCGCGAGCGTTCCGCTCTCCTCCAGCGCACGCGCATCCTGAGACGGCAGCGGCCGCGCGCGGATGCCGGGAGCGCGCTGCTGCTCGGGGCCGTTCGAGAAGGCCAGCAGCTGCGCGTTGCGGTCCTCGATCGTGACCGGCGACTCCAGGAGCGCCGCGATCGCGTCCGCCACGGCGAACAGGTCGCCTGCGAGGATTCCACCGAACGTGACCGGCCGCGCCTCGTCCGGGTCCCCCGGCGTCATGAGCGAGCGGAGCATGCCGGCCAGGTGCGCCCAGGTGGTGCTCGGGTTCAGCGCGAGCACCACGACGCCCGTGGCTTCGGCTTCGGCGCGCAGGACGTCGTCGGCGGCGAAGGGCGCGCGCACGACGAGCGCGGTGACGCCGGCCTGCGCGAGCAGGGGGAGCAGGCGTCGCACGAGCGCCGGATCCTCGACGCCGACCCCCATCACGAGCGAGTTGCGCGGGGCGTCCGGCTCGTCGCGGGGGTCGTGGATCACGATCGCCTCGACCGTGCGCTCCCGGACGACCGTGCCGCACACGACGGTGAGCAGGGTGGTGTCCAGCGCCTCGAGCACGCGCACCAGCGTGACCTGCGGACGATGGTTCATCGGGGGCACCTTCGCGACGCTAGCACGCGCCGGAGACGGCCCCCGCGAGCGGGATCCAGGCGCGGGAGACGGTCACCTCATCGAGCACGGCCGCATCCGGCGTCACGCCGATGCCGGCGCCCGTCGGCACGGTCATGTGCCCGTCCTCGAGGCGGAACGGCGGCGTCATATCCGTCTCGTAGTAACGCTCGGAGGCCGAGGTGTCGCCGGGCAGGGTGAAGCCGGGAAGGGCGGCCAAGGCGAGGTTGGCGGCGCGGCCGATGCCCGTCTCGAGCATTCCTCCGCACCACACAGGCACGCCGTGCGCGACGCAGAGGTCGTGGATCCGGCGGGACTCGAGGTAACCGCCGACGCGACCCGGTTTGATGTTCACGATGCGGCAGGCGCCGAGCTCGATCGCGTGCGCGGCGTGCGCGGCGGACAGGATCGACTCGTCCAGGCAGATCGGCGTGCTGATCCGCCGGGCGAGCATCGCATGCCCGCCGAGGTCGTCGGCGGAGAGGGGCTGCTCGAGCAGGGAAAGGTCGAACGCGTCCAGCTTCGCAAGGTGCTCGATGTCGGCTCGGCCGTAGGCCGCATTCGCGTCGACCTGGAGCAGGATGTCTCCGAAGCGCTCACGCACGGCGCGCACGGGCTCCAGATCCCATCCGTGCTCGATCTTCAGCTTGATCCGGACGTATCCGTCGGCGAGATATCCGTCGACAGCGTCGAGGAGCGCGGGGATGGTCGGGGTGATGCCCACCGAGACGCCGCACGCGACCCGGTCCTTCACCGCCCCCAGGTGGTAGGACAGCGGCACGTCGCGTGCGCGGAGGTCCGCGTCCAGGATCGCTGTCTCGAGGGCGGCCTTCGCCTGGCGGTGTCCCTTGAACGGCGAGAGGATCCCGGCGACCCGGTGGGGATCCAAGTCGCCGCGGCCTCCGAGCGCCGGCACGAGCACATCGGCGAGCAGCGCGGCCGCGGCCGGTGTGTACTCCGAGCTGTAGAGAGGCAGGGCACTCGCGCCGCACTCGCCCCAGCCCTCGCCGTCGGCGCCGACCGCTCGCACGAGCACCGCCTCGCGCACCGTCTCGGTGCCGAACGAGGTGCGGAACGGCGACACCAGCGGCATCCGGATGGTGTGGATCTCCACGCCTTCGAGCTTCATGACTTCTCCTGTCCGTCGATGATGTACCAGCCCGCGCGGTCGAAGCCGCGCACGGTCGCGCCTTCCGCGAGCAGCCCGCCCATGACGTCGCGCAGCGCGATGCGCCAGTCGGCCGCGCGCCGCGGATCCGTTTCGCGCATGCTCTCGATGTCGGCCGGGACGCCGACCAGCACCGTGCCTGCGCCGAGCGCTCCGCGTCGCGGCGCTTCGGAGTCGTCGGGCCGCAAGGCGATGCCCGCGCCCGCCGCGCGGGCCGCTGCGGCGTCGACCAGGTGCGGGCGGTGCGCTGCCGCGCCGACGACCTGCGGGGAGCGCAGCTCCCACCGCACGAGGATCCGGTCCGTCTCGTCGCCGCGGTTGATGCTGTCGTCCAGGGAGCCGTAGAGCCGCGGCAGATACGTGCCGACCGAGGCGGCGAGCTTGCCGAGGTTGAAGTGCGCATTGCGGCGGATGAGGGGATCGTAGGTCCAGGTGATCGTGTCGATGTCGCGGCGCAGGGCCCAGGCGCGCTGGTGCAGTTTGAGGGCGAAGCCGAGGTGGCGCCCTCGCACGCGCGGCATCGTCCCGGCGATGTGGCTGTGCAGGGTGCGTGCGGCGGGTGGGCCGAAGAAGCCGAAGCAGGCGCCGACGAGGTCCCGCCCTTCGACGGCGTCGTCGAAGGCTCCTGCGACGTAGTTGCCCGCCTGCACGAGAGCGCGCAGCATGTCGGCGGTGACCGGAGGGTTCGTCGCACCCGTGTCCCAGATGCCCTCGTACAGTGCCCGCACGGCCGCGAGGTCGCGCATGTCGTCGAGCAGTCGGATGTCGACGCCCGACGTCGCCTCGGCGGCCGCGGCCGCCCGGTCGGCGCCCTCGGCCACGTTGTCCTGTTCTTCCGCGACGACGGAGGAGGTCGCGCTCATCATGCGGAGGCCGTGATCGAAGCGGACGCGGTCTTCGCGGATGCGGTCGGATCCGGTCGGTCGAACGGTGCGGAGCGGATGTCCTCGATGAGACCGGCGAGCAGCCGCGTCCGCGGTTCCAGCTCGGCGATCAGCACGTGCTCGTGCGCAGCATGCGCTCCGGCGCCGACCGCGCCGAGGCCATCCAATGTCGGGGTGCCGACGCCCGCGGTGAAGTTGCCGTCCGAGGCCCCGCCGACGCTGATCCCGGTGAGCGGAGGCAGTGCGAGCCGATCCGCGACCCGCTGCGCCCGCCGGAAGAGTTCGGCAGAGGAGTCCGCGGCGAGCGGGGAGCGGTTGATGCCGCCATCGACCACGACGCGGGCGCCGTGGATCCGCGGCGTGAGCGCGAGCATCCCCGCGTGCACGCGCTCCTGTTCCGCGGCGGAGAGGGCGCGCACGTCGACCGAGAACGAGGCCTGTGCGGGGACCGTGTTCGTCGTCGTGCCGGAGGTGGTGCGCGTCGGGGTGACGGTGGTGCCCGCTTCGGCGTCGCCGAGCAGCGCCACGGCCTGCACCTGATGTGCGAGCTCGAGGGTCGCGTTCACGCCCTGCTCCGGATCGAGCCCGGCGTGCGACGCGCGCCCGTGCACCGCGATCTCGTAGCGCGAGACGCCCTTGCGCGCGATCTTGAGCGCCCCCTCGGGGCCCGCCGCCTCGAGTACGAGGGCGGCGACCGAGGCGCGAGCCTCGTCCTCGATGAGCGCTCTCGAGGTGGTCGAGCCTGGCTCCTCGTCTCCTGTCACCAGCACCGTGATCCCGGCGAGGTCGGTCAGCTGCGCGAGCGCGTGGAACGCGATCACGAGGCCGGCCTTCATGTCGAAGCATCCGGGGCCCGCCAGAGTCTCGTCGTCGGCGCAGGCAGGCAGCTCCTCGAGCGAGCCGACGGGCCAGACGGTGTCGTGGTGGCCGAGCACGAGGATCCTCGGCCCGCCCGGGAAGCGCCAGCGCAGGTGCGTGCGTCCGTCGATCACGATCCGCTCCGGTGCCGCGCCCAGATGGGTCGTGCCCAACTCGGCCACGGCGTCGGCGCTGCGAGCGACCGCGGCGAGGTCGTCGGACGGCGACTCGCAGCGGACGAGGCGCAGGATCTCCGCGACCATCGTCTCGACGGGTTCCGGCATAGCGGCTCCTTAGGAATCGGATCGTGCTCCCATCCTGGTGAGGCCGGTCCCGCGTCCGACTGTCCGCTCCGCCGAAACCCGATGCCTCGGTTGATCCGATCCGACGATCGGCCGCCGCGCCCGCGACCGCCCGTGTCGTCCACGCCCCCTCCTGTCACCCGCGCCCCCTCGTGTGGGCGAGCACAGGAGGGGGCGCCGGCACGCAGAGGGGGCCTCGACGTGCCGGGCGGATGCGGGCGGATCCGGCGGATCGGGAATGACGCGGGGACGGTGCGCGCTGTGTTCAAGAACGGAGAATCAGCCGGGCGCGGACGTGCAGCTCGGTCTCGCGAGGAGCGTGAGATCGGTTTCGGGAAAACGCTTGCGCTCAGGCGGCTCATAAACATAGGCTGGACGGCTGTCGCGTCAACCGACCCGGCGGCCGTCGAACCGAGGAGGACACCATGCCCACGATCAACATTGCGTCGTCGATCAGCGCTGTCACCGGTTCGCTCTTCCTTCCCGCCGAGGACTGACCGCTCCGGTCCTCCTCGGCCCACACCGGCCGCTCATCGCACGGATGCATCGCATCCGCTCCTTCTTGTCCCCTGTCATCCCCTGATGCGATACGTCACTGCTGAGAATCATGCCTAAAGAATCCTCGTCATCGTCCACCGTCCCTCTCTCCACGCCCCGTGCGCTCGCGCGGCTGGCTCCCTTCGTGAAGCCGGTCGCCGGTCGCCTCATCGGCGGCGGGCTCTCCGCGCTCGCCGCGGCCGTGATCGCGCTGTGCATCCCGCTGCTGCTGCAGGTCGTACTGGAAGGCCCCATCGCGACCGGCGAGATCGGCGCCATCATCTGGGGCGCCGTCGCTGTGACCGTGCTCGCCCTCGGCGAGGCCCTCATGGTGTGGCTGCGCCGGCAGTTCGTGCTCAACCCCGCCACGCAGGTGGAGTACCGGATGCGCACGCAGCTGTACTCGAGCCTGCAGCGCCTGCCGGTCGCGTTCCACGACCGCTGGCAGTCGGGCCAGCTGCTCAGCCGCATGATGCAGGACATCGGCCTCATCCGCCGCTGGCTCGCGTTCGGCCTCGTGCTGCTGGTCGTCAACTTGCTCACGATCGTGATCGGCGCGGCCCTGCTGTTCCGCTGGCACTGGCTGCTCGGCACGATCTTCCTCATCACCGCGGTGCCGCTGTGGATCTCGGGCTTCCTGTTCGAGAAGCGCTACGGCGTGCTCACCCGGCGCAGCCAGGACCAGGCCGGCGACCTCGCCACGAGCGTCGAGGAGAGCGTGCACGGCATCCGCGTGCTCAAGGCGTTCGGGCGCGGCAAGCACGCGCTCGTGAAGTTCGCGCGCCAGGCGGAATCGCTGCGCGAGACCGAGCTGAGCAAGGCCCGCTCGGTCGGCTGGATCTGGTTCTGGCTCGTGCTCATGCCCGAGATCGCGTTCGCGCTCAA
This sequence comes from Microbacterium azadirachtae, assembly GCF_000956505.1. Taxonomy (GTDB): domain Bacteria; phylum Actinomycetota; class Actinomycetes; order Actinomycetales; family Microbacteriaceae; genus Microbacterium; species Microbacterium azadirachtae_A. Next base: position 93,514 of record NZ_JYIX01000034.1, on the reverse strand, counting down.
CCTCGTCGCCGGAATCTGGCTGATCGCGCAGGGCGCGTTGAACGCGCCGGAGCTGTTCGCCTACTTCGCGATGGCGACCGTGCTTCGCTGGCCGATCGAGTCGATCGGCTTCCTGTTCTCGTTCATGCTCGACGCGCGCACGGCCACCGATCGCGTGTTCGAGATCTACGACGAGCAGAACACGATCACGGATCCGGAGAGCCCGGTCAGCATCGCGGAGCCCCGCGGCGAGCTCGCGTTCGAGGGCGCCCGCTTCCGCTACCAGGACGCCCGCCCGCACGAGCGCGACCTGCTCGACGGCATCGACCTCGTGCTGCGCCCCGGCGAGACCATGGCGCTCGTCGGCATCACCGGATCCGGCAAGACCACGCTCACGACCCTTCCGACGCGCCTGTACGACGTGACCGGCGGAAAGGTGACGCTCGACGGCGTCGATGTGCGCGACTTGACCCTGGCCGAGCTGCGCACGCACATCGCGATGGCGTTCGAGGACGCGACGCTGTTCTCGGCCACCGTGCGCGAGAACGTGCTGCTCGGCAGGGCCGATCTGGACGTGCACAGCGCCGAGGCGGAGCGGGTGCTCCGCGAGGCGCTCGACGTCGCCCAGGCCGGCTTCGTCGACACGCTCCCCGAGGGCGTCGAGACGATGATCGGCGAGGAGGGGCTGAGCCTCTCCGGCGGACAGCGTCAGCGGCTCGCGCTCGCGCGCGCCGTGGCGGCCAAGCCCAAGGTGCTGGTGCTGGACGACCCGCTGTCGGCGCTCGACGTCGACACCGAGGCGCTCGTCGAGGAGGCGCTGCGCCACGTGCTCGCCGAGACCACGGCGCTCATCGTCGCGCACCGCCCGTCGACCGTGGCCCTCGCCGACCGTGTGGCGCTGCTGCAGAACGGGAAGGTGACGGCCGTGGGCGCGCACTCGGAGCTGCTGCGCACGAGCGCGCACTACCGGCACGTGATCTCGAGCCTCGAGGCCGAGGAGGCCGCACGCACCGGGGCGATCCCCGTGGTCGCCGGCGCCTCCGTCGCCGAGGCCGCCACCACGGCTCCCAAGGCCGCTCACGGAACACCGCCGTCATCCGACGGCGCGGCGAACGATACCCACGCCGAGAACGAGGAGGTGCAGGCATGAGCGTCATCGGAACCCAGGACGAGGACCGCTCCGACCTCACGAACGAGGAGAGCAAGGCGATCCGTCGCCGCTCGCTGCGGCTTTTCGGATCCCTGATCGCGCCGCTCAAGGTGCAGATCACGCTCACCGCCCTCGTGCTGGTGATCTCCACGGCCGCGCAGGTCGCCGGTCCGGCGCTCGTCGCCTACGGACTGAACACGGCGCTGCCGGCGGTGCTGAAGCACGCGGACTGGATGCCGACCATCATGGTCGGGGTCGTGTTCCTCGTCGTCGGCACGGTCGGATCCGCGCTGATCGGCTGGTACGCCGTGCTCACCGCCCGCATCACGCAGGCGGTGCTGCTGGACCTGCGCAAGCGCATGTTCCTGCACACCCAGCGGCTGAGCCTCGAGTTCCATGAGAGCTACACCTCGGGCCGGATCATCTCGCGCCAGACCAGCGACCTGGACTCGATCCGGGAGCTGCTCGACGGCGGTCTGAACCAGCTCGTGTCCGGGCTCCTCTACGGGCTCTTCACGTTCATCGCGCTCGTGCTCGTGGACTGGGAGTCCGGCGTCGTCCTGGTGCTCGCCGGCATCCCGCTGATCTACCTGATGCGCTGGTTCTATCAGCGCTCGCAGCTCGTCTACCGCGAGTCGCGGGTGATCAGCGCGAAGGTCATCGTGCAGTTCGTCGAGACCATGACCGGCATCCGCGCGGTGAAGGCGTTCCGCAAGGAGCCTCGCAACGACGTGTCGTTCCAGGAGGTCGCCGGCGACTACCGCGATGTCAACCGCCGCTCGATGCTGCTGTTCGGCACGTTCGAGCCCGGGCTCATGGCGGTCGCGGCGCTCACCCTCGGCGTGGTCGTGGTGTGGGGCGGCACCCGCATGGCGAGCGGCGACATCGGGGTCGGCATCCTGCTGGCCGCGGTGCTGTACGTGCGCAACTTCTTCGCGCCCATGCAGGAGATCGCGATGTTCCTGAACTCCTTCCAGTCCGCCACGGCGGCGCTGGAGAAGGTGTCGGGCGTGCTCGACGAGGTCCCGACCGTTCCGGATCCGATCAAGGCGGTCGATCTCTGGGAGTCGAAGGGCCTCGTGCGCTTCGACGAGGTCGAGTTCGGCTACGCCCAGGACCGGGTGATCCTGCCCGACTTCTCCCTGGACATCCCCGCGGGGCAGACCATCGCCCTGGTCGGCACGACCGGCGCGGGCAAGTCGACCCTGGCGAAGCTCGTGTCGCGCTTCTACGACCCTACAGCGGGCGCCGTGACGCTCGATGGGGTGGATCTGCGCGATCTGCACCCGAAGGACCTCCGCCGTGCGATCGTCATGGTCACGCAGGAGGCGTACCTGTTCAGCGGCACGGTCGCCGACAACATCGCGCTCGGCAAGCCCGACGCGACGATGGAGGAGATCCGGGCCGCGGCGAGGGCCGTGGGCGCCGATGCGTTCATCGACTCGCTCCCCGACGGCTACGAGACCGACGTGAACAAGCGCGGTGGACGCGTCTCGGCGGGGCAGCGACAGCTGATCTCGTTCGCGCGCGCCTTCCTCGCCGACCCGGCGGTGCTGATCCTCGACGAGGCGACGGCATCGCTCGACATCCCGTCGGAGCGGCTGATCCAGGACGCGCTGCAGACGCTGCTCGCGGACCGTACCGCGATCATCATCGCGCACCGTCTGTCGACCGTGGCGATCGCCGACCGGGTGCTCGTCATGGAGCATGGCCGCATCATCGAGGACGACGCCCCCGACGTCCTCATCGCCGGCACGGGCAAGTTCGCCCAGCTGCACGCCGCCTGGCAGCAGACGCTGGTGTAGGGACACGGGCGTCGCGTTTTGCAGGACGTCTGCACTTCTGCAGGATGGATCCGGAGGATCTGTCCTGTGGAAGTGCGAATGCCCTGTGGAAATGTGATCGGTAGGCTCGAGGCGTGGATCCCTTCTGGGCGGTCGCCGCGGAACTCTGGTGGATCGCGCCGGTCATCGCCGGCGCCGGAGCGGTGATCGTGCTGGGTGCTCGCCGCGGTGCGGCTGCCGGAGGACGTCGGCTCGGCTACGACGCCGCACGCCTCGATCTGCAGTCCGCGCAGCGGGCGGCTGCTGAGGCCCGTGTCGCGGTGCGCGTCGCCCGGGCGGAGCTCGCCGGCCGCGTCGCCGGGCGAGCGGCAGGGTCCGCTCATCCGGTCGAGGTGTCCGATGCCCGCCGCGCGCTCCGCGACGCCGAGGCCGGCGCGAAGGCGGCGTCGGCGTCGGTGCGCGCCCGGCGCGCGCAGGTGGAGGCCGCACGGGCCGACCTGGCCCTGAACGCGGATCCGCAGCGTCGCCCGCTGCCGCGCGCGATCGCGGCCCACGACGCCGTGGTGGCGCGCTGGATGGCCTACGAGACGGATCCCGCGAAGCTCATCGCATACCCGACCATCGGCGACGCCGGCGATCCGTCGACCGCCGCGTTCCTGCTCGCGCTGGACGAGGCCCGCCACTCACGCCCCGATCCCGCCCGCCGGATCGCCCCGGCCGAGTTCGGCGCCTACCGCGACGCGGTGACCCGGCTGGAGCGTGCGTTCGACACCGCCGAGCGCGATGCCCACGCCCGCGCCGAGGGCCGGGATCCTGAGCGCGAGCGTGCATCGCGCGCGACGGGCTGGCAGGACACCGCCCAGCAGGTGATCTCGATGTCGGCCGACGCCCTGGACCGCGCGGCCGATGCGGCGGCCTCGGCGATCGCGGCGTGGAACGCGCGCGAGCGCGGGCCGAAGCAGCGCAAGGAGCGCGACTGAGCGCACGCGGCGCGCTCCACGCGCCGAACCACAGGGCGGCGAGTCCGGCGGGGCCTGCTCCGCGGGGAGGAGAAGACGACGGGGCTTCGATGGGGGAGGGGATTCGAAACCCCGCCGCCGATCACAGCGTACGCGCGTCGCGGGCGCCCCGGTGCTCAGATGTGGGGCGTGCCGGACCTCAGAAGCGGATCTCCGCGATCACCTCGGCGTACTCCGTCTCTCCGACGGGCGTGAAGCCGACCCGCTGGAAGAACGCCTCCGGACCGCCGGTGCCCGCCTCGTAGATCACGTTCAGGTGCCCGAAGCCACGAGTACGGGCTTCGGAGATCAGGCTCTGCACGGCGAACCGGCCCACGCCGCGCCCCTGGTCGTCGGCGTCGACGTTGATGCGCCACAGGACGGAGCGGAAATGCTCCTCGGGGGCATCGGGGTCGAAGTTGGCGCTGACGAAGCCGACGACCTCCTCGTCGTCCAGCACGACCCGCTGCCAGCTGGTCTGCGGGTTCATGACGGTCGCGGCGATTCCGTAGGAGACGGGCGCGAGGTACTGCTCCTGCCCGGGCTTCAGGGAGAGATTGTTGACGGCGACGATCGTCGCCGCGGACAGTTCGACCAGTCGCAGTTCCGTCATGGTCCCCAGGCTAACCCCTGGACGGCGCTCGTGGCGGAGCGCGGCGAAACGTGGGGAGAAGTTCACCTTCCGCCGGGTGGATCCAGGGCGAGGGGAGCAAGGGGGAAGGGAGCGCTCGGGAATCGACGAACGGCAGGTATCTTGGTATCGAGATAAATCTGCGCGATACCGCGTGCGCATCCACGCGAGGTCGCTGTCTGAAACCCTTCCTGCGTGAAACGGAGACCCCGGTGACCGACGACGCCATCATCTACACCTACACGGACGAGGCGCCGGCGCTGGCCACGGCCTCTCTGCTGCCGATCGTCCAGGCCTACGCCCACCAGGCGGGCGTCGACATCGAGACCCGCGACATCTCGCTCGCCGGCCGGATCCTCGCCGCCTTCCCCGAGCGCCTGAGCGCCGGCCAGGCCGTGGGCGACGCGCTCGCCGAGCTCGGGGGCCTTGCGACCACGCCCGAGGCAAACATCATCAAGCTGCCGAACATCTCGGCGTCGATCCCGCAGCTCAAGGCGGCGATCGCCGAGCTGAAGCAGCAGGGCTTCGACATCCCGGACTACCCGGACGACGCGACCACGGTCGAGGAGAAGGACGTCCGTGCCCGCTACGACCGCATCAAGGGATCCGCGGTGAACCCGGTGCTGCGCGAGGGCAACAGCGACCGGCGCGCGCCGCTCGCGGTGAAGAACTACGCGAAGAAGCACCCGCACCGCAACAAGGCGTTCGCCGAGGGCTCGCAGACCCATGTCGCGACCCTGGGGCATGACGACTTCAAGGCGAACGAGAAGAGCTGGGTCTCGCCGGGCGATGACGTGCTGCTGACGATCCAGCACGTCTCCGCGGACGGCCAGGTCGCCGTCCTCAAGGAGAACCTCAAGGTGCTGCCGGGGGAGATCGTCGACGCGACCTTCCTGAACGCGGCGGCGCTGGACGCCTTCCTCGCCGAGACCCTCGCCGAGGCGAAGGCGGAGGACGTGCTGTACTCCGTGCACCTCAAGGCCACGATGATGAAGGTCTCCGACCCGATCATCTTCGGCCACGTCGTGCGCGCCTACTTCGCGGACGTGTTCGCCCAGTACGGCGACAAGCTGGCCGCGGCCGGCCTCACCGCCAACGACGGCCTCGGATCCATCCTCGCCGGGCTCGCGGACCTGGAGGGCGGCGAGGAGATCGCCGAGGCCTTCTTCCGCGCCATGGAGAACGGTCCGCGTCTCAGCTACGTGAACTCGGACAGGGGCATCACGAACCTGCACGTGCCGAGCGACGTGATCGTCGACGCGTCGATGCCCGCGCTGATCCGCAACGGCGGCAAGCTGTGGGGCAAGGACGGCGGCGAGGACGACACGCTCGCGGTCATCCCCGACTCCTCCTACGCCGGCGTCTACCAGGCCACGATCGAGGACGTCATCGCGAACGGTCCGCTGGACCCCGCGACGATCGGCACCGTGCCGAACGTCGGCCTCATGGCCCAGGCGGCCGAGGAGTACGGCAGCCACGACAAGACCTTCGAGATCGCCGCCGACGGCCGTGTGCAGGTCGTGAACGCAGCAGGCGAGGTCGTCCTCGAGCACGAGGTGCACGCGGGCGACATCTGGCGTGCGACGCAGACCAAGGACGTCCCGGTCCGCGACTGGGTGAAGCTCGCGGTGAGCCGCGCCCGCGCGACCGGCGCCCCGGCCGTCTTCTGGCTCAACCCCGCGCGCTCGCACGACGCCGCGCTGATCGCCAAGGTGACCGAGTACCTCAAGGACCACGACACCGACGGCCTGACGATCGAGATCCTCACCCCCGAGGACGCCACCCGCTACTCGCTCGCGCGCATGCGCAAGGGCGAGGACACCATCTCGGTCACCGGCAACGTGCTGCGCGACTACCTCACCGACCTGTTCCCGATCCTCGAGGTCGGCACCAGCGCGAAGATGCTGTCGATCGTGCCGCTCCTGGCCGGAGGCGGGCTCTTCGAGACCGGCGCGGGCGGATCCGCCCCGAAGCACGTGCAGCAGCTCGTCGAGGAGAACTACCTGCGCTGGGACTCGCTGGGCGAGTTCTTCGCCCTGGCCGCGTCGTTCGAGCACTTCGCCGACCGCACCGGCAACGCGAAGGCCGCGATCCTGGCGAAGACGCTCGACGCCGCGACCGGCACGTTCCTCGAGAACGACCGTTCGCCGGGCCGTGCCCTGGGCACGATCGACAACCGCGGCAGCCACTTCTACCTGGCCCTCTACTGGGCGCAGGAGCTGGCTGCGCAGACCGAGGACGCCGCGCTCGCCGCCGCGTTCGCCCCCGTCGCCGCCGCGCTCGCCGCGGACGAGGAGCGCATCGTGTCCGAGCTCACCGCGGTGCAGGGCAGGCCCGTGGAGATCGGCGGCTACTACCGTCCCGACGGTGCTCTCGTGGCCAAGATCATGCGTCCCTCGGCGACGCTGAACGCGGTCATCGACGGCCTGAACTGACCGGATCGACGAAGGGGGCTGGCGCCGCGGCGCCAGCCCCCTTCGTCGTTTCCCCCGGCGAGCGCGCAGACCGCACACCGGGGAACGCGAAGGGGCCCGCCGCGCGATGCGACGGGCCCCTTCGCAGGCGGGATCGGGATCCGGATCAGTAGTGGACGTTGACCTCGGTGCCCTGCGGGCTCCAGTCGAACAGCCACTCGGCGCGCCACTCCGGCATTCCGACGCAGCCGTGGCTCATCGGGGTGCCCCAGTTGTCGTGCCAGTACACGCCGTGCAGGGCCTCGTCGCCGTTGAAGTACATGACCCACTTCACGTTCGGCTGGTAGTAGAACGGCGCCTTGGTCAGGTCGGTGTTTCCCATGTTCTGGCTGTCGAGCTTCCAATTCACCGTGAAGGATCCGGTGTGGGTCGCGAAGTCGCCGCGACCCGAGGAGATCAGCCAGGAGTCGACCACGTTGCCGTTCTCGGTGACCGTCAGCGTCTCGGTGCTGAGGTTCACGTCGACCTTGCGCAGCAGCGAGGTCGAGCTGAACGGGGTGTCCTTCACGGGCAGGGCGAAGCTGCCGTTGCCCTTCGAGATCTGCGAGGCGAACGCCGCAGCAGTGCCCGACACGTCGCCGAGCTGTCGGCCTGCGACGCCGGGCGTGATGTCGTCGAGCGCCTCGCCCGACGAGTTCACGACCGTCGTGGCGTTGACCGGCGCGCGGTCGACCTTCGCCGCGAGCGTGTCGACGGTCTTCTGGATCGCCGCCTGATCCGCGGTGATCGTGAGCTTGCCGTTGTCCGGCTTGAGGGTGATCCAGCCGGCGGCGGTCGCCGCATCAACGGGGACCGTGCGCTCGGTGCCGACGTAGAAGCCGATCGCGGAGAGCATGGTGTTGAGCTGAGCGACCGTGGCGGCAGCGGTCTTGTCGCTGATGGCCGGTGCGACCGGTGCGGCCTTCGCCTCGAAGGCGAGGGAGCTCTGCCCCTTCTCGGCCGCCGCGGTGATCGCCGCGGTGAGGGCCTTGAGGTCGATGCCGGATCCGTCCTTCGCGGGCGTCGCCGCGTAGCCGGTGCCGTGGAACGCGACCGTGGCGTCGGTGGCGTCCTGGTAGACCGTGGGGACCTGCGCGCGCAGCGCGTGCTCGGCGGCGCGGTCGTCGAGGGTGATGGTGCCGGCGATCGGCGCCGACATCCAGCTGGTGATGTTCCACATCGGATGGTCGGCGAAGGCCTTGTCGGCGAGCTTCGTCGCGTCGATATGCACGCCCAGGTCGGATCCGGTGACGTGCTTGTCGCCACCGTCGCCGGTCAGCGTGACCTGCATGGCGCCGAGGTGGTTGCTGACGGCCTCCGCAGCGGCGCCGGGGGTCATACCGCCGACCTGCACACCGGCGATCGCGGTGCCGGGGGCGATGAGGATCGTCGACGCGGCGCCGAGGCCCAGCGCGAGCACGCCGAGGCCGATACCGACCCATCGTCCGATGTGGCGCTTCTTGCGCGGAGCGTCCTCGGAGGGCGCCCACTCCGCGTGGCGGTCGCCGGCGCCGTCTCCGGTCGCGGCCTCCGTGGTCGCGTCCGTGCCGTCGACGATCGAGTTCTCCTCTGTCGGAGCCCCCGCCGCTGTTACCAGATCCGTCACGTGCACACCCCCCTTGCCCTTGAGCGTTGTCAGTCTTTCAAGGATACGGGATGCCATATCACAAAACGGCAACGGAAGCACATGGACGGGCGGGTGCGGCCCGGATCGGCGGTCGGGGGAGTCTGCTGTCGGGCGCCGCGCGCGGGAAACATGCGGAGCGTCGGCCCGGATCCGGTAACGTTCGGATAACCCCGCATCGCGCCGCGCGTGACCGGGCTTGATTTTCACTCCGTTCGTAAGGTGTACTAACAAACATGGTCCCACGGATGAGCAGCGTCAGCCGATGAATGCGGAGAGCGGCGACTCCAGCCCGCACCGCTTCGGGTCGGCGCGCAAGCTGCGCACGAGCACCAAGGTGCTTCCGGAGCATGCGCGCGGGCACAACCGCGCGCTGGTGCTGCAGACGCTGTACCACGCGGGTGCGATGAGCCGGGCCGACCTCTCCCGGGAGACCGGTCTCACTCGCGTGACGATCTCGGACCTCGTCGGCGAGTTCATCCATGACGGCATCGTCGTCGAGAAGGGCATCCGCGAGACGACCGGTCCGGGCAAGCCGCCCATCCTCATCGACATCGATCGCGACGGCCATCGCATCGTGGGTCTCGACCTGTCCGGCCCCGGCGTGTTCGAGGGCGCGCTCATCAGCCTGGACGGCGTGGTGCTCGAGCGGCGCGAGGTGCCGCGTCCGAACGGCGGCACGGCCGCCTATGAGGCGGTGCGCTCTCTCGCGGAGGAGCTCGTGGGGCTGTCCACCGCGCCGGTGCTCGGCATCGGCGTCGGCGCCCCCGGCATCGTCCGCCCCGATGGGATGGTGCTGAACTCGCCCAACCTGGACTGGGTCGACTTCCCCCTGGAGCGACTGCTCAGCGCGGCCCTCGACCTCCCCGTGCTGGTGCGCAACGACGCGAACGCCGCGGTGCTCGCGGAGTACACGTTCGGCCAGGCGCGCCCCGACATGCTGCTGATCAAGATCGGCCGCGGCGTGGGCGCGGGGCTCATCTCCGACAGCCAGCCGCTCGTGGGCAGCCGCTTCGCGGCCGGCGAGATCGGCCATGTCGTCGTCGGCACCGACGGCGGGCCGCGCTGCGCGTGCGGCAAGGACGGGTGCCTCGAGGCGTGGCTGAGCGCATCCCGGCTGCGCGCGCGCATCGCCGAGGACCCGATGTCCGAGGAGCAGGTCCTGCGCGAGGCCGGAACCCGGCTCGGCGTCGCGATCGCACCGATCGTCGCCGCGCTCGACCTCTCCGAGATCGTGCTGTCCGGTCCCGCCGACCTGCTCGCGGGAACGCTCATCGACGCGGCGACCCGCACGCTCACCGAGCGCACCCTGGAGGGCGTGTTCGACGACGTCGCCATCCGGCTGACCGCCCAGGACGACATCGTGCTGCGCGGGGCCGCGGTCATGGTCCTGTCCGGCCAGCTGGGCGTTTCGTGAGCCGGATCCGCGTCGGCCTGGACGTCGGCGGCACCAAGATCGACGCGCTCGCCCTCGCGGCGGACGGGGCGATCCTCGCGCGCACGCGCATCCCCACGGGGTGGGGCGATCACGCGGTCGTGTCCGCCGTGCACGACGCGATCGAGGCGCTGGCCGGCGAGGGCGGATTCCCCGTCGCGGAAGTGGCGTCCGTCGGCATCGGCATCCCCGGCCTGATCGACGCCGACGCAGGGCGCGTGCTGCACGCGGTGAACCTCGGGGTGACCCAGCTCGACCTCGCCGACGCCGTGCGCGTCCGGCTGCCCGTGCCCGTCTCCGTCGAGAACGACGTGAAGGCCGCGGCCCTCGGCGCCGGATCCCTGCGCGGGGATGCGCATTCGATGGCCTACCTGAACCTGGGCACAGGGGTCGCGGCGGGGATCGTGATCGACGGCGTGCTGTGGCGCGGCGCCCACGGCACGGCCGGCGAGGTCGGACATCTCTCGGTCGACCCGCGCGGACGGGTGTGCGGCTGCGGTCAGCGCGGCTGCATCGAGACCTTCTGCGGGGGAGGCGCCGTCAGCAAAGCCTGGGGGCGCGGCGGCGAACTGCCCCTCCGCGACGTCTTCGATCTCGCGGAGCGCGGCGACGCGTTCGCCCTCGAGCTGCGCGAGGGCGTGGCCTTCGGGGCGGCATCCGCCGTGCGCAGCCTGGTGCTGAGCGCCGACGTCGAGACGGTCGTGATCGGTGGCGGGGTCACGGCCCTCGGCGACCGCCTGCTCGACGACATCGTTCGCCGGCTGCGCCAGGAGGGCGCGGAGTCGCCGTTCATCGGCTCGTTGCATCTGGATGAGAGGATCGAACTGCTGCCGGCAGGATCCCCGGCGGCAGCGCTCGGCGCCGCCCTGGTGGGAGCCGCGCGGCTGCCCGCCGAGCTCGTCTGATCGCCGCGCCGCGCCGAACCCGCATCTTCGAATCCACGTCACAGACACACACGAGGGAACATCCATGGCCGAAGTCGTCATCGTCGAGAACTCCACCGCCGCCGGCGAACTGGTCGCCGCAGAGATCGCCCGGCTCATCAGCCGACGCTCGGACGCTGTGCTCGGGCTCGCGACCGGATCCACTCCGCTGCCGGTCTACTCCGCCCTGCGCGCCCGGCTCGACGGCGTCGACGTCTCGCACGTGCGCGGTTTCGCCCTGGACGAGTACGTCGGCATCGATCCCTCCCACCCGGAGAGCTACCGCTCCGTGATCACCCGCGAGGTCGTCGAGCCCCTGGGGCTCACGCCGGCCCTCGTGCACGTTCCGGACGGATCCGAGGACGGCATCGAGCACGCGGGTGCGGAGTACGACGCGAAGATCCGCGCGGCGGGCGGGGTGGACGTGCAGCTGCTCGGCATCGGCACCGACGGCCACATCGGCTTCAACGAGCCGGGGAGCTCGTTCGCCTCGCGCACCAGGGTGAAGACGCTCACGGAGCAGACGCGCAAGGACAACGCGCGCTTCTTCGACGCGCTCGACCAGGTGCCGCGGCACTGCATCACCCAGGGCCTCGGCACGATCCTGGAGGCCCGCCACCTCGTCCTGCTCGCCTATGGCGAGGGGAAGGCGCAGGCCATCGCGGACGCCGTCGAGGGCCCGCTCTCGGCCTTCATGCCGGCTTCGGCGATCCAGCTGCACCCGCACGCCACGGTGGTCGTGGACGAGGCGGCCGCGTCGAAGCTCAGGCTCGCGGACTACTACCGCTACACCTTCGCCAACAAGCCGGCCTGGCAGGGGATCTGACCGCCCTTCGTCTCGCCTTCGTCTCGCCTTCGGCTCGCTCAGGGACCGGATCATGGATCGGTCCCTGAGCGAGCGCAGCGAGACGAAGGGCGCTCAGCGACCGGATCATGGATCGGTCCCTGAGCGAGCGCAGCGAGACGAAGGGCGCTCAGTGGCCGGAGAGGAGCCCCGGCCACGCGATCGGGAGCAGGTGCTCCTCGCTGAGCGGCGCGAGCGGCAGCGACTCCGCGTCGGCGGGGGTGATCCAGCGCAGTTCGGCCAGCTCGGCCTGCACCTGCACGTCCTCTGGCTCGGCGGTCGTCGCGAACGCGGTCGCGACGACGCGGTGACCCGGCTCGTTCGCCGCCGCGGAGACGAAGACGCCGAGCGGGCGCAGGGCGTCCTCGTCGATCCGCAGGCCGAGCTCCTCGTGCAGCTCGCGCGTGAGGGTCTGTGCGGCCGTCTCGCCCGCTTCGGGCTTGCCGCCGGGCTGCATGAACCGCTCCGTGCCCTGTTTGCGCACCACCAGCACGCGTCCCGCGGCGTCGGTGATGATGGCGGCGGAGACGTGGATGTCAGGCATGGGGTTCCTCTGCGTTGTTCGGCGCTGCGGCGTCGGGCTCGGTGGTGCGGTGCGCGAAGACCCTTCCCGGTGCGAGGACTCCGGCCGGATCGAACGCCCGCACGATATCGCGCTGCAACTGCCACTGGTCCTCGCCGAGCTCCTCGGCGAGCCAGCGTCTCTTCAGCGTCCCGATGCCGTGCTCGCCGGTGAGAGTGCCGCCCAGCCGCATCGCGGCGCGGAACAGATCGTCGGCCGCCTGCCAGATGCGCGCGGGGATCTCGGGGGTCTGCACGATGAAGTTCGGGTGCAGGTTGCCGTCGCCGGCGTGCGCGACCGTGGGGATCTCGATCCCGTACTCCCGCTCGATGCGCGCGATCTCGTCGAACATCGCCGGCAGCGCGCTGCGCGGCACCGAGACGTCCTCGATGAGAGTGGTGCCCAGCGCGGCCATGGCGGTGTGCATCGACCGGCGGATCCGCAGGAGCTCTTCGCCGCGGACGGGGTCGTCGGTCACGGTCACCGTGCCGCCCGCCGCGCGCAGCACGGCCGCGATCTGTTCGGCCTCGACCGCGGCCGAGCGGCCGTCGGTCTGGATCGTCAGCTGGGCCACGCCATCGGCCGGCGGGTCCAGCTCGAGCAGCGCGTGCACGGCGGCGAGGCAGCGCGCGTCCATGAGCTCCATGATCGCGGGCTCCGCTCCCGAGGCGGTGACGGCTGCGGATCCGCGCGCCGCGTCGCGCACGGCGGGGAAGGTCGCGACGATCGTGCACGGTGCACCCGGCACGACCCGGCGCAGCTTCAGCGTGGCGCCGACGATCACGCCGAGCCGGCCCTCGGATCCGATCACGAGCGACGTGAGATCGAGGCCGGTCACGCCCTTCACGCTGCGGTGCCCCAGATGCAGCAGGCGGCCGTCGGCGAGCACGAGATCGACCGCCAGCACGGCGTCGCGGACCGCGCCGTACTTCGCGCACAGCAGCCCGCCCGCGCCCGTGGCGATGTTGCCGCCGATCGTCGAGATGTCGCGACTGGCGGGATCCGGTGGCCACCAGAGTCCGTGTTCGGCGAGGACCGCATCGAGCTCGGCGTTCAGGATCCCGGGCTCCACGACGGCGAGGAGGTCGTCGGGGCGGATCTCGAGCACCCGCCGCATCCGCAGGGTGGACAGCACGATCTCGCCGGTGCCCGCGATCGCGGCACCGGCGAGTCCGGTGCCGGCGCCGCGTACGACGACGGGCGTGCCGGTCTCCTGCGCGATGCGCAGGGTCGCCTGCACGTCGGAGGTCGACTCCGCGTGCACGACGGCGAGGGGCGCGGTCGGGGACGCGTGACCCGACCGGTCGGCGCGTGCGGCCTCGAGCGCGGCGTCGGTGGTGTCGACGCGGTCGCCCAGCGCGGTGCGGAGCCGATCCAGCACGGCGGCGTTCATCGCGGCCTCAGGACAGGGAGCGGCGGCCGGCCATGAGTCCGGTCGCGATCGCCACGACGGCGAACCCGAGTCCGATCCAGGCCTGGCCCATGGTCCACCAGGCGACGGTCACGGCCGCGTAGAGGAGCAGTTCGACCGCGGCGCGCACGAACGGGTGCACGACCAGCACGGGCCGCGGCGAGAGGAACAGGGCCCACAGCAGCAGCGTGACCACCGGTGCGCCGATCGCGGCGACGAGGTTCCACGGGAGCGTCCATGCGGCGAGGCCCCACAGCACGAGCGAGGCGAGCGCGGCGACCAGGACGATCACGCGGACGACGTCGAGCGCGGTCGCGCGAGGGAGCACACCCTGTTGCAGGGGGAGCGACGTGGTCGCTCCGGGATTCTGGGCGGGGGTGTCGGCGGACATGCCGACAATTCTACGCGCCAGGAGCGGGGGCGACGGCGGGCTCCGTCGGGGCGGGGGCGTCCGTGGCCGCGGTGTCGCTCGCCGGAGCAGCGGGCTCAGGGGCGGAGGTGGAGGGCTCGGTCTGCGCGGGAGCGGGGTCGGTGGGCTCTGCCGGGGCCGGGGCGGGCTCGGTGGGCGCGGGCTCGGTCGCCGCAGCGCCGGTCCCCGGGGTCTCGGCAGGCGGCGGAGTGATCGCCGGAGCCGGCGGCGGGGTCGGCGTCGGGTCGGTGACGGGCTCTCCGGGGATCGGCTCCGGTGGGTTGAGCCAGCACTGAGGCCAGCTCACGGGCGCGAACCTGCCGAGATCGAATACGGCGGATCCGCCCGTCTTGTCTCCGAGGAAATACGTGAGCGTGACCTTCGTCCCGCCGTTCACCTGTCCGTAGGTCGGGAAGAAGGTGACGAGACCCTTGCCGTTCGCGTCGAGGGTGGTGACGCCCGTCGAAGCCACGTCGGCAGAAGGACGCAGGGTCGCGCCCGGAACACCGGTGACCTCGATCGACACCTCCACGTTGTCGTGAAGCACCGAATGGAGGATCCTGCACGAGAGCGTGGCCGTTCCGAGGACCGGTGCCGTGGCCGGCGGGAGCGACGGTTCGGGATCCGTGGGACCGGGGCCCGTCCCGGGGCCCGTGCCGTCGCCGGGCTTGCCCGGCTCCACGGGGGTGGTCGGCTCCACCGGTGCGACGGGAGCGGGATCGCTCGCCGGCACGTTCTTCGGGACCTCGACCGGGACGCTCACGATCGGCTTCGGCTTCTCGGGCAGCGGAGCGGGGTCGAGGGCAGGGGCGGGCACGGGCGGCACGACGGGAAGATTGACCGGCGGGGACATCTGCGCGACGATGCCGGACTCGCCCTGATCCGAGGCGGAGGGGGCCGAAGTGGACGCGGGGTTCGCCGTGAACCCCGGCACGACGGCCGCTGCGACGATCGCGCCCGCGATCACGAGCGCCGCCGAGCCTGCGCCGACGAGGGCGCCGAAGCCGGCGACGACTCCTCCTGCGGAGCCTCCGGAACCGGCGGAGCCCGCCGCGCCTGCGGTGCCGTGCGCCGCTGCGCCGGCCGCGCTCGCCGCACCGTGACCGGCCGCCCCGACGCCGGCCGAACCGGCCACGACGGCGCCCTGGACGACGCTCGAGGGCATCGCGGCGAGGGCGACGATGGGGGCGGACCCGCTCTGCAGCATCGCGAGGTAGGCGCCGGACCCGCCGATGCCGAGCACCAGGGGCAGCAGCACGAAGGCGAGGCGGTGCGAGACCTCCTTGGCCTCGGCCGCGACGATCAGGCAGCGCGCGCACTCGCCGAGGTGGTTCTCGAGCTTGGCGCGGTCGCGCACTCCGAGGTTGCCGCGCGAGTACGCGCCGAGGCGCTCGATGGTCCACTCGCAGACGGATCCGGCCTCGGCGGTGCTCAGGTGCGCCTGGATCCAGGCCTCGCGCAGGCCCTCGCGCGCGCGGAAGGCCAGCTGAGCCGTGGCGCCGGCGGTCATGCCGAGCAGCGGCGCGATCTCGGCCGGCTTCATCTGCTCGATCTCGGAGTACCAGAGCACCTCCTGCCAGCGCGAGGGGAGGCTGCGGAAGGCCTGTGCGGAAAGGCTGCGGTCGAGCGCGTCGTTAGCGGCCTGGTCGGTCGAGGTGGGGTCGGCGACGGTGTCGAGCTCGTCGATCGGGGCCTCGCGGCGTGCGCGGCCCCAGCCGGCCGCGGCGTTGCGGATGCTGGTGAACAGGTAGGCACGGAAGGAGCCGGTCGGGCCGCCGCCCTTCTGGATGGCCTGGTAGATCCGGGCGAACGACTCCTGGACGAGATCGTCCGCGTCGAACGTGCTCGTCATCGACCGCGCCACCGTGATGCCCGATGCATAGTGCCGTCGCCACAGCTCGGCGTAGGCGCCTGCGTCTCCCGACCGGGTGCGCAGCACGAGGTCGGAGTCGCTCCGCGCCGAGTCGGGCGCGGCATCGCTCGGTGAAATGGTGTGGTCGGTCATCTCTCGGTTCTCAGGTCGGAAGCGTGCTCATCAGAAGAGACGCAAACCCCTGGTTCTTATCACGCGGGAATCTCCATTCTTCACCCTCGAGGGGGGAATGCGCCAGGGCGCGAACGAAATCACCGGTGGTCGGCAGGGGCCGCGCGCGTCGGACTCGGTTCCGAGGCGCGTGAGACAGCGTCTCAAAACTTTTCTGAAGAATTCTTGCGAACTCGCGTAATGGATCCTGAACGCCGCCATCTCTCCTGTCAGAGACAGTCTGCGTAGGCCACCGGGGGGCGGCGAGCACAGGCTCCGGCGGATGGGGATCCGCCGGCGGGGTCGGCCCGGCACCTCGGGGGAGGAGTTCCGGGCCGACCCGCTCTGACATGGGGAATCCTCTGATCGGGTACCGGAGGGTTGGGGAGACTGCGGGAGGGGACCGCCGCTGGGGAGCGGCGGCCCCGCCCGAGTCGAGGACGCGGGTCAGCGCCGCAGCGGCGCACCCGTCCACACGGCCGCGACATCGAGGTCCGAGGTCAGCAGCACCGCATCGGCGAGGCGACCCGGTTCGAGTTCGCCCAGCTCGTCGGCCACGCCGATCGCCCGCGCAGGGGTGCGCGTCAGAGCGAGCACCGCGTCGGTCAGCGGGACGCCGGCCTCGATCGCGCGGCGCAGCGCCACGTCCTGCGTGAGCGTGGACCCGGCGATCGATCCGCTGTCCACCCTCGCCACGCCGTCGAGGACGGTGACGTGCAGGGATCCCAGCAGGTAGTCGCCGTCCGCGGATCCTGCCGCCGCCATCGCATCGGTGACCAGCGCGACCCGTCCTGGCGCCTCGTCGAACACGAGCTTGATGACCCGCGGGTGAAGGTGGATGTTGTCGGCGATCGCCTCGAGGGTCACCCGCTCGTCGTGCGCGGCCGTGAGCACGGGGCCGGGGTTGCGGTGGTGCACCGGGCGCATCGCGTTGAACGCGTGCGTGAGGATCGTCGCACCCGCATCGAACGCGGCGCGCATCATGTCGTCGTCCGCGTCGGTGTGTCCGACCGCGGCCGCGGCGCCCGCGGCGACGACGAGGCGGATCGCCTCCAGTCCTCCGTCGAGTTCGGGGGCGACGGTGACCTGGCGCACGGTGCCGCGCCCCGCGTCGAGCAGGCGCTGCACATCGGCGGCGGCCGGTGCGCGCAGCAGCTCTGGATCGTGCGCGCCCATGTGCCCCGGGTCGAGGAACGGCCCCTCCAGGTGCGAGCCGAGCAGGTCCTGATCCGTCTGCATGAGATCGGCGATCATGCCGACGCGCTCGGCGAGCTCGTCGAGTGTCGCGGTGATCAGCGAGACGACCGCGCGGGTCGTGCCGTGTGCGCGGTGCATCGCACGGGCGGTGCGGATCGCCTCGACGCCGTCGTCGAAGGCCGCGCCGGCACCGCCGTGACCGTGGATGTCGACGAAGCCCGGGGTCAGGATCGCGCCATCGCCCGCCGCCTCGCGCGCATCCACGACCGCGTCCGCGGGCGCCCAGCCGGAACCGGTGCCGCGCGCCGCGACGATCCCGTGCTCGATCCGGACCCAGCCGTCGTCGACCGCAGAGCCCCCGGAGACGATGCGGGCGGAATGGATGACGAGCGACCCCTGCGCGGAGCTCTCGGTGCGGACGGTCATGCGGTCTCCTCGGTGCTCGGGGCGGATGCGGGGTGGATGCGGGCCTGCGGGACGCCTTCGTCGTGCTCCGGGTCGTCGTCCAGCGCGGCGCGGTCGACGGCGATGCCGGAGGCCTCCCAGGCGGGGACCAGCTGCGCGACCCTGGCGCGGAACGAGCGCCAGGAGCGCTCTGCTCCATTCTGCTCCGACCAGCCGATCTCCGCCTGTGCGGCGATGCGCGGGAATGCGAGTCCGTCGGCCTCGGCGAGCGTGGTGACGGACTCGGTCCACAGCGGCGCCTCGACGCCGAGGATCGACGCGGCGGGAACGCCGTCGAGCACCGTCGCGGGATCCCAGTCGTACGAGGTGCGCAGCGCCACGATGCCGGCCCAGGCCAGCCCGCGCGGGTGGTCGGCGCGGGGCTTCATGTCGAGGTAGGCGCGGTCGGACGGCGACAGGATGAGCGCGCCGCCGCGCTCCACGAAGCGACGGGCGTGCGCCGCGTGGTCGCCCTGCGGCACGGCGGATCCCCAGTACTGCCCGATCATGCCGGTGACGAGGCCGTCGACGGCGCCCGCTTCGTGCCAGGCGACCGGGGTCTTCCCGGTCGCCGCGGCCAGGCGTCCCGCCCGCTCGAAGAACAGCGCGAAGTCGGCGGCGGATGTGCCGAGGCACTCGTCGCCCCCGATGTGCAGGTACGGGCCCGGCATCAGCTCGGCGACCTCGGTGAGAACGTCGCGGATGAGGTCGTAGGTGCGCTCCTCATGGATCCTCACCGAGGAATGCCCCACGCCCCAGGCCGCGTAGTGCACGCCGTGCACCGGCAGCGGCTGGTTCAGCGCGGCCGCCTCCGTGATGTTCGCCTCCGTGATCGCCGGGAGCTCGACGAGGTCGGGATAGCCGAGTCCGATCGCGTGGGTGTGGCCCGGCAGATCGATCTCGGGGACGACCGTCATGTGCCGGGCGGCGGCGTACGCGACGATCTCGCGGATGTCGTCCTTCGTGTAGAAGCCCCCTGGGCCGCCGGTCGCGTCGCCGCCGGACCCGGCGCCGGTGAGCTGCGGCCACGCGTCGATCTGGATGCGCCAGCCCTGGTCGTCCGTGAGGTGCAGGTGCAGGTGGTTGTACTTGAGCGAGACGGCGCGGTCGATCCAGCGTTCGACGTCGGCGACGCCGAAGAAGTGGCGGGCGACGTCGAGCATGACACCGCGGTAGCGGAACCGCGGTGCGTCCTCGATGCGCACCTCGGGGACGGACCAGCCGGACTCGCCGTCTGCGCTTCCGGGGCGCTCGCCGCGTCGCAGCAGCTGCAGCAGCGTGCGGGTGCCGTAGAAGAGGCCGGCGGCGTCGTGCCCGGTGATGCGGATCCCCTCGGCGTCGGCGTCCAGCGTGTAGCCCTCGACGGTTCCTCGCGTCGCGTCGATCCCGAGTGCGATCTCGGTGGTCCCTGTATCGCTCAGCACATCTCGGCCGAGCAGCGCTTCCAGGTCCGCGTGCAGCAGCGCGACCGTGTCGGGGTCGCCCGTGAGGCGCACGGACCGGAGCGGGACGTCTGCTTCGCCGAGCTGGACGGAGGAGGGGAACGGAATGAGCGACGGTGCATCATGCAGGACCATGAACAAAACGTACCGTGCCCGGGCGGGGGTGCGGAGACGCCCCGGCGTCATCGCCCTCCGGATCCCCATCCCCATCCGCTAGGCTCGTGGATGTCGCGACTGGCGTCTGGGTGGGTCACCACCGGGGAGCGACCGTCATGGATTCGACCGCGCGCCTGGGCCGATGAGCACCCTTCTCTTCGTAACCGTCAAAGGAGCACGCCATGACCGACCGTTTCTTCAACGCGCCTCTCTCCGAGGTGGATCCCGAGATCGCCCAGGTCCTCGACCGTGAGCTGAAGCGTCAGCAGACGTTCCTCGAGATGATCGCCTCGGAGAACTTCGTCCCTGTCTCGGTCCTGCAGTCGCAGGGTTCCGTGCTGACCAACAAGTACGCCGAGGGCTACCCCGGCCGCCGCTACTACGGCGGCTGCGAGGAGGTCGACGTCGCCGAGGAGCTCGCGATCGCCCGCGCCAAGGAGCTGTTCGGCGCCGAGTTCGCGAACGTGCAGCCGCACTCCGGCGCGACCGCGAACGCCGCCGTGCTGCACGCGATCGCCCGCCCCGGCGACACCCTGCTCGGCCTGTCGCTGGACCAGGGCGGCCACCTCACGCACGGCATGAAGATCAACTTCTCCGGCCGGCTCTACGACATCGTCGCCTACGGCGTGAACCCGGAGACCTCGACCATCGACATGGACGAGGTGCGCCGCCTCGCCATCGAGCACAAGCCGAAGGTCATCATCGCCGGCTGGTCCGCCTACCCGCGCACCCTCGACTTCGCCGCGTTCCGCGAGATCGCCGACGAGGTCGGCGCGCTGCTCTGGGTCGACATGGCCCACTTCGCGGGTCTCGTCGCTGCGGGCCTGCACCCGAACCCGGTGCCGCACGCGCACGTCGTCTCCTCGACCGTGCACAAGACCATCGGCGGCCCCCGCTCGGGCTTCATCCTCACGAACGACCCCGAGATCGCGAAGAAGATCAACTCCGCCGTCTTCCCCGGCCAGCAGGGCGGTCCGCTCATGCACGTGATCGCCGCCAAGGCGACCGCGTTCAAGATCGCCGGCACCCCGGAGTTCAAGGAGCGCCAGGAGCGCGTGCTGCGCGGCGCCGCGCTCATCGCCGACCGCCTCTCGCAGCAGGACGTGAAGGACGCGGGCATCGCGGTCCGCTCCGGCGGCACCGACGTGCACCTCGTGCTCGTCGACCTGCGCGACGCCGAGATCGACGGCAAGCAGGCCGAGGATCTCCTGCACGACATCCACATCACGGTCAACCGCAACGCCGTCCCGAACGACCCGCGTCCGCCGATGGTCACCTCGGGTCTGCGCATCGGCACCCCGGCGCTCGCGACCCGCGGCTTCGGCGACGCCGAGTTCACCGAGGTCGCCGACGTCATCGCCCTCGCGCTGCAGCTCGGTGTGGATGCGGATCGTGCCGAGGTCGAGGCGCTGCGCGCCCGCGTGGACGCGCTCGCAGCCGCCTTCCCGCTCTACCCGGACCTGCAGCAGTAAGCGCACGGCCCGATTCCTGACCGCGAGACTCCATCTCGGCGACGAGAGTGCGCTCGAGAGGCGCTGTCTCATCGCCGAGTTGCAGTCTCGCGGTCATAAGAACCGCGGAGGGTATCAAGGAGTGTTGACATGACCGCGAAGATTCTGGACGGCAAGGCCGCTGCGGCGGAGATCAAGGCGGAGCTCGCAGAGCGGGTCGCCGCGCTGCGGGAGAAGGGCATCGTCCCCGGCATCGCCACGGTGCTGGTCGGGGCGGACCCCGCCTCGCAGCTGTACGTGGGGATGAAGCACCGGCAGTCCGAGGCGATCGGGATGAACTCGATCCAGCGCGAACTGCCCGCCGACGCCACGCAGGCCGAGGTCGAGGCTGTCATCGACGAGCTCAACGCGGATCCGTCGTGCCACGGCTACATCGTGCAGCTGCCGCTGCCGAAGCACCTGGACACGGACGCGATCCTCGAGCGGATCGACCCCGCGAAGGATGCCGACGGCCTGCACCCGACCAACCTCGGCCGGCTCGTGCTGAACGTGAACGCGCCGATCCGCACGCCGCTGCCCTGCACGCCCCGCGGCGTGATCGAGCTGCTGCTGCGCAACGACTACGACCTCAAGGGCAAGCACGTCGTGGTCGTCGGCCGGGGCGTCACGATCGGACGCCCGATGGGACTGCTGCTCACGCGCCGTGACATCAACGCCACCGTCACCCAGGTGCACACGGGAACGCCCGACATGTCGCCGTACCTGCGCGAGGCCGACGTCATCGTCGCCGGTGCCGGCGTCAAGCACCTCATCACCGCCGCCGATGTCAAGCCCGGCGCCGCGGTGCTCGACGTGGGCGTGACGCGCGAGACGGATCCGGAGACCGGCAAGAGCAAGGTCCACGGAGACGTGGATCCGGCGGTCGCCGAGGTCGCCGGCTGGATCTCGCCGAACCCGGGCGGCGTGGGCCCGATGACGGTCGCGCTGCTCATGACGAACGTGGTCGAGGCCGCGGAGCGCACCGCGGCCTGAGCCCGCACGAACGAAACGGGCGGATCCGACGACAGGTCGGATCCGCCCGTTCTGCGTACGGGGACCCGAAGGTCAGCCGAGCTCGTCGAGCATGCGGCGCTGCTCGGGAGTGAGCCCGTCCTTGAGCTCCTCACGCCCTGCGGCGGTCGCCGGCGAGGAGGCGGTGGACGAAGCGGACGGAGCGGACGAAGCAGGGGAGGCGGATCCGCGGCGGGACCCGGAGATCTTCGCCCCCGCGGCGTCGTACAGCTCACCGGCCTTGCGGGACAGCGCGTCGTCGATCTGGTCGTAGACGACCCAGCCGATCAGCAGGATCACCGGCGGGAGGATCCAGCCCCAGACGTTTCCGGCGCGCACGCCGCTCAGCCAGACCGTGAGCAGCCAGATCAGGAACTCGACCACGAACACGGCGAGGTACTGCACGACCTTGGTGCCGCCGGCCGACAGGGAGGTGGCGGCCTTCTTCAGCATCGGCTTGAGGAGGAGCGTCGCCAGGGTCAGGATCACGGACGCCCACAGCGCATGCAGGCCCACTTTCGCCGGCGTGAGCCAGCCGATCACGAGCAGCACGACGACGTTGAAGACGTAGAGCGACGCGAACCGCACGATCAGATTCTTCATGCGTCCAGACTGTCATGCGACCCGGCGGGCGGGTAGGGGCGCCGCGCCGGACAGGGGGTGCGCGGCCGGCCGGAGGACCAATATGCTGGCCGCGTCCGCGACCCTCGAGGAGACGCACATGCAGATCGCCCTGTTCATCGCAGAACTGCTCGTGGTGCTCGGCTGCATCGTGATGGGCACGCGCTCGAGCGGCGTGGGCCTGGGCCTCTGGGGGGGGACGGGCGTCGCGATCCTGGTCTTCGTGTTCCGGGTCCCGCCAGGGTCGCCGCCCGTGGACGCGCTCCTCATCGTGCTGTCCGTCGTGCTCGCCTCCTCGATGATGCAGTCCGCCGGGGGGATCGACTGGATGGTGTCGGTCGCGGCGAAGCTCATCGCGCGCAACCCGAAGCAGATCACGCTGGTCGCACCGCTGATCTCGTTCCTGTTCTCGGTCGGGGCGGGGACGTCGAACATCCTCTATCCGCTGCTGCCCGTGATCCAGGACCTCTCGTATCGCAACGGCATCAGGCCGTCGCGCCCCCTCTCGCTGTCGGTGGTCGCGACCGGCGTCGCGCTCGCCTGCAGCCCGGTCTCGGCGGCGATGGCCGCGATGGTGACGCTCACCGATGTCGCGCCGTGGAACTTCGAGCTCGTGGACATCCTCAAGGTGACGATCCCGGCCGCCGTCGTCGGCATCGTGGTGTCGAGCTTCGTCGTGAACCGTCTCGGCAAGGAGCTCGCCGAGGATCCGGAGGTGCAGGCGAAGATCGCCCGTGGTGAGCTCGCGCCACCGCGCACCGGCGCCGCCGAGGTCAAAGCCGACGTGACCGTGACCTCCGCCGGCCGCAACGCGGCGATCATCTTCCTGCTCGGCGTCGCCGTGATCGTGCTGTTCGGCCTGTTCAAGGCGCTCCGCCCGCTCGACGCCTCGGGCGACCCCGTGAGCATGACGCCGATCATCGAGATCGTGATGTTCGTCGCCGGAACCGTGATCCTCCTCGTCTCCCGTCCCAAGGTCGGCGAGATCCCGACGATGACGGTGTTCAAGGCCGGTATGGTCTCGGCGATCGCGCTGTTCGGCCTGGCGTGGCTCACCGACACCTTCCTCGGCGCGCACGCGAAGCTCATCTCGGAGGGGGTGGGAGGCCTCGTCACCGCCGCCCCGTGGATCTTCGCGCTCGGCGTCTTCCTGGTCTGCGTCCTCACCACGAGCCAGTCCACGGCCACCCGCACGATCGTGCCGATCGGCCTCGCGGCGGGGATCCCGCTCGGGCTGCTCTCCGGCATGTGGGCCGGGGCGTTCGCCGGCATCTACCTGCTGCCGACCAACGGATCGCAGATCGCCGCGGCGAACTTCGACACCTCCGGCACGACGAAGCTCGGCACCAAGCTCGTGGATCACTCATTCTTCGCGCCCACGCTGATCCTGGCGGTGACGACCATCGGGTTCGGCGCGCTGTTCGGCGTGCTCTGGGGCGGGTGATCCGCGCCCGTCCGACGACGGGCCCCGCTACGGATCAGCCTGCGCGGTACAGGTCCCAGGAGCGACGGCAGGCCGCGGCGAGCCGGTCGACGTGGGCGGGATCCTCGGTGATCCAGTCGGTGCCTGGCCGGTGCAGCTGTGCGGTCGCCTCGTCGCCGAGCAGGAACTCGCGGAGGAACTCGGCTTGCACGGCATCGAACTCCGCGCCCGCTCCGGCGGCCTGGTCCGCGAGCGCGCGGAACCGGGCACCGGCGGCGAGGATCTCCTGGCTGCCGAGGTAGGGCCGGTTCAGGGCGACGTCGCCGGGGTCGGCGGCTTCGAAGCCGACGCGGTGCGCCTCGGCCAGAGCGCGCAGACGCGCGGGAGCCATGGTCGGCGGGTCGGCGGGATCGCGCTCCTCGCCGCGGGCGTCGCCGCGGTTGGAGAGCGCGACGATGCGGGGCAGCCGGTCCTTCTCGGCGCGGGGGACGACGACGGCGCCGTCCTTCGTGGTCGTGGTGTTCATGGTGTCGTGGAACGACAGCCGCGTGAGGCGGCCCCCGGCGCGCAGGCGCTCCGCGACCATCCGCTCGGTCAGTTCGTCGCGGGTGCGCTCGTACACCCCGAGACCGCGCTCGGCGACCTCGACGAACGCGTCGACGAGACGGTGCAGCCCCGCCTCGGTGTCGGGCACCTCGATGATCGGGAAGAACGAGAACGTGACGGGGCGGATCGCATCCGCCCCGGAGAGGTCCACCTTCTGCCAGGGGCCGGCCGCGCGCACGCGCTCGATCGCGGCGGTCAGATCGGCGGCGACGTCCGCGGGCCTCGCGCGGTTGGGATCGCGCACGAGCCGCGGATGCGGGTTGATCACAGCGACCACCCGCGGATCCTGCGATGCCCAGCGCCGCACGATCGCGGCCGTCGCGACGTCGGTGAAGTCGTACTGCAGTCGTCGGGTGAGCGCGGGGGAGAGGAAGTCGGCGAGCTCCGCGGGGATCGCGGCCCCGGCGTGCGGACAGCTGACGAGCAGGTCGGCGTCCCGGAGCGCCTCGTCAAGGGAGCGGCGGCGCGGATCCGCATAGACGACGATGTCGTCGGGGGTGAAAGTGCGGCCGGCGGGGATGAGGTCGAGGGCGCTCATGCGGCTCATGCTACCCAGCCGCCCGCCGGGTGAGCGTCAGCGGCCGGGGTGCACCGCGGCGATCGCGTCGAGCACCGTGGCGTACACCGCGTCGGTATCGATCCAAGGCGGGGCGACGCCCGCGAGCTCGAGGCTGACCGCGCCGTGCACCTGCGCCCAGACGGCCAGCGTGCTGCGCAGGTCGACGCCCTCGTCGACCCGGTCCGCGCCGGTGAGGGTGCGGGCGAGGGGGAGGAGCGCGTCCAGCTCCGGATCAGGCTCTGGATCGCCGCCGCCGGCGACGCCGTGGGGTGCGCCGGCGATTGCGCCGCTGAACATGAGCCGATAGCGGTCGGGATGCTGCAGCGCCCACGCGCGATACGCCTCGCCGAGGGCGCGCAGGCCCCGCGGTTCCGCCTCGCGCTGCGCCAGGGCGAACGAGGCGAACGAGTCCGCGACCACGGCGGTGATCAGATCCGCCTTGCTGCCGAACAGCGAGTAGACGGCCGACGTCGAGGTCTCGGCTCCCCCTGCCACCTCGCGCACGGAGAAGCGCTCCGGACCGTCCCGGTCGATCATCGCCGAAGCGACCTCGATCAGTCGGGAGCGCAGATTCGCGTCGTGTGTGATGGGTCTTGCCATGTCAGCGATCCTATCGTAACGTCGTTCTGTAACAATGTTCTATAACAACGTTCGAGAGGAAACGGCGATGAGCGAGAAGGTCTTCCCCGGTCGGTACACGGCGGCCGTGGACCGCAGCGACATCACGGTGTTCGTCATCGGGATGCGGGCGAACAAGTGGTGGCAGCTGGGTCGCGTGCAGCGCGTGGCGCGGCAGATGCCGAAGATGCTGCGGCATCTCGCCGAGCATCCGGAGGCGGGCATGCTCGGCTGCGAGAGCTGGCTGGGACGCACGACGATCCTGCTCTCGTACTGGGAGAGCCCGGAGCACCTGCAGCGTTTCGCGGCGGACCGCGACGCCCCGCATCTGCAGCCGTGGCGCGACTTCATGCGCACGCTGCTCGGATCCGGCAGCGTCGGCGTCTGGCACGAGACGTACCAGGTGCCGGCGGGGGAGATGGAGGCGGTCTACGCCGACATGCCGCTGTTCGGACTCGCCGCCGCCACGGCGCACGAACCCGTCGGTGCGGGCAGGAACACGGCACGCCAGCGGCTCGGTCGCTGAGAAGCCCTCGGTCGTTGAGAAGCCCTGGGTTCAGGGTGTGCCGGGCAGTCCGAGCGCCCGCATCGCGAACCAGAGCAGGCCGAACAGGAGCACCACGGCCGTGACGACGACGCCGAGTGCTGTCGCCGTCCGCGGCATGCGGCGGCGCAGCAGCAGGAGCGGCGGGAACACGACGAGGATGACGGACAGCTGCACCGCCTCGATCCCCAGGTTGAAGACGAGGAGCGACCACAGCAGGGTCCACGACCACGGCTCCTCGATCTTCAGTGCGGTCGCGAAGCCGAGGCCGTGGATGAGGCCGAAGCCGAACACGATCCCGAGGCGCAGCAGGGCGGCCTGCCGGCTGGGCGGGGGTGCCGGCTCTCCCCGCCGTCGCGCCGCGCGCCGGAGGCGCTCCTCCCACAGGTGCCAGCCCGCGACGGCGGCGATCGACAGCGCGATCGCGGGCTCCACCACGTTCGCGCCGATGTGCACGAACCCGAGTGCGGCGAGCAGGAAGGTGATCGAGTGGGCCACCGTGAAGCAGGTCGCCGCGAAGACCACGTCGCGCAGGCGTCGCGAGCTGATGATGAGCGCGAGGAGGAACAGGATGTGGTCGATCCCGGTCAGCAGGTGCTCGGCGCCGAGGAGGAAGAACTCGGCGAAGCGCTCCGTCCACGGCTGCGCGGTCGAGAACTGCGGATCGGCGGCGTCGAGGGCGGCGCTGCCGCTGCGGCCGCCGAGCGCGTAGGTCACGATCGTCTTGGTGTCGGTGACCATGCCCTCCGAGTCGGGGAACAGGGCGCTCCGAACGACGAACCCGCCGCCATGCCCGGCATCGCAGGCGTAGTGCACCGCGAAGCGCGCGTAGTCGGTCGCGTCCCTGCTGTGGAATGCGGCGGGGCCATCGGCGTGCGGCAGACATTCCGAGCCGCCGTCGACCGCGACGTGGAAGCGCGCCGTCGTGTAGGCGATGATGGCCGCGGCATGGTCGGCGAGAACCTGATCCTCGGCGCCCTGACCGGGGTGCCCGATGGCATCGGCGAAGAGCGCGGGATCGCCCTGCGCCTTGGCGGCGGACGCGCTGAGCAGCTCGTACTGCAGATCGAACTCGACGCGGACATCGGTCGGGCCCGCCGCGGTCAGATCGGCATAGGCGACCGTGGTCACATGTGCGGCGGCGGGACCGGCGGAGAGCAGAAGTGCGACGGCGACGAGCGCGAGGACGACCGCGACGCGCGGGACCGAGCGCATCGACGGGCGCTTCGGGTCGCCCGGATCAGGCCTGCGGGACCTGCCCGAGCTGCGACTCGACGCCGGCGATGCGGGCGTACTCGTCGAAGCGGAACGTGGCGCTGCCGCTCGCGTCGCTGACGACCGCTGCCGAGTAGGCCTCGTCGGCCCACTGCATGTTCCAGCCTGCGAGCCTCGCCAGATCCCACACCGAGGAGCGGGCATCGGAGAGCGTCAGCTCGGACAGGATCCGCGGCAGCGCGACGACGGCGTCGGAGACCGTGAGCGGAGGAAGGGGAGCGTCGAGCAGGAACACGGCCCGCGTGCCGCTGCCGACGGGTGCGGAGTAGTACGGCGAGCGTCCGGTGATCTCCTCGGCGATCGCGCCGATCTGGTGCGCGGCGCCGGCGATCCAGCCGTCCAGGTCCGCGTCGGCCTCGGCCGGGAAGGGCAGCTCCGCGTTCGAGAGCTCGTCGATCGAGTACGTCGTGCCGTAGTCGCGCAGGCTCGCGACCGACGGGTCGGATCCGCCCTGGGGGTGCGCCCAGGCCCACATCAGCGAGCGGGGTCCCGGGGCGATCGTGGCGACGAGCGATGCACGCGCGACGAGTCGGCGGTTCGGATCCGTCTCCGAGGTGAAGGTGAGGGTGCCCGCCGCGAGATCGGCGTCCCAGCGGTGCTCGCCCAGAGCGGCGGTCGCCGCGACCAGCTGGTCCTGACGGAGGGCGGCGAACAGCGCGGCGCGGTCGGCGAGAGGCGCGAGAGCGGGGAAGGTCATGCCCTCATCCTGCCGCGGACGCCTATGAATGCGCCAGTCAGACGCCGTCCGAGACGGGCTCGCGTTCGGCCGGAGCCGTCGCCCGTCCCATGCGCCAGATGCTCGGGACCAGCATCGTGCCCAGGGCGATGACGGCGTAGACGATCGCCGAGCCCACCATGAGCGCCGTCACGTCGGCGCGCGCGATCAGCCAGCCGAACGCGAGGGTGCCGATCGGCATCGCGACGAAACTGCCCAGCATGTCGTAGCTGGACACCCGGGAGAGCTTCTCCTCCGGGATCTGCTCCATCATCGTGACGTTCCAGCCGGTGCTGAACACCTCGACACCCGCACCTGCGACAAAGGCCGCGGCGACCAGGAGCAGCACGGAGGGGTGCACCCCGAGGAGCGTGAGCGGGATCGCCAGCGCGCTCATCCCCAGCATGCCGAGCCGCAGCGGACGCCGCAGCGGCAGCCAGAGCAGCAGCAGCGTCATCACCAGCACGCCGGCACCTTCCGCGCTGACCACCCATCCCCACCCTGCGATGCCGAGGAGTGGATCGTTCTTCGCGATGTACGGACCAGCGACGCCCCAGGCGCCCGCATGGATCGCGTTGAGGACCATGAACGCGAGCACGACGATCCAGAGCCACGGGCGGGACCAGAACTCACGCCACCCGTCGTGCAGATCGTGGAACAGTCCTGCACGCTGCCCGCGGACCGGTGGCGGAAGGCGCACGAGCGCCAGGAAGACGATCGCGAGCGCCCAGCCGGCCGCCTGGATCACCATGACCCAGGCGGGACCGGCGAGGGCGACGATGCCTCCCGCGACCACCGGGCCCGCGATCGTGGTGGCGGACCGGGCGAAGGACAGCAGGGCGTTCGCCTGCTGCAGATGACCGGGCGTGGTCAGCTGCGGGATCAGCCCCTGCATCGCGGGCATCACGAACGCGGCGGAGGCGCCGTTCAGCGCGGCGAGGCCGGCGAGCAGCGGCACGGTGGCGGTGTGCGTGAAGAGCAGGGCGGCCGTGGTGCCGATCGAGAGGATGTCCACTACATAGCTGGTCTGGATCACGAGCGCGCGCGGCAGCCGATCCGCGACGACGCCGCCGAGCAGCAGGAAGACGATGTTCGCCACGGTGAACGCGGTGAGCACGATCGAGAGCGCACCGGCGTCGTTGTCGATGCTCAGCACCGCGAACGCGAGCGCGATCGACGACATCGAGCCCGTGACGAGCGTGAGGGTGCGCGCCAGGAAGAACCAGCGGAACCCGCGGTCCTGCAGAGCTGCGAGGGCCTTCTTCACCCGCCCCATCCTGGCAGGTCCGTTCGGTCCGGCCGGTCCTGCTCCGCTGTCGAAGCGCGCAGATGGCTCCATATTCGGCGCGGATACAGCCATTTGCGCACTTTGTTTCCGGGGTGCGGCTCACCGGGCCCGGCGGAGGGCGGAGGCGACTCTGCGGGCCAGTTCCTCCGGACGCCTCAGCAGCGGGGCGGTCACCTCGATCACGATCCAGCCCGCGGCGCGCAGCGCGGCGATCTGAGCGCTCTGAACGGGGGTCAGTAGCTCACGGCGGGGCCGGAGGCCGGCGCCGGGAGGAAGCGCTTCGCGAGGGCCTCGGAGGCGCGGGCGAGCAGGGCGACGTCGGCGCCCACGGCGACGAACGAGGCGCCGGCGGCGATGTACCCATCGGCCGCGATCGGGTCGAACGCGTTCACGCCGACCGGCTTTCCGGCGGCGGCCACCGCGGCGAACACGTGCTCGACGGCCGCGACGACGTCGGGGTGGGTCTGCTGCCCGAGCAGGCCCATCGACGCCGACAGATCGGAGGGGCCGACGAACACCGCATCCACGCCGTCGACGGCGGCGATCTCGGCCGCCGCCGCCACGCCCGCCGAGGTCTCGATCTGCACGGTCAGGGACACGTGCTGCGCGGCCTCGAGGAGGTAGCCCTCGACGCGGTTCCAGCGGGCGCTGCGAGCCAGGGCGGATCCGACGCCGCGGATGCCCGCGGGGGGATACCGGGTCGCCGCCACCGCGGCGCGCGCCTCGTCGGCTGACGAGATCATCGGCACGATGAGGTTCTGCGCGCCGATATCGAGCACCTGCTTGATGGTCACAGGGTCGTTCCAGGGCACGCGCACGAGGGGCGTGATCGGGTAGGCGGCGACGGCCTGCAGCTGCACCTGGAGCGAGTCCAGCGTGTTGGCGGAGTGCTCGCCGTCGATGAGCAGCCAGTCCAGACCGCTCCCGGCCGCGATCTCCGTCACGAGCGGGCTGCCCGTGCACGACCACATCCCGATCAGGGCGCGGTCGGCACCGGCCAGGTGCTCGCGGAAGGTCGGATTCAGACGAAGCGGCATTCGATCGTTCCCATCGGTCCGTAGTCGCACAGCACCTCGTCGCCGCGCGCCACCCACATCGGGCGCGTGAACGATCCTGCCAGGATGATCTCGCCTGCCTCGAGACGCGCGCCGTGCTGATGGAACTTGTTCGCCAGCCACGCGACGCCGGTGGCCGGGTGACCCAGCACGCCGGCGGCGACGCCGGTCTCCTCGATCTCGCCGTTGCGCGACAGCACGCCGGGCACCCAGCGCAGGTCGATCTCGTCGGGACGCTTGTGCACGGTGCCGAGCACCATGGCCCCGTAGGCGGCGTTGTCGCTGATCGTGTCGACGATCGTGCGGCCCTCGAGCTCGATGTGCGAGTTCAGCACCTCGAGCGCCGGCACGGCGTAGTCGATCGCGGCGAGGGCGTCCTCGAGCGTGCAGTCGGGGCCGGAGAGCGGCGCCTTCAGCACGAACGCGAGCTCGACCTCGATGCGCACGTTCGAGAAGTGGTCGACCGGGATCTCGGATCCGGAGGGGTACACGGTGTCGTCGAACATCACGCCGTAGTCGGGCTCCGTGATGCCGGTGGCCTGCTGCATGGCCTTCGAGGTCAGGCCGATCTTGCGCCCCACGAGCCTGCGCCCTGCGGCCACCTGCGCGTCGCGCCAGACGCCCTGGATCGCGTACGAGTCCTCGACGGTCGCCTCGGGGTGACGCGCTGTGATGCGCGGGATCACGGCGTGCGTGCGGTCGGCCTCGGCCAGCTCTGCGGCAAGCGCGGTGATGGTGGATTCGGGGAGCATGGGTCGATCCTTTCGTGCAAGGGGGTCGTTGAGCGAGCACCGGCGAAGTCGGCGGGAGACGAAACGCGGTGTTCTGCAAGTGCGCCGCGTTTCGTCTCGGTCGCTGCGCGTCCTCGCTCAACGACCCCGAATGGCCGGACTACAGCTGGTGGCCGAGCTTGTACTCGCCCTGCTTCCACTCCGGCATGGCCTCGTCGTCGGCGGGCCGGGTGTAGCTGAACCCGTCGGCGCCGATCGTCACGGCCATCTCGCTGGAGTCGGTGCGGGCGACGACCGGCTGCGGGTTGCCGTCCAGGTCGAGCACGAGCGATGCGTCGGTGTACCAGGACGGGACGACGGGGTTGCCCCACCAGTCGCGGCGCTGGTTGTCGTGGACATCCCACGTGATCACCGGGTTGTCGGGGTCGCCCGTGTAGTAGTCCTGCGTGTAGACCTCGACGCGGTGGCCGTCGGGGTCGCGCAGGTACAGGTAGAACGCGTTGCTCACGCCGTGGCGGCCAGGTCCCCGCTCGATCGCGTCGGAGCGGCGGAGGGCGCCGAGCTTGTCGCAGATCGCGAGGATGTTGTGCTTCTCGTGCGTCGCGAAGCACACGTGGTGCATGCGGGGGCCGTCGCCGCCGGTCATGGCGGTGTCGTGCACGGTGGGCTTGCGGCGCATCCAGGCGGCGTAGACCGTGCCCTCGTCGTCCTGGATGTCCTCCGTGACGCGGAAGCCGAGGTCCTGCATGTACTTCACGGCGCGCGGCACGTCGGGCGTGACCTGGTTGAAGTGATCAAGGCGCACGAGCTCGCCC
Organism: Microbacterium azadirachtae; assembly: GCF_000956505.1. Lineage (GTDB taxonomy): Bacteria > Actinomycetota > Actinomycetes > Actinomycetales > Microbacteriaceae > Microbacterium > Microbacterium azadirachtae_A. The sequence continues at coordinate 61,298 of NZ_JYIX01000034.1, read as the reverse complement.
GGGATGTGCAGGTCGTAGCGCCAGCTCATCCGCTCGACGTGGTCGGTCTGGAAGAAGAACTCGTACGGGAAGCCGAGCGGATCCACGACGCGCACCGAGTCGCCGATGCCCTTCACGAAGCCGTCGGGGTTGCGGCGCACGTCGCAGCCGAGCTCGGTGTAGAACGCGACCGCGAGGTCGAGATCCTCCGGCGTCCGCACGCGGTACGAGAACGCGGCGACGGCCGCGACCGGGCCCTTGCGCAGCACGAGGTTGTGGTGGATGAACTCCTCCGTGGAGCGGAGGTAGATCGCCTCGTCGTCCTCCTCGGTCACGTACAGGCCGAGCACGTCGACGTAGAACACCCGCGAGGCGGCGAGGTCGGTGACGACGAGCTCCATGTACGCGCAGCGGAGCACGTCCGGCGGCGGAGAGGAGGGGGTGGCGACCGGGTTGTCGGTCGTGATGGGCGCCTCCTGGCTGGTGAAGAAGCCGGAGGAGGTGGGCGTCATGTCTGCACGATTGGTCATGTCAGCGTCCTTGCGTGATGAGTTTCGGGATCCGGTCAGCGGGGGTCCGGGTCGTCGAGGTCCTGCTCGGCGGGCGGCGTCTGCTTGCCGAACACCGGGTTGTGCGGGGCGCCGAGCGTGATGTGCACGCTCTGCTGGTCGGTGTAGAAGTCGATCGAGCGGTAGCCGCCCTCGTGACCGAGTCCGGACGCCTTCACACCGCCGAACGGGGTGCGCAGGTCGCGCACGTTGTTCGAGTTCAGCCACACCATGCCGGCTTCGACGGCGCCCGCGAAGTTGTGCGCGCGCTTGAGGTCGTTGGTCCAGATGTAGGCGGCGAGGCCGTAGCGCGTGTTGTTCGCGAGGGCGAGCGCCTCCTCGTCGGTGTCGAAGGGGGTGATCGCGACGACCGGGCCGAAGATCTCCTCCTGGAAGATCCGGGCATCAGGGGCGACGTCGGCGAACACGGTCGGCGCGACGTAGTTGCCCGTGGGGAAGCCCTCGGGGCGTCCGCCGCCGGCGACGAGGCGGCCTTCGCCCTTGCCGATCTCGACGTAGCTCATGACCTTGTCGTAGTGCTCCGGGTGCACCAGGGCGCCGACCTCGGTCGTCGGGTCGTGCGGCAGCCCGACCTTGACGCGCTTGGCCTGCGCCGCGTAGCGCTCGACGAACTCGTCGTAGACCTCGCGCTGCACGAGGATGCGGGATCCGGCCGTGCACCGCTCGCCGTTCAGCGAGAACACGCCGAAGATGCAGGCGTCGATCGCGGTGTCGAGGTCGGCGTCGGCGAACACCACGGCGGGGCTCTTGCCACCGAGCTCCATGGACAGGCCCTTCAGGAACGGCGCGGCGTTGCCGAAGATGATCTGGCCGGTGCGGCTCTCGCCGGTGAACGAGATGAGCGGCACGTCGGGGTGCTTGACGAGCGCGTCGCCGGCGTCCTCGCCGAGGCCGTTGACGAGGTTGAAGACGCCCTTCGGGAGTCCTGCTTCCTCGAAGATGCCCGCCCACAGGGACGCGGACAGCGGCGTGAACTCGGCGGGCTTCAGGACGACCGTGTTGCCGGTCGCGAGCGCGGGGCCGAGCTTCCACGACTCGAGCATGAACGGGGTGTTCCACGGCGTGATGAGACCCGCGACGCCGATCGGCTTGCGGTTGACGTAGTTCATCTGCTTGCCGGGCACCTTGAACGCGTCGTCGGCCTGCGCGACGATCAGGTCCGCGAAGAAGCGGAAGTTCTCGGCGGCGCGGCGGGCCTGGCCCAGCGCCTGCGTGATCGGGAGGCCGGAGTCGTACGACTCCAGCTCGGCGAGGCGCGCATCGCGGGATTCGACGATGTCGGCGATCCTGTGCAGCACGCGCGAGCGCTCGCGGGGGACCATGCGCGGCCAGGGGCCCTCGTCGAAGGCGCGCTTGGCGGCGGCGACGGCGCGCTCGATGTCGGCCTTCTTGCCGGCGGCGGCGAGCACATAGGTCTCGTTCGTGACGGGGTTGAGCACCTCGAAGGTGTCGCCGTCGAGGGAGTCGACGAACTCGCCGTCAATATAGTGCTGGATCTTCTCCGGCAGATCTGCCGGGGCGTAGGCGTCGGTCATCATCGTCCTTCCGGGGTGGTTCTGAATGGCTTCGGTGGTGCGGTCAGAGGATCTCGGGGTGCAGCGCCGCGAGGAACGCGTCGCGCGTGCGCCAGCGGTGGTTGCGGGCGGCGAGCTCGATCTCGAGAGGATCGGCACCCGTGCGGATCAGCTCCACGATCTGGATGTGCTCCTCGACGGAGTGCTCGGCGCGTCCCGGGACGAAGGCGAACGTCGACTCGCGGATGCCGCTCAGGCGCGCCCAGCCGCGGTGCACGAGGTCGAGGATGTGCGGGTTCGGGCACGGTTCGTAGAGCACGGAGTGGAACTGGCGGTTCAGCTCGGTGAACCGGTGCGCGTCGAAGTTCTCGAGGAGGCGCGTCATCCGGTCGTTGACCTCGAGCGCCTGATCCAGTGCCGACGCGTCCAGGAGCGGGGCGGACAGCGACGTCGCCGCGCCCTCCACCAGGCCCAGGGTCTGCATGGTGTGCGCGTACTCGCTCTCGTCGACGAGCGTGACCCGCGCGCCGACGTTGCGCTCGAACGTGACGAGCCCTTCGGCCTCGAGCCTGCGGATCGCCTCGCGCACCGGGACCACGCTCATGCCGAGCTCGTCCGCGATCGTGCCGAGCACCAGGCGGAAGCCGGGACCGTAGGCGTGGGAGGCGATGCGCGCGCGGATCCAGGCGTACGCCTGCTCCGACTTGCTGCCGGCGAGGATGTCGGTCATCAGTCGTTCTTCGTCTCGCTGCGCTCGCTCAGGAACCGGTCGGCCTGCACGGCGTCGTACTTCGCGCGCCAGGCGGCGTTCATCGGGAAGAGCCCGTCCACCGGGTGGCCGGCCTCCACCTGCTCGGCGATCCAGGCGTCCTCGTCCTCCTGCGCGAGGGTGGCATCGACGACCTCTTCGACGAGGGCGGGCGGGATCACGATCACGCCGTCGCTGTCGCCGACGATGATGTCGCCCGGCTGCACCGTGGCACCGCCGCAGGCGATCGTCACGTCGACGTCCCACGGGACGTGCTTGCGGCCGAGCACGGAGGGGTGCGCGCCCTGCGAGAACACGGGCAGGCCGATCTCCGCGACCGCCGCGAAATCGCGCACGCCGCCGTCGGTGACCACGCCGGCGGCGCGGCGGGCCTTGGCGCGCAGCGCGAGGATGTCGCCGAGCGTTCCGGTGGTGGCGTCGCCGCGGGCCTCGATCACGATGATCTCGCCCTCGTCGACGGCGTCGAAGCAGCGCTTCTGCGCGTTGTAGCCGCCGCCGTGACTCTTGAAGAGGTCTTCACGGGCGGGGACGAAGCGCAGGGTCTTCGCGGTGCCGACGATCTTCGCTCCGGGCAGATTGGCCGAGACGCCGTCGATGAAGCACGCGTGCAGGCCGCGCTTGCGGAGCTGGGCGCTGAGGCCGGCGGTCGGCGCCGCGATGAGCTTGGCGCGGAGCTGCGGGTCGAGCCCGGAAGCTGCGGGCGTCGCGGCGGGCGCTTCGACGGGCTCGGCGGCGGGGGCAAGACCCGCGTCTTCGCGCGAGCCCCAGGCCTCCGCGCGCTGAAGGTCGTCCACGGCGGGGAGGGATCCGAGAGCGCCGTCGAAGGCGACGGTGCCCTGCGTGACGGTCGTGCGCAGTCCGCCGGAGGTGAGCGTCTTGGAGGAGTGCGGGGCGTCGACCTCGACCACGACCACGTCTCCGGGGACGATCACGCTGGATCCGGCAGGGGTGCCGGTCAGGATGATGTCGCCGGGCTCGAGCGTGAAGTGCTGGGAGAGGTCGGCGATCAGCTGCGGGAGCGGGAACAGCAGGCCGCTGGTCTCGTCGTCCTGGCGCAGGTCGCCGTTCACCCAGGCGCGCACGCGCAGCTCGGCGGGGTCGACGTCGGCCGCCGGGATGAGGTCGGGGCCGAGCGGGGTGTAGCCGTCGCCGCCCTTGGAGCGGACGTTCGAGCCCTTGTCGTTCGCGCGCAGGTCGTACAGGCCGAGGTCGTTCGACGCGGTCACCCAGGCGACGTGCGACCAGGCGTCCTCGACGCTCACCCGGTGCGCGGCGGTGCCGATGATGAGCGCGATCTCGCCCTCGAAGGCGAGCAGCTCGGTGCCGGCTGGGCGCTCCACGACGCCGTCGGTGCCGGCCACGGAGGAGGACGGCTTGAAGAAGTAGGAGGGGGAGGCAGGGGTGCGTCCGCGCTGGTCGGCACGTGAGCGGTAGTTGAGGTGGATCGCGATGATCTTGCCGGGCCGGTCGATCGGTGCGGACATGGGCGCCTCCTCGCGCAGTGGGTGCCAGAGAGGGTGCTCCTTGGCTTCGTATTCGAAATCGTATATCATCGGGTCGAGCCCGGCAAGCATGGGATCGGGATCCGTCCGCAGGATCCTGAACCCTCGTGACGGGCACGACGACGATGTCGGCCAAGACGACGACGTCCCATGCAAAGGAGACAGCATGTCCGCAGAATCCTCCCCGGGCTTCACGCCCACAGGAACCATCGCCTCAGCGGCGGACCGGCGGCGGGTGGTCTTCGCCACCGTCATCGGCACCACGGTCGAGTGGTACGACTTCTTCATCTACGCCACCGCGGTGGGACTGGTGTTCGGCCAGCTCTTCTTCAAGGATCTCGGTGCCAACAGCGCTCTGGTCGGTTTCGCGACGGTCGGCGTCAGCTTCCTGTTCCGCCCCCTTGGCGCATTCCTGGCCGGCCACTTCGGCGACAAATTCGGTCGCAAGGCGGTCCTGATGTGGACGCTGATCCTGATGGGTGCGGCGACAGCGCTGATCGGCGTGCTTCCCGATGCCAACGCGATCGGGGTCGCGGCGCCGATCCTGCTGGTGCTGCTGCGCATCCTGCAGGGCATCTCGGCCGGCGGGGAGTGGGGTGGCGCGGTGCTGATGGCCGTCGAGCACGCACCCAAGGCCAAGCGCGGCATCTTCGGTGCGGCGCCGCAGATCGGCGTGCCACTCGGCCTGCTGATCGCCTCTGGCGTGATGGCGGTCATGGCGCTGGTCGCGCCGGGCGACCAGTTCCTGTCCTGGGGCTGGCGGATCCCGTTCCTGCTCAGCGTGGTGCTGATCGTGGTCGGCTACTACGTGCGGCGCCGGGTCGAGGAGAGCCCGGTGTTCACCGAATTGGCCGAGCGCAAGGAGGCGGCGAGCATGCCGATCGTGCAGCTGTTCCGCAAGCACCTGCTGCTCGTGATCATCGCTGCACTCGTCTTCGCCGGCAACAACGCAGTCGGTTACATGACCACCGGGGGCTACATCCAGGGGTACGCGACCAACCCCGATGGTGCGCTCAAGCTCGACCGCGGACCCGTGCTGTGGGCGGTGGCCGGCTCTGCCGTCACTTGGCTGCTGTCGACCCTGGTCGCCGGATGGATCTCGGATCGGATCGGGCGCCGGACCACCTACATCGTCGGATGGATCCTGCAGCTCGTGGGCGTGTTCACGCTGTTCCCGCTGGTGAACACGGGGCAGGTCGGACTGCTGTTCGTGGCCCTCGCCATCCTCACGATCGGTCTCGGCTTCACGTACGGTCCGCAGGCGGCGCTGTACACCGAGCTCTTCCCCGCCTCGATCCGGTTCTCCGGAGTCTCGATCTCCTACGCGATCGGGGCCATCGCCGGAGGCGCCTTCGCTCCGACGATCGCGACCGCGATCGTGCAGGCCACCGGATCCACCATGGCCGTCACCTGGTACCTCGCGGGCATGACCGTGATCGGCCTTCTCGCGACGCTCCTGCTGCGCGACCGCAGCGGCATCCCGCTCGGGCCGGAGGCCGAGGCCGAGCAGGCCGTCAGTCCGATCCGCGGGCTCTCGCGGGTCTGAGGCCGGCGGGCGCGGGGCTGCTCCGCGCCCGCAACTCCGAAGGTTCCTTGCAACTCTGCAGGACGATGCGTGATCGTCCTGCAGAGTTGCGTTCGTCCTGCGGACTGAGGCTGGTGGTCCGGCTCAGGCCCCGAGCGCGTCGCGGATCGTCGTCGCCGAGCGCTCCAGGCGTGCGGCGATCTCCGCGTCGGTGCGGTCCGTGGCGACGTGCAGGACGGCGATCGCGGCCGGGCGCTGTCCGCGCAGGGCGAGTGGCACCGCCACGGACTGCACGGTCGGGATCACCTCGTCATGACTCGTGGCGTATCCCGTGGTGCGCACGCCGGCGGCCTCCGCGCGCAGCGCCGCACCGGCGCCCGAGGGCCACTCCGGCTCGGTGAGCTGGGCGAGGATCGCCTTGCCCGGCGCGCCTACGGTGACCGAGTGCCGCGCGCCAGGGTGCTGGGCGACGCTCGCCACGGCGTGGCGCGGCTCCACGCTCACGAGGGTGATGCATTCCTCGCCGTCGAGCACCGCGAGGAAGCAGGTCATGCCGAGCTCGTTCGCGACGGCGGTGAGCTCGGGGAGGGCTTCAGCCTGCAGATCGTTCGCGACGCCGGCGGCGAGGGCGGCCATGCGCGCACCCAGCGCGACGAGGCCCGAGGCGTCCCGCGAGACGAGCCCGTGATCCTCGAGCGTGCGCAGCAGCCGGTAGGCGATCGAGCGGTGCACGCCGAGCGCTGCGGCGATCTCGTCGATCGAGAGGGGTCCGCGCGCGTCGGCGAGGACCTCCAGGATCCGGATGCCGCGGCTGAGGGTCTGCGAAGCGGGGGCGTCGGCCATGAATGCTCCTCGCGTCTTGATCGCTCGCGCGACCTCGGATAGTCTGTGTTCAATAGTAGAACGTCATGTTCGAATATAGAACACGACGATGCGAGGCGCAAGACATTCTCGCGAAGCGCATGATCCGCGCACCAGCCCGAACCGAGCCCGACGGCGCCGTCAGGAAGGAATCGACGACGATGCAGTTCCACCACCACGGATACGTCTCCCACGACCCCCGCGTGCTCCCCGCCGCAGGGACGGGCATCGACCGTCCCGCGGACCTCCCCGACACGATGGATGTCCTGATCGTCGGATCCGGCCCTGCGGGCATGCTCCTCGCCGCCCAGATGTCGCAGTATCCCGACGTCACCACGCGGATGATCGAGAAGCGCGGCGGACGCCTCGTGCTCGGCCAGGCGGACGGCATCCAGCCGCGCAGTGTCGAGACCTTCCAGGCGTTCGGCTTCGCCGAGCGGATCGTCGCCGAGGCCTACAACATCGGCTGGATGAACTTCTGGGGCCCGGATCCGGAGAACCGCCAGAACATCGTCCGTACCGCGCGGACCGCCGACTACGCCTACGACATCTGCGAGTTCCCGCACCTCATCGTGAACCAGGCGCGCGTGCTCGACTACTTCGCCGAAGCAGCCGCCGACGGCCCGGGGCGGATCCTGCCGGACTACGGCGTGGAGTTCCTCGGCCTCACCGTGCACGAGGAGGGGGAGCACCCCGTCGAGGTGCGGGTGCGCTACTCCGCGGGGGAGCGCGCAGGCGAGGAGCGCACCATCCGCGCGAAGTACGTCGCCGGTTGCGACGGCGCCCGCAGCGGCGTGCGCGAGGCGATCGGCCGCAAGCACGTCGGCGGGATCTCCGCGCACGCCTGGGGCGTCATGGACGTGCTGGTCAACACCGATTTCCCGGACTGGCGCACCAAGTGCGCGATCAACGCCGAGGCGGGCAACATCCTGCACATCCCGCGCGAGGGCGGCTACCTCAGCCGCATGTACATCGATCTCGGCGAGGTCGCCGCCGACGACAACCACGCCGTGCGCGCGACGCCGATCGAGGCGATCATCACCAAGGCGAACGAGATCCTGCACCCCTACGCGATCGACGTGAAGGAGGTCGCCTGGCACAGCGTGTACGAGGTCGGCCACCGGATCACGGACGGCTTCGACGACGTGGATCCCGGTTCCGTCGCCGCGCCGCGCGTCTTCCTCACCGGCGACGCCTGCCACACGCACAGCGCCAAGGCGGGGCAGGGCATGAACGTGTCGATGCAGGACGGATTCAACCTCGGCTGGAAGCTCGGCTCGGTGCTCACCGGCCGCGCCCCCGCCGCGCTGCTGTCGACCTACGGCGCCGAGCGGCATCCTGTCGCCCAGCAGCTCATCGACTTCGACCGCGAGTGGTCCTCGCTCATGGCGCGCAAGCCCGAGGAGATCTCGGACCCGCAGGAGCTGGCGAAGTACTACCTCGCTACGGCGGAGTTCCCCTCGGGGTTCATGACGCAGTACACCTCGTCGATGATCACCGGATCCGATGCGCATCAGGCGCTGGCCGCGGGCTTCCCGCTCGGCAAGCGCTTCAAGAGCGCCGAGGTCGTGCGCGTATCCGACGGCAACGTCATCCACCTGGGCCACCACGCCAAGGCCGACGGCCGCTGGCGCCTGTACGCGTTCGGCGACGCCGCCGGTTCCGGGCTGGACGCGTGGGCCGAGGCCGCGGCGCCCGTGCTCGCCCGCTTCACCCCGGCCGACGGCGACGTGGACGCGGTGTTCGATGTGAAGGCGATCTCGCAGCAGTCCTACGAGGACCTCGACGTCACGACCGCCCCCGCGCTGTTCCAGCCGAAGACCGGCCCGCTCGGTCTCACCGACTGGGAGAAGCTGTACGCCGCGGCGCCCTCGCACTGGTCGACGACGGACATCTTCGCCGAGCGCGAGCTGTCCCGCGAAGGCGTGGTGGTGGTGGTCCGCCCGGACCAGTACGTCGCCGCGATCCTGCCGCTCGACGGTGTCGACGAGCTCGCCTCGTTCCTGGAGGGTGCCTTCCTGGAGGTGTGAGGCAGGGCCGGCCATTCCTGCGCCCGCTCCGGGGAGGGGCGGTGCCCACCGTGTCCCACTTTGTGCGGGGTGGTGTCCCACTTTCGGCTGTGAAACAGGCCGAAACCCAGCCAAAAGTGGGACACGGTCGGAAATTCGGCCGGGCGGACTCAGCCCGGGATCCTCGTCGCCCCGCCGGTCACGACGATGCCGCCGGACTCCGGGATCGTGACCGTCAGCAGGCTCGGGCGGCCGACATGCGCGCCCTGGTGGATCCGCACGATGCGGGCCTCGGGGACGCGGCCGATCGCGCGCAGGTAGGCGCCGGTCGCGGCGGCGGCGGATCCGGTCGCCGGGTCCTCGGTGATGCGTGCGACGGGGAAGATGTTGCGGGCGAGGAACTCGCGCTCCGATAGGGCGTGCAGCACGGTGATCGTGCCGGTCCAGCCCTGCGCGAGCATGAGCTCGGCCACGGGCTCCGGCGCGAACCGGAACTGGTGGAAGATCTCCGGATCCCGCAGCACCAGCACGGGGTGCCAGTTGCCCGCGAAGGCCTCCCGCGGCGGGTAGGCCGGATCCAGGTCGTCGGTGCGCAGCGAGAGCAGCTCGAGGGTTCGGCCGAGGACCTGCGGATCCAGCGCGCGCACGGTCGGCTCGACGCTCGTGAAGGAGACCTCGATCCCGTCCGCCGCTGATGTCGCCGCGATCGCGACTTCACCCACGGGCGTGTCGAAGACCATCGCGCCCGGTCCCTCGCGCTCGGCGAGCACCACGGCGGTGGCGACGGTCGCGTGCCCGCAGAACGGGACCTCCGCGGCGGGCGACCAATATCGGATCCGGTGCCGCCGGACGCCGTCGACGGTCGCGGAGGAGAGCAGGAACGCGGTCTCCGGATATCCGACATCCGCGGCGATCCGCAGCATCTCGGCATCGGTCAGGGCGGCGGCGCCGAGGACGATGCCGGCCGGGTTGCCGCCCTCGGGCGCATCGGCGAAGGCGGCGTAGCGGAGGATCTCGGGGCTGGCGCTCATGAGACCGAGCCTAGGGCGAGCGGGCGATCCGAGGACGGCCCGGATCGCCCGACGCGTCAGGAGTTCACCCGGATGATCTCCTCCTGGTACGGGGCGACCACGTCGCCGGAGATCCGCAGATCGAGCACGAGGAACGGGCGGGCGGCCGGATCCTCTGTGCTCCAGGAGGCGAGGCGGTCGAGGTCGGCGAGCGTGCGCACGGCAACCCCCTCGGCGCCCACGGCGGCGGCGAACGCGGAGAAGTCGACCTGGGGGATGAGCATGGGCTCGCGGGCCAGGCCCTTGAGACCGTACAGGTTCACCTCGGCGCCATAGGCGGCGTCGTTCCAGATCACGGCCATGCCGCGGCCTCCGGCGGCGCGGACGGCCGACTCGAGGTCGGCGATCGCCATGAGGCCGCCGCCGTCGCCGGAGGTGAGCACCACGGTCGCCTCGGGGCGGGCGCGCGTGGCGCCGACGACGCTCGGCCAGCCCTGACCGATCGCCTGGAACGCGGTGCCGATCATCATCATCCGGTCGGGCGACGCGACCGGCCAGTACATGTTCGCCCAGCCGATGAAGTGCCCGCCGTCCGAGACCACGACGCGATCCGCAGGGAGCAGCTCGGCGATGCGGCGCGCCGCGGAGCGCGGGTCGAGCCGGCCGTCGGGTGCGGCCTCATCGCCGGCCTCGTAGACGCGGGCGGCGGCGACGTCGACGCTCTCGCGCCAGCCGGATCCGTCGACCCCGTGCAGCCGCGACACGAGCGCCTCGGCCGCGAGCCGGGCGTCGGCGCGCACGAAGCCGCCGACGTGCGCGTGCGTGGCCGCGGGGGCCACATCGATCTGGAAGACCTGCGTGCCCGGGGCGAACAGCGCGCCGAACCGCATCGTGAACTGGTTGAGCGACGCGCCGAACACCACGGCGACGTCGGCCTCGCGGATGAGCTCCATCGCACCCTCAGCGCCGAAGCCGCCGGTCACGCCGAGGTCGAAGCGCTGGTCGGGGAACACCCCGCGGCCGAGCGCGGAGGACGCGGTGAGGGCGCCCGTCGCATCGGCGAGGGCACCCAGGGCCTCGCCTGCACCGGCGAGCCAGGCACCGCGGCCGGCGAGCAGGAACGGGCGCTTCGCGGAACGCAGGGCCGCGGCGAGCCGGTCGAGCATCCCCTCGGCGAACTCGCCCTTCGGGGCCAGCGGCGCCGGGACACGCGGGGCGGGGGCGGCGGCCACCTCGCCCGCCTCGAGGGCGGCGACGTCGTAGGGGATCGCCAGGACGACCGGCACGCGGTAGGTGAGGGCGTGCTCGATCGCGATGATCGTGGTGGCAGCCGCATCGGCGCGGCCCACGGTGTACGTGCGGGCGCCGACGCCCGAGGCGAGAGCGATCTGGTCGACGTCCCAGGGGCGCGGGCCGCTCGTGGGCTCGTCGCCGACGACGAGCACGAGCGGAATGCGCGCCTGCACCGATTCGGCGAGGGCCGTGAGCGTGTTGGTGAAGCCGGCGCCGTAGGTGCTGGTGGCGGCGGCGATGCGGCCCGAGGCGCGGAAGTGCGCGTCGGCGGCGACCACGGCCCCCTGCTCGTGACGGACGGCGGTGAACGTGGCGTCGGTCTGCTTCTCGATCGCGTCGAGGAAGTAGGCGTTGCCGTTGCCCATCACGCCGAAGACGGCGTCGATGTGCTGGGCGAGGGTGAGGGCGACGTGCGCGGAGACGGTGGGCATGCTGAACGGCCTTTCGAGACGACAACGGAACGAGGATCCGTATGTGTCTCGCCGGAGCGCGTCGTCGCACTGCGGGCTTCGTGCCCCTTTTTCGAGCACCGGCGCAGCAGCGGGTCGCGCATGCGCCGGACCCGTTCATTCTAGCGAGCGCCGGACGGGCGCGCGGATCGCTCTCAGAGGGAGCGGGGCCGCCGGGGCAGGTCACTCCCGGAGCAGTGCGCGGAGGGTCTGGATCGTGTCGGCATCGGCCGCCGTCTTGTCGGGGCGGTAGTGCTTGACGCGAGCGAAGCGCAGCGCGATCCCGCCGGGGTAGCGCGGAGAGTGCTGCACCCCGTCGATCGCGATCTCGACAACGATCTCGGGGCGCAGGAACACGGCCGCGCCCGTGCGTCGCGTCTCGTACCCGGGGAAGGTCTCCGTCTGCCAGCGCAGCAGCTCGTCGGTGAGGCCCTTGAAGGTCTTGCCGACCATGACGAACTCTCCCGGTTCGCCGAACTCGCCGACCGGATCCCTCGCGCCGAGATGCAGGTTCGAGAGCCAGCCGCGGCGGCGCCCGGATCCCCATTCCGCGCCCAATACGACGAGGTCATAGGTGAGCACGGGCTTGACCTTCACCCAGGACTTGCCGCGGCGCCCCGCTGCGTAGGCGGATCCGATCGCCTTGACCACCACGCCCTCGTGCCCGGCGGCCAGCGCCTCCCGGGAGAGGTGCTCGGCGGTTTCGGCGTCCGCGGTGACGATGCCGGGCATGCGCCAGGCGCCGGCCACCCGCTCGAGCTCGGCGAGGCGTTCCGAGAGCGGCTCGTCGAGGAGGTCGCGGCCGTCGACGTGGAGCAGATCGAAGAACCAGGGCCGCAGCACGAGCTCGCGCGAGGCATCGGCGCCGAATCGCGACATGGTCTGCTGGAACGGGCGAGGCCCGCCGTCCTCGTCGAGCGAGAGGGTCTCGCCGTCGAGGATGAGGTCGCGGGCGGGCAGCGCGCGCACGATCTCGACGATCTCGGGGAGCCGGTGCGTGACGTCCGCGAGGCTGCGCGTGAAGATCCGGACATCGTCGCCGTGGCGGTGCACCTGGATGCGCGCGCCGTCGAGCTTGTACTCCACCGAGGCCTCGCCGGTGATCTCCAAAGCGGCGCTCGGGGTCGTGGCGCTCGCCGCGAGCATCGGCAGCACGGGGCGCCCCACGGCGAGCCCCACGGCATCCAGGTCCTCCGCGGTGCCGGTGAGGGCGATGATCGCGGTCGCGCCGAGATCGCCGGAGAGCATCGCCGCCCGCCGGACGGTGGCGGAGGGGCGGTCGGCGGCGCGGGCGATCGCGTCGAGCAGCACGCCCGCGAGCGCGCCGGTGCGCAGCTCGCCGAGCATCGCGCGCACGAGGAAGTCCCATTCCTCCGCCGTGGCACGGGCGGCCAGTTCCGCGAGGAGGGCGGAGCGCGCCGCGGCGGATCCGGATCCCGCCACCGCGGCCAGGTCGTCGAGTGCGCGGTCGACGTCGGCGACGGTCAGGGAGGACGTCTCGGCGGGCGTCGCCTCGACCGCGGTGATCCCGCGCCATCCGACGCCGAGCCTGCCCTGTCGCGGCGAGGCGAGGAGCAGGCCGACGAGCGGCGCGAGCTCTTCGGGATCCGCGCTCTGGAGCAGTCGCGCCAGCACCTCGATCTTCGCCAGGCGAGACGAGGTGGCGGCGGCCTCTCCGGTCGCGGTGACGAGCGCGCTGAGCCTCATGACGGCATTGTCGCACCGGCTTCCGACATCGCGGATCCAGGACGCTGTCGGTGCCGTCTCAGCGTGAGCGCCGGACGAGCGCGAGCAGCGCGCGCCCATAGGCCTCGGACGGGTCCGGGTGCTCGAAGCCCATGCGCTCGCCCGCGATCTCGATCTCGACGCGGAAGGCGTCGTCGAGCCGCACGAGGCGGCGGAACGTGCCGCGCAGGAGGTCGCGGAGCTGATCCTCGCGGGGAAGCCAGACGGCATCGGCCAGCGTCACCGCGTCGAGCGCCCACTCGGTGGTGCCGTTGAACGCGAGGATCGTGCCGGTCGGGGTCTGCCGCGCCTCGATCGTCATCGTGCTGACCGTGTAGGTGTCGGCCTCGGCCTCCAGCTCCACCTCGTCCGGGAGGTCGAGCTGGAAGCGGTCGCCCTCGGCCGGGTGCCAGGCGAGGCCCGCGTCACGCAGGGCGAGCGCGAGCTCGCGGGCGATCACTCCGCGCTCCTGGTCATCGTCCGAGACTATTCCCGTGACCGCATCGGTGCGGCGATGTCCGCGGGAGAGGGCAGGGTGGAGGCATGACGTCGAACGCAGGCACCGCCGGAATCAGGGATCAGGCGCTCGAAGCGCTGCGCGCGCTCGTGGGCCGCCCCGATGCGGTGTTCCACGACGGGCAGTTCGAGGCGGTCGAGGCGCTGGTGGCCGACCGCCGCAGGGCGCTCGTCGTGCAGCGGACCGGATGGGGCAAGTCCGCCGTGTACTTCGTCGCGACTCTGCTCCTGCGTCGGGCCGGCGCAGGACCGACCGTGCTGGTGTCGCCGCTGCTGGCCCTCATGCGCGACCAGATCGGCGCCGCCGAGCGGGCCGGGGTGCGAGCGGTCGCGATCAACTCGACCAACGCGCACGAATGGGCCGATGTGCTCGAGCAGCTCGACCGCGACGAGGTCGACGTGCTGCTGGTCTCGCCCGAGCGGCTCAACAATCCCGCGTTCCGCGAGCAGCAGCTGCCCGCCCTCGTGCGCCGGATCGGCATGCTCGTGGTCGACGAGGCGCACTGCATCAGCGATTGGGGGCACGACTTCCGCCCCGACTACCGGCGGCTGCGCGACCTGATCGCGCAGATGCCGTCCGACGTGCCGGTGCTGGCGACCACCGCGACGGCGAACAGCCGGGTGGTGGCCGACGTCGCGGAGCAGCTCGGCACGAGTGGCGCGCACACCGAGGGTGAGCCCTCCGGATCCGGATCCGAGGTGCTCACGATCCGCGGACCGCTCGCGAGGTCGTCGCTGCGGCTGGGGGTTCTGCGCCTGCCGGATGCGACGAGCCGGCTCGCCTGGCTGCTCAGCCACCTCGACGACCTTCCGGGATCCGGCATCATCTACACGCTGACGGTGGCCGCCGCGGTCGACACGGCACGGCTGCTGCGCGAACGCGGGCACGAGGTCCGCGCCTACACGGGCCAGACGGATCCTGATGAGCGCGCCGAATCCGAGAGCATGCTGAAGCGCAACGCGGTGAAGGCGCTGGTCGCGACGAGCGCACTCGGGATGGGCTTCGACAAACCGGATCTGGGCTTCGTCCTGCACCTTGGCGCCCCCTCATCACCCGTCGCGTACTACCAGCAGGTGGGTCGCGCGGGGCGCGCGAGCGAGAGCGCCGACGTGCTGCTGCTGCCCGGTGCGGAGGACCGCGACATCTGGCACTATTTCGCGACCGCGTCGATGCCGGACCGGGAGCGCGCCGAGCGCGTGATCGCGGCGCTCGGGGATCAGCCCGTCTCGACGCCGGCGCTCGAGGCGATCGTCGACATCCGGCGCACGCCGCTCGAGCTGCTGCTGAAGGTGCTCGACGTGGACGGCGCGGTGCGGCGGGTGCAGGGCGGGTGGATCGCCACGGGGGAGCCGTGGAGCTACGACGCCGAGCGCTACGGCCGGATCGCGGCGGAGCGCCTCGCCGAGCAGCAGCACATGGTCGAGTACGAGCAGACCGGCGGGTGCCGCATGGAGTTCCTGCAGCGCACTCTCGATGACGCGACCGCTGTGCCCTGCGGGCGGTGCGACAACTGCGCGGGCGTCTGGTTCCCGACGGAGGTCGGATCCGCTGCGGCGGCCGCAGCCACGACGTCGCTCGACAGGGTCGGCGTGCCGATCGAGCCGCGTCGCGCCTGGCCGACCGGGGCGGACCGCCTCGGAGTGCCGGTGAGGGGGCGCATCGACGCGGCGGAGCAGGCAGGTGAGGGGCGCGCACTCGCACGGCTCACCGACCTGGGCTGGGGCGGCACGATGCGGGAGCTGTTCGCGGCCGGCGCCGTCGACGGGCCGGTATCCCCGTCGGTGCTGGCCGCCTGTGTGCGGGTGCTGGCCGATTGGGGCTGGGCGGAGCGCCCGGCCGCGGTCATCGCGATGCCGTCGCGATCGAGACCCCAGCTCGTCGAGTCGCTGGCGCAAGGGCTCGCGAGCATCGGCCGGCTGCCGTATCTCGGCGCGCTCGGTCTCGCGGATGGCGGGCCGACGGGTGGCCCTGGTGGCAACAGCGTCTTTCGTCTGGCAGGCGTCTGGGACCGCCTCAGCGCAGACGGCATCGACGTCCCCGCAGGTCCCGTGCTCCTCGTGGACGATATGGCCGACAGCCGGTGGACGCTCACCGTCGCCGCCCGCCTCCTCCGCCGTGCGGGTGCGACCGACATCCTGCCGTTCGTGCTCGCGCTGCGGGGCTGAAGGCCGCGCCGACGGTTCATCCTCCGGATCGTCTTGAGGCTTGCCCTCCGGTTTGGGGCGCACCAGCGCGTTTTGGGGCGCGTCACACCGGGATTTCGTGAGGAGACGCGCCCCAAACGGGATGATTGCGCCCCAAAACGTGAGTTTCGGGGTCTGGGGGCCGGACCGGAGGAATCGAGACGGAGATCGAAGGGTCGTATCCCTGGATCCGGATCCGGATCCGGATCCGGATGATGCTCTGAATCCGAATGATGCTCTGAATCCGGATGATGCTCCGGATTCGGTTGCTGCTCCGGATCCGGATGATGCTCCGGATCCGGACGCTGCTCCCGGCACGTTCACCACCCGGTTTCGGGGCGCGTTCATGCGTTTTGGGGCGCGTCACCGCGAGATTCGGCGTCGGGACGCGCCCCAAACGGAGCAGGCGCGCCCCAAACCGGGCGGGAGCGGCAGCGGGCGCGGGTCAGCGCACCCGCCGGGGTCAGCGCACCCGGCCGAAGGCGCGGGCGGGGTGCTCCAGGAGTTCCATGACGCGGCGCAGGAACGAGGCGGCGTAGCCGCCGTCGCACACGCGGTGGTCGAAGACCAGCGAGAGCTGCGCGATGCGCCGGGCCACGATCGCGCCGTCGACGACCCACGGGCGCTCGATCATCCGGCCGATGCCGAGGATCGCGACGTCGGGGTGGTTGATGATCGCGGCGGATCCGTCGACGCCCAGACCGCCGTAGTTGTTGAGCGTGAAAGTCGATCCGCGCAGCCGGTCAGGCGGCATGGATCCGGCACGGGCGGTCGTCGCGAGTTCGCGCAGCGCGGCGTCGAGCTCGTCGACGCTGAGTTCGTGCGCTCGCGGGATCACCGGCACCATGAGACCGCGCTCGGTGTCGGCGGCGACGCCGAGGTTGACGCCGTCGAACGAGAGGATCTCGGTCGCGTCGTCGCTGAGCCGCGAGGCCAGGAGCGGGTGCTCGGCGAGCGCGATCAGCACGAACCGCGCCACGAGGGCCGTGACGGAGGGGGCCTTGCCGCCTTCCGGCGCCATGGCGGCGCGAAGGTTCCAGAGCTCGGTGACGTCGACGTCGACCCAGACCGTGGCCTCGGGGATCTCGGACCGGCTGCGGGTGAGCTTGGCGCTCACAGCCTTGCGCAGCGGCGACATCCGCTCGCGGGAGGCGACGGCAAGGCCGTCGACGGTTCCCCCGGCGCTCTCCGCAGTCCCGGGCGCTGCCGCGGGAGCACCTCCCGGGGAGGCGAGCGCGTGCAGCGACATCCCGTCCACCGCCTGGTCGACGGCCGCGCGCAGCACATCGGCGCGGGTGACGGCGCCGTCGGATCCGGTGGGGCTGATCCGACGCACGTCGACACCGAGATCCCGCGCGAGCCGGCGGACGAGCGGGGAACGCACCGCGACCGGGCCGTCCTTCGTCTCGCTGCGCTCGCTCAGGAACCGGTCCGGGGATGGGGACGTCGATGCGGGGGGCTCCTCGGGTGCGGTGTTTCGTCTCGGTCGCGGCGGCGCCGCGTCCTCGCTCAACGACCCCAGGGTGTGACCTGCCGTGCGGCGTGCGCGGCGGCGGCCCGATCCGGCGCGTTCGGTCGTGCCGTAGCCGATCAGCACGTTGCCGGAGCCGGATCCCGCACGCTCCTCGGCGCGATAGGCGTCCTTCTCGACGTCGCCGCCCGTCGCGGCTTCGGCGGCGGGAGCAGCCGGATCCGCCGGAGCCGCGACAGCATCGGGATCCGCGACCTCGAGCACCGGGGCGCCCACATCGATCGTCTCGCCGGGCTCGCCGTGCAGCGCCAGGACCACGCCCGCGAACGGCGACGGCAGCTCGACGACGCTCTTCGCGGTCTCGACCTCGGCGATGGGCTGGTCGGTGCGGATGGTGTCGCCGACCTGCACCAGCCACTGCACGAGACCGGCCTCGGTGAGGCCCTCGCCGAGGTCGGGCAGGCGGAAGACCTTCGTCGTCGCGGTGGTCATGCTTCTTCTCCGTGCTCGTCGAGCCAGTGCAGCGTGTCGATCGCGTCGAGCACGCGGTCGGCGTCGGGCAGGTACCAGTGCTCGAACTTCGGCGGGGCGAACGGGGTGTCGAAGCCGGTGACCTTGCGCACGGGCGCCTCGAGGAACTCGAAGCAGCGCTCGAACACCCTGGACTGGATCTCGCTGGCCACGCTCGCGTAGCCCGGCGCCTCCGCGACGACCACGGCGCGGCCGGTCGAGCGCACCGCGGCGGTGATCGTGGCGTCGTCGATCGGGGTGAGGGTGCGCACGTCGATGACCTGCACGCTGCGTCCCTCGGCGGCCGCGATCCCGGCGGCCTCGAGGCACGTCGCCACCGAGGAGCCGTAGGAGATGAGCGTCACGTCGGTGCCCTCGCGGGCGACGCGGGCGGATCCGATCTCGCCGACGATCGACGTGTCGACCTCGCCCTTCGTCCAGTACAGCTTCTTCGGCTCGAGGAAGATCACCGGATCCGGCGACGCGATCGCGGCGCGCAGCAGCGAGTACGCGTCCTGCGGGGTGGACGGGCACACCACGGTCAGACCCGGTGTGTGCGCGTAGTAGGCCTCGGAGGAGTCGCAGTGATGCTCGACGCCGCCGATGCCGCCGCCCGTGGGGATGCGGATCACCATCGGCATCGGCAGGGCGCCACGGGTGCGGTTGCCGAGCTTGGCGACGTGGCTGACGACCTGCTCGAAAGCGGGCAGCGCGAACGCGTCGAACTGCATCTCGATCACGGGACGCATGCCGTTCATGGCCATGCCGACCGCGGTGCCGACGATGCCGGACTCGGCGAGCGGCGTGTCGAAGCAGCGGTCCTCGCCATAGCGCTCGGTGAGGCCGTCGGTGATGCGGAACACTCCGCCGAGGGCGCCGACGTCCTCGCCGAAGACGATGACGTCGGAGTCGGCCTCGATCGCGTCGGCGAGGGCGCGGTTGAGGGCCGCCGCCATCGTCATGGTCTGCACGGTCGACGCGGTCCGGTCCTCGGGGTGCGCGGCGTCCACACGGACGTCCTCGTGGGCGATGGTCATCGGATGCCTCCTCCGGGAGCGGATGCTTCGTGGGCGGATCCGGAGCGCGCCAGCTCGTCGCGCAGCTGGTGCCACTGCTCCTGCAGCTGCGGCGACCTGGTGCTGCGCACGAATCGGAACAGGTCTTCCGGATCGAGGTCGGTGTCGGCGTTGAGAGCATCGCGGAGCGCGGCGGCGATCGTCTCGGCGCCCTCCGCGAGCTCCTGCTCGCGGGCCTCGTCGAGCAGACCGCGGGCGGTGAGATGCGCGCGCAGGCGCGTCAGCGGGTCCTTCTCGGCCCAGGCCTGCACCTCGGCGCGCTCGCGGTAGCGCGTGTCGTCGTCGGCGTTCGTGTGCGCCTGCATCCGATAGGTGTGCGCCTCGACGAGGGTCGGGCCTCCTCCGGCCCGCGCGCGGTCCACGGCCTCGCCGAGCACCGCGAGGAGCGCCGCCACGTCGTTGCCGTCCACGCGCTGGCCCGGCATGCCGTAGCCGATCGCCTTGTGCGCGAGGGAGGGGGCGGCGGTCTGCCGCGAGAGCGGCACCGAGATCGCGAACTCGTTGTTCTGCACGAAGAAGACGACGGGCAGGTGGAACACGGCGGCGAAGTTCAGCGCCTCGTGGAAGTCTCCCTCGCTCGTGGACCCGTCGCCGCACATCGCGAGCACGACCGTGTCCTCGCCGCGGTGCTTCGCGGCCTGCGCGAAGCCGACCGCGTGCAGCAGCTGCGTCGCGAGCGGCGTGGTCTGCGGGGCCACGTGGTGCTCGTGCGGGTCGTAGCCGGAGTGCCAGTCGCCCTTCAGCAGCACCATGGCGTCGGCGGGGGAGACGCCCCGGGCGATCACGGAGACCGAGTCGCGGTACGTCGGGAACAGCCAGTCCTGCGCGCCGAGCACGAGCGATGCCGCGATCTGGCAGGCCTCCTGGCCGTGTGAGGAGGGGTAGACGGCGAGGCGCCCCTGCCGGACCAGGGCGTTCGCCTGGTCGTTGATCCGGCGCCCCTCGATGAGGCCGCGATAGGCGCGTCCGAGGAGCTCGTCCTCGGGCATCGGGTAGCCGTCGTCGACGCGGGCGGATCCGGTCTCGTCGATGAGCCGCACCGGCTCAACGCGGGGGAGCAGATCGCGGGGATCCGCGTCGTGCGCGTGGCTCGTGGCAGGCATGGTGTGCTGCATCGGGTCCGCCTTCCTTGCCGAACGTGATGCCTCCAGTGTGCGTCCGGAAATGCAGTCGTCCAACAGGATCCCGGCGAATCTGGACGATTGCAGAGCAACCACGCCAGAATGATGCAGAGTGTCAATGAATCACGAGCGGGAAGGCGCACGCATGGCGGAGCTGGATGACATCGACCTGGCGATCCTCGACGAACTGCGCCGCGACGCGCGCGTGTCGATGACGGCGATCGCGGAGACCGTGCACATCTCGCGCGCGGGCGCTCATGCCCGCATCAAGAGGCTGACCGATGCCGGGGTCATCACCGGTTACACCGTGCGCACGGATCCGGTGCTGCTCGGCCACCACGCGTCGGCCTACGTGATGCTCGCGCTCGAGCAGCCGGCCTGGCAGGAGGTGCAGGAGCAGCTGCAGCGGATCCCCGAGGTCGAGCACATGGCGCTCGTGGGCGGGGACTTCGACGTGATCCTGCTGGTGAGAGCCAGCGATGCGCGGGACCTCCGCCGGATCGTGCTCGAGGACATCCAGGCGATCTCCGCGGTGCGCTCGACCCGCACCACCCTGATCTTCGAGGACTTCGGCCGGAACTGAGAGGAGTCCGGTGAGGGATCCGCGTACCCCGGAAGGGGATCCGCACGGCAGAATGGGTCCATGACGGATGCGGTGATCGAGCGCGAAGTGCTCACCTGGGATGGTTTCGGCGAGGCGATGCGGGATCTGGCCCGCGACATCCTCGAATCGGGCTTCGAGACCGAGGTGGTCGTCGCGATCGCCCGCGGCGGGCTGCTGCCGGCCGGCGCCATCGCGTACGGCCTCGGCGCGAAGAACTGCGGCGCGATCAACGTCGAGTTCTACACGGGCATCGGCACGGTGCTGGACGCCCCCGAGGTGATCCCGCCCGCCCTCGACATGGACTACCTGAACGGCCGTCGCGTGCTGCTCGTCGACGACGTGGCGGACTCCGGGCGCACCCTCGCGCTCGCCGTGGAGCTGCTGCGCGAGAAGGGCGCCGCCGTGCGCTCGGTCACGATCTACACGAAGCCCACCACGATCATCCAGCCCGACTACGCGTGGAAGGACACCGATCGCTGGATCGACTTCCCGTGGTCGGCCAAGGGCACGGTCCGCGAGGAGGACCTGGGTCTGCCCCCCACCGCCTGACCCCCTCCCTCTACTATCTTCCGAGTCGTCCCCGTGAGCGCACCCCATAGCGTGCGCTCACGGGGACGACTCTGTTGCGGAGGGTGCTCCCGCGGGGCCCATTGACCGCGAGACTGCAACTCCGCGACGAGAATGCGCTTCGCACCCGCTGTCTCGTCGCCCAGATGCAGTCTCGCGGATGGTGCCGCGGGGCGACTGCGCCGCGAGGGCGACTTTGCCGCGAGGGCGACTTTGCCGCGAGGGCGACTGCGCCGCGGGGGCGACTTTGCCGCGGGGGCGGCTGCGCCGCGAGGGCGACTTTGCCGCGGGGGGCGGTTGCGCGCGAGGGGTCAGTCGTCGGGGGGAGCGATGCGCGGGGGCCAGGCCGAGGCGCCGAGCTCGCGCGAGATGTTGCGTGCAGTATCGCGGAGCGCGTGCAGCACGGCGTCGGACGCGGGGCCGTCTGCCGTGGGGTACACCACGGCGACCGCCGCGACGATGTCGCCGCGGGCATCCGCGACAGGCGAGGCGAGCGACGACTCCCCGAGCACCGCCTCGTCGACCTCGGTCGCGTAGCCGTGCTCGGCGATCGCGGGCAGGGCCGCCGCGAGCACCGCGGGATCCGTGACGGTGTCACCCGTGAGGCTCGTCAGCGGATCCGCGAACACCGCGCGCTGGAAGCCGAGGTCGTGCGCGAGCAGCACCTTGCCCATGGCCGAGGCATGCGCCGGCAGCGCCGCTCCCGTCTCCAGCATCTGCGGGCTGTCGTCGGGCCGCAGCGCGTGATGGATCACCAGCACCTCGGCGAAATGCGGGGCGCCGAGCCGCACGGCCATCCCGGTGCGCCGCGCGAGCTCCTGCGTCCAGCGCATCGATCGCGCCCGCACGTCGAGGGAGTCGAGGTAGACGCTGCTGAGCTTCAGCAGCGTGGGGCCGAGCATGTACCGCTGTCCGCCGCGCTCCTTCGCGACGAGGCCGTGCTCGCGCAGGGACGACACGATCCCGTGCACGGTCGACGGCGGTAGCTGCAGCGCGGTCGCCAGGTCGGTGATGCCGAGATGGCGGGATCCCTGCAGCAGTTCGAGCACCTTCGCGGCGCGATCGATCGCCTGGATCATCGGTGCTGCTCCCTCCTCGACGGCGGCGGCGACGACGGTGCGGATCCGGCCGCCCGATGCCTTGACAATCCGACGGCCTCATCGCATATTCGACATTAACGAAAAGTATTCCGATTCTGGAGTGCTGTCGCCCCCGGCGCAAGAGGCCCCGTCCTCTGTGTCGTGGCACGCCCCCGGAAGGCGGATCCGTCGGGATCCCACGGCTGCGGAGTGCTGCTCGGACGACAACGTGCTGGTGGAACTGCAACAAGGAGGTCGCAGGATGAAGAAGCTCATCAACGCTCCGGAGGACGTGCTCGCAGAGTCGCTGCGCGGGCTCGCGCTCGCGCATCCGGAGCTCGACGTCGACATGGCGAACCGCGTGATCCTGCGCCGGGAGCGCAAGGCCGAGGGCAAGGTCGCACTGCTGAGCGGCGGCGGATCCGGTCACGAGCCCCTGCACGGCGGGTTCGTCGGGACGGGCATGCTCGACGCCGCGTGCGCAGGAGAGGTCTTCACCTCGCCCACGCCGGACCAGATGCAGGCCGCGACGAAGGCGATCGACCGCGGCGCGGGCGTGCTCCACATCGTGAAGAACTACACCGGCGATGTCATGAACTTCGAGATGGGCGCCGAGCTCGCCGCCATGGACGGCATCGAGGTGCGCTCGGTCGTGGTGGACGACGACGTCGCCGTGCAGGATTCGCTCTACACCGCGGGCCGCCGGGGCGTCGGCCTCACGGTGCTGCTCGAGAAGATCGTGGGCGCCGCCGCCGAGGAGGGACAGGACCTCGCCGCCGTCGCCGACCTCGCCGAGCGCGTGAACGGCCAGGGCCGGTCCATGGGCATGGCGCTGACCAGCTGCACCGTGCCGGCCGCGGGCAAGCCCACATTCGACCTGCCAGAGGACCAGATGGAGATCGGCATCGGCATCCACGGGGAGCCCGGCCGGCACCGTGTTCCGCTGGCGCCGGCCAGGGACATCGCGGCGCAGCTCGTCGAGCCGATCCTCGCCGACATGGACTTCACCGGATCGCCGGCGATCGTGATGGTCAACGGGATGGGGGCGTCTCCGCTCATCGAGCTGTATCTCATGTACGGCGAGGTCGCGGCGCTGCTCGAGAAGGCGGGTGTCACGATCGCCCGCAACCTCGTCGGCGACTACATCACGTCGCTGGACATGGCCGGCTGCTCCGTCACCGTGCTCAAGGCCGACGACGAGCTGATCCGGCTCTGGGACGCGCCCGTCGTGACGCCCGGCCTGCGCTGGGGCGCCTGACCCTCAGCCCCTCCCGACACCGGCTGCCCTTCCCGGCACCGGCGGATCGCCCCCTTCAGGTCGCGATCACCCCGTTCAGGTCGCGAAATATGCGCCGAACCGGGCAGCGGAGGAGCAGAAATCGAGACCTGAACGCCGAGAGCCCCTCCCCGACACCATCATCAGCAAGGAGTACCGCCGGATGCCGACCTCGAACACCATCCCGCTCGCCGTCCTCGTCGACTGGCTGCACCGCTTCCGCGACGCCGTCGTGACCCAGCGCGACTGGCTCACCGAGCTCGACTCCGCGATCGGCGACGCCGACCACGGCGCGAACATGGCGCGAGGCATGACCGCGGCCGTCGAGAAGGTCGAGCAGACCGCGCCGCAGACGGCGGACGAGCTGTTCAAGACCGTGGGCATGACGCTCGTCTCGACCGTGGGAGGGGCGAGCGGTCCGCTGTACGGCACGTTCTTCCTGCGGATCGGTGCGACGCTCGGCGTCGTGACCGACGTCGAGCCGTCTGCGCTCGCCGCCGGTCTGCGTGCGGGGCTGGAGGGCATCGTCGCGCGCGGCAAGGCCGAGGCGGGCGACAAAACGCTGTTCGACGCGATCGCCCCGGCGCTCGACGCGCTGGGCGCGGCGCTCGCCGACGGGAAATCCCCGGCCGAGGCGACCGCCGCTGCTGCCGCCGCAGCCGCAGCGGGCCGTGACGCCACGATCGACCTCGTCGCGCGCAAAGGCAGGGCCAGCTATCTCGGCGAGCGCAGTGCAGGACACATGGATCCGGGATCCGCGTCGGCCACGCTCCTGTTCGAGACGCTCGCCGCGGCCGTCGCGGGCTGAGGCGACGATGAGCGCCGTCGGCATCGTCGCCGTCTCGCACAGCCTGCGCCTCGCCGAGGCCGCACAGGAGCTCGCCGCGCAGATGGTGCCGGGCGGGACCGTGCCGATCGCACTCGCCGCCGGTGCCGGGACGGACGCGGACGGCGCCCCGATCCTCGGCACGGACGCGACGCGCGTGGCCGCGGCGATCGATGAGCTCGCCGAGGCCTGCGACGGGGTGCTCGTGCTGATGGATCTCGGATCCGCGGTGATGAGCGCCGAGTTCGCGCTCGAGCTGCGCTCCAGCGCGGTTCCGGTGAGGCTCGCCTCCGCGCCCTTCGTGGAGGGGCTGCTCGCGGCGTCCGTGACCGCGGCGCAGGGCGCGTCGCTGGACGACGTCGCGGCGGAGGCGAACGGTGCCCTGATCGCGAAGTCGGCGCAGCTGGGAGACGAGCCGCAGGCTCCGGCCGGGTCGGGGGGCCCTGAGCTCGAGGAGAGCGCGCCGGCGTCTGCGGTCTCGCGGCCGGGGGAGGCGTCGCGCACCGTGCTCGTGCGCAACCCCGCGGGCGTGCATGCGCGTCCGGCCGCGATGATCGCGCAGGCCGCGGCGGGAGCGGAGCTGCGGCTGCGGCGACTGCCGGACGGGGATCCGGTCCCGGCGTCGAGCATGATGCGCCTGCTCGCCTTCGGGGCCCGACCCGGAGACGAGGTGCAGCTGGCGGGGGATCCCGCCGCGGTGGAGCGCGTGGCCGCGCTTTTCGAGGACGGCTTCGGCGAGATGGACGGCACTCCGCAAGCGCCCGGGCCGTCGCCGGGAACCGCCCCGTCGGGGTCGTTGAGCGAGGACGCGCGGACGGGGGTGTCGAGTGGAACCGCCCCTGCACCCCCGTCCCCGGGATCGACGCTCCGCGGTCTCGGGGTGAGCCCGGGGCGCGCGATCGCGCCCGCCGCGCAGCTCGGCGCGGCGATCCCCGAGCCGTCCGCAGACCGGGTGCCGGCCGCCGATCGCGATGCAGAGGCGGAGCGGATCGCGCCCGCCACGGCCGAGGTCGTGGCGGCCCTGCGCGCGACGGCCGCCGCATCGGATGGCGAAGCCGCGCAGATCCTCGAGGCGACCGCGCTGCTGGCCGCGGATCCGGACTTCGCCGCGGGCGCCGCCGCACGCGTGCGCGCCGATGGCGCGTCCGCCGCCCGCGCGGTGTGGGACGAGGCCGCGGATCAGGAGCAGGTGCTGCGCGGCCTGGGCGGGCGCCTGGCCGAGCGCGCCGTCGACGTGCGGAGCGTGCGCGATCGCATCGTGGCGAGGCTGACCGGGCAGGAGATTCCCGGGGTCCCCGATCGTGAGGATCCGTTCGTGCTCGTCGCGCGGGATCTCGCCCCCGCCGAGACCGCGACGCTGGGCCGCAGCAGGTGCGTGGGGCTCGTGACCGAGGAGGGCGGACCGACCTCGCATACGGCGATCCTGGCCCGCGCGCTGGGCATCCCCGCGGTCGTCGGGGCGACAGGCGCGGTCGGCATCGAGCCAGGGACGACCGTGCTCGTCGACGGCGAGGCCGGGACCGTGCGTCTCGACCCGCCTGCCGGGGAGGCCGTGGCCGCCGTGGAGCAGGTCGCTGCGTTCGACGGCACAGGGCTGCTCGCGGACGGCACGGCGATCCCTCTGCTCGCCAACGTCGGCGGCGCGGCCGATGCGGTCGCGGCGGCCGAGGCCCGCGCACAGGGCATCGGCCTGTTCCGCACGGAGTTCTGCTTCCTGGATCGCGCCGAAGAACCGACGGTCGCCGAACAGGTCGCCGCCTATCGCGGGGTGCTCGCGCCCTTCGCGGGACGCAAAGTAGTCGTGCGCACGCTCGATGCCGGAAGCGACAAGCCGCTTCCCTTCGCGACCGCGGCGGACGAGGAGAATCCGGCGCTCGGGGTGCGCGGCCTGCGCGTCTCCGTGGCGCATCCGGCGCTGCTCGCGCATCAGCTCGCGGCGATCGCCGCGGCGGGCGCGGCCGAGAGCGCGCAGCTCGAGGTGATGGCGCCGATGGTCGCGACGGTCGAGGAGGCCCGCGACTTCGCCGCCGCCTGCCGGGAGGCGGGGATCGCGCGGACGGGCATCATGATCGAGACGCCGGCCGCCGCGCTGATGGCGGCGGAGCTCTTCGCCGTGGTCGACTTCGTGAGCCTCGGCACCAACGACCTCACGCAGTACACGATGGCCGCGGACCGCCTGTCGGCGCCGCTGGGCGCGCTCAATGACCCGTGGCAGCCCGCGGTGCTTCGTCTGATCGCCGCCGTCGGGGAGGCGGGGCGCGCCGCGGGCAAACCCGTGGGCGTGTGCGGCGAGGCGGGGGGCGATCCGGCCCTCGCACCCGTGCTGGTCGGGCTGGGCGTCACGAGCCTGTCGATGACGGCGCGATCCCTGGACCGGGTGTCCGCGCGCCTGCGCACGGTGACGGCCGAAGACTGCCGTCGCGCCGCGGCCGCCGCACTCGGTGCGGCGACCGCCGCCGAGGCGCGCTCAGCCGTGGCCGCCGTCCTCGGCTGATGGCCGGAGACCCGGCTCTCGCGAACGTCAGTCGATCGTGAGGACGAAGCCTTCGGGGGCGGGGGTGATCGTCACGTGCGTGAGATCGGAGACGACGGCGTCAGGGGAATAGGCGGCGGATCCCGTGCCCACCCCGACCACGCGCATCCCCGCGGCGCGGGCGGCCTGGATCCCCGCGCCGGAGTCCTCGAAGACGATGCAGTCGGCCGGATCCGCACCGAGCCGGGAAGCGCCGAGCAGGAAGCCCTCCGGATCCGGCTTGGAGGCGCTCACGTGCTCCGCGGTGACAGGGCCGGTCGGCACGCCGAGCTCGGCGGCGCCCATGCGGACGCGCATCAGCCGGTCGTCCGCCGAGGTGACGATCGCGTGCGGGAACGGGGCGAGTGCCTGCAGGAACGCGGCGGCTCCCGGCACCTCGACGACGCCGTCCACATCGCCGCTCTCGCGCTCGAGCATGACGCGGTTCTCGGCGAGGTTCTCCTCGTGCGGGCGGTCCGGCAGCATGATCGCCATGCTCTGATGGCCCTGGCGGCCGTGCACGACGCTCAGGACGAACTCCGGATCGAGTCCGTGGGGTTCCGCCCACGCCAGCCACAGCCGCTCCACGACGGCGGTCGAGTCGACGAGCGTGCCGTCCATGTCGAGCAGGGCGGCGCGGGCGTGGAAGGTCTGGGTCATGTTCTCAGGGTAGTGGCGGCGCTGCTCCGCGTTCCCCGGGTGAGGGCTCCGCGCGGCCATAGGCTGGACGGACGCGGGACGAGACGAGAAGGGCGGCGCGATGAGAGCCGAGTGGGACCGACTGATCCGGCGTCTGCAGGATGCGCGCGCCTCGGCGACGCGGCACCAGATGCGCGAGACCGACGCGTTGCTCAGCGGCGCCGTGGCGTTCGTACTGGGCTTCCTCGTCTCGCTCCTGGTCTTCTGGCATCGCACCCCGTCGATCACCGGGGCGTGGTCGGTCGGCGCGGTCGCCGCGATCGGGGGCGCCGCCGTCGCCGTGCTGAGCTTCACGGCGGGCCGCATCGGTCTGCGCGCCGAGGCGGCCGAGGCGCCGGACGAGCAGGATCCCCATGCCGCGAACGACGGCTTCGCGATCCCTGGTCAGCGCCTGCGCTGGTACGAGCTGACCGCGATCGCCCTCGCTCACGGCGCCGTCGCGCTGCTCGCCCTGTCCGGGCTCGGCGCCCTGCTCGAGGCGGGCTTTCGCGACGCCCCGGTCTTCGCCTTCCCCGGCGCCGTGCTCGTCGGCGTCGCGCTCGCCCTCACCGGGTACGTCTGCTACCTGAGCGCGATCGCGCTGAGCCCCACGTCGATCTCGCTGATCCTGTCGATCTTCCTCGTGATCGGGGCGCTCACGGCGATGCTCGAGGCGAGCGATCCGCACTGGTGGCGCGACAACCTCTCGGCGCTCGGCATGTCGAGCAACGCCTCGTCGCCCGCGTTCAACGGCACCCTCATCGTCGCGGGCGTGATGGTCACCACGATCGCCCGGTACGCGACCGCGGCGCTGCCCGTGCCGGAGCCGCGGGACGAGCGGGGGCGCACGATCGTGCGGGTCGCGCTCATCCTGATCGGGCTGCTCCTGGCGTGCGTCGGGGTCTTCCCGGTGGACCGCTTCTTCCTGCTGCACAACACGGTCGCGACGGGCATGGCGGTGTGCTTCGCCGCTGTGGTGATCGGACTGCCCTGGTTCCTGCGCCGGATCTCGCGCGTGTTCGTGGTGCTGGGCTGGGTCTACGTGCTCGTGATCGCGCTGCTCGGCGTGTTCTTCGCGACCGGCTACTACAACCTCACCGCGGTCGAGCTCATCGCCGCCGTGCTGATCTTCAGCTGGATCATCGTGTTCCTGCGCACGGCAGGCGCCGACCACGGGCCGTGGGACGCCGCGTGGCCCGAGCGCGCGGAGGCTGTCGCGGGGCACTGAGCCGCCGCGCCGGAAGAGCGCGCAGGATCCCTTCGCGGAACGACATGTCCGGCGCACTCGGCGACAACCGGCGGTCTTCGCGCCGGACGACAATGGGGAGCATCGACCGTCGTCCGCACACTCGAAGGAGAGACCGATGACCGACACGTCCGCCGCGTTCGCGCTGCTCGACCGCATCCAGGCGCCCGAGGGCTCCGGCCGCGACATCCCCGATGCCGCCACGCGCGAGATCATCGGCCGCGCTCCGGTGCAGACCGTCGCCGACCTGGACGAGGCGATCGCCCGCGCCAAGGCCGCGCAGCCCGCCTGGGAGGCGCTCGGCCACGCGAAGCGGAGCGAGCTGCTGCTCGCGGCGGCCGACGCCCTCGACGCGAACGCGGAGGCGCTCGCGCACCTGCTCTCCCGAGAGCAGGGCAAGCCGCTGAACGGCCCGAACGCGCGGTTCGAGCTGGGCGCGTGCTCGGCCTGGCTGCGCACGAACGCGACCACGGTGCTGGAGCCCGAGGTGCTCCTGGATGACGAGAACCTGCACGCGGAGCTCGTCTACAAGCCCGCCGGCGTCGTCGGCGCCATCGGCCCGTGGAACTGGCCGCTCATGATCACCATCTGGCAGATCGGGCCGTCCCTGCGGATGGGGAACACCGTGGTCGCCAAGCCCAGCGAGTACACGCCGCTGAGCGTGCTCGCGATGCTGTCGGTCATGAACGAGGTGCTGCCGGCCGATGTGCTGATCGGGATCTCCGGCGACCGCGAGGTCGGTGCGCGGATCGCGTCGCACCCCGACGTCGACAAGATCATGTTCACCGGATCCACGGCCACCGGCCGCAAGATCATCGAGAGCTCGGCCGGCAACCTCGCGCGGCTCACGCTCGAGCTCGGCGGCAACGACGCCGGCATCGTGCTGCCCGGCACGGATCCTGCCGCGATCGCCGAGGACCTGTTCTGGGGTGCGTTCATCAACACCGGACAGACCTGTGCCGCGATGAAGCGCCTCTACGTGCACGACTCGCTCTACGACCAGGTCGTCGACGCGCTCGCGGGTATCGCGGCATCCGTGCCGATCGGCAACGGCCTGGACGAGAACAACGTGCTGGGCCCGCTGCAGAACAAGCAGCAGTTCGACATCGTCTCGCGTCTGGTCGAGGACGCCAGGGCGCGCGGCGCCCGCATCGTGACGGGCGGCGAGGCGGCCCCCGAGCTCGGCGAGCTTTTCTACCGGCCGACGATCGTGGCCGACATCGACAACGACGCCGCACTCGTGCAGGAGGAGCAGTTCGGGCCGGCGCTGCCGATCATCCGCTACTCCGACGTGGACGAGGCGTTCGCCCTCGCCAACGCGGTCGACGTGGGCCTCGGCGCCTCGGTGTGGTCGAGCGACCCCGAGGCGGCGCGCGAGGCCGCGACTCGCATGCAGTCCGGCACGGTGTGGATCAACTCGCACGGTGGTCTGCACCCGATGGTGCCGTTCGGCGGCGTGAAGAGCTCGGGCTACGGCCTCGAATTCGGCGTCGCGGGTCTCAAGTCCGTCGCCGTGCCGCAGGTCGTCTCCGGCCCCGGTCGGAAGGCCTGAGCCATGGCCCGCTCCGCGATCGTCGTCGGAGCCGGCACCTCGGGGAGCATCGTCACCCGGCGTCTCGTGGACGCCGGGTACGACGTGACGCTCATCGAGGCCGGCGGATACGACACCAACCCCGCGATCCACGAACCCTCCCGCGCCGGCGAGCTCTGGCACGCCGCCGAGGACTGGGACTACTACACGGTGCCGCAGGAGCATGCGGCCGGACGCCGGCTGCACCTGCCCCGCGGCAAGGTGACCGGCGGATCCCACGCCCTGAACGCGATGATCTGGGTGCGCTGCGCGGCGGCCGACTTCGACGGCTGGGAGAGCGCGGGCGCGACCGGCTGGGGCTGGTCCGAGGTGCTGCCCGTCTACGAGGCGATCGAGAACGATCTGCTCCCCGTGACCGACGACTACCCGCTCGTGCCGATCCAGCAGTCGATCATCGACGCCGCGGGGGAGGAGGGGCTGGCTCACAACCCCGACTACAACGGCGGCACCCTCGACGGCGTCTCGCAGGAGCAGGTCACGATGCGGGGCGGTCGGCGCGTCAACACGTGGATGGCGTATGTGCGCCCGGTCGAGGACGCCTCCAATCTGCGGATCGTCACGGACGCCGAGGTGCACTCCGTGATCGTCGAGGACGGTGTGGCCGTGGGCGTGCGCCTGACCTCGGTCGCTGAGCCTGTCGAAGCGTCCGAGCTCCGTGCCGACGAGGTGATCCTCGCCGCCGGCGCTCTCGGCAGCCCCGCGATCCTGCTGCGCAGCGGCATCGGCCCCCGCGAGGATCTCGAGGCCCTCGGGATCGACGTGGTCCGCGACGCCCCCGCGGTCGGCGCGAACCTGCACGATCACCTGCTGTCGCCGGTGATCTTCACGACGGCGCGACCGGTCGGCGCGCCGGAGCCCGGCGTCTCCGTCACGCAGACGCACCTGTTCTGGCGCTCGCGCGACGACCTCGCAGAGCCCGATACCCAGCCCATCCACTTCTCGGTGCCGATGTGGGGCGAGCTCGAGCCTCGTCCCGGTGTGCACGGACCCGGCGACGGCTTCTCGCTCATGGCGGGGCTCGTCACGCCGCACAGTCGCGGTGCGCTGCGGCTGTCCGGTCCCGCGGTCGAGGATCCGCTCCTCATCGATCTCGCCGCCCTCGAGGACGACCGCGACGTCGCCGCGCTCGCGGCATCCGTGCGCCAGGCGCGCCGGATCGGCGCCAGGCCGGCGCTCGCCGCGGAGTGGGGCGCGACCGAGGCCTACCCTGGCCCCGACGTGCCGGATGCCGAGGTCGAGGACTGGGTGCGCCGCACCGCGGTCACCTACCACCACCAGGTCGGCACCTGCCGGATGGGATCGGATCCGGACGCCGTCGTGGATCCGCGTCTGCGCGTGAACGGCATCGCAGGACTCCGCGTGATCGACGCCTCGGTCATGCCGACGATCACCACGGGCAACACGAACGCCCCCGCTGCGGTGATCGGCGAGCGCGGTGCGCTGTTCGTGCTCGAGGACGCGGGCTAGGAAGCCGCGCGGGCCGGCCTCTCAGGCGGGAGAACCCCAGGGGCTTCGGCTCATGGGTGCGCAGGGCCGAGTGAGGATCGTCGTGTCGTACGCTCGTACTCATGCCCGATGGACGACGAGACCTATGAGCGAGTTCTGGCGCAGCGACCCGCTCTCGCAACGGGAGTCGCGTCGGTCCTGTCAGGAGGCCACGTGCTATCGGCCTCACACCTATGAGCGGTTCTCGATCGGTTGATCGACTCCGGTACGGCGCCGCTTACAGGGGTGCCCGGCGAGGCTGTGCAGTCGTTGGCAGTATCAGATGATCCATGCAGATGAGATCTGGATCGCATCCCTCCAGCCGCTTGTTCGCAGGCCACGAGGTTGAGAGCGTCGAGTCCACGCTCGGCGACCTCCTGCGGGGCCAGGACCGGCTCGCGTCGTCAAAGGCGCTTTCCGCGAGTCCGCGGCGGTCGTACACCCCCGCGATTCCGTGCCGATGCACGACGCGTATCGTGCCATGGTGACCCGTCTCATTCGCGGTGGCCGTCGGGTGACTATCACGGCCCACGATGCCGAACTCGTCGGCCGGCTTCGCGATGAGCACGGCGACGACCTGTGCGCCGAACATGTGGAGTTCGAAATGCTCCAGGGCCTCGGCACCGTGCTCCTGGACCGGCTGCGCGGAGAGAACCTCATCACCCGGGAGTACATCGTGTACGGCCCCGAATGGTGGCTCTATGTACTCAATCGGATCGCCGAAAGCCCCGAACGAGCGATCACTGCACTGGCCGATCTCAACCCGCAGTTCGCGTCGTGAAAGCGCGCAAGCGTGACAGGCCCCGCCGCCAAGGGGCGCGGGTCTAGGGTCCGTCGGCTCGGCCCACGGAGTCGCGCATGACGACCGGCATCGGGATCAGCGACTCGGTCGGGGGTTCGGGGTGAAGGAGCAGTTCGACCGCACGGGCGCCCATCGTCTCGTGCGGGAGGGCGACCGTGGTCAGGCCAGGGCGAAGGTAGGAGGCGA
The DNA here is from genome assembly GCF_000956505.1 of Microbacterium azadirachtae. GTDB lineage: Bacteria > Actinomycetota > Actinomycetes > Actinomycetales > Microbacteriaceae > Microbacterium > Microbacterium azadirachtae_A. The sequence continues at coordinate 28,363 of NZ_JYIX01000034.1, read as the reverse complement.
TCTCGTCGTTGTCGAAGGAGATGATGGACAGATCCTCAGGGATGCGCACTCCGAGCTCGCCGGCCGCCTGGTAGGCGCCGAACGCGAGCCGGTCGTTCATCGCGACGATGGCCCTGGGCGGGTTCTTCTGCCGCAGCAGGCGTTTCGTGGCCTGGTAGCCCTCGGCCGGTTCCCACAGCCACACGGAGACCTCGGTGTCGAACGCGAGGTCCTGGTCCGCCATCGCGTCACGGATCCCGGCGACGCGCTGTGCAACGGTGGCCGAACGGAAGAGCTCCTTCTCCTTCGCCTCGCTCTGACCGAGCAGGGCGATGCCCTCCCGGAATCCGGCGTCCATGAGCACCTGAATCGCAGCCTGTCCTCCGCGATACTCATCGGGGAGCACGCAATGGGGGAAACGTGCGTTGGTGGCGTTCAGCATCACGGCCGGCGTCTCGATGCGCGCGTCGGGGAGGAAGAGCTCCCGTGCGCGCATGGCCGCGAAGATGACGCCGTCGACCTGCCTGTCGAGTGCGGCGCCGATCGCCTCCGTTTCGCGTTTGGGCTCGCCCCCGGTCTCGAGCACCATCATGACGTGCCCGGCCGCCTCTGCGGCCGCCAGGGCACCCTTGATGAGTCCTGACGCGAATCGGGTGGTCGCGACGACATCCGAGATGAAGGCGATCGTCTGGGTCTTGTTGGTCTTGAGTCCGCGGGCGGCGACGTTGGGGCGGTAGCCGAGCTCGGCGGCTGCGGCGTGCACACGGTCGTGCGCATCCTGGGAGAGACGGGTGTCGGGCTTGCCGTTCAGGATCATCGACGCGGCGGAGACGGAGAGGCCGGCCTTCTTGGCGACATCGGTCAGAGTTACGCGCCTGCTCAGCATCGAGAAGACCCTCCTTTTTGTGTGCGGTGGCCGCGCTCGGCCCGCTTCGCGTCCTGCAGTTGACAAACGTACGCGAATTGGTTCAGTATTGGCCCGCTGAAAGCTTTCAGCACAGGAATCGGGAGTGTCCTCCCATGACAAAGGAGTCTCTGCATGTCCGCATCTGCACGGGGAAGGCGGGTGCGCGGCGCAACGGCCGTCGCCCTGATCGCCTCGCTCGCCGCAATCGCCCTCACGGCGTGCGCGCCCGGTTCGTCGACCGGCGGCGCGACCGCTGCGACGAAGGTCAGCACTGAGCTGACGAAGGACAAGGTCCAGCTCACGATCGCCGATGAGACCGGGTTCCCGCTGACGGACGACCTGACCAAGGAATTCACCAAGCAGCACCCGAACATCACGTTCAAGATCACCCGCGACACGTTCCAGAACCTCACCGCGAACGCGCCGAAGCTGCTCGCGAGCTCGACGCCGCCGGACCTGATCCGGCTCCCCACCCTGGGCGACACGGTGAAGGACGGCCTCGTCGCGAACCTCGACCCGTACTTCACCGCCTATGGCTGGGACAAGTGGTCACCGGCGCAGCTGGCTCCGTTGCGGATGACGGCCGACGGGGTCCGCGGCAGCGGATCGCTCTACCAGCTCGGCCTCGGCTACAGCGTGACCGGCATCTTCATGAACACGAAGCTGGCAGAGCAGGCCGGCATCGGTGCGCCGCCGCAGACGCTCGCAGAGCTCGGTGACGACTTCGCGAAAGCCAAGGCAGCCGGCGTCGCTCCGTTGGTCGAGGGCGACAAGGACGGCGTCGTGAACTTCGCCGTCCAGGCGGCGATGAACCAGTACGCGGACAAGCAGCAGTTCCTCGACTGGATGTTCAACACGCCGGGCGCGAGCTTCAACACGCCAGGCAACGTCAAGGGCGCCGAGCTGATCCGTACCTGGGCTGACGCCGGCTACTTCCCCTCGGACATCAACGCCCTCGACTACTTCTCCTTCGTCAGCAGCTTCCAGGCCAGCGGGGGAGTGTTCACGTTCAACGGCAACTGGGAGGCGACGAACTACGCGAAGAAGCTGGGCAAGGACGTGACGTTCTTCTTGGTGCCGCCGGCGGAGAAGGGCAGCAAGCACGTCGCGATGGGCTCCGCGAACTCGTTCTCCGCCGCAGCCAAGTCCACGCACCTCAACGAGGTCGCGTACTTCCTCAACTGGGTGCACACCAATGACAAGGCGCGCCAGATCGTCGTCGACGTCACCGGGGCCGCTCCGGGCGGCGAACCGTCGCAGGCGCAGCCGAAGGTGGAGAAGGGTTCCATCACTGAGCAGGTGCTCGCAGCGGCGGCGCAGGTCGCCAAGGAGGACGGTCAGGTCGACTTCATGGCGAACACCACGGCCGGGATCTACGCGGGTGTGATCATCCCGGAGTCGCAGCTGCTCGTGACCTCCCAGATCACAGGTCAGGAGTACGTCGACAAGGTGCAGGCGTTCTATGCGCAGGAAGTGAAGAAGTAGCGATGAGCTCCCTGCGGTCTCGCTCAGGCGACGACACGACCTACCCCGCCCTGTCGGCACGACGGGTGGCTCGCGACCTCGTCCCGGGGGCCGCCGCGGAGCAGACCGTCCGCCCGTCCGCCCGTCTGCGGACGGGCGGCCGGGCCGGCCGGATCGGCTGGCTGCTCGTCGCCCCGGCGCTGCTCTTCTATGCGGCGTTCGTGCTCTGGCCGCTGCTCCAGGGCGTCCAGTACTCGTTCTACGACTGGAACGGCATCGGCCCCTCCACCTGGGTCGGCCTCGCGAACTACGTGACGGTGTTCACGGATCCCGATCTGCTCGGGGCGATCCGGAACGCCTTCGTCCTGATCGCGTTCTTCACCGTCATCCCGGTGACGGCGGGACTCGTCCTCGCCACGTTGATCCGTTCGGTGCGCGCCGGATTCTTCTCGAGCGTGTCCCAGACGATCCTGTTCCTGCCCCAGATCATCCCGTTGGCAGCCGCCGGCATCGCATGGTCGTGGATGTACGCCCAGACCGGCGCGGTCAACCAGATCCTCGGATGGATCGGGCTGGGCAGACTCGCGCGCCCTTGGCTCGGCGATTATCAGACGGCCCTGCCCGCGGTGGGTCTGATCGGCTCCTGGACGCTCACGGGGCTCTGCACGGTGCTGCTTCTCACGGGCATCGGGAAGATCGACGCGTCGCTGTACGAGGCTGTGCGCCTCGACGGCGCGGGATGGTGGCGCGAGTTCTTCACCATCACCGTCCCCGGGCTGCGCCAGGAGCTGGCCGTGCTCGTGACGATCACGATCATCGCAGCGCTGAGCAGCTTCGACATCATCTATACCACCACCCTCGGCGGCCCCGGACGGGCCACTCTCGTGCCGGGCATCTCCATCTACCGGATCGGCTTCACCCAGAGCGAGGTAGGCCTCGCCTCCGCCTTCGGGATCGTCCTGATGATCCTCGTGCTCGCGGTGGTCCTCCCGATCCAGCGTCTCTCGAAAGTCCGTGACAAATGATCGTCAACCCGATCGAGAAGTGGACCGGGCGAGTGCTCCTCATCCTGGTCCTCGTGCTCACCGTCATCCCGCTGCTGAACATGGTTTCGGCCGCTCTGCAGCCGGCCGATGTGAATCCGACCGGACTCGCCTGGCCGTCGAATCCCCAGTGGGGGAACTTCGTCGAGGCGTTCAACACCGGGCACGTGTGGGAGCTCCTCGGTTCGAGCGCGCTCGTCGTGCTGGGCGTCGTGCCGGTCAGCCTGATCGTGGCATCTCTCGCGGGTTACGCGCTCGGCGGGATCAGGATGCGCGGCTCGCGGGCCCTCCTCGTGCTCTTCGTCCTCGGGCTCACGATCCCGTTCGAGGCGATCATCATCCCGCTGTACTACGAGATGCAGTCGCTCAACGTGCTCAACACCCAGTGGGCGATCATTCTCCCGCTTATCGGACTGTTCATGCCGTTCAGCGTGTTCTGGATGCGGGCGCACTTCGTCGGCGTGCCCGAAGAACTCGCCGAGGCCGCCCGCATGGACGGCGCCGGCATGTGGCAGGAGCTGCGGCACATCCAACTGCCGCTCGCGCGGCCGGCGCTGTCGGCGCTGGCCATCCTGCTCTTCCTTTGGACCTGGAACCAATTCCTGCTGCCCGTCGTGCTCGTGTCCGACCCGCTGCAGCGCACCGTCGCGGGAGCGCTCACGTTCTTCCAGGGCCAGTACAGCCTGAGCATCCCCCTGCTCAACGCGGGGGCGCTGATCATCATCCTTCCCACGATCCTGATCTTCGTGATCTTCCAGCGCCAGTTCATCAAGGCGCTGATCCAGGGCGCGGTCAAGGGCTGACGGGATGGTGTTCAGCACACGCGATCACTGGGTCTGGGACTTCTGGGTCGCCGACGGCGGCGAGCTCTTCCACCTGTTCTATCTGCACGCCCCGATGTCGCTCGGCGACCCGGATCTCCGGCATCGCAACGCGCGCATCGGCCATGCCACCTCGCGCGACCTCGTCGAATGGACGGACCACGGCGTCGTGCTGATCCCCGGGGACCCAGGGGAGATGGACGCCTCGGCGACCTGGACGGGGAGCGTGATCCGGGCCGACGACGGATCCTGGCGGATGTTCTACACGGGCTCCCGATTCCTCTCATCGAACGAGATCGCGAACATCGAGACGGTGGGCGTCGCCCGATCGGACGACCTGTTCACATGGCACAAGCTCCCCGAGGTACGGCTCTCGGCGGACGCGCGCTGGTACGAGCGCCTTCCGGACGGGACGTGGCACGAGGAGGCATGGCGCGACCCGTGGGTCTTCCGCGACCCCCACGGCGACGGATGGCACATGCTCGTGACGGCGCGATCGCGCACGGGCGCATCGGCCCGTGACCGCGGTGTCGTCGGGCATGCACGGTCGGCGGACCTCTCCGAGTGGCGCATCGGCCCGCCGCTCACCGATCCCGGTGCGGGATTCGCCCACCTGGAGGTGCTGCAGCCAGTACGGCTGAACGGGCGCGATTGGTTGCTGTTCTCCTGCGACGCAGCCCATCTCGCCGGCGACCGCTACGGCGAGCGGGGCGGGATCTGGATCGCTCCCGCAGCCTCGCCCACGGGACCGTACGACCTCGAGCGCGCCGAGCTGCTCGCAGACGAACGCCACTACGCGGGGCGCGTGGTCACGGACCGCGCGGGCACCTCCTGGCTGCTCGCCTTCGAGAACGCGGGATCGGGTGACGCCTTCGCGGGCCGCATCACCGATCCACTAGCCATCAGCCAGCGCGGCCCGATCCCTCGGCTGGCCGGTTCCCGGACACTCGACGACGCCGAGGAGACGCCATGACGCAGACCGACATCCAGGGAACCGCCGAGTCCGGCTACGAGAAGGTCGCCGACGCCTTCGCGGACGCCTTCGCCGGACGGCCGACGATGGGCGCCGGTCTGACGATCCGCGTCGACGGACGCCGGGTGGTGCACCTGTGGGGAGGCGTCGCGGACGAGCGGACCGCCGCACCGTGGCGCGAGGACACCGCATCCGTGATCTTCTCGTGCACCAAAGGCGTGAGCTCGGTGCTGGTCGCCCGTCTGGTGCAGGAGGGTCTGCTCGACTACGAGCAGCCGGTCGCGCAGTACTGGCCGGAGTTCGCGGCGGAGGGCAAGGCCGGAGTGACGGTCGCCGACCTGCTCGCGCATCGGGCCGGGCTCTCCGCCTTCCGCAGCCCCCTCACCCTGGAGCGGGCGCTCGACTGGTCGTTCGCCACGGCCGCGCTCGCGATGCAGGAGCCGCTGTGGGCGCCGGGCACCGGCTACGCCTACCACGCGATCACCCACGGCTGGCTCGCCGGTGAGCTTGTGCGGCGGGTGACGCGACAGTCGCTCGGAGAGTATCTCGCCCGCATCGCGGAGCCGTGGGCGAACGCCATCTGGGTCGGTCTCCCCGATGCTCAGCGCTCCCGGGTCGCCCACCTGCAGGCTTCGGAGAGTCAGCAGGAAGCAGGGCGCCAGCTCGAGGCGGCGGCGTCCCCGTGGACGTCGCGGGCGATGACGCTCGGCGGCGCCTTCCCCGCCGCGCTCGTGACCCCTCACGGCGGGTTCAACGATCCGCGTGTGCAGGCGGCGCAGCTCCCGGGCGCCGGGGGCATCGCCACGGCCGACGCGCTGAGCGCCTTCTGGTCGGCCACCGTCGCCGAGACCGACAGCGTGCGCCTGCTCGACGACGCGGTCCTCGACCAGGCGCTGATCCCGATGAGCGCGGGCGAGCCCGTGTTCCCCACCGACGGGCCCTGGCCCCGATGGGCACGCGGCTTCCAACTCGATTCCGAAGCGCGACGGTACCTCGGCGAATCGAGCTTCGGTCACGACGGTGCCGGCGGTCAGGTCGCCTTCGCCGACCGCGATGCCCGGGTGGGCTTCGGGTTCGTGACCAACTGGATGGAGGCCGGTGCAGACGACCGCGCCACGAACATCGTCGACGCGCTCCGGGGCAGCCTCTGACCGAGAGGGGCCTCATCGAGCCTTCTGGCCTCAACCATCTCGCCCTCGGCGGCCGGATCCGCCCGCGGGCCGGCCGCGTAGCTCTCCGAGCAGCGCCTGCAGCCCCGCCTCGATGCGATCGTCTCCGGCGACCTCCGGCAGCAGCACCGAGACCATCTGCCATCCCGCGTTGCGCGAGGCGACCTCGCCGACCGCCGTGTCGATGTCGATGTGATCGGCGAGCTCGCCGTCCTCCCGCGCCTCGACGAGGAAGCGGTGGAACTGGTCCCTCCAGCGCTGGTTGTTCTCGCGGTGGATCTGGGTGACCCTGGTGTCCTGCGAGGCGTGATCCCAGAAGGCGATCACGACGCGGGCGTACTTGGGGCCGAGATCTCCGAAAGGGAGGATCTCGCGGCACATCTGCTCCAGGGCGTCGAGGCCGCGCTTGCCCGCGACCTCGGTGAGGATCCGCCCGTTGGCCTGCACGTGGAGCCGGACGAAGGACGCCGTGAGCAGGCTCTCCTTGGTGGGGAAGTAGCGGGCGATCGCGCCGTGGGTGTAGCCGGCCTCGGCCGCGATCTGGCGCATCGTGAGGCGCTCGAAACCCTCCCTGGCGATCACCTTGGTGGCCGCATCCGCGATGTGGTCCCGCCGTTCGTCGTGGTCAACGATCTTGGGCACGTCAGTCCTCCTCCGATGCTGATGATCCTAGGGGCGGGCGAGCCGCGCCCCGTCTCATCTTTCGTGTCCGGTTGGACACGTAAGAATTCGAAACATCTTGACAACACTATCTCCTTGCTGGATATTTAAGTGACCAAGTGGTGATTAAAGACGATGAAGTCGCACCGCAGCGACGCCTCCGCTCCGAGATCCCATCCCTCGCTCTGACAGGAAGCACACATGCACATCACGCGCGCACTCCGTGTCGCCGCCGCGGTCGTCGCCGTCGGCGCGGCCGCCGCCCTCGCCGGCTGCTCGTCCTCGTCCGGCAGTGCCGAACCGGGCAAGAAGGGCGACCTGACCACGGTCAAGGTCGCCACGATCGGGCTCACCTCCGACGGCAGTCTGCTGACCGGGATGGCGAAGGGGTTCTTCGCCGATGAAGGACTCACCATCGAGACCTCGATCGTCGCGAACCCGCCCGCCGGTCTCGCCGCCGCGCAGAGCGGCCAGGTCGACATCGCCTACTCGCCCAGCATCCCGCTGCTGAACGCCCTCAGCCAGGGTGTGAAGATGAAGGTCGTCGCGCCCGCCGACGGCTATCCCGACGCCGCGACCAGTGCGTCCGACCCCGCGTCCTTCGACGACACCGGTCTGTTCGCGAGCGTATCCAGCGGCATCACGTCCGTGAAGGAGCTCGCCGGCAAGACCATCGCGGTCCCTGCGCGCAAGGCCCAGCTCGAGGTCGTCATCGCCGATCAGCTCAAGAAGAACGGCATCGACCCCGCGACCGGCGTGAAGTGGGTCGTGCTCGACTTCACCTCTGCCGTCGCCGCCCTGAAGAGCGGCAACGTCGACGCGGCAGGGCTGGTGAGCCCCTTCACGGCCCAGGCGCTCTCCGCGGGCAACCCCCAGCTCGCCGCGCCGTCGATCGGCTTCTTCGAGACCGGTGCGACGGGCCTCTGGACGACGGGGGACGCGACTGCGACCTCGAAGAAGGACGTCGTCAGCGCGTTCCAGCGCGCGATCGCGAAGTCCAACGAGTACGCCACCGCGCACCCCGAGGAGGCCATCAAGGCCGGTCTCGCCTACACGAAGTCGACGCTCGCGGTCGATCAGGTGAAGGTGCCGGTGTGGCCGGCGACCGTCACGGACCAGGACCTGCAGCGTCCCGACGACAAGATGGTGGATCTCGGGTTCCTGAAGAAGCCGGTCGACCTCTCGGGCGTCATCCTCACGAAGTGACGGCCATGACCCGCTCCCGCATCCTCCCCGCGCTGCTCGGCGCCGCCGGTGCGCTGACCGCACTCGTGGTGTGGCAGCTCGCCGCGACGGTCGGCCCGCTCGCCGGTGCGCCGCTGCCCTCCGCCCTCGAGGCGCTGGGCGCGGCGGGCCGTCTGCTGGGCACGCCGCAGCTCTGGCAGGCGATGGCGGACACCCTGGTCATGGCCCTCACCGGCCTCATCGTCGCCGCGCTCGTCGGCGTGCTGCTGGGCATCGCGATCGGATCCTCTCCGCTCGCGATGCACGCGACCAGGGTGCCGCTGGAGTTCCTCAAGCCGATCCCGCCCATCGTGATCCTCCCGGTCGTGGTGCTCGTGCTCGGCCCCACCTCGGGGATGGGGACCTTCCTCGTCTTCTTCGGCTCGTTCATCGCGATCGCTGTGCAGTCCTCCGCGGGGGTGTTCGACACCGATCCCGTGGCCCGCGCGACGGGGGCCTCCTACGGGATGAGCCGCGCGGAGATCCTCACCCGGATCGTGATCCCGAGCGCGCTGCCCTACATCGGCACCGCGCTGCGGGTCGCGGCCCCCACCTCGCTCGTCATCGCCGTCGTCGCGGGCCTCCTCGGCGGAGGGCCGGGGCTGGGCCAGAGCCTGCTCATGTCGCAGATCTCCGGCAACCAGCCCGAGCTGTTCGGCTACGTGCTGATCCTCGGCGTGCTCGGGCTGCTCATCCAGGGGCTCAGCCAGTGGGGCGAGCGGCGGCTGCTGCACTGGCACCCGCAGTACCGGAAGGCGGAACACGCATGACCCTCACCACGTCCGTGCAGACGAGCGCCCGGCTGCGGCGCGGTCGCCGCGTGAGCACGTCCCCGCGCTGGCTCCTGATCCTCGTCGAGGTCGCGGTCCCCGTCGTCCTCATCGCGCTGTGGTGGATCGTGTCGGCGGGATCGACCAACACGTTCTTCCCGCCGCTGTCCGCGATCCTCGCGCGTCTCGCCGAGCTGATCGGCACGCCCGCGTTCCTCGGCGACATCGGCATCTCGGTGCTGAACCTCGCCGTTTCCTTCCTCATCGCAACGGTCGCCGGCGTGCTGCTCGGCTGCGCGCTCGGTCTGATCGCGCCGCTCAGCTGGTTCGTCGAGCCGACGATCCACTTCTTCCGGGCGATCCCGCCGGTCGCGCTCGTTCCGATCTTCGTGTCGCTCATCGGCTTCGGCAACGGTACCCGCATCCTCTCGATCTCCCTCGCCGCGCTCTTCCCGATCCTCATCTCGACGATCGACGGCGTGCGCGCGGGCGAGCCGACGCTGCAGATGGTGGGGCGGGTCTACCGGCTCACCCGCTCGGAGCGCCTGTTCCAGGTGACGCTGCCCGCCGCGAGCCCGAGGATCCTCTCCGGCATGCAGGTGAGCCTCATCACGGCGTTCGTGGTGATGATCGCGAGCGAGATGCTCGGATCCTCCTCGGGCCTGGGAGCGGCGACGCTCCTCGCGCAGCAGTCGTTCGCGATCGCCGACATGTGGGCGGGCATCATCGTGCTCGGCGTGCTCGGCTACCTGTCCACCGCCCTGTTCGTCCTGTTCCGCCGCGCCGTCCTGCGCTGGTACATCGCCTCACAACAACTGGAGAAGAGCGAATGAGCATCACCACCAGCCCCCGGCTCAGCGTCCAGGGCCTCGCCAAGACCTATCGCACCAAGAGCGGCGACGTGCCGGTCATCGCCGACCTCACCTTCGACGTGCAGGCGGGCGAGGTCGCCTGCATCGTCGGGCCGTCCGGCATCGGCAAGACCACGCTGCTGAAGTGCCTCACCGGACTGCAGCCGATCACCTCGGGATCCGCGCGCATCGACGGCGTCGAGATCGACGGCCCGCCCGAGGAGATGGCCCTCGTGTTCCAGGAGTACACGCGCTCGCTCATGCCGTGGCTCACGGTCGCGAAGAACGTCCGGCTGCCGCTCCGGCACCTGCGACTGAGCACCGCGGAGCGGGAGGAGCGCATCGCGTCGGCGCTCGCCGCGGTGGGTCTCGCCGGCGCGGAGGCGAAGTACCCGTGGCAGCTCTCCGGTGGCATGCAGCAGCGCGTCGCGATCGCCAGGGCGATCGCCTACCGGCCCGAGGTGCTGGTGATGGACGAGCCGTTCGCCTCCGTCGACGCGCAGACCCGGTTCGAGCTCGAGGATCTGTGCCTGCGGATCCGGGAGCAGTTCGGCATGACGATCCTGCTCGTGACGCACGACATCGACGAGGCCGTGTATCTCTCCGATCGCGTCATCGTCCTCGGAGAACGTCCCGCCCGCGTGACGGAGATCATCGAGATCGACTTCGGCGACCCTCGCGATCAGCTGGAGACCCGTGCCACCGCGGCGTTCGCCGAGCTTCGTACCCGCATCTTCGGGCTCATCCGGAAGGCGGGCTGAATGCACAGCGCTGCACGCGGCTACGAGGGCTTCGCCGGACGCATCGGCGAATTCACCTCCGAGTCGGATCCCGCCTGGCGCCCTCGGCCGACCGCTCAGGAGGGAGCGCCGAACATCGTCGTCATGCTCGTGGACGACCTCGGCTTCAGCGACCTCGGACCGTTCGGCAGCGAGATCAGGACGCCGTTCATCGATGGACTCGCGGCCGACGGCTGGCTGTTCACGAACTACCGCACGGCGCCCATGTGCTCCCCGTCCCGTGCCGCGCTGCTCACGGGGCTCAACCCGCACAGGGCGGGGTTCGGTTTCGTCGCGCACATCGATCCGGGGTATCCGGGCTTCGCCTGCGAGCTGCCGGCGGCCGCGCCCACGCTCGCGGAGTCGCTGCGGGCGGGGGGCTACGCGACCTTCATGGTCGGCAAGTGGCACCTGACCCTCGAATCGCGGCTGCACGATGGCGCCGACCGGTCGTCGTGGCCGCTGCAGCGCGGGTTCGACCGCTACTTCGGCTCGATGGACGGCTTCACCTCGCTGCATCACCCGCACCGCCTCGTCCAGGACAACTCCGTGCTCGACGTCGCCGAGTTCCCTGACGGGTTCTTCCTGACGGATGAGCTGACGGATCGCGCGATCGGGATGATCGACGAGCTCCGCGTGAACGAGCGGCGCAAGCCCTTCTTCCTCTACTACGCGCACACCTCGGTGCACGGCCCGATCCAGGCCAAGGAGGAGGACATCGAGCGCTATCGAGGCCACTACGAACGCGGCTGGAACGCGCTGCGCGAGGACCGCTTCGCCCGTCAGCGCGCCCGCGGCATCGTCCCCGCGCACGCGGAGCTTCCGGTCGACGCCCTCGCGGACGGCGACCGGATCCCGCACTGGGACGACCTCGGCGCCGACGAGAGGGCGCTCTTCGCCCGCCACATGGAGGTCTACGCCGCCGCGGTCGATGAGATCGATCAGAGCGTGGGGCGGCTGCTCGCGCGACTCGACGAACTCGGCGAGCGGGAGAACACGATCATCGTGATCGCGAGCGACAACGGCGGCACGGCCGAGGGAGGACCGACAGGCACGCGGAGCTACTTCTCGCAGTTCGGGCTGCACGGCGCCGTCCCGGACGGATGGGTCGGCGACGTGCCTCGCGAGCTGTCCGAGATCGGCGGGCCGCGGCTGTACGGGCAGTATCCGACGGGCTGGGCGCGGGTGTCGAACACGCCGTTCCGGTCGTTCAAGTCGAGCACCTACGAGGGCGGGGTGCACGCGCCGCTCGTGATCTCCTGGCCCGCCGGGGCGGCGTCGCCGGGGCTCAGGGACCAGTTCGTCTTCGTGTCGGATCTCGCCCCGACGCTCCTCGAGCTCGCCGGCGTCGTCCGCCCGGAGCAGTGGAACGGGATGGCCGCGCTCGAGGTCGACGGCGACAGTATCGCCGGGATCCTCGCGGATCCGGCTGCCCCTGGGCGGGAGCAGCAGTACTTCGAGTGCGTCGGTCGGCGTGCGTTCGTCGACGGGGAGTGGAAGGCGGTGTCGCCGATCCCGCCGACGCGAGCGCAGGGCGCCGCCGGCGGAACGTGGGAGCTCTACCACCTGCCGAGCGATCCGACCGAGACGCGCGATCGCGCGGGGCACGAGCCCGAACGGGTGCAGGCCCTCGCCGAACGGTGGCGTGAAGAGGCCTGGCGCAACACCGTGTTCCCGCTCGACGACGACGGCACCCTGCACTCGGTGCGGCCGGACACCGAGGCGTCGCTGTCGGAGCCGGTGGACCTCGTCCCGTTCCGGCCTCCGCTGGAGCGCTTCCGCTCCGCGCGGCTCACCGTGCTGCGCTCCTTCGAGGTGCACGCCGAGCTGGATCTCGAGGCCGGCGCGGAGGGCGTGCTCCTCGCGCACGGCGATCAGGGCGGGGGTTACCTGCTCGCCCTGGACGGGGATCAGCTGCTGCTCTCCTACAACGCCTACGGGGCGATGCGCCGGGTGCGCGCGAGCGCGCCGGGGTCGGGGCGCCATCGCGTCGCCCTCCGGGTGCGGGCCGATCTCGGGCTGCGCTGGAGTCTCGCGGTCGACGTGGACGGTGTGGAGCAGCTCCGCCTGGACGATGTGCCCATGCTCGTCGGCATGGCGCCGTTCACCGGCATCAGCGTGGGCTACGACTACGGCGGCCCGGTGGACTGGGAGATCTACGAGCGGCACCGCTCCTACCGCTTCCGCGGCGGCCGGATCCTCTCCCTGCGCTACGCGCCGGGGGAGCGGTCACCCGAGGATGCGACCGTGCTCCGCGCGATCGAGCAGGAGATGCGCGACCTCGTGGACTGATCGCGGGGCGGGCGCGGCGTGTGCGGCGTCAGCCCCAGGGCAGGCCGGATTCGTCGACGCCCCCTCGCAGCGTCGGCGCCCCCTCGTGGTGACGCTCCTGCGAGGGGGCCTGGGTGCTGCGAGGGGGCGTCGACGTACTCATGCCGTCTCGGCGAGGTGGACGCTGTAGGGGACGCGCAGGGTGTCGGCGAAGCGCTCGAAGAGGGCGGGGTCGCCGTCGAGGGCGACCGCTCCGGTCTCGACGGCGTCCTGGGCGCTCAGGGTTCCGGCGAGCACATCGCGGATCCCCGGTCCCGCCGTGATCTCGAGGTCGGCGTCCTCCGCGAACCCGGGGTCGGCGGTGATGGCGCCGTCCCGCATCACCACGTGCACCTCGACCTCGCCGACCCGCACGTTGTAGACGGTGTCCCAGTCGGCCGGTGCGACGCCGTCGCCCGCCGCCACGCGGAGCGCGGCCGTGATCGAGGACGTCGTGACGATCTCCCCGTCGCGGGGCTCCCGCATTCCGCCCGCGCCCCACCGGGAGAGGGCATCGAGCGCCGGTCCGAGCTCCTCGCCGCGGGACGTGAGCCGGTAGACGACGGAGCGCTCGGTGCCGGTCGGAGCCGTGCGCGCGACGATCCCCTCGTCCTCGAGCTCCTTCAGCCGCGTCGCCAGCGTGTTCGTGGGGATGCCGGGGAGGCCGGCGACGAGCTCGGAGTAGCGCCGCGACCCCACGCTGAGGTCTCGCAGGATCAGCAGGGTCCAGCGTTGCCCGACGATCTCCGCCGCGCGTGCGAGGCCGCAGAACTGGCCGTAGTGCTGGTTCGTCATGAAAATCAGGATAGCACTTGACTTCATTATTTGCAGTGTGCTTTATTTTTTGCAGTAACCCGGATTCGGGCTCATCAGCGAAGAGGAGAAGGACATGACCGCCACCATCGCCCCGGCCGAGATCGATGCCTCGCCGGACAAGGAAGCCGGAGCAGCGGCGCGCAACAGCACCGCCCTGAGGCTGCTCCTCGCTGCGGTCTTCGTCGTGTTCCTGAACGAGACGATGATGGCCGTCGCGCTGCCGCGGATCCAGGAGTCGCTCCACATCGACGCGACGCGAGGGCAGTGGCTGACCACGGCCTTCGCGCTCACGATGGCGGTCGTGATCCCCACCACCGGCTGGCTGATGCAGAGGTTGCGCACCCGCACCGTCTTCACGGTCGCGATGTCGAGCTTCGTCGCGGGCACGGTCATCGCCGCGTTGTCCCCGGTCTTCGAGATGCTCGTGGTGGGTCGCGTGGTGCAGGCCATGGGCACCGCAGTGATGATGCCGCTCATGATGACGACAGTGATGACGGTCGTGCCCGCCGAAGAGCGCGGCCGGGTCATGGGTCGCGTCTCGATCGTCATGTCCGTGGCCCCCGCCGTCGGCCCCATCGTCTCGGGGGCGCTGATCCAGGTGCTGCCCTGGCAGGGACTCTTCTGGGTGATGCTGCCGATCGCGCTCACGATGCTCGCCATCGGGATCCGCCGGATCCCGAACGTCTCTGAGACCCGGGCCGTCCCGCTCGATGCGCTCTCGGTGGTGCTCGCCGCCCTCGCGTTCTCCGCGCTGGTGTTCGGCCTCAGCCAGATCGGCGCGACCGCCGTCGGACAGGCCGCGGTGCAGCCCTGGATCCCGATCGTCCTCGGGGTGGCCACGCTCGGACTGTTCGTCTGGCGTCAGCTGGTCCTGCAGCGCAGCGACTCGGCGCTGCTCGATCTGCGGACGTTCCTCTCGCGAGACTTCGCCGTCGCGGTCGCCATGATGACCGCCGGCATGGTGTCGCTGTTCGGCGCCTTTATCGTGCTGCCGCAGTTCGCGCGCTACACGCTGGGCCTCGAGCCGCTGTGGGTGGGCGCGATCCTCCTTCCCGGAGGGCTGCTGATGGGCCTCGCGGGTCCCACCGTCGGGCGGCTGTACGACCGCTTCGGTCCGCGACCGCTGGTCATCCCGGGATCGGTCGGCCTCGCGGCCTCGCTGTGGACCCTCGCGTTCGGGCTGGGCGAGCACTCCTCCTGGGTCGTGCTGCTGGGCGCTCACATCGTGCTCATGCTGTCGCTCGCCTTCCTGTTCACACCGGCATTCAGTGCTTCGCTCGGTTCGCTCGCACCTCAGCTGTACTCGCATGGCAGCGCGACGATCGCGACGCTGCAGCAGGTGGCCGGCGCGGCCGGTACCGCGATCTTCGTGGCCCTCTACGCGACCGGAGTCACTGCGACCGGATCCGCGGATCCCGACCTGCCGTCGCCGGCGGCCGCCGCCGCGGGCTCGCACCTCGCGTTCCTCGCGGGAGCGATCCTGTCGCTCATCGTGATCGGACTCGCGCTGTGCGTGCGCCGGCCCGCCGCCGCGCCGGCGTGAACCGTCGACGCCCCCTCTGAGCATCCGGGCCCCCTCGCAATAACGTTCCTGCGAGGGGGCCCGGGTGCTGTGAGGGGGCGTCGACGGAGGTAGGCGGGCTCAGGTCAGTCGTCCAGCAGGGCTGCGGCGAACATCGGGCGGGCGGCGTCGGCGCTCGGCGGGTGGAACAGGCCGGCGGTCGCATCGCGGTACAGCCTGCTCAGCTCGTGGCCGTTGTCGAAGCCGCCTCCGCTCGTGCACATGAGCGCGGCCTCCGCAGCGCGGCGCGCGGCGGTCGAGGCGTTCAGGCGGGCGCTCACGAGGAGCAGCGGCCAGCGGGCACCGTGGTCGAGCAGCTCGTCGAAGTCGCGGCAGTACGCCTCGAGCTGCGCGGGCACCGCCAGGTAATCGAGGTGCGCGTCGGCGAGCCTGGTGCGCGACTCCGGCACCTCGGCGTAGGTCGCTCCGGCCTTGGCGGAGCGGCGCTTCTTGAGCCCGGCGGCGCCCAGGTCGAGGGCGCGACGGGCGACGCCGGCGTAGACGGATCCGATCAGCAGCTGGAAATTGCTCGTGATCGCGAACGTGAGGAGGTCCAGAACGCGGCCCACGGCGATGCGGCGGTTCACCCGCTCCGGCGCCATCCGCACGTCCTTCAGGATCGTCGCGCGGCTCTGCGACGCCCGCATGCCCATCACATCCCACTGGTCCGACACGGTGATGCCATCCGCGCCGCGTTCGAGGAAGCCGTAGACGAGCATCGGGTCGTCCGGATCCGTGTCGTCCCGGCCGTGCGTGATGAGACGGGTCCAGACGGGGGAGAGCGACGTGAAGATCTTGACCCCGTTGAGGAGGTAGCCGCCGTCGGCCTGCGGCACGGCGGCCGTCTTCGAATCCTGCATGACCCAGTCGTTGGACGGCTCGCTGATCCCGAACGCGAAGATCTCTCCGGCCAGGGCCTCGGTGAAGACCTCGTCGAGGGAGTGGTCGCCGCGGTCGGTGAGGGCCTTCGCGACGCCCGTGCACATGAGGTGCATGTTGACCGCGAGAGCCGTTGCAGGAGCCGCGGTCGCGAGCCGCTGCTGCAGGTGCGAGACCTCGTCGAGGCTCAGCCCCGGCCCGCCATGCGCCTCCGGGACGAACAGCAGCAGGTATCCGCGCTCGGTGAGCTCGGCGAGATCCTCGTCGAAGAACCGGTTCTCCCGGTCGTACACGGCCGCGCGCTCGCGGAACCGCGCGAGCAGCTCATCCGGCAGGTAGCGCTCGGCGAGCTCGGCGTGGCGGGTGAGACGGTCGGTCATCGTGCCTCCTCGGGTGAGAGAGCGGATCCTGGCTCGGATCCGGGTCGTTTCGGGGCGTCATCGTGCGTTTTGGGGCGCGTGACGCCGGGTCGGGACGGAGTACGGCGCCCCAAACGGAGAGGGTGCGCCCCAAACCGGGCAGCAGGGTCGAGCGCAGGGCCGAGTGCAGGGCCGAGTGCAGGGCCGAGGCATGCCATCACGGCCGCTCCAGCACGAGGGCGCCGTTGTGGCCGCCGAAGCCGAACGACGGGGAGAGCACGCGACGGATCCGTCGCGTGTCGCGGGCGGCGCCGCGGACGATGTCCCAGTCCGCGAACTCCGGATCGTCGAGGTTGACGGTCGGCGGGATCAGGCCCGTCTGCAGGGTGCGGACCGCGACGATGGCCTCGACCGCCCCCGAGGCGCCGAGGAGGTGCCCCGTGCTCGACTTCGTCGCGGTGAGCGGGATCGAGCGCGCACGATCGCCGAACACGGCGTCGAGCGCCGCGAGCTCGGCCGCGTCCCCGGCCGGCGTGCCCGTGCCATGCGCGTTGACGTGGTCTATGCCGTCTGCGGCATACGGATCGAGTCCCGCGTCGGCCAGCGCCGCCGCGACGGCCTGGGCGGCGCCTCGGCCCTGCGGATGCGGAGCCGTGGGGTGGTGCGCGTCGCTCGACTCGCCGAACCCGGCGAGGACGGCGAGCTGCTCCGCGCCGCGATCACGCGCGACGTCCTCCGCCTCGAGCAGCAGGGCCGCCGCGCCCTGGGACATCACGAACCCGCGGCGTCCGCGGTCGAACGGTCGGCTGGCGGCCGTCGGATCCGCCTCGTATCCGCTCGCGAGCGCCCGCAGGTTCGCATTCGCGGCGAGGTTCACCGCGTTGAGGCAGTCCTCCATGCCGACGACGAGCACCGCGTCTGCGTAGCCGTGTCGGATGCGGCGCAGCCCCTCGCCGAGCCCGACCACGCTCGATGCGCACGTCGCGGTCACGCCGTGCGCGGTGCCGCGGGCGCCGTATCTCTCGCTGAGCAGCGCCGCCGCCGCATCCGGGGCCCCGTGCACGACGACGCTCAGCGGCACGCCGCGCGGCCCTCGCGCGTCGAGGGCGCGGGTGGCGGCCTGCATCGCGTCGACCGGGCCGGATCCGGTGGCGGCGAGGACCGCCGTGCGCGTCGGATCCCAGGGGAGCCCGGCTCCCGTGCGCAGCGCGGCGGGATCGATGCCGGCGTCCGCGAGGGCCTGGTCCGCGGCGGCGATCGCCCAGAGCAGCAGAGGGCTGAGGCGGCGGCTCAGCGGCGGATCCACGACCCCCGACGCGTCGAATCCGCGGATCCTGCCGCCGATCCGCACGGCGAGGCCCTGGAACTCCGGCTCGTCGAGGGTCGTGATCGCGCTGCGGCCGGAGACGACCGCGTCCCACAGCGAAGGGACATCGAGTCCGCTCGGCGTGATCGCGCCGAGGCCCGTGACGACGACGCGCCGATCCGCGCGGGTCACAGCCGCACCGCCTCGCCCGACTCGACCAGCGCGGCCGTGGCGGCGCGGCGGATCTTCCCGCCCGCCGTCCGCGGCAGCTGCGGCATGCGGTACCACCGCCGCGGCACGAACTGCGGCGCGAGCCGGTCGCGCGCCCACGCCTGCAGATCCGCCTTGGGAAGCGGTGCGTCGGGGCCGTCCTCGACCACGAGCGCGATCACGGCGCCGAGCCGCGCATCGGGCAGGGCGACCGCGCAGACCGCGCCGAGTCCGGGCATCGCGGTGAACGCGCGGTCCACTTCGGGCAGCGAGACCTTGTGCCCGCCGGTCGCGACGATGTCGCCGGCGCGCCCGGCCAGTTGCAGCCGGCCGCCCACCAGGCGGCCCATGTCGTGCACGGTGGCCCAGCCGTCGGGTCCCCGCAGTACGGCGTCGGTGGTCGCGGCGAGGTAGCCGTCCGAACAGGCGGCGGCGCGGATCCACAGCGTGCCGAGCTCGCCCTCGGCGACGTCGTCACCGTCGTCGTCGCGGATCTCGGCAGCCACCTCGTCGTACACGTCGAGCAGCGTGCCGTCGCCGCCGCGGCTGTCGCCGATGAAGCCGATCTCGGCGGCGCCGTAGTAGCTGATCAGTCGCACGTGCGGCAGCGCCGCGGCGAGCCCTTCGCGCAGAATGGAGGGCAGGTTCGCGCCGCCGGTGATGACGAGCTCGAGCCCGGCGAACGCGGACGGATCCCGGCGGGCAGCGTCGACCAGCACCTGCACCACGGCCGGGACCGCGACGATGCGGGTGATCCGCTCTGCGGCGACGCGGCGAGCGAGATGCGCGGCGTCGAACGCGTCCGCGAGATGCGCGCCGCCACCGGTGGCGAGGCACTCGATGAGCGCGTACAGCGTGAGGCTGTACGACAGCGGTCCGGGAGCCAGGGTCTCGACGCCGGGCAGCGGCTCGAGGTGCGCGCGGGAGACCGCGACGTTCTCGCGGTACTGCCGCCGGGTCTTCAGGAACGCCTTCGGATCGCTCGTGGTGCCGGAGGAGAAGAGCAGCAGGAAGGCCTCGTCGCCGTCGCGCACGGTCGGCGGATCCGCAGGGGTCGACGCCTGCTCGCGATCCCGGAACTCGGCGAGCGTGAGCACGGATCCGGTCCATCCGGCGTCTCCGAGGGCCGCGGCGAGCCCGGCGTCGTCGCTGATCACGAGGCCGATACCCGCGGCGGTGATGACGTGCACCCGGTGCGGGAGGGGCCAGTGCGGGTCGATCGTGGCGGACACCGCCCGGTATCCGGCGAGGCCCGCGACGATCCGTGCGGCGTGGAACGCGCTCGCGACGCTGACGGCGGTGATCGGGATGCCGCCGGTCTCGGGGGCGGGAGAAGGGGGAGCGGCCTGCGCGCGATGCGCCGCGTCGACCACCGCGAAGGCGCGGCGCGAGTCCTCGACGAGGCCTGCATAGTCGAGCGCGCCGTCGGCGCCGACGATCGCCTGCTGCGCGGGGCGCTCTGCGGCGGTGGAGAGCACGGTCCTGGTGATCGGCATTCCCCGCCCTTCCCGTGACGCGTGCGCGCCGGGCGCGGCCGGCTTCGCCGATCCAGTCTATGACCGGGCCGCGGTCGCAGGACCGGGGCGAGGTCGGCGGTCCGCGGTCGGCCGGGCCGCCGCCGTCCCATCCTTGACCTCTCTTGCCGTGCAAGCTAGCTTGTGAGGCATGACACCGGACGTCGGCGCGCAGATGCGCAAGGGCGTGGTCGAGTACTGCGTGCTGGGCCTGCTTGCGCGCGGCCCGATGTACGGCTGGGAACTGTCGGAGCGGCTGATCGCTGAGGGCCTCATCGCCAGCATCGGCACGCTCTATCCGCTGCTGTCTCGACTGCGGCAGAGCGGCTGGGTGCGGACGTTCGAGCGCCCTTCGGCGTCGGGTCCGGTGCGGCGCTACTACGAGCTCACGGATCGCGGCGTGCAGCAGCTCGCGCAGTTCAGGGCGTCCTGGACGCCGTTCGCACGCAGCGTGGCGGATCTGATCGCCGACGTCCCGCCGATGGCGCGGACGATCGCAGAGGGGGAAGCATGACCGAGACCGAGGCGCAGAACCTGCGCGACGACTACCTGAACCGACTCGACGCGGCCATCGCGGAGCTGCCATGGCGCGTCGCGAACGAGCTGCGCCGCGGCATCGCGGAGGAGCTCGACGGCCTCGACGCCACGGCGGTGCGGGAGCGGATCGCGCAGCTCGGTGATCCGGCGAAGATCGCCGAGGCCGCCGGGGACGAGGCCGCGTCAGCGCCGCCCGCCCCCATCATCGTCGTGGCGCCCGCGCCCGCGCCGCTGCCGGTGTTCTGGGCGAAGCCGGCGATGGTCGACACGAAGTGGTTCGCGATCGTGGGCGCGATCGCACTCGGCTTCGGAACCTTCGTGTTCCCGATCGGCGGGTGGGTCATCGGCATGGCCCTGGTCACGTCGAGCCGGTTCTGGCGGCGCTGGGAGAAGGCGGTGGCGATCCTGCTGCCGTTGCCGGTCTGCCTCCTTGTCCTGCTCGTCTCGTTCCTCGGCGTGCTGTGGCAGGGGCCGGTCCCGAGCTCCGGCTCCGGGGCGTCGAATCCTCTGCTGCCGTCCGGGATCGCGCTCTGGCACACGTCGATCCTGCTGGCGTTCTACACGATCCCGATCGGCGCCGCGTGGCTGCTCTGGCGCCTGCGCGGCAGGGAAGCGCCGCTGCGCTGAGTCGAGCCTGGGGCGCCCGGGCCTCAGCCCGCTGTGTACACCTCGCGCCCTGCGAACCAGGTCGACAGCACGCGCGCGTCGATGATGGCGTCGGCGGGGCCGCCGATCGCGTCACCGTCCAGGACGACGAAGTCGGCCGACTTGCCGACCTCCAGGGATCCGGTCTCGGCCGCGAGGCCCATCGCGACCGCGGCGTTGCGGGTGAACACCTGCAGCGCCTCCTCGGCCGTGATCGCCTGCTCCGGCCAGAGCGTCCCCGGCGCGCGGCGCAGCGGATCCGCACGGGTCACGAGACCCTGGATGCCCTCGAGCGGGTTCGGGGACTCGCTCACCGGCCAGTCGGATCCGCCGGCGACGAGCGCCCCGGCGTCGAGGAGGGCGCGGTTCGGCTGGGAGTGCTCGGCCCGCTCGCCGAGGACCTCGGCGAGCATCTGCGGGATGACTCCGGGGAACCAGATGAACGGGGAGATGTCGGCGACGACGTCGAGCGCGGCGAGGCGGGGGATGTCCGCTTCGGCGAGGAACTGCCCGTGCGCGATCTGGATCGGCGTCGTGAAGCCCTCGGTGCGCAGCCGCTCCGCGACGTCGAGCACGAGGCGGGCTGATCCGTCGCCGGTGCAGTGCACCTTGGCGCCGAGGCCGCGCTCGGCGACTTGCCGCAGCCAGCCGTACAGCTCGTCGAAGGTCATGATGGTCTCGCCGTGGAAGTGGGCGCCGTGCGCGGCGTCGGCGACGTACGGCTCCAGGAACGAGGCGGTGCGTGCGGGCGGCACCCCGTCGAGGAAGATCTTCACGAAGTCGGGGCGGTGGTGCGGGGTGCGGAACTCCTCGCCGCGCGCGATGAGCGGGGATCCGATGGGATCGAATCCGAAGATCTCGTCGTTGATGAGGAGCGATGACACGACCCAGGCGTCGAGCTCGCCGTCGGTGTCGAGCTCCCGGAGGGCGTCGAGGATGTCGGTGGAGACGCCGGCGTCCTGGAAGGCCGTGATCCCGTAGCTGTTCGCGAGCCGCACGCCGTGCGCCGACGCCGCCCTGTGCTGCGCGGAGGTCAGTCCGCCAGAGCGGTCGTAGGCCTCCTGCACGGGGATCCCGGCGGCTTCGAGCAGGACACCGGTGGGGGCGCCGTCCTCGTCGTCCAGGATCGTGACGCCGCCCTCCGGAATCGAGTCCGGCCTGATGTCGGCGAGTTCGAGGGCGCGTGAGTTCACCCAGCGGTTGTGCCGGGAGTCCTCCACGAGCATCACCGGACGACCGCCGCCGGCCTCGTCCAGCAGGCGACGGGATGCCGTGTTCGCGAGCGTCGGCAGCAACGTGCTCGCGACGGGCCCGCCGATGATCCACGCGTCCTCCGGCAGCGTCGCCGCCTTCTCCCGCACGCGGCCGAGGATCTCGTCCAGGGTGAGCGAGGACGGCAGGGCCAGCTCGAACAGATCCGTCCGTCCTGCCATCGCGTGATGATTGTGCACGTCTGCGAAACCGGGGTAGACCGCGGCCCCGCCGAGCTCGAGAACCCGCGTGCCGGGTCCGCGCAGCGCCTCGACCTCGGCGCGCGTGCCGATCGCCGCGATGCGGCCGTCGCGGACGGCGAACGCCTCGGCGGCGGGCCGCGCGGGATCCACGGTGCGGATGACGTCGGCGACGACGATGAGCTCGGCGGGGGCGGTCGTCATGTCAGGCTCCGGTTCCGAAGTACGCGGGCTCGAGCTCCGGCGCGTGCTGCGTCACGGAGATGAGGCGGCCCCAGGCGCCGAACGTGAAGTGCGTGGGCACCTCGCCCGACTCGTCCAGCCCGAACAGCACGCCGTGGGAGCGGATCTTCGTGACGTCGCGGTGGTCGGCGATCGTGACGGAGGCGCAGGGGATGACCTTCTCCCGCCAGGCGAACACGTAGATGCCGGGGCGGACCTCCCACACGCTGTTCTCGTCGGTGTCGGCGAGCCCGCGCTCGGGACCTGCCAGGCACTGCCAGCTGTACCAGCGCTCGGACAGGTACACGTGCTCGTACGCGTGCTCGGTGCTGTAGATCCACTCCACGCGACGGCCGATCAGCGCGGTCGTCGGGTGCGGCTCGTCGCCGGAGGGCGCAGTGCCATCGATGGTCGCGGTGCCGAAGTGGTGCTGCACGCGGGTGCGGCCCTTCTCGTCGGCGGGGAGGATCTCGCTGAGGATCGACAGCACGCGCCCCGCGCGCAGGTCGACCACGAGGGACACGGCCTCGTTCGGCAGGTAGTCGTGGTGGAACTGCACGAAGAACAGATCCTCGTCGACCTCGAACGCCTCGTACGCGTCGGTGTCGCTGGCCGGTGCGGTGGGGTCGCCCTCACCGGGGGAGTAGGTCCAGGTGACCTCTGCGTCGGCGAAGCGGTGCGCGATGCGGGTGCCGTTGGGTGCGGTGAGGTTGATCTCGCGGCCGGACAGGGCGGTGGTGTGCGGCGCCTTGTTCGCGTCGAAGCCGGGGGCGAGGCCGTCCAGCGGAAGCCAGGTCGACGTGTCGGCGGGGTTCATGGTGCTCATGATGCTCCTTGGTGGGTGGTTCGGGGCGGGGGAAGACGGGCGGTCAGCGCGTGCTGAACTGCTCCAGGTCGGCGGAGAGGCCGTCGTACACGGCGCGCCGGGAGCGCTTCAGATACTGCGCGTAGACGACCCCGCCGATCACGGCGAGAACGAGCAGCAGCGGCAGCAGGTTGATCCAGAGCTCCTCGGATCCGGCCACGATGTTGAAGTTGAACATCGCCAGGATCGCGATCGCCGCGATGCCGAGGAAGCCGATGCCGGGGGCGATGAACGTGCTCCACCACCGGCCGTCGTTCCGGCGGCGGAAGTAGACGACGATCGACAGCGCGGCGAGGCCCTGCAGGATCAGCACGCTGAGCGTGCCGAAGCCGAGCATCGCGGGCACGATCTGGGTGATCGGGTTCGCACCGGCGAGGAAGAAGATCACCGCGACGACGGCGGCGAATCCGGCCTGCACGATGCCGGCGATCTGCGGGGCGCCGCCGGCGCGGGTACGGGCGAAGGCGTGCGGCAGGATCCGGGCGCGACCGAGCGCGTACAGGTAGCGCGTCGCGGAGTTGTGGAAGGCCAGCATCGCGGCGAAGAGGCTCACGAGCAGCAGGATCTCCATGACCGTGGTGAGCGGTCCGCCGAGATAGGTCTGCGCGATCGAGAAGATGAGGTCGCCGTTCGCGAGGTGGTCGTTCGCGGTCTGCCCCGCCTTCGCGACGCCGATCGCGCTCACCACGGCCCAGGTGGTCACGCCGAGGATGACGCCGATCGCGGTGATCGCCGTGTACGTGGCGCGCGGGATGGTGCGCAGCGGCTGCTTGGCCTCCTCGCTGAACAGCGCGGTGGCCTCGAAGCCGAGGAAGCCGGTCGCCGCGAGCAGCAGGCCGATCGGAAGGGATCCGGAGAACACGGCCTCGGGGCTGAACGCCTCGAAGCTGTAGCCTGTGCGGATGAGCACCGAGATGTCGAAGACGACGAGCATGCTCACCTCGAGCACGAGGCAGACGCCGAGCACCTTGGAGGAGAAGTCCACGCCGATGCGCGCGAGCACGAAGCACACCGCGATCGAGAGCAGGCCCCACACCAGCCAGTGGATGTCGAGGCCGGTGAGCTGGGCAATGATCGTCTGCATGAAGAAGCCGCTGGTGCCGATCGTGCCGACGACGAAGAAGTTGTAGCCGAGGGTCGCGATGAGCCCGGCGATGAGCCCGCCGGTGCGGCCGAGGCCCTTGACGACGAAGGCGTAGAAGCCTCCTGCGTTGACGAGCTGCTTCGACATCTGCGCGTAGCCGACGGCGAACAGCAGCAGGATCACCGCCACCAGGAAGAACGACACCGGGGCGCCGCCGCCGTTGCCGAACGCGATGACGAGCGAGGCGACGACGACGATTCCGGTGAGCGGCGCGACGGCGGCCAGCACCAGGAAGACGATCCCGGCGACGCCGAGGGCTCCCTGTCGCAGTGCGGTGTGGGTCTGTGGGGTGGGTTCAGCGGTCACGTCGGCTCCTTCGCTCGGTGACGGCGCGTTCTTCCGGCCAGGGCGGGCCTCGCAGCGCGGACGTTGTGCTGCGTGGAAGACGGGCATTGTCGGACTCTGCCGAGTCTGCCGCGCTCCCGAGCGGGCGGCTTGCCCATGAGTGAAGGACGATGGTGTCAGCGTGCACACCCGTCGCGCGCCCCCTCGATCCGGCTTCGTCCGCGGAGCAGGATGGCGGAACGGAGCCGGTCGGCCTGGCCGGCTCCTCACTCGGAGGGAGCGGCGATGGAGCTGCAGCTGCAGGGCAGGACCGCCCTGGTCACCGGTGCCGCCGGAGGGATCGGCCGGGCCGTCGCCCAGGCGCTCGCGGCCGAGGGCGTGCGCGTCGCGCTGCTGGATCGCTCGGCCGCGGGCCTCGCGGAGACCGCCGCGTCCTGTCCCGGATCCGTCCCGGTGGTCGCCGACGTCACGGACGAGGCCGCGGTCGACGTGGCGGTCGCCGATGCCGTGGCGGACCTCGGGGCGCTGCACACCGTCGTGTGCTGCGCGGGGATCTCCGGCCCGGTCGGATCCGGCATCGATGAGATCTCGCTCGCGGAGTGGCAGGCGGTGTTCGCGGTGAACGTGACGGGGGCGTTCCTCGTGCTGCGTGCCGCGCTACCGGCGCTGCGCGCGGCGCCCGAGGCCTCTGTCGTGCTGGTCGCGAGCGACTCCGCGTTCGTGGCGTCGGCCGGGATGACGCCGTACTGCGCGTCGAAGGCCGCTCTCGTGCAGTTCGGACGCGCTCTCAGCGTCGACCTCGCGGGCGACGACGTGCGCGTCACGACCGTCTCGCCCTCGATCGTGGACACCGCGATGAGCCGGGGCGACCTCGGCGACGAGGCGTTCGCGGCCCCCGCCTTCCCGGTGCAGACCGCGGAGGAGATCGCGGCGCACGTCGTCTACCTCGCGTCCCCGCGGGCCCGCGCGGTGAACGGATCCGGGATCCTCAGCGACTTCGGCTACAGCGCCCGCTCTGGGTTCCCCGCCTGACGAGCCCGCTCCGACTTCCCTTCTTCGACTTCCCCCTTTCTTCGACTTCCCCGCATTCCACGACAGGAGACCCCCATGACCACCAACGGATCCACCGGACGCGTCGTCGTCATCACCGGCGGCGGCACCGGCATCGGCGCCGCGATCGCCGCCCGGTACGCCGCAGAGGGCGCGCACGTCGTCGTCGTCGGACGGCGCGAGGCACCGCTGCGCGAGGTCGAGCGCGCGGTCGGCGCTCATCCCGTGATCGCCGACGCCGCCTCGACCGAGGACGCCAAGCGCGCGGTCGCCGAGGTGCTCGCGACCTTCGGCCGCATCGACGTGCTCGTCGCCAACGCGGGAGGTCACGGCTTCGCCCCGGTGGGGGAGACGGACGACGCCGGATGGGAGGCCGCGATCCGCGCGAACCTCACGACGGCGTTCGTGATGGCGCGCGAGGCATTGCCCGCCCTCATCGAGGCGAAGGGGCAGATCGTCGTGATCTCCTCGCTCGCCGGACTCTTCGCCGGCCCCTCTGTCGCGGGCTACACGGTGGGCAAGCACGCGCTGATCGGCCTCACCCGCACGCTCGCGCGCGACTACGGCAAGCACGGCGTGCGCGTGAACGCGGTGTGCCCCGGCTGGGTGCAGACCCCGATGGCGGACGAGGAGATGGACGAGTTCGCGGAGCACGCGGGTCTCGCGTCACGCGAGGAGGCGTACGCCACCGTCACCGCGGACGTGCCGCTGCACCGCCCGGCGCAGCCCGCCGAGATCGCAGCCGTGGTGCGCTTCCTGGGTTCCGGCGAGTCGTCGTACATGACCGGATCCGTGCTCGTCGTCGATGGCGGCGCGCACATCGTCGACCTGCCCACGACCGCGTTCGAGCACGCCGGGATGTAGGGGGGGGCGGGCCCCGTTCCGGCGTCAGCTCTTCGCGGCGGACGGATCGGGGCCGTCCGGCTCTGCGACGGGCGGTGCTTTCGCGTCGGTCGCGCGCAGGGCCGGATCCATCCGGGCGAGCACCGTCCGCAGCTCGGCGATCTCGGCACGGAGGGCGTCGACGTGCGCGACCGTCGCCGCCTGGCGGCTGGTGTTCTCGGCCGAGACCTGTTCGACGATCCATGACGCGAAGGTCGCGGAGACGACACCGAGCAGGGCGATGCCGCTGAGCATGAGCCCCACGGCGATCACCCGTCCCTCGAGCGTGACCGGCACGAGGTCGCCGTAGCCGACCGTCGTGATGGTCGTGAACGCCCACCAGATCGCGTCGGGGAACGTCGCGATGCTGCCGCCGCCGGCGCGCTCGGCGTCGAGCACCGCGAGGGAGGCGACGTAGACCACGAGCAGGCTCGCGCCCGTCACGTAGATGACGATCTGGCCGCGCACGGCCCGGCCGGCGGTGCGCTGCAGCACCGCGAGCAAGGTGACCACGCGCAGCACCCTGAGCGGACGGAGCATGGGCAGCACGACGGTCGCGAGGTTGAACAGATGCGTGAAGAACCAGTGCCAGCGCCGCGGCGCGATCACGAGGCTCACGATGTAGTCGATGAGGAACGTGCCCCAGGAGACCCAGAGCAGGTCTTCGAGCAGGGCGCCGACGCTCTCTTTCGGATCCACGATCACCTGGATCGAGTAGGTGACGAGGAACAGCACGGACGCGACGATGAGCGGCCACTCGGTGATCCGTCGCCAGCGCTCCAACGTCATGCGCGCATCGTACGCCCGGGCGGGCGGAGACGGATCCGCGGTCTAGGCTGGCGCCGTGACTCGGAGGGCGCGGTGGACGACGGTCGTCGTCGTGGTCGACCTCGTGGCGCTCGCGGTGCTCGTGCTCGGACGGGGCGGGATCCCGGGCGGTCCTGCCGCGGTGGTCGCGTCGCCCTCCGCCACCGCGGGATCCGCGGGGGCCGGCGATCCCGTGCGCGCGCTCTTCGAGGGGCGGCGCAGCGGGGCGGAGGTGCAGGGCACGGGCGTCGTGTCCCGGATCCTGCCGGACGACGACGACGGCTCGCGGCACCAGAAGTTCATCCTGACGACGCCGTCGGGGATCTCGATCCTCGTCGCCCACAACATCGACATCGCCCCGCGGCTCGAGGGGCTTTCGACGGGCGACCGGGTCGACTTCCGCGGTGACTACGAGTGGAACGAGAAGGGCGGAACGGTGCACTGGACGCACCACGACCCCTCCGGTCGCCACGAGGCGGGCTGGCTCGCCTGGAACGGCCGCACTTTCTCCTGACCCCGGCCTCGCACCCGCCTGGCACCACCCGGCCTCGCTGTCCTGCCCCGCACCGCTCCGCGGCTTGCCCCGCTCTTTCGCGCCGCTCCACCTCCGAGTCGTCCCCGTCAGCGGACTCCATAGCGTGCGCTGGCGGGGACGACTCGGAAGTGGGGGCGCCCCAAGTGTGAAGGCGGGGGACGCGTGCGGGGGCTGTTCGCCGAGGGCACCGCATCTTGTCGGGCGCACGGCATCGCCGCGTCATCGTCCGGTGCACTCGGGAACATCCCGTCCGCTCGGCAACACGCGGCACCGGGTCCGCGGGGGCGCGGACCGGGTGCCGGGGACGCGGGGCGCGGACCGGGTCCGCGGCACCCGGTCCGCGCC
>NZ_JYIX01000033.1 GCF_000956505.1 Microbacterium azadirachtae | reverse complement strand
TAAGACGCACCGAAATCGGCCATCGTCAACACCTCCGGTAATCACTGGACCGGACCACCCCGGCCCGACACAACGAACCTAACAACCCCCACCACACCCGTCGATGGGCAGCACTACCCATACCCCGGGAGCACGTCACTCGGCGTCGGCGGGATCCGTCTCCCCGACGTCGAGAAGCGTGAGATCCGCCTTCGCGACCAGGCGCGAGGCGATCACGTGCTCGACGAGGCGCGCGCGCCGATTCGTCGCGGATCCGCCTGCGCCCCCGCGCATCCCCGGCACGCCGATCCGGTCGAACTTGTCGCAGACGTTGTCGAGCTTGCGGTTGAACCGCGTCACCGTCCACCCCAGGCGCGCCGCGGCGTCGGCACTGGACGGGATGGCGCTCATGCCGGTGCCGTCGCGGCGCAGCAGCGGCTCGGCGAGCGCGAGCAGCAACTGCTTCTGGCTGAGCGTGAGCGGCACCTCGCCGATCGTGGAGTCGCCCTCGACCTCACGCTCGCGCCGGGTCTCCCGGAACGTGGGCTCGGAGGAGTGGATCGTGAACTCGTACGTCGTCGGTCCTGCCGAGAACACGACGCTCGTGGTCGCGAAAACCAGCGGGAGTCGCGCGCCGGGGGCGAGCCAGGCCTGCACACCGCCGGTCGCGTCCGTCACCGTCGCCTGCAGCCGTGCCCCGATGTTGGCCAGCCACCAGAGGCCGCCGGACTCGGCGATCTCCAGGAAGTGCCGGTGCAGGAACAGGTTGTCGTCGATCGAGAGGTCGCCCTCGCGCCCCACCACGAACCGGCCGCCGGGCTGGATCGGGAAGTACTCGCCCGCGAACTCGACCGTCACGCGTGCGCGCGACGGGTCCTGCGTGATCTCGGGATCCAGTGTCATGGCGTCGTGCACCCCCGGACAGGCGCCGAACCCGAACCGTTCTCGCGGCGCAGCACGACGTCGATGCACGTCTGCCCGCTCTGCGCGGGAATCGTGATCTCGGTCTTGTCGACCTTCGTCGTCTCGCCGTCCCCGGCGAGCGTGATGACCGTGACGAGGTAGGAATCGCGGTCCTGCGGCTTCGGGTTGCTCCAGGTGAAGTGCACCCCTCCGGCTCCGTCCGGCGCGCCCACCACGTCCTTCGGCGCCGCGGCCATGTCCCCGAGCGGATCCACGGGGTTCACCTTGGTGGACGGGCTGGGCTTCGGCAACGCCCTGTTCGCGTTGAGCAGGTTCACGGTCACGATGGATCCGCCGATCAGGACGACGGCGACGACCGCGGCGATGAGGCCCCACAGCAGGCCCTTGCGGGACCCGCGGGCAGTCGGGGCTTCCGCCGACGTCTCCGCCACCACGCCGGGAATCCCGGGCACGAGCGCCGGACCCGCATCCTTCGCAACGGGGACGCCGGCGATCGGGCTGACCGTGCGCGGAGCCCGCAGCATGGTCGGATCGTCGTCCCCCTGCTCCGGAGCCGGAGCGGGGACCGGCGCGCCGACGGCAGGGGCGGCCGCCGCCGTAACGTCCTGCGGCACCCGGATCACGGTCTCGTCCATGAGGGACGGATCCTCGGCCGGGACAGGAGGCAGGGCGGCGTCGAAACGCGGACCGGGAGCGTGCGCACCCGCCTGCGGCGGCATGGGGCTCGTCGTCGCCGACGGCCGGGTGGCGGTGTGGCCGGGGTCGATGCTGACGACCTCGCGCACCCTGGTCAGACCGTCGTCGTCATCGTCGTGGTCCGGCTCGGGCTGGTGGTCGTCGACGATGTCGATCGGGGTGACCGAATGGCTCAGCTCGATCTGGATCTTCTGCAGCGCCCGCGCGAACGCCACCGCGCTGCCGAAGCGGTCGTCGGGGTTCTTCGCCATGCCCCGCTCGAGCAGGCGGCTCAGGCTCTCCGGGACGTCGGCACGGCCGAGCGGCGGAAGAGGCTCGGACTCGATGCGCGCGATGAGGTCGGCGCCGCTGTTGCGCTGGCCCGGCTTCTCGAACGGGCTGCGCCCGGTGAGCAGCGTGTAGAGCGTCGCGGCGAGCGCGTACACGTCGGAGCGCACACCGCCCTGCGGCGGGTCGCCGAACGACTCCGGCGGCGACCACGGGATCGACATGCCGGCGGCTTCGCTCACGGCGCCCGTGGTCGACGCGATTCCGAAGTCGGTCAGCGCCGGCCTGTTGTAGGCCGTCACCAGGATGTTCGCGGGCTTGATGTCGCGGTGCAGCACGCCGGCGCGGTGTGCGGTCTCCACGGCTCCCGCCACCTGCACCCCGACGCGCAGCGCCTCGGCCACGCTGAACGGCTCCTTGCGGGCGCGCTGCTGCAGGTTCGGCCGCGGGCAGTACTCCATGACGAGGTACGGCCGCCCGTCGGCCGCGACACCGGTCTGGTAGATCGTGACGATGGCCGGATGCGTCGACAGCATCGCCATGACGTTGGCCTCGTCCGCGAACTCCTGCGCGGCGCCCGATGCCAGCCGGTCGGCCAGCAGCACCTTCACGGCGACGCGGCGGCGCGGCTGCTGCTGCTCGTACAGGAAGACGTCCGCGAAGCCGCCGGTGCCGAGCGGCTCGACGTAGTCGAATCCGTCCAGCTGCGGCGGTGGAGACGGCGGCCGGCTCACGGCAGCTCCTCGAAGGCTACGGTGACGCCGTCGCCCAGATCGATCACGTCACCCGTGACCACGATGGTCTGCTCGCCGGGGTGCAGCCGCACAGGGTCGCTCCCTGGACGCAGCAGGGTGGACCCGTTCGTGGTGTGCAGATCGAGCACCACGACCGCGTCGGTCTCCGGCCGGATCTCGAGGTGGCTGCGGGAGATGTCCTGCTGCGGGCTGTCGACCGCCACGAGGTGCGGCAGCGTGGACCCGCTCGAGCGGGTCGCACGCGGCCGGCGGCCGATCACGACCGTGCGGTCGAGGGCCACGACCTGTCCCGAGGACAGCCGGATCCGCGGGCCCGCGGTGGGAGCCGCCACTGCAGCGGGTTCCTCGGTGACGCCGGGCACCGACGACACCGGAACGGCAGAGATCGGCGCAGGGGTATCCGTCTCCGCGATCTCGGACGGCAGGGCGGACGGCAGGTCGGTCGCGAGGTCGCCGCGCATCGCGCGGGCCTGGGCGAGGGAGATCGTGGCGCCGTCGTGGTCGCCGTCGTCGGCCGGCGGCGCGACCGGAACAGCGGTCGGCGCCGGCGAGAGGTCGAGCGTGTGCCCGCCGAGCGGGGCGGCGATCGTGTCGGCCGGCGGGAGGATGGTCTCGACCGGCGCCGGCGTGCTGAGCACGGTGTCGCCGACGTCGTCGAGGTCGTCGGAGGAGGGCACCGGATCCTGTGTCGTGGTGCCCGCGAGGGTCTCCAGGACGGGAGGAGCCGGCTCAGGCTCCGGCTCCGGCTCGGGCTCCGGCTCGGCCTCGGGCTCCGGTTCCGGCTCCGGCTCGGGCGCCGGGAGCGAGTCCTCGACGGGACCCGCCTCAACGGGCTCGGCCGGCGGCGTCACGACCTCGGGCGCGGGGAGGGGATCCTCGACGCCGGGAGCGGAGGCGGCCGCGCCGAGGGCGATGCTCGCGGCGCGGACGATGCCGGCGACGATCGGCAGGCGGGGATCCTCGCCGCCGTCCTCGACCCTGATCTCGACGCCGGTCATCCCGGGGACGAACCGCTCGCTCCAGGTGGTGACCTCGGCGCCGGTGATCTCGTGCTCGTCGTCGGCGGTGACCACCCGGGCGAGCACGCGCCCGCGCACGGCGATGCGCGCGTTCTGGCCCTCCCGAACGACGGCGGCGAACGGCGGGATGGCCGAGAAGGACCCGCCTCCGGCCGCGGTGAGCGCATCGACCACGTCGGAGAATGCGACCTCGGAGGCTTCGATCCGCTCCCACAGCCGCTGTACGAGAGCGGTGTCGGAGTCGGGTGGCAGCGCCACCACGGCCTCAGGGCCGATCAGAGCGAACCAGGACCCTGCGCGGTAGACGGTGTTCATCAGCGCATCCCTCCCATGGCCTCGGCACGCGGTCGCGTGTCGGAGTCGATGTCCTCGTCGTCGATGCCGGTCGTGCCGTCGCTCCCCGGGCGGGTGCTGACGTGGATCGCGTCCACGACGACGGCCGTGACGTTGTCGCGCCCGCCGTGCTCGAGCGCGCGGTCGATCAGGCGATCGGCAGCGGTCTGCGGATCCTCGTGCACTGCGAGAAGGGTGCGGATCTCGTCGTCCTCCACCTCGCTGCTCAGGCCGTCCGAGCAGACCAGGATCCGGTCTCCGACGCGGGCGGGGATCATCCAGTAGTCCGCCTCCCCCGTGCTGCCGGCCCCGATCGCGCGGGTGATGATGTTGCGGCGGCGGTCCTTCACGGCGTCCGCGGCGCGCAGCTCGCCCGAGTCGATGAGCTCCTGCACGACGGAGTGGTCGACGGAGATCTGCTCCAGCACACCGCCGGAGAGGCGGTACGTGCGCGAGTCCCCGATGTTCACCGCGAGCCAGTACCCGACCCCGTCGACCGCCGCGATCGCGACGCCGCTGAGCGTGGTGCCCGCCTTCGCGACCCCGCCGTTCGCGAGCGAAGCGCCGGCGATCGCGTCCACCGCCGCACGCACGCGGGCCAGCGTGAAGCTCACGTCGTCGATCGTGAGCGCCGGGCGCCCGTGCAGGGCGGCGAAGCCCTCGATCACCGTGCCGCTGGCGACGTCGCCGGCCTGATGACCGCCCATGCCGTCGGCGACGAGGAACAGCGGCGCCTGAGCGAGGTGCGCATCCTCGTTCAGCGCGCGGCGCAGCCCGGTGTGCGTGGAGGCGCCCGCGCGGGCGACGATGGGTCCGATCACGCGTAGCCTCCCACGGTCACGATCCGGTCGCCGATCTCGATGGCGTCGCCCAGGCGGATCCGTACCCGCTCCCCGGGAGGACACGCGATCCGCACGCCGTCGCGGACGATCGTCATGCCGTTGGTGGAGTGCCGATCCATGACCCAGCCGCCGGCGGCCTCGGCCGCGGCCTCGAAATGCGTCTTGGACAGGGAGAGCGTTTCGTCCCGCACGACCACCACGGTCGTCCCGGCCTCGGGCGCGGGGTTGCGGCCGAACAGCGTGCGCCCGGAGACCGTGGCGCGGGCGCCGTCGTCCCAGACGAACTGCAGGCGGTGCCCGGGGATCGAGATCCTGGTCTCCTCGAGGTCCTCGTCCTCGGCGGGCTGAGCCACCGCGGGGAGCGCCATCGCGGCGTCGACCGAGGCGGGCGGAGCCGCCGGCACCGGGGGTCGCGCGGGGGCCACGGTCTCCGGCCCGGAGATCGGAACGGGCGCCGGGGCCGGCACCGACGGGCTGACCCCCGGGACCACCGTGATCATGGCACCCTCGTGCGCGGCATCGGCCGCGGCCTGCGCGGCGGGCGAGAGCACGGTCGCGTCATGCGGGTCGGCCTCGGCGGGAGCGACCGCTCCGGAGGGGACGGATCCGTCATCCTCCGGCACGGCCGGCGACGCGACGGCGGCACTCGGCGCCGGCGGGAGGGTGAAGCCGGTGTGCCCGTCCTGCGGGCCGACGGGTGCCACCGACGGCGGGAACAGGGACCCGGGCTCCGATGCCGGGAACAGCCCGCCCTGCGGCGACAGCGCGGCGGGGACGGCCACGGGCGACTGCGACATGACAGCGGATGCCGGGGCCGACGCACCGCGCGCGTCGCGCATGAGCGCTCCCGCGGCACGGTCGTGCCAGCCCTGGAACCGTCCGGATCCGTCGAACAGCGGCGTGAAGTAGCCGACGACGATCGCGGTGCTCAGCCCGAACACGATGTTGCGCAGCAGCGCGCGTCCGAAGCCCAGCGGCGCCTCAGTGCCCTCGCGCACGAGCCGGAGCTTCATGATGCGCATGCCGACCGAACCGCCGGATCCCTGAAGGAAGCAGAACACGACGAACCAGACCAGGGCGATCACGAACGTCAGGCCGACTCCCACGACCAGCGCTGCCGCCTTGGACGCCGCGTTCTCCGCCGTGAGTCCTGGCAGCGTCGTCGCCGCGGTCACGCCGTAGCCGACGAGGAGGATGAGCGCCATGATGGCGAGGTCGATCGCGCAGGCGATCGCGCGGCGCGCGAGGGGAGCGATGGGCCCCGCCGGGCTCATGGTCATGGGGTCTCGCTCTCGGATCCGGGGCGTGCGGTTCGGGTGCCGCCCGTCTTGGCTGCAGTGCTCTCGATCGTGCCAGTACCGCCGGTCGCGGCGCCAGAGCCGGTCCCGGGGCGCCGGATGCGCTCGGCCGCCGCATCGCGCAGGCCCTGCACGCCCGCGGACAGGCGCGACCCGCCCAGCAACGAGCGCATGCTGAGGCGTGCGAGCATGCGTCGCCGCCAGCTCGCCTGGCTGCCGAGACCTGCGACGATGCCGTCGACCTCGCGCCAGAACGCGTCCACATCCTCCGTGGTCGGCTCGGTGGGGCCGAACACCTGCGCGTCGGCGTGGTCGGCCAGCGCCGTGACGGCCGGCACGGTGAGAGCGGTCGCGACCGTCTGCGCCTCCTCGGACCTGGTGCCGCCTGCGGGGATCCGCGCTCCGTAGTCCACGGCCCGGTCGGTGAGCTCGTCCCAGCCGCCGCTGATGCGGTCTGCGGCGAGCGCCGCCGCCCGACGCTTGCGCCGGCGGGCGGCCTTCCACGCGCCGATCACGATGAAGGGGGCTGCGAGGATCGCGAGCACGAGCAGCACGCTGCCGCCGATCGCGAGGATCGTGCCGATGATGTTCAGCAGGTTGTCCGGGCCGTCCTGGTTGCCTCGCTGATCCGGAACGCTCGGCGGCAGGTCCACCGGCTCCTGAGGCGGGGGCGGGGGCTGCAGCACCTGCGGCTTGGGCACGACCTTGGGCTTGGTGATCTGGTCCTGCGGGACCTTGTCCTTCGGCGGGGTCGGGTCGAACGCGACCCAGCCCGCCTTCTCGAAGTTCACCTCGACCCAGGCATGGAGGTTGTCGCCGTTGGCGGAGAACGTGCCCTTCTGGCCCTTGTCCGGGTAGAAGCCCATCACGACGCGGACCGGGATCCCCAGCGAGCGCGCCGCGAGCGCCATCGCGACGGCGTATTGCTCGTCGTCGCCGATCATCTGCTCTCCGCCGATGAGGGTGGAGATGCGCTCCTCGGTGTGACCGGCGCGGCTCAGCGCCTCGCCGTCCAGGCCGTGGCTGAAGAACCCCTCCTCGGAGAACTTCTTCACCAGCGCCCGCACCTGGGCGATCGGGGTCTTCGCGTCGGCCACCGTGTCCGAGGCGAGCGCGTCGAGTCTCTCCGGCGCCTCTGCCTGCTTCGGTATGGAGACGGTGCCGAAGTCCAGATCCTCGAGCTCCTTGTCGGTCCAGGTCTTCGGCATCGTGGTGTCCACGGTGTACGAGTCGCCCTTGCGCAGCTTCGAGGTGGCGACCGCGGTGCTCGTGGACTCGTTGTAGTAGGTGCCGCGGCGGAGCGCATCGGCATCGGATCCGTCGAACGTGATCCTGCTCACCCGGCCGGCATCGGGCAGCCAGACGCCCGCGTACTGGTCCATCGTGAAGTCCAGCGTCGCCGGGGATCCGGTCGCGTCGGCCGACATGTTGTCGCGGATCGGACTGAACGCACCGGACGATCCGATGCCCTTGTCCGACACGTCGTACACGACGCCGTTGTACGCGTCCATGGTCCCGACCCGGATCCTGGCGCCCTCGGGCAGCCCCTTCACCGTGAACAGGGTGTCTTTGCGGTGGTCCTTCACGTACCCGCGGTACGACTGCAGCGGGCTGGCGTACTGGTGCACGTCGAACGGCGGCAGCACCACGTCGCGGAACACGTGCCGCGGTTCGGCGAGCGTGGTCGCGGCGGCGACGCCCGTGCCGGCGAGGCCGGCCGCGACGAGCACGGCGGTGCCGGCCAGGATGCGCCGGCGGCGCAGGGCGGAGGAGCGGGATCCGTCGGCTGCGACGGATACGGCCGCATCGGTGGCCTCGCCGAGGCCGCGCAGCGCGAGCCACGCGACCGCCACGAGGGCGAACACGACGCCCTGGGCGATCGGGGCGGCCGGATCCGGCACGCCCATCGCGATCACGAGCATGAGGTGCACGGCCGCCGGGATGAGCGCCCAGGCGACGCGGCGCAGACGCAGCGCCAGCGCGGCGGCGACGACGCTCGACACGAGGGCGGACAGGAACGGCACCAGGGCGTAGCCGTCGCCGACCGCGACGGGGGCGACCGTGGTGAGCATGGCCTTCCAGCTCGTGACCGCTCCGGCGGACAGCGCACCGAGGGTCTCACCGGTGGGCACGACGCCGAAGAGCGTGGTCTGCGGCAGCGCGAGCGCTCCGCCGAAGAGGAAGTACGCGAGCAGCGTCAGCCCGGCCGTGGACAGGATGCCCCATCCTCGCCAGGCGCAGAGGAGGGCGATGCCGACGCCGAGGAGCACCCCGCCGATCGCGGCGGTCAGGTAGGAGCCTCCGGCGAACGAGGGCCACCAGCCCACGACGCCGATGCCGAGGAGCAGGGCGACCGCGACGAGGTCGATGAGCACGCGCCGCGGGGAGAGCGGAGTGCGGGCGGGCTTCGGCGCACGGGGCGCCTTCGGGGCCTTGGCGGCGCGGCCGGGGCCGGCCTGCGCGGGCGCGGTCATGCGAGCACCTTCCCGAGGGCGAGCGGCAGCTGCTCGAGCGCCCCCACCGTGATCACGTCGGCCTCGCCGATGCGGCGCAGGGACGGCGCCTCGCCCAGGTCCGCGACGATCGCGAGCACCCGGGAGCCGAACGGGAGCCGGGCGCACGCGGCACGCAGCTCCTCGGGAGAGGTGCGGCTGCCGCCGACCAGGACGACGACGCTCGACAGCGGCATGTGCGCGGCGACCGTGCCGGCGAGAGTCGCCAGGCCGCCCTCCTTGGCGCGGCCCTCCTCGACGCCGGCGAGGGAGTCCAGCAGCTGCTTGCCCGTTCCGGACGGCAGCGCCCTGCCCTGCACGCGCAGATCGACGTGCTGCGAGTCGCGGATCGCGCGCAGGCCCACGGATCCGGCCAGCGAGATCGCCAGTTCGAACTCGTCAGGCTCCGCGTACTCGTTCGCCGCACGGCTCAGGCCGATCACGAAGTGGGAGCGGCGGGTCTCCTCGTACTGGCGGACCATGAGCACGCCGGTGCGGGCGGACGAACGCCAGTGCACCCTGCGCAGGTCGTCGCCGGGCTGGTACTCGTTCAGAGCGTGGAACGAGACGTCGTCGCGGGACAGATCCGACGCCGGCAGACCCTCGAGGTCGCGCAGGAACCCGAGCGACTGCCCGTCGAACACGATCGTGCGCGGGTGCACGAACAGATCGATCGGGTCGTCGCGGCGATGCGCGCGCTCGAAGAGCCCGAGCGGATCGCCGCGCACGACGCTGACCGGTCCGACCGAGACGACCCCGCGACGGTGGGTGGGGATCGCGAAGAGCTCCTCCGCCTCCTCGCCCGGAGCGAGCCGCTTGATGCCGAACTCGCCGCGACCGGCGCCGACCGGCAGCACCACACGGGAGGGCAGGATCGCCCTCGAGCCGCGATTGGCCAGGGTGAGCGCACCCACGGCGCGCTCCCCCACGACGACCCTGGTGCGGGCGAGGTCGAGGCTGACGTCGTAGGCGGTGCGCCCGATCAGGAACAGCGCGCACAGGATCAGCACCACGGCGATCACGACGGCGATCACGGCGACCTCGAGCCAGCCGAGCGGCAGGGCGATCACGAGGCTCCCCAGGGCGATCGCGCCGAGCACCCATGCCAGGGGCCGTACGGCGGAGGCGATCAGGCGCAGCCGCGCGCCGATGCGCGCGAGCACCAGGGCGGCGATGTCGCGCCAGCCGGCCTCGCGGTCGGACCCGGCCGGACGGTCGGTGCCGCGCACCTGGGCGGTCGTGGTCATTCTCGTGCTCTCCGTCTTCCTGCGTTCCCTGAGGCGGTCAGGCCGCGGTGCGCGCCTGCGGGGCCGCGACCTTCTCGACCACGCGGGCGATGACGGTCTCGGGAGTGGTGCCGGCGAACTCGGCCTCGGGATCGAGCAGCAGACGGTGCAGCCACACGGGGCGGGCGAGCGTCTTCACGTCGTCGGGCAGCACATAGTGGCGCCCGTGCGCGGCCGCCCAGACCTTCGCGATGCGGACCATCGCGAGGGCGCCGCGCACTGAGACGCCGAGGCGGATCGCGGTGTCGGCACGGGTCGCCTCGACGAGCTCGGCGATGTAGCGCAGCACGGCCGGCTCCACGTGCACGGCCGCGGCGAGGTCGGCCATGTCGGCGACGGCGCTCGTGGTGATGACCGGCGTGAGCTTGGCGGAGGGGTTGCGGTCGGCAGCGCCCGCGAGGATCGACGCGGTGACGTCGAGGTCGGGGTAGCCGATCGAGGTCTTGATCAGGAAGCGGTCGAGCTGCGCTTCGGGCAGCTTGTACGTGCCCGCCTGCTCGATCGGGTTCTGGGTGGCGATCACGAGGAACGGACGGCCCGCCTCGTGCGCGACGCCGTCGACCGTGACGCGCGATTCCTCCATGACCTCGAGCAGCGCCGACTGCGTCTTCGGCGAGGCGCGGTTGATCTCGTCGGCGAGCACGATCGAGGCGAACACCGGGCCGCGGTGGAACTCGAACGTGTGCGCGTTCTGGTCGTAGATCGTCACGCCCGTCACGTCGGACGGGAGCAGGTCCGGCGTGAACTGGATCCGCGAGCTGGTGCCCTGCACGGTCGCCGCGAGCGCCTTCGCGAGGCTCGTCTTGCCCGTGCCAGGAGCGTCCTCGAGGAGCACGTGGCCCTCGGCGAGCATCGAGGCCAGCACCAGGCTGATCACGTCGCGCTTGCCCTGCAGCGCGCGGTCGATGTTGTCGGTGAGGCGGGTGAAGGTGCCCTGGAACCAGGCCGCCTGTTCAGGGGTCATCGTCATGTCTTGTCGTTCCTCTGATCTGTGTTCGTCTGCGGTGCCGCGTGGCCGGGACAACGCCCGGCTATGGTCTCGGCCAGAAGTTCTTCTCGGTGTCCACGCCGCCGCCCCAGCCTTGGATGTCGATCCAGACGTCCACGCCGTCGCGGCCCTGCCAGCAGCTCAACTGCTTCGACCCGCTGCCGTCGAAGTTGACGGTGTAGCTGCTGCCGATCTGGCCGTTCGAGGACGAGTGGCACGTCACGCTGTAGCTGCCGATGTTGAGGTTCTGCCAGTTCACGACCATCAGACGGCAGCCGTTCACGCAGCCGCTGCCGGCAGCAGCACCCTGGGTGACCCACACGCGTGGCGGGGGCGGGCTGTCGGTCGTGGCCGAATCCTGAGCGATGCCCGAGGACTGCCCTGCCGTGTCGAAAGCCTGCACCCTGATCGAGTGCGTCTGGTTGTAGCCGTTGCCGGCCGAGGTCGATCCACTGTCGCCGACCGACTGCCAGCCGCCGCCGTCGACGCTGATCTTGATCGAGACGTCGCGTCCGTTCCGCGCAGGGGCGGACCAGCTCAGCGTCACGCTCTGACCGTTGTTGACGGCTCGTGCACCGGGCGTGCCCACCGGTCCGTACGGCTGCAGTCCGCCCTTCGATCCGGCCGCACCCGGCGGAGACTCCTGCCCGCCGACCACGGAGTACGCCCGCACCGACACCGTGTAGGTGTTGTTGTTCGCTGCCGGGATGTTGCGCCCGTCCCAGTTGCGGTTCCAGCCTCCACCGGTCGAGTACTCGTAGTGGACTTCGGGGCCGGCCGCTCCGTTCCCGTCGGCGGGATCGTACGTGACCTCGATGTTGTTGTTGCCCTCCTTCGCGGAGGTGATCGTCACGCCCCCCGGCTGCCCGAAGGCGCGCTGCGCGTTCGACATCGCCGACCACGCGCCGGGACCGGCCTTGTTCTTGCCGCGCACCTGGAACGTGTAGTTCGCGGTCGAGTTGTCGACCACCACGGTCTGGGTATTCAGTGTGCCGGCGACGGTCACGGTGTTCATGACGGATCCACCACGGATGACCTGGAGCTCGTAGCTCGACACGGCGTCGCCGTTGGGATCGGACTTGCCCCACGTCACGGTCATCTGCGACTGGCTGCCCACCGACGGCGCGCTCTGCGCCTGCGGAGTTCCGGGCGCGGTCGGCGGACCGGCGGGGATCTCCGAGGCGGACCAGCCGGACCAGCTGGAGGGCTCCGGAGCGCGGTTCACGGCCTGCACGCGCACCTGGTAGTTCGCGCCGTTCTCCAGACCGTCCCACTTCAGCGAGTTGCCGGTGACGCCGGTCTTCGTCGCCGCACCGCTGGGCGGTGCGGGCGAGATCTCCAGGTTGTACGAGGACACCGGGGACCCCGGGGTCGTCGGCGTGGTCCACGACACGTCCAGAGACTTGTCGCCGAACTTCAGGGTCGGCGGGTTCGGGGTGTCCGGGCGCGCGTCGGGGCGCGCCACGGCCGAGGTCGGCGACGGCTTGCCCTCTCCCACCCGGTTCGTGGCGGTGACCGCGAATGTGTACTCGACGTTGTTGGTCAGCCCCTCCAGGGTGCACGTCGTCGACGTGCACTGCTTGGTGTAGCTGCCGCCGCTCGTCGCGCGCACGGTGTATCCGGTGATCTCGGCGCCGTTGTTCGACGGCGGGCTCCAGTTCAGCACCACGGTGCGGTCCTGCACGCTGGTCACCTGCGGGGCGCCCGGTGCATCAGGCACGCCCTGCACCGTGACGACGATGCGGCCGTCGACCTCGCGGTCCGGATCCTTCGTCGCGTCCTGGACGCGGTAGGTCGCCACGACCTGCCCGACGAACTTGGTGTCCGGCGTGACCACGATCTTGTCCCCCTGCACGGAGGCGTTCGCGTCACCGGTCTGCACGCTCACGGACCGGATCTTCAGCGGCTTGTCCGGGAACGGGTT
The DNA here is from genome assembly GCF_000956505.1 of Microbacterium azadirachtae. GTDB lineage: Bacteria > Actinomycetota > Actinomycetes > Actinomycetales > Microbacteriaceae > Microbacterium > Microbacterium azadirachtae_A. The sequence goes on along the minus strand of NZ_JYIX01000033.1, from coordinate 203,982 downwards.
GACGTCGTTCTCCAGCACCGGGATCGTCACGGCCTTGCCCTGATCGGCCTGCGGAACCGTGTCCTCATTCGCGACCGGCATCGGGCGGGTGGAGGCGGCGACCGTCACGGCGACCGTGCCCGTGACCGGCTCCGTCTTGCCGTCGGTGATGCTGAGCTGCACCGTCGACCCGCTGCCCTTCGGCGTCGAAGAGTCGGCCTCGACCTTGAGCGTCGAACCGTCCAGGCTGGCCTTGATGCCGCCGTCGGGCTGTCCGGTGATCTTGTAGCTGATCTTCTTCGCGTCGCCCGGATCCGGATCCTTCGTCAGCGCCGCCAGGTCGACCTTCTGCGCCTCCTCGCCGGGCGCGACCGACACCTGCGCGTTGGTGAACGACGGCGGCTGGTTGTCCGGCGGCAGCACCGTGATCGGCAGGCTCAGCGTGGCCTTGCGCCCCTTGGGGTCGTCAGGCCCGGTGCCGTCCGTCACCTCGAAGGTGATCGCATCGTCGCCGAAGAAGCCCTGCTTGGACGTGTACACGAGCGTGCGCTCGTCCTTCAGCAGCGGCGCGCCGTTGCTGTTGACCGCGCTGACCTTGCCCGCCTCGGTGATCCGCACCTCGCCGCCGCCGGCGACGGCCACGTACTTCGACAGCGGGAGGTCGATGGTCTCGCCGCTCTTGACCTCGACCGGCTTGGTCGAGATGAGCGTCGGCGCGAGCTCCGAGAGCGCGGGGACGAAGATGAACGCCGAGGCGACCTGGTCGTCCTGATCGGTGATCGAGTACTGCACGAGCTGGCGCTGCTCGGTCACCGTGACCTGGATCTTGCGGTTGGGCAGCACCTTGGCCGCGGGATCGGAGACGCCGAGCTTGAGCGCGTCGACCGTGCCGTCCGGATCCTCGTCGTTGTCCAGCACCGGCACCTCGACCTGCAGGCTCTCGCCCTTCACATCCGAGGCCTTGATCCGGTCGTCGCGCGCGATCGGCGCGACGAGCGGCACGTCCTCGGCGACCGTGACCTGCACGGGCGCGGTCGCCGTGGCGCCGCGGGAGTCGGCCACGGTGTACTGCACCGAGGTCTGCACGGGACGGTTGGGGGCCGTGATGAGCACGCGGTCGCCGGAGACCTCCGCCTTCAGGCCGTCGACGCCCGCCGCGGTCTCGATGCCGTTCTTCACCAGGCCGATCGTGTCGCCGTCGGGATCCGAATCGTTGGTCAGCACCGCGACGGCGACCGTGCGTCCTGGGCGCATGACGATCGAGTCCTTGACCGCATACGGTGCCTGGTTGATGTTGGCCCCGGGAGCGATGCCGACGCGCACCGACGCCGTCGCCTCCTTGCCGAGCCGGTCGCGCACCTTGTAGGTGAAGGTGTCGATGCCGCTGGCCTTGTCGAAGGCCTGGTACGTGAGGAAGTTCGCGCCGACCTCGGTGACCTGGCCCTGCTTCGGCGCGGAGTCCAGCCCGACGAGCTCGACCGAATCGCCCTCGGAATCCAGCCCGTCCAGCGGTACGGCGATCCGCACGCTCGTGCCGCTCAGCGCGCGCACGGTGAGGTCGTGCGGACGGGGCGCGGTGTTGGTCTTCTCATCGATCGGCAGGATCTGGATCGTGATGTAGCCGGCGGCCTTCTGCCCGTTCGAGTCCACCGCCTCGTAGGTCGCGTAGACCGTGCGAGGGGTGTCGCCGGCGCGGAATCGCACGGTGTCCTGCGAGACGAACGCCTCGCCGAACTTCGGGTCGACCAGCGGCTCGATGAGGTTCGGCGCCACGTGCAGCGTCGTACCGGGGGCGTGCTTGTCGTTCGCCAGCACGGGGATCGTCACCACGTCGCCCGCGCGCACCACGGCCGTGTCGTCGTTCGCGGTCGGCGGATCGAGCTTGCTCGGCGCGGCGATCGGGATCACGATCACGTCGCCGTCTGCGGACTTGGATCCGTTCGAGATGCGGTAGCTGATCCGCACCTCCTTGTCGAGGTTGCCCTGATCGGTGATCCGCAGCGTCTCGTGGTTCAGCACCGACACCGCCACGCCGCTGTGCGGCGGCACCGTCACCGACTGCACGACGAGGATTCCGCCGGCCGGGTCGACGTCGTTGTTCAGCACGCCCACGAGCACGTCGCCGCCGCTCGGCAGCAGCGCCACGTCGCGCACCGCGATCGGCGGCGCCGACTCGGCGGTCTTGTCCAGCACGTCGATCCGGACGAGCCCTGGCACGGCGTTCGGTCCCGCGCTCACGAGGTACTGCATGTAATACGTGCCGGGCATCTCCGCCTGGAACGTGAACGTGCCCTCGCCGAAGTTCGGCGTGATCACCGCACCAGGGGTCTCGTCGACCCGGGTGAGGCGCAGCTGCTCCTTGCCGGAGCTGGAATCGTTCAGCAGCGGCGACGCGGTGACCTGCTCGCCCGCGCGCGTCACGTAGTGGTCCGCGTTGGTCTTCGGCGCGGTCGTGCCGGCCGGGCGGATGTCGAGACGAACGGTGCCGCTCGTGAGCTCGCCCATCGCGTCGGCGACCTGGATCCGGATCTCCTTGCGCCCGGGCAGGCTGGCGACCGCGCGGTAGGTGAGCTGGCCGTCCGGCGTGAAGTCGACCTCGTCGCCCGGGGCCGCCTCGACGTCCTTCAGATACACGTCGTCGCCATCCGGATCGATCCAGTCGGGCAGCGCGTTGTAGGTCACCGCGCCGCCCGCTTCGACGAGGAGGCCCGGTGTGCGCTTCTGCTTGGGGGCGGCGTTCGTGCTCCAGTCGTGCACGCTGATCGCGACGTTGGCCGTGGCCTTGCCGCCGCGGCCGTCGTCCGCCTGGTACTGGAACGAGCCGGATCCGGTGGCATCCTCGGCGACCGCGATCTGCAGGGCGCCGCCGTTGTTGATCGGCTTGACGTCTCCGAGCGACGGCTGCTCCTGAGCGAGCGAGGCCACCAGCACGTCGCCGTCGGCGTCGGTGTCGTTGTCGAGCACGGGCAGCATCGTGGTGCGGCCGGGCCGGACGCCGAATTCGTCATCGTGCGCGATCGGCGCCGTGTTCTCCGGGGTGCGCTTCGGCAGCGTCGTCTCGACCTGGTCGTCGCTGGTCTCGTCCTGCTGCTCGGACTCGCCCTCCGGCGGCACGATGTCCTGCCAGTTGTCCACGCGCTGCAGGTTGTCCGTGGCCATCCACGCCGCACCGCTCGCCGTGTCGTTGAGCACGACCACGTCGCGGTTCACCCGGAACACCAGGGTCGTGCTGCTCTCGGCGCCCTCGATCGACGTCTTCAGGTCGTTGTCGGATCCGATGCAGTCGCGCAGGAACTTCGCGGATCCGCCCCAGGCCGCATAGGTGCAGCCGTTCAGGTAGACGGGGGCCGCGGGTGCCCCGGTGCCGCCGGCGTCCTGCACCGACGGCGAGGATCCGTCCAGCGGCACGGACACGAGCGCGTCGGCGGTCGCCAGCACGGCGGAGCCGTTCTCCGCGGAGGGCTGCTGCAGCACGGCCGCGTCGAGGTTCTTGACCTCGGATCCGGTGAGCTCGGTGCGGTGCCCGGCGGCGAAGACCGTCTTGGCGTCGGCGTCGAGCACGACGGGGGTGGTTCCGACGACGGTGATCGTGGGCTTCGCGTTCTCCGCGAGGTCGATCTTCTCGGTGGACGGCGGCTGCGGATCGCCCTGGGGGTCCATGTGCACCGTGACGATGCTGCGGTCCTTGGCGGAGACCGCGTAGACCGTGCCGTCCTTGCCCACGGCGACGTCTGCCCCGGCACCCAGGGTGGCGGAGGGCTTCGTGCCCGCGGCCTTGAAGCCGCTCAGCGACGAGGCGGAGCGCACCCAGAGCTTGCCCTCCTTGGGGTCGAGGATCGCGACGGTGGTGCCGCCGAGGGCCGACTTCGCGCCGCCGGGGATGAGCACGGCGTCGCTCAGCACGACGCGCGCGGGGTCGACGCTGGTGAGGGTCGAGGCGGAGCGATCGTCCACGAGCACGGTGCCGCCGGACTGCAGCACGTCGTAGTTCTCGCCTCCGGTGCGCAGCCCGCCGTCGAGCACGCGGGACTCGTTGTTGAAGTGGCCGACGAGCAGGCTCGAGGTCTTGGTGAGCCAGACGCCGCCGTCATGCAGGTCCACCTCGGCGGTGGGGTTGCCCTCGTAGGCGAAGGCCATGCCGGCGACGGCGATGGCCGCGGCGGTGACGCCGGCGGCGGACGCGAGGGTCTTCGGTCGCATCCGCAACCACGCGAACGACTTCACCACGGATTCCCCCCGAACGTTGTCACAGCTATCCCATGAGGAACTATCAGGGGACCGTAAGAGTGTAAACCGCCCGTCTGGGAGCCGCGATGGGGAGGACTACCCATCCATCCTTCGATCGATTTCGGCGCCGAAGGGCCTGGATCCGGCTGTCCGCATAGGCCGGAGCCGTACGCTCGAAGCATGTTCCTCGACCCTGTGCTGCGCCGCGTGGAGCCGCTGCTGCTTCGCGTGGATCGCATCGCCGGCGGCCGCAGTTCCCACGAGAAGATCGTCGAGACCGACCGCGATCATCACCGCACCGTCCGCGCCTTCCGCTGGGTGTTCTGGCTGCTCGCGGTCGAGCTGCTGATCGGCCTCGCCGCGGTCGTGATCGCCGTCGTGATCGCGGTGCAGGCCGGCTCGATCGGCGCCGTGCCCTTCGCCGTGTGGATGCGCGCACTCATCGTGCTCGCGATGACCGTCACGCTCTTCTACTTCGCCTGGCGCGCGGCGCTCGGCTGGCGCTGGGCTTATCAGCGCCTTCGCCTATTCGCGCAGATCTTCCCCGTCATCACGCTCGTGATGGCCGCGATCCCCGGCCTGTATCCGGCGTGGATGGTGACCGAGCAGATCGTCTTCAGCCTGATCATGATCGGCATCGCCGACTTCCTCACGAGCGACCACATGCGTCGCGTGTACCGCAAGCCGGACGCAGAGGCGGATCCCCGGCCGGAGCTCTGACCGCTACCGGTCGAAGACGAACCGGATGTTGTCGTCATCCAGATAGCGGATGAGGACGTCGTCGCCTTCCCGGATGTCCGCCACCCGGGCCATAGGAATCGTCTCGCGTCCGCTCACCTGCTTCCGCCGGCCGCCCTCCTCCCAGGAGAGCCGGTATCCCAGGGTCTTCGAGTCGCTCTCGTTGACGGCGAGCACGCGCACCTCGTCCACGTGCGCGATGACATCCCGCCCTCGCTCCCTGATCCGGTTGTCGCGTACGAAAAGGCGCACGATCCAGGCGAGGACGGCGACCGCCATCAGCGCCGAGAGGACCCACACGAAGACCGTCATGCGCTCTTCTCGACGCGTGACGCCGCGCGCCAGCACCCCTCGAGGTGGTCGTCGACCATGCCGGCCGACTGCATGAGCGCGTACATCGTGGTGGGACCGACGAAGCGGAATCCGCGCTTGCGCAGCGCCTTGCTCATCGCCTCGGACTCCGCGGTCACGGCCGGGACGTCGGACATGGACCGGGGGCGCACACCACTCCCGGCGGCGGGGGCGAACGACCACATCAGCGCGTCGAGCTCGCCCTCCGCCATCTCCCGCACGAGGGCGGCGTTGCCGATCGTCGCCTCGATCTTCGCGCGATTGCGGACGATCCCGGCATCAGCCATGAGCCGGGCGATGTCATCGTCGCCGAATGCCGCGACGACCGCGGGATCGAACCCCGCGAACGCCTCGCGGAACCGCGGGCGCTTGCGCAGGATCGTGATCCAGCTGAGCCCCGCCTGGAACCCCTCGAGCGACATCTTCTCGAACAGCGGGCGATCGCCGTGCAGCGGCTGCCCCCACTCCTCGTCGTGATAGCGGCGGTACTCGGGGTCATCACCTGCCCAGGCGCAGCGCGGAAGGTCTTCGGCGAGGGGCGTCGTCATGAATACAGGCTAGGCGCGGGCGCCGACACCTGGGCTCACTCCGCGGGCAGGTACTCCGAGAGCCCGCCGAGCAGCGGCTGCGACCGTGGGTCGGCGACCGCCGCTGCGCCCACCGCGCAGGCGGCCGACAGCGCGCGCTGCGGGGCGATGCCGGAGGCGAGCCCGATCGTGAGGGCCGCGCAGAATGCGTCCCCGGCGCCGACGCTGTTCACGACGGTCGTCTTCACCGCGGGAGCGGATGCGACGAGCTCCCCCCGCTCGAAGAGCTTCGCGCCCTCGCCGCCGTAGGTCACGGCGACCCGGCGGGCCGTGCGCAGTGCGGGCAGGAGCGCGTATTCCGTCTCGTTCACGATGATGAGGTCCGCGCGCTCGACGACCGCCGTGGGCAACTCGATCGCGGGGGCGGCGTTGACGGCCAGGTACCCGCGCGCGGCTGCGGCGAGCGCGGCGATCACATCCATGGAGATCTCCAGCTGCGCGAGCACGGCCTCGTCGGATCCGAAAGCGACCCCGTCCAGCGTCACCTCGCCGTTCGCGCCCTCGCACACCGCGATCTGGTTCTCGCCCTCGGCGTCCACGACGATGAGCGCGACGCCGGTGGCCTCCGCGCCGCGGCGCACGGCGTGCGTGTCGACGCCCGCCGCCGCGAGCTCCTCGATCATCCAGGATCCGTCGGTGTCGGAGCCGACGGCGCCGACCATCCGCACCGCGGCGCCCAGACGCGCGGCCGCGGCGGCCTGGTTGGCCCCCTTGCCGCCGGCCTCGCGGGACAGGCGCCCGCCGCCGATGGTCTCCCCCGGCTCCGGAAGCCGCGCGGTGCGGGCGGTGAGGTCGACGTTGATGCTGCCGACGACGGCGAGCGCGAGCGGTGCGGTCATGAGGACTCCAGTTCCTGAAGGGCGGGGACGAGGCGGTGCGGTCACTGCGCGGTCTGAACGACCGAGAGGACCCCGGCTTTCCCGGAGACGATGCACTTGGCGAGATAGACGGGGACGCCGCCCGAGGAGACGGTCTGGGTGAGGATGAGCACGGGGTCGCCCGGCTTGAGGCCGAGCAGAACGCCGCGGGTGCGGCCGACCACGTTGACCGTGATCTCGCACACCCCCGCTCCGAAGACGGCGCCGCGGGCCGCGAGGGCGGTCATGAGGCTCGTCGGGTCACCCGTGGCCTCCTCGAGCACGGCGGCGATCTGCGGATTCGCGTCGCTCAGGTAGCGCCCCGCGGGCAGGTGCTCCTGCAGGATGGCGATCGGTTCGCCGGCCCGCTCGATCACGCTCTCCCGGAACCAGGTGTTCGCCGCGTCGTCGAGACCCAGGTGGCCCGACACGTAGTCCGTGGTGGGCTGCACGACGAACTCGAGCTGCCGGACGCCGACGTCCTCGCCCCCCTCGGCGAGGGCGGTCTCGAGCGGTCGCAGCTCTTCGAGGCCGACGGTGGGGAGGTCCTCCGCCACGAAGCGGCCGATCCCGCGCCGGGTGAGGATGAGGCCGTCCTCCTCGAGCAGCATGAGAGCTTCTCGGACGACCGTGCGGGACACTCCCAGCGAGACGCCGAGCTCCGTCTCGCGCGGCAGGGCGGATCCGAGGGAGAAGACGCCGGACCGGATCCCCTCCGCCAGGCGGGAGTAGACGGCCACACGCAGGGGCTGACCCACCGGAGCGGTCAGCGGCCGGGCCAGGAACTGCTCGACGTCCGTCATCGGATCTCCTCCACCGCCTGCCAGGCCTCCGGATTCGGGCCGCGCTCGCCGTTCATTCAAGCACGGAAGCACCCACTTGCAGATGTTCTACCTCAGAGGTATAACATCATATAACCCGAGGGAGCGATGCTCCCTTCTTGACGAAGGAGTCACTGTGCAGCTCTCCCCCGCACCCGCGGCGCTCGACGGCCCCGCGCCGATCCGCGGCGGCCGCTCGGTCCTGCTCGTGGCGACCCTGATCCTCACGGTCGTCGCCTTCCAGCTGAACTCGAGCATGATCAGCCCCGCCCTTCCCGACATCGCGAAGCAGCTCGGCGCGCCGATGGACGCCGTCTCGCAGGTCTCCTCGCTGTTCTTCCTCGCCGGCGCGGTCGGCGGCATCGTCCTCGCGCGCTGGAGCGACTTCATCGGCCGCAAACGCGCCCTGCTGGTCGTGCTCGCGCTCATCGTGCTCGGCACGGTGCTGTGCCTCGTCTCGCCCAACCTCCCCGTGCTGCTGCTCGGCCGCGTGCTGCAGGGCGCGTCGAGCGCCGCGTTCCAGATCTCCTACGTGATCCTCGCCGAGACTCTGCCCGCCGCCGTCTTCCCGACCGTGCTCGGGATCCTCACCGCGATCAACGGCGGAGTGGGCGGCGTGGACGGCTGGATCGGGGGACTCCTCGCCGACGCCTTCGGATTCCGTTCGCTGTTCGTCGTGATCCTCGCGGTCGCAGTGATCGCGATCGTGAGCGTGGCGCTCGCCGTGCCGCGCGACGGCGAGCCCTCCTCGACGGGACGAATGGACTGGTGGGGCGCCGCCGCGCTCTCGCTCGGCCTGATCTGCCTCACCTACTTCGTCTCGACGGGATCCGGCCAGGGCTGGTTCGCCCCGCTCACGCTGCTGTTCCTCGCCGGGACGGTCGTGGCGCTGCTCGCCTTCGTGGCGATCGAGAAGCGCCGCCGCACGCCGCTGGTCGCGGTGCAGCACCTGCGGTCGCGCCAGGTGTGGCCCGTCATCGCCGTCACCGTGCTGACCCTGTCGAGCGTGTTCGCCGTGATCAACTTCACGATCGTCATCCTCAGCCAGAACCAGGCCGTCGGCTATGGCGTGAACGCGTCGACCTCCGCCCTGCTCTACCTCACGCCGCCGGCGCTGATCGGCCTCGCCGCGGCCCCGCTGTCCGGCTGGCTCGCCGGCCGCTTCGGATGGATCCGGATGCTGCGCCTCGGCCTCGTGCTCTCGATCGCGGCGCTCGTCGTGGTCGCGCTGTTCCCGTTCAGCCCGTGGACCGTGTTCGCGATGTTCGCGGTGCTCGGCGTCGCCTACAACGGCGTCGTGCTCACCACCACGAACGGCCTCGGGGTGCTGCAGTCCCCGAGCGAGGCTCCGGCGATCCTGCCGAGCATGAACGGCGCCGCGTTCGGCTTCGGCGCGAGCCTCGGCATCGCGATCGTCGCACCGTTCGTCATGTCGGGCGACTTCGTCCTGGCACTCTGGATCTCTGTGGGGATCAGCGTGCTCGCCCTCATCGCGAGCCTGTTCCTGATGCCCAAGACCGACTGATGGCTGCCCGGCGACCTCACGGTCCGCCGGCTCCCGCCCCACGACCCCGTCCGCATCCCGAGGAGGATCCGATGACCGACACCCCCGCCCCGCTGTACTTCGACTGCGACACCGGCATCGACGACTCGCTCGCCCTGGCGTATCTGCTGGCGTCTCCCGAGATCGCGCTCCGCGGGATCGGCACGGTCAGCGGCAACACCTCGGCGGCTCAGGCCGCGCGCAACACCCTGGGCCTGCTGTCCCTCGCCGAGCGCGACGACGTCCCTGTGGCCGTGGGACGGCACGACTTCCTCACCCACGGGTACGACGGCGGCGCGCCGCACGTGCACGGCGACGACGGCGTGGGCGGGGTGGCGCTTCCCGAGCCCGCCCGCGCCGTCGAGGACGGCACCGCGGCCGACCTGCTCATCCGGCTCTCGCACGAGCACGCCGGATCCCTCGAGGTGCTCGCGGTCGGCCCGTTGACGAACCTCGCCGCTGCGCTCGAGCAGGATCCGACGCTCCCCACCCGCATCGCGCGGGTGACGCTCATGGGCGGGGCGGCGCTCGTGCCGGGCAACATCACGGCGCTCGCCGAGGCGAACATCGGCAACGACCCCGAGGCGGCCGACGCGGTGTTCGCCGCAGGCTGGCCGGTCGTCGTCGTGCCGCTCGACGTGACCATGGAGAACGTGTTCGAGGAAGCCCACCGCGACCTGCTGGCCACGTCCGGATCCCCTGTGGCCCGCGCCGTCGCGGCGATGCTCGACTTCTACATGGATTTCTACCGCGCGACCTACGGCCGCCGGTGCAGCGCCCTGCACGATCCGCTCGCCGCGGCGATCGCGGTCGGCCGGGTGCGCCCGACGGTCGCCCCCGCGGTGCCGGCCGTGGTCGACACGACCGACGGTCCGGGCCGCGGGCAGACCGTGTTCGACCTGCGCGGCCAGCGCCAGGGCGCCCGCGACCACGATGGCGCGACCGTGCGCGTCGTGCTCAGCACCGACGCCCCTCTCGCGGACCACCTCGCGGAGCGCGTCGCCGGAATGTGAACCGCCCGTCGGGGTCGTTGAGCGAGGACGCCGAAGGTGACCGAGACGAAACGCGGTGCTCTCACAAGGGCACCGCGTTTCGTCTCGCTCCTCGCTGCGCTCGGTGCTCGCTCAACGACCCCGAGCGAGAGGATCCGGATCCTGCTGAGTGCACCGGATCCTGCCGAATGCACCGGCAAATGACGCGCCGTACCCGTGCACTCGGCAGCAAGCCGTGCGCTCGGCGAGGAGCAGGCCCGCAGCGGAAACCCGCCTACAGCTGGCGGGCCTTTTTCAGGGCCTTCTCGTCGACAGGGGCGTCGCCCGAGGCCTTGAGGTCGGCGTAGTACGCGCGGGCCTCGTCCTGGCGGATCTGCTCCGCACCCGAGGCGAGCGGCGCGCGCACGTGCTCGGGCTCGTAGCCGAACGCGTTCACGAGGTCGAGGGCGTGCGGGCGCAGGCGCGTGCAGAGCCGGTCGATGTAGCGCGAGACCGAGGCCGCACGCTGCGCCGAGAGACGGCCGTTGATGAGGTACCACGCGAGATGCTTCTCGACGAGCTGCAGGCCGAAGAGGTCGCGCAGCCAGGTCAGCACCGCCTTGCTGTCCTCGTCCTCGATGCGGCCGAGGGCATCGGTGAACGCCTCCCACTGCAGCAGCTCTCCGTGCGCGCGAGCCGCTTCGATGAGCTCGGCCTGGTTCTCGTTGAACAGCTTCTCGCCGAGCACCTTGTCCTTGCCGGCCGCACGCAGCCGGCCGGCGATGTCTGCCACCATCTGCTGCACGCGGTCGGTGAGCAGCTCGTGCTGCTGCTCGGCCCGCAGGCCGTTCTCGACCGAGCGCGCCGTGGATCCGAGATCCGCGACGGCCTGCCCGAACTGGCGCAGCCCCGCACCGTGGAACACCCGGCCCGCGGTCTGTCCGACGGCGTACTTCGCGAGCGCGGCGGCGTCCTTGCCCTTGAACTGCTTCGCGTAGTCGGTGAGCAGGCGCTTGCCGACGAGCTGCAGCAGGATGTTGTTGTCGCCCTCGAACGTCACGTAGATGTCGAGGTCGGCGCGCAGCCCCACGAAGCGGTTCTCGAACATGAAGCCCGCGCCGCCGCACGCCTCGCGGCACTCCTGCAGGGTGTCGAGGGCGTGCCAGGTCGACAGCGGCTTGAGCGCGGCGGCCAGGGTCTCCAGGTCCTCGCGGTCCTGCGGGGTGTCGGTGCGGCCGGAGAAGACGCCGTCGAACTTCTGCAGGAACTCGTCGTGCGCGAACAGCTGCGCGTACGTGGTCGCGAGGCGCGGCAGGAGGCGGCGCTGGTGCTTGCCGTAGTCGAGCAGCGTGGTCTCCGAGCCGTCGGCGCCGTTGAACTGCCGGCGCTGCGTGGCGTAGGTGATCGCGATGTGGAGGCCGAGCGCAGAGGCCCAGGACGCGGCGCCGTCGAGCGAGACGCGACCCTGCACGAGCGTGCCGAGCATCGTGAAGAAGCGGCGACCAGGGCTGTCGATCGCACTCGAGTAGGTGCCGTCTGCGGCGACGTCGCCGTAGCGGTTCAGCAGGTTGGTGCGCGGGATCCGCACGTGGTCGAAGCTGAGCCGGCCGTTGTCGATGCCGTTCAGCCCGCCCTTGAGACCGTCGTCCTCGCGGCCGATGCCGGGAAGGTCCACGCCGTCCTCACCGCGCAGCGGCACGTAGAAGCAGTGCACGCCGTGGTTCACGCCGTTGGTGATGAGCTGCGCGAACACAGTCGCCGCGATGCCGTGCAGCGCGGCGTTGCCGAGGAACTCCTTGGTCGCCGCGCGGAACGGCGTGTTGATCACGAACTCCGAGGTGCTCGGATCGTAGGTCGCCGTGGTGCCGATCGAGGCGACGTCGGAGCCGTGCCCGATCTCCGTCATCGCGAAGGCGCCGGGGATCTCCAGGCTCATGATGCCGGGGAGCCAGCGGTCATGGTGCTCGGCGGTGCCGAGCTGCAGGACGGCGGATCCGAACAGTCCCCACTGCACGCCCGACTTGATCTGCAGGCTGGGGTCGGCGACGACGAGCTCCTCGAACCCGGCGATGTTGCCGCCGTTGTTCTCCTCGCCGCCGAGGCGCTTCGGGAACGCGCGGTGCACGGCACGGTTCTGCACGAGCAGGTGCAGCTGGCTGAGCACGCGCTCGCGGTGCTCGTCCTTGCCGAGCGAGTCGTCGCGCCAGAACGCCGGATCCTTGATCATCTCGCGCGCCTCGCGGCGGGTGTCCGCCCAAGTGCCGAGCAGCAGGTCGCCGACCGCGTCGACGTCGATGCGCGTCGCGGTGTCGTCCGGGGTGCTGTTCGCGGTGTTCGTCCGAAGGGCGGCGTCGACCATGAGGATCCTCTCGTGAGGTTTCGGGGATGCCTTCATGGTAGATCTGACACAACGCGGAGCGAAGTCGGCTGTGGGGATCCCCCAACAGATCGGGCCGACGAGGATCCGAGCGCTTGTCGGCTCCCCACAGGAAGGGCCCTCGCGTGATCCTGTCCTGCGCCTCAGCCCTCGGCCGCGATGACCTCGAGCACGGCCGCGCCGTAGGCCTCGCGCTTCTTCTCGCCGATGCCGCTGATGCCGACCAGGTCGGAGGCCTGCACGGGGCGGTGCTCGGCGAGGGCGCGCAGCGTCGCGTCGCCGAACACGACGTACGCGGGCACGCCCTGCTCGCGCGCGGTCTGCGCGCGCCATGCCCGCAGTGCCTCGAACAGGCCGCGGTCGCCCTCGGCGAGCGCGGCTGCGGCATTCCTCTTGGCGGAGCGCCCGCCTCCGGAGGCGCCGGCCCGCGTGACGACGTCATGGCGCAGCTTCACCGCGGTCGTGCCGGCGAGCACGCCCGCGGCCGCGTCGCTCACCGCGAGGGTGCCGTACTCGCCCTGCGGCTGCATCAGCCCCTGCGCGAGCAGCTGCCGCACGACCGAGCGCCACTGCGCATCCGTGAGGTCGGATCCGATCCCGTAGGTGGCGAGCTCGTCGTGCCGGAACTTGCGGATCTTCTCCGTCGATGCCCCGCGGAGGATGTCGATCAGATGCCCTGCGCCGAACGACTGGCGACGCTCGCGCTGCAGCCGCACGATCGTGGAGAGCAGCTTCTGCGCGGGGATCAGCCCGTCCCAGCTGTCCGGCGGGGTGAGGCAGGTGTCGCAATTCCCACACCGTTCGACTCGATCGGCTTCGCCTCCTTCGCTCACGGACCGGGGGCCGGACAAGGACTGCCCGAAGTAGCCGAGCAGGTTCTGCCTGCGGCAGTCGACGGTCTCGCACAGCGCGAGCATCGCGTCGAGGTGCTGGTTCTGCCGCTGCTTGATCATGCGGTCGCCGTCACCCTGCTGGATGAAGCGGCGCTGCTGCACGACGTCGCCCAGGCCGTAGGCCATCCACACGACCGAGGGTTCGCCGTCGCGGCCCGCGCGACCGGTCTCCTGGTAGTACCCCTCGACCGACTTCGGCAGGTCGACGTGGGCGACGAAGCGCACATCCGGCTTGTCGATGCCCATCCCGAACGCGATCGTGGCGACCACGATCACGCCGTCCTCGCGGAGGAACCGGGACTGGTGCGCGGCCCGCGTTCCCGCGTCGAGACCCGCGTGATACGGGATCGCATCGAGACCCTGCGCGCTGAGGTACTCGGCCGTCTGCTCGACCGACGCGCGGCTGAGAGCGTAGACGATGCCCGCGGACCCCTCGGGCTGACTCCGGATGAACGAGACGAGCTGCTTGCGCACCTCGACCTTGGGGTCGATCCGGTACTGGATGTTCGGCCGGTCGAAGCTCGCGACGAAGTGCTTCGCCTGCGGCAGGTGCAGCCGCTCCGTGATCTCGCGGTGCGTTTCGCGGGTGGCGGTGGCGGTGAGCGCGACCCGCGGAACCCCGGGGAAGCGCTCGGCGAGACCGCCGAGCGCGAGGTAGTCGGGGCGGAAGTCGTGCCCCCACTGCGACACGCAGTGCGCCTCGTCGATCGCGATCACGCTGAGGGATCCGCGCTGCAGGAGCGCCAGGGTCTGCGCGTTCGAGAGCCGCTCCGGGGCTACGTAGACGAGGTCGAGGTCGCCCGAGAGGTACGCGCGCTCGACCTCGGCGCGGTCCGCCGCGGTCTGGGTCGAGTTCAGGTAGGCGGCGCGCACGCCGTTGGCGCGCAGGGCGTCGACCTGGTCGTGCATGAGCGCGATGAGCGGGCTGACCACCAGGCCGGTGCCCTCGCGCACGAGCGCGGGGATCTGGTAGCAGAGGCTCTTGCCGCCGCCGGTGGGCATGAGCACGACCGCGTCTCCGCCGTCGACGATCTGGTCGATGATCGCGGCCTGATCCCCGCGGAACGCGTCGTAGCCGTAGACCGCGGTGAGCGCGTCGAGCGGCGTCTGATACCTGCTCGGCGCCGGAGTCGCCGCGGCGGCCGGCACCGGGAAGCTGCCCTGCGGAACCGCGCCGGGGGATCCGGCCCACTCGCCCTCCTCGGGCGGGGGCGCGGCGTCCCAGGGCTCCTCGTCGAACGGCACGTCGGCGTAGGGGTCGTCGAGGGGCGCGTCGGACCACGGCAGATCCGCATAGGGGTCGCGCGGATCGTTCTGGGGCATGCCTCCAGCGTAACGAGCGGAGCCGACACCGGAGGCCGCTGTCCACAGGCCGGGCTTCCCCACGCCGGCGGGTTCGCGCGGCCCCCGCGTCCTCTCCCGGGCATAGGTTGGATCCGAGTCGGTACGACACCGCACGAAGGAGCGCCATGCCCGAGATCGCCGTGACCCTGAACGAGGCGGAGTCCCGCTACGAGATCACGAGCGACGGGGCGCTTGCCGGGTTCGCCGAGTTCCAGCGCCGTCCCGGGACGATCCTGTTCATCCACACCGAGGTGGATCCGGCGTTCCAGGGGCAGGGTCTCGCGTCGAGGCTCGCCGCGGACGCGCTCGCCGACGCCGTCGCGACCGGCGACACGATCGTGCCGTACTGCCCGTACATCAACAAGTACCTGCGCACGCACGAGGTGCCGGGCGCGAAAGTGCGCTTCCCCGCGGCCCCCGAGGAGCGGGCATGAGCCTGCACGGACCGCGCGCGGTGGTGCTGGCGGCGCGCGAGGTGCCGCTCGGCGGCGTGCGCGCGATGAACGTGCTGCGCGTGCTGCCCAGCAAGGACGTGCCGACGATCGGCGCCTGGTGCTTCCTCGACCGGTTCGGGCCCGCCGAGGTGCGCATGCGCGTGGAGCCGCACCCGCACATCGGCCTGCAGACGGTGACCTGGCCGCTCGTCGGCGAGATCCGCCACCGCGACACGATCGACAGCGACGTGGTCCTGCGCCGCGGGCAGCTGAACCTCATGACGGCCGGGAACGGCATCGCGCACTCCGAGTACTCGGTGGGCGAGGAGGCCGGCCCGCTCGATGCCCTGCAGCTCTGGGTGGTGCTGCCCGACGGCGCCGCGACCGGAGCTCCCGGCTTCGAGCAGCACCTGGCCCTGCCCGGGCTGGCGCTTCCCGCCCAGACCGGATCCGACGCCGACGTCACGGTCGTGATGGGCTCCTATGCGGGCGTCGCCTCCCCCGCGACCGCCCACACGCCGATCGTGGGCGCGGAGATCCGCCTCGAACCGGGCACGACCGTGGTGCTTCCGTTCGACCCCGCCTGGGAGCACGGACTGCTGCTCGTCACGGGCGATGCCCGCATCACGGGATCCGGCCTCGCCGAGACCTCGCTCGATGTCGACGACGTGCTGTTCCTCGGCGACTCCCGCGACGCCGTCACGGTGGCGAGCGAGGGCGGAGCACTGCTCTTCCTCCTCGGCGGCGAGCCCTTCGAACAGGATCTCGTGATGTGGTGGAACTTCGCCGCGCGCAGCCACGAGGAGATCGCGCAGGCGCGCGAGGACTGGGAGGCGGGATCCGGCCGCTTCGGCCATGTCGTCGGTCACGGCGACGAGCGGATCCCCGCCCCGCCGATCCCGCCCGTGCACCTGATGCCGCGGCGCCGGAGGATCTGACCCGCGGGGATTACTCCCGGCCGGGCCGTCCGATCCCGCCGGTACGCTGGACGGGTGCCCGCCGTCCGCTCCCCGCTGCCCACGCGCGTCCTGCTCGTCTGCGCCGCCATCGGAGTCGCCACAGGGCTGCTCGGCGCCGCCGCGGGCTGGGTGACGATCCCCGTGATCGCCGGCGCGCCGTTCGCCTACGGTCTGGTACTCGGCTCGCACGTGCTGCCGGGCATCATCGCGCAGGAGGTGCTGCGCCGACCGCTGGTCGCCCTGCTCACGCATGTGCTCGCCGCCCTGGTCGCCAGCGCCTTCAACCCGATCTGGTTCCCCCGGTTCCTCGGCACCGCACTGCTGTTCGGCCTCATCCAGGAAGGTGTCGCCGCCCTCACCCGGTACCGCTCCTGGGGCGCCTGGCGGTTCTTCGTCTCGGCGGCGATCATCGGCGTGATCATCGCGGTGGTGGTGTTCTTCGCCGTCGACCTGGAGAAGCTGCCCCTGTGGGCGCGGATCATCTACCTTCCGCTGGCGGTGCTCGGGCCGATCGCGTGGACGGCGATCGGCCTGCGGATCGGCATCTCGCTGCGCCGCGCCGGCGTCGCACAGCGCTGAACCCGCGACGCGGATCCGGACCTGGCGAAGCCCTAGGTTAGGCTTGCCTAAGCAACCCTTGCCGAACGGACCCCGATGCCCGCCGCCCCGCTCCTCCGCGTGCGCGATCTCACGATCACGCACTGCGGCGCGAGCGATCCCGCCGTACGGGACGTCTCGTTCGACGTGCACGCGGGCGAGGTCGTGCTGCTGCTCGGCCCGAGCGGATCCGGCAAGTCCACACTCGCGCTCGCGCTGAGCGGCCTCATCCCGCACTCGCTCGATGCGGCCGTCTCCGGCAGCGTCACGGTGCGCGGGCACGACGTCGCAACGACTCCGATCGCCACGCTGAGCAGCTCCGCGTCGACGGTGTTCCAGGATCCGGACGCGCAGATCGTCACCGGATCCGTGCTCGACGACGCGGCGTTCGCCCTGGAGAACCTGCGGTTCCCGGTCGCCGAGGTGCTCGCCCGCGCCGAAGCCGCCCTACGGCGGATGGGCCTCTGGGAGCGCCGCGCCGAGAATCCGGACCGGCTGTCCGGCGGCGGCAAGCAGCGGCTCGCGATCGCCTCGGCGCTCGCGACCGGATCCCCCGTCCTGATCCTGGACGAGCCGACCGCGAACCTCGATCCGCAGGGCACCGCGGACGTCCACGCCGCGCTCGCGGACATCGCCGGATCCGAGGAGCGCGCCCTGATCGTGGTCGAGCACGACCTCGACGCGGCACTCGAGATCGCGACCAGGGCGATCGTCCTGGACGGCTCGGGGCGCATCGCCTTCGACGGCCCCGCCCGGCGGATACTGCGCGAGCACGCCGAGGAGATCCTCGCTCTCGGCGCGTGGCTCCCCTCCGCCGCGCTCGCGGCGCGCCGGCTGCGGGCCGCAGGCATCCCGATCGGCGCCCCCGATGCTCCGCTTCCCCTCACGGCCGACGAGCTCCGGTCGGCGTTCCCCCGTTTCGAAGCGCGCAAAATGCTCGATCCGAGCCCCGGATCCAGCCATGTGCGCGCTTCGAAAGCCGAGGCGGAGCCGGTCATCAGGGCCAGGGGACTCGAGGTGCGGCGCGGGCGGAAGGTTGTGCTGCGCGACGTCGACCTCGATGTCGAGGCGGCCTCTGTCACCGCGATCATCGGCCCGAACGGCGCCGGCAAGACGACGCTCGTGCAGGCGCTGGCCGGCGTCGTGATACCGCCGCGCGGGCGGATCTCGGTCGACGGGATCGATCCCGCCACTGCTTCGCCGCGGATGCTCGCGGCGCACATCGGCTTCGTCTTCCAGAACCCCGAACATCAGTTCATCGCGCACACCGTGTTCGAGGAGCTCGCGCACGGCCTGCGGCTGCGACGCACCCCGCCGACCGAGATCGACGAGCGCGTCGGCGCGATGCTCGAGCGCTTCGGGCTCACCGGCAAGGCCGACGTGCACCCGTTCCTGCTGTCCGGCGGCGAGAAGCGGCGGCTGTCGGTCGGCACCGCGCTGATCACCCGCCCGCGGATCCTCGTTCTCGACGAGCCGACGTTCGGACAGGACAGGGCGCGCACCCAGGAGCTGCTCGCGCTGTTCCGCGAGCTCAGGGCCGAGGGCACCACGATCGTGCTCGTGACGCACGACATGGACCTCGTGATCCAGCACGCGACCCGCACCGTGCTCGTCGAGGACGGACGGATCGTCGCCGCCGGCGCCACGTCGGCGCTCGTGCGCGATGCCCTGATCCCGCTCCCCGCGGCGTATCTCGCGGTCCCGCCGGAGCTGAGGGCACTCCTCGGCGACGACGCCGTCGCCGGATCCGCACCGATCGTCGGATCCGGTGCGATCGCGGGGGCCGGTCCCGAGGCTATCGCCCGATCCGCACCGACGGGGCCGGGATCATGATCGACCCGTACGCCGAGCAGACCGCAGCGCCCGCGCGCGTGTGGCTGCACCACCTGAACCCGCTCGCCAAGCTCGGCGCGGTGCTGCCCGCCATGGTGCTGCTGCTGTTCGTGCGGGACCTCGCGACGCCGATCGCGTTCCTCGCGCTCGCCTACGCCGTGCTGTTGACGGGCACCCGGCTGACCGCGAGGATCTGGGCCGTGCTGCTGCTCGCGATCCCCGCGGGGGTCGTCGTGCTGGGGCTGTCGATGACGCTGTGGACGGATCCGGCACAGGTCGCCTCGACCCCGATCGCGCTCCGGATCGGCTCGTGGGAGCTGCACGCCGGCGCCCTCGAGAGCGGATTCGCGACGGGACTGCGGCTGGCGGCGATCCTCGCGCTCTCGCTCATCTCGGGCCTCACCACGACCGGACCGGATGTCGTGCGCGCGGGCGTGCAGCAGCTGCGGATCCCGTACCGCTTCGGCTACACGGCGCTCGCGGCCTACCGGTTCGTGCCGCGCTTCGGCTACGAGCTGAGCGTGATCCGCGCGGCGCACCGGGTGCGCGGCACGCACGGCGGACGCGGGCCGTTCGCCCGGATCGCACGCGGCTGGGGCTACATCGTGCCCCTGCTGGCGAGCGCGATCCGCCATGCCGAGCGCGTGGCGCTGGCCATGGACTCGCGCGCGTTCGGCGCGCACCCCACCCGCACCGAGCGGCACGAGGTGCCCTTCCGCCCGCGCGACGTCGTCTTCCTGCTCCTGATGCTCGCCGCCTCGGCGGCTCTCCTGACCCTGTTCTTCCCCTGGCGGTCCTGACACCGCTCGAAATCAGACCTCGAAAGGTTCCCATGGCGTACAGCAAGATGGTCAAGCCGGCCGCGGCCGGACTCGTTCCCCTCACCGTGCTGCGGACCCAGCGACTCGCCCCGCACTGGGTGCGCATCACGTTCGGCGGCGGCGAGATCGAGCGGTTCTCGCCCATGGGCTGGGACCAGTGGTTCCGGCTGTTCCTGCCGGTGGGCGGTGAGGAGGCGCTGAGCCGGGTTCCGGCCAAGGCCAACCACACACTCGGGTATCTCAAGTTCCTGCGGATCCCGGACGGCGAGCGCCCGGTGATGCGCAACTACAGCGTCCGCGCCTTCCGCCCCGCCACGGCCGAGGCCGGGGCCGAGCTCGACGTGGACTTCGTGCTGCACGGCTCCGCCGCCGAGGGCACCGCGGGCCCGGCGTCGCGGTGGGCCGAGACGTGCCGGCCGGGCGATCGCGTGCTCGTGATCGACGAGGGGCTCACGTTCAACCCCGAGCGCGGCACGGAGCGGGTCGTGCTCGTCGGCGACGAGACGGCCCTGCCGGCGATCGCGGCGATCTGCGCCTCCCTCCCCGCGCACGCGACAGGATCCGTCCTGCTCGAGGCCCCCTCCGCGGATGACGCACTGGACTTCCCTCACCCCGACGGCGTCGACGTGCAGTGGTTCGTGCGCGCGCCTTCCGACCGGCCAGGCGCACTCGCCCTGGCAGCGCTGCGCGAGCTCGCACTGCCCGAAGCGCCGTTCCACGCCTATGCCGCGGGCGAGCAGTCGCTGGCCTCCGGCGCGCGCAAGCTGCTCGTCGGCGAACGCGGTGTCGACAAGGGCCGGGTCAGTTTCTGCGGCTACTGGCGGATCGGTTCCTCATCCCCCGCGTCCCGCGCGGCGCGCGAGACGGCGGCGGAGCCCCTGGGCTGAACCCTCCCTGGCTCAACCCTCCCGAACCGCCTCGAACCGCCTCCGGGCGCACGGGGCGCCGAAGGCGGTTCGATCCGGTTCGGATCAGCTTGTTGCCGAGTCTGTCGAAGCACAGACATCGAGACTGCTCAGCTGATCTTCTTCTTGTAGATGGCGATCGCGAAGCCGTAGGCGACCACGAGGATCCCGACCATCCAGGCGAGGGCGATCCAGATGCTGGATCCCACCGGCTGGCCGTTGAACAACGCGCGGATCGTGTTCACGATCGACGTCACGGGCTGGTACTCCGCGAACCAGGCCACCGGGCCCGGCATCGACGAGGTGGGCACGAACGCCGAGCTGATGAACGGCAGGAAGATGAGCGGGTAGCTGAACGCGCTCGCGCCGTCCACGGTCTTGGCGCTCAGGCCCGCGATCACGGCGAGCCAGGTGAGCGACAGGGTGAACAGGATCAGGATCCCGGCCACGGCCAGCCACGCGCCGACCGAGGCTCCGGTGCGGAACCCCATCGCGAATGCGACGCCGACGACGATCGCCACCGAGACGATGTTCGCGACGAGCGAGGTGAGCACATGCGCCCAGAGCACGCTCGACCGGGCGATCGGCATGGACTGGAACCGCTCGAAGATCCCGCCCTGGAGATCGAGGAACAGCCGGTACGAGGTGTACGCGATGCCGGACGCGATCGTGATGAGCAGGATGCCCGGCAGCATGTAGTCGATGTACGACTGGTCGGATCCGGTGTGGATCGCCCCGCCGAGGACGTAGACGAACAGCAGCATGAGCGCGATCGGGGTCACCGCGGTGGTGATGATCGTGTCGGGACTGCGCAGGATGTGCTTGAGCGAACGGCCGGTGAGCGTGCCGGTGTCGCTGAGGACGTGGCTGGTCATTTCACTGCCTCCTTCGTGGTGTCGGGCCCTTCGACGGGCTCAGGGGCCGATGCCGCGGACGGTCCGACCAGGGCGAGGAAGACCTCCTCGAGGCTGGGCTGCTTCTCGACGTACTCGACCTTCGCCTGCGGCAGGAGCCGCTTGAGCTCGGCGAGTGTGCCGTTCTGGATGATGGTGCCCTCGTGCAGGATCGCGATCCGGTCGGCCAGCTGCTCCGCCTCGTCGAGGTACTGCGTGGTGAGCAGCACGGTGGTGCCGCCGTTCGCGAGCTCCTTGACGGTGTCCCAGACCTCGATCCGCGCCTGCGGGTCGAGACCGGTGGTCGGTTCGTCGAGGAAGATCACCGGGGGATTGCCGATCAGGCTCATCGCGATGTCGAGCCGGCGCCGCATGCCGCCGGAGTAGGTGCCCGCGCGACGCCCTCCGGCGTCGGTGAGCGAGAACCGGGCGAGCAGGTCGTCGGCGACGGCCCCCGGATCCTTGAGGTGGCGGAGCTTCGCGACGAGCACGAGGTTCTCCCGTCCGGTGAGGATCTCGTCGACCGCGGCGAACTGCCCCGTGAGGCTGATCGCGTCGCGGACGTCGTTCGGCGCCGAGGCGACGTCGAAGCCCTGGACGGTCGCGGCGCCGCCGTCGGCCTTCAGCAGCGTCGACAGGATGCGCACGAGCGTGGTCTTGCCGGCGCCGTTCGAGCCGAGCAGGGCGAAGATGCTGCCCCGCTCGACCTCGAAGTCGACGCCGCGCAGGACCTGCAGATCCTTGAACGCCTTCGTGACGCCCTGCACGCGGATCGCGGGGGCGGTGAGGGTGGCCATGATCAGTTCTCCTTTCGTGCGGCGCCGTCGATCGCCGTCGTGAAGCGCTTGCGCTCCTTGTCGATCCACTCGCGGCCGGCGTACGCCTTGGCGAACGTCTCGGCGAAGTCGACCGGGTCGTCTCCGACGATGTCGCGCACCGGGGTGCGGTCGACGGCGGCGCGCTCCCAGAGGTCGGCCATGTCGGTGTACATCCGGATCATGGTGTCGCCGTCGGTGATGCCGCCGGCGTACATCAGGTAGCGGTGCATCGCCATGGCGGCGTCCGCGTAGGGGGCGGGAAGGCTCTCCATGCGGGCCTTGTCCTGCTTGTACTGCTTCTTCTGCTCGAGGGACCCGGTGAGGGCTTCGATCCACTTGGCGGCCATGTCAGGCTCCTTCATTCGTGTCGGTCGTGCTGATGCTGTCGGTGTGGCGGAGCTGTTCGATGTGCGCTGCGAGGAAGCTCCAGGTCCTCCAGAAGTCGGCGAGCTGATCCCGCCCCTGCGTGTTGAGCGAGTACACCTTGCGCGGTGGCCCCTTCTCGGAGGGGACCTTCTCCACATCCACGAGGCCCCTCTGCTCGATCCGCACCAGCAGCGCGTAAACGGTGCCCTCCGCGATATCGGAGAACCCTCCATCGCGCAGCCGCGTGGTGATCTCGTATCCATAGGCCGATCGCTCGGCCAGGATCGCCAGGACGATCCCCTCGAGGGTGCCCTTGAGCATCTCGGTCATCTGACTCGCCATCGCGATCGCCTCCTTCTTCTACTCAGTGATGTTGACTACCGGTAGACAGTAACACTGAGTACCGGTACATAGCAACACTGAATACCAAACTTTTTCTGACGCCCGAGATCGCCTCCCTCCGAGGGTCGCTGCCACGACCGGCGCACAGCAGGATGCCCCGGGATCCGGGGGATCTCGGGGCGTTCGCGAAGGACGGCAGCAGGGGGCGTGCGGTGCCGTCAGAGTGCGAGATGGAGGCGGAGCGCCTCGTCGAGAGCTCCCATGAGCTCTGCGGGCACCCAGCCGACCGGGCGGGCGATGCGAGCGACGGCAATCGTGCGCACCTGCTCCGCCTGGGCTTTGACGTCGCGATCGAGTCCGGTCGCCGCCGACGGCAGCAGCACCTGGAACGGCAGGATCCGCACCGTGTTCGACGTCAGAGGGACGACCGTCGCGGTCGCCCGATCACTCCGCACCGCGACCGCGTTGGCCGTGTTGTTGCTCACGATCACCGCAGGACGGGTCTTCTTCGCCTCGGATCCGACGGCGGGATCGAAGGAGACGAGCACGATCTGGCCGCGACGCAGAAGAGGGACGGTCGACACGCTCACGCGGACGCGAGCCCATCGCCCGCCACGGCATCCCAGTCCTCGCCGTCATCCGCGGCGAACGCCTCGGCATAGGCGTCGGCGAGGCGGCTCTCGCGCAGCAGGCGTACGGCATCCTGCGTCGCCGCCGAACGCGAGGGGTAGCGACCGCTCTGCGTCTCGGCGTCGAGGAAGGCGATGTCCTCCTCGCTGAGGCTCAGACTGACCTTGGCGTGCACCACGAGCATGATGCTACTCCGGTAGCAAAGGTCTTGCCACCGTTCCGGCGGGCGTCACAGCACGTCGTCGGCGTGCAGCTGGCGCACACCGTGGGCGTGCAGCAGGAACTGGGCACGCAGCGGGATCCCGAGCAGCGCGGCCTGCCGCTTCATCGCACGCGCCCAGACGCGGACGTCGTCCTCGACGGCCTCGCCGCCGACGCGCTCCCACACCAGCACCACCGCCGCATTACCGGTGAGCTCGCGGAGCATGCCGATCCGCTGGGACAGCAGGTGCGCGTGCGTCACCTCGCCGAGGTCCTCCGTCGCCACCGCCTCGATCGGATCCTCCGGGTAGTCGGCCATCGGCATCAGCGGCTCGCCGATCCGGCCTCGCCCGTCGATGAAGAGCAGCCAGAGCTGTCGCTGGCTCGCCTGCGGGAGCAGCAGCTCCAGGGCGTCGCGGAGGTCGTCGTCGCTTTCGAGCACGTGCTCGCGCAGTGATTCTGGGTTCATGACGCCAGCCTGACGGCGTGCCGGAGCGCCGCACGGCCCGCTCACGCAATCGGTGCGGAACTCCGCGAACGCCCGGATCGTGGAGGAGGATCCGCCCGCGCGGAGACCAGTCCCCACTCACGCACGAACGCCCCCGGATCCAGGATCCGGGGGCGCCCTTCGACGAGCTCAGGGACCGAAAGGTCAGCGCTTGCCGACGATCTGGCGGCCGACGAGGTCGCGCATGATCTCGTTCGTGCCGCCGTAGATGCGATGCACCCTGGCGTCGGTGAAGGCCTTCGCGATCGGGTACTCCATGATGTAGCCGTAGCCTCCGTGCAGCTGCACGCCGGTGTCGAGCACCTCCCACTCGCGGTCCGTCGTCCAGAACTTCACCTTCGCGGCGTCCTCCGCGGTGAGCTTGCTGTCCTTGTACGCCAGCAGCGCGCGGTCGACGTACGCCCACATCACCTCGGTCGTGGTGACCATGTCGGCCAGACGGAAGCGGGTGTTCTGGAAGTCTGCGATGCGCTCACCGAAGGCCTCGCGGTCCTTGGTGTAGGCGATGGTCCAGGCCGTGGCGGCCTGCGCAGCGGCCGCGGCCGCGACGCCGATCGACAGGCGCTCGAGCGGCAGGTTCATCATCAGCTGGATGAAGCCCTGACCTTCCTTGCCGCTGATCAGATTCTCTTCGGGGATGAACACGTCCGTGAAGCTGAGCTCGGCCGTGTCCCAGCCGTGGAAGCCCATCTTGCTGAGCTTCTTGCCCTGATCGAAGCCCTCCATGCCCTTCTCGACGATCAGAAGACTGAAGGCGTCGGGCCGGTTGCCCTCGCCGGTCTTCACGAAGGTCACGACGATGTCGGCCGTGGTCCCCGAGGAGATGAAGGTCTTGGCGCCGTTGAGGATGTACCCGCCGTCGACCTTCTTCGCGTTGGTCTTGATGCCGCGGAGGTCCGAGCCCGCACCGGGATCGGTCATCGCGAGCGCGCCGAGCACTTCCCCGGTCGCCATGCGGGGCAGCCACTTCGCCTTCTGTTCCGGCGTGCCCATGTGCACGAGATACGGCACGGCCAGGTCGTCCTGGATCCCGAAGGCGCCGGCAAGGGACCCGGCGCCCGCCGCGATGACCTCTTCCATCACGATGGTGCGGAAGCGGTAGTCCTGCAGCATCCCCGCGCCGCCGAACTCCTCGGGCACAGAGAGACCGATCAGGCCGGCCCCACCCGCCGCGAGCATGGTGGCGCGATCGATCTCGCCGGCCGCCTCCCAGCGCTCGATGGCCTCGTTCGTGACGTGGCGGCCGATGAAGTCCTTGACGAGGCCGCGGAAGGCCTCGTGATCCTCGTCGTAGATGTCGCGTTCCATCGCGCTCCTCCAGATCGTGTGTGCGTCTTCGCACTCGCGATCCTACGCGGAAAGTCGGGGATATCGGCTCGGATTGTGGGAATGCATCCCACCGGATGTGAGACTCGGTGTCACGCTTTGTGTGAACGCTCCAGCAGCGCCGGAATCCGTGGCGACGCGACTGCGCACGCCTCTGGCCGCGTGCGGTGACGCGCGTCTGCGATGGCGGTCAGCCCAGGTACGCGGGGGCCGCGGCGAGCCCGAAGAACTGCTCGAGCGTGGCGAATCCGCCATCGTGGTAGGCCGTCGCGAGCGGCACGCCGACGTAGCGCAGATGCCAGGGTTCCGGGTCGTAGCCGGTGATCGGGGTCTGGCCGGCGACGTAGCGGACGATGAAGCCGTACTGCCAGCCGTTCTCGGCGACCCAGGCGCCGGCCGCGGTGCCGCCAAAGGAGTCGATGTCGCCGCAGCCGCCCGCACAGGAGACCACGTCGGCGGCGAGGCCGGTCTGGTGCTCGCTGTGCCCGGGCCGCGCAGAGAGGGCGTCGCCCTGGGCCTGCCCGTAGGTCGCGACCTGGCCCGAGTAGGTCTGCACCTGAGTGTCGTAGGAGCGGTAGCCACTGGCCAGCGCGACCGAGCCCACCCCGGCGGCGTCCGCGGCCGCGGAGAGCTGGTTCAGAGCGTTCGCCGTATCGGAGCGCAGCGAACCCGCGCCGTCGACCGAGAGAGCCGGGTCCCCGAAGGACGTCGGCGCGAAGGTCACGGGGCTGAGCGGCCGAGCCTTGTTCACCACGACCCAGTCGCGGTGGGGGTCGGACAGATCGATGCAGGGCGCGTTGCCCGCAGCGACCGCGGCGCGGAACGCCGCTCCCCCGCCGAACGCCGCGACCACCGCATCATCGCCACCGGACGCGAGCGCCTGCTGCACGGGCGTCTGCGCGCACGGGTTGCTGGCCGCGGTCGCGTGCAGCTGGACCGAGGGAAGGCTCGTCGCGGTCTGCGGCATCGCGACCTCTGCGATCCCTGCGACCTTCGCATCCGCCGTGGCATGGCCGCCGGGACCGGCGCTCGCCGAGCCGTCCGCAAGCGCCCAGAGCGCGCCGATCAGCGCGACCGCCAGGCCGATCGTGACGTACAGCCGGAACGTCACGCGCGGGTCCATGCGGCGCGCGCGAGTCGGGTGTCGCGGGTCTGCCACGGATCCATTCTCACCGCCAGACCTGAACGTCCGCGACATTCGAATCTTTCCACGAGCTTCGCTTGACTCATCATCGTCGCTATGTTCGAATATCTCCATGAGGTGGCAAGGGCAGAGGATCGACGAGACCGACGCGCAGGCGCTGCCTGGCATGGAGAACCGCACCGGGTTCCTGCGGACCGTGACGACGCCGGAGTTCGCGGGGATGACCTTCCACGAGGTGCTCGCGAAGTCGGCCCTGAACCATGTGCCTGGCCCGTCGAAGATGCCGTTCAACTGGACGGTCAACCCGTACCGCGGATGCAGCCATGCCTGCGTGTACTGCTTCGCCCGGGGAACGCACACGTATCTGGACCTGGACGCGGGGCGGGACTTCGACTCGCAGATCGTGGTCAAGGTGAACGTGGTCGAGACCGTGGAGAAGGAGCTGCGCCGCGGATCCTGGAAGCACGAGACCGTCGCGCTCGGCACGAACACCGATCCGTATCAGCGCGCGGAGGGCCGATACCGGCTGATGCCGGGGATCATCGGCGCGCTGGCCGATTCCGGGACGCCGTTCTCGGTGCTCACCAAGGGCACGCTGATCCGCCGCGACATCCCTGTCCTCGTCGATGCCGCGGCCAGGGTGCCCGTCGACGTGCAGCTGTCGATCGCGATGTTCGACGAGACGCTTCGCGAGGCGATCGAGCACGGCGCTCCGTCCACGCAGGCGCGGCTCGACACCGTGCGCGCGCTCAGCGACGCCGGATTCCGGGTCGGGGTGTTCCTGATGCCGATCCTGCCGCACCTCACCGACTCGGTGGACGCGATCGACGGCGCCCTGCGGCGGATCAAGGAAGCCGGTGCCGACCATGTCATCTACGGCGCCCTGCATCTGCGTGCGGGCGTGAAGCCCTGGTTCCTGCAGTGGCTGTCGCAGCACAGGCCGGATCTGCTGTCGTCCTACCGGGTGCTGTATCCCGGATCCGCGGCGGAGGCGCCGAAGGACTACCGGAGATGGCTCGCGCGACGGGTCAAGCCCCTGATCCGGATGCACGGGCTGGAGGCGCGGCACTCCGACGATCGCCCGCTGCGGCGCAGCATGGGCGCGCCGGCCGAGCCGGTCACGAGCGCGACGCCGCTGTGGCTGTTCGAGCAGCCCGCAGCCGAACCCGCGGCGCCGTCGCGGTTCGGTGCACCGCGGGCGCCGGAGCCGGTGCCGACCCTCTTCTGAGGCGTTGTGCGGCGGGACGCCGCACGGGGCGGGCACTCGATGCGCACCGCCCCGTTCGAGGTTCCGTGAAGGATGTCCCGTAGAGGATTCAGTACCAGTTCGTGGCCTGCGAGTGGCCCCAGGCCGCGCAGGGAGTGCCGTAGACGCTGGAGATGTAGCCGAGGCCCCACGTGATCTGCGTGGTCGCGTTGGTCTGCCAGTCGTCGGCGACGGTCGCCATCTTGTCGCCGGGCAGCGCCTGCGGGATGCCGGTCGCGCCGGAGGAGTTGTAGGCCTGGTAGTTCCAGCCGGACTCCTTGTTCCACAGCGAGTTCAGGCACTGGAACTGGTCATCGCCCCAGCCGTACTGGCTCGCCATGATCTGCTGAGCCGCGGCGCGCGCGCCGTCCGGAGTGTTCGCGGCGGCCTGCGCCTCTGCAGCGGCCTGCGCGGCGGCAGCGGCCTGGGCGGCAGCAGCAGCGGCCGCGGCATCGGCCGCCTGCTTCTGCGCGACGGCGTTGTTCAGGTTGGTGCGCACCTCCGCGACCTGCGACTCCACCTTCTCGGAGTAGTCCGTGATCGCGACGGCGAGCGCGGTGTGCACGGCGCCCTTGTCTGAGGCCGACTTCGACAGCACCTCGTGCGCCGAGGTCAGACCGGTCACGTCCACGAGCTTGCGCCCCTGGCCGAGATCGAGGCCGGCCGCCTTCACATCGGCGTTCACGGTGGCCGCGTCCGCCATCGCGGTCTTCGCGGTGTCGAGTGCGGCACGCACCTGCACCCGCTGGTTGTAGGCGGTCACATCGTCGACCGCGGCCACGGCCGGAGCGGCCGCGGCGACTGCGGGAGCGACGAGCACAGCGCCCCCGACGGCGAGCGCGCCGAGCACGGCGGTCGCGCCGATGATGGTGATGGTCTTGCGGCGGGCAGAGCGGAAGAACGGGTTTCTCGACATGACGAAGTAACGATCCTTGAAGTCCTCGGTGCCGCTCGGGAAGCGGCCTCACGCCCTCGGGTCGGGCGTACAAGGTAACGATCCTGCATCACTGTTCCTGGGAGCCCACCGAGGATCCCGGGATGTAGCAGGATATTTTGCTCGAACTCTCAGGTTTCGAATTCGGCCGTTTCCGGCCCCTCCCTCTGCCCTTCTCATCGCGCCCGCACCGTCGTGTCCGAGGTTCCGGATAGCGTCGCCGCATGGTCGCACTCCGCCCCTGGCAGCCCGAAGACCGGCCGTTGCTCGACCGTTTCAACACCCCGGAGATGACGGCGCATCTCGTCGGCCCCGAGACCCCGGAGGAGCTGGAGAAGCGGCATCGGCGCTATCTGTCCATGGAGGGACCCGGCGGGATGCTCGTGATCTGCGACGGCGACGTCGCCGTCGGCTCGATCGGCTACTGGGAGAACGACGAGGATCCCGATGCCGTCATATGGGAGACCGGGTGGAGCGTGCTCCCCGAGCAGCAGGGACGCGGCTACGCCGGGCAGGCGCTCCTCCATCTCCTCGACATCGTGCGGGCGGACGGACGCCACTCCGAGATCCACGCCTACCCCGCCGTGGACAACGCACCCTCGAACGCGCTGTGCCGGCGCGCGGGCTTCGCGCTGCGTTCGACCCGCGCGTTCCCGTTCCGCGGCGAGGAGATCCTCAGCAACGACTGGGCGCTCGTTCTCTGACCACGCGGGCTTCGCCGAAATGCGAAAGAGCCGGGTGGGATCCGGAGTCATCAGGATCCCGCCCGGCTCTTTCGGCCGATGCTTCGCGACGAAGCCGCGTCTCGATCAGGCGGTGAGGTCGGACGTCGACGGCATGCGGCCTGCGATCTCCTCGATGAGGTCGTCGCCGAGGCGCGCCTCCTCGAACGGCGCGTCGATCTCGGCGCGGTTCAGCAGCTCCGTCATGCGGCGACCGCGCGGGCGCGTGATCAGGGTCACGACCCGGCCGGAGTTGCCGGCGCGGCCGGTGCGGCCGGCCCGGTGCAGGTACGTCTTGTACTCGTCGGGGGCGTCGGCCTGGACGACCAGGTCGATGTCGTCGACGTGGATGCCGCGAGCGGCGACGTCGGTCGCGACGAGCACGTTCACACGACCCGAGGTGAGCTTCTGCAGGTTGCGGGTGCGCTTGGCCTGGTTCAGGTCGCCGTGCAGCGAGACCGCGGGGATCCCGGCGTCCTCGAAGGCCTCGGCGAGCTGCTCGGCGTAGGCGCGGGTGCGGGAGAAGACCAGCGTGCGTCCGTCGCGATCGACGAGCGAGGTGAGGATCTCCGCCTTGTCGCGGTGCTCGATCACGAGGACGCGGTGCTCGATCGTGCCCGAGTCCTGCGTCTCGCCGGCGACCTCGAAGACGGCCGGGTCCACGAGGAACTCGTCCACCAGTGCGGCGACCTCGCGGTCCAGCGTGGCGGAGAACAGCAGCTTCTGGCTGCCCTCGCCGGTGTGCCGGAGGATCCGCTGCACCGGCTCGACGAAGCCGAGCTCGCACATGTGGTCCGCCTCATCCAGCACGGCGATGCGCACGTCGGAGAGGTCGAGCTTGCCCTGGTTGATCAGGTCCTCGATGCGGCCTGGCGTGCCGATCACGATGTCGACGCCCTTCTTCAGCGCGCCGACCTGGCGCGCCTGCGGCACGCCGCCGTAGATCTGCGTGGTGAACAGGCCCACGCTGCGGGCGATCGGCTGGATCGTACGGTCGATCTGCAGGGCGAGCTCACGGGTCGGCGCGAGCACGATCGCGCGCGGCTTGCGACCGAACTCGCGCTTCTGACCCTTCTGCGAGGCCAGAATGCTCTCCACGAGAGGGGCGCCGAACGCGATGGTCTTGCCGGATCCGGTGCGACCGCGGGCGAGGACGTCGCGGCCCTCGAGGACAGCCGGGATCGAGGCCGCCTGGATCGGGAACGGCGCCGTCGCGCCCATACCGGTCAGGATCTCGACGATGTTGGAGCCGAGTCCGAGGTCGCCGAAGGTCACATCAGCGACCTCTTCGGCCTGCACGGTCTGCGCCGCAAGGCGCTCGTGCACGACGTCCTCGAGCTGCTCGTGCTTCGGCGCACGGTCGGCGGTGCGGTTCCAGTCGCTACGGGTCGGACCGTCGGTGCGGCGAGGGCGGTCGTCCCGGCGGGGACGGTCATCGCGGTCGAAACGGGGACGCTCGGTCCGGTCATCACGGCGCGGACGCTCGGTCCGGTCATCACGGCGGGGACGGTCGTCGCGGTCGAACCGCGGACGATCGTTGCGCTCGAAACGCGGACGCTCGGTCCGGTCGTCCCGACGGGGACGCTCGTCACGATCGAAACGCGGACGGTCGCTGCGCTCGACACGGGGACGGTCGCCGCGGTCGAAACGCGGACGCTCGGTCCGGTCGTCCCGACGGGGGCGGTCATCACGGTCGAACCGCGGACGGTCCGTCCGGTCATCGCGGCGGAGGCGCTCGTCACGGTCGAAACGCGGACGGTCGCTGCGCTCGACACGGGGACGGTCGTTGCGCTCGAAGCGCGGACGCTCGGTCCGGTCGTCCCGACGGGGGCGGTCGTCACGATCGAAGCGCGGACGCTCGTCGCGACGGTGCGGGGCGTCGACGCGGCCCGACTCGGCACGGTTGCGGATCGAGCGGGACTCGTCGCGGCCCGCCCTCTCCTGCGCCGACCAGCGGCGCTTCGGCTCGCGATCGCCGGCGGCGGACTCAGCACGGAAGCCGCGGTGGCCGGGCGAGCGGCTGCCGGGGCGGGCATCCGCACGGCGGTCGTCGCGGGCCGGACGGGCGTCACGGTCGAAGCGAGCGCCACGGTCATCGCGAGCGGGACGGGCATCGCGGTCGAAGCGGCCGCCGCGGTCGTCGCGGGCCGGACGCGCATCCGCGCGGCCGTACCGGTCTGCACGATCCGCGACTCCTCGACCGGAGTCGCCGTCGCGTGCGGGGCGCCCCTGGTTGTGACGGTCGTGGAAGGAGGTCTTCTTCGCGTAGCGCGGCTCGAAGTTGGCCGAGGGGCGTCCGCCCTTGGGCTTGTGGTTCTTGGGCACGGGTATGTCCTTTGTCTGGTTCTCGCACGAGAACAGCGCCCCGCCGCCCTCGTAGGGCGCGGGGAAACCCGGGCAGTCGTCGGCCGGGGGCCATTCATGTGATGGATGAAGCGTTCGGCGACGTCCGCCGAACTCACCATCGGCCCCTGGGCTCACACACAATCGCAGCACCGCTCCCGCCGGGGATCCCGGAGGTCACGGTCGCCCGAAGCCGACCGCGCAAGTCTACCCGAGCCACCTGGGAGCCCACCGCGTCACCCTGCCGCTCTACGATGGCGGCATGACCACTCCGACCGGCGTCCAGGTCCACCTCGAAGCGGACGGCGTCCGCGCGCAGATCTCGCAGGTCGGCGCAGCCCTCCGGCACCTCGTCGTCGGCGGCACCACGGTCGTCCCGCCCTACCCCGACGATCGCCCTGCGCCCGCCTGCTCCGGCGTCGTGCTCGTGCCGTGGCCGAACCGGATCCGGGACGGCATCTGGGCCGACGGCGAGGAGACCAGGGCGCTGGCGATCACCGAGCCGAAGCTGAACAACGCGACCCACGGGCTGCTGCGCTACACCGCTTACGAGATCGCCGAGCAGGACGATGCGACCGTGCTGCTCCGCGCGAATGTGGTGCCGCAGATCGGCTACCCCTATCTGCTGGAGACGAGCGTGCGCTACACGCTCGGCGCCGACGGCGTCACCGCCGAGCACACGATCGTGAACCGCTCTCAGGAAGCGGCGCCGGTCGCCCTCGGCACCCACCCCTTCCTCACGATCTCCGGGGCCGACCCGAGGCAGCTGCTCCTGCGCATCCCCGCCGAGACCTTCTTCGAGACCGACGACCGCCTGCTGCCGATCGGCGAATCGCCGGTGTCCGGAGGCACGGACCTGCGCACCCCCCGACGCCTCGCCGAGGTGCAGCTCGACACCGGCTTCGCGACGCTCCACCGCGAGGACGACGGGCGCGTGCACAGCACCCTCTCCGCCCCGGACGGCCGCACCGTCACGCTGTGGCAGGGGCCGGGGTTGGACTACCTGCAGGCCTACACGAACACGAACTACCCGGGGCAGGAGCTCGTGGTCGCCCTCGAGCCGATGTCGGCGCCCGCCGAGGCGTTCAACTCGGGCCGCGGGCTGCGCCGTCTGGCACCGGGCGAGGCCTGGACCGTGCAGTGGGGCGTGACGCTCACCGTCTGAGTGCGGGCGTCTGAGAGCCAGCGCCTGAGAGCCAGCGCCTGAATACGGGCGTCTGAGTCCGGGCGTCTGCGAACCGGCTCGCCCGATGGCGGGATCTCCGCGCGTCAGAATCCGGGGGTCTCTGGGTCCGGTTCTGGGGGTGGGTCCGGGTCTTCGACGGTGAATGTCACGGGCGAGGGCGGTTTGTCGATGTAGGTCGCCCCGGTGGGGCTGGTCCATTCCAGGACCCCGGCGCCGCGTTGTTTCACTGTCCAGGCGGTCTGGTGTTTGAGGACGTGATGCCTGCGGCAGAGCCCGCCGACGTTGCCTTCCTCCGTGGACCCGCCGTAGGCAGCGTCGATGGTGTGGTCGAGATCCTGCGCGGCCGGCGGGAGCCCGCAGGTCGGGAACCGGCACCGGGAATCCCGGGCGTGCAAGAGACGCCGCAGATCGGCATTGGGGCGATAGTGGTCGACAGCGAGGATCGCCCCGGTCACCGGGTGGGTGAGCACCCGTTCCCACGCGGTGACCCCGCCGGCGAGGATCCGGGCGGTGTGCGTGTCGATGGGCTGCCCGCCGGCGAGCTCGGCCGGCTGTTCGATACGGACACCGAACACGGTCCCAGATCGCGTCGGTGACTTTTGCCCGCCAGCGCCAGCGCCAGCGGTATCGGGCGTATGCAGAGTGAGCACCGGCACAGTGACTTCGACCCGCGCCTGAATCGCGGACAGGAGCCCGGCGGCGGTGTCGTGCCCGGACGCGGCCCCGGTGAGCAGGGTGTCCGCGCACAGGTCCGCGCGGAGCTGATCCACCGTCCGCTCGTCGTTCGGGTCGCCGAGCCCATCCGGATCAGGGTCGACCCCGCCGGCCGCATCCTTCGCGGCCTGCGCATTCGCGACCGATACTGCCCGCGCCTGCTGGGTGAGCCGGTCGTAGATCCCGTCGATCACGGCAGCCGAGTGGATCACCCCGAGGGTCTTCTGCCCATCGCCGAGGTCCTCCCGCCACACCCGCCGGTCCTCCTGCACCTCCCGGTGCCGGTCGGTCAAGCTCCGCGGCGCGAGGCGTTCCGCGACGCGTTCCACGATCCGCTTCGCCCGATGCGGGGTCTCCCCCGCACACGCCTCCACCGCGATCTGCTCGAACTCCGCCCGCACCGCCTCATCAAGACGCGCACCGGCGTCCTGGATCACCCGGACGTGCGCGGCGTTGATCCGCGCTTCCCCGAACGCCCGCGTGACCTCCGGGAACCGGGTCCCCAGGTCCGCCGCCCGTGCCATCCGGGCCTGCACCACCCGATCCGACATCCGCAACACCCCGGCGAGCTCCGCCGCGACCGACCGCTCCGCGAGATCCACCGCCTCACCCCGCGGCGAGCCACCACCGGCGTCTCGGGCGGCGATCTCCTCGGCGACGCGCTGCGCGGCCCCGAGCTGCGCGTCCCGCAACGCCTGGAACCGGGTGATCGTCGCCTCGGCCGCGGCCAGGCCCTCTCTCAGCAGGCGCAGCACCGTGACCGGATCCACCGGGTCCACCCCGGGATCCGCCACCGCGTCTGCTGAGTTCGTCATGGATCAAGTCAACACCGGGCCACCGACATTCCCACCCCGAATTCCCCAGGTCAACGATGCAAATAGTTTTCAAACGGAGTCGGGAAGGCTCCCGGCGGGCTCAGCGAACCCGGTGAGCACGGCGGGGCCCGCCTGGCGCGGTGAGCGCTGGCGCGGCGCGCGGGGAGCGCGGCGAGCGGGGAGCGCGGTAAGCGCGGCGAGCGGGGAGCGCGGAGCGCGGGGAGCGCGGCGAGCGGGGAGCGCGGAGCGCGGGGAACGCGGTAGGCGGGGAGCGCGGTGAGCCCGGGCGGGCTCGGCGAACCCGATGAACGCGCTGGCCCGGTGAACCCGCAGAGGGCGGCTCAGCCGCGCGGGGAACACGCGCGGGGAACAGATGACCCGTGCCGTACGGAGTGCGACATCGGCCATCTGAGGCCCTCCGTGGGATACTCTGCTCGGGAATCATCCTTCCGGCATGCGGATAACTCGCGCCCGGATCACAGCCGAGAGGATCCGCATGGCCGCTGAGGGCTCTACGGGCGTCAAGTCCGTCTCCCGCGTCTTCGACCTGCTCGAGCTCATCGCGGACGCCGGCGGCGATGCCACGATCAGCCAGCTCGCGGCCGCCGCGGAGCTGCCACTGCCCACGATCCATCGTCTGCTGCGCACCCTGGTCTCGCAGGGCTACGCGCGTCAGCTGGCCAACCGCCGCTATGCGCTCGGCCCGAAGCTCGTGCGCCTGGGCGAGGTCGCGAACCGCCAGTTCGGCCAGATGGCGATGCCCCAACTGAAGTCCCTCGTGGACCGACTCGGCGAGACGGCGAACCTCGCCACGATCGACGGCGACAACGTCGTCTACGTCTCACAGGCGCCGTCGCCGCACGCCATGCGCATGTTCACCGAGGTGGGCGGCCGCGCTCATCTGCACTCCACGAGCGTGGGCAAGGCGATCCTCGCGCAACTCGGCGACGACCAGGTGCGCGACATCATCGCCCGCGCCGGGATGCCGCACTCCACCGATCGATCGCTCGGCACCATCGACGAGCTGCTCGCCGATCTCGCCGTCAGCCGGGAGCGCGGATACGCGGTCGACGACGGCGAGCACGAGGTGGGCGTGCGCTGCTTCGCGATGGCAGTGCCGAACATGCCGGTCCTCACGGCCGTCTCGGTCTCCGGGCCGATGTCGCGCGTCGGCGAGGACTTCGCCGAGCAGGCGATCCCGGTGCTGCGCGACGTCGTCGCCGAGATCTCGGCCGCGACGAACGCCCGCTGAGCCCGACGCGGGCGGATCCGTCCTCGGGAGCGGTGAGCACGTTCGCCCTGCGCACCGCCACTGTCGGCGCCCAGATCTCGTGCTCCGCGGATGCGGTCGCGAAGCTGTGAACGGCGCTCATCTGCGGGACTTTCGCGCGCAATGACCCTCGGCGCTTGACCTGCACCGATCTGGCGTCTTACGATTTCCATGCTCCAGAACCACTATTCCGAATCTCGGAAACTTCTGGATCGCTGAAGGCGAGGAGAGGCGATGATGCCGAACCGTGCGAATCGTCGCGCCCCACGCGATGCCGGGCAGGACGTGACCCCCGTCCGCGCCTGCGCCGATCCGGGCGCAGGAGACCTCCGCGCCACGCAGCCGCACCGCTCCGTCTTCCCTGCACACCCCTTGTCCTGACCCTGCCCACGCGGCACGATCGCCTTAGGACAAGCGATCGAACGTGTCGCCGGATCCGAGGAGACCCATGCCTGACATCGCCGTCACCGTCAACGGACAACAGCGCCCGCTCGTGGGAACGCCCGCGCACGCCACCGCTCTGGACTGGCTCCGCGACAGCGGCCTCTCCGGCAGCAAGGAGGGCTGCGCGGAGGGCGAGTGCGGCGCCTGCGCCATGCTGCTCGCCACGCCGACGACGGACGGCGGCACCACGTGGACGCCGGTGAACGCCTGCCTCGTGCCGGTGTACGCGCTCGACGGCCAGGAGGTCGTCACGGCCGAGGGGCTCGGATCGGTCGACGACCTGCACCCCGTGCAGGAGAAGCTGGCCGAGGCCGGCGGATCGCAGTGCGGCTACTGCACCCCCGGCTTCGCCTGCAGCATGGCCGGCGAGTACTACCGGGCCGACCGCACCCCGATCGAGACCGCCTCGACGAGCACGGCGACCGAGGCGACCGACGCGACCGCGGAGCCGTGCCCCGTCCACGATCCGGAGC
Organism: Microbacterium azadirachtae; assembly: GCF_000956505.1. Classification (GTDB taxonomy): domain Bacteria; phylum Actinomycetota; class Actinomycetes; order Actinomycetales; family Microbacteriaceae; genus Microbacterium; species Microbacterium azadirachtae_A. Next base: position 167,370 of record NZ_JYIX01000033.1, on the reverse strand, counting down.
ACGGCCCGAACGGCTTCGACCTCCACGCGCTGAGCGGCAACCTGTGCCGCTGCACCGGATACCGGCCCATCCGCGACGCCGCCTACACGCTCGGCTCGCCCGAGGCCGACGACCCGCTGCAGCAGCGGCTCGCGCAGCCCGCCCCCGAGCCGGTCGCGACCGACGCCGAGGTCGACGGGGCGCGCTTCGTCCGCCCCGCGACGCTCATCGATGCCCTGCGGATCCTGCAGGACGAGAAGGATGCGCTTCTCGTCGCCGGATCCACCGACTGGGGCGTCGAGGTGAACATCCGCGGCCGCCGCGCGCCGCTCGTCGTCGCGATCGAGCAGCTCCCCGAGCTGCGCACGCTGAGGATCGAAGACGATGCGGTCGAGATCGGCGCCGCCCTCCCGCTCTCCGAGGTGGAGAAGCGCCTGGACGGACGGATCCCGCTGCTCGCGCAGCTCTTCCCGCAGTTCGCCTCGCGCCTCATCCGCAACCGCGGCACGTTCGGCGGCAACCTCGGCACCGGATCCCCGATCGGCGACACCCCGCCTGCTCTGCTCGCCCTGCGTGCGAGCGTCGTGCTCGCCTCGCTGGCGGAGGGCGGATCCGGCGTCGTGCTGCGCGAGGTCGATCTGGCCGACTACTTCACCGGCTACCGGCAGACCGTCAAGCACCCCGATGAGCTCATCAAGGCCATCCGGATCCCGCTGCCGCTCGCCACCACGACCGCCTTCCACAAGATCGCCAAGCGCCGCTTCGACGACATCTCCAGCGTCGCCGTCGCGTTCGCACTCGACATCGACGGCGGCATCGTGACCGGCGCGACCATCGGCCTGGGCGGTGTCGCCGCCACCCCGCTGCGCGCGCGTGCCACCGAGGACGCCCTGATCGGCAAGCCCTGGAACATCGCCACCGTGAAGGCGGCCGCCGAGATCCTCCGCGGCGAGGGCACCCCGATGTCCGACCACCGCGCCAGCAGCGAGTACCGCTCGCTCATGCTCAACACCGCGCTGCTCAAGCTCTACAGCGCGACCGTCATCGAGTCGAAGGAGGTGTCGGCATGAGCACTCTCGCCGACCGCCCGGAGAACCCCGTCGTCGGCCTGCGGGCCGCGCACGAGAGCGCCGCCCTGCACGTCACGGGTGCGGCGATGTACACCGACGACATCGCGGAGCAGACCGCCGGCGTGCTGACCGCCTGGCCGGTGCAGTCCACGAATGCGCACGCGAAGGTCACGATCGACGTCTCCGGCGCCTACGAGGTGCCCGGCGTCGTGCGGGTGCTCACCGCCGAGGACGTCCCCGGCCTGAACGATGCGGGCATCCGCAACGACGAGCCGCTGTTCCCGAGCGAGGCGATGTTCTACGGGCACGCCCTGGTCTGGGTGCTCGGCGAGACGCAGGAGGCCGCGCGCCTCGGCGCGGAGCGCGTCACGGTGGAGTACGAGCCGCTGCCGTCGCTCATCACGGTGCAGGACGCGCTCGACGCGCAGTCCTTCCAGGGCACCCCGCGCACGGTGCAGCGCGGCGACGCCGCCGCAGGTCTCGCGGCCTCGGCGCACGTCTTCGAAGGCGTGACCGAGTTCGGCGGCCAGGAGCACTTCTACCTGGAGACGCACGCATCGTTCGCGATCCGCGACTCCGAGGGGCAGTACTTCATCCAGTGCTCCACGCAGCACCCCACCGAGACCCAGGACCTGGTCTCGCACGTGCTCGGGATCCCCGCGAACGAGATCACCGTGCAGTGCCTGCGCATGGGCGGCGGGTTCGGCGGCAAGGAGATGCAGCCGCACGGCTTCGCGGCGATCGCGGCCCTCGGCGCCAAGCTCACCGGACGCCCTGTGCGGCTGCGCCTCAACCGCACGCAGGACATCACGATGACCGGCAAGCGCCACCCGTTCCACATCGCATGGAAGGTGGGGTTCGACGAGCACGGCCTGCTGCAGGCGCTCGACACGACCCTCACCTGCGACGGCGGCTGGTCGATCGACCTTTCCGAGCCGGTGCTGGGCCGTGCGCTCTGCCACCTGGACAACTCCTACTGGATCCCCAACGTGCACGCCTACGGGCAGATCGTGAAGACCAACAAGACCTCGAACACCGCCTACCGCGGGTTCGGCGGCCCGCAGGGCGTCTTCCTCATCGAGGACATCCTGGGCAGGATCGCCCCGCAGCTCGGGATCGATCCGCTCGAGCTGCGCCGGCGCAACTTCTACAAGCCCGGCCAGAGCACACCGTACGGGCAGCTCATGAAGGACGCCGACCGGCTCGAGACGATCTGGGACCAGCTCGCCGACGAGGCGGAGGTGGACGCGCGCCGCGAGGAGATCCGTGCGTTCAACGCCTCCAGCCCGCACGCGAAGCGCGCCCTGTCGATGACGCCGATCAAGTTCGGCATCTCGTTCAACTTCGCCGCGTTCAACCAGGCCGGCGCCCTCGTGCACGTCTACAAGGACGGCTCGATCCTGGTCAACCACGGCGGCACCGAGATGGGCCAGGGCCTGCACACGAAGATGCTGCAGGTCGCCGCGACCGCGCTCGGCGTCGAACTGCATCAGGTGCGCCTCGCGCCGACCCGCACCGACAAGGTGCCGAACACGTCGGCGACGGCGGCGTCGTCCGGTGCAGACCTCAACGGCGGCGCGGTCAAGAACGCCTGCGAGCAGATCCGCGATCGGCTCGCGAAGGTCGCCGGGCGCATGCTCGGCGTCGACGAGCGCGACGTCCGCTTCGGCGGCGGCTTCGTGACGGCGCTCGGCGCTCCGGTGAAGCGCGTCTCCTGGGGCGAGGTCGTCAAGGCGGCCTACTTCCAGCGCGTGCAACTGTTCGCCGCCGGCTACTACCGCACCGAGGGCCTGCACTGGAACCCGGAGATCATGCAGGGCTCGCCGTTCAAGTACTTCGCGTACGGCGCCGCGGCGACCGAGGTCGAGGTGGACGAGTTCACCGGCGCCTACCGGGTGCGCCGCGTCGACATCGTGCACGACGTGGGCGACTCGCTCTCCCCGATGCTCGACATCGGTCAGATCGAGGGCGCATACGTCCAGGGTGTGGGCTGGCTGACCCTCGAGGAGCTGCGCTGGGACACCAGCGACGGTCCGCACCGCGGTCGGCTGCAGACTCAGTCGGCGTCGACGTACAAGCTGCCGAGCTTCTCCGAGATGCCGGAGGAGTTCCACGTGCGCCTGTTCGAGAACGCGCGCGAGGAGGGAGCCGTCTACGGATCCAAGGCCGTGGGGGAGCCGCCGTTCATGCTCGCGTTCAGCGCCCGCGAGGCGCTCCGCGACGCCGTGGCGGCCTTCGGTCCGGCCGGGCACTCGGTCGACCTGGGCTCCCCCGCGACGCCGGAAGCCGTGTTCTGGGCCGTCCGCACCGCTCAGGAGGCCGCCGCCGGAGTTCCCGACGCCGCCGCCGACGGCTCGTCCGGCACCGCCTCGTCCGGAGCCGCCTCGTCCGGAACCGCCTCGTCCGGAACCGGCGCCCCCGCCTCCGACCGCCCGCTCGTCTCCGCCGCCGGCGACTGACCACCCCACTTCCGAGTCGTCCCTGTCAGCGCACGCTATGGAGTCCGCTGACGGGGACGACTCGGAGGTAGAAGAGTAGAAGGACAGAAGAGGAGCATCGTGGACTGGCTGGACGCGCTGCAGGATCTGCGGTCGCGACGGATCCCCGCCGTGATCGTGACCCTGGCGACCGTCCGCGGACACGCCCCGCGCAACGGCGGCGCGAAGATGGTGGTCGCCCCCGCCTCGGTGCACGGCACGGTCGGCGGAGGCAACCTCGAGCAGACCGCGATCGAGCAGGCGCGGCGGATGCTCGCCGACGGATCCGCGGAACCCGAGCTGCTCACGCTCACGCTGAGCGACAAGGCCGTCACCGAGTACGGCGTGCAGTGCTGCGGAGGAGAGGTCACCATGCTGCTCGAGCCGATCAGGGTCACCCCGGCCGTCGCCGTGTTCGGGCTCGGCCACGTGGGCCTCGAGCTCGCGCGCATCCTCGCCCGGCACGAGCTCGACCTTGTGCTCGTGGACTCGCGGGAGGAGATGCTCGCCGAGGACCGGATCGGGATCCCCGGACAGCGCGGCCCGCTCGGCGACGCCGTGGCGCGCGTGCGCATCGTGCATGCGCCCGTCCCCGAGGCGGCGCTCATGGACCTGACCCCCGGCGCGCATGTGCTGGTCATGACGCACGACCACATCGAGGACCTCGCGATCGTCGACCAGGCGCTGCGCACGGCGGACCTCGGATCCATCGGCCTGATCGGATCCGCCTCGAAATGGGCGCGCTTCCGCAAGAAGCTGCACGAGCTGGGCCAGACCGACGACGACCTCGCCCGCGTCACGACCCCGATCGGGATCCCCGAGGTCGCCGGCAAGCAGCCCGCCGTGATCGCCGTGAGCGTCGCAGCCCGGATCCTGCAGCTCATCGACGAAGCCGCTCGGGCCGAGTAGACGCGCCCGACCGGAGACGGTCCCGCCGGGCAGCCGCCCTGCAGACGACCAGTTCTCCCGCGCCAACATTTATTGAACATGTTCAGTTCATCCGCTATCGTCGTCCCATGACCGAGCTCTCGCACCGACCCGCCGTCGCGCTCGCATTCCCCGAGGCCGTGACCCCGCCCTACGACGCCGACGGCGTGCGGCAGCTGTTCGACCGCATGGCGACCTCGTACGACCGGATGAACATCGCCCTCTCACTGGGCTTCGCGACGCTGTGGCGGCGGCAACTGCTCCGCCTGGTCGGCGCGACCGGATCCCCGCGGCGCGTGCTCGACCTGATGAGCGGGCGGGGCGAGACCTGGACGGAGATCGAACGACGCCTCCCCCAGGCCGAGATCACGGCGGTCGACTTCTCCGCGCAGATGATGGCGCACGCCGAGACCCGCAGCCGCGACCGCTTCGGCGGACGGGTGCGACTGCGCCAGGAGGACGCGCTGAACGGAACGGCCGCGCACGAGTCCTTCGACGTCGTCGTCAGCGCCTACGGCCTGAAGACGTTCGACGCCCCGCAGCTGGAGCGCCTCGCGTCCGAGGTCGCGCGCGTGCTGCGCCCCGGCGGATCCTTCGCCTTCATCGATGTCACGGAGCCGACCTGCCGAGCGCTGCGGATCGCCTACCTCGCGTATCTGCGCTGGATCGTCCCGCTTGCGGGGATCCTGCTGCTCTCCGATCCCACCGAGTACCGGATGCTGCACCGCTATCTCACCGGATTCGGCGACGGATCCCGCGCCGTCGAGGCCTTCCGGGCGCATCCCGGCCTGCAGATCGAGGTACGACGACACTTCTTCGGCTGCGCGACGAGCATCAGCGGCTGGCGGTCCTGACCGCGCGCCGCGGTCCGCACGTCCGCGCCCCTTCGCATACTGGTCGGATGACGCGCGACCGCTTCCTGCCGATCCATGACCCGCAGCTCCTCGCCGCCGGCGAGCGCGTGCTGGGCGCGGAGTTCCGGGCGATGAGCGAGCGCGTGCTCGCGGCGAGCGCACTGACGTCGCGGTTCAACCTGCTGCCCTTCGACGACGAGGCAGGGCGCGCGGCCCTCCTCGAGGAGATCCTGGGGCGACCACTTCCCCCGCGCCTCACCGTCTACCCGCCGTTCTACACGGACCACGGGCTGCGACTCGAGCTCGGCGAACGCGTCTTCATCAACCAGGGCTGCACCTTCCTCGACTTCGCCGGCATCCGGCTGGGCGATGGCGTGATGGTCGGACCGAAGGCGACATTCATCACCGTCGGGCACCCCGTCGACCCCGAGGAGCGCCGGCACTACCTCTCCGGCGCGCCGATCCTCGTCGAGGACAACGTCTGGATCGGCGCGGGCGCGACGGTCCTGCCCGGTGTCACGATCGGCCGGGACGCCGTCATCGCGGCGGGCGCGATCGTGGCCGACGACGTCCCCGCCCGCTCCCTGGTCGCAGGCCCGAAGGCATCCGTGCTGCGGAGCTGGTGACGGGGCCCGGCGATCTGGCGGCTCCGGATCCGACGCACTCGCGCACCAAACCTTCGCACAGCGGAAACTAAGATCCGCCTGTCGGACTATTTGCTTGTGCGTGCGCCAGAACCGCCGTAGAATCGTCGCAGGCCTAGGCGGGTTGCGACAGCAGAACCATCTACCGGGCATCCCAGGCGGTGACGCCGTGGATCGTGACCCGGGGTTCCCTCCTCACCAGGCTTCCTCCTTCATGGTCCCGATGCACCGCCCTTGATCAGGCGCCGATGGCCGGCACCTGGATGAGGAAGGTGCCCCATGCTGGATCGCATCCACGAGTACGCCGAGTGCCTCGCCGACCCGGATCGGTGGGCGATCGCGACGATCGTCGAAGTGTCCGGATCCGTCCCCCGCCCCGCCGGCACGTCGATGGCGGTGCGCGACGACGGCCGCACGATCGGATCCGTCTCGGGCGGCTGCGTCGAAGGAGCCGTCGTCGACGCCGCGCTCGCATGCCTCGATTCCGGCGCGACCGAGCTGCACTCCTTCGGCTACGCCGACGACGACGGCCTCTCGATCGGCCTGATGTGCGGCGGCGATGTGCGCGTGCTCGTGCAGCCGCTGCGCACCCTCGGCGGCGCCGCGCCGGCTGGCCGCGCGCACCTCGTGCGCGACCTCCCGCTGCACGACACGACCGCCGGCTCCCTCCTCACGGCCGAGGGTCTCGGGATCGCACTCGGTGCGGACGCGCTCTGCCTGGCCTTCGACGGGGACGAGCTGCCCGACGAGCTCGCACGCGCCGCGGGGCACGCCGGCGACCGGATCCGCGCGGCGCTGCGCGCTGGCGGCGCCCATGTGGTCGACGTGACCGATCGCGCGACGCCGGACTGCCCGGTCGTGCGGCGCCTGCTGATCGAGTCGACGGCGACGCCCGCGCGGCTCCTCATCTACGGCGCGAACGACTTCTCCGCGGCGCTCGCGCAGGCCGCGGCCGCGCTGGGCCGGCACGTCACAGTGTGCGACGCGCGGCCCGTGTTCGCCACCCGCGCCCGCCACCCCGGTGCGCACGAGGTCGTGCTGATGCACCCGGCCGAGCACTTCGCCCAAGAGCTCGCCGCAGGCCGCATCGACGGCCGGACCGCGATCGTGATGCTCACGCACGACCCGCGCTTCGACCTGCCGGTGCTCGACGCGGCACTGCGGCGCGACGTCGCCTACGTCGGCGCGATGGGATCCCGCGTCACGCACGACAAGCGCGTGCAGGAACTGCGCGCGGGAGGGCTCACCGCCGCGCACCTCGACCGGCTGCACTCCCCCATCGGCCTGGATCTGGGTGCGCGCACCCCGGCCGAGGTCGCGGTGTCGATCCTCGCGGAGCTGATCCTCGTGGAGTCGGCTGCCCGTGTCGGATCCGGCAACGCTCCCGCCGCGGCCCGACGCCCCGCGTCGCCCGCACGGCTGCGCGACACCGCCGGCGACGTGCACGACGATGCGCGGCGGAGCGCGGAGCGCGGGGCCGCAGCGGCGACGGCGACGGCGCCGGCAGCAACGCCCCTTACGGCAGCGCCGTCGGCGGCTCGCGACCGCGCGGCGACACCGACCGCCCGCAGCTGCGCGGCGACACCGCGACGCACGACGGTGACGAAGGAGGCTCTGGCATGGATGTGACGAGCGTCGACGAGGTGCTGATGTGCGCTGATCCGCAGGAGTGGCGACCGGGGGATTCCTGGCTCGCCGGCGGCACCGTCCTCTTCTCCTACGGCACCGACATCACCCGCGGCGCCCCCACCCGGCTCCTCGACATCACCGACGCCGGTTGGCCCCCGCTCATCTGGCACCACCCACCTTCGAGTCGTCCCCATGAGCGCACCCCAGGGGGTCCGCTGACAGGGACGACGCGAGAGGTGGAGGGGGTGCCTTCGCTGGAGATCGCGGCGACGTGCCGGATCGCGGAGCTGCGCGCTCTCGCCGACGACCCGCTCCCCGGAGGCATGCCCCGGGCGATGCTGCCCGGGCTGGACCTGATCGCGCCGGCGTGCGACTCCTTCGTCGCGTCCTGGAAGATCTGGAACGTCTCGACCGTGGGCGGCAACGTCGCGACGGGGCTCCCCGCCGGCCCGATGATCTCGCTGCTGAGCGGCTGGGACGCGACCGCGCTGATCCTGTGCCCTGACGGCTCCGCACGGCGCACCCCCGTGGCCGACCTCATCGTCGGCCCTGCCCGCACCCGGCTCGCCGACGGCGAGCTGATCCGCAGCTTCCTCGTGCCGGGCGACGCCCTCGCGCAGACGCCCGCGTTCCGCCGGATCTCGCTCACCGAGCGCGGGCGCTCCGCCGCCCTGCTGATCGGACGGCGCACCTCGGCGTCGTCACTGCGGCTCACCGTCACGGCGTCGACGTTCCACCCGATCGTGCTCGACGTGAGAGCGGATCCGGGTGCCGTCCCCGGGGGCGAGACCCCCGGACCGGCGGTCGGCACGATCGGCGACGCCCCCGCACCCTCGGTCCGCGCCGACGGCGCGGCCTGGCGCGACGCGATCGATTCCGCGGTCGCCGGCACGCGCGGCTGGTACGACGACATCCACGGCGAACCGGCCTGGCGGCGGCTGATGACGCACCGCCTCGGCGAGGAGATCCTCGCCGAACTGCTGCCGGAGTCCGCCTCCGGTATCGACGACGCGATCGGGCGGGTCACGGGCGACCTGCGCATCGAGAGGAGCACGCTGTGAGCAGTATTCCGACGGCCCGCACAGAGCGCGAGACACCGGATCCGACACGAGACACCACGTCTGCCGTGGTGTCTCCTGCAGATAGTGGTTTCTCGCGAGCGCCCCACGCCTGCGGCCCGCACGCGACCCTCGACGGACGCGCGGTCGCCGTCGAACCCGAGCCCGGACAGTGCCTGCGCACGTGGCTGCGCGATCAGGGCTCGTACGGCGTGAAGAAGGGGTGCGACGGCGGCGACTGCGGCGCGTGCACCGTGATCGTCGACGGCGACCCCGTGCACAGCTGCGTGTACCCCGCGCACCGCGCCGCCGGCCGGGACATCGTCACGGTCCAGGGCCTCGGCACCCCCGAGGATCCGCACCCGGTGCAGGAGCGGTTCCGCCGCGCGGCCGGCTTCCAGTGCGGGTTCTGCACTGCCGGCATGGTGTGCACGGTCGCGTCGATGCCGAAGGGTGCAGAGGAGGATCTCGGCCGCACGCTCAAGGGCAACATCTGCCGATGCACCGGCTACCGCGCGATCGAGGACGCGGTGCGGGGCGCCGTGAACATCGACGACCGCGCCGGAGGCGTCGGCCGCGCGACGGGCGCCCCCGCCGCGACCGGGGTCGTCACCGGCACCGTCCGCTACACGATGGACATCGACCCCGCAGAGCTCCCCGCCCCGCTGCTGTACGCGGCGGTCGTGCGCAGTCCGCACCCGCACGCACGGGTCGTCCTGGTCGACGCGACCCGCGCCCTGGCCGCCGACGGCGTGGTGCGCGTGCTCAGCCGGGAGGACGCGCCGACGACCGTCTTCTCCACGGCGCAGCACGAGATCGAGGCCGACGACCCCTACGACACCCGCGTGTTCGACGAGTACGTGCGCTTCGTCGGGCAGCGCGTGGCGCTGGTCGTCGCGGAGTCGCAGCGCGCGGCGGAGCGCGCCGCCCGCCTCGTCGACGTCGAGTACGAGATCCTGCCGGCGAACACGGATCCGGAATTCGCCGACGCCGCAGGCACGGTCGCACTGCACGGGGCGGCCTCCCCCGCCGGACAGCGGGCGCGGGCGCACGGCGGATCCGTGCCCGACCCCGAGGGCGTCGCCCTCGCCGAGGCCAACATCGTGATGGAGATGAGCTCCGAGGTCGGCGACCTCGCGGCCGAACTCGCCGCGAGCGACGTCGTCGAGGAGCGCACCTTCCACACCCACCGCGTCTCGCACACGGCTCTCGAGACCCACGGATCCATCGCCTGGCAGGATCCGGACGGCCGCTTCGTCGTGCGCAGCAGCACCCAGGTGCCGTTCCTCGCCCGGCGCACCCTCGCCCGGATCTTCGGCATCGACAAGGAGCGGCTGCGCGTCTACTCCGCGCGCGTCGGCGGCGGCTTCGGCGGCAAGCAGGAGGTGTTCACCGAGGATCTGGCCCTGCTCGCGACGATGGCGACCGGCCGCCCGGTGCGCGTCGAGTTCTCCCGCAAGGAGGTGCTGACCGCGACGAGCGTGCGGCATCCGTTCCGGATCAGGGTGCGCATGGGCGCGACCGCGGACGGGCGGATCACCGGAATCGGCGTCGACGTGCGCTCCAACACCGGCGCGTACGGCAACCACGGACCCGGTGTGATGTTCCACGGCGTGGGCGAGTCGATCGCCGTGTACCTCGCGGCGGCGAAGAAGATCGACGCCGACGTCGTCTATACGAACACCGTGCCCTCCGGCGCCTTCCGCGGCTACGGCCTCAGCCAGATGATCTTCGCGATCGAGTCGACCGTGGACGAGCTCGCGCGCCGGCTGGGGATGGATCCGCTCGCATTCCGCACCGCGAACCTCATCGGGCAGGACGACGCCATGATCGCCGCGCACGAGGAGCCCGACCTCATCATCGGCAGCTACGGGCTCGACGAGTGCGTGCGGATCGTGCGCGACGGCCTGGAGCGCTCCCGCGAGGAGGACGCCGCATCGCTCCCCGGCCCTTCGACGGGCTCGGGGACCGGATGGCGGCTCGGGGAGGGATCCGCGGTCGCGATGATCGCCACGGTCCCCCCGCACGGGCACCATTCGCACACCGTGATCCGGCTCGGGGCGGACGGGACGTTCGGCCTCGACGTCGGCACGGCGGAGTTCGGCAACGGCACCTCCACGGTGCACCAGCAGATCGCCGCGACCGTGCTGCAGACCACGACCCACGCGGTGCGGCTGCGCCAGTCCGACTCGGATCTGGTGCCGCACGACACCGGTGCTTTCGGGTCGACGGGAACCGTCGTCGCGGGGCGGGCCACGCACGCCGCCGCGACCGCACTGGCCGAGCGCATCCGCGCCCGCGCCGCCGAGCTGCTGGACGCACCCCTCGCCGAATGCGTGCTGACCGGCGCTCGCGTGATCCGCGGTGAGCAGTCGGTCAGCCTTTCCGACGTGGCCGCCGACGCGGAGCGCCGGGGCGAGCCCCTCGAGGAGAAGGGGTACTGGGGCGGCACGCCGCGCTCGGTCGCCTTCAACGTGCAGGGGTTCCGCGTCGCGATCGACGAGGCAACGGGCGAGCTGCGGATCCTGCGGTCCATCCACGCCGCCGACGCCGGCGTCGTCGTCAACCCCGAGCAGTTCCGTGGTCAGGTCGAGGGCGGCATCGCGCAGGGCATCGGCGCCGCGCTGCACGAGATCGTGCGGCTGGACGACGACGGCACCGTGGTGTCGGACATCCTGCGGCAGTACCACGTGCCCACGTTCGCCGACATCCCGCGCTCCGAGGTGCACTTCGCGCAGACCTCCGACGCGCTCGGCCCTCTCGGGGCCAAGTCGATGAGCGAGTCGCCGTTCAACCCGATCGCCCCGGCGCTGGCCGCGGCGATCCGCGACGCGACCGGGATCCGCATGACCGCCACGCCGTTCACGCGCGATCGGATCCACGCCGCGATCCTCGAGCGGGATGCGGCGGAGGCGACCCGATGACCACGCGCACCCACCACGCGATCGTGCTCGCGGCCGGACGCGGCACCCGCCTCGGCCGTGGGCCCAAGGCGCTCCTCCCCTGGAACGGCGAGGTGCTCGTCACCCGGGCCGCGCGGGCCGCGGCGGAGGCCGGCTGCAGCGTCACGGTCGCGGTCGGCCCCGCCGCCCGCACCGCGCGCAGCTGGCTCCGCGCCCGCTGCCCGGCGGCGCACGTCATCGAAGTGCACGACGCGCGGCTGGGCATGTCCGCCTCGCTGCGGGCGGCCGTGCTGCCGCTCGTCGTGACCGACGCGCCGCCGCACGCTGTGGTCGTGCTGCTCGTGGATCAGCCGGGCGTCGACGCATCCGTGATCCGGCGCCTCTTCGCAGCCCACCGGCCGGGACGCGTCGCCCGCGCGATGTGGCACGGCATCCCCGGCAACCCCGTGGTGTTCGGCACCGGCGACCTCTGCTCCGCCGCGGCCCTCGCCGAGGGCGATGCCGCGGCTCGGGCCTGGATCGCGCGGAACCGCCATCTCGTCGACGACGTGGAGTGCGGCGATCTGGGTCGCGGCGACGACATCGACGAGCCCGCCGATCTCGCATCCTGGCCGGAGCTGCGCGTCCCCCGCTGACCGCGGGGCCGGCGCGCCGGTGCACGCCGAAGCCCCCGACCCGCACACGCGGACCGGGGGCTTCGAACGACGGCTCAGTGACTGAGGATCTGCTCCACCGGTCCGCGCACGAAGTAGAGCGCGAATCCGCCGGCGACGATCCACATCAGCCAGTGGACCTTCTTCGCCCGTCCGGAGAGGACGTTGATGAGTGCCCACGAGATGCAGCCGACGCCGATGCCGTTGGCGATCGAGTAGGTCAGCGGCATCGTCACGATCGTAAGGAAGGCCGGGAGGGCGACCGCGAAGTTGGTGAACTTGATCTCGCGGATCTGTCCCATCATCATGGCGCCGACGATGACGAGGGCGGCCGAGCCGACCTCGATCGGCACCACGAGCGTGAGCGGCGTCAGGAACATCGACAGCAGGAACAGCACGCCGACCACGAGCGAGGCGAGACCCGTGCGGGCGCCCTCACCGATGCCGGAGGCACTGTCGACGTAGACCGTGTTCGACGAGGTCGAGGTCATGCCTCCCGCGACGGCGCCGAAGCCCTCGACGACGAACGCGGAACGCAGCCGCGGGAACGTGCCGTCCTTGTAGGCCAGGCCCGCGTTCTTCGCGAGACCGGTCATCGTGCCCATCGCGTCGAAGAAGTTCGAGAACACCAGGGTGAAGACGAGCATCGTCGCCGAGAGCGCACCGACGCGGCCGAAGGCGCCGAACAGATCGAACTGCCCCACCAGACTGAAGTCCGGAATCGTGACCAGCGAGCTCGGCAGCTCGGGGATCGTCATGTGCCAGCCGTTCGGGTCCTTGAACGAGGGGCCGAGCTGCAGCACCGCCTGGGCGATGAGCGCGACGATCGTGGTGGCGACGATGCCGATCAGGATGCCGCCAGGAACCTTCCGCGCCACCAGGATGCCGATCACGACGAGGCCCAGCAGGAAGATGAGCGTCGGAACCGAGGTGATGGATCCGTCGTTGCCGAGCTGCACAGGCGGGCCGCCGGGGCCGGCGGTGCGGTTGACGAAGCCCGAGTCGACGAAGCCGATGAAGGCGATGAACAGACCGATGCCGACGGTGATCGCGGCCTTGAGCGGCTGCGGCACGGCGTGGAAGATCGCAGTCCGGATGCCGGTTGCTCCGAACAGCACGATCAGGATGCCATTGATGACCACGAGCCCCATGGCCTCGGCCCAGGTCACCTGACCGACGACCGCGACCGCGAGGAAGGAGTTGATTCCGAGGCCCGCGGCGAGCGCGAACGGCAGCCGTGCGATCACGCCGAACAGGATCGTCATGACGCCGGCGGTGAGGCCTGTCGCCGCACCGATCTGCGCCGCATCCAGGGCGTGGCCCGCGACGTCCTTCGTGCCGCCGAGGATCAGCGGGTTCAGGATGACGATGTAGGCCATCGTGACGAAGGTCACGATGCCGCCTCGGATCTCACGACCGACGGTCGAACCGCGGCGGGTGATGCTGAAGAACCGGTCGAGACCGTTCTTGGGCTCGACCTCGACCGTCGAGGTGGCGCCGGTCTTCAGAGGAGGAAGCGCTTCCTCCTGGCGGGAGAACAGGGCCGTGGCCTCGTTCTCGGGTGTTCCCTCTGCTTCGGGGGTGGGAGTGGGGGACGTCATTGTCTTCTCCTGGATTCGTCGGGTCGGGTCAGTACTCGATACGGGTGGTGGTGAGGTTCCACTCGGTGAAGGGCGCGACGCGCTCCTCAGCGGGCAGGGCGATGTCGGAGACGGGCATGAGCGCCTTGTCCTCGGGCCCTCCCTCGAAATAGCGGTAGAACACCGCGTCGTCGAAGCCGGCGTCGGCGGCGTCGTCGCGGTTGGCCGCGAAGTACACGCGGTCGACGCGCGCCCACAGCGACGTCGCGAGGCACATCGGGCACGGCTCGCAGCTCGTGTAGAGCGTGGCGCCGGAGAGGTCGAACGTGCCGAGCTGCTGGCACGCGTTGCGGATCGCGGTCACTTCGGCGTGCGCCGAGGGGTCGAGGTTCGCGGTCACCCGGTTGACGCCTTCGAAGACCCGGCCGTCGGCCGAGACGATGAGGGCGCCGAACGGACCTCCGGCGTTTCGGACGTTGTCCGTGGCGAGGGCGACGGCCTGAGCGAGATACTCCGCGGGTGTCGTCGCAGCGGATGAAGGCGCACTGGTGCTGTTCATGGAGAGCTTCCTTGCTGTCGTCGCAGTGATACGGCTTCCGGTCGGGCCCCTCGTCGGGCCCTTCCTCGAGATAAGTACGTCGAACCGCTAGGTTGTCATCCCGCCTCCGGCTGCTGATACGGCCTCGGGCTGGAATGACACTAACAGCGTTCCCCTGCCACGTCCATGGTTTTTTGGAACCCATATTCCACATTGTGATAATCCGTGTTGCTTCTCCGCATTCGCGGCGCTATGGTCGTCGCCATGACGCATTTTCGGATCCGCGAGGCTGCCGGCCTGCTGGGAGTCAGCGATGACACCGTGCGCCGCTGGGCCGCGGACGGCATCCTGACCCTGTCCACCGACGCGACGGGGCACCAGGTCGTGCCCGGCGCGGAGCTCGCCGAACGCGCCCAGGCGCTGGCCAGCGAACCGGATCCGGGCGACAACGTGCTGCGCAGCGCGCGCAACCGCTTCGTGGGCCTCGTCACCGCCGTGCGCGTCGAGGGGCTGATGGCGCAGATCGAGCTGCAGAGCGGTCCGCATCGCATCGTGTCGCTCATGAGCGCCGAGGCCGCCGCCGAGCTCGGGCTCGAGGTCGGCAGCAAGGCCGTCGCCGTCACCAAAGCCACCATGATGATCATCGAAACCGAAAGGACCGAGTCACGATGACCCGATCCCCCCTCCCGTTCCGCCTGTCCGCGATCGCCGCCACGGCTCTTGCCGCAGCTCTCGCCCTGACCGCGTGCTCCGGCGCGGCTCCCGCCGCGACCCCGACGCCCACCAGCACCGCCGCAGCCTCGACCGTGAGCGGCGAGCTCACCGTGTTCGCGGCGGCATCGCTGAGCCAGGCGTTCGACCAGATCACCACGGCCTTCGAGGCCGAGAACCCGAAGGTGCACGTCAACCCGATCACGTACGACGGATCCTCGACGCTCGCGACGCAGATCATCGAGGGCGCACCGGTCGACGTGTTCGCCTCGGCGGATCAGAAGAACATGGACAAGGTGACCCAGGCGAGCCTCGCAGGCGTCGCTCCGGTCTTCACGACGAACGTGCTGCAGATCGCGGTCGCGCCGGGCAACCCGCTCAAGGTCAAGGACCTCGCCTCGCTCGCCGACCCCGGTCTCAAGCTCGTGCTGTGCGCCCCCGCCGTGCCGTGCGGCAACGCCGCGAAGACGCTGCTCGACGCGGCGAGCGTGACCGTGACGCCCGCCAGCGAGGAGCAGAACGTGACGGCGGTGCTCGCGAAGGTCAAGGCCGGCGAGGCCGATGCCGGGCTCGTGTACTCGACCGACGTCAAGGCCGCGGGATCCGCCGTGACCGGCATCGCGATCGCGGGCGCGGACAAGGCGACCAACAAGTACCCGATCACGGTGCTCAAGGCCTCGAAGAACGCCGAGGCCGCCACCGCCTTCCAGGCCTTCGTGCTGTCGGACAAGGGCCAGAAGATCCTCAAGGATCTGGGGTTCGGCGGCGCATGAGAACGGGGGGCCGGAGGGCGCCGCGCGCGGTCGGGTCGTCGATGACGGCGGCCGCACGCGGCGACTCCCCGACCCCGGATGCCGCCTCCTCGCTCCCCGAGCCCGTCGCACGACGGCGCGGAGAGCACCTGCCCGCCTGGTTGCTGATCCCGGCGATCATCGCGGTGCTGCTGCTGGTGCTGCCCTTCGTCGCGCTGCTGGTGCGGCTGGACTGGGCGACGGTTCCGGCGGCGATCACGTCTCCCGCAGCGCTGCAGGCGCTCGGGCTCTCCCTGACCACCGCCGCGATCGCGACAGTGATCTGCGCGATCCTCGGGGTGCCGCTCGCCGTCGCGATGGCGCGCAGTCCCGGCTGGCTGGCCTCGGTGCTGCGCACGCTGACCACCCTGCCGCTCGTGCTGCCCCCGCTCGTCGGGGGCATCGCCCTGCTCGCCCTGCTCGGACGCAACGGCCTGCTCGGCGGGGCGCTGGCGGTCTCCGGGATCAGGATCCCGTTCACGACCGCGGCCGTGGTGATCGCGCAGGCGTTCGTCGCGCTGCCGTTCCTGGTGATCTCGATCGAGGGCGCGCTGCGCGCGATCGGCACCGAGCACGAGCGGGTCGCGGCGGGTCTCGGCGCGAGCCGGTTCACGGTCTTCCGCAGGGTGACGCTGCCGCTCGCCGCGCCTGGGCTCATCGCCGGCACCGTGCTGTGCTTCGCCCGGGCGCTCGGGGAGTTCGGCGCGACCGCGCTGTTCGCGGGCAACGCCGCCGGGGTCACCCGCACCATGCCGCTCGCGATCTACACGGCGTTCAACGGCGCAGGTGTCGAGGAGGACACGGCGATCGCGCTGTCGCTCCTGCTGATCCTCGTCGCCCTCGCGGTGCTCGTGCTGGTGCGCGGCTGGCGGGCGGGGGCCGTGCGATGAGGGTCGACCTGAGCACGCGCCGCGGCGGATTCGCGATGTCCGCGGCGTTCGAGGCGCAGCCGGGAGAGATCCTCGCGGTCATCGGCCCGAACGGATCGGGCAAGTCGACGCTGCTGAACGCGATCGCGGGTCTCCTTCCCGCCGCCGGATCCGTCGCGGTCGGCGACCGCGTGCTCGACGCCCCGGCCGGCCCCGGCGCGGCACGCGGGGTCCACGTCCCCCCGGCGCGCCGGCGCATCGCGCTGCTCGGCCAGCGCCCACTGCTGTTCCCGCACCTGTCCGTGCGCGAGAACGTGGCGTTCGGGCCGCGCGCGCAGGGTGTTCCGCGCGCCGAGGCCCGGCGTCGCGCCGAGCGGCGGCTGGAGGAGGTGGGGCTCGGCGGCCTCGCCGCACGCCGTCCCGCGGAGCTCTCCGGCGGGCAGCAGCAGCGCGCCGCGATCGCGCGCGCCCTCGCCTCCGAGCCCGATGCGCTGCTGCTGGACGAGCCGTTCGCCGCGCTGGACGCGCCGTCGGCCGCACAGGCCCGCCGTCTGATCGCGGCGCAGCAGGGCGAGAGCCCCGCGATCCCGATCGTGCTCGTCACGCACGACCCGATGGACGCGCTGATCCTCGCCGCGCGCACGCTCGTGATGCACGACGGCTCCGTGGTGCAGGGCGGCAGCACCGCGGAAGTGCTGGGGCATCCGCGTTCGGAGTTCGTGGCCGCGCTCGCCGGCGTGAACCGCCTCGAGGCGGTCGGCGCGGATGACGGCGCCGTCTCCGCGGGCGCGCTCCTGCTCCGCGGGCGGGGCGACGCGCTGCGGGTGGGCGGGGCCGGCAGCGTCGTGTTCGCACCGGGTTCCGTGCGGGTGGATCCGCTCGACGAATCCGGAAGTCTCGACCGCTCCGCGACCCTCGAATCCGCCCCGGCGCCGAATCGCTGGACGGGGCGCGTCGCGCAGCTCGATCCGATCCCCGGCGGGATCCGCCTGCACACCGCGGAGCATCCCGGGATCGCCGTGGACTGCCCGTCCACGCACGCCGTCGGCCTCGGACTGCACCCCGGACAGCGCCTCTCGTTCCGCATCGACGAGGCCGACGTCTCGATCCGCGGCGACGCCGGCTGACCCTCGCGCCGGTCCCTGAGCGAGCGGAGCGAGACGGTCCCTGAGCGAGCGGAGCGAGACGGTCCCTGAGCGAGCGGAGCGAGACGGTCCCTGAGCGAGCGGAGCGAGACGAGGGGCGTCCCGCGGCCTCGTGTTGCGCTGCGCGGATCCCGCTCCCTCCCAGCGGTGCTACGGTTGCCCATCGAAAGGGGGCCGACCGATGACGATCTCGCCGCGATCACTCGAGGCCGATGCCGCTCCGGCGCGCGCCGGCTCGTCCCCCGACGTCCCTCGAAGCGCTCGGCGGCTGCCCTCGACCGGCGTCCTCGACACCAGGGACCGCCCGCTGCGCGACCTCCGGATCTCGGTCACGGACCGGTGCAATTTCCGCTGCGTCTATTGCATGCCGCGCGAGGTCTTCGGTCGGGACTATGCATTCCTGGAACGGCATGAACTGCTCACCTTCGAGGAGATCGAGCGGATCGCGCGGGCCGCTCTCGCGAACGGCGTCCGCAAGCTGCGCCTCACCGGAGGCGAGCCGCTGCTGCGCCGAGGGATCGAAGATCTGATCGCACGGCTCGCGGCTCTGCGCACCCTCGACGGCGCCAAGCCGGAGATCGCGCTGACGACGAACGGATCCGCTCTCGCCGTCAAGGCCGAAGCTCTCAAGGAGGCGGGCGTCGACCGCGTCACGGTATCGATCGATTCCCTCGACGATCAGCTGTTCCGTCGCATGAACGACGTGGAGTTCCCCGTTGCGCGCGTGCTGCAGGGCATCGACGCGGCGCAGGCCGCCGGCATGCCCGTGAAGCTCAACACGGTCGTCAAGCGGGGCCTCAACGACGGCGAGATCCTGAGTCTTGCGGAGCACTTCCGCGGCACCGGTCACGTGCTGCGCTTCATCGAATACATGGACGTCGGCGCGACCAACGGCTGGAGCCTCGACGAGGTGGTCCCCTCGGCGGAGATCGTCGCGACGATCGACGCCCGGTTCCCGCTCGAGCCCGTCTCCCCCGCCGCCACCGGCGAGACGGCGAAGCGCTGGCGCTACGCCGACGGATCCGGGGAGATCGGCGTGATCTCATCCGTCACCAACGCGTTCTGCGGCACCTGCAACCGCGCGCGGCTCTCCACCGAGGGGCGCCTGTTCACGTGCCTGTTCGCGACCGAGGGCCACGACCTGCGCGCGCTGCTGCGCGGCGGCGCGGACGATGCGGAGCTCACCGCGACGCTGGCCAGGATCTGGGGCGTCCGCGACGACCGCTACTCCGAGATCCGATCGAGCCTCACCCCCGAGCTGCGCGCCGCCCGCGACCGCATCGAGATGAGCTACATCGGGGGCTGATCGGGAGGGGTCTGGTCCTCTCCGCACGTCTCGACCGTCGTCGACGCCCCCACTGAGGATCCGCGCCCCCTCTGAGACGCGTACCTGCGAGGGGGCGCCGGCCGCCAGAGGGGGCGTCGAGGCCAGGCCGCGCCCCAGAACGGCGCCGCAAGAAGCGGGGCGCCCCACGCGGCATCGCCCCGCCTGGCATCACCCCGCCGGAGGCGGGCCCGTCAGAGTCCGACCCACTCCGAGACGCCGTCGGCGTAGTGCTGGCGCTTCCAGATCGGCACGCCGCGCTTGATCTCCTCGACCAGGCGCTCGCACGCCTCGAACGCCTCCTTGCGGTGTCCGGCCGACGCGGCCGCGAACAGGGCGACGTCGCCGATCCGGAGGTCGCCGACACGGTGCGCGGCCGCGACGAGCAGCCCGGTCTCGGCCGTCACGCGCTCCACGATCTCCTCGAGGAAACGCTCCGCGTCGGGGTGCGCGCGGTAGTCCAGGGAGCGCACCGCCTGCCCGCCGTCGTGGTCGCGCACCACGCCGCAGAACATCACGGTCGCGCCGTGCGCCGCGTCGCCGACCGCCGCCCGGATGACCGCCTCGTCCAGGGGCTCGTCACTGATGATCGCGCGTTCGCTCATTCCGACTCCGTCCGCTCGCTCGGCGCGGCCGCGGCGCCCGTGCCCTCGGTCTGCCCGCCGACGGCGGCGAAAGCCCTGATCCCGCCCGCGAGGTAGTGCGCGTCGATCCCGCGCTCGCGCAGCACGCGCACCGCACGCTGGGAGCGCGGATCCTTCTCGCAGAACACGACGACCGACCCGTCGCCGGGCGCCCCGGGAATCGGCGCACCGCCTTCGAGCGCACCGAGCGGCAGCGCCATGGCCCCCGGGATGCCCCGCAACAGGGTCTCGTGCGGCTCGCGCACGTCGAGGAGTCGCACGTCGCCCTCGCGCCGCATCCGCAGCACCTCGGCGGCCGACAGCGCGGAGGCGTCGCCAGCGGCGGCCGTGCCGCAGAACAGCTCGTAGTCGATCAGCCCGTCCACGGCCGGCGCGTCCTCGGCGCGCTCGAACCCGATCTCGCGGGTGCGCGCGGTGAGCGCGTCGTAGAACAGCACCCGACCGACGAGCGGTTCGCCGATGCCCGTGACGAGCTTGACAACCTCGGTCGCCATGAAGGATCCGATCGCGGTGCACAGGCTCGCGAGCACTCCGCCGAGCTCGCACGACAGCACCTCGTCCGCGGCCGGCGGCGCGGGGAAGAGGTCGCGGAACCCGACCTCGGGCACGGCCACGCCGACCTGCCCCTGGAAGCGCAGGATGGATCCCCAGACCAGGGGCTTGCCGGCGAGGCGCGCGGCGTCGTCGGCGAGGTAGCGGGTGGGGAAGTTGTCGCTGCCGTCGACGAGGAGGTCGTATTCGGCGAGTATTCCCGGCAGGGTCTCGGCGGTCGCACGCTCCCGGTAGGGGCGCACCAGGATCTCGGGATCGATGTCCCGCACGGTGTCGGCGAGGGATCCGACCTTGGACCGTCCGATGTCGTCCATGCCGTGGCTGAGCTGGCGGTGCAGGTTGGACAGCTCCACCACGTCGTCGTCGATGACGCCGATCGTGCCGACGCCGCTCCCCGCGAGCGCGGGGACGAGGGCACTTCCGAGACCGCCCGCCCCGATCACGAGCACGCGGGCCGCACGAAGGCGCCGCTGCGCGGTCTCGCCGAAGCCCGGCAGCATGAGCTGGCGGCTGTAGCGGGCGATGTGTTCGGGCGGCAGTTCCGGCCCCGGCTCGACGAGCGCGATCATAGGATCGAGTGTACGCGGGGAAAGCCCCGCGGGACTCTTGGATTTCCATGATGCGGATGCTGAATTCCGCAATACGGGCTAGATTGAGGACATGGCCACCATCACCGTGCGGTACTTCGCCGCGGCCGCCGAGGCCGCCGGACGCGATCAGGAGCAGCTGACCGTCGACGGCCCGGATGCCGTCTCGACGGTCGGAGCGCTGCGCGCGGAGCTGCTCGGGCGCTACGGTGAGCCGATGGCGAAGGTCCTGAAATCCGGATCCTTCCTCGTCGACGGCACGGTCAGCCGCGACGACGCCCGCCCGCTGGGAGCGACCGTCGACATCCTGCCGCCCTTCGCCGGCGGCTGAGCACGCACGAGTCTGGAGACGTGATGAGCGAGCTGACGCACCTGAGGGCCGATGGATCCGCGCACATGGTGGACGTGACAGACAAGGCCGTGACCCGCCGCGAGGCGCGCGCGCAGGCTGTGCTGCAGACCACCGCGGACGTGGTCGCGAAGATCGCCGACGGCTCGCTGCCCAAGGGCGAGGCGCTCGGCACCGCGCGCATCGCCGGGATCATGGGCGCCAAGCAGACCTCGGCGCTCATCCCGCTCTGCCACCCGCTGCCGCTGAGCCGGGTCGAGATCGACCTCGTACCGGAGGGCGACCGCGTGCGCATCCTCGCGACCGCCGTCACGAAGGGCGTCACGGGCGTCGAGATGGAGGCGCTCACGGCCGCGAGCGTGGCGGCGCTCACCCTCTACGACATGATCAAGGCCGTCGACAAGCACGCGGTGATCGGCGACATCCGCGTGCTCGCGAAGTCCGGCGGCAAGAGCGGCGACTGGACCGCGGAGTGACCACGGAGCAGCCGTCCCCCCGGTCCGCGATCGTGCTCGTGGTGTCGACCCGCGCCTCCGCGGGCGTCTACGCCGACGAGACGGGTCCGATCATCCGCGCATGGCTCGCCGAGCGCGGGTTCGCGACCGGGGATCCGGTCGTCGTCGCCGATGCCTCCGTCGCGGACGCCCTCACGGCCGCGCTCGACGGCGCCCCCGATCTAGTGCTCACCACGGGCGGCACCGGGCTCTCCCCCGACGACCGCACACCCGAGGCGACCGCGGCCCTGCTCGACCGCGAGATCCCCGGGCTCATGGAGGAGCTGCGTCGCCGCGGCCTCGCCGCGACCCCGATGGCGCTGCTCACCCGCGGCGTGGCCGGAGTCGCGGGCCGTACAGTCGTGATGAACCTGCCGGGCTCGCGGGGCGGAGTGCGCGACGGGCTCGCCGTGCTGGATCCGATCCTCGACCACCTGCTCGCCCAGCTCCGCGGCGCGGGCGACCACGGACGCACCCCGTAGGCTGAGACGCCTATGGCTATCGGGGCGACGATCCACACCTTCGACGTGCAGCTGGCGGACACCGACCGCGGCGTCTACGAGGACTACTCGCTGCGCGTGGCGCGGCACCCCTCCGAGACCGACGCGTACATGCTGACCCGGCTGCTCGCCTACGAGCTGGAGTTCACCGAGGGCGTCGCGTTCAGCGAGGGCCTCTCCTCCACCGACGAGCCCGCCGTCGTCGTGCGCGATCTCACCGGGCGCATCACGGGATGGATCGAGGTCGGCGCTCCCGACGCCGAGCGCCTGCACTACGGCAGCCGCCTGGCCGATCGCACCGTCGTCTACACGCACCGCGATCCGGCCAAGGTCATGGCACCGTGGGAGGGCAAGCGGATCCACCGCGCAGAGGACATCCGCGTCTACAGCTTCGACCCCGGCTTCATCGAGTCCGCCGTGCCGCTGCTCGAGCGCCGCAACACCGTGACGATGACCGTCACCGAGCAGGTGCTGTACCTCGACCTCAACGGCACGACGCTGACGACGACGATCCACGAGCACGAACTCGGCTGACCCCGGGGGGCGATCTCCGGGCGTCATCGACATGATCGCGCCGGGCCCCTACAGTGTGCTCAAGAGCGTGTCTGGTCCGTACCCGACACCGCAGAGTCACCCTCCCCGCCCGGGCGCAACCCGCTCCGACGACGGCCGGCCCTGAGGATTCACCCCGCTGGAGATCCGATCCCGCGCCCCGCGCGCAGCACGGAGGACGTCCCGATGCCCATGGTCGAACCGCACCGTCTGCGCCCCCGCGGTCAGCACCCCTCCCGGTCCCTGCGCTCGCGGTCCCTGCGCTCGCGGGGCGCGGTGGCCCTGGCGAGCGCCGTCCTGCTCGTCCTGACGGGGTGCACGGCCACTCGCACCGCACCGCCCTCCCCCCGTGCGCCGTCCTCGGCCGCGGCGATCGATCCGGCGGCGTGCATCCCCGACCCCGCGGCGGTGGTCGACCGCCGGCCAGGCGCCGCGACGAAGGGGAACCTCTCCCCCGCGCTGACCGAGTCCCTCGACGCCGCGGCCTCGGCAGCGTTCACCGCGACGACCGCGCCGGGTGCGGTCGTCGCCGTGCGATCCCCGAAGGGCACCTGGGTGGACGCCTACGGCGTCGCGGATCTGACGACCGGGGCGCCGCTCACCACCGACGTCCACCATCGGATCGGATCGGTGACCAAGACGTTCACGACGACGCTGATCATGCAGCTGGTCGCACGCAAGAAGCTGTCCTTGAGCGATCCGATCAGCAGGTACGTGCCGAATGTGCCGAACGGATCCGAGATCACGATCCTCCAGCTCGCGAACATGACCAGCGGCATCGCCAACTACACCGACGACCTCGAGTTCATGAAGCTGTATCTCACCGACTACAGCATCATCTGGACCGTCGACCAGCGCCTGGCGACGGCTTTCGCGATGCCTCCGACGTCCGCGTCCGGCGCCGAGTTCCACTACTCGAACACCAACACGGTCCTGCTCGGGGAGGTCGTGGAGAAGATCACAGGGCACACGCTCGCCGAAGAACTCCAGCGACAGATCTTCGATCCGCTCCGCCTGACCGCCACCTCGTACCCGCTGGCGAGCGCTGTCATGCCCGATCCGCATGCGCACGGCTACACGAACCTCGGGATCGTCTCCGGCGCGATCAGCGCGGATGCGCCGCTGCGGGACAGCACCGCCTGGAACGTCTCCCAGGCCGGCGCATCCGGGGAGATCATCAGCCGCGTCGACGACCTGCTCACGTACGGACGCGCTCTCGGCACCGGGCAGGGGCTGCTCCCCCGGGACGCGCAGATCCAGCGGCTGTCATCCATCCCGGTGCCCTCGGGCTACGGCATCGGCATGAACTGCGTGCAGGGCTGGATCGGCCACAACGGGCAGGTGCCCGGCTTCAACACGGCGCTGTACTACGACACCCGCACCGACACCACGGTCGTCGTCGAGGTCAACGGAGACCACCCCACCGGAACGACGGGGACGACTCCGGCGGACGCGATCTTCTACGCCGTCGCGGCCGCCCTGGGGCGGGGCCTCGAAGGGGCGGCCGGCTGACCGCACCGCGGACTCAGTCGGACTCTGGCTTCCCCTCGGTGGGCTGCTCCGTGGCGGGCTGCTCCGTGGTCGGCTGCTCCGTGGTCGGCTGCTCCTCGGCGGGCTGCTCCGTGGCGGACTCCTCCTCGGCGGGCTGACCGTTCTCGCGCAGCTCGCGGCGGGTGGGGTGGTGCGGAGGCATCGAAGCGTCGTCCGCGGAAGACGCCTCGGTCGAGGCCGCTCCGGCGAGCACCGCGCCCGCACCGGCTCCAGCGAGCGGCGCTCCCGCTCCGGCGAGCGCCGCGTCCGCACTGTTGCCGGCCTTCGCCGCGCGCTTGGCGGCCCGGCGTTCCCTGGCGCCCTCGACGAGGTTGTAGAGCGTGGGCAGCACGAGCAGCGTCAGCACGGTCGACGACACCAGGCCGCCGATCACGACGATCGCGAGCGGCTGCGAGATGAAGCCGCCGTGGCCCGTGATGCCGAGCGCCATCGGGGTGAGCGCGAAGATCGTGGCGAGCGCGGTCATCAGGATCGGCCGGAGGCGCCGGGATCCGCCGGCGATCGTGGCGTCGTGCGCGTTCATGCCCTTCTCGCGGTACTGGTTCACCAGGTCCACGAGCACGATCGCATTGGTCACCACGATGCCGATGAGCATGAGCACGCCGATGAGGGAGGCGACGCCGAGCGGCACGCCGGTCGCGATCTGCAGCAGGATGGCGCCGGTCGCCGCGAACGGCACCGAGCTCAGCAGCAGGATCGGCTGCCGGAGCGACTTGAACGTCGCCACCATCACGATGTAGACGATGAGGATCGCCGCGAGCATCGCGAGCCCGAGCTGGCCGAACGCGTCCTGCTGCTGCGTGACCACTCCGCCGAGCGTCGCGTCGGCGCCGGAGGGGAGCTTGGCGCTCGTGATCGCCTTCGACACCGAGGTCGAGGCGCTCGCGAGGTCGTTGCCCTTCGGCGTGACCGAGACGGTCGCCGTGCGCTGCCCGCGCTGGGTCGTCACCGACGCCGGGCTCTCGCTCTGCTGAACGGTCGCGATCTGGTCCAGGCGGATGAGCCCTGCCCGGCTCGGGATCGTCAGGGCCTTCAGCTCATCGACCGTGGTCGGCGGGTTCGCGCTCTGCAGGAAGACGGTGAGCGAGGATCCGTCGATCTCCACGGATCCGATCTGCTGCGGACGCATCGACTGCGAGACGATGCCGCCGACCGCGACCTCGCTGAGGCCGTGCTGCGCGGCGGCCGCGCGGTCGACCTGCACCGAGACGTACGGCAGCGAGGCCGAGAGGTTGCTCGTGACCTGGTTGACGCCGGCCGAGCCCTTGAGCTTGGCGACGAGCGCGTCGGTCGCGTCGGTCAGCGTCTTCTCGTCCGGTGCGGTGATCTTCACCTGGATGTCGCTGGATCCGAAGCCCTGGGAGGCGGCGATCGTGATGTCGCCGACGCCGTCGAGCTTCTTCACGGCCGCGCGCACGTCGGCCTGGACGGTCTCCTGGTTCGCCGACGGATCCGTCGTGATCGAGTAGGTGATGCCGGATCCGCCGCCGGAGAACGCGTCCCGCAGGGCGGATCCGCTCGAGCCGATCGAGACCTGCACGGTCTTGATGCCCTTGATGTCCTTGATCGCCTCCTCGACCTTCTGCGCCGCCTTGTCCTCGGCGTCGAGGCTGGGCGCCTGGCCCAGGGACTGCGTCATCGTGAAGGTGTTCTGGCCGCTGGATCCGAGGAAGTTCACCTTCATGAGCGGCGCGGCGGCCATCGTGCCGATCAGCACGACGACGGCGAGGACGAGCGTGATCCACGAGTGGCGGAGCGTCCAGCGCAGGATCGGCAGGTACGCCTTCTGCAGCCGGGTCGGCGGGGCGTCCTCGTGCTCGGGGTCGATCGCGTGACCGTCCGCGCCGAGCAGCGGCTTGCCAGGGCGCAGGAACCAGTACGCGAGCACGGGCACGATCGTGAGCGCCACGAGCAGCGACGCCGTCATCGCGATCGTCACCGTGAGCGCGAACGGGCGGAAGAGCTCGCCGGTCATGTCGCCGACGAAGGCGATCGGCAGGAACACCGCGACCGTCGTGATCGTCGACGCGGTGACGGCCATCGCGACCTCGCGCACGGCGCTGATGATCGCGGCCTTCTTGTCGGCGCCCTGCACGTAGTGCCGTTTGATGTTCTCGATCACGACGATCGAGTCGTCGACGACGCGGCCGATCGCGATCGTGAGCGCGCCGAGTGTGAGGATGTTCAGCGAGTATCCGAAGGCCTGGATCCCGATGAAGGTGATGAGGACGCTCGTCGGGATCGAGATCGCAGTGACGAGCGTCGAGCGCACCGACAGCAGGAAGATCAGGATCACGATCACCGCGAAGACGAGGCCCAGCAGGCCCTCCTGGGCGAGCGACTCGATCGACTGCTGGATGAACGGCGCCTGGTCGAAGACCGTCTTGAACGTCGCGCCGGGCAGATCCTTCTTGAGCTGCGGGATGAGATCGGTGACGGCCTTGGACACGTCAACCGTGTTCGCGGACGGAAGCTTGGTCACCGCGATCGTGAGGGCCGTCTTGCCGTCGACGCGAGAGAGCGACGTGACCGGATCCCCGTCGATCTCGACCTTCGCGACGGATCCGACCGTGGCGCCCGGCGCCGTCCCGCCGATGAGTGGGATCGCTTGCACCTGCTCGACGCTCGTGAGCTTCTCGCCGGTCTGCACCGTGAGCGTGTTGTCGTTCTCGGTGATGGATCCGCCGGGGAACAGCGTGCCGTTCTGCTGCAGCGCGTCCTTGATCGCGCTCGAGGGGAGCCCGGCCGCCAGCAGGGCGGTGTTGTCGGGCGTGATCGTGAGGCGCTTGCCCTGCCCGCCGACGAGGGAGGCGGCGTTCACGCCCTTGAGCCGCTCGATCTTCGGGATGACCGTGTTCGTGAGGCGCTGCTGCGCCGTCTCCGCGTCGGAGAAACCGGTGACCGCGAGCTGGATCACGGGGAAGTCGTCGATCGACGCGGTGATGACCTGCGGATCCACGCCGTCGGGCAGCTGCGACTTGATGCGCCCGATCGCCTGGTTGATCTTCTGCTCGGCGGTCGCGAGGTTGGTGCCGTACGCGAAGGACGCCTGGATCACGGACGAGTTGGTCGTGCTCGTCGCCGTGGACGTGTCGAGGCCCGGAACGCCCTGGATCGCGGTCTCGATCGGGGTGGACACGTCGTGCTCGACGACCTCGGGCGAGGCCCCGGGGTAGCTCGCGACGATCGCGAGCTGCGGGAACTCGATCGACGGGATCAGCTCCTGCTTCAGGTTCGTGAGCGCGAGACCGCCGAACACCGCGGCCACGATCGTGATGAGCGCGATCAGCGCGCGGTTGCGCAGGCTCAGAACGGCGAGCTTCGACACGGGTCCCCCTTCGTAGCCCGGTGCGGAGGATCGGGCGTACAGGCCAGATTCTAGAACCCCCGGGTATCGTCCTCGTCACAGCCGGCGTCCGGATCCTCTGCGGCGGGCCCCTGGACGCGCACGGGCCCCTGAATACGATGGCACCATGCAGCTGAGCGCAGACGATCGTCGCTTCCTCGATCTGGCCGTCGAACAGGCCAGGATCGGCTGGGCGGAGGGCGGCATCCCGATCGGCGCCGCGCTCGTGCACGACGGCGAGGTGCTGGCCGTGGGTCGCAACCGTCGCGTGCAGCTGGGCAGCGTCATCCGTCACGGCGAGACGGACTGCCTGGAGAACGCGGGCCGGCTGCCGGCGCGCGTCTACCGGGAGAGCGTCCTCTACACGACCCTCTCCCCCTGCTACATGTGCGCCGGCACCGCGACGCTCTACGAGATCCCGCGCATCGTGATCGGCGAGAACCGCAGCTTCCAGGAGTCGGAGGCGTGGCTGCGCTCGAACGGCAAGGAGCTCGTGATCGCCGACGACGCCGACTGCATCGCGCTCATGGACCGGATGATGAGCGAGCGCCCCGAACTGTGGGCCGAGGACATCGGCGTCGAGGCGAGCGACCTCGAGCCCCGCTCCTGAGCGGGACGAGCGCCTAGCCCGCGAGAGCGGTGCCGAGCGCGAGCCCGGCGACGGCGGCGAGCACGCCGAGGATCAGCATGCCCACGGCGTTGAAGAAGGCGGCCCTGGACGATCCGTCCCGCCACAGCGCGACCGTGTCGAGCATGGCCGTGCTGAACGTCGTGTAGCCGCCGAGCAGGCCCGCCCCGACGATGAACGCCGCCCCGGGGAAGCCGCCCGTGACCACGCCCAGCGCGAAGGATCCGGTCAGGTTGATCACGAGCACGCCCCAGGGATACCGGGTGCCGACCAGGCGCGCGACGCCGAGGTCGACGAGGTAGCGCAGACCAGCGCCGACGCCTCCGGCGAGCGCGGCGTACAGGAAGATCAGCGGGCTCATCCGTGCGCCTGCGTGTGCGAGGAGCGGGGCCGGGCGAGATCGAGTCCGAGCGCCGCGGCGCCGAGGCCGAGCACGAGGCTGCCGATCGCGTAGGCCGCAGCGAGCCAGGGCTGCGCGTGCCACAGTGTGACGCTGCCGACGGCGAACGCGCTGTAGGTCGTGAAGCCGCCGAGCACCCCGGTGCCGAGGAGGATCCGGACGCCGCTCGACGACGGCAGCCGGGCGGCGAGCACTCCGATGAGGAACGCGCCCACGACGTTCGCGATGAGCGTGGCCCACGGGACGGCGCCGAGGCCGCTCCCGCCCGGAGCCGGCAGCGCGAGCCCCAGTCCGAGCCGCGCGGCGGAGCCGATCACGCCCCCCGCCACGACGAGCGCGAGACGGAGCGGCACGGGCGAAGTCACGCCCGACAGCCTAGACCCGGGTCCCTTTCGGGGACCCTGCTCCGGGTTCGGGGTGCCCCTCGCTGCGTTTCAGCGTGTTTCGGGGCGCACTTCGCTGCGTTTTGGGGCGCACCTCCCCGTTTTGGGGCGCACCCCGCCACGAAAACCCGGCCCCACGCGCCCCAAAACGACAGAGTGCGCCCCGAACCAAGAACCTGCACCTGCTCCAACGACTCAAACCCGAACCAGGCCCGGGTCCCACGGCCCCAGCCGATACCCACGTTTCGGGGCGCACTTCGCCGTTTTGGGGCGCACCCCGCCACGAAAACCCGGCCCCACGCGCCCCAAAACGACAGAGCGCGCCCCGAACCCTGCCGCACGGCAGAGGGGGCCCGAACCGGGCCGTGCACACGCTCGAATCCCCCGGATCCGGACCGGGCACATCGGGGTTCCGTAGACTCGGCCGGGTGACGGGCGACCCGACCCGAGGGCCGTCGAACAGCCCGGCCGAGGAGGACGACGCGCGAGTGACCATGAGGATGGCCTTCGGCTGGTCGCGTCTGCTCACCGCGGGCGTGTGCGGAGTCGCCCTCGTGGACCGTCTGTTCTGGGGCCTGGGCTCGCAGACCATCGCCGGCCAGAACTACCTCGCGTATCTCACGATCGAGTCGAACATCGTGTTCGCGATCCTCGCCCTGATCGCCGGGATCATCGCACTGCGGACCCCGGAGGATCCGGCGTGGCTCACGACGGCCAGGGCCGTCGTGCTCAGCTGGACCATCACGGCCGGCCTCGCGTTCGCCCTGATCGTGTGGCAGGCGGGCCTGCACGGCATCCCGATCTGGGTGCCGTGGTCGGACATCGTGCTGCACTTCGCACTTCCCGCCTGGACGATCATCGCCTGGGTCTTCGGCCCCGGCCGGCGTGCCGCATCCTGGCGGATCGTGCCGTACGTCGTCCTGTACCCCGCCGTCTGGGGCGTGTTCACGATCTGGCGAGGGGGCGTGGTCGGCTGGTACCCGTACTACTTCCTGGATCCGCGACAGGTCTCGGGGACGCCCGAGATGATCCTGACGTGCGCGATCGCCCTGGCGATCTTCGCGCTCGTCGCCAGCGGCCTCGTCGCGCTCAGCCGGCTGCACACCATGGCCAGGACGGATCTGCACCGCACGCCGAGACCCGATGGGGACGAGCCGGATCCGGCCTGAGATCAGGGGGCGGGCGTCGCCGAGACGAAGAACCGGAGGGACTCGCGCACGGCGGCCTCCGCGTCGCCGTCTCCGAGCTTCGCGAAGGCTTCGGCCTCCGGCCCGCCGACCAGGCCGACGAGCACGGGCCTCCCGGTCACGGGCTGCAGGTTCAGCCAGGTGCGGATCGGGCCGTCGCCGCCGACGACGTGCCAGATGTCGGCGTCGACCTTCCAGAAGGCCTCGTCGAACTGCGCCCACACGGTCTCGACGTATCCCGAGGCGAGCGCGGCGATCGCCCCCCGGTGGCCGAACGGCAGCGGGGGTGCGAACTCGATCGCCTGATGCTGCAGCACGCCGAGCGGAGCGGTCACGACGACGCGGTCGAAGGACAGCGACTCGCCCGTGCCCAGACGCAGGCTCACTCCTGAGTCGTCATACGCGATGCGCGTCACGGGCGAGGCGAGCGTGACCTTGATGCCGTCGAGCGGCGAGTTCACGAGCACGCCGACATCGCCGTCCGCGCCGACGAGTGCGTCAGGGACGAACGCCGGCGGGAACCAGCTCGAAGCCTTCGCGGCGTCTGCGCCCGTGGTCGCCTGCACCCAGGCGAGGGCGGCGGCGAGCGCGGGGTCGGCAGGATCTGCTCCCGCCGCGGTGAGCGCGGCGTCGATCGGGACGTCGGAGGGCGCGTTCGCCGCCTTGTCGACGGCGTTCCGCAGCGGTCCCGCATCGATCGCGGGTGCGGCGCCGTCCTTCGACCAGCCGGTCGGCCGGTCGAACGTCACGCGGTGGACCCCCTGTGCGGCGAGCTCGCCCCCCAGGGTTCCTGCCCCCTCGCCCGCCGAGAGCCAGGCGCCGAGCTGCACCGGGATCGGCCAGGCCTTGTCGGCGACCGAGCGGATCCGGCCGCCGGTGCGCTCGCGCGCCTCGAGCACGGTCACCGTGCGGCCCGCATCGGCGAGGGCGCGGGCGGCGGCGGCCCCGGCCGCGCCCGCGCCGACCACGGCGATGCGCTCGCCGCTGGTCGAGGCCGCGATGAGCTGGGCAGCGGCGCGCTGGCCGGAGTCGATCGCGCCGGGAACCGTTCCGGGGTGATCCGGATCCGTGGCCTCTCCGGCGAGGAACACGCGGGCGCCGATCGGCACGGCGAGATCCTTGCGCAACTGAGGTGTCGTCCCGGCGGGCAGGTAGCTCATCGCCCCGCGGGAGTACGCGTCCGTCGACCAGGTGCTGCGCATCCAGGCCGCCGGCTCCGGTGCGGCGCCCGGCGTGACCGTCGGCGTCGGCGAGGGCGGGGCGGTGGTCGGCGTCTTCGTCGGCTGCGGCTCCGGCGTGCAGGCCGCGAGGAGCACCGCGACGGCACCGGCCCCGGCGCCGACGAGCAGGGTTCGCCGCGAGATGCCCATCGTGGTGCCAGCCTATCCCGGCTGCAGCGGACGGCACCGGGGGTCGTTAAGCGTCCTTCGTCTCGCTGCGCTCGCTCAGGAACCACCACCGGTCCCTGAGCGAGGAGCGCAGCGACGAGACGAAGGGCGCAGCCATCCTTACAGGTGGCCCTCCGCGTAGATGCGCAGGGCGTCGCGGACGAACTCCGCGCCGACCGTGCCGGCCGTTCCCGATCCCGCCGCCGCGGCCCGGTCCGCGTCGGTGGCGTAGTTCGCGCCGAAGCGCGGATCCGCCACGTACATCTCGCCGAGGCCGATGGCGTACGCCCTGCGATCTCCGGCCGCGCCGTAGGCGGGGGTGCCGGGGATGCCCGTGAGCCAGTCGACGTGGCGGCGGGCCACGTCCTGCGCCTCGGGCGATGCCGGATCCATGCCCGCTTCGGCGAGCGCGATCCAGCTCCGGTTGAGATCGGCGACGACCGCCTTCCACGCGTTCTGCCCCTCGGCGCCGAGCCCGCGCCACCAGCGGTCGCTGTCGGCGTAGGCCTTGGTGCCCCATCGGGACTCGACCTCGTCCTTGTACTGGGTGTGATCGAAGCCGTCGAACATGTCGTCAGGCATGAGTGCTCCTCCTTCTCTGAGTGTGGTGATGGTGTTCTCGACCGACGCGATCTGCCGCGCCAGCCTGGTCTGCTCCGCGCGCAGCAGCGCGAGGTGCTTCTCCAGGGCCGCCGCCTCTGGCGGCTCGGCGACCGGACGCGGCGGTCGGCCGGCTCCTGGTGCTCCGACGACCTCGGCGATCGCCGGCAGGCCCAGCCCCAGCTCGCGCAGCAGCAGGATGCGCTGCAGGCGCAGGAGCGCGCCCTGGTCGTAGTGGCGGTAGCCGTTCGAGGCGACCCGCGTCGGCGGCAGCAGACCGATGTCGTCGTAGTGCCGCAGGGTGCGGCTCGTGGTGCCGGTCAGCCGTGCGATCTCCTGGATCGACCAGTCCCGATGCGTCATGCGATCCTCCTTCCGTCGTCCATGTGACCACCGTAGAAGTTGACGTTGCGTTAATGTCAAGCGCATCGGGTGGATGCGACGGATCCCTGCGGTACGTTCGTCGCGTGACCTCCTCCGATGCCACCGCCCCGCACCCGCCCGTTCCCGCACTCGAGCTTCCGCCGACCGCGGACGGCTTCACCGCGCAGTTCCTGCGCAACCTCAACTTCGACGGCGGGGTGACGCTGGCCGACGCCAGCACGAACGACCGCTATCTCGCCCTCGCCCGCACGGTGCGCGACTATCTGATGCTGCATGCGCTGGCCGATCAGCAGCGCCAGGCCGGGGCGCAGGCCAAGGCCGTCTGCTACCTGTCCGCGGAGTACCTGCTCGGCAACCAGCTCGACAACGACCTGCTCGCGGGAGACCTCGCCGGGGTCGCGGCGGACGCCATGGCCGCCTGCGGGATCGACCTCGACGAACTGCGCCGGCACGAGATCGAACCGGGCCTCGGCAACGGTGGCCTCGGACGCCTCGCCGCGTGCTTCATCGACTCGCTCGCCACGCTCGGGGTGCCGAGCATCGGCTACGGGATCCGATACGAGTACGGCATCTTCCGCCAGACGTTCGAGGACGGCCAGCAGGTCGAGCAGCCCGACGCCTGGCTCACGCTCGGCGCCCCCTGGGAGCAGCCCCGTCCCGAAGCGGCGCAGACCGTGTCGTTCGGCGGCCGCACCGAAACGGTCGACGACGCCGGAACCGTCCGGTCGCGATGGATCCCGGAGTGGAACGTCAGCGCCGTGCCCTACGACTACCTCGTGCCGGGGTTCCGGAACGGTCGCGTGAACACCCTGCGGCTGTGGCGGGCGAAGGCGACGGACGCCTTCGATCTGCGCATCTTCAACTCCGGCGACTACGAGCAGGCCGTGCGCGCGCAGACCTTCGCCGAGAACATCTCCAAGGTGCTCTACCCCGAGGACTCCACCCCGCAGGGCAAGGAGCTGCGCCTCCAGCAGCAGTACTTCTTCGTCGCCGCATCGATCCGCGACTTCCTCGGCCGGCTGCCGGAGGACTTCGACCTCGCGCGGCTGCCCGAGCGGGTGATCTTCCAGCTCAACGACACCCACCCCGTGATCGCGGTGCCGGAGCTCATGCGCGTGCTCGTCGACGAGCACGGCATGGCCTGGGACGAGGCCTGGGCGGTGACGCAGCAGTGCTTCGCGTACACCTGCCACACCCTGCTGCCTGAGGCGCTGGAGGTGTGGCCCGTCGAGCTGCTCGGCCGCCTGCTGCCGCGGCACCTGGAGATCGTCTACCGGATCAACGAGGAATTCCTCGCCGCGGTGCGCGCGCGGTTCGGGGACGACGAGATGCGGATCCGCGACATGTCGATCATCGCCGAGTTCCCGGTGCGCGCGGTGCGCATGGCGTATCTCGCGACCGTCGCCGGAAGCAGGGTCAACGGCGTGGCCGAACTGCACTCGCAGCTGCTGCGCGACAAGGTGCTGCCCGCGTTCGCCGAGTTCTTCCCGGAGAAGTTCACCAACGTGACCAACGGCGTCACCCCGCGCCGGTTCCTGCGGCTCGCGAACCCCGGCCTGTCCACTCTCATCACCGACGCGATCGGCGACGGCTGGGTCACCGATCTGGAGCGGCTGCACGAACTGGAGCCCCTCGCCGAGGACGCGGCGTTCCGTGCGGCGTTCGCCGCGGTCAAGGCCGGCAACAAGCGCCGTCTGAACGAGGTGCTGCAGGCGCGCGACGGGATGCGGGTCGGCGACGGCCACCTCGTGGACGTCATGGTCAAGCGCCTCCACGAGTACAAGAGGCAGCTGCTCAAGGTGCTGCACGTGGTGAGCGAGTACGAGGGCGTCGTGTCGGGCCGCATCGCGCTCGCGGACCTGCAGCCGCGCACCGTGCTCTTCGGCGCGAAGGCCGCCCCCGGGTACGCGATGGCGAAGCGGATCATCCATCTCATCAACGCGGTCGGATCCGTCGTCAACACGGATCCGCGCCTCGACGGGCGCCTCCAGGTGCTGTTCCCGCCGAACTACAACGTCACGCTCGCGGAGAGCGTGATCCCCGCGGCCGACCTCAGCGAGCAGATCTCGTTGGCCGGCAAGGAGGCCTCGGGCACCGGCAACATGAAGTTCGCCCTCAACGGCGCGCTCACGATCGGCACCGACGACGGCGCGAACGTCGAGATCCGTGAGCTCGTCGGCGACGCCAACTTCTTCCTGTTCGGGATGACCGAGCCCGAGGTCGCCGAGATCGCTCAGGCCGGCTACCACCCCGCCGCGTTCTACCAGGAAGATGCCGGGCTCCGCCGCGCGATCGACCTGATCGCCTCGGGGGCGTTCTCCGGCGGCGACCGCTCGGTCTTCGAGCCCGTGGTCTCGAACCTGCTCTACGAGGACCGCTTCATGGTGCTCGCCGACTACTCCGCCTACATGGCGGCGCAGCAGCGCGTGGATGCCGCCTACGCCGACCAGGACGGCTGGACCCGCGCCGCGATCCTCAACGTCGCCCGCTGCGGCTTCTTCTCCTCCGACCGTTCGATCCGCGACTACATCGACCGGATCTGGCACACCCCGCCGACGACCTGAGGGCTGTCTCTCCCCGGCCGGCGGTTCGTGTGCCACTCAGCTGACGCATAGGCTGGCGATACACACGTTCCACCGGAGGGGACCCCATGACAGACAAGACCACGACTGCCGCGCGCAGATTCCCGCGACGCACCATCCTGAAGACCACCGCGTGGTCCGTGCCCGTGATCGCCGCGGCCGTGGCGACACCGCTCGCCGCAGCCAGCGTGGCCCCAGACCTGCAGCTCACCCCCTATCCCCTCGGCGACACCATTCACGGCGTGAGCCCCGACGGGCTGCAGAGCTACGATCTGGGCATGGTCGCCGCATTCGGCGCGACGACCCTGGGCACCGATCCGACGCCTGCCGGATCGGTGGTCACCCTGACGTTCGATTCCCGGCTGCTCAGCGGCCCGTGGCTCACGCTCGACGCCTACAACGGCACCGTCGTGTCGGTCACGGGCAGCACGACCAGCGGCAACGTGACCACGGCGACGTTCGTCCTCCCCGTGGCGGTCCCGGCCGGCACGGCACTGACGTTCTGGCCGCACTTCGCCCCGCCGGCCGGATCGACGCCGCCGTGGTACACCGATCTCAACGGGTATTCGGTGTCGATCGCTCCGCCTGCCGGCACGACCGATCCCGTCCTCGGCAACAACACGGTGACGTCGAACCCGGTCTACTCCTGACGCTTCCCCGTTTCGAAGCGCGCAAATGGCTGCATCCGATCCTTGGATGCAGCCATTTGCGCACTCTGAAACTCTCAGGAAGGAGAGGTTGACAGGATCGAGATATATCGTGTTATTGTGAAGACACGATATATCTCGATCGGTGGGATCGGGATCCTTGACTCAGGAGAACAGACATGACCGAGAAGTGGCTCATCGCCCCGGGGCAGGAGCGCGTGATCGACATCGAGCGCGCGTCGAAGCTCAAGATCGGACTCGTCGGCGGACAGGTCGACGTCATCGCGCACGACGAACCGGGGATCAGGATCGAGGTGCACAACGTCACCATCAAGGACCTGCGGGTCGAATCCGACGGCACCCAGATCGAGATCGATCACCCGCAGATCGGCTGGGACAACTTCCTCGAGGTGTTCCGCAACTTCGGCGCCGGCGGCCCCAAGGCCGAGATCAGCGTCGCCGTCCCCCGCGACATCGCCCTCAACCTGGGCGTGGTGAGCGCGGGAGCCCTCGTCTCCGGCCTCACCGAGGACGCCCGCCTGAACACCGTCTCCGGCGACCTGATCGTGGACACCCACACGGGCGACCTCAACGTCAACACCGTCTCGGGCGATGTGCAGGTGCGTGGGCTGTCCGGATCCGCCACCGCGAACACCGTCTCCGGCAGTGTCGCGCTGACCGGCGAGGTCCGCAAGGCGACGGTCGACAGCGTCTCCGGCGCGATGCTCATCGACGCGCACGGTCCGGTCAACACGGTGTCGCTGAACAGCGTCGCGGGCGACGCGACGGTGCGCCTGGACGAGAGCCTCGCCGCGAACTACGTCACCCGTACGATGAGCGGCCGCGTCACGATCGACGGCGTGCCGCGCGGATCGTCCGGCCCCTCGAACTTCACGGGATCCCGTGGCGAGCTGTCCGGATCCTTCGCGGACGTACGGGCGAACACGGTCTCCGGCGACATCACGGTGCTGCGCCGCGACGCCGCAGAGGCCCCGGTGTCGTTCACCTCCGAGGGAGAGGATCTGCTGTGAGCCCCGCGGTCTTCTCCCACGGCGATCTGCGTCTGTACCTGCTCGCGCTGCTGGCCGAATCGCCGCAGCACGGCTACGGGATCATCCAGGCGCTGACCGACCGCACGGGGGGCACGTACACGCCGAGCGCCGGCACGATCTACCCTCGCCTCGCGAAGCTCGAGGAGGAGGGCCTCGTCACCAAGACCGTCGACGGCCGCACCACGATCTACGCGATCACCGAGGCGGGCCGCGCCGAGCTCGCCGCCCGCGAGGGCGATCTGCAGGGCATCGAGGCGGGGCTCAACGACTCGGTGCGCCTCATCGCGAACGAGGTGCGCCAGAGCGTGCAGGAGGCCATGAAGAGCCTCCGCGCGGATCTGGCCGCCGCGGCCCGCGAGGAGCAGAAGGTCGCCTCCTCCTCGTCCTACCGGGAGGCCTCGGCGCGCGCCGACGAGCGGATCGCCAGTCGCGAAGAGCTGCGCCGCGCGGATGCCTCGATCAACGAGTTCCGCGCCAGGGTGCGCGCCGACCTGCGCACCCATGTCGCGAAGGGCGGCCTGCTGCCCGCGCAGCTCGTGAGTGACCTCGACACCGCGCTCGACACGGCGGCGCGCTCCGTCACCGCCGCCCTCGCCGCCGCGGGACTCGCCAGCGGTCGCTGAGCGAGCGCGGCCGAAGGCTCGGCCGTTTTGGGGCGCATCTCGCTCGTTCGGGGCGTGCTACGCCGCGGATCTGCGGCGGGACGCGCCCCAAACCGGCCATCCCATCACCACCCGGAAGGATCCCGGGGCCGTCACTCGACCCAGGGGTCCTTCTTGTCGTCGGCGATCGGCTCCTCGAGCGGGACGACGAGGATGGGCCGGGACTGGCGGTGCGAGAGGCGGGCCGCGACGGATCCGGTGAAGAACTCGCGGATCGA
Source organism: Microbacterium azadirachtae (assembly GCF_000956505.1). Taxonomy (GTDB): domain Bacteria; phylum Actinomycetota; class Actinomycetes; order Actinomycetales; family Microbacteriaceae; genus Microbacterium; species Microbacterium azadirachtae_A. The sequence continues at coordinate 129,512 of NZ_JYIX01000033.1, read as the reverse complement.
CTCGCCGATCCCCCGACTGCGGGTTCCGACGACGATCAGCTGCGCATCCAGCGCGCCGGCGAGGTGCTTGATCGCGAGCGCCGGGTCGCCGACGAGCTGGCGGGCCGTCCAGGTGAGGCCGGATCCGGCCAGCACCTTCTCGACCTCGCGGCGCAGCTCCGCGAACTCCTCCGCCCCGGTGTCGATGTTGAGGTCGATGGGCGCCGAGTGCACCATCCCGTCCGGATCCTCGAAGGTCACGAACCGGGTGACGTCGACGTGCACGACCACGAGGGCGGCGCTGAGCAGGCCCGCATAGCGGATGGCCTCGGAGAGCACCCGCGGGGGCTGACCCGGCCGCAACGCCACGATCACGGCCTTCTGCAGCTGCGGATCCTGCAGCTCCTGATCCTCGGGGGTGGAGGCGGTGTCGCTCATCTCGTCGTTCCCTTCGGTGCGGCGGTATCGGGGACCCGTCACGGCGAGGTGAGGTGGCCCGCGTGCTATCCTGGATGCTACTCTTACCGGCCGCGAGCCGGTGCCGGAAATAGACAGCGAGCCCGTTTCGCCCGCTGCTTACAGTAAGGGGGTCTCGCGCATGGGCCGTGGCCGTCAGAAGGCAAAGCACACCAAGATTGCCCGCGAACTGAAGTCGTATAGTCCGTCGGTGAACTACTCGGCGCTGGAGCGCGAGCTGGGTCATCCGGAGAACGAGGACCAGTACGTCGACAAGTGGGCGGATCAGTACGCCGACGAAGACGAGGACGAGCTCGAAAAGGCCTGAGCCTCGTCGTTCGAAACCCCGCCCGAGTCCGCTTGCGGCGGGGTTCGTCGTTGATTCCGCGGGTGCGATCCTTCCCGAGCCGTCTCGCATCCGCCCGGTCCTGAGCGCCCGCGCGGCCCTGCGAGGATGGATCCATGCCTCACGTCGTCGCGCTCTACCGCCACCCGGTCAAGGGGTTCACGCCCGAGAAGCTGCCCGTGCTCACGGTGCAGGCGGACGGGCGGATCGCCGGCGATCGCGTGCTTGCATTCCGCTTCGGCGATGCGGCGACCCCCGAGGAGCGCGACGGGCTGGACCACTGGCCGAAGTCGAAGGGGCTCGCCCTGGAGACCTTCCCCGGACTCGCCGCGCTGCGGCTGGAGTACGACGAGGCGGCGCAGCGCATGCGGATCGACCACGCCGGGACGACGCTCGTGGAGGCGGGACTGGACCAGGACGGCCGCACCGCGCTCGTCGAGGCCGTGACGGCCTTCGTGCTCGACTCCCCCGACGGAAAGCGGCTGCAGCGCGCCGGGCGCTTGCCCCTGGCCCTGGTCGGCGATGGCGAGAGCTCTCGCTTCCAGGACCGCGGCCGGGGCTACGTCTCCGTGCACAGCGAGGCCAGCGTCTCAGCCCTCGGCACCGCGCTCGCGCAGGACGTCGATGACCGCCGGTTCCGCTCGAACGTCGTGATCGGCGGCGTCGATGCGTGGGACGAACTGGACTGGCAGGGCGAGGTCACGATCGGAGACGTGCGCCTCGCCACGGCAGGACCGATCGTGCGCTGCCTCGCGACGCACGCGAACCCGGACACCGGCGAGCGCGACGCGAGCGTGCTGAAGACGCTCACCGGATCCCTCGGGCAGGACGAGCCGACGCTCGGCCGCCTGCTCATCCTCCCCGGCGTCAGCGGCGCCGTCGGCGACGACGCGGGTATCGGCGGCACGATCCGCGTGGGCGACGAGGTCGTCGCCGGCTGACCCGCGATCGGGGCCGCGCGCGACACCGCGGCGGCTCCGCCGCGGGCGGGTCAGTCCGTGGCGCTCGCGCGCAGGATCAGCGCCGTCTCCGGGTGCACGGACGGCATCACCAGACCGACGCCCCCGAGGACCCGCCCCGTCAGCACGATGCCGTCCTCCTGCCACGGCGCCGGGTTTCCGTGCAGCCCGCGCAGGCTGAGCGCCTCGATCCCGACCCGGTAGCGGCGATCCTCGTCCAGCCCGGGAAGGCGGACCCGGCCCATGCTCGCGGTCGCCCCTGCAGCGAGTGCCGTGAACAGATACAGAGCCCTGTTCCCGTCGCCCGCGACGACGCCCTGCACCGCGAAGGAGGAGTCGGGCACGTCGACGCGCACCATGGTCCCGCCGTGCATCAGTGCGCGTTCGCGCTTGTGCAGAGCAATCCAGTCCGCGAGCTGCAGACGCTCGTCCTCGGTCCAGCGGCGGATGTCCGCCTCGACGCCGAGGTGCCCGAACAGCGCCACCGAGGCGCGGAAGGACAGGGTGTGGGTGCGCCCCGTGACATGCGACGGCGCGGAGGCGATGTGCGCGCCGATGAGCTCCGGCGGGATCAGCTGCGCCGTCCAGGCGTTGATCCGCTGCCGCTCGAGGGGATCGTTGTCGTCGGATCCCCAGATCCGATCGGTGCGCTCCAGCACGCCCAGGTCGACGCGACCGCCCCCGGAGGAGCAGGATTCGATCTCGAGTCCGGGATGGCGGTGCTTAAGGTCGTCGACGAGACGGTAGAAGGCAGCAGTCTGGCCGTGCACGCCCGCGGTGCGGTGCGGCCCCGTGCCCGCCTCGACGAGATCGCGGTTGTGATCCCACTTGAGGTAGGCGATGTCGTACTCGTCGAGGAGGGCGAGCAGGGCGTCGCGGATGTGGGCGTAGCAATCGGGGTTCGCCAGGTCCAGCACCTGCTGATGGCGGCCGGTCAGCGGCCATTCCGAGCGCGCCGACATGATCCATTCGGGGTGCGCGCGGGCGAGGTCCGAGTCGGGGTTCACCATCTCCGGCTCGACCCACAGCCCGAACTGCATGCCGAGCACACGCACGTGGTCGACGAGCGGGTGCAGCCCCTGGGGCCACACGTCGCGCGATACCGTCCAGTCTCCGAGCCCGGTGCGATCGTCGCGCCGGGCGCCGAACCAGCCGTCGTCGAGCACGAAGCGTTCGACGCCGACGGCGGCGGCCGCATCCGCGAGCTCGATGAGGTCCTTCTCGTTCTGCTGGAAGTAGACGGCCTCCCAGACATTGAGCGTGACCGGGCGGGCGGAGCGGGGGTGCTGCGATCGTGCGCGCATCATCCGGTGGGACTGCGCGGCCAGCGCGTCGAGGCCGCGTCCGTAGAACCCGTAGAGCCACGGGGTCGCGTACTCCTCGCCCGGCGCGAGCCGGCCCTCGCCCGGAAGCAGCAGTTCGCCGCCGGCGAGCACCTGACGACCCTCGGCGACGCGCTCCACCTGATGCACGTGGTTGCCGGACCAGCCCACGTGGATCCCCCAGGCCTCCCCCGAGGAGAAGTCGAACCCGTGACGACCCACGATCAGGGCCAGGGCGGCGCCGAGCCCGGTGCGTCCCCGGCGGTTCTCCCTGCGGTGCGCGCCGACCCCGAGGCGACGACGCTGCGGCACCCGCTCGACCGCCCAGCGCCCTGCGAAGTCGAGAGCCTCGTCCGCATCCAGGGGCACCGGCAGCGTCGGCATCAGCGACTCGAGCCGGTACACATCGTCGCCGACGTTTCGCACCGCGGCGCGGGAGCGGATCGCGCCGGATCCGGTGAGCTCGATGTCGAGCGCAAGGGTCAGTTCCGCCTCGTCGTCCTGCGCAAGGACGCGCACCGAGGCCGGGCCGGAAGACAGGATGCGCCGCCCGCCCGGCGCAGGGACCTTCCCCTCCGCGTCAGTGACCGGAACGCCGTCGATCGCGACGCCCGTCACCCGGAAGCGCGGCGACCAGTGCGCCCCGTCGCGGGATCCGCTGACCCCGGGGGTCCCGCTCCAGCCTCGGGAGAGCTCGGGAAGCACGGAGACGGGCACGACCGCGTCCACCTCGCTGCCCGCATCAGGGAAGACGCCGGCGAGGACGAGCGCCTCGAAGGCGGGGCCGTCGAGCGGCCCGCATGGCGCACCCCAGTGCACGACGACGGGAAGCCCGCCCTCCCTGATGTCCAGGACCAGGGCGACGCCATCGACTTCCAGCACCATCCCGAGATCCACGGCCCCGGCGCGCGCCGCACCGCCGTCCGGAGTCAGTGACGACATGATTCCCCTTCCTGAGCGGGTCGAGTATTGTTTACGTTGCCATGCAAGGAGCCAACGTGCAACGGATCAAGGAGGGCACGCCGCGCGCGTCGATCAAGGACGTCGCCCAGCGCGCAGGCGTGTCCCCGCAGACGGTGTCGCGCGTCGCCAACGGATACGTGCACGTACGGCCGGAGATGCGCGAGAAGGTGCTCGCCGCGATGAAGGAGCTGGGCTACCGGCCGAACAGCGCGGCGCGCAACCTGAAGTCGGGCCGGTTCCGCAGCCTGGGCGTCGTCACGTTCAACATCACGACGCTCGGCAACGAGCGCACGCTCGAGGCGGTCGCCGAGGCCGGTGCCGGGGCCGGCTACACGACGACCCTGATCCCCGTGGCGGATCCCACGCGCATCTCGGTGGCGGGCGCCTTCGGTCGTCTCGAGGAGCAGGCCGTCGACGGCATCATCCTGATCATGTCGGCCGAGTTCGGATCCCCGGACGACTACACGCTCACGGCGGGGCTCCCGCTCGTGATCGTCGATTCGACGGCCACGGCGGATCACACGCTCGTCGACACCGATCAGGAGCAGGGCGCGCGCACGGCGATGCAGCACCTGCTCGAACTCGGACATAGGCGCATCGCGCACGTCGCCGGGCCGCTCAAGTCGTTCTCCGCCCGCCGCCGTGAAGACGCATACGCCCGCGTCTGCCAGGAGCACGCCCTCGACCCGACCGGCCGGCGCCGCGGCGACTGGACCGCGGCATCGGGCTACGCCGCGGGTCGCGAGATCCTCGCCGAGGAGCCGCGTCCCACCGCCGTCTTCGCCGCCAACGATCAGATGGCGCTCGGCGTCATGCGCGCCGCGCACGAGGCGGGCCTGCGGATCCCGGAAGACCTCAGCGTCATCGGATTCGACGACAGCGACGACAGCGGCAGCTACTGGCCGCCGCTGACCACGATCCACCAGCAGTTCGACGTCGTCGGACAGCGGGCGACAGAGCTGCTCATCGCGATGATCGACGGAGACCCCCTGCCCCGCAACATGCTGATCCCGACCCGGCTGGTGGTGCGCGAGAGCACGGGTCGCGCCCCCGCCCAGGACTGAGCGCACCTCAGAACTCGGTCGGGCCGAGCAGGGGCTCCGCCGCGAACCGCGCCGTGGGCCGCTCCGACCCACGCAGTTCGAGCACCAGGATCTCGTTGCCGTCCTCGCGCAGCACGGGCGCGGGGACGTACAGCGTCTCCTGCGGCCCCCGCGCCGAGAATCGGCCGAGTGCGAAGCCGTTGATCCAGACCGCGCCGGATCCCCAGCCCCTCACGTCGAGATGCAGATCGCCGGTGGCGTCGGCCTCGAAGCGACCCCCGAGCAGCACAGGGCCGCCCACGGGGGTCCCCGCCGGCAGCGCCTTCCCGCGCGCATCGAGTGCGATTCGGATCTCGTCCGCCGTGAGCTCCAGCGGCGCCGCGCGCCACCCGTGCAGCTCCTCGCCGTCCAGGCGCACGGGGCCGATCAGGCCCTTGGCCTCGCCGATCCGGGGGCCGTAGTTCACGCCGCCCAGGTGCTCGACGAGGAACGACAGCTCCCCGCCCGAGGGCAGCGAGAGCACACGGTCGTGCGCCTCGCGATCCAGGATCCCGACCGGGCGTCCGTCGAGCGTCACGTGCGCGCGGTCGCGCACCTCCCCCACGGTGAGCACGCCGCTGTGCGGAACACCGACGATGTATCGGGAGTATCCGCGCGGAGATCCGAACGCCGTGGCCGGCGGAGCCGCATCGTGTGCGGTCCACTGCTCCAGGTCCGCGTCGGCGAACTCGACGACGCGGTCGAGTGGTGCCTCCAGGACTCGCGCCGGACTGCGTGGGGCGGGGCGCGCCTCCGGCACGGGCGCGTGCGCCGCGATCACCTCGCGGAACGCCCAGTACTTCTCTGTGGGAGTTCCGTCCTCGGCGATCGGAGCGTCGTAGTCGTACGATGTCGCGATCGGTCGGAACACGCCCTTGTCGTTGGCGCCGGCGGTGTAGCCGAAGTTGGTGCCGCCGTGCACCATGTAGATGTTCACGCTGGCGCCGGCCGCGAGGATCGCCTCCAGTTCGGCCGCGCTGTCCGCCGCGGACGTGGTGTGGTGCGGCTCGCCCCAGCTGTCGAACCAGCCGCACCAGAACTCGGCGCACATGAGCGGGCCGCGGGGCTGATGCCGACGCAGAGCCGCCAGGCGCTCCGCCGCGCGCGATCCGAACGACGCCGTGCTGTGCAGCTCGGGCAGGGTGCCGTCGTCGAGCATCGCATCCGTGGGCTGATCGACCGTGGTCAGCGGCACCTCGATGCCGGCCGCCCTGGTCATGTCCACGAGGGCGCGCAGATACGTCTTGTCGGATCCATAGGCGCCGTATTCGTTCTCGATCTGCACCAGGATCACGCCGCCTCCGTGCGGGAGCTGTCGCGGCCGTACGATCTCGTACACCTGCTGCAGATACCGCTCGACCTCGGCGAGGTATCGCGGATCCCGTGAGCGCACGGCGATCGTACCGTCCTCGATGAGCCATTCCGGCAGGCCGCCGTCATGCCACTCGGCGCAGATGTAGGGGCCGGGGCGCACGATCGCGAACATGCCATGGGCCTGCACGAGATCGAGGAAGCGACCCAGATCCAACCCGCCGGAGGCGGTGAACTCGCCCCGGCGCCGCTCGTGCGCATTCCACGGCACATAGGTCTCGATGGTGTTGAGCCCCATCTGCCGCGCGGTGCGCAGCCGGTCCTCCCACTGGTCGGGGTGGATGCGGAAGTAGTGCATCGCCCCGGAGATCACCTGGAACGGGGCTCCGTCGAGCAGAAAGTCGGTCTCGCCGATGGCGAAGGCAGGCATGAGGGCTCCGGGGTTTCGAAGAATCGGCGTCGGGCGACGCCGAGAGGAGGGGTGCGGGATCCGCGTCGACGGATCCCGCACCCGGAACAGAGGTCGGACTACTTGTTGACCTGGAACCCCTGCGCGTTGCCGTAGTCGACGAGCGTCTTCTGCCACTCCTGCAGCGCCGTGTTGAGGTCTCCCTTGGCGCCGATGGCCTTGCCGACCGAGTCGCCGAAGACGTTGTTGGCGTAGCCCTGGTAGGGCAGGTACTGCCATCCCGTGATGACCGACTTCGCCGAGTCGGCGCCGACCGGGTTCGGCTTCTGGTCACCGTAGGCCTTGAACGTCATGTTCGCCCACTCGGGGTTGTCGAACTCCTTGACCGTCGACGGGAAGCCGTTCTTGTTGATGAGGTCTCGGCCCGCGCCGTCCGCCATGAACTGCAGCACCCCCGCCGCGAGCGCCTTGTTCTTGCTCTGATCGGTGACGCTCAGGCCGCTGCCGCCGTTCTCGGCGGATCCGGGAGTGCCGTCCCAGGTCGGCATCGGCGCGACCTGCCACTTCCCCGCGCCGTGGTCCTCCATGCCGGAGATCATCCAGGAGCCCATCATCAGGGTGGCGAGCTTGTCCTGGTTCAGCGCCTTGCTCCACTCGTCCGACCAGGTGGCCAGCGGCGAGAGCTCGCCGCGCTGCAGCATGCCGCCCCAGGTGTCGGCGAACTTCTTACTGCCCTCGTCCTGCAGGTTGATCGTGACCTTCTCGCCGTCCACGGCGAAGGGGTGCCCGCCGGACGCCCAGATCATGCTGGTGAAGAAGCCCGCGTCGCCGCCGGTGGCGATGTAGGTGCTGGGATCCTTCGCGTGGATGGCCGCACTGTCCTTGACGAACTCGTCCCAGGTCTTCGGCGCCTCGGTGATGCCCGCGGCCGCGTAGAGGTCCTTGTTGTAGATGAAGACCATGGGGCCGGAGTCCATCGGGATCCCGACGAGCTTGCCGTTCACGGTGACGGAGCTCCAGGTCGATGCCGTGAACTGGTCCTTGTAGCTGTCGAAGCCGAAGGAGGTCATGTCGGCGAGCGCGCCGGCCATGGTCAGCTGCGGCATGGTCTGGTACTCGACCGGCACGATGTCGGGAGCACCGGATCCTGCCTTGACGGCGTTCTGGAGTTTGGTCACGGCCGCGTCGGGGTTGTCCAGCTTGACGACCTTGATCTTCACATTCGGGTGCTCCTTGGTGAAGGCGTCGGCCTGCGCCTGGGTCGAGTCGCTCCAGGTCCACCAGGTGAGCTCGCCGCCCTTCTTGAGGGCGGCGTCGATGTCGGCCTTCGAACCGCCCGAGGCGGCGTCGCTGCCGCTCTGGCAGCCCGCGAGGGCGCCCATCATGAGAGAGACCGCGCCGACGACGACGGCGGCGCGCATCCAGATGTTCTTCTTCACTGCGAAGTCCTTTCGAGGAGGTGATGCAGAGGTCTTGCGTGCGGAGGGAGTGCGAAGCGGGGGGAGAGATTCGGCGGCGTCACTTGACGCTTCCGGCGGCGAGGCCGGACTGCCAGTAGCGCTGCAGGTAGAGGAACGCGGCCGAGATGGGCAGCACGGTCAGCAGCGATCCGGTGATGACCAGCTGCGGGATCGGCTGGGTGCCGATCGAGGCCGAGGCGGATGCCCACTGGCTGAGCCCGACCGTGAGCGGGTACCACTCCGGGCTGGACAGCATGATGAGGGGCAGGAAGTAGTTGTTCCACGTGGCGACGACCGCGAACATCAGCACCGTGATGAAGGCCGGGGCGAGCTGGCGCAGCGAGATCGAGAAGAAGATCCGCAGCTCCCCCGCACCGTCCAGACGGGCGGCCTCGATGAGTTCGTCGGGGATCGCCTCGGCGGCGTAGACCCACACCAGGTACAGTCCGAACGCGCTCACGAGCGACGGGATGACGACGGCAGCAGGGGTGTTCGTGAGACCCAGCTTGCTGAACAGCAGGAACTGCGGCACCGCGAGCACGGATCCGGGGATGGCGAGCGCGCCGAGGATGATCGCGAACACCGCCTTACGACCGGGGAACCGGTACTTCGCGAGTCCGTAGCCTGCAAGCGTGGCCAGCAGGGTCGCCCCGCCGGCGCCGACCACCACGTAGAGCACGGTGTTCAGGAACCAGCGCAGGAAGACGCCGTCGTCGTACGCGAACACGTCGGCGATGTTGGTGAACAGGGAGAACTTCGGTCCGAACCACAGACCCGACGTGTCGTAGAGGTCCTGCCGCGACTTGGTGGAGTTCACCACGAGCCAGAACAGCGGCCCCAGGCTGTAGAGGAGCATCAGCGTCATGACGATCATCAGGGTGATCGAGGTGCGCGTGCGCCGCGCCGGGCGGCGGGCGCCGCGGCGGGACGGCCGCCCCTGGATCCGGCCGCTCGCGAGGCGGCTCGGGCGGCGCCCTGTGACGACGGCTTCGGTGTTCAGCTGCTCCGCGCTGTTCGAGACGACGACGCTCATCACTTCTGCTCCTTCGAGCCCATGGACTGCGCGAAGAACGCGATGATCATCGTGATCACGCCGGAGATGATCGCGATCGCGGCCGCATAGTTGAACTGGGATCCGGCGAACGACAGGTTGAACGCGTACATGTTCGGCGTGAAGTAGCTGGAGATCGCGTTGGGCGCGATCTTCTGCAGCACCGCCGGCTCGTTGAAGAGCTGGAAGCTGCCGATGATGGAGAAGATCGTCGCCACGACGATCGCGCCGCGGATGGCCGGGAGCTTGATGCTGAAGACCGTGCGCAGCGCGCCGGCACCGTCGATCTCCGCGGCCTCGTACTGCTCCTGCGGCACCGCTTGGAGCGCGGAGAAGAAGATCAGCATGTTGTAGCCCACGAACTCCCAGGTCACGATGTTGCCGATCGCCGGAAGGATGAAGCTCTCGGACAGGGGCGAGGGCACGATGTCGCCGAGCCAGCGGTTCAGATCGGCGACGAGGCCGAACTGGTCGCCGTACATGTAGCCCCAGATCATGACCGCCACGACGCCGGGCACCGCGTACGGGAGGAAGATGCTCAGCCGGTACAGCGGCACGAACCTCAGCCGGGCGCTGTCCAGGGCGAGGGCCGCCAGGAGCGCGAGGGCCAGCATGATCGGCACCTGCACGCACAGGAACAGGACGACCCGGCCCGTCGCATCCCAGAACTTCGGGTCGACGATCGCGGTCGCGTAGTTCTCCAGTCCGACGAAGTGCGTGCCGCCGATGAGGGAGTCGCGGAACAGGCTGAGATAGATCGCGTAGAGCAGCGGTGCGATGAGCACCAGCGCGAACACGAGCATGAAGGGACCGACGAACCACCAGCCCGCCCAGGACCGGCGGGAGCGTCGGAGCCCCGTCATCGCGATCGACATCCGTGCCTCACTTCCTCGTGATTGTTTGCGTTACCAAAGGCACTATAGGCACACTATGGTTACGTAAACAACTCACGATTCCGCAACGGTCGTGTTTACGTTGCCAATCCGGTGGGGATCCGCCCGAAGACGGGCGGGGACGGACCGGAGACGCACTCTCCGATGGACGATGACGAAGGAGTTGGTTCCATGCAACGACGACGATGGACACGGCTGGTCACGGCGCTCTGCGCCGGGGCGCTGGTCGCGGGCCTGGCAGCACCGGCCCCCGCGGCGGCGCAGCCGCACCCTGCGGCCATCCCGCAGCTCACGGGCGCCGAGCTCGCCGGATCCTGGACGGCCCCGCTGAGTACCCGAGGGCGGTACGTGGTCGACGCCGACGGCGACCGCTTCAAGCTGATGTCGGCGAACTGGGACGGAGCGCAGGGGCACTGGAACGGGAGCGGGTCCAAGGACGACCCCGCCACCCACAACAGCGGGGACAGCTACGACATCCCGATGGGGCTGGACCGGGTGACGCTGCCGACACTGCTGAGCGATTTCCATTCGCTCGGGATCAACAGCATCCGCCTGCCCTTCTCGAACGAGATGCTCGGCATGACCGCACCGGTACCGGACGCGGCGGTCACCGCGAACCCTCAGCTGCGCGGTAAGACGCCGCTGCAGATCTTCGACGCCGTGGTCGCCGCCCTTACCGCCGACGGCTTCGCAGTGATCCTGAACAACCACACCACGACGTCGCGCTGGTGCTGCAGCCACGACGACGGAAACACGAAGTGGTACAGCAGCCAGACGACCGAGAAGTGGGTCGCGGACTGGGTGGCGCTCACCGAGCGGTACCGGGGCAACCCGCGGGTCGTCGGCATGGATCTGCGCAACGAGGTGCGCCGCGATCTGCTGGACGACGCGAACTGGGGCGGCGGCGACGGCAACGACCTCTACAAGGCGTATCAGCAGGCCGCGATCGCGATCCAGCGCGCCAACCCCGACGTCCTGGTGATCATGGAGGGCATCAACTGGCAGGGCGTGCCGCTGGACGGCGTCTACCATGACCGGCCGATGCTCAAGCCGGTCGCGAACATCTCCAATACGATCCTGCGCCCCGACAAGCTCGTGTACGCGGCGCACGTCTACGGCTTCACCGGCCCGCAGCACACCGGGGCCACGGGGCTGGGCGAGACGCACGACCTGCGCTATCGCGACATGACGGCGACCCAGCTCGCGGACGCGGTGCGTCAGGAGGTGCTGTTCGTCACGACGCCAGGACAGCACTACACGGCACCGGTGTGGATGAGCGAGTTCGGCACCCGCGGCGCCGGTCAGACCGATCAGAAGGAGATCGCCTGGTGGAACACCTTCACCGATCTCCTGGCCGCGAATGACACCGACTTCGCCGCCTGGCCGCTCGTCACCCAGGCCGATGCGTCCGGCGCCTTCGCCGACACCTTCGCCCTGCTCGGCTATCGGCCGGACGGCAGCCGCATCAGCATCGCGGACGACTGGCGGTACACCGGCTGGCAGAAGCTCGTGACGAGCGTCGGCAGGACAGGGCAGGTGCCCGTCGAGACGCGATGGAACATGCTCGGCAGCAACAGCTACCTGCCCGACACGAACGCCTCCGCGCTCATGCAGGATCGCCCGGACTGGGATCCGGGTCAGTGGAAGGGCGTCTGCCCCGACACCGAACGTCTGCAGGGCGTCTCGCGCAGCATCAACCGCGGACTCTGCACCGATGCCGCGCAGCCGGCCACCACGACCGTGCGGAACGTGGTCGCGAACGAGGCGAACGTGCAGCAGGACTGGGCCGGCGGCTACAGCAAGCTGCAGTGCGCCGCAGGGCAGCTGGCCGTCGGATTCAGCCTGACGATCGGCACGACCAACCGCTGGGCCACCTCGAAGCTGCTGTGCGCGCCGACCACGAGCGCGCTGCCGGCGAGCGCGGGGAGGACCGTCTGGTTCGATCAGGCGGACAACCGGCCCGCGGGCGGGGGATCCACGGCGAGCGACTGGGCGCCGGGACACTTCAAGGGGCAGTGCGCCGACGGCGAGTACGTGGCCGGAATCGCCTACACCTATCAGCGGGTCCAGGGCGGCGTGCCGAGCGCGCTGCTCTGCAAGCCGCTGCAGTGACCCTTCGCCGGCTCCGGGTCCGCCTCAGGGTGCGGTCCGGAGCCGGCACCGCTGCGCTGGATCGCGCGACACGGATCCTCGCTCCGCGACACCGCATCTCATCCCGACCTCGGAAGGATCCCTCGTGATCGACACGATCCACGTCGTCTTCAAGACACACCTCGACATCGGCTTCACGGCCCTCGCCCGGGACGTGATCTCCGGCTACACCGAGCGCTACCTCCCCCGCGCGATCGATCTCGCCGAGGAGCTCGATCGCCGCGGAGGCCCCGCACGATTCGTCTGGACGACGGGCTCCTGGCTCATCGACCATGTGCTGCGGCAAGGCTCCCCCGCCCAGTCCGAGCGACTCGATGCCGCCGTGCGCGCGGGGTGGATCCGCTGGCATGGGCTTGCGCTCACCACGCACACCGAGCTCATGGATCCCTCCCTCGCGGCCTTCGCCGCCTCGATCGCGCACGGCCTCGACGCGCGGTACGACCGTCGCACGATCGCCGCGAAGATGACCGACGTGCCCGGGCACACCATCGGGCTCGTGCCGGTGCTGGCTGCGGCCGGGATCGAGTATCTCCACCTCGGAGTGAACGGCGCCTCGGCGGTGCCCGACGTGCCCGAGTTCTTCGTGTGGCGCGCTCCCGGCGGCGCAGAGGTCGTCGTGAACTACGCGCGCTCCTACGGATCGGAGGGCCTCGACCTCGCCGTCGTTCCCGGCGGGTCCGACGCGCTGCACCTCGCGCACACCGGCGACAACAACGGTCCTCCCACCGCCGCCGAGGTGGAGGAACTGTTCGCCGCCCTCGCCGCCGCGCACCCCGGCGCGCGGATCGTGGCCTCGAGCCTCGACGACTTCGCCCGCGCCCTGCTCCCGCATCGAGAGGCGCTTCCCGTCGTGACCGAGGAGATCGGCGACACCTGGATCCACGGCGCGGGCGCCGATCCCCTGCTCACCGCAGGCCTCGGGGTACTGCAGCGGCTGCGGACGGCGTGGCTGCGGGAGGGCCTGCTGGATCCCTCGTCCGCGGAGCACCACGAGCTCGGCGTCGCCCTGCTGCGCATCGCCGAGCACACCTGGGGCGAGGATCTGAAGACGTATCTCCCGGACTACGTGAACTACGCGAAGGCCGACTTCAGGGCCGCCCGCGCCCGGGACCTCGTGGACCCTGCCGCGAACCCCGTGCAGACCCGGGCGTACGACTGGGCCTGGGCGGAGCATCCGTCACCGCAGGGCCTCACGTACTCGGGGTTCGAGGCGTCCTGGGCCGAGCAGCGCGCGCATCTCGATACCGCGGTCTCCGCCCTTGCGCCCGAGCGCGCCATCGAGGCCAGTGCCGCCCTGGCCGCGCTGCGTCCTGCCGCCGGCTCTGACGTCGAACCAACCGTGTCCCACTTTCGCCCCCACCATGTCCCCATTCCGGCGGCAAAACAGACCCGGGAGGAGCCAGAAGTGGGACGCGGTAGTTCCCTGGTTCCGGACTCCCGCACGGGGCGCCCCCGCACGGTCGGCGAGGAGGTGACGCTCGGGCGGTTCGCGGTGCGGTTCGGCGCGGACGGCGCCATCGTCGGACTGCGCGACGAGCGCGGCTCCGTGTGGGCCGACGCCGAGCACACTCTCGGTTCGTTCCGGCATCAGACCTTCGACGAGCGGGACGAGCAGCGCTGGCTGCAGCACTACTGCCGCGACCTCGCGCACACGGGCGTCTGGGCGATCCCCGACCAGGCGAGCCCCGGGCTCGCGATCGCGGAGACGCTGCCCGCCCGCGTCACGGCCCCGGAGGTTCAGGGCCTGCGGACCAGCACGGGTGACGACGGCGCCGACACGGCGATCGTCGAGCTGACTCTCCCGGAGGAGCTCGTCGCCGCGACGGGAGCTCCGGCGCGGATCATGGTCGAGTACCTGTTCCCGCAGGGTCCGGGGCCGATCCGGATCGTGCTCGACGTGTGCGGGCGCGAGGCGTCCCGACTGCCGGAGGCGAGCTGGTTCGGCTTCCGGCCGGCGCCTGGCGACACGGCAGCCGACGGCACGTGGACGCTGCAGAAGCTCGGCGTCGCGGTCGACCCGCGCCGCGTGGTGAGCCGCGGCAACCGCACCCTGCACGCCGCGACGAGCGCGGACCGCGACGGGACGCGTCCCGTGCATATCCGCACGATCGACGCACCGCTCGTCGCCGTCGGAGCCCCCGCTCTGCTGCGCTTCGAGGACGCGCTGCCGGACCCCGCCGACGGCTTCGCGGTCAACCTGCATAACAATGTGTGGGGGACGAACTTCCGGATGTGGTTCGACGACGACCTGCGCTATCGGTTCGAGCTGGACCTCGGCAGCGCCTTCGATCCCGACGAGGAGACCCGATGACCGACGCGCTGCACGCCCCTGGCGGCGAGACTCTCGTGAGGAGTCCGCTGGTGATCATGGCGCTGCGCCCCGACGGCTTCGAGGCGGTGTGGGCGGTAGCAGGGCTCAGCCGCGGATGGCTGGAGTGGCGCTCCGGCGACGCCCATGGCGACGCCCATGGCGACGCCCGGATGGACGCGTTCGGCATGACTCCGCAGAGCGCGCACGTGCTGCGCGTGCGCGCCGACGGACTTCCCACCGGCGCCGACGTGCAGGTGCGCGCGGTGACCGTGTCCGTCGCCGATCCCGCAGTGCGGCATGTGAGCGCGTGGAAGATCGTGCGCCTGCTGGACGGATCCGCCGAGAGCGCGAGGATCGCCGTCTGGAACGACACCCACCAGCGCGACGACACGATCCGCGCCCTCGACGCGCAGACGCCCTCCGTCGACCTGCTCGTGTGGAACGGGGATCTCTGCAACGACTGGACCACACCCGACCGTTTCGCCGACACCGTGCTCTCCCCTGCGCAGCGCGACATCAGCGCAGGCCGGCCGCTGGAGGTGCTGATCGGCAACCACGATGTCCGCGGCGACTGGGCCTTCCGGCTGCAGGAGTACGTCGCGACCCGTGACGCACGGCCATTCTCGGCCGCGCGGATCGGCCCCGTGGCCTGCGTCTTCCTGCACACCGGCGAGGACAAGCCCGATGCGCACCCGACGTTCCGCGGCCGCGTCGCGTTCGAGCCGCTCCGCGCCGAGCAGGCGCAGTGGCTGCGGGAGGCGACGGCGCGGCCCGAGATCCGCGATGCCCCGTACCGTCTCGTGTTCTGCCACATCCCGCTGCGCTGGGTCGACGAGGTCCCTGCCGACTACGACCGGGAGGGGTACGACTGGTTCAGCCGGATGAGCCGCGACGCCTGGCACGACGCGCTCGTCGCCTGGGGCGCCCAGCTCGTCGTCTCCGGCCACACGCACGAACCCGCCCTGATCCCGGCCGATCAGGAGTTCCCGTACGCGCAGGTCGTGGCGGGAGGCCCCGACCTCGACGCCTCCTCCGCGGAGGCGGCGACCTGGATCGACATCCAGGCGGATCGGGGGTCCCTGCGACTCACGATGCGCACGCTCGACGGCGCGGTGCGCATCACCGAGGCGCTGCCGCCTCTTGCGAAGACAGCGTCGGCCCTCCTTCGCGGATGAGCGCCCTGGTCGTCCTCGCCGTCCTCGGGTCGGCGCTCCTGCACGGCACCTGGAACGCGATCGCGAAGTCCCTTCCGTCGCCGCTGGCATCTTCGACCCTGATGGGGATCGTGTATCTGTGCGCCGGCGGAATCGGGTGCTTGCTGATGCCGGTGCCCGATCCCGCGGCGTGGCCGTTCCTCACGGCGTCGGCCCTCGCACAGACCCTCTATCTCCTGTTGCTGACCGCCGCGTACGCCCGCACGGAGTTCGGCCGCGCCTACCCGCTCGCCCGCGGAGCATCGGTGCTGGGCGTGACCGCGGCCGCAGCCGTCCTGTTCGGCGAGCGGCTCACGCCGCTGCAGCTGGCCGGAGTGGCGATCGTAACGGGGTCCTTGTTCGCGCTCTCCGTCACGAAAGGCGCGCTGCGTGATCTCGCCTCCACGGGCCTGATCCTCGCCGTAGGCGCGACCGTCACGGTATACAGCGTCATCGACGGCGCCGGCGTGCGGCTTTCGGGCCACGCCCTCTCCTACGCCGCGTGGCTGTTCCTGCTGCAGGGCGTCACGATTCCGCTGGCATGCCTGGTGCTCGCGCGGGATCGTCGCGCGCTTCTCCACGATGTGCGGACGCTCGCGCCCCGGGGCGTCGCCGGCGGGGTCGTCTCGCTCGTCGCCTACACGATCGTGGTCTGGGCGCAGTCGGTGGCGCCCCTTGCCGTCGTCTCGGCGCTCCGCGAGACGAGCGTGCTTGTCGCGGGCGTGATCGGATGGGTGTTCTTCCGCGAGCCGCTGCGCGCCTGGCGGATCGTCGCGAGCGTCGCCGCCGCCGCGGGCATCGCCCTCGTCCGGCTCGGCGCATGAAGGACAAACGCACGGCGCCGGGTGGCGTGCACACCCCGATCGAGGCTGTCGGCTACCAGCGTCGGCCGTGCCGGCGCTCCCAGTCGGCCTCGACCGTGCGCGGGCGCCCGACGATCACACCGGCGGGGATCGACAGCACGAGCATGATCGCGAGCACCCACAGCGGAACCTGCCAGCCGCCGGTGGCGGTGTGCAGCACTCCGAGCAGCACCGGGAAGACCGCGGCCACCGTGTAGCCGAGGCTCTGCACGAACCCGCTCAGTGCCACGGCCGTCTCCGACTCGCGTGCACGGATGCTGATCAGCACGAGCGCGAGGGGGAACAACAGGCCGACCAGTCCGAACAGGCTGACCCAGAGCCACGCGATCTCGGGCCGGTTCCAGAGGATCAGCCCGAGCGCGCCAACCAGCCCGCCGAGCGCACCGATGATGTAGAGCGGCGTCGTGGCACGGAAGCGCACCACGAGCAGCGGCACGACGAGCGATGCGGGCAGGCCGATGAACGCGAACAGTGACAGCAGCGGACCTGCCGCCTGCGCACTCACGCCCTCGTACTGCACGAGGATCGTCGGCAGCCACGCGAACGAGGCGTACGCCATGGTCGAGGAGGTCGCGAACACCGCGGCGAGCGCCCAGGCCAGCGGGATCCTGGGCATCCGCGCGAAGATGCGACCGTTCGAGGGAGCCACGACGATCGGCCCCGTCGCGGCGGCGACCGCATCCTCGAGCGAGACGTCGCGGCCCTCGCGGATCCTCTCCTCCTGCTCCGGCGCGGGATCCGGATCCGCGGCGGTCGTATCCTGCGGTGCACCGATCCGCTCGCGCACGAGCATGACGATCCACGGGATCGTGCCGGCGAGCGCGAACACGGCCCACATCGAGAGCGAGGTGCGCCATCCCGCGGTCTCCGCGATCGGCACGGCGACGAGCGGCGGGAGGAAGGTCGAGAAGGCCATGACGGTCGTGTAGACGGTCATCATCAGGCCCATGCGGTCGGCGAAGTACTTCTTCACCAGCGGCGGCATCAGGATGTTCGCCATGCCGACGCCCGCGAAGACGAGCGCGGTCGCGATCACGAGCGTCACGGCGTTCACCGCGACGCCGCGCGCGATGAGCCCGAGCGTCACCGCGCTCAGCGCGATGACCGCGACCCGCTCCAGGCCGAGCCGGCGCTCGAAGAGCGGCGTCAGCAGGCCGAACAGCGCGAAGCACACGGGCGGGGCCGTGCCGATCAGGCCGATGATCGCGGGCGAGAGCGGGAAGTCCCGCCCGATCAGGTCGACGACCGGGGACAGCGAGGCCACCGCGGAGCGCAGCGAGAACGCGCACAGCACGATCCCGAGCACCGCCAGGGTGCGCCCCTGCCAGAGCGGACGGGTCTGCAGTCCGCCTGCCGTCACGAGGTCTGCGACCCCTCGAGCCAGCCCAGATACTCCTCCGTGACGGTTCCGGTGACGTACCGGCCGTCGAACGGACTCATGTCGAGATCGCTGAGCTCGGATCCCTCGGTGATCGCCGCCTTGAGGTCCTCGACCTCCTGGTACACGAGACGGTCGGCGCCCAGCACCTCGGCGATCTCGGGGATCGTGCGGCCGTGCGCGATGAGCTCGTGCTTCGACGGCATGTTGATGCCGTACACGTGAGGGTGACGGATCGGCGGAGCCGCGGAGGCGAAGATCACGGACTTCGCACCGGCGTCGCGCGCCATCTGGATGATCTGTTTCGAGGTGGTGCCGCGCACGATCGAGTCGTCGATGAGCAGCACGTTCTTGCCCTTGAACTCGGTCGACATCGCGTTCAGCTTCTGCCGCACGCTCTTCTTGCGCACCGCCTGGCCGGGCATGATGAAGGTCCGGCCCACGTAGCGGTTCTTGTAGAAGCCCTCGCGGTACTCGATGCCGAGCTTGCGGGCGACCTCCATCGCGGCGGGGCGCGAGGAGTCGGGGATCGGCATGACCACGTCGATCTCGTCGAGCGGCACGTGCTTCGCGATCGTGTCGGCGAGGCGGTCGCCCATGCGCAGGCGGGACTCGTAGACCGAGATGCCGTTCATGACCGAGTCGGGGCGGGCCAGGTACACGTACTCGAACGCGCAGGGAGCGAGGACCGGAGCCTTCGCGCACTGCTTGGAGAACAGCGTGCCCTCGTTCGTGATGAAGACGGCCTCACCGGGCTCGACCTCGCGGACGACTTCGTAGTCGCCGTTCTCGAGCACGAGCGACTCGCTCGCGACGACCCACTCCTCCCTGCCGGCCCTGATGCGCTTGCCGAGGATCAGCGGGCGGATCCCGAACGGATCCCGGAAGGCCAGCAGCCCGTAGCCGGCGAGGATCGCGATGACGGCGTAAGCGCCCTCGATCCGCTCGTGCGTGCGCGCGACGGCCTCGAAGATGCGCTCGGAGTCGAGGTCGACGGTCGAGGTCGTGGTCTGCAGCTCGTGCGCGAGCACGTTCAGCAGCAGCTCGGTGTCGCTCGAGGAGTTCAGGTGACGGCGGTCGCGGTGCGCCATGTCGGCGGTGAGCTCACGCGTGTTGGTGAGGTTGCCGTTGTGGATGAGAACGATGCCGTAGGGCGCGTTCACGTAGAACGGCTGGGCCTCCTCCTCGCTCGAGGCGGTGCCCTTCGTGGCGTAGCGGACGTGGCCGAGGCCGACGTTGCCGAGCAGCGAACGCATGTCGCGCGTGCGGAACGCCTCGCGCACCATGCCTTCCGCCTTGGCCATGTGCATGACGCCGCTGGGCTCCGCCGTCGCGATGCCGGTCGCGTCCTGCCCGCGGTGCTGCAGCAGGAGGAGCGCGTCGTAGATGTCCTGGTTGACCGGGCTGTGCCCGACCATTCCGACGATGCCGCACATGGGTGTCAGTTCGCTCCGTCCGCGTAGGCGCCGACCAGGCGCACTGCACCGCCGTCGACGCCCTTGGCGCCCTGTTCGAAATCGCCGGCCGGGCGCGCAGCCACGGCGTCGAGCCGCACCGTCCCGACCTGCCAGGTGTCGATGCCGCCGGCCGTGAGCGCCTCGGCGATCGCGGTGGCGGAGGAGGCGTCGACGACCGCGAGGAAGCCGATGCCGAGGTTCCAGGTGCCCTCGCTGGACTCCAGCGTCGAGCCGGCCAGGTCGCTCAGCACACGGAACACCGGAGCGGGCGACCACGTGGAGCGGTCGACCTCGGCCCAGGACCCCAGCGGCAGGACGCGCGCGAGGTTGGCCGCGATGCCGCCGCCGGTGACGTGGCTGAGGGAGTGCACGGCGCTGTCGAACTTCTCGGCGATGCCGAGCAGCGGCGTCGTGTAGAGGCGGGTGGGGGTCAGCAGGGCCTCGCCCCACGTGGCGCCCAGGTCGACGGCACGGTCGCCGTAGCCGATCCCGGCCTTCGCGAGGATGTGCCGCACGAGCGAGTAGCCGTTCGAGTGCAGGCCGCTCGAGGCGAGGGCGAGGACGACGTCGCCGTCCTGCACGCGCTCGGATCCGAGGATCCGGTCCGCCTCGACGATTCCGGTCGCGGCGCCCGCGACGTCGTAGTCGTCGACGCCCAGCAGCCCAGGGTGCTCGGCCGTCTCACCGCCGACGAGGGCGGTGCCGGTGAGCTCGCAGGCCTCGGCGATGCCGCGCACGATGTCGGCGATCCGCTCGGGGAAGACCTTGCCGCAGGCGATGTAGTCCGTCATGAACAGCGGCTTCGCGCCGACCACGACGATGTCGTCCACGACCATGCCGACCAGGTCGTGCCCGATCGTGTCGTGCTTGTCGATCGCCTGCGCGATCGCGACCTTGGTGCCGACGCCGTCGGTGCTCGACGCGAGCAGCGGTCGGCGATAGCCGAGCAGGGCGGAGGCGTCGAAGAGACCGGCGAATCCGCCGACCCCGCCGAGAACCTCTGGTCCGTGCGTGGCACGGACGGCGGACTTCATGAGTTCGACGGCTCGATCGCCGGCTGCCGTATCGACGCCGGCCTCAGCATAGGTGCGGGAGGACACCCGACAATCCTACCGGCGGGCGGCTGTGCGGTCGCCCGCCGGCCCGGGCTCGAGGAGGCAGAGCCGCGCCCGGGATCCGCGTCCGCGATCGTGACCCGCAAACAGGCCCCGCGCGGCCCGGAAATCCGTACGATGGGCGCATGGTCGACAAGCCGCAGTGGCTGGTGCGCGAGGAGGCCGGGATCCCGGTGCTCATCGCGCTCGCGCTGCGCCAGCGACTGGGGATCCGGATCCCGGCGGAGCTGCCCACGTTGAGGGACCACCCGCTGCGCGCCTTCGACGACGGCGGGGTGGACGACGCGCTCGAGCGGCAGTGGCGGGCGTACTGGGACATGACCGTGGAGCCGGAGACGCATCCGTCCCGATCCCCGCTCGAACTCATCGACGGTTTCGACACGATCGTCGCGCTCCCGGCCGTGGGGGCGGAACGGCTGCGCGCGGCGATCGCGCCGCTCGCCTCCGAGGTGGTGCGCTACGCGAACGAGGCTCAGCAGCGTTACTCGCGCTCCGTCTCCGGCACGGGCGATCCGTACCGCGCCTACGCCGCCGCACTCGCAGAGTTCGAGCGCGACACCGGACGCCGCGCGCACTCCTTCGAACTCAACGTGCACGTTCTGCCGCTCGCGCAGCGCGGGATCTGGCGCATCGGGGCGTTCAGCATCGCCGTGACCGACAGCCTCCGGCACGACCCCGTGGACTTCGACAGCGCGATCCGCCCCGTCATCGCCGAAGTGGCGTGAGCGGAGCCGTTCGAGTGTGAGCAGCCTCGTGGGGGATCTAGCGCCGGTTTGGGGCGTGATCTGACGGTTTGGGGCGCACTGGCGCCGCCAAACGGGGTCTGGCGCGCCCCAAAACGTGGAGGTGCGCCCCAAAACGACCCGGCCGGGATCCGGTCTTCGGCACCAGGGCGCAGTCGGGCCCCGGCGGGTTACTCCGCGACGGTCTCGCGGTCGACGCGCACCACGCGCTCGCTGCGACGGGCGGCGCGCTCGAGGATGAGCGCGAGGACGCCGAGCAGGGCGATGCCGACGGGAACCGTCCACAGCAGCAGGAAGCCGAACACCTGCCCGAACGGGTAGGCGACCTGCGTCGCCTCCGACGCGTCGAAGTTGCCGGACACGGTCAGCACGAACGCGAGGACCACGCCCACCCCCACGCCGATGCCGAGGAAGACGCCCCAGCGCGGCGCACGACGGACGCGCGCCTCGACGATCTCGGGCGTGCGGTCCGGCTGCGGCGTGCTCATGCCTCCATTGTCCCACGCGCACCTGTGGAGTGCTCCGCGCGAGAGCGACCTCGCCGCGCGATCACGGGCGCAACGGCAGCAGCTCGGTGAGATCCGCACGGGTGCCGGAGGCGTGGATCCGACCCGCATCGAGCGCCGACGCCCAGGTCTCGGATCCGGTCGCGACCGCGATCCACGTGGCCGGATCCAGCTCGACGACGTTCGGCGGGGTGCCGCGGGTGTGCCGCGGACCCTGCACCACCTGCACGGCGCCGAACGGCGGCACGCGCACCTCGACGCTGTTGCCCGGCGCCTTCTCGTCGAGCAGCTGCAGCAGATAGCGCACGGCCGTGGCGTAGTCGGTGCGAGCGGGCTTCCCGCCGGCGGCGAGCGCCGCACGGGCGGCGTCGAGCGCCGCGCGCCCTGCCGCCGTGTCGATCCTGCTCGCCATAGGTCCATGCTAGGCACCACGGGCATAGGCTCGGCACGATGACTTCCTCCGCCGAGACACCCGCCACGGACACCGCCGGGGCGCGCTCCGACCTGCTCGCGGCGGCGACGAAGGGCGCGCTCGGCCTCGGCCGCTTCCCCGGGGTCGACGACGATGCGCACGCGGCGTCGGTGCTGATCCTGTTCGGCCGCCTCGATGACGAGCCGTCGGACGCGGCTGCGGTCACGGTGCCCGCCGATCTCGACGTGCTGCTGCAGCGCCGTGCCGCGACGCTCTCCTCGCATCCGGGGCAGGTCTCGTTCCCGGGCGGACGCCGGGAGGATGAGGATCCGGATCCCGCCGCGACGGCCCTCCGCGAGGCGCAGGAGGAGACCGGGCTGGATCCGGCCGGCGTCGAGATCCTCGCGACGCTTCCGGAGATCCCCCTCGCCGCCAGCAACCATCTCGTCACCCCGGTGCTGGGCTGGTGGCGCGAACCCTCGCGGGTGGTCGCGGTGGATCACGCCGAGACCGTGCAGGTGTTCCGCGTGCCTGTCGCGACACTGCTGGATCCGGCGACCCGGTTCACCTCGACGCTCACCCGGATGGGGCAGACCTTCCGCGGCCCCGCCTTCGACGTCGACGGCACGATCGTGTGGGGCTTCACGGCGATGGTGCTCGACGGCGTCTTCGAGGCCGCCGGCTGGACCCTCCCCTGGGACCGCGCCGACGAGCGCCCCATCCGCCTCGAGGTGTGACGGTCCCCACCACGTCACGACCGTCATCGACGAGCGCCCGCTCGGTAGGCTGACGGGGTGAAGATCCTCGTCCTCGGTTCCGGTGCCCGTGAGCACGCGATCATCCTCGCCCTGCGCGCCGAGCGGAAGGGGCACGAGATCCTCTGCGCCCCCGGCAACGCCGGGATCGCGCAGGACGCGACGCTGGTCGAGGTGGATCCGATGGACGGCGCGGCCGTCCGCGCGTTCGCCGACGAGCACGGCGTGGACCTGGTCGTCATCGGCCCGGAGGCGCCGCTCGTCGCGGGCGTCGCCGATGTAGTGCGCGCGCACGGGATCCCGGTCTTCGGACCCGGCCGCGCCGCGGCGCAGCTGGAGGGATCCAAGGCGTTCGCGAAGCGGATCATGGAGGCGGCCTCGGTGCCGACCGGCCGCGCCGTGCGCGCGGCGACCGCTGCCGAGGTCGAGGCCGCGTTCGACGAGCTCGGCGCCCCGTACGTGGTCAAGGCCGACGGACTCGCCGCAGGCAAGGGCGTCATCGTCACCCCCGACCGCGCCGCCGCGCTCGCCCACGCCGAGCACTACCTTCCGCACGGCCCCGTGCTCATCGAGGAGTTCCTCACCGGGCCTGAGGTCTCGCTGTTCTTCCTCAGCGACGGCGACACCGTCCGTGCGCTGAGCCCCGCGCAGGACTTCAAGCGGGCCTTCGACGGCGACGAGGGGCCGAACACCGGCGGCATGGGCGCCTACTCGCCCCTGCCGTGGCTCGACGAACAGTTCGGCAGCGAGGCGGCTTTCGTCGAGGAAGTCACCCGCACCGTCGCCCTCCCCGTCGTGAAGCAGCTGGACGCCGAGGGCACGCCGTTCATCGGCCTGCTCTACGCCGGCCTCATCCTCACGCCGAACGGCGTGCGCGTGATCGAGTTCAACGCGCGCTTCGGCGACCCGGAGACCCAGGTGGTGCTGCCGCGCCTGCGCACGCCGCTGTCGCAACTGCTGCTCGCGGCCGCCACGGGCACGCTCGAGGACCAGCCGCAGCCGGAGTTCCGCGACGACGTCGCGATCACCGTGGTGCTCGCGAGCGAGGGCTACCCCGAGGCGCCGCAGACCGGCCGCCCGATCGAGGGCCTGGCCGAGGCCGCGGCCGTCGACGGCGTCAGCGTCGTGCACGCGGCGACCGCGGGGCCCGACGCTCCCGGCGGCAACCTCATCGCGACCGGCGGCCGCGTGCTGAACGTGGTCGCGACCGGATCCGACTTCGCCGACGCCCGCGCCCGGGCTTACGAGGCGCTCGGCCGGATCCGCCTCGACGGCGCACACCACCGCACCGACATCGCCGCGCGCGTCGCGCAGTAAATCGGCCCGGGAGCGCCACCCCGCGGCTTGGCTTGGCTTGCGGCCGCGCCTGCGAACGTCGACGCCCCCTCGCAGTATCGACACCCCCTCGTATGGACGTCCATACGAGGGGGTGTCGATGCTCAGAGGGGGCGCCGACGGAAGGAGTCCCCGTGCAGGGACCGGGACGCGGGCAGCTCCGACTTCAGCGCCCGGCGAGCAGCCCGGCGACCGAGAGGTCCTCATCGAGCTGAGGCCAGTGGATCCCTTCGCCGCGCCCGATCAGACGCCAGTCGGCGCGTTGCGCCGGG
Organism: Microbacterium azadirachtae; assembly: GCF_000956505.1. Lineage (GTDB taxonomy): Bacteria > Actinomycetota > Actinomycetes > Actinomycetales > Microbacteriaceae > Microbacterium > Microbacterium azadirachtae_A. The sequence continues at coordinate 104,790 of NZ_JYIX01000033.1, read as the reverse complement.
GTCGCCGCAGCGAGGCGTGGGAACCAGGACAGTGGTGCGCTGACCGTGCGGCCGTCGAGAAGGCGCACATGGATCTCCTCGTCGATGCGGACGTCGAGGGCGACGGCTTCATGCGTCGAAGTGCTCATGCCATGCCTCCTCGAACTCCTGCTCGTGCACGATGATGATCCGGACCAGCGCGGCGATCTCGCGTGTCGAGAATCCCCTGTTGTCCGCACATTCTACGGGCGCAAGCCAGAACTTGGCCGTGCTTCCCGCTTGTTCCACGTGGACGTGCGGTGGTTCGGCACCCTCGTTGCTGTAGAAGAAGAACCGTCGTCCTCGTTGTCGCAGAACCGTCGGCATCGGCGCACCTCCGCCGCCACGGTATGCGGCTCGACGACCGAGGATCCGGTCAGTCACCGATTCCGTGGGAGACGCCGGAAACAGCGGGTCTGGGGAGGACGAGAGTCGCGCCGCACCCGCGAACGTCGACGCCCCCTCGCAGTACCGACACCCCCTCGTATGGACGTCCATACGAGGGGGTGTCGATGCTCAGAGGGGGCGCCGACGAGAGGAGCACCGCGTCAGAGGCGCACCGCGTCAGCAGGCGCGCCGGGTCACCTCTTCACGAGGTGCGCCGGACGCTGCATGAACAGGACCCCGATCACGCCCACGAGCAGGACGGCGGCGGGCAGGATCATCGACTGCGCCATGGCGGAGGAGAACCCCGCCACCACGAAGTCGGGCAGCTTGCCCGCGCCGAAGTCGCCGCCCTGGCTCGCGGCCCCCGGCAGGTTCGCCTCCAGGCGGCCCTGCATGAGCGCGGCGATCGCGGCCGAGCCGAGCACGGACCCGATCGTCCGGGTGGTGTTGTAGATGCCGGCGCCGGCGCCCGCCTGGCGCGGCTCGAGGTTGCGCGTGGCCGTGGTGGCCAGCGGCCCCCACATGCCGGCCTGGCCGATGCCCATGAGCGCAGAGGGCAGCAGGAACATCCAGATCGGGGTGTCCGGGTTCATCAGCAGCCCGTACCAGATCAGGGCGACCGTCGTGAGGCCGAGGCCCGGCACGAGCAGGACGCGCGGATCGACGCGGTCGAGGATCCGGCCCGCGATCGGGGCGAGCACACCCGACAGCACCGCCATCGGGATCAGCAGCAGCGCCGCCTCGGTCGGCGTGAGGCCGCGGGCGAGCTGGTAGAAGAACATCATCGGCAGCGACATCGACGTCACGGTGAACCCGACGGTGGCGATCCCGAAGTTCGCGACCGAGAAGTTGCGGTCGCGGAACAGGCCGAGCGGCACCAGCGGCTCGCTGCGGGTCTTCGCCTGCTGCCAGATGAAGACCGCCATCACCACGATGCCGGCCGCGATCATCGCCCAGATCCACCCGGCCCAGTCGTAGTGCTGACCCTCCTGCAGCCCGAACACGATGAGGAACAGGCCGAGAGCGCTGAGCACGACGCCGACCATGTCGAACCGGTGCTCGTGGGTCTTCAGGCGCGGGACGAGGATCCAGGCGAGCACGAAGCCGATCACGCCGACCGGAAGGTTGATGAAGAAGATCCACTCCCAGCCGAGCGCGTCGACGAGCAGACCGCCCGCAAGGGGGCCGACGAGCGTGGCGACACCCGCCGTCGCGCCCCACAGGCCCATCGCGGCACCACGGCGCTCGGCCGGGAAGGTGCGCGTGATGACCGCCATGGTCTGCGGGGTCATCAGCGCGGCGCCGAGGCCCTGCACGGCGCGGAACGCGATCAGCATCTCCAGCGAACCGGAGAGGCCGCAGCCGAGCGAGGCCAGCGTGAAGATCGTCAGGCCGATCAGGTACATGTTCTTCGGACCGAAGCGGTCGCCGAGGCGCCCGGTGATCAGCAGCGGCACGGCGTAGGCGAGCAGGTAGGCGCTGGTCACCCACACGACGTTGTCGAGGTTGTTCGTGGACGGGTCGAGCGCGGCCTTGATGGCAGGGTTCGCGACCGAGACGATCGTGGTGTCCACGAGGATCATGAAGAATCCGATGACCAGCGCCCAGAGGGCGGGCCAGGGGCTCTTCGGCTTGTGGCCGACGGCGTAGGCGCCGGTCGACGTACCGATGGTTTCAGCCATTCTGGTGTGCCTTTCGCTTGGCAAGAAGGTGGTCCGGATCCGGCCCCCACGAGAAGTCGGGGGAAGAGATCCGGGGGATCAGGGCGCCGAGCCAGTCGATCTCCGCCTGCAGCATCAGGCGGTGCCGGATCGGCTCGAGGAGGTACTGCTCCGGCACGTCTCGGGTGCCGGCGCCGTCGAGCGAGGCGCCGATCGTCGCCAGCTCCTCGCGAAGCAGCGCGAGCCGCTGCGTGAGAAGCTCGACGGTCTCGTCACGGTCGAGGTTGTGCGCCTCGGCCAGAGCGACGCGGAACGGGGTCTGCCGCCGGCTGCCGCCGAGTTCACGGCGCACCCATTCGCGCACCGCGTCCGCGCCCGCCGGCGTGACCGCGTACGTCGTCCGCTCCGGGCGGTTGCCGTCGCGATCGACGCCGACCTCCTCGAGCAGTCCCTGCCCGTGCAGGCGGGAGACGGTGTGGTAGAGCGTTCCGTTGGAGATCGGGATGATCCGGTCGTCGCGACGGGCGCGCAGCAGCCGCGCCATCTCGTACGGGTGCATGTCGCCCTCGCTCAGCAGCGCGAGCACCATCACCCCCAGAGAGGTGAGCGCCGGATCCTTCACCATCACTCCATCCCGACTAGTCCATCTGGACTAGTCCGACAACGACTATACGCCGGACCTGATCCGCACGCCAGTGTTCCTCGCGCCCTCATCGCAGGGCCGCGGTGAGCTGGGCGGGCGTCAGCGCACGATCCGCATAGACGAGGCGCAGGACGGCCGGATCCGGGTTGCCCAGATCCGGAGCGCGGTGGACGAGTCGAAGGCCGACCTTCTCCGCCACCGCAGCGGAGGCACGGTTGTGCTCGACGAGGTAGGCGATGACCGGGACCTCAGGGGCTGCCTGCGCCGCAGCCGCGAGCGCGGCGCGGGCGATCTCCGTCGCGTACCCGCGGCCGTGATGATCCGCGGAGAGGCGGTAGCCGAGGTTCCACACGCGCGCCGGCCCATCGGGCCCTGCGTCAGGCGCGTCGGCGCCGAGCATCGTGCCACCGCCGTTGCCGATGACCTCGCCGGTCTCGCGCAGTCGCACGATCCAGGATCCGAGTCCGTGGATCCTCCAGCTGGACTCCCAGCGCTCGATCATGGCCGCGACCCGTTCCGGCTCGGTGGGCCGCAGGCTCGGGAAGTGCGTCCAGACGCGGGGATCGCTGTAGATGGCGAAGACGGCATCCAGGTCGCCCGGCTCGGGCCGACGCAGGCTGAGACGGTCGGTCAGGATCTCGAAGGGGATGTCGGCGCTCACCCGAGCACACTAGGCCCGGCCTCGGACATCGCCGGCCGCCTCCGTGACCGACCCCGCGGGACGCCCGCGATAATGGACGCGTGAGCACACCCCTCGAACTGTCCGGCTGGCGTCACCTCTACTCCGGCAAGGTCCGCGATCTGTACGCTCCGGAGGATCCGGCGGACAAGCGGCTGCTGGTCGTCGCGAGCGATCGGGTCAGCGCATTCGACTTCGCGCTCGAGCCGCCGATCCCGCACAAGGGCGCCCTGCTCACGGGCCTCAGCCGCTGGTGGTTCGACCGGCTCGCGGAGGGCGCGGATCCGATCGCCAACCACCTCGTGGACGGCGACGTCCCCGCCGAGGTCGCCGATCGCGCGATGCTCGCCCGGTCGCTCGAGATGCTGCCGATCGAGTGCGTGGTGCGCGGCTACCTGACCGGATCCGGCTGGCTCGAGTACCAGCAGAGCGGCACGGTCTGCGGGATCCCGCTGCCCGATGGACTGGAGAACGGCGACCGGCTGCCCGAGCCGCTGTTCACGCCCGCGTACAAGGCGCCGATGGGCGAGCACGACGAGAACATCACCTTCGAGCGCACCACCGAGATCGTCGGCGCCGAGCGCGCCGCCGAGCTGCGCGACCTGTCGCTCGCGATCTACCGCCGCGCGGCCGCCGTCGCCGAGGAGCGCGGCCTCATCCTCGCCGACACGAAGTTCGAGTTCGGCGTCGACGCCGACGGCGTCCTCCGCCTCGCCGATGAGGTGCTGACCAGCGACTCCTCCCGATACTGGGACGCCGAGTCGTGGCGGACCGGATCCACCCCCTCCGAACGGATGGCGAGCTTCGACAAGCAGATCGTGCGGGACTGGCTGAGCGCCCACTGGGACAAGCAGGGCACCCCGCCCGTGCTGCCCGAGGACGTGGTCACGGAGACCGCCGCGCGCTACGCCGAGCTGCTCGGCCGCCTGACGGCCTGACCGGGCCGGCGGGGCGGGACCGGGCCGGGCCGGGCTGACCCGCGGGGCCAGGCTGGGCGGGGCCGACGGGTTCGCGCAGAACCATGTCCCACTTTCGGCTGCGAAACAGGCCAAATCGCCGCCGAATTCGGGACACGGTGTCACCAAAAGTGGGACACGGTCTGCAAGAAGTGGGACACGGTCCGTCGCCGCGACGCGAGCTCCCAGGGAACGCCCAGGATAGGGTTTCTCCAGCCCCCTCCCCCGATCCCGAGGAGTCCGCATGTCCCTGTGGAAGATCCACGGCGACGGACGCACCGTCGAACCCGGCGCCGTCGTCCGCCCCGATGAGCGCCTGAACTGGCCCGCCACGATCGCGATCGGCGTGCAGCACGTCGTCGCGATGTTCGGCGCGACGTTCCTGGTGCCGATCCTCACCGGCTTCCCGGTGCCGACCACCCTGCTGTTCAGCGGCGTGGGCACGATCCTGTTCCTGCTCATCACACGGAACAAGCTGCCCAGCTACCTCGGATCCTCGTTCGCGTTCATCGCCCCGGTGACGGCCGCGACGGCCGCCCACGCCACGGGCGGCGACAGCGGGATCGGCGCGGCCCTCGCCGGCATCGTCGCGGTCGGCGTGCTGCTCGCGATCATCGGCGTCGTCGTGCACGTGGCCGGAGTGAAGTGGGTGGACCGGTTCCTGCCGCCTGTGCTGGCGGGCACGATCGTCGCGCTGATCGGGTTCAATCTCGCGGGCGCCGCGTACGGCAACTTCGCCCAGGCGCCCGTCACGGCCACCTTCACCCTCGCGATCACGATCGTGTTCGCGGTGCTGTTCCGCGGATTCCTGGGCCGGATCTCGATCTTCCTCGGCGTGATCGCGGGCTACATCTTCGCCGGGTTCCGCGGCGAGCTCGACTTCTCCGCGGTCGACAAGGCGGCCTGGGTGGGCCTTCCCACGTTCCACTTCCCCGACTTCGGGACGCCGAGCGTGTGGAGCGGCATTGCGATGTTCCTCCCCGTCGTGCTCGTGCTCATCGCCGAGAACGTCGGTCACGTCCGCGGCGTCGCGACCATGGTCGAGGATCCGGAGATCAACGCGCAGACCGGCAAGGCGCTCATCGCCGACGGCGTCTCGACCACGATCGCCGGCTTCTTCGGCGGATCCGGAACGACCACCTATGGCGAGAACATCGGCGTGATGGCGTCGACCAGGGTGTACTCGACCGCGGCCTACTGGGTCGCCGGCATCGCGGCGATCCTGCTCAGCCTCTCGCCGAAGTTCGGCGCGATCATCAACTCGGTGCCTCCGGGCGTGCTCGGCGGCATCACCACTGGGCTCTACGGCCTCATCGGCGTGATCGGCATCAAGATCTGGGTGGACAACCGTGTCGACTTCTCCCGTCCCGTGAACCAGTACACCGCTGCGGTCGCTCTCGTCATCGCGGTCGGCGGGTTCTCGATCGCGATCAAGGACTCGGGCTTCGTGCTCGGCGGCATCGTCATCGCGACCGTGGCCGCGATCGTGATCTACCACGGCGGCAACGCCATCGCCCGGCTGCGCAAGTCGGGGGCTGACGACCCCCGCCCCCTCGAGGCCGTCGGCCCGATGGGCGGCGACCCCGCCTGATCAGCGCGAAGCCCGCGCGCGCGGCTCGGATCCCGAGCCCGGCGCGGGCTTCGTCATGCCGGGGAGGGGCGCTGCAGGCTCCGGCAGACCGTAGCGGCGGTGCACCCAGCGGCGTGCCGCCTCGAGCGGATACGAGTCGCCGTAGACGATGCACTGCCCGACGATCCCATCGAGCACGCTGCGGAGCATGATCTCCTCGAGCGCCGGATCCGCGTCGCCGCGGTCGCGGAAGATCGATCGCACGGCGTCCTCCGCGGCGACGACCCCCGCCATGTGCCGCCGCTCCCCCTCCGCGAACAGTGCCCGCGTGGTCGGCTGCTGCTGCAGCGCGACCACCACGCGCTGCAGGGGGAGGGCGACCGCGGTCATGCCGAGCGCGGTGTCGATGATGGCCGCGAGCCGCACCTCGGGGGGAAGCGATGCGGCGGACGGCGGAGGGACCTGCTCCTCGTCGGACCGCGCAGCGCCCCCGTCTGCCTCCCCGGCCACGCCCGGCACGGGCGGCGGGCCGCTGTGCGCGATGCCGAGCAGCATGTCGAACCAGCGGTCGATCACGGCCTGTACGAGCTGCTCCTTGCCGCCGAAGTAGTAGTTGACCAGCCCCTGCGCGACGCCCGCGCGCCCGGTGATGTCGGCGATCGTGGCGCCGTCGATCCCGCGCTCGGCGAAGACGTCGATCGCCGCCTCGAGCAGGCTCTCGCGCGAGCGCTCCCGGGCGATGCGGTTCTGCTCCGGGGAGCGGGCCATGCGCCGTGCCTTCCGGATCCGTTTTCCGGGTGACGGATCCTTTCGCTACATTAATCACTGAATATTCATTCAACCTACAAATCCCCCCAACACCGAAGGACCCTCATGCACGGCAGCGCCCGCGTCGATCTGAACGACCTCGGCAGCCTCATCGGCTGGCTCTTCGCCCAGTGGTGGGTGTGGGTGATCGTCGGTGTGGTCGTCCTGTTCTTCCTGGTGATCTGGATCATGCCGGCCGCGAAGGTGAAGCCCTCAGAGGCGTACTCGACCGACGACCGCGAGGCGAACGAGATCGCCCTGGGGTTCCTGCAGATCGTGAACCAGCCGTCCGGCCCGTGGAACGATCCGACCGCGTCCGCGCTCGGCGCGGGCGAGAAGAAGCGGCTCGTCGAGATGTGGGGCGTCGCGACCCGTGAGGAATGGCTCGCCGGCATCGAAAGGCTCGTGACCGTCCGGCGTCGCCGCGACGTGTGGGTGACGTGCCTCGCCATCCGTGCGGAGCTCGTGGGACGCCTCGGCCGCGTGCCGAAGTCCAAGGAGTGGACGGCCGCGATCATCGAGGCCGGCGGCGACAAGCGCGACGCCCGCACCTTCGTCGCGGCGATCGAAGGCGTCGAGGCGCAGGTGCGCAAGCTCGTCGGCAAGGACATCGTCACGCCCGACGTCTACGTCCGCACGCTCGACGGCTACGCGCTCGGCCAGGCCGTCGCGCTCGCGACCTGGGGCGTCGCCCTGGGCCACGCCGACGTGCCGGAGGCGCGGGCGATCATCCACCGCATCAATGAAGAGGGCCGCCCGGCGTTCTCCTCCTGGGCCGACTTCGGCCTGAGCTACATCACGGGCCGCGTGATGCACTGGAGCGACGGCGTGATCGGCGAGAAGACCTTCGACAAGTTCGGCGACGGCTGGTCCGAGTTCGGGGCGGCGTCCACCGCGAAGCGCAACGGGCCGTGGGCATCCCTGCCCTGGCGGGTCGGGTGAGCGAGGGGCGCATGAGCACGGATCCGCGCGCCGCGGAGCCGATCAGGGTCGACCTCTCGGCTCTGCGGACCCCGCCGGGGATGCGCACGCTGCTCGCCTACGAGCGTGCGGCGCGCATCCCCCTGCACCGGCGCTTCTTCGCCGTGCTCGCCGGGGTGCTGCTGCTCACGGCGGCGATCGTGGCGGGGCTCTGGTGGCTGGGCTCGATCGGGATGCTCGCGCGGGTGCCGCTGCTCGCCGTGTTCGGCGTCTTCTACGGCGTGCTGGGGGCGTTCGGCTTCGTCTGGTACGCCGTGAGTCTCTCCCGTCGCGCACGCCTGGCGATGTTCGCGTGGGCGAACGGGTGGGCCTATGCGGATCTGCTGCAGGGCACCCGACGCCCGGGTTCGGCGTTCACGCGCATGCGCCGCTCGATCGAGCGCGGCGTGATCGCCTCGGAGGACGAGCGCATCCCGTTCGAGCTGGGCGTCGCGCATTCGGTCGGCGGTCGGGACGAGGCCGCGACCGTGCAGCGCCCCTTCGCCTTCATCGAGCTGCCGCTGCCCGCGAAGGTCCCGCACATCGTGCTGCGCAACCGGCGCCGCAGCATCGTGCCCACCCTGGGGCTGGGCGGCGCGCGGATGGACCTCGAGGGGCACTTCGCGTCGACCTTCCAGCTGCTCGTGCCCGAGGGCTATCAGCGCGACGCCCTCTACATCTTCACGCCAGACCTCATGGCGCGGGTCCTGGATCTCGGCGCCGGCGCCGAGCTCGAACTGGTCGAGGACCGCGCCTACGTGTATCTGCCCGGCAGCACCCGGTTCGACCGACCGGACGTGATGCAGGGGATCGTGCAGCTCGCCGAAGAGCTGCACCGACGCTTCGCGGCGCGCACGGGCCCGTACCGCGACGAGAGCACCGGCCCGATCGAACGACCGGAGGGCGTGGCGATCGGGTTGGGCGGACAGCGCCTCGGCGGGCAGGGCGTGTCCCTGCTCGCGGTGGCCGGCGTATCGGCGGCGGTGATCCTGTCCGCAGGGATCACGGCGTTCGCGCTGTTCGGCGGGGCGATCCTGCGATCGGGGGGTTGACCGCAGGCGCCGATCTCTTGGGGGGATCGGCGACCGACGCCCCGTCTCCTGCGCTGTGCACGGCAGGGAGGCGGGGCGCTTCGGCGTCCGCGGCGGAGACGGCGCCCGTGCCCGCCGCGGTCAGCGCCGGATGATGCGCTGCTCGATCGCGGCGGCCACGGCTCCGGCCCTGGTGTCGACGCCGAGCTTGCCGTAGATGTGGGAGAGGTGCGACTTCACGGTCGCCTCCGAGACGAACAGCGCCTTCGCGAGCTCGCGGTTGCCGAGTCCGTCGGCCAGCAGCTCGAGCACCTCGACCTCGCGCTCGGTCATGCGCGGCTCCGGCGAGGCGGCGCGACGCATGAGCACGGCGGCGACCGAAGGGGCGAGCGCGGGCTCACCCCGGAAGACCGCCTGTATTCCCGCGAAGAGCTGGTCCGGCGGCGCGTCCTTGAGGAGATAGCCCGCAGCCCCGGCGTCGAGGGCGCGCAGGATGTCCGACTCGCTGTCGTACGTGGTCAGCACGAGCACGGCGGGCGAATCCGGCAGCGCGCGGATGCGGCCCGTCGCGACGATCCCGCCCTCGCCGTCGCCCAGGCTCAAGTCCATGAGCACGACGTCCGGCCGCTCGGCCTCGACCGCCCGCACGGCGTCGGCGGCGTTCGACGCCTCCCCGACGACCACGAGGTCGTCCGTCGACTCGAGCAGGGCGCGGACGCCCGCCCGGACCACGGGGTGGTCGTCCACGAGCACGATCCGCAGCGTCATCTGATCCCCTCCTTGGGATCCGGATCGGATCCGCGCTCGCCTTTCGGATCCGCTCCGGATCCGTCCTCGCCGAAGGGGAAGACGAGGGACAGCGTCGTGCCCTCCCCCGGGGCGCTCTCGACCTGCAGTTCGCCGCCGAGCTGCGCGATCCGCTCCGCCATCCCCGGGATGCCCTGGCCGCGGCCGGTCGCGCGGCGCTGCGCCGCCCTGGCCGACATCGCCGAGGGCCGGGCGTCGAAGCCGACGCCGTCGTCGCGGATGTCGAGGCGCAGCTCGTCGGGTTGCGCGGTCAGGCTCACCACGACCCTGCTCGCACGGGCGTGCTCCGCGACGTTCGCGAGCGCCCCGCGCACGGTCCGGATGATGGCCGACGCCACCGGCAGGGGCACCTCGGCGGCGGTGCCGTGGCTGCGGAACTGCACGTCGACGCCGCGCCCCGCGGCGTCCTCGACCACCCGCGCGAGGGCGGCGGGGAGGGATCCGGCAGCGCCCTCGAGCTCGCCGGGGGCGAGGTCGCGCACCACCCGGCGCACCTCGTCGAGCGCGGATCGCGCTGTCCCCGCAGCCGCGCGCACCTGGATCCTTGCGGCCTCGGGACGGCGCTCCCAGCCCTGTTCGGAGGCCTGCAGAAGGAGGTTGATGCTGGACAGGTCCTGCCCGACGGAATCGTGGATCTCGCGCGACAGCCTCGCGCGCTCGGCGAGCGCGCCGGCGCGGTGCTGCGCGGCGGAGAGGTCGGCCTGCGTCGCGGTGAGCTCGTCGAGCAGCTGCTGACGGGCGCGCGCCTCGCGGTCCAGCGCGCGGTAGGCGACGATCGTGGCGAACGCGATCCCGATCGGGCCGGCGACGAGCGTGGGGTCGAACAGCGCGGACAGGCGCAGCTCCGCGGCGATCACCACCGCGGTCATCGCCGTGATCGCGGCGGTCGCCGGCCAGAACGGGAGGATCTGCAGCACCGCGAAGGCGAGCGGAACGGCGCACCATCCGAACGACGGGGCCACGAGCGTCAGGGCCGCCCAGAGCACGCACACCACGAGCGCCCACGTCGCAGGCCACGCACCGCGACGGGGGACGAGCCCCTGCAGCACGGCGGCCACGACCAGCACGGCGGCGCCGGCGAGGACCGGCACGGCGTTCTCGCCCTCGCCATGCCGGAGCACGTACCGGATCCCGCTCACCACGATCAGCGCGATGAGCACGACCTGCAGCGCGCGCCCGAATCGCACCGGGGCGAGGATCCCGCGCACGCCGTCGCCGAAGGTCGGATCGTGCTGCGCCTCCGACCGCGGTTCCATGGGCTCAGCCTACGAACGCCGCGGCCCGATCCGCATCAGCCGATCGGCTATGCGTCGAGTCCCTGCCGGGCTCGCGGTGCCGAGGCCGACCGGCCCCGACCCGCCTTACGCAGACCCGCGCACCACCAGCTCGGTGCCGAGCGTCGTGCGGTGCGCAGGCGCGGCCCCGGTGAGCCGATCGATCAGTACGCCCGCGAGCGCCTCGCCCTGCGCGTGCATGGGCTGGCGGATCGTCGTGAGCGGCGGATCCGTCGAGAGCGCCACGGGCGAGTCGTCGAAGCCGATGATCGCGACGTCCTCGGGGATCCGCACACCCGCGCCGCGGAGCGTGCGCAGCACGCCGCGGGCCATGAGGTCGCTCGCCGCGAAGACCGCGTCGGGCAGCGCTCCCCCGGGTTCGGCGGCGCGCTGCAGCAGCTGCTGCGCCGCCCGCGCCCCGCTGGCCTCGGAGTAGTCGCCCGCGATCTCGGCGAACGGCTCCAGCCCGTCCTCGGCGAGGCGCTCGCGGAACCCGGCGAGCCGGTCCACGGCGCCCGCCATCGACAGCGGTCCGGTCACGGTCGCGATCCGCCGCCGCCCGATGTCCCGCAGATGCTGGACGGCCTGCCGGCCGCCGGTGACGTTGTCCACGTCCACGAACCAGTCGTCCTCGCCGCCGTTCGTACGGCGGCCGCCGAACACGACGGGCACCGCCTCGACGATGCGATCGACGAAGGCGTCGCTGTTGTGGTGGGACAGGATGATCGCGCCGTCCACTCCGCCGTTGCGCACGAAACCCGTCATCCGGCCGCCCGGGTCGTCGCTCGCGATCAGCAGGTTCAGGATGTAGTCCGAGCGTGCGATCCGGTCGCTGATCCCCGCCACGACCGCGCCGAAGTAGGGGTCGCCGAAGAAGCGCCGGGTGTCCTCCGGCACGACGAGGGCGATCGCGTGCGTCTGCCGCAGGGCGAGCGAGCGCGCCGCGCGGTTGGGGACGTAGCCGAGGCGCGCGATCGCATCCTGCACCGCCGCGAGCGCGTGCGGGCTCACCGCGGTCGACCCGTTCACGACCCGCGACACCGTCGACCGGGAGACGCCCGCCGCAGCGGCGACCTCCTCGATCGTGGCGCGCCCGACGCTCGACCCCATCCCGTCGTCCATGTCTCAGACCGCCCGGGCGGCGATGATCCTGGCGTACTCGCGGCCGGAGTCCTTCACGATCCGCTCCTGCGTGTCGTAGTCGACCCGCACGATCCCGAACCGCTTGCCGTAGCCCCAGGACCACTCGTAGTTGTCGAGCAGCGACCACGCGAAGTAGCCGCGCACGTCGACGCCCTCCTCGATCGCGTCGTAGGTCGCCGCGACGTGCTCGCGCAGGAACATGGCCCGTTCGGCGTCGTGCACGAGCCCGCCCGTCCTGACCCCCGTCGCGGGGTCGGCCACGCGCGCACCCTCGACCTCGTCGTCGTACGCCGCGCCGTTCTCGGTCACGTAGAGCGGCAGCCCCGGCGCGTACTCGGTGCCGAGCCGGCGCAGCAGCCGGGTGAGCCCCTCTGGCTGCACCTCCCAGTCCATGCCCGTCCGCGGCAGCCCGCGCTCGACCCAGTGCACGTCATCCGCGGCGGGGAACGGAGAGCGCGTGCGGCGCACGTTCTCTCCCTCGACACCGCCGTCGTGCGGCGTGCCCGCGCTGCCCGGCTGCGGAGTCCCGGAGAGGAGCTCCCCGTGGTAGTAGTTGACGCCGAGGCAGTCCAGTGGCGCGGCGATGGTGTCGAGGTCGCCCTCGTGGATCGCGGCGGCCCAGCGGCGCACGGCGATCGGATCCACCTCGCGGATGTCGGAGACGACGTCGGCCGGGTAGGCGCCGCGGAGCACCGGGTCCAGGAACCAGCGGTTGAACTGCCCGTCGATGCGGCGCGCGGCGTCGACGTCGGCGGGATCCCGGGCGTCGGCCGGATCGGCGACCGTGAGGTTCAGCGTGATCCCGAGGTCGAGCCGCGGATCCCGTTCCCGGAGCGCCTGGACCGTACGGCCGTGCGCGAGCAGCAGGTGGTGCGCGGCGAGCATGCCGTCCTCGATGCCGACCCGCCCCGGCGCATGCACGCCTGCGGTGTAGGACAGGAACGAGGAGCACCAGGGCTCGTTGAGCGTGGTCCAGTGCTGCACCCGGTCGCCGAGCGCGTCGTGCACGCTGAGCGCGTATTCGACGAAGCGCTCCGCCGTGTCGCGGGAGGTCCAGCCGCCCTTCTCCTCGAGCGCCTGGGGCAGGTCCCAGTGGTACAGCGTGAGCCAGGGCACGATGCCGCCTGCGAGCAGCTCGTCGACGAGGCGGTCGTAGAACGCGAGGCCGGCGGGGTTGACCGCGCCGCCGTCCGGCCGCACTCGCGCCCAGGAGGTGGAGAAGCGGTAGGCCTGCAGGCCGAGCTCGCCCATGAGCCGCACGTCGTCGGCGTACCGGTGGTAGTGGTCGCACGCGACGTCGCCGGTCTCGCCGTTCAGCACCGCACCGGGTTCGCGGGCGAAGGCGTCCCAGATCGATGCGGTGCGGCCGTCCTCGAAGGCGGCGCCCTCGATCTGGTAGGCGGCGGTGGCGGCTCCGAACAGGAAGCCGTCGGGGAATCGGCGGACGGACGTGTTCAAGGGCGCTCCTTCGCTGGTGCGTCGTCGGGTCGGCGCGGTGGTGGATTCGCGGCGGGGTTCGCGAGGGGGTGCTCCTCACGGACGCTCGCGGTGCGGCGCTCGTGCCGCATGAGGGCTCTCCCGGCGATCCGGATCAGGCTATGGGAGCGCTCCCACGATGTCAACAGACGGACTGGATGCGCCCGCCCGCGTACCCTGGACCGGTGACCTCCTCGCCCGCGCTCGTCCGTGCCGAATCGCTCATCCGCTCGATCCCGGACCACCCGGAGCCGGGCATCCTGTTCCGCGACATCACGCCGCTGCTGGCGGACCGCGAAGCGCTGCAGGCGACGACCGAGGCGCTCGTCGCGCCGTTCCGCGGATCCTTCGACGTCGTCGCCGGGATCGAGGCGCGCGGCTTCATCCTCGCCGGAGCCGCCGCGATCGAGGCGGGGACCGGCTTCGTGCCGATCCGCAAGGCGGGCAAGCTGCCCCTGCCGGCCGCGTCCGTGGACTACGCGCTGGAGTACGGCACCGCCACGATCGAGATGCACGACGACCTGCCCGCGGGATCCCGCATCCTGCTCATCGACGACGTGCTCGCCACCGGCGGCACCCTGGCCGCGGGCCGCAGGATCGTCGAGCAGCTCGGCTACCACGTCGCCGGGATCTCGGTGCTCTTCGAGATCGACGGGCTCGGCGGCCGCGACGTCGTCGGCGACGTGCACACGGTGTTCCGCAGCTGACCGCGGTCCGGCCTCTCGCCGGACGGTAGACTGGACGCGCCCTCCCGCCCGCGACATTTCGGAGCCTCGAATGCCCACCATCGTCGTCGACGTCATGCCCAAGTCCGAACTGCTCGACCCGCAGGGGAAGGCCGTCTCCGGAGCTTTCGCCCGCACCGGCGTGACCGCGTTCAGCGACGTCCGCATCGGCAAGCGCTTCGAGCTCACCGTCGACGGTGAGGTCACCGACGACGTGCTCGCCGAGGCCCGGCGGATCGCCGAAGAGGTGCTCTCCAACTCCGTGATCGAGGACGTGGTCGGCATCGAGGTCGCCGAATGACGGTGCGGATCGGGGTCGTCACCTTCCCCGGATCCCTTGATGACCGGGACGCCCAGCGCGCCGTGCGCATCGCCGGTGCCGAGCCGGTCGCGCTCTGGCACGGGGCGCACGACCTCGACGGCGTCGACGCCGTGATCCTGCCCGGCGGCTTCAGCTACGGCGACTACCTGCGCTCCGGCGCGATCGCCGCGCTCTCGCCGATCATGACCGAGGTCAAGGACGCGGCGGCCAAGGGCATGCCGATCCTCGGGATCTGCAACGGCTTCCAGATGCTCGTCGAGGCGCACCTGCTGCCCGGCGGCCTGATCCGCAACGATCACCAGCACTTCGTGCGCCGCGACCAGAAGCTCACGGTCGAGAACGCCGACACCGCCTGGACCCACGAGTTCACGCGCGGGCAGGAGATCGTCATCCCGCTCAAGAACGCCGAGGGCGGCTACATCGCCTCCGACGAGACGCTCGACCGCATCGAGGGCGAGGGCCTGGTCGCCTTCCGCTATGCGGGCGTGAACCCGAACGGATCCCTCCGCGACATCGCCGGCCTCACCAACCCCGGCGGCAATGTCGTGGGTCTGATGCCGCACCCCGAGCACGCGACCGAGCCCGGCTTCGGTCCCGACACCTCCGCCGCCATGCGCAGCGGCGTCGACGGTCTGCCGTTCTTCACGAGCGCGATCGCCGCGATCGCCCGCGTCGCCGCCTAGTCTCCTACTTCCGAGTCGTCCCCGTCAGCGGCGCCTATGGCGTCCGCTCACGGGGACGACTCTGTTGGTGGGCGTCACCACGAGGGGGCGTTGCGCCTGCGGGGGGCCGGGGTTAGCGTCGAGAGCGTCCCCGACGATGGGAGAGGCGCATGGCCGGCCGGTTCGTGTACTGGATGAACGTGTCCCTCGATCTGCGGATCGAAGCCGCCCCCGGCGACGAGGGCGGCGGCGACTGGATGCGGATCGACGAGGCGCTGCATCGCGAGTTCAACCGCCGCGCCGCGGACCTCGCGCTCATGGTGCAGGGCCGGCGCGTGTTCGAGATCATGGAGTCGTTCTGGCCCGCCGCGCGCGACGACGCCTCGCTGCCCGCGTTCATGCAGGAGTACGGCGCGATCTGGACCGACAAGCCGAAGATCCTCGTCTCGCGCACCCGCACCGAGGCCCCGTTCCATACGCAGGTCATCGGAGAGGATGCAGTATCCCGGCTCGCTGAGGTCCGCGCCGAGACCGAGGGCAGCATCGGCGTGGGCGGGGCAACACTCGCCACCGCGCTGCTCGAGGCGGGGCTTCTCGACGAGCTCCTGCTGTTCACGCATCCGGCGATCCTCGGATCCGGCCGCCCGCTGTTCGACGATCCGCGCCCCGGCGAGACCAGGGCGCCGGTGATCCTCGATCTGCTCGAGCAGGCCGCCTACGACCAGGGCGTCACCCTGCACCGCTACGCGATCCGCCGCTGACGCACCCCATTCCGCGGTCGTCCCCGTCAGCGGACGCTATGGGCTCCGCTGACGGGGACGACTCGAAGTGGGAGGGGCCACCAGAGGGGGCAGCAGAACGGAGGCGAGCCGAGAGCCGGCAGCGCGGTCGGCCGAAGGCAGCGCGGTCAACCGAGGACGAACGGCGCGGTCAGTCGAGGCGGACGGCGCGGTCAGCCGTGGCGGACGGTGCGGTCAGCCGAGGGCCGGCGGCCAGACGCCGATCAGGACGGCCATCACCACGACCGTGACGAGTTCGTGCGCGATGTTCATCACGGTCAGCGAACTGGGGCGCCCCTCGAAGGCGTCGTGCGTGATGAACCGCGCCGCCGTGAATCCCATCCACAGCGTGATCGCCGTGACGAGCGCCGAGAGGAAGAAGGATCCACCGTAGAAGTGCCAGGCGATCGCCGTGGCCCCCGCGAGCACCCAGGCCGTGAGGAAGCTCACGATCACGGTCGCGATGATGGCGAGGACAGGGCTGCCCTTGGGGTTGTCGAGGTCGACCCCCGCGAGGCGGGCCCAGCGGGTGCCGAGCACGCCGCGGGCGTACCAGATGGATCCGACGACCATGCTCGATGCGGTCGCCAGCAGAACGGCCCAGTAGTTGATCTCGGGAACCATGACAGCCTCCTCGGTCGGTGCCGGACGCTGGCAGCGACCCGGTGCGCTCAGAGTACCGCCGCGGATCCCTGGCACCACGCCGCCTCCGCCGAGACGGCGCGGCGCGGCGCGTCCCATCTCGCGGTCGTCCCCATCAGCGGACGCTATAGGCGCCGCTGACGGGGACGACTCGAAGGTAGGAGGGCTGAGCGAAGGGCAGGCGCCGAGACGCCGGGGTCACCAGGGGCTGGACTCGTAGTCCTTCAGGAACACGCCGTGGACGTCCTCGCCGGACTCGCCGCGCACGATCGGGTCGTACACGCGGGCCGCGCCGTCGACGAGGTCGAGCGGAGCGTGGAAGCCTTCCTCGGCGAGGCGCACCTTCGTGTAGTGCGGGCGCTCGTCGGTGATCCACCCCGTGTCGACGGCGGTCATCAGGATCCCGTCGGTCTCCAGCATCTCGCCGGCGCTCGTCCGGGTGAGCATGTTCAGCGCGGCCTTCGCCATGTTCGTGTGCGGGTGCCCCGGACCCTTGTACCGGCGGGAGAACTGGCCCTCCATCGCCGAGACGTTCACGATGTGCTTGCGTCGGGCGGGCGACGCGGCCATCGCCGGACGCAGTCGGCTGATGAGCAGGAACGGCGCCGTCGTGTTGCAGAGCTGCACCTCGAGCATCTCGAGCGGATCCACCTGGTCCACGCTCTGCACCCAGCTGTTCACGCGGTTCACGTCCGGGACGAGGCCGCCCGCGTCGATCGCCGTGCCGTCCGCGTGCTTCGCGAGGGAGGAGGATCCGGGCGCCATCGCGAGCCGGGCCAACTCCTCGGCGGTGAGCGCCTGCCCGCCCCGCTCCGCGATCGTGCCGCCGAGCGACGCGATCGACAGCAGGGGGTGCGCGTCGACCGACGCCTGCAGCGCCTCGGGGTGCGGATCCGCGGTGTGTCCGAAGGTCTCCATCTCGGGCAGCGGCCCGTTCGGGAGCGGCTGCAGCTCGGCATCGGCGAGCAGCGAGTACGCGCCGGGCGAGCGGCGCACGGTCTGCGCGGCGTTGTTGATGAGGATGTCGAGCGGACCCTGCGCCGCGACCGAGTCGGCGAGCGCGATCACCTGGGCGGGGTCGCGCAGGTCGATGCCGACGACGCGGAGCCGGTGCAGCCAGTCGGCCGAGTCCGGGAGCGCCGCGAACCGGCGCACCGCGTCACGCGGGAACCGGGTCGTGATCGTGGTGTGCGCGCCGTCGCGGAGCAGCCGCAGCGCGATGTGCATGCCGATCTTGGCGCGCCCTCCGGTGAGCAGCGCGCGCTTGCCCGCGAGGTCGGTGCGGGCGTTGCGCTTGCCGTGGCTGAACCGGGCGCAATCGGGGCAGAGCTGGTGGTAGAACGCGTCGACCGTCGTGTACGACTGCTTGCAGATGTAGCAGTTGCGGGGCTTCAGCAGCTCGCCGGCGGTCGGCGCATCCGTCACGCTGCTCTCGAGGTCGAGACCGCGCGTCTCGTCGTCGATGCGATCCGGAGCACCCGTCGCGGTCGCCGCGATGACAGCGCGGTCGGCCTCGGCGATCGCATCGCGGATCTCCCGGCGACGGACCCGCTTGGCGGCCTTGAACATGGCCGAGGTCCCCCGGCGGACGGCGATGAAGTCGGGGTGGTCCTGGTCGAGCCCGTGAAGTTCGGCGAGCACCCTGAGGGTGGTCGCGAGGTCGGTCGGGTCGATGCCGGATCCGACGGCGTCGCCGCCTGTCGTGGCGCTGAGGTCGCTCTGCGTCGACGGGGCGTCGGAGGGGGCGTCGGTCATTGTTCCGATTTTACGCGAGCCGGCTGGGTGAGAGCCCGTGTGCCGGGCGCCGTCCACTTGTCGAGGGCGGGGACGTTGCCGGGCGCACAGGAGGTCGCCGAGTGCACGGGTCCATGCCGAGCGCACGGCTTCCTCACGTCGAGGAGCCGTGCAGTCGGTGGGATCCCGTGCACCCGGCAGGATCCAGGCGCGGCCACGCCCGGCTCAGGCGATGCCGCCGCCGTCGACGACGAGGGCGGATCCGGTCACGTAGGACGACTCGTCGCTCGCGAGCCAGACGACGGCCGCCGCGATCTCGGAGGGCTGGCCCATCCGATTCAGCGGGCGCTCCGCGGCCTCGGCGAGGAAGCCGGCCTGATCCTGGCCGAGCTGGCGGGCCTCGTCGCGGAGCATGCCGGTGTCGACGTCGCCCGGGTTCACCGAGTTCACGCGGATGCCCTGCGGGCCGTGGTCGATCGCGAGCGCACGGGTCATGTTCACGACCGCACCCTTCGACGCGCAGTACGAGAGCGCCTGGCCGCCGCCCTTGAGTCCCCAGCCGGATCCGGTGTTGACGATGGAGCCGCCGCCGTTCGCCGCCATGATCGGCACGACGTGCTTGCACATCAGGAAGATCGCGCGCACGTTCACGCCGAACACGCGGTCCCACTCCTCGACCGTGGTCTCGACCGCCGTGGTGCGCCGGATGATGCCGGCGTTGTTGAAGACGACATCCACGCCTCCGAAGCCGTCGACGACCGAGGCGACGACGCGCTCGATGTCGGCCTCGCTGGAGACGTCGGCGCCGATTGCGACCGCGGAGCCGCCCGCCGCGCGGATCTCCTCCGCGACGGCCTCTGCGGCCTCCGCGTTCAGGTCGACGACGGCGACGTTGGCGCCCTCGGCCGCGAAGGCGAGGGACGTGGCGCGGCCGATGCCGCCGGCGCCTCCGGTGACGATGGCGTTCTTGTTCTGCAGACGCATGGGGTGCTCCTTGCGGGTCGGGGTACGGGTCAGGGGACGAGGGCTTCGGGCGCGGCGACAGCGTAGAACGCGGAGGCCGCGGCGCCGGTGATGACGCGGATGTGTCCGGCGAGGGAGGCGTCGACGTCGGGATCGCCGGTGTCGACGAGAAGCGGGCGGCCGCCGAGGTCGACGAGCTTCTGCTCGGGGGCGACGACGAGGAGCGGATCCGCCCCGAGCGCGCGGATCACCCGCGGGGACAGCTGCTGGTTGCCGCGGCCGAGCAGGAACCCCTGCCCCCCGATCACGGTGACGACGGCCTGGGCAGGGCCCGCGGCGACTTCGGCGAGCAGCCGGCGCTCGTCGGCGCCCGCGGCCACGAGGCGCCCGTCGAGCACGACGTCCACGCCGAGCGGGGTCTTCGCGAGGCCGAGCTCCGCGGCGATCCGCGCCGTGGTGCCGCCGGGGCCGAGCAGGTATCGCACGCCGGGCCGCATCGCACGGACGGCGCTGCGCGCGGCAGCGGCGACCGCGTCCTGCTCGGTGACGGGCGTGGGCGCCTTGCGCGCCTGGGTGCGCCCGAGCCGTTGCGGCACGCGCAGGCTTCCGTAGAGCACCGGCTCCACCCTGGCGCGACGGAGCGCGGCCTCGTCGACGTCGAGCACCTCGCGCACAGCCGTCGGCACGGTCCCGGATCCCAGCCAGTCCGCCGCGAGCGCGCCCGCCGCGACCGGGGTCACGGCGAAGACGGGCGAGTACATCTTCACGCCGGCGGGGATCCCGAGCACGGCCGGCTCGGCACGTTCGGGGCGCGCAGCCGGCTCGGGGCGCGCGGCCGATTCGGTCGATTCGGGGCGCACTCCCGCATTTTGGGGCGCGTCACGACCGTCCACACTGGCGTACGGCGCCCCAAACGGCACCGGTGCGCCCCGAACCGGATCCATCGCACCCAGCACCGCATGTTCGCCACGGACGTCGGCCACCTGCGCCAGATCGGCCTCGTCGACACCATAGGTCGATTCGGGGCGCACTCCCGCGTTTTGGGGCGCGTCACGACCGTCCACACTGGCGTACGGCGCCCCAAACGGCACAGGTGCGCCCCGAACCAAGTCACCCTCCCCCGAGCCGGACCCCAGCCCGCGCACGGCGTCGCGCAGGGTTCCGTCGCCGCCGGCCACCAGCACGAGCGAGGCGCCGGCGGCGGCCACGGCGGCGACCGCGGCGGCGGTGTCGTCGGGCGTGGTCGCCACCGAGGACGGGGTGAACACCACGACCGGCTCGAGCCCCGCGTCCGCCACGGCGGCGGCGCCCATGGCCCCGGCCGCGGTGAGGATCCGCACTCCGGGGTGCGAGCGCGCGAGGACCGCCAGCGCCTGTCCGGCGCGTTCGTGCGCACGCGGGACGGAGCCGTGCTCCGCCGCCCGCGCCTGCACGGCCGCACCGTCGGAGCCGGCGAGGCCCGCGGGCCCGCCGACTCCGGCGACAGGGTTGACGACGAGTCCGATCACGGGATCAGGCCCCGGCGGTGGCGCCGACGAGCTCCGCGTCCGGCAGAGCGCTCGCGGACGGACCGGCCGGGATCTCTCCGAAGTACTTCCGGCGGTAGGCGCGCCAGGTGATCGCCCAGCGCTCCGGGTCGTCCAGGTCGTCGTGGTGGGTGTGGTGCACGGTCTGGTTGTGCGGCGCCGTGCGCACGAGCTCCGGGTTCTCCCTGGCCTCCTGCGCGACCTGCGCCAGCGCCGCCACGTACTCGTCGATCTCGGCCTTCGAGTAGCACTCGGTGGGTTCGAGGGTGAAGGGCTGCGGCACGACGTACGGGTGGTGGCTCGTCCAGTAGTGGAAGCCGTAGTCGGCCATCCGGATGCCGATCTCCTCCGACGTGATGCCGGTCTCCTCGAACAGCTCCTGCCACGAGTACCGCACCTGCTCGATGCGGCGGCGACCGGTCGCGTACGGCGCGGACGCCCCCGGGATCTCGAGCACCTTCTTGAGCAGGTAGTTGTTGTTCAGCACCGCGATCTGCGAGGCCGCGAGCATGCCCTCCGCGCCGAGCGCCATGATCCACGCGTACGCCCGCACCACGTGCAGGATCACGCCGTGCGCCGGCGCCACGTGCCCGATCGACAGATCGCCGGGTTCGCGGACGACGAAGAGCCCTTCCACCTGCTCCACGCGCGGGCCGGGCAGGAACGGCGCGAGCGCCGCACTCACCGCATTGGCCGCGGCGCCGGGGCCGCCGCTGCCGTGCGGCGCGGAGAACGTCTTGTGCAGGTTGAACTGGCACACGTCGAATCCGGCGTCGCGGGCCCGCGTGATGCCCAGGATCCCTGCGGCGTTGGCCTGGTCGTAGGAGGCGAGCGCGCCGACCTCGTGCGCGGCGTCGACCCACTCCTTGATGGCGGGGTTGTAGATGCCGGTGTCCTCGGGGTTGGTCACCATGATCGCCGCCGTCCGCTCGGAGAGCGCGGCCTTGAGCGCGCCGAGGTCGGGGTAGCCGTCGGCGTCCGGGTAGATCGTGATGACCTTGTATCCGGCGACCTTGGCCGCGGCCGCGTTGGACGGGTGGCTGAAGATCGTCGTGATGACCTCGTCGCGCTGATCCGCCTCGCCGCGCGACGCGTGGTAGGCCCGGATCATCGCGATGTTGGTCCAGATGCCGGCGGATCCGCCCGGGGAGGCGAGCGACACGGCGTCCATGCCGGAGATCTCGGCCATGAGCCGCTCGAGGCGCCAGATCGTCTCCAGCGCGCCCTGCGTGTCGGCCGGATCCTGCGCCGGGTGCAGCGCCCGCAGCTGCGGAACCTCGATGAGCTGGTCGTTGATCTTCGGCGAGTACTTGATCGTGCACGTGCCCTGGCCGATGTCGACGTTGAGGTCGGATCCGAGGTTCTCCTGGGACAGGCGCAGGTAGTGCTTGAGCACGCGCATCTGCGCGATCTCGGGCAGCGCCGGCAGGGCCGGACGGCGCATCCCCTCGGGGAGGGCGGCGACGACGTCGCCGACGGCCTCGCGCACCGCCGGCTCGACCGGCGTCACGAGGACGCCCCTCTCGCCGGGCGCGGACAGCTCGAAGACGATCGGCTCATCCCAGCTGGCCTGCTGGAATCGGCGGGGGCTCTGCTTCGGGGCGACGGGAAGGCTCACTTCGTCTCCTCCTTGCCGTCGTCGCTCAGTGCGTCGCACGCGTCCTGCTCCTCGGGGTCGATGGCCGTCGCGAGCGCGGCGGCGAGGCGGTCGATGTCGGATGCGGAGGTGGCCTCGGTCACGCACACGAGCAGCGTGTGCTCGTCCACGACCACGCCGGGCTCGATGCCCTGCGCGCGCAGCGCGGTGACGACATCGGCGACGCGGGCGGTGTCGAAGCGGACCGTGAACTCGCGGAGGTGCAGCGCGTCATCGCCCAGGCCGACGCCCGGGATCGCGGCGAGCTGCCGCTGCGCATACGCGGTGCGGGCGAGCAGCAGCTCGCCGAGGTCGGCCATGCCCTGCGGTCCCATGAGCGCGAGGTGCACGCCGGCGGCGATGCCCCACAGCGCGGCCGCGGTGCCGACCCACTCCTTGCCTTCCTCGCGGTGCGCGAAGGAGGTGCGGTCGTAGGCGACGTCGCCGAAGCCGTATTCGCCCGGCACGTCGGTCGACTCCAGGCCGAACAGCCGGGACGGCATCTCCGAGACGAACCGCGGCTCGTCGTGCACGGCGATGAAGCCGGCGTGCGCACCGCCGAACCACTGATGCAGCCCGAGCGACTGGATGTCGCCCGTGACGATGTCGGCCCCCTGCAGGGCGGGCGGGGTCAGCACGCCGTACCCGATCGGGTCGGTGCCCACGACGACGACCGCGCCGGCGGCGTGCGCCGCCTCGGCGATCTCGCGCAGTTGCGTCTCGACGGCGCCGGTGAAGCTCGGCGTCTCGATCCACACGGCCGCGACATCGCCGGAGAGTCGTGCCTGCAGCGCCGCGAGATCCGCGATGCCGCCCGCGGTGGGGATCCGCTCGATCTCCAGGCCGGCGCGCGTGTAGTCGCGCACCTTCGAGTCCTTCTCCGGCAGCACGTCGCTCACGGCGAGCACGACGCCGCGGCCGGTGAGCCGGCCCGCCATCGCGAGCCCCGTGGCCGCGGCCTGGTAGCCGTCGTAGGTCGGCACGTTCACGACGTCCATCGCGAGCAGCTCTGCCATGAGCGACTGGTACTCGAACAGCGCCTGGAACCGGCCGTGGTCCTCATACGGCTCGCCGGCGTACGCGGTGAGGAACTCGCTGCGGCGGATGACCTCGTCCACGACCGCCGGCACGTAGTGGTTGTAGGTGCCGGCGCCGAGGAAGCTCAGACGCTCCTCGGTGGTGCGGTTCTGCGCGAGGATCCCGCGCACGTGCCGGGCGAGGTCCTGCTCGGCCGGCAGCGGCGCCGGCACGTCGAGCGGACGGCGCAGGCGCAGGTCCTCCGGCACGTCGGCGTAGAAGTCCTCGACAGAGGCGGCGCCGACGGCGGCGAGCATCTCCGCGTGGGTCTCCGGCGCCGTGTTCGGGATGTAGGGATGCACGAACGTCTGCGTCATGCCAGCTCCTTCGACGGGGTGGCCTGGGTGGGCCGGTGGGTATGGGCGAGGGTGAGGAAAGGGATGGGCTCCGACCGCGGCGAGGCGACGACGGCGACGCCGTAGGCGCCCAGCGTGAGCTCTCCCGCGACCTCGGATCCGGTGATCAGATCGCGGCCGGACATCGGCAGGTGGAAGGTCACGGGGTCTGCCGCGTGGTTCAGGAGGAACGTGTAGTCGGTCGTCCCGTCCGAGCGGGTGACGGCCTCGGCCTGCACGGAGTCGTCGTCGCGCGCGGGCAGGCCCGCCGTGCGGAGGACGTCGCGGAACACCGCGGCGAGACCCTCGGGCCGCAGCATGGCGCTGACGTACCAGGCGGATCCCGCGGCGTGCGCCCGCCGGGTGACCGCGGGGCGCCCCGCGAGCTCGCCGGTGGCGTACGCGCCGCGGATCTCGACGTCGGGATCGGCCTCGATCCACTCGCCCCAGTGCGGCACCGCGAGCGCGTCCTCCCCGTAGGAGAGGTGCTCGAGGGCGCCGTCCGCGATCGGCCACTGCTCGTCGACCTCGACGCCGAGCAGGTCGCGCAGCGGACCAGGGGCGCCGCCGTCGTGCACCTTCTCGGTGCTGTCGACGACGCCGGAGAACGGGCCGACGACGAGCGTCCCGCCACGGGCGACGAAGGCGCGCAGCGCCGCCGCGGGCTCCTCCTCCAGGATGTAGAGGTTCGGCGCCACGATCACGTCGTAGCGGTCGAACGGGGTGCCGCTCGCCTCGCCGCCCACGCGCACGGCGTCGACCGGGTGCCCCAGCGCGTACAGCGCGCGGTGCCAGGCACGAGCCTGCTGCGCCCACTGCAGCTGCTGCGAGGGCAGCGACTCGACCGCGCTGGATCCCCACCAGGAGTCCCAGTCCACGACGAGGCCCACGCGCGAGCGCACGCGGCTGCCGCGCACCGGCTCGAGCTTCTTCAGCTCGAGTCCCAGCGCCTTGGTCTCCTGGAAGCTGCGCGATCGCTCCCCGCGGTGGCCGAGCATCGACGAGTGGAACTTCTCCTGGCCGTACTTCGCCTGGCGCCACTGGAAGAACATCACCGCGTCGGATCCGTGCGCCACGGCCTGCAGGCTCTCCACGCGGATCTTGCCCGGGGCCTTCGGCACGTTCACATCGCGCCAGCTCGTCGCGCTCGCCGACGACTCCAGGAGCAGCCAGGGGCGCCCGCCCTTGAGCGCGCGCATGAGGCCGTAGTTGAGCGCGGCGCCGACGTGCGAGGTCGGATCCATCGGATCCGGATACGCGTCGTCGGTCACCACGTCCTCGCGCTCGGCGAAGCGCCAGTAGTCGAGGTCGCGGAACATGCTCATGAAGTTGGTGGTCACGGCGATGTCGGGGGTGACCTCGCGCAGCACATCGATCTCGACCTGGAAGAGCTCGAGCATCGCGTCCGAGGAGAACCGCTCGAAGTCGAGCAGCTTCGTGGGGTTGATCGGCCCCGGCGCCTTCTTCGGCGTCTCGATGTGCTCCCACGATGTGTAGCGCTGGCCCCAGACGTTGACGCCCCATGCCTCGTTCAGGCCGTCGAGGTCGCCGTAGCGGTCCTGCAGCCAGCGCCGGAAGTGCCGGGCCGACTCGGGGCACCAGCAGCGCGAGACGTGATCGCCGTACTCGTTCGAGATGTGCCACATCGCAAGGCAGGGATGCTCGCCGTAGCGCTCGGCGATCGCACGCGTCATGCGCGCGACGTTCTCGCGCCAGATCGGCGAGGACGGGCAGTAGGTCTGCCGCGAGCCGAACTCCAGGCGGTGCCCGTCGGAGTCCCAGGGCGCCATCTCGGGGTGCGCGCGCAGCAGCCAGGACGGCGGAGTGGCGGTCGCGGTCGCGAGGTCGATGCGGATGCCCGCGTCGTGCAGCAGATCCAGGATCCGATCCAGCCAGCTCCAGTCGTAGACGCCGGGCTCCGGCTCGAGCTGCGGCCAGCTGAAGATCGGCAGGCTCACCATCGTGACGCCGGCCTCCTGCATGAGGCGGACATCCTCGAGCCACACGTCCTCCGACCACTGGTCGGGGTTGTAGTCGCCGCCGAACGCCAGGGCGTCGATGCGGACCTCGCGGATCCGCTCGTCGTCGAGATGCTGGGCCACGAAGGCTCCTCCCTGAGTCGTTTCGTGCACGTGCCGTGCCGATGACGACGTTTCTCGCCGTCAGGTGTATTTTGTATACATAACACTATGACGCGATCGAGATCGCGTCAACAGCACGAGCCTCGAGCACTGTCGCTAAGGTTCCACTGGAGGGGAAAGATGGCCATCGAACGCAAGAACCTCCGTTCACAAGTGCGCGAGGAACTCCTCGCGCGCATGCGCACGGGGAACGTCCGGCCCGGCGAGGGCATCAACGAGGTGCAGCTCGCCGCAGAGCTCGGCGTCAGCCGCACGCCGCTGCGCGAGGCGCTGATCGCACTCGAGTCCGAGGGGCAGATCTCCAGCGAGAACGGCAAGGGCTTCCGCTTCGTGCCGCTCAGCGCCGGTGAGTTCGAGGACCTGGCGCCCGTCATGGCGACGCTGGAGAGCCTCGCGCTCGAGCTCAGTCCCGTCGAGGAGCTGAAGACCGTGGGCGCGCGCCTGGTCGAACTCGCCGAGGCGTTCACGGATGAGCACGTCGAGCACTCCCTCGTGATGACGAAGGACGACGAGTGGCACACCGTCATGCTGTCGGTCTGCCCGAACCGGCGCCTGCTCGACGTGATCGAGAGCGTGCGCGGATCCTTCCACCGCTATGAGGCCCTCCTCGTCGCCGAGGATGTGAAGATCGACCGCGTCGCCGCGGAGCACGCCGCGATCGCCCACGCCCTCGCGGCCGGCGACGTGCCGGCCGCGATCGAAGCGCTCAAGGTCAACTGGCTGCACGGCATGCGCCGGATCCTCGACAACTCGTCGAGCGCGTACTTCTCGGCCTGAGCCCCGCTCGGGTCGCCACGCACCTGCACGACCCGGGAACGGATGCACGACGGATCCGGCGATCGGGTCGTGCATCCGTGACCGGGTCGTGCAAACGGTGCGCGGGCACGGACTCGCCGTCAGCCCTTGACGGCTCCCCCGAGCAGACCCGCCACGAACTGCTTCTGGAACACCAGGAACAGCACGAACAGCGGAAGCGTCGCGAGCAGGGATCCGAGCATGAGCCCGGAGTAGTCGACGCGGCTCAGGCCGATCATCGTGTTCAGCGCGACCGGGACCGTGTACCTGTCCTCGCTGTTCAGCATGAGCAGCGGCCAGATGAACGAGTTCCACTGGCTGATGAACGTGTAGATCACGAGTGCCGCGATCTGCGGGCGGGCGACCGGGAGCACGATCCGGTAGAACGTGCGCAGCTCGCCGGCGCCGTCGATCCTGGCCGCCTCGATGAGCGTGGCGGGGAAATCGAGGAACCCCTGGCGCATGAGGAAGATGCCGAACGCGTTCGCGAGGAACGGGACGATGAGCGCCTGGTAGCTGTCGATCCATCCGGCGCTGGCCATCATCTGGAACAGCGGGACCAGCAGCACCTGCATCGGGATCATCATCGTGACGAGGATCACGCCCAGCAGCACCCCGCGTCCGCGGAACCGGTAGGTGGCGAGGCCGTAGCCGCACATGATGCTGACCAGCGAGCTGAACACCGTGTAGACCACGGCCACGAGCACGCTGTTCAGCATCACCTGGCCGAACCCGATGCTCTCCTGCAGCCGGCCGAGGTTCTGCCAGAACTCGCCGCCGGGGAGGAGCGGCAGTGGCGTGACGAACAGGTCGCTGGTCTTGTGCGTGGAGGCGATGACCATCCACAGGAACGGGACGAGCGCGAGCACGCTCGCCACGACCATGACCGCGTAGACGGGCGCCCGAAGGACGATCCTGCGGATCAGCGGCTCGCCGGAACGGTCGGAGGGCTGGCCGGCGCGCCGACCGCGGCCGGTCGTGATCAGCTGCGTCGTCATGGCTTCTCCCTCATGATGCGGAACTGGATCGCGGCGATGATCCCGGTGAGGATCACGAGCATCCACGCGATCGCACTGGCATAGCCGAAGTCGAACTGCTGGAAGCCGATCTTGTACAGGTACAGCACCGGCGTCAGGGTCGCGTTGTTGGGACCGCCCCCGGTGAGGATGAAGTTCTCGTCGAAGAGCTGCAGCGCGCCGATCGTCGACGTGACACTCGTGAAGATCAGCACGGGCCGCAGCTGCGGGACGACGATGTGCCGGAAGATCTGCCAGCGCCCCGCGCCGTCGATGCGCGCGGCCTCGTAGAGCTCGGGCGGGATCGACTGGAGCCCCGCGAGGATGATGACCATGTTGTAGCCGGTCCAGCGCCAGGTGATCGAGGCGATCACGGCGACCCGCGCCCACCACTCGTTGTTCAGCCAGTCGATGGGCCCGGCGCCCAACAGCGCGAGGAACTGGTTCAGCAGGCCGCCGTCCGTGGTCATGATCACGCGGAACACGACGGAATAGGCCACGAGCGTCGTGATGGCGGGCAGGAACGTGAGCAGGCGGAACCCCGCCCGGAAGCGCAGCCACGCCTGGTTCAGCAGGTAGGCGAGGCCGACGGCGAGGGCCATCATGATCGGCACCTGGACGACCAGGATCAGCAGCGCGTTGCCGAGGCTCTTCAGCACCAGCGGATCCCGGAGCATCCGCGCGTACTGGTCGAATCCGACGAAGGTGCTCACACCGCCCGAGGTGCGGAAGAAGCTCTGCAGCAGCGACACCGCGAGCGGGTACGCGAAGAACAGCACGAGCAGCGCGGCGGCGGGAAGCGCGAACCACATCCCCGGCCGCTGCATGCGCGCGGCGAAACGACGACCCGTACGGGGGGACTCACGACGACTCTCGTCGTGACTCCCCTCCGCCGGAGGCCGCCGCACAGTGGCGACGGTCATGTCAGCCCGCGATCTTGCGGCCGGTCGAGTTCGCGATCTGGGCGGCCGCGTCGTCCAGCGCCTTCTTCGGATCCTCGCCGTTCAGCACCGCGGCGCCGACGGCGTTCGTGACGGCGTCGCTCGCGACCGACTGGTCGGACGTGAAGGTGATGGACGGGATCTTCGGCGTGAGCCGGGCGAAGGTCTGGAACACCTTCTGCCCGCCGAAGTAGTCGCTCGGCTGCTCGAAGAAGTCGGCCTTGAGCGACGGCAGGTACGCCGGGAAGAGGCCCTCCTTCTGCATCATGCTCGACTGGTTGCCGCTGTTCGCCAGCACGTAGGCCATGAAGTCGGCCGCGAGCTGCGGGTTCTTCGCCTGCGCGGGGATCGCGAGACCGGATCCGCCGTTGTTCGACGTCGGCGCGCTGCTGCTGTCGAAGACCGGAAGGTCCCGCACGGCGTACCTCCCGCTGAGCTCCGGGGCTTCGCCCTCGAGCGTCCCGATCCACCAGACCGCCTCGGGGGTGACGGCGGAGTCGCCGTCCTTCGCGCTCGTGACGCTCGCGTCCCAGCCCTTGGCGTTCTTGATGAGGCCCTTCTGCTGCATCGTCTGCAGCAGAGTGAGCGCCCGCACGGCGTCGGGCGAGTTCACGGTGATCTCGCCCTTGTCGTCGAAGTACCCTGCGCCCTGCTGCTGCAGGTACATCGAGAGGGAGCCGCCCGCGGAGAGATCCGCGGTGAGCAGGGTGTGCCCCGTGGCGGCCTTGATCTTCTCGCCTGCCGCGACGAGGTCGTCCCAGGTCTTCACTGCCGAGGGATCCACGCCCGCGGCCTGGAAGTAGTCGGTGCGGTAGTACAGGCCCACCGTGCCGGAGTCCCAGGGCGCCATGCGCAGCACGCCGTCCTTGCCGGTGCCGGTCGCCCACTTGAACGGGTCGAAGTCGGCCTTCTTGTCGCCCAGCACGGGCGAGAGGTCGGCGAAGCCCTTCGGGAACTGGGTGAGGTAGCCCTGGTTGTGGTCCGTCTCGAGCGTGATCATGTCGGGGAGCCCTGTGCCGGCCTGCAGGCCGACCGAGATCTTGTCATAGGCGTTGTCGTAGCCGATGTCGACGACCTTGATCGTGGTGCCCTTGTGCGCCTTCTCGTAGTCGGCGCCGAGCCGCTTGAGCGCGGTCGCGGCGACGTCCCACGACCAGATGGTGATCGTGCCCGTGCCGGCCCCATCCGCTTTCAGGGTCTCGCCGCTCGTGGGCGCCCCTCCGCCGAACGCGCACCCGGACAGGGCGACGGTCGCCGTCGCCCCGATCGCCAGCGCGAGCATGCCGCGTCGCTTCATCATGACCTCCTCGTCAGAACTGGATATTGCATACAGTACACGCGTGGTTACGCAAACACCAGGCTCATCGAGGCCTCCTCCGCCGATGCCCCGTACCGCTCCGCGTCGGCACCGCAAGACGCCGAAACCCCCACGGAGATTCGAGGCCCCCTCCTGCTTGCGCACTTGCGAGGGGGCTTCGAATCTCTGTGGGGGTTTCGCGCGTCAGCGGCTGAGGGCCACCGCCAGATCGATGAAGAGCGCCGCCGACCAGGCGAAAGCCGTCGTCGCACGCTCGGCCTTGAGGCCCGTGCGCGGGTTGAAGTATTCGTGCGGACCGCCGCCGTGGATCACCAGGCGCACGGTCTGCTCGCGCAGCGCCCGCGCGCGCTCGGGCTGACCGGCCGTGTCCAGCCCCTCGGCGATGAGCGCGCTGGTGTTGATCCAGATCGGGCCGCGCCACATCCGCTCCGTGGAGAAGTCGGGATCCGCCGCCGACACCGTCGGCAGCCCCCACTCCAGCGCATACCGTTCCGGGTCGTCGATCGCCTCCCGCAGCGCGGTGCGGGCCTCGTCTGGCAGCCCCTCCACGCGCAGCGGCATGAGCCCCACGACGGTGTCGCTCGCGATGCGCGCCTCCTCGCCCGCTCCCGGGCCCCGGGCGATGAAGCGCCGCACGGCCGGATCCCACAGCCGCTCCATGAGGAGCGCGGTCGTGCGCTCTGCGCGGGCCAGGTGCGGCGCGATGGGGTGACCGGGCAGGTAGCGCGCTGCGAGCGCGGCGATCTCCCTGTCCTGCTGCACCAGGTAGGCCGCGAGGTCGGGAGCCGTCGTGGGGATCGGCCCGTCGAACACCGGGCTGTCGTCGAGTCCCGAGGAGTACGGATGGCCGTACTCCGGCAGCCCGTCGCCGTCGAGGTCGGATCCGTTCCGCTCCGGCCCCGCGAACCACCAGTCCTGCGAGCGGATCACCCGCTCCAGCTGGGTCGCTGCCCACTCGGGCGCGTCCTCGACCTCGAGCACCTTGCGCAGCGCCCAGGCGGCGAGCGGCGGCTTGGTGAGCGGCACGGGAGCACTCGGATCAGCCGCCTGCGAGCCCGCGCGACGCAGCGTCGCCCGGTCCGACTCCGGCAGGTCGTCGCTCGTGGCGAGCACGCCCTGCTCGTGCACGACGTCGGGCAGCTGCCCGTTCTCGCGCGGGAACCGGAACGCGAGCTCGAGCTGCTCCCTGGCGAGCTCCGGGTCGCCGTGACGCAGGCCGACCGCGATGAAGTACGCGTCCCACTGCCAGAGTCCGACGTAGCCGATCTTCGAGGGCACGATCGCCCGAGCGCCCTCGAGCGCGGGCAGCTCCACGATGTTCGCGCCGAGCACCCACCAGCAGAAGGCCGCCATGTCCTGCAGATCCTCGCGCACCCGCGGGCAGCGGTCGAACCACGCCTCCCACAGTGCCTCGAGCGCCTCTTCGGCCGCGCCGTGGGCGCCGTCCTGCTGGGCGGAGATCGTGACCGTGCGATCGGCGGCGACCTCGATGCGGATCCCGGATCCGACCTCGTGGCGGGACTCGCCGCCGCCCGGAAGCGAGAGGCGGACGGAGGCCGCCGGATCCCCGCCGATGCTGAGCGTGCGCAGCCCGTCGAACGTGAGGGTCGCGGCGCCGAACGAGATCCGGTGCGGCTGCACGTCGACGATCGGGAGGATCCGGCCGGACGCGTCGCGCACGACGAGCGCGTCGAGCACGCGGCACTGGTCGAGCCGCCGCTCGTACTCGGACGTGTGCACGCGCACGCCCTCGCCCTCACCTTCGCGGAACACCAGCAGGCGAGAGCGCGGCATCGTGAACGGGGCCGTCACCAGGTCGAGGTGGCGGCCCGCGGCGAGCGCGAGCTGGGCTGCGGGCGCGACTCCGCCGGCCGGGGTGGGGACATCCGTCACGTCAACGCCCTCCGAGACCCGACGCGGCCATGCTGTTCAGGATCCGTCGCTGCCCGATCACGAACACGATCAGCATCGGCACGGTCGAGATCGCCGAGGCGGCCATCACCAGCCCGTAGTTCACCGAGCCGAACTGCCCCTGGAACGACTGCAGCAGCAGCGGCACCGTGAACAGGTCGGGGGTGTTGAGCAGCACGAGGGGGAACAGGAACGAGTTCCACACGTCGAGCGCGACGATGACGCTGAGTGCGGCGAGACCCGGCTTGAGGTTCGGCAGGATCACCTGGAAGAAGGTGCGGATCCGGCCCGCCCCGTCCACGAGCGCCGCCTCCTCGAGCTCCCGCGGCAGCGACAGCACGAACTGGCGCATGAGGAAGACCGCGAAGGGGTTCGCGATCATGCCGGGGATGATGAGGGCGAGGTGCGAGTCCACCCACCCGAGCTGTGACATCAGCAGGTAGAACGGGATGAGCGTGACCTGCTTGGGGATCATCTGCGTGGCGAGGAAGACGATGAACAGCACCTTCGATCCGCGGAAGCGGATCCGCGCGAACGCGTAGCCGGCCATCGAGGCCGTGATGAGCGTGCCGACGACGACCAGCACCGCGATGTAGGCGCTGTTCAGGTACGCCTGCGCGAACGGCACCGCGTTCCAGGCCTGGACGTAGTTGTCGAACGTCCACGGGCTCGGCAGCACCGAGAGCGGGTTCTTCAACAGCTGCGGCAGCGTCTTGAACGAGGTCAGCAGCATCCAGATGAACGGGAAGACCATTCCGAGTCCGGCGACGACCAGCACGACGTGCAGGATCGTCGCAGACAGGCGCCGGCGCCCCTTGCCGGCGACACGCGGACGGATCCGCCGGCCCGGCGCGACGAGGGCGATCGTGGAATCGGTGGCGGGCGCGTGTCCGCCGGTCGTGATGCGCGTGGTGTCGACGCTCATGCGGGGTCATCCTCGTAGTGGACGAACTTCTTCTGCGCGGCGAACTGGATCCCCGTGATGACGAGGGTCAGCAGCAGCAGGATGATGCTCGCGGCCGATGAGAGGCCGAAGTTGAACTGCTTCATGCCGAGGTCGTAGATGTGGTAGACGATCGTGCGCGTCGCATTGTCGGGTCCGGCGTTCTTGACCAGGACGTAGACGGTGTCGAACGTCTGCAGTGACGAGATGAACGCGATCACCGAGGAGAAGAAGACGATCGGCGACAGCAGGGGCAGCCGGATCGCGGTGAACAGCCGCCAGGCGCCCGCGCCGTCGATCCGCGCGGCCTCGATCACCGACGGCGAGATGTTCTGCAGGCCGGCGAGGAAGATGATGACGTTGAGGCCCAGGGACGACCAGATCGTGACGATGCACACGGCGATCAGGGCGAGCCGCGGATCCTGCAGCCAGTCCGGCGGTGCGACCCCGAAGACCTTCGAGATCGCCGACGACAGCACGCCGTCCGCGCGGAACATCTGCTGCCACATCATCGCGACGGCCACGGTCGAGGTGACCACCGGCGCGAAGAACAGCACCAGGTAGAGGGTGCGGGTCTTCAGCTTCTCGAGCGCGACCGCGATCGTCACGGCCAGAGCGAGGCCGATCGGCACCGTGAGGATCGCGATGAGCAGCGTGTTCAGGATGGCGCGGCCGAAGAGCGGATCCGTGAGCTCCGTGGCGAAGTTGTCGAATCCCACCCAGCTGAGGTCGGTCAGGCCGTCCCAGTGCGCGAACGCGAGCACGAGGCTCGCAAGGAAAGGCACGAGAACGAAGAGCCCCATGCCCACCAGCTGCGGCCCGACGAAGGCGTAGCCCCAGCGCCGATCGCGGCGGCGCCACGCGGCCTCGCGCCGCCACCCGGGCGCCGTCGTCGACGGCGCCCGGGTGTCTACAGCCTGTGTGCTCATCGTCACTTGCCGTCCTGGACCAGTTTGCCGACGGCGTCGAGCGTGGCCTGAGCGTCCTGCTTGCCCTGGTAGAGCGCGAGGAACTGGTCGCCGATGCCGCCGCGGATGCCCGGAAGGCGCGCCTCGGTGGGGTAGTTGACGAAGCCGATGTCGCGCATGTCGAGGAAGGTCTGCGCGTGCGCCGGGTAGCCGTCCAGCACGACGTCGTCCGCGCCCTTGATCGACGGAACGGCGTTGCCGCCGCCCTGCAGGCGGAGGGTCTGCCCCTCGGCCGAGAGGAACTCGGTCCAGAACGTGAAGGCCGCGTCCTTGACCTTGGTGCCCTTGTTGATCGCGAGGAACGAGGTGGCGACGCCGGTGGGCGCTGCCTTGCCGTCGGGCGTCGGCCACGGGGCGATGTCGTACGAGTCCTTGGATCCGGCCGCCTCGACCGTGCCGATCGTGTAGCGCCCCTGGACGAAGAAGCCGGCCTTGTGCGAGACGAAGAGGCTGTCGGCGCCCGCGCCGTCGGGCAGGGTGTCGGCGACGAGGAACGTCTTGTCCTGGAACAGGGATCCGAACTGGTCCAGCGCCTTGACGGCGCCGGCGTCCTTGTTCGCGACGAACTTCCCGCCCTTGTCGTACGGCGCGGAGACGCCCTGCGAGCTCAGCCAGCTCCACTGCGTGGCCCAGTAGTTCCAGAACATGGTTCCGGTGAGACCCGCATCGCGGAGCTTCTTGTTCATGTCGAGGAAGGCACTCGTGGTCCACTTGCCTTCGCCGGCGAGCGTGGCAGGATCCTCGGTGATGCCGGCGGCCTTGAGCGCCTCCTTGTCGTACCAGAACACGTCGGGGTTCGAGTCGTTCGGGGCGGCGTAGATCTCCCCGTCCTTCTCCGCCGCGCCGAACAGGCCGGGCGAGAAGTCGTCGACCTTGCTCTTGCTCTTCGCTCCGTCCATGAGGGACTTGAGCGGCATCAGACGGTTGGATCCGACGAACTGGCCGACCATGTCGTCGCCGACGTAGAAGACGTCGGGCGCCGTGTTGCTGGTCAGCTGCGCGAGAAGCTTGGAGTGGTAGTCGTCGTAGCCGGCGACGGGCTGCAGCTTGACCGTGATGTCGGGGTGCCGCTTCATGAACTCCTTGTCGAAGTCCTGATAGCGCTTGAGCTCGTCGGCGCTGCCCCAGGTCGACCAGACCACGGTGGACTTGCCGCCGGCAGCGCTGCCGCCACCGGAGGCGCCGCCGCTGCACGCGGCGAGGCCGAGCATCAGCGCACCGGCGGAGACCGCGGCGAGAGTGCGCAGGAGTCGAGGGTTCGAGCGGGGCATGACGCCACCTCTTTCGTCGTTGAAGGGCCCTTCGGGAGTGCGGGACGCACTCAGTATTATGTATACAGAGCGCGATCCTGTCAATGAGGTGCGCTTGTTTCGAGGAGAGGCAGGAGCACCCTGGCACGGGCACGCCCTGGCGCGGGCACGCCCGGGCACGCCCTGGCACGCCGAGTGCACGGCCAGGTGCCGAGCGCACGGCCTGTTCACGCGAAGAACCCGTGCACCCGGCAGGATCCCGTGCACTCGCGCTCGGCACCGGCTGGATCCCGTGCACCCGGCAGCATCCCGTGCACCCGCCACATCCGCGAGCTGTCTCTCCGCCCCGCCCCACGAGTGCACGGCCAGGCGCCGAGCGCACGGCCTGTTCACGCGAAGAACCCGTGCACCCGGCAGGATCCCGTGCACTCGCGCTCGGCATCGGCAGGATCCCGTGCACTCGCGGCCCGCCCCCGGGTGCCAAGGGGCATACGCTCGTGGGGTGAGCCTGCTCGTCACCGTCCCCACCGCCGAACTCGCCGCCGACATCGCCGCCCGGGGGCCGCTGCCCGATGGCGTGGAGGTGCAGGTCTGGGACATGACCACGCCCCCGCCCGCACCGCGGATCGACATCGTCGTGCCGTCCTACCTCGGACGGCAGCGCTTCTCCGCGCTGGACGGCATCGAGGTCGGTCTCGTGCAGGGGCAGATGATCGGCTACGAGGCCGTGATCGACCGCGTACCCGCGGGGGTTCCGTTCGCGAACGCCGCCACCGTGCACGAGCCCGCCACCGCCGAACTCGCCCTTGCGCTGGCCCTCGCGGCGCAGCGCGAGCTGCCGCGGTTCGTGCGCTCGCAGGATGCGGGAGTGTGGGATCGGGCGTTCACGTCGAGCCTTGCGGATCGCCGTGTACTGCTGGTCGGCATCGGCGGCGTCGGCAAGGCGGTTGCCCGTCGCCTCGCCGGCTTCGAGACCAGCATCACCGCGGTCGCGCAGACCGCCCGCACCGAGGCGATCGACGGCGTCGGAGAGATCGCGGTGCATGCGCTCGCCGACCTGCCCGCGCTTCTCCCCGACGTGGAGATCGTCATCCTGTCGCTGCCCGGCGGATCCGCCACGCACCGGCTGTTCGACGCGGCCATGCTCGCGCGCATGGCCGACGGCGCGCTGCTCGTCAACGTCGGCCGTGGGACGCTCGTCGACACGGACGCACTGGTCGCCGAGAACGGACGGATCCGCGCCGCTCTGGACGTCATGGATCCGGAGCCGCTGCCCGAGGGCCACCCGCTGTGGACCGCCCCCGGAGTGCTGTTCACCCCGCATGTCGGTGGCGCCTCGACCGCCATGAGCCCGCGCATCGCGGCCCTCGTGCGGACCCAGATCGACCGCATGCTCGCGGGCGCGGAGCCGGCGAACCTCATCCCGCGCTGAAATCCCGATCGAACCGATTCGATCCCCGCGTTTCCGGGATCCGCCGGCGTCCCGGTACCCTGATCGCATGGCCGAGATCGAGCAGCAGTCCGCCCCCGGATCCGAGTGGTGGCGCACCGCCGTCATCTACCAGATCTACCCGCGCTCCTTTGCCGATGCGAACGGAGACGGCATCGGCGACCTGCCGGGCATCACGTCGCGACTTGACGCGCTGCAGGACCTCGGCGTCGACGCGATCTGGCTGAGCCCGTTCATGCCCAGCCCGCAGAAGGATGCGGGCTACGACGTCTCGGACTACCGCGGCGTCGATGCGCTGTTCGGCACACTCGACGACTTCGACGCGATGCTCGCGGCCGCGCACGCCCGCAGCATCCGCGTGATCGTCGACCTGGTGCCGAACCACTCCTCCGACCAGCACCGCTGGTTCCAGGAGGCGCTGACGGCCGCCCCCGGCAGCCCCGAGCGCGCGCGGTACATCTTCCGCGACGGCAAGGGCGAGCACGGCGAACTGCCGCCGAACAACTGGCAGAGCGTGTTCGGCGGCGGCATGTGGACGCGGATCACCGAGCCGGACGGCACGCCGGGCCAGTGGTACCTGCACATCTTCGACCCGAGCCAACCCGACTTCGACTGGACGAACGAAGAGGTGCGCGAAGAGTTCCGCGGCGTACTGCGCTTCTGGCTCGATCGCGGCGTCGACGGGTTCCGTGTGGATGTCGCCCACGGCATGATCAAGAAGGCGGGGCTGCCCGACTACACGCCCGGCGACGGCGCCGACTCCATGGGCGGCGACCAGGAGGACGTGCCGTACTGGGGCCAGCCCGGCGTGCACGAGATCTACCGCGACTGGCATGACGTGCTGGCCGCCTACGACGGCGACCGCGCCCTGTGCGCGGAGGCGTGGCTGCCCACGCTCGACCAGATCGCGCTGTGGGTGCGCCCCGACGAGATGAACCAGGCGTTCAACTTCAACTACCTCATGACGCCGTGGAACGCGGAAGAGCTCCGCGCCGTGATCCGCGACTCCCTCGACGCGTTCGGGGCGGTCGGCGCCCCCAGCACCTGGGTGCTCTCGAACCACGACGTCGTGCGCCACGCCTCACGCCTCGCCCTCACCTGGGACAACCCGCAGGGCGACGGCATCGGCCCGCGCGACGAGCCCAAGCCCGACTCGGCCCTCGGCCTCGCGCGCGCCCGCGCAGCGACCACCGTGATGCTGTCGCTGCCCGGATCCGCCTACCTGTACCAGGGCGAGGAGCTCGGGCTGCCCGAGGCGATGGAGATCCCGGACGAATTCCGGCAGGATCCCACCTGGTTCCGCACGAACGGCGAGCGCTATGGACGCGACGGCTGCCGCGTGCCGCTGCCGTGGAGCGGCACCACGCCGTCCTACGGCTTCAACGACACCGGCGCCTCATGGCTGCCGCAGCCCGCCGAGTGGGCCGAGCACGCGCGCGCCGCCGAGGTGGGTGCGGACGGCTCCACCCTGGAGCTGTACAAGACACTGCTGCAGCTGCGCAAGGAGCGCGGGCTCGGATCCGGATCCCTCATCTGGGAGGACCTGGGATCCGACGCCGTCGCGTTCCGGCGCGGGGATCTTCACGTCGCGGCGAACCTCGGCGAGACGCCTCTTCCGCTCCCGGCGGGTGCCGCGATCGTGGTGCACAGCGCCCCCGAGGC
The DNA here is from genome assembly GCF_000956505.1 of Microbacterium azadirachtae. GTDB lineage: Bacteria > Actinomycetota > Actinomycetes > Actinomycetales > Microbacteriaceae > Microbacterium > Microbacterium azadirachtae_A. The sequence continues at coordinate 66,582 of NZ_JYIX01000033.1, read as the reverse complement.
CGGGACCGTGCTGCCGGCGAACTCCGCCGCCTGGTACACGATCGGCTGAGCCGGCGCCCGGGCTCAGCCGAACCCGGACGGGCCCCGGCGAGCCCGGGCGGATCCGTGAGCCGAGAGAGGGAAAACGTCGCTCCCGCGCATCCGGCAGCGACGTTTTCCCTCTCCACCGCCCGGAGCGCGCCACGGCAAGATGCTTTTCGCGCCCCGCACAGCCCGGGGCGCGGCGTTTTCCATCTCGCAGGACGTGAGCCCGGCGCAGGTCGTGCTCGCGCAGCGACCTCGGCGTCACACCGGGTCGAGCGCCTCCACGGGCGGCTCGCTGGCGCCGACCGGAGCGACCGCCGCGTCGCGGCGCCGCTGCGTCGCCGCGGTCACGAGCTGCACCCCGAACGTCACCGCGAGCACGACGCACGAGAGCAGCAGCAGCTGGTCCGGCACGGCACCTGCGGCGAGCGCGAGACCGCCGAGCGCGCTGCCGAGCGCGCTGCCCAGCATCATGGCGCTGTTGTTGAGCGCGAGCACGAGGGCGGCCACCGCCGGCGGCACCATCGTGGCGAGCCGGGTCTGGGCGGCCACGCCGGATCCGCCGTTGAAGAAGGCGCACACGAGGAACCAGAGGAGCCCCGCCACGGCGCCGGCGGCGCCGGGCAGCATCAGGCCGGCCCAGCCGAGCAGCGCGGCGGCGAGCACCGTGGCGACGATGACCGTGAGCACGGCGACGGGGCCGCGGCGATCGGTCACGCGTCCGGAGACGATGTTGCCGGCGAGGCTCACGATGCCGTAGCCGAAAAGGGCGCCGATGATCGGGTACCCCTCGCCGATGCGCGGGCCCAGGATGAGCGTCGCGTAGGTGAAGCAGAAGTAGCTCGCGCACATGAGGCCCATCGGCACCAGCAGCACGAACAGGATCGCCGGGCGCGTGAGCGGGCTCAGCGCCTCGCGCAGCGAGAGCGGCGGAAGGCGCAGCGGGCGCACCTTCCACAGGATCCCGACGAGCGCCGCCGCGCCGACGCCGACCACGAGGAACAGCGGGATCCGCCAGTCGGCCTGTCCGATCACGAGCCCGACCGGCACGCCGAGCGCGGTCGCGAACAGGAAGCCGCCCATCACGAGCGAGAGCGCCCTGCCGCGGTAGTGCTCCGGGGTGCGCGCGATCACGTAGGAGCCGATCACGGCGTTCAGCAGCGCCCCGCCGAGGGCCGACACCACTCGGCCGCTCATCGCCCAGAAGTAGGTGGGCGCGAGGCCCACCATGAGGTTGCCGAGCACGAAGACGCTGAGGGCCAGCACGATCGTCGACTTGCGCTCCCAGCGTCCGGTGAGCGCGCCGAGCACGGGACCCGCGATCGCACCGGTCGCCGCGAACACGCTCATGAGCTGCCCGGCGGCGGCCGCATCGACGTCCAGGTCCGTGGCGATCTGCGGCAGCAGCCCGGCCAGAACATAGCCGTCGATCCCCATCGAGAAGGTCGCGACGGCGAGCCAGATCAGCGCTCCTGGCCGGAAGCCGGTGTCGTCAGCAGTCGTTCGCACCAGGTCATCCAACCAGAGCGGATCCGCTCCGCGCTCCCCTTTTGCGAGGATTCCGGACGAATTGTCGGACACTCCGTGGCGTCGGGGAAGCGACGATCAACTCGCATGCCGGTCTGCAGCAGGCGCTTGCACATGCTGGGTTCGAGTTCGGCGTCGCCACCGGCCGGGTGACCAACCTCCACGAGCAGGCGCGCACGCTGTCGAAGCGTGCGCAGCAAATCGAGCGGAACGTCGTGACGTTCGAGGCCGAGTGGCGTCGCGAACACCCCGGCCAGGAGCCGAGCGGTGAGCTGCGCCGTGAATCGGATCAGCGAGCGTCGGCGCACGAACGTCCCCGCAAGCGGCAGTCCGTGGAGCACCCGGAACAGAAGTGGATCGACGAGCTGCGCGACGCCGGCCTGCAGGTCGACGGGTTCACCGCCGTCTCTGCTCCGGAGCGCATCACACTCGACGAACTCGACCAGGCCGTGCTCCGCGGCGACGTGCTCGCAGCCGTCGAGCAGCGCCGTTCCGCGTGGTCCGTCGCTGACCTCGAAGGACACATCGGCGTCGCCCTGGGGGAGCGTGGCGTGATCGCCGGCCCGCCGAGATCACCCAGTTCGCGCAGGTCATCGCGGGCGACATTGCACGCACGCTCCCCGTCTTGGAGATCGACGTCGACGGGCAGCTCCCGACATGGGTCCGCCACTTCACCAGCGATCACGTGGTCACCGTGGAGCACCAGCTGCGCGACGCTCTCGACGCGGGCGGCCTGAAGTCTGGACTCCCGTTCGGCAACCCGACCGTCGAGATCGACGGGCTTACGCACGAGCAGGCGCGTTCGCGCGCGCGATCTTCAGCAGGAAGTGGTCGGCGGCCGCGTCCGCTTCACGCTGGCTCGTGCCCACGCGATCAGAACCCGTCACGCGCGGCCGACGCCGAGATCTTCGCCTTCTCCTCGGTGGCGCGGCGGATCTCGTCACGGCACCAGCTCTCCGCAGCGAGAAGCCCGTCACACACGGCGACGACGTGCCGGTTCTTCGGATCCGGCGCCCACCACTCGACGCGGTGCTTCACCATCGTCTCACCCGTCTCACGCAACACCTGCGGCCCCTCGACGATGAGGAACCGCGCGCGGTAGTGGTTGTGCACCGCGAGCCACTGCGAGCGGGCGAGCTGGATCACATGCACGCTCGCACTCTAGCCTCATTCGAATATGTATTCGATTATGCTAACCCATGAACGCGCAAACACTCGAACAGCTCGTGATGCTGTGGATGGTCAACGACATCCCCGCTCGGATGGTCTTCGCGGGGAAGCGCTGGCGCGTCACCGACATGCCGACAAGAATCCGCGACTCGATCTGGTCCGTGCCGATCGAGAAACCGCACCCGCTCTACGGGTGGCGCTTCCAGGGCACCGACGACGCCGGCGAGAGCTACGTCTTCGACGTCTACAAGGGTGAACGCGGGTGGCCCGTGCACAACACCTACGCCTGACGCTCCAGAGACACCGCTCCGGAGTAACTGGAGCGGCGTGGGGGGCTTCGAACGTCTGACCATGATGATCGCGCGACCCGTTTGTCCTTCCGTGGAATCGCGCAGAAGTCGACGGCTTCGACGATCCTGTGACGTCGACGGCATCAACCAAGAACCAAAAAGGGTTGCTTACATGTGTGCGCCACCGTCGATACGGATCTCGGTGCCGGTGATGAAGGCGCCGTCGTCGGAGATCAGCATCGCGATGACACCGGAGACATCGGCGGGCGTGCCCTGACTTCCATCGTTGAGCCGCGCCTGGAGATTGTTCTCCAGCAGGCTCCAGTCGATGTCGCCCGGAAGGCTGTGCATGATGTTGTTGGTAATTCCGCTTTGGATCCCACCGGGAACGACGTTTACCGCGCGCAGACCCTTCTTCGCGTACTCGATCGCGATCGAGTGTGTGAACGCTGCGATGGCCCCTTTTGTCGCGGCGTAGGCTGCCATGTACGGGTGGGCGAAGAAGGCCGAGGTCGACGCGAAGTTGACGATCACACTGTTAGGCGTGTTGAGCAGGTGAGGAAGCGCTTCGCGGACCATGAGAAACGTTCCCGTCAGGTTGACCTGGACAAGACGGTTCCACCTGTCCAGAGTCATCTGGTGGGTGTGGTCCGCGTACAGGATTCCAGCTGCGTTTACGATTGCGTTCAGTTGCCCGGCGCGCCTGACGATGTCTGCGACGGCGTCCCGTACCGAACTCTCGTCGGCGATGTTGACTTCAGCCAAAAGCAGACGCTGGCGATCTGCGGGTGCGACTTCTTGGCTCAGAGTGTCGAGGTTCGCCGCGCTAAGGTCCATAGCTGCGACGGTGGCTCCTTCTGCAAGCAGCCTCAGGGCGGTGCCCCGGCCGATGCCGGATGCGGCGCCGGTGACGATGATCGTCTTCTGGTCGAGGCGGTTGGGCATATGGTTTCCGTTCATGCGGGGATCGATTCGAGAGAGTCAGGACGCACGGTTATCGGCAGTGCGCCGTTATCCGGGAGTACGTCGATTTGGATTGCCGATGTCGTTGCGTCTGTGGCGTCGACCGTGATGTTGATGATTCCGATGCTGTCGGGTCGGATTGCTGCGAGCAGTCGGCCGTCGTAGCTACTGTGTGTGTGTTGGTCGAATCGCTCGAAGGTTCGTGGGCGTCCGCTGCCGAGGGCGGCGAGCGAGCCGGCGCCGGTCACCGTAACGGAGACAGGTCGGTCTGCGTCGTTGACGAGGTTCCCGTCGGCATCCCGCAGCTCAATCGCGACGAAGACGAGCGCACCGTCTCGTAACGGCGTGGTCGCCTTGTCAGCTCGCGCGTCGATGAGGGTCGGACCTGAAGCGGTGCGGAGCACGGATCGGCCGACTTCGATGCCTCCCTGAAAGGCGACGGCGGTGAGGGTGCCGGGTTCGTACGGGATCTCGAAGTCCGCCACAAGTGCGCGTCTGGTTCCGACGGGGGTCCTTGCGACGACGTGATCGTTGAGTTGCAACTCGATCTCATCGGCGTCGCTATACACCTCGAGGATCATCGGTGAGCCGGTGGGGGCTTTCCAGCTCCAGCTGGAGACGGCGTCGGTCCAGCTCCATTGTCCGAGCGTGAACGCTCGTCCGTGGTTGGCGGGGCGGCGAACTGCGATGTACGGGTCGGTGCGGAGGCCGAAGACGGTTTCTCGGTAGTAGGACATGGGGCGGCGATGCCCGGTGATGTCGAGGTCAGCTGACCAGGAGGTGAGCCAGGGGAATGCGCCGTCGAACGAGTCTTCGTCGGCGTCGCCGGCGTACTTGACCCGGCCGACGCCGACTTCACCGAGGTAGTCCCAGCCGGACCAGGTGAAGTCGCCGATGACGTGCGGGTGTTCGGTGACGAGTTTCCAGTTCCGGTCAATCCGGGAGGGGAAGGTTTCGGTTCCTACGACGATGCGGTTGGGGTGCGCATCCCGCTCCATCTGGTATCGGACGTCGCCGTAGTTCAGCCCGACGATGTCAAGCAACGCGAAGGATTCAGCGGTCGCGGCGGTGACGAGCGGCGAGCCCACGAGCTGGTCCATGAAATCGTCGTCGCTGCCCATGAGCGCGTTGACTCCGCCGTCTGCTGCAGCTGCCTCAAGGCTGGACGCCGCGGCGGCTTCGGATGTTGCGGCTTCGGTGAGAGCGGGCACGTCGCGGAGGACGGACACGAATCCGTTGATGCCGTTGGTGATGAACCTGGTGTCGTCGAGTTCGCGGATTTTCTCTGTCAGTTTGCGTCCCCATTGGCTGGCGACGGCGTGGCCGGTCTCGGGGATCTCGTTGCCAATGGAGTAGATGATGACGCTGGGGTGGTTGAAGTCCACGGCGACCATGGCTTCGACGTCGCGTTCCCACCACTCCGGGAACGCGAGGGAGTAGTCGAACGGTGACTTCGAGTCCGCCCACATGTCGAAGGTCTCGTCCATCACCAGCATCCCGAGCCGGTCGCACGCCTCGAGCATGGCGACGCTGATCGGGTTGTGGCTGCTGCGGATCGCGTTAAACCCAGCCTCCTTGAGGAGCTTGATGCGACGCTCTTCCGCGTCGGCGAACGTGGCGGCGCCGAGGATGCCGTTGTCGTGGTGGATGCACGCACCGCGCAGTTTCACGCTGTCGCCGTTGATGCGGAGCCCGTTCTGGGGGTCCAATTGCAGCTTCCTGATGCCGAACGATGTGTGCCGCACTTCGGGGTCATACGAGATCCCTTCGACGGTGGTGCGGGCGACGTAGAGGGCCGGCGTGTCGACGTTCCACAGTCGAGGGTGCGGAACGTACATCCGCTGCCGAATGACGCCAGTGGACTGAGGGAGGGTCGTGACCGGGCTTCTCTCGGCGGCCACGACGTCGCCGTTCGGGGCGAGGATTTCGGTGATCACCGTGGCGGTGCGGGTGAGGGTGCCGGTGTTGTCGAGGCGGGTGGTGACCGCCACGACAGCCCGGTCCTCGTCGACGTCTGGGGTGGTGATGCGCACTCCACCGTGTTCGGCGACGTGGACGCGTTCGGTGACCCAGAGGTGCACTTCGCGGTAGAGACCGGCGCCGGTGTACCACCGGGAGTCGGCGTGGGTGCGGGCGTCGACCCGGATGGTGTTTTCAGCGCCGTATTCGAGGAACCCGTCGAGGGGGACGACGAAGGCGGCGTACCCGTTGGGACGCTGGGCGATGAACGCGCCGTTGACGTAGACCATCGCGTCCCGGTAGACACCTTCGAACTCCAGTGCGACGTGCTTGTCCGCCCAGCCCAGCGGCACGTCGAGCGTAGTGAGGTATTCGAAGGCCCCGTCCGGGAAGAATGCCCCGCCTGCGCCGCTGGGCGCGTCGGCGCGACGTTCGAGGCCGATGATCGCGTCGTGCGGCAACCTGATCGACACGCCGGCGGAGGATTGTCCGTGAACGTCAGCGAAGATGCTGGTCTTCGGCCGGTACGACCAGTTCGAGTTGAAGGGTGAGCGAGTCATTGCTGCCTTTCAGGTGGCGTCCGAAGTTGAGAACGTCGGGTCAGATGGAGGTGGCGGGCAGCCACGAGGATCGGATGCGATCCAGGACATCCATGACCGCGATGCTGTCGGTCAGGGGGTGCAGGGGGTGCTCGGTCAGCCCCGCCGTCACCGCGACCTGCACGGCGCGCAGCATGGGGACGTAGCCGTGCCCTTCCTGTGGGAAGACACGGTCGACGGGCGCATCGAAGGCGTCGCCGAAGTCGCCGGAGTGCCGTCGGAAGCGATCCGTCGCCCAGAACGGTGCGGCCAGAGTCGCCCAGCCGTTTGTGCCGCTGATGGATGCTGTCGGATCGATATACGTCACCATGGAGGCCGCCAGCTGGGCGAAGCGTCCGCCGTCGAACAGGAGGGTGGCATGCAGGGAGAGATCCACGCCGTCCTCGCGTGTGGTTGCGTTGCTCACGATGCCTGCTGGTTCGCCCAGGATGTCGCGGGCGAGGGTAACGGTGTAGATCGCTTGGTCCAGGAGGGTGCTGCTGCCACGGTCGGCGCTCCACGCAGGTGAGTCTTTCGCGCCGAAAGGCAGCCCGAAAGTCGCCCGGACCGAGCTGATGTCCCCGAGCGCACCGCTCGCAACTTCGGCACGCAGCGCGATGTAGGCCGGGCTGAACCGCATCCACATGCCCTCCATCGCGAAACGCTTGTTCGCACGCGCGGCCCGCGCAATGGTGCGCGCCTCTGCCGCATCGACGCCGATCGGCTTCTCAACGAGAACGTGCTTGCCGGCGTCGAGTGCTGCGAGGGCGAACGGGGTGTGCGTGGCGTGGGGGGTTGCGAGGTAGACGATGTCGACGTCGGGCGCGGCTATCAGCTGGTCGAAGGAGACGTAGGCGCGGTCGAACTGCTGCTGCTGCGCGAATGCGTGAGCTTTGCGGACGTCTCTGGACCAGACTGCGGCCCGCCGCGCTCCCTCCACGTGACGGAGGTCGGAGGCGACCGCGTGCGAAACCGTACCGGTCCCGACGACCGCCCATCCCACCGCGGTGGACTGCGCGTTCACGGGGTCACCGAGAGCGACCCGTCGAGCGGAACGGTGGAGTCGCCACCGATGCCAACGTCGAACGTCGTGGCGTCCTGCACGTACGACGACGTGCCCGCGTTCCAGTAACGCAGCTCCGCTGGAGTGAGTGAGAACTCCACCCGATGGGTCTCTCCCGCCTCCACAAACATCCGGCGGAAGCCCTTCAGCTCCCTGACGGGCCGGGAGGCACTTCCGTACCGTTGGTGGATATACAGCTGAACGACCTCGTCGGCGTCACGATCGCCCACATTGGTGACGTCGACGCTGACCACGGCGGAGGCACCGGGCGCGATCGTTGCTGGTTCGACGGTCAGATTGTCGTACTCGAACGCCGAGTAGGACAGCCCGTACCCGAACGGGTACAGCGGCGCGTTGGTCTCTTCGATGTAGCGCGCGTCCTGCTCGTCAGGCAGGAAGGTGCGGTTGTGCGCGTAGATCAGGGGCACCTGGCCGACGTGCCGCGGCCAGGTGAACGGCAGGCGTCCCGCGGGACTTACATCGCCGAGCAGCACCGATGCGACCGCCTCACCTGCACGACTGCCCGGATACCAGGCTTGCACGATCGCGGGCACGTGCTCATCCGCCCAACGGAGGTCCAGCGCCCGCCCGGAGACGACGACGAGGATCACTTTCGTGCCGGTGGCATGGATGCGCTGCAGCTGCTCGAGTTGGCGACCGGGGAGATCCAGGGTGCTGGTGGACGCCTTCTCACCAATCTGGTTCTGACGCTGCCCGACGACGACGACCGTCACGTCCGACGCCTCCGCCAGAGCAACGGCGCGCTGAAGGGCCGCGTCGTCGTCATGGTCTTCGGGGGTGCGCTCAATGCTGGCATCCGTCACGTCAAACGGCGACGGGTGGACGCGTTCGGGGATCCCGACACCGGCCTCGTAGGAGACATCCGTGGTTCCCAGGGCAGTCCGCAGCCCTTCGAGGACGGTAATGGTCTCGGTGGTGTCGTGGTCGAAGATCCACGGTCCGAGCAGATCCCGGCGGCTGTCAGCGAGGACGCCCACCACGCCGATACGTCCGACCGTGTCGCGGTGGATGGGAAGGGCCGCATTCTCGTTCTTCAGCAGAACGATGGCCTGCTCTGCCGCGGCACGGGAGAGCGTTCGGTGTTCTGTAGCGCCTAGCACGGTGGCGGTGGCTGTCGCGTCCGCGTAAGGGTTCTCGAAGAGCCCCAGACGGAATTTCGCCGTCAGCACGCGGCGCACGGCCTCGTCGAGCGTGGCTTCGTCGACACGACCGTCGGTGACCGCAGCGGGGAGGTTGTCGAACGCGGGATCGAACATGCACATCTCCATGTCGAGTCCGGCGTTGAGTGCTCGCGCGGCCGCATCGGTTTGGTCGGCGGCGAAATGCTGCACCTCGAGCGAGCGGATCGCGTTCGCGTCGGAGACGACGAATCCTTCGAAACCGAGCTGCTCGCGAAGCATCCGGGTCAGCAGGTTCCGGTTGGCCGCTGCGGGGACACCGTTGAGGTCCATGTAGGCGCTCATGATGTTCCCGGCGCCGGCGTCGATCGCGGCCCGGAACGGTGGGAGATAGACGTTCCACAGTTCGTTGTCCGACACCTCGGCGTCGTCGTAGTCGCGGCCACCTCGCGCCGCTCCGTACCCGAGGAAGTGCTTCGGGCCGGCGATGAGGCGATCAACACCGAGGTCCCCCTGGAACCCGCGCACTTGCGCTGCCGCCATCGCTGCCCCGAGGACTGGGTCCTCGCCGGCGCCCTCGATGATGCGTCCCCAGCGGGCATCACGGGCAACATCGATCATGGGGGCAAATGTCCAGTGCACGCCGGCCGCCCGTGCTTCGCGCGCCGCGACAGTCTGCGCGGCTTCCACGATGTCCGCCGACCAGGTCGCGGCCATGGCGATAGGCACCGGGAACGCGGTGCGCCAGCCGTGGACGACATCGAATCCGAACAGCAGCGGAATGCCGAGTCGGCTTTCCTCGACGGCGTAGGTCTGCAGCCGGTTGCTCAACTTCGGATCACGGAGGAACAGCAGCGAGCCAGCCCGCCCGGACCGGATGGCGGCCTCGATGCGTGCGGGCAGTTCGACGTGTACTCGGTACTCAGGGGGCAGTGACTCGATGTCGAAGTCTTCCGGGATGGGTTCGCCGTCTCCGGTGTAGAAGTACTGGGTCAGCTGGCCCGCCTTCTCCTCGACGGTGAGGCGCGACAGCAGATCGGCGACACGATCCTCGATCGGCAGCGAGTCATTCTGATAAGGCAAACGGGTCATCGGGGTTTCCAAAGCATCACGGGAAGGAGGGGCGGAGGTTCGGGACGTGGCCCGTGTCATCGGAGGGTGCCTTCGAGCGCCGCCGCGAGGTCGGTGCGGAGCTCGTCGGATGCGCCTGGGACGTAATCGAGCATGGTTCGCACGGACATTCCGGCTGCCTCGGGATCGGAGCCGTCCAGCGGCACCCCCGGGTAGTGCCGCGCGAATGCTTCGGTGAACCGCTGCCAACCGGCCGGATCGTCAGCCACCTGCCGCAGGGTGGAGTCCAGGCTCAGAGGCAGACGAGTCGACGACAGATCGATCTCATATGTCCAGGTATGGGTACCTGCGTCGACGTGGAGCACCTGCGCGTCGGGGTCGGGGTGCAACGGGAGCGTGACCTCGGCGGTGGTCCCCTCGGGAACGGTCACCTCGACGGTGACCAGGCCGTCTTCGATGCGCCAGGCGATCCGCACGTTGCCGTGACCGGTGGTGTGGGTCAGGTCGGCATGGGTGAGACCGCCGCCCGGCTGGGGCGCGATGCGCATGCGACGGTACCCGGGCTCGATCGCGGCGAGACCGCCGATCGTGCGATGCATCCAGTCGACGACAGCTCCGAGGGCGTAGTGATTCAGTGACGTCATCCCGGACGGGTTGATGCTGCCGTCGGCCCGTACCGAGTCCCACCGCTCCCAGATCGTCGTCGCCCCCATGGTGACCGGGTACAGGAACGAGGGGCAGCGGGTCTCGGTGAGCAGCAGGTACGCCTCCTCGAGGTGGCCGGTCATCGAGAGCGCGTCGGTCACCAGCGGGGTGCCCGCGAAGCCGGTGGAAATCCGGTACCCGGCTCGTGCGACGATGGCGGCCAACCGGTCGCCAGCGTGAGCGTTCTCATGGTCGTTGAGGATGCCGAACGCGATCGCCAGGGCGTAGGCGGTTGCGGTCTCACCAGCGAGGCGGCCCTTGGGCGTGACAAACTCCTCACGGAACGCGTGCCGAACCCGCTGGGCAATCTCCTCGAACTCGGTCGCGTCGGCTTCTCGTCCAAGGATGCGAGCGGTGTCCGCCATCTCCCGTGTGGTTCGGCACAGGTAGGCGCTGGCGACCAGGTGCCGGTCGGTCTTACCGCCAGCCGGGTTGTCCTCGGGCGCGTCTGGGTCGAGCCAGTCCCCGTACTGGAAGCCGGTGCTCCACAACCCGTCTTCATCCAAAAGGTCTGCGACCTGACGGATGAAGGTGCTCATCGAGTCGTACGAATCCCCCAGGATCGCGGGGTCGCCGTACTCGCGGTACAGGGCCCAGGGCAGGCTGACCGCGACGTCACTCCACAGGGCAGTGGGGGATGAGGGGGTGGAGAGAACATCGGGGACCACCCACGGCACGAAGCCCTTCTCCTGCTGCTCCACCGCGAGGTCGCGCAGCCAGGATCCGAGGACGCCGCGCACGTCGTAAAGGAAGGCGGCGCTGGGGGCGAAGGCGTTGATGTCGCCGGTCCAGCCCAGGCGTTCGTCGCGCTGCGGACAGTCCGTGGGAACGCCGACGAAGTTGTCGCGCATGGACCACACGGCGTTTGAGTGCAGCTGATTGAGCAGCGGATCCGATGTGGTGAGCCATCCTGTGCGCTGCATGTCGGAGTGGATCACGATCGCGCGCAACGATTCGGAGGCGAGGGTGCCAGGCCATCCGCTGACCTCGACGTAGCGGAACCCATGGAAGGTGAACCGGGGCTCCCAGGTCTCAGAGTTTCCGCCGCGGAGAATGTAGCGGTCGGTGTTGGCTGCAGTGCGAAGCGTCTCAACCTCGATCTCCCCGTCGACCATCACTTCCGCGTGGCGGAGGGTGATAGTCGTTCCCCGCTTGCCGTGCACAGTGAGCCGGACCCATCCGGAGATGTTCTGCCCGAAGTCGACGACGGTCCTGCCGGACGCGGTCGTCAGGATCTCGACCGGTGCCAGCTCTTCGATGCGTCGAATGGGGGGCGCCGTCTGCGGGGTGAGTGCAGCGGCGGGCCATTCGAACACGCTCACTGGTCCCCACCCGGCGTCGTCGAATCCGGGAGCATCCCATCCGTCGGGTTCTGCCCGCGCGTCGTAGGTCTCTCCGTCGTAGAGGCTGTTGGCTCCAGTACCGCCGTGGGCGGCGGTGAATGAGGTGTCCGTACCGATCAGTTCGATTCGCCCGTCCGGGTACTCCAGCTCGAGCTCCATCCACGCCGCAGGACGGTCCGAATAGTGGTGTCGCGTGTTCTCCCAGCCCAGCCGGCCCACCGCCCAGCCCTCGCCGAGGACCGCGCCGATGACGTTCTCACCGATGCGGACGCGGTCAGTGACGTCGAACGTGCTGACAGCAAGCCGGTGCCGGTAGGAGGTCCACCCGGGGGCGAGTACCTCATCGCCGACAGCGCCGCCGTTGAGGTGCGGCTCGATGAGGCCGATTGCTGTCGAACGGAGGATCACACGGCAGGGAGCGGCGGACACCAGAAACGACCGCCGCAAGTACGCCGCAGGGTCGCCGACAGATCCATCGGCGACGACGGGGGTGATGAAAGGAGTGGTAGCGCGTGCGCTCATCGGCTGGATGCCCCTCGGTCGGGGGAGCACCTCGATAGTGCGACGTCGGGACTCCCTTATCGAAACTACTAGCGCGGGCTAGTAGTCGGGTCTACGTTATCCTCATGAACTAGCGCGCACAAGCCCGAGACCCGGGTGTGGCGCTGCGGAAGGGGGAACCACCGTGGGAACGCAGGCGACGAATCGCCGTGTCACAGCTGCCGACGTGGCACGCTCGCTGGGAATCTCACGCGCGACCGTGGGGTTCGTTCTCAACGGCACACCAGGCCAGACCATCTCTGCTGCCACCACCGAGCGCGTAGTCGCCGAGGCGCGGCGCCTGGGCTATCGGCCTCACACGGCGGCTCGCGCGCTGGCCAGCGGCCGCAGCAACCTCATCCTTCTGGTACTGCCAGACTGGCCGATCGAGTTCAGCCTCGGGCAGCACATCGACGAGGCAACACACACCTTGGAGAGCAACGGATACACCCTCATCACGCACACACTGCACGAGGACTCTCGCTCGCGCCCCCTCTGGGAAACCCTGCAGCCCGATGTCGTGGTGGGTCTGTTGCCTTTCTCCGACGCCCTCGTGCGATCTATGCGGGAGGCAGGGGTGCCTCGGATCGTCCCGGACCCCGACATCATCCCGGAAGTGCAGCACTCAGAAGAAGGTGCCCGTCTGCAGATCGAGCACCTGCGCAGCCTGGGCCACGAACGGATCGGGTACGTGCGATCCGGGAATCCGCGGCTGCAGCAGCTCATCGACATGCGGCAAGCAACCGCCCTCGAGGCTGCCGCAGAAGCAGGGCTCTCCGCTCCAGAAGTCTTCACTCTCGCGGCGCCTGAGTCATCCGAAGACCCACCGGTGCGCGACTGGGTGGGACGAGGTATCACTGGAATCGCAGCGTTCAACGATGACGTCGCCGCCGCGGTCATCGGCGCGGCGCAGCGAGCAGGTCTGGCGGTGCCAGCGGAGCTGTCGGTCGTCGGGCACGATGACACGCCGATCGCCGCAATGATCGAGCCGAGGATCACCTCAGTGCGACTCGATGCCACCGGCCTGGGCCAGTACCTCGCATCCTTGGCGATCACCGCTATGGACGGCGTGAGTGCCTCTCCGCTCCAGGAAGGCTCTGCCGTCAGCCTGGTGGAACGCGCATCCTCCGCCGTGGCGCCGAAGGCTACCCGCATCTAAGGGTTGGTGCAAAGCTGAGGATCCGTCTGCAGAGCAGCGTCAACGTGCGCCGGCCAGGACGAGGCGCTCCGGGATGGTCTCCCGGAGCGCCTCTCTCACTTGTCAGCGAACCGATCGGATGCGCATCACCACGAAGCCGCCGATGACGGTGATGGCCCCGGCCACCCAGTAGAGCAGGGTGTAGTTCTTCTCTCCCGCGGCCGTGGCGCCGATGACGAGGATGAGAGGCGCCAGGAACGGTGCCACAGCTTGCGGGATGGCTGTCGCGAACCCGGCGATTCCCATGAACCGGCCGGCGTCAGTGTCGCGCTCGGGGAGCACGTCCAGTAGAAGCGCCTGGTCGACGGCTGAGAACGCGCCGATTCCGACCGAGGCCACCAGCGACCCCGCGAAGAGCATCGGAACGTCGGTGGCGACGGCCTCCATGATCACACCCGCCGCGAAGATCAAGGACGCCACGAGCACAAACAGGCGTCGACGGCGGAGCTTGTCGGACAGCCACCCGCCTCCGAGCGCGCCGATCGTGGTGGCGGCGATACCCACGAAGCTCAGCGTCGCCAGCACGCCTGCGACCTTGTCGACGCCGACGTCCAGGCGGCTGGCGAAGAAGAACGCGGTGAACGTTGTGTTCAGGGTGAGGCCGAAGTAGAACAGGAACCGTCCCACCCACACCAGGGAGTAGTCCGGGTACTTCGCCGGGTTGAAGATGTACTTCCCCAGAGCGCTGCCGAAGGTGAGCTTCTCGGCGAAGGTCATCATGCGGCTGTCCTGCTCGCGGGAGAACAGGACGAACAGCAGCACGAAGACCACGCCCACCACGCCCGGGATGAGGAACATCAGTAGCGCGTCTCCGACGAGATATCCCGCGATGATCACGCCGGCGACCGGAGCGACCTGCGTGGCGAACCCAACGAAACCGGCGACCTTCCCGCGCTGGTGCTCCGGCAGGGTGTCCGCCATCGACGTGGTGACCTGGGCCAGCGACGTGCCCCAGCCGATCTGTGCGAGCACCCAGCCCGCGCCGAGCAGGAACACGCTCGGCGCAGCCCCCATCACGAACAGGGAAACGACTCCTACCAGCATGCCTCCGAGAACCCACGGCCGCCGGCGTCCAAAGCGGGAGCGGGTTCGATCGCTCAGGATACCGATGATTGGCGTGATGATCATCACCACAACGGAACCCGATCCGGTTATGTAGCCCAGATACTCCTCGTTCGCCGGCGCAAGAACCGCCAGCCGGACTGCGAGAGAGATCGCTAGCGGCGTGATGAACGCGACGAAGATACCAAACTGAGCAAGTATCAGCAGCCAGATGTAAGAGCTGGACGCGCGAGCTGGGCGAATGAGCCCGGTCACCGTTCGTATGCCCTCCTCAACCGCGACCGGTGTCACGGGGAGCGTAGAGGGAAGTGGTGCCAACTCGGAGGCTGCCAGGTCAGCGTTCGAGTCCGATGGGGGCGGGTTGGTCATGGTGACTCCGTTGTCGAGGTACAGCTCGGGTGAACGTCGCGCTCAGAGACTCTCGTGAAGCTCCTCACGTCCTGGCCGGTCAAGGCGAGGTTCGTGGCAGTGGTCGTCGAATCCAGGGGCATCCCAAGGGCGTCGTGATTCGCGATCCACTAGCGCGCGCTATGCCCGCCAACTGTAACCGTGTTTGCTAGCGCGCGCAAGCTTTTTGTTTTGTGGGCTTGGCGAGCGGCGCAGCAGCATCGGTGGGCTCTCCGACCTTGAAGTTCATCAACGGCTCCTACTCCGTGGGCGGCTGCAGCAACCTGACCGCGACCTACACGCACAACCTCGTCTGCTGACGCGGCAACGGAATGGCGGCACGCGCGGGTGACCGAATGCTTGCGCATGCGGCGTAGCCTTTCCGGGGGCTTGGTGCGCTCATCGTGCTTATCGAGAGCCACCATACTTGGATCTTGATTAGAAGATACAGACGAGACTATGCTTTGTTTAAGCAGGTGTGAGTATCGCCGATAATGACGATTATGTCAGTCTGAGAGTGTTCCGCCCTTGTGCGGCGAGAGTGCAACTCCTGGAGGGAGCGGAAACTCCGCGCCCGGAGACCACGCCAGCTCTGGCCGCCCTCCCCGCCGCGCAAGGAGGCGTAAGGCAGTGAGGTGCGCTGCGATAGCGGCGTCAAGCGCCATGACGACGGATGCGAGGTTCGCCGTGAACTTGGCTGCGAACACTTCGCCGTCGGCGAGACGTTCGATGTCTGACGCGGCGATACTTCGTTTCACCGACGGGTGCGTGAGCCCACTGATGAAGGCCCACATTCCTTGTGTGTGATTCCCGCTGATGCCGACGAGCTCGCTGGAAGCACGAACGATTGGCCCGAATCCCGGAAGGCCTCGGTTGATGTCCTCGAGTCCGATCCCAGAGTCGGTCGCATGATCCCGTAGTCGCTTCTTCTGTGCGCGCGACCGTTTGGTGTTCTCTCGCCGATGCTTCTGCTTTTCGGCGGTCTTCGCTTTCGTATCGCCCTCTTCTGCCTCAGTCAGGACGGTCACGAGATGGTCCTCATGGTGGATCTCGTCCATGCGAGCGCGTAACGATCGGCAGAGGCGCTCCCTCTGCTCGTCGGGCGCGAGGAGCCAGATCGCCAGCGACGCGGACTCGATAGATGTGCGCAAGACCGGGAACTGACCAACCACTGGGATGCGGAGCCCGTCGGTAATTGGGTCGAGAAGGATGAGTTTCGCCGTCGAAAGTGCATCCTGCGAGACGGACAAGCAGTGGCCGACCAGATGGCTAGTCTGGTGGCCGCCAAGCAGAGCGTCATCGGTGGCGAGCTCAGACCCGGGAGCAGCCAGATCAAAATGCCCGCTTTCAGCCTGCTGCGCGATCGACTCAATCAGACGCAACTGATACCGGATCCTCTCGGCCGCCGCCCGCTGATCCAGACCCATCGTCGGACTCTAGCGCCTCTGCCAGCGCGACCACCGCATGCACGGTTTCGTCACCAGCGCCCCACGGCGTTGGCCGCCATCGCTCTGGATACCCGCTGCCGGCGAAGACAACGCGTAGCCAGCTGTCACTCTCGTATCGGCCACGCCGAAGCTGAGAGAGGAGCAGATCATGCGTCCGAACAAGGATCTTGAGAAGCCCCAGCAGCAGTCGTATTGGTGGGTGTTGAAGCTCGTGGCCTACGCCGCAGTGAAGCTCATCATCGAGTCGCTGCCCAGCTAAACCCTTGGCTGGCTCCCGGGCCCTGAACCTCCTGGTTCATCCTGGGAGCCAGTCTCTCTGCCACCCGGTGGCGCCGTTTGGAAGAGCGACGGCGCAGAGGTCGATGCGACCCCTGTGGGCGCGCGATCACCCGCTCCGCAAGCGGGAACGCGGCCGCGCGCGCGGCGTCGATCAACTCGACGGCCGGCGCCTCACTCGTCAGCCACTCCCCCGCGAAATCCTGCGGGACCAGCACGGGCATCCTGTCGTGCACATCCGCGATGTGCGCCGCGGCCTCCTGCATCACGAGCGAGTAGCACGTGTACTCCGTACCGTCCTCAGCCCGTCCACGCTGCAGGACCGCCGCCATGCCGATCAGCTCCTCCCCCGGCAACGCCAGGTGGACCCACCGCTTCGACGGCTTCTGCATCTCACGCCAGTACGACGCGGGCACGATCGCCCTCGCCGGCAACGGGCGCGCCTTGAACCGCGTCTCCAGCGTCTCAGACCTGGAGTTGATCGACGGCAACTTGCTCGGGCGCCCGTCGACGAGGTAACCCCACCACGCGAGCTCGAGCGTGCTCGAGTCGCGGATGATCGGGTTCAGGTTCCTCTTGAGATGCCCGGTCGGCTGGACGACCTCACCGCCTCAGCCGAACACCTCGAACGCGGCGGACAGCAGGGTCTCGTCCCGTGACGACGGCCCGACCAGAAGCTCGAACGCGCCGGGCTCGACGCGGCGGATCCCCTCGGCGTCCACGATCGTGCAGTCGGCCACCGGCAGCTCCAGCCGCACCAGGGCGGACTCCCCCGGAGCGAGGTCGACCTGGCGGTAGGCCTTGAGCTCCTTGTCGGTCCAGCTCGCGCTCGTGACGACGTCGCGCACGTACACCTGCACCGTTTCGCGCACGGGACGGGATCCGGTGTTGGTCACCGTCACCTCGGCGACGATCGTGTCGCCCGCGGCGAGAGTCGCCGACACGATCCCCAGCGCGGAGTACTCCACGGTCGTGAACGACAGCCCCTCGCCGAACGCCCAGGCCGGCGCCTGGGTGAGGTCGGCGTAGCGGGTGCCGTGCTGCCCGCGGATCTGGTTGTAGTACGTGGGCTGCTGGCCGACGTGCCGCGCGAACGAGATCGGCAGCCGCCCAGAGGGTTCGATCGCACCGGTGATGAGCTCGGCGATCGCGCGCCCTCCCTGCATGCCGGGGTTGGCGGCCCAGATCACGGCGGCCGCCCCCGCCGCCGAAGCCGGGAGCACGAGCGGCTTGGAGGCCAGGAGCACCACGATCACGGGCGTGCCGGACGCGATCATCGCATCGAGCAGCGCGTTCTGGCCGCCGATGAGCTCGAGGGTCGCGGTGGAGCGGCCCTCGCCGACGAGCTCGATCCTGTCTCCGACCACGGCGACGACGACGTCCGCGGCCTCGGCGGCGCGGACCGCCTCCGCGAGCAGGAGCGGATCGGACGCGGCGGGCACCACGACCGGCGGCCTGGGCTGCCCGTCCGGGAAGGTTGCGCCGAGCGGGTCGTCCTCGAGGGTGAGGATGTCCGCGCCCTGCGCATGCCGCACGGCGAGGCCCTCGACCGCGCGCAGGCCGTCGAGCACCGTCGTGATCATCTCGCGGGGCTGGCCGTCGAGCCAGCCCGCCTGGCCGGATCCTCCGGCCCAGTCGCCGAGCTGGGTCTGCGCGTCGTCGGCGAGAGGGCCAACCACGGCGACGCGGATCGGATCCGCGGCCGTGAGCGGAGCCGTCGCCCCGAGCGGCAGCACCCCGTCGTTCTCCAGCAGCACGATCGACCGCCGCGCCACTTCGAGGTTGACGTCGGAGTGCGCCGCGCTGCCCACCACGGCGTCCAGATCGGACGAGGGCAGGCGCGGATCCTCGAAGAGCCCGAGGTCGAACTTCAGCGTGAGGATGCGGGCCACCGCGGCATCGAACACCTCCGGCCCGAGCAGGCCCTGCTGCACGGCCTCGAGCGCGCCCTCGTAGAAGTGCGGGGTGGTCATCACCATGTCGTTGCCGGCGATCACCGCGGCGGCGGCGGCGTGCGCGTAGTCGGGCTGCACGCGCTGCTCCCAGACCATCCTGCCGACGTTGTCCCAGTCCGTGATGAGCGTGCCGGTGTATCCCCACTCGCCGCGCAGCACGTCGCTGAGCAGCCAGTCGTTGACCGTGATCGGCACTCCGTCCGTGGTCTGATAGCCGAGCATGAACGTCCGGCACCCCTCGCGTGCGACCCGCTCGAACGGCGGCAGGAACCAGCTGCGGAGCTTCCGCCGGGAGATGTCTGCCTCGCTCGCATCGCGGCCGCCCTGGGTCTCGGAGTATCCGGCGAAGTGCTTCGCCGTGGCGAGGATCGCGGTCGGATCCTCGAGCCCCTCCCCCTGATAGCCGCGCACCATCGCGCTCGCGAGCTCGCCGATGAGGAACGGATCCTCACCGAACGTCTCGCTGATCCTCCCCCAGCGCAGATCGCGCGCGATGCACAGCACCGGCGAGAACGTCCAGTGGATCCCGGTCGCCGCGACCTCCTCAGCCGTGGCGCGGGCGACCTGCTCGATGAGGGCCGGATCCCAGGTCGCGGCCATGCCGAGCTGCGTCGGGTAGATCGTCGCGCCCGGCCAGAACGAGTGCCCGTGGATGCAGTCCTCGCCCACCAGCAGCGGAATGCGCAGACGCGTCTCGGCGGTGAGCCGGTTGGCCTCGAGGATGCGCTCCGGCGAGGTGTGCAGGATCGAGCCGACGTGACGCCGCAGCACGTGGTCGCGCAGGTCGTCGCGCGCGTCGAGCTGCAGCATCTGACCGACCTTCTCCTCGACCGTCATGCGACCGAGGAGGTCGGCGACGCGTTCGGCCGTGCCGAGGCTCGGATCGCGGAAGGGCAGGACGTCGCTCATGCGGTGGTGGTGCTCTCTGGTTCGGCGGCCGCTCCGGCCGCGGGGGACGACACCGGCAGCGCGGCGGGACGCACCGCGGTCACGGCGGCGTTCTGGTCGATGCCGCGCTTCTTGAGCGCGCGGGCACGCTCTCCGGCGGAGCGCAGGCGGGGGTTGACGTACTCGTCGATCCCGAAGTTGATCAGCGACAGCGCGACGCCGAGCAGGGCGATGCAGAGCCCGGCCGGCACGTACCACCACCAGTAATCCGGGAAGGCGTTGTTCTGCTGCGCCCAGAACAGGATCGTGCCCCAGTTCAGGTTCGACACGGGGATGACCCCGATGAACGCGAGCGTCGTGAGCCCCAGCACGGCGGCGGTCATGGTGCCCACGAAGCTCGACGCGATGATCGCCATCAGGTTCGGGAGCATCTCGACCAGGATGATCCGGTGCAGCGGTTCGCCGTTGGCGCGCGCAGCCTGGATGAAGTCGCGATTGCGCAGCGACATGGTCTGCGCCCGCAGCACCCTCGCACCCCACGCCCAGCCGGTCAGCCCCAGCACTGCGGCGATGATCCACAGCGGCGGATCCTGGAACTGCGAGGCGACGATGATGATGAGCGGCAGGGCCGGGAGCACGAGGAAGACGTTCGCGAGGGCCGAGAGGGCCTCGCTCTTCCAGCCGCGCAGATAACCGGCCGTCACCCCGACGACGATGGCGACGACGGTCGCCATGATCGTCGCGAGGAAGCCGACGAGCAGCACGCCGCGGGTGCCGTAGACGAGCTGACTGAACACGTCCTCGCCGATGTGCGTCGTGCCAAGGAGGTGCTGGAGCGACGGCGCCTCCAGCGTCTGATCCAGGTGCTGCGCGGTCGGCGGATACGGCGCGATCCACGGGGCGAAGACCGCGACGAGCACGAAAGCGCCCAGGATGATCAGCCCGGTCGCCGACTTCGGGTTGCCGAACATGGCGAGCGAGGCGAGCAGCTGCGACCAGAACGTGCGCCGGGATCCGCGGCCGCGGTCCTCGGTCAGCACCGCGACGGTCTCGGGTGCGCCCGCGCCGGGGGCCGGCGCCAGGAGCTCCTGCTTCGTGGTGGGAACGTTCATGCTCAGCCCTCCGTCTGACGGGTGCGCGGATCGAGGACGGCGTAGACGATGTCGGCGATGATGTTCGCCACGAGCACCGCCATCACCAGGACCAGGAAGATTCCCTGCATCAGCGCGTAGTCCTTGGCATTGGTCGCATTCAGCAGGAGCAGGCCGATCCCGGGGTAGGAGAAGACCATCTCCATCACGATCGTGCCGCCGACGATGAAGCCGAGCGAGAGCGCGAAGCTCTGGATCTGCGGCAGCACCGCGTTGCGCGCGGCGTACTTCCAGAGCACCCGCCGGTTCGGCAGGCCCTTCGCCTGGGCGACAGTGATGTAGTCCTCGTCGAGCACCGTGAGCATCATGTTGCGCATGCCGAGCACCCAGCCGCCGAGCGACGCGATCACGATCGTCAGCACGGGCAGGGCAGCGTGCGAGAGCACCTGGCCGATGAACTCGGAGTTCCACCCCGGTTCGACGCCGACCTCGTAGGCGTGCCCCGCCGGGAACCAGCCCAGCGTCGAGGAGAAGAACGCGATGAAGATGAGGCCGAACCAGAAGTAGGGCACCGTGCCGAGGAAGGTCGTCACCGGCACGAAGACGTCCAGCGCGCTGCCGCGCCGCCAGCCGATCACGGCGCCGACGCTCGTGCCGATCGCGAAGGAGATCACGGTGGCGACGCCGACCAGCCCGAGGGTCCACGGCAGGGCGGAGGCGATCGCCTCGCCCACCGGCGCCATGCCGGTCGAGATCGAGACGCCGAGGTCGCCGCGCAGCAGCATGCCCCAGTAGTCGAAATACTGCTGCCAGAGCGGCACCGAGGAGTCGAGGCCGAACATCAGGCGCAGCGCCTTCTCCGCGGCGGGCGTGAGCTGCCCCTGGCTGCGGGCCATGAACGAGTCGACCGCGTCGCCCTTCATCATCCGCGGGATGAAGAAGTTGATCGTGATGGCCGCCCAAGCGGTGAACAGGTAGAACGCGGCGCGGTTCAGGATGAAGCGCCACGGCACGCGGATCCCTCCCCGCTCGGCGCGAGTCGCGGTGGTGCCCACGAGCGTCGGGTCGACGGTGGGGGCGGTCGTCGGTTCGGCGCTCACAGCGCACCTCCTGCCACGGGCACCGCGGGCCTGCCGAAGTGCTTCTCGGGATCGGGCGACGCGGCGCGCAGCTCGCGGGTGTACGGATCCTGCGGGTTCAGGATCACGTCGTCGGCGGGGCCGCGTTCGACGACCCGGCCCTGGTTGAGCACCATGATCTCGTCGCTGAAGTGTCGGGCGGTCGCGAGGTCGTGGGTGATGTACAGCACGCCGAGCCCCTCCTCCCGCTGCAGCTCGGCGAGCAGGTTCAGCACACCGAGCCGGATCGAGACGTCGAGCATCGAGACCGGCTCGTCGGCGATCAGCAGGTCGGGACGGGAAGCCAGAGCCCGGGCGATCGCGACGCGCTGGCGCTGTCCGCCGGAGAGCTCGTGCGGACGACGGTCGATCACAGCGCCGGGTTCCAGCCGGACGCGGTCGAGGAGGCGCCGCACCTCGGCGTCGACGTCCTTCCGCGGGACGACCCTGTCCAGCTGCAGCGGACGCTCGATGTGGTGCCGGATCGAGTGGGACGGATTCAGCGACGCGAACGGATCCTGGAACACCATCCGCAGGCGCTGCCGGTAGCGGCGCAGACCAGCGCCCCTGCGCGGGATCGCCTCGCCGTCCAGCAGCACCTCGCCGTGCGTCGGCGATTCCAGCTGGGTGAGGATCTTCGCGATCGTGGACTTGCCGCTGCCCGACTGCCCGACCAGGCCGATCGTCTGGCGTGCTCCCAGCGTGAAGCTCACGTCGTCGAGCGCCTTGATCCGGCCGGCTCCGCGGACGTTGTAGACCTTCGTGACGTTCTTGATCTCGAGCGTCGTCATCGCCGCACCATCCCTCTCTCGCCCGTGAGCCGCGGGAACGAGCTCAGCAGCGTCCGGGTGTACTCGTGCTGCGGGTCGGTCCAGATCTGCTCGGCGGTGGCCAGCTCCACGATCTCCCCGGCACGCATGATCGCGATGCGGTCGCTGATCTCCAGCAGCAGCGGCAGGTCGTGCGTGATGAAGACGACGGAGAAGCCGAACTCGCGGCGCAGCTGTGAGATCTGGCTGAGGATCTCGCGCTGCACCAGCACGTCCAGCGCCGTGGTCGGCTCATCCATGACCATGAGCTGCGGCCGCAGCGCGAGGGCCATCGCGATCATCACGCGCTGCCGCATCCCGCCGGAGAGCTCGTGCGGGTAGGAGCGTCGCCGCTGCCCGCCCACCTTCACGATCTCCAGGAGTTCGACGACCGCGTCCCGGCGTTCGGTGCGGGTCATCCCCGGGCGGTGCACCCGGAACACGTCGTCCAGCTGGGCGCCGATCGTGGCCACAGGGTTGAGCGCGTTCATCGCGCCCTGGAACACCATCGAAATCCGATCCCAGCGGAAGCGGCGCATCTGCTCGACGTCGAGCGCGTTCACGTCGACGTCCTCACCGGACGCGTCGTGGAACGTGACGCTGCCGCTGGTGATCACGGCCGGCGGCTTGAGCAGCCGCTGCACGCCGTACGCGAGGGTCGTCTTGCCGCAGCCGCTCTCGCCGGCCAGGCCGACGATCTCGCCGCGGCCGATCTCGAGGGTGACGTTCTTGACCGCCGCGACGGGCGGATCCACGTCGTACACGACTGAGAAGTCGCGCACGGAGAGAAGGGGGTCTGTCATGAGGGCATGCTCCTGTAGCGGTCGTCGAGCGAGGCCGCGCGTCGCGCTGCGCCCGCTCGACGACCGAGAGGGATCGGACTGCTACTTACCGGCCGGCTTCAGCTTCAGCACGACCTGGACGGCGGAGGGCTGCGTCGGGTCGGCTGTCGCGTACTGGTCGTCCTCGCTCGGCCACCCGGTGTACTTCCGGGTGTTGTACTCGCCCAGCTGCGGGTGGGTGCCGATCGGGATCGCCGGCACGTCCTCCACGAAGATCTTCTGCAGCTTGTTCAGCGCATCCGTGCGGGTGGCGTCGTCCGAGGCCTGCGCGTACTGCGCCAGCAGCGCGGTCGCCTCGGGGTTGTTGTAGCGGCCGAAGTTGTCGGAGACCTTGCCGCCGGCTGCCTGCTCCAGGTAGGCGCCGTTCATCACGTCGTCGTAGATGTGCCAGGGGTTCGTACCCGATCCCGTCCAGTGCAGCGCGGCGTCGAAGTTGCCGGTCGCGACGTTGCTGGTCCAGGTGTCCGCGTCGGGGGTGGCGACCTTGGCGTCGGCGCCCAACGTGCTCTTGACCTGGGTGGCGACGAGCTGGATCCCGGTGACGTAGTCGTTCCAGCCCTGCGGATCCTGCAGCGTGAACGACACCGGAGCGCCGGCCGGATCGATCAGCGCGTCCTTGTTCCAGGTGTATCCCGCATCGGTGAGCACCTTCTTGGCGCCGTCCACGTCGATCGAGAACGTCTTGTCCTTGTACTCGGGGGCGATGTACTGGTCGCCCGTCGGCTGCGGGATGCCGGTCACGCTCGTCAGCTCCGGACCGGCGTTGCTACGCGCCTTCTCGGCGTGCGCCTTGCGATCGATCACCATGTTCACGGCCTTGCGGAACGCGGGGTCGTTGAACGGCGCCTTCGTCGTGTTCACCACGATCATGTCGGGGCTCAGCACGTTGGCGGCCCAGAACACGTTGTGCTTCGCGTCCTTGTCGACGTAGTTCTTCTGGAAGTCGGTGATGAAGATCTGCGCCCAGTCCGTCTCGCCGTTCTGCAGGCCGCGGAGCAGACCGGTGTTGTCGTTGTACTCGAGGTACTTGAGCTGCGGGACGGGCACGTCGCCGCCCCAGTAGTCCTTGCGCGAGGAGAGCACGACGCCCTGCGAGGAGAAGCTCTTGATCGTGTACGGCCCGGTGCCGACGGCCTCCTTGACCGGATCCTTGGTCGGGTCGGCGATGGCCTTCCACTGGTGCTCCGGCACGATGCCGACCTGCAGCACGTCGCCCTGCTTGACGAACTTCGACTCGCTGAAGCTCAGGACGACGTTGTCGCCGTCCTTCTTGATGTCGGCCAGCTTGAGCCCGCCGAGGTCGAGCGCCGGGGTGTTCTTGATCAGCGTGTAGGTGAAGACGATGTCGTCTGCGGTGAACGGCGTGCCGTCGCTCCACTTCACGCCGGTGCGCGGCGTGACGGTCAACTGCGTGTAGTCGGCGTTCCACTCGACCTTCGAGGCCAGCCAGGGCGTGGTCTCGTTCTTGCCGACCGGGTTCACCATCGCGAGCGGTTCGTAGATCATGCGGTCGTAGCCGAGCGACATGCCGGATCCGGTGCTGATGAACGGGTTGTTGATCTGGGTGGCCAGCACGGCGGCCCCATCGGGCTTCGCGATCGTGAGCGAACCGCCGGCCGAGCCGGACGTGCTGCCGCCACCCGACGAACAGCCGGTCAGCGCCACCGCGCCGATCGCCGCGAACGCCGTCACCGCGATCAAGGTCTTCCTGAGCGTCATTGCTTCTCCTTCTGGTGGGGCACGGCCGTCGTGCGCCATCTGGTGCGGGGTCCCGCTTCCCTGAGGGAATTTACTTACTAGCGGGAAAGTAAGTAAAGGTGAGGTTACCGATCAGTAAGCTGGATGACAAGCAGGGGAGGGGAAACGAAATGGTCACGACCACATCGAGCCGCGTGAAGTCGCGCCCCGAGACCGAGCGCAAGCGGACCGAGATCCTGAAGGCCGCCATGGAGATCTTCGGCGCCAAGGGATCCACGAACGGCACCCTCGCCGACATCGCGGAGCAGGTCGGCATGACGCACGCCGGCGTGCTTCACCACTTCGGCTCCAAGCAGAAGCTGCTGCTCGAGGTGCTCGCCTACCGCGACGAGAGCGACGTCGCCGGACTCGCCGAGAAGCACATCCCCGACGGCCCGGCCCTCTTCCTGCATCTGGTCAAGACGGCGCTCGTGAACGAGCTGCGGCCGGGCATCGTGCAGGTCTACACCGTGCTCTCCAGCGAGTCCGTGACCGATGACCACCCCGCGCGCGGGTTCTTCGAGCACCGGTACGCGAAACTCAGGGAGGAGCTGTCCGCCGCATTCGACGAGTTGTGCGCCCAGCAGGGCGTGACCGACACCGCGCGCATCGCCACGGCCTCCGCATCGATCCTCGCGGTCATGGACGGCCTGCAGCTGCAGTGGCTGCTGGACCCGTCGGCCGTCGACCTCGCCGGGGCCAGCTCGTTCGCGATCGAGGCGATCGTGAACGGCGTGCTCCGCCCCGGTCCCCCGCTCGAGACCTACGTGCCCGACGCGTCCGATCGCTGACCGACTCGGCGACCTCCGAGGATCCGTCCGGGCGGCGGATCCGCGCTCTCGCCCGCTCCCGTAGGCTCGGCGCTATGACGATCGACCTCGAGGCACTCTTCATCGACCTCCACCGCAACCCCGAGCTCTCGTTCCAGGAGACGCGCACCGCCGCGATCGCCGCCGGGCACCTGCGCGACCTCGGGCTGGAGGTCACCGAGGCCGTCGGGCGCACCGGCGTGATCGGGGTGCTCGCGAACGGCGAGGGCCCCGTCGTGTGGGCGCGCGCCGACATGGACGCGCTGCCCGTGACCGAGCAGACGGGCCTCGCCTACGCGAGCACCGCGACCGGCATCGATCCCGAGGGCCACGAGGTCGGCATCATGCACGCCTGCGGCCACGACATGCACGTGACCGCGATGATCGGCGCCGTCGAGGAGCTCGTCCGCACCAGGAACGAGTGGTCCGGCACGCTCGTCGTCGTCATCCAGCCCGCCGAGGAGTACGGCGCCGGCGCCCGCGCGATGCTCGACGACGGCGCCCTCGACCGCTTCCCCCGCCCCGATGTCGTCATCGGACAGCACGTCACCCCCTTCCCGGCCGGCATGATCGGCGTCCGTCCCGGCCCGCAGATGTCGGCATCCGACGGCCTGCACGTCGTGCTGCACGGCCGCGGCGGGCACGGCTCGCGCCCGCACTCCACGATCGACCCCGTGGTCATGGCCGCCGCGACCGTGATGCGCCTGCAGACCGTGGTCTCGCGCGAGGTGGATCCGCACGACCTCGCCGTCGTCACCGTCGGCGCGATCCACGCCGGCACCAAGAACAACATCATCCCGGCCGAGGCCACGCTCGATCTCAGCCTGCGCTACCCCGACGAGGCTCTGCGCGAGAAGGTGCTGGAGAAGGTCGAGCGCGTCATCAAGGCCGAGGCGATGGCATCCGGCGCCCTCGAGGATCCGACGATCGAGACGCTGCACACGCTGCCCGCGACCATCAACGACGCCGCCGCGACAGAGCGCGCGACGGCAGCCTTCCGGGCCGCGTTCGGCGACGCGAACGTGATCGACCCGGGCCTGTTCACCGGCAGCGAGGACGTGTCCTGGTTCGCGCGCGACGCCGGCGTCCCGCTCGTGTTCTGGTTCTGGGGCGGCGTCGACCCGGTCCGCTACGCGACAGCCGTGGCGAACGACACGGTCGACAGCGAGATCGCCACGAACCACTCGCCGTTCTTCGCCGTCGAGATCCACCCGACGATCGAGGTCGGCGTGCAGGCCCTGACGGTCGCCGCCCGCGAGTTCCTGGACTGACGGCGACCCCGGATCCGGAGAGACGACTCACCATCGAGAGCGTCCGGGCTATTCGAGATCCGCCGACATTCGTGCATGTGAAGGCAAGTCAAAAGCTTGTCTGTCCGCGGAGCGCATGTGTCTTCCCACCGTTCTCGTGCGCACCCGCTACTTACAACGTCCGTGCTCACAAGGCATACGCTGTGAAGGACCCTCGAGGACGGAGCTGCGATGCGAATCACACATGTGACGGCCAGCAACTGGCGAAATTTCAAGTCGCTCGACTTCGAGATCCAGAACAGACTCTTCATCGTGGGGCCAAACGCGTCGGGCAAATCGAACCTGCTCGATCTGTTCCGCTTCCTTGGCGACATAGCCGCGTCGGGCGGAGGCCTTGCCTCTGCTATCGAGCGACGCGGAGGACTAAGCAAGGCGCGCAGCCTCTTTGCGCGGAACCATCAAGGCGGTCGACTCATTCTCGATCTCGCCTTGACTGACGGAGACGCTCAGTGGCGCTACCGACTCGCGATCCGCGGGGAAAAGGGCGGTCGTAACCGTCCGATCGTTGACGAGGAGCGGGTCGAACTCAACGGCACGGTGTTGCTGGAGCGTCCAAACCAGCAGGACAAAGTTGACGCAGCTTTGCTCACGCAGACTCACCTCGAGCAGATCGCGGCAAATCAAAAGTTCCGCCCGCTGGCCGACTACTTCGCTAAGGTGCAGTACTTCCATCTGGTCCCCCAGATCATTCGCGACCCGGCCCGCGTCAACCTCTCGTCGGGAGACCCTTACGGATCCGACTTCATCGCGCAGATGAACGCGGTCTCAGGCGGCACGCGCAATGCATGGTTGCGACGGATGGAAACAGCATTGCAGGCCGCGGTTCCGGAGTTCCAGTCCCTCAGGCTTGAGGTGGACCCTGCGGGAAGACCGCACCTCATCGCGGGCTACCAGAACTGGAGAGAAAAGCCTGCACGACAGAGCGAGGCCGACTTCTCCGACGGAACGCTGAGGCTGATTGGCCTGCTGTGGACTCTCATTAGTGCGCCTGCAAACGGCGGTGTCCTCCTTCTTGAAGAGCCAGAACTCTCGCTCAACTCTGCGATAGTTCGCACCCTGCCCACGGTTCTCGCCGCCGCACAGCGAGATCGCGCAATGCAGGTACTCCTCTCCACCCACGCGCCCGAGATCCTCGACGATGAAGGCGTCAGGGCGGCAGAGGTGCTCGTCCTTCGGGTAACTGGTGACGGCACCGTTGCGCAAGTGCTCTCTGATATCGACGAGGTACGCGGAGAGCTCGAAGCCGAACTCCCGTTGTCCGACATCGTCGATGGACTCATCGCACCAGGGGATTTGGGAGGCCTCATCGCGGCCAGCCAGGGGAGAAGACGTCGGTGATCAACATCGCTGTCGAAGGGGAGTCGGATCGAGAAGTCGCAAAGGCCGTCGTACGGGCGGCTGGGCACGTCGTCAACAAGATCGTGGTCGCTGGCGGCAAAACCAGACTCGACCCGCGAATCCCGAACTACAACCGGGCGGCGACCCAGCAACCCTGGGTCGTCTTCCGTGATTCGGATGCGCAGTGCCCAGTGAGTCTTCGAGCCTCGCTGACAGCAGGCATCACGAAATGGCACCCGAACTTCAGCCTGCGCATCGCTCATTCCATGTCGGAGGCATGGTTGCTCGCGGATCCCGCAGCGTTCTCTGAGTTCTTCAGCGTGCCGCAGAACCGCATCCCCTCGGACCCCGAATCCTTGCTGCACGCAAAGCGCACTGTGCTCGATTTGTGCGTTCGGTCGCGATCGCGAGCTGTCCAACGAGACATGACCGCGCCCGGCAACGCAACCGGTCCGCTATACGTGGCTCGGATCAACGAATTCGCTTCCTCCACCTGGCGACCTATTGTGGCGTCGGATCTCAGCAACAGTCTTCGGCGCACCATCGATCGCATCCGTGAACTTCCCGATCCAGCCTCGGAGTTGGCGTCATAGACACTTCCTCCAGCTCAATCCGCGCTCAGACGTCGACGCGCACGGGCGGCAGTGCGGCGAGCGGAGCGTGCGCCTCGTGGTGCAGGCGCTCCATGCGCTCGTCGAGCTCGCTCGCGGCGTCGGCCGCGGCGGTGAGGTCGTCCACGAGGTGCGCGGGCACCTGGCCCTGGAACTTGTAGTGGATCTTGTGCTCGAGGCTCGCCCAGAAGTCCATCGCGATCGTGCGGAACTGCACCTCGACGGGAACCATGATCGGACCCGAGGAGAGGAACACCGGCACCTCGAGGATCGCGTGCAGGCTGCGGTAGCCGTTGGCCTTCGGCGTCGCGATGTAGTCCTTCACGATGCGCACGGTGATGTCGTCCTGTGCGGCGAGCAGATCGAACAGCCGGTACACGTCGGCGACGAAGCTGCACGTCACGCGCACGCCGGCGATGTCGGTGATGTTCGCGCGGATCGTGTCGAAGTCGGGCTCGATCCCCCGGCGGGCCACCTTCTCCACGATGCTGTCGGGCGTCTTGACCCGGCTCTTCACGTGCTCGATCGGGTTGTAGGAGTGGTGGTGCGTGAACTCGTCGCGCAGGATCGAGATCTTCGTCTCGATCTCGCGCATCCCGAACTCGTACTCGTGCAGGAACCGCTGGAACTCGTCGCGCAGCTCGCGCGCCTCGGACAGGGTCTGGTTCAGCGCATCGTCGTCCAGGGGGGCCATGCTCATGTCTGCGACGCTACGCAAAAGGAGTTCGGATCTCCTGTGTGTTCGTTCTGAGCGGACCAACGAGTCGCCGAGAGAGCGCTCTCCGACCCCTCGCATGTACCCGCTCCGGACACACCCGGGGCCCGCCGACGGCAAAGAGTGATGGAACAGTGATGCAACAACCCGCGCGCGAAATTGCATCCGCCCCGTTCCAGGCGTAATTTAGCCGCTCGTGGCCAATGACAGCCGTGAGAGCGCCGACGCCCCGCAGGTAGCCAAACGCATCCTGCTCGGGGAGCCGCTCAGCACAGAGAAGGCGAACGAACAGCTCCTCCCGAAACGGATGGCGCTGCCGATCTTCGCATCCGACGCACTTTCCTCCGTGGCCTACGGCCCGCAGGAGATGCTGATGACCCTCGGGCTCGGCGGTCTGGCGTTCCTCGCCTTCGCGCCATGGGTCGCCGCGGCCGTCGTCCTGCTGCTGATCGTGATCGTGCTGAGCTACCGCAAGCTCATCCAGGCGTACCCCTCGGGCGGCGGCGATTACGAGGTCGCCTCGAAGAACCTCGGCGAGATCCCCGGCGTCGTCGTGGCTGCTGCCCTCCTCGTCGACTACATCCTCACGGTGTCCGTGTCGATCGCCTCCGGCGTGGACAACATCATCTCCGCGGTCCCGCAGCTCGACCCCTGGCGTGTCGAGCTCGCGGTCGGCTTCGTGATCCTCATCGTGGTCGTGAACCTGCGCGGCGTGCGCGAGGCGTCCACCTTCTTCGCGATCCCGACGTACGTCTTCGTCGGATCCGTCGCGGTCATGATCGTCACGGGCCTGGTGCGCACCTTCCTCGGCGACGCCCCGATCGCCGAGAGCGCGCAGTACACGATGCACGGCGACCAGCTCGCGAACGCGGCGGTCATCCTGCTCGTGCTGCGCGCGTTCTCCAGCGGCTGTTCCGCCCTGACCGGCGTCGAGGCCGTCTCGAACGGCGTGCAGGCGTTCCGGATCCCGAAGATCCGCAACGCGCAGGCGACGCTCGCGATGATGGGCGGGATCGCGATCCTGCTGTTCACCGGCCTCACCGCGCTCGGGCTGATCACCCAGGTGCACTACG
Source organism: Microbacterium azadirachtae (assembly GCF_000956505.1). Classification (GTDB taxonomy): domain Bacteria; phylum Actinomycetota; class Actinomycetes; order Actinomycetales; family Microbacteriaceae; genus Microbacterium; species Microbacterium azadirachtae_A. The sequence goes on along the minus strand of NZ_JYIX01000033.1, from coordinate 35,543 downwards.
CGGAGAACCCGTGCCGCGACCTGGTCGGCTTCAACTGCGCGCTCCCCCAGCAGTCGCTCATGGCGCAGATCGCCTCCGCGGTGTTCGGCGGCGGATCCCTGCCGTTCTTCATCATCCAGGCCGCGACCGCCTGCGTGCTGCTCCTCGCCGCCAACACCGCCTTCAACGGCTTCCCGCTGCTCGGCGCCGTGCTCGCGCGCGACGGCTACGCGCCCAAGGCGCTGAACACCCGCGGCGACCGCCTCGTGTTCTCGAACGGCATGATCCTGCTCGGCATCGCCGCGATCGGCGTGCTGGTGCTGTTCCAGGCGAACCTCACGAACCTGATCCAGCTCTACATCATCGGCGTCTTCGTGTCGTTCTCGCTCGGCCAGGTCGGCATGGTGCGGCATTGGCGGCGCCTGCTGGCCGGGACCAAGGCCCTGAGCGTGAAGGAGGCGCAACCCGTGCGCCGCACGGCCTACACGGGCCTGGCGATCAACTCCCTCGGCGCATCCATGACGATCGCGGTGCTCGTGATCGTCACGGTCACCAAGTTCACGCACGGCGCATGGATGGTCTTCATCGCGATCCCCATCCTCGCGCTGCTCATGATGGGCGTGAAGCGCTACTACCGCGATGTCGAGCACGAGATCTCGATCGACGACACGACCCACTTCGGATCCGAGGGCGACGTCGCGATCATCCTCGTCAACAGGCTGCAGAAGCCGGTGATCAAGGCGATCGACTACGCGATCGCCGCCAAGCACCAGAAGACGATCGCCCTGCACGTCGCCGCCAACCCGGAGGACGGCGTGCAGCTGCAGAAGGACTGGCAGCAGCACCGGATCCCGATCCCCCTCGTGATCGTGGAGTCGCCCTTCCGCCACTACGCGGCGCCGGTCGAGGCCTACATCAGCAAGTACCGGCAGAAGCACGGCCCCGCGGTGGTCACCGTGTACCTGCCGCAGTACATCGTCGGGCACTGGTGGGAATCGATCCTGCACAACCGCCGCGCGCGCCGCGTGGCCAACCAGCTGATGATGGTGCACGGCGTCACGATCACGCTCGTGCCGTGGCTGCTCGACTCCTCCGAGCTCATCTACGGACGCCGCTCCCGCCCCGTGCCCGGTCAGCAGCGCGCCGGCCGCCCGCTCTACGGCGACGCGAACGCCCAGCCCGGCCGCCGGGTGCAGCGCCCCGCCGGCCCGCCCGAGAAGGGCTGAACCCACTCGTCCGTCCCGTTTCACCGGGATACTTGGCGGGTCCTTGGTGACGCGTACCTAGCGTCGAAGCATGACGACGACGAGTACGGCGACCGCGGCCCGCGCGGCGACCGCGGGCCGGCTGCTGAACAAGGTCCCCGAGGTCACGATCTGGTTCTGGATCATCAAGATCCTCTGCACCACGGTCGGCGAGAGCTTCGCGGACTGGATCAACCTCACGCTCGGCGTCGGGCTCACGAACACGGCCTGGATCTTCACCGGGGTGCTCGCCGTCGTGCTGGCCGTGCAGGTGAGCCTCCGGCGCTACTCGCCGTTCCCGTACTGGCTGACCGTCGTGGTCGTGTCGATCACCGGCACGCTCTACACGGACATCCTCACCGACCAGCTCAATGTGCCGCTGTGGATCTCGTCGGCGGTGTTCGCCGGGCTGCTCGCGGTGGTGTTCTGGATCTGGTGGGCGCGCGAGCGTACGCTGTCGATCCACGCGATCGACAGCCGCCCGCGCGAGGGCTTCTACTGGCTCACCGTGCTCGTCACGTTCGCCCTCGGCACCGCGACCGGGGACTTGACGCTGGAGCTGACCGGCTGGAGCCCCGGCGTCGCCGTGCTGCTGCCGCTCGGACTGATCCTCGCGATCACCGCCCTGTGGCGCGGCGGTGCGAATCCGGTGCTCTCGTTCTGGCTGGCCTACATCCTCACCCGGCCGCTCGGCGCCAACATCGGCGACTTCCTCGGATCCCCGGCACAGCCCGCGAATCCGGGCGACCCCGCCGGCCTGGGTCTCGGCACCTTCGCGACCAGCATGATCTTCCTCGGCCTGATCCTGGCCACGGTGATCTATCTCGCCATCAGCCGCCGCGACGTCGTGGAGACCTACGACGCCACGCATGCGTCCAGGGTCATCACGAGCCCCGGCCGCGAGCGGGCAGGTCTCATCGGGTTCATCGTCCTCGGCGTCGTGACGGCGACGATCCTGACCGTCGCCGCCCTCCTGCCGCACCAGACCGCGGCCGCACAGGACGACGGCGCGTCCAACGGACCGGTCGCGCAGCTCACCCCGCAGCAGGTCACCGCGCACCTGCCGAAGGACGCCGTCGCGAAGTACGTCACCCTCGCGCAGACCGCCGTGCAGCAGGACAAGAGCGGCGACACGACCGGATCCCACGCGACCGTGCAGAAGATGCGCGACGCCTGGGACGCCGACCAGAGCACGCTGCAGGCCGCCGATTCCACGGCGTGGACCTTCCTCGACCACGAGATGGATGCCGTGCTGCAGGCGTATGCGATCGACCACCCCGGTGTGAAGGCGGCCGCCCCCGCCGCCCAGGAGACCGAGCTCGCCGTGCTGCTGAAGGATCTCGGCGCCTGAGCCGGAGGACGACACCGTGCACCTTCTCGCCTCCGTCCTGGCCCCGGCAGACCTCCTCCCCGATGCCTCCTCGATGCTGCACGCCTTCGGCCCGTGGGTCCTCGCGGGGGTCGCGCTGCTGATCTTCATCGAATCCGGGGTGCTGTTCCCGTTCCTCCCCGGCGACTCCCTGCTCGTCACGGCGGCGATCCTGGCGGGCCCCCTCGGAATCCAGCCGTGGCAGGTGATCCTGGTCGGCGTCCCGGCGGCCGTGCTCGGCGACCAGGTCGGGTACGTCCTCGGCAAACGCTACGGCCGACGGCTGTTCCGCGACGACGCCCGCGTGCTGCGCACTTCCCGTCTGGTGGAGACCGAGCGCTTCTTCGAGCGCTACGGCACGCTGTCCCTCGTGCTCGGCCGGTTCGTCCCGATCGTGCGGACCTACGTGCCGCTCGTCGCCGGAACCGCGCGCCTGCCGTATCGCCGGTTCCTGCCCTGGAACGCGATCGGCGCGGTGGCGTGGGTGTGCGGGATGACGGCGATCGGACTGCTGCTCGGCGGGATCCCCGGCATCGTCGACAACATCGACCTGCTCATGATCGCGATCATCGTCGTCTCCGTGGCCCCCGTAGCGATCGGCGGGGTGCGCGGAATGATCCGCGCCCGCCGTCAGCGCGAGGACGCGGCGCTCGCGTCGGATCCGGACCGCGCGCAGACGGCGGCGGATCCGGATCAGGCCGGAGTGCCCAGCCGATAGCCGGATCCGCGGACCGTCTGGATGAGGTCCCGATCCGTCTTGCGGCGGAGGTAGTGCACGTAGGTCTCGACCGTGATCGGGCTCTCCCCGCGCGCGAACACCGCCTCGAGCAGGTACTCGCGGGAGAAGGTGCGCTCCGGCTCGGCGGCGAGCACGGCCAGGAACGCCGATTCGGCCTCGGTGAGCAGGATCCGGCCGGCGTACGGCGAATCGATGCTGTGGTCGTCGGGGTGGAACGTCCAGCTGCCGATCACGATGCCCGCGACGGGCACCGCGTAGTCGCGCGTGAGGGCGCGCAGGCGGGCGCTCAGCTCTTCGAACTCGAACGGCTTCACCAGATAGTCGTTGGCGCCGGCGTCGAGCCCCTCGACCCGGTCGCGCAGTTCGCCGAGCGCCGTGAGCATGAGGATCGGAGTGCCCACCCGGCGCCGGCGCAGCTCGCGCACCAGCTCCTCGCCGCTCATGCCGGGCAGCCGCCGGTCCACGACGATCGCGTCGAAGCCGTGCGCCAGCACGGCCTCCAGACCCTGCTCCGCCGACTCGCACAGCCGCACCGACCATCCGGTCGACAGCACGTCGCGCATGATCGGGCCAAGGCGGGGGTCGTCCTCGACGATCAGCAGCCGGCCGCTCATCGATCCGCTCCCTCATCGGCGAACGGGATCACGAGCTCGAACACCGTGCCCGCGGGGCCGGTCCGCGCCACGCGCACCGCGCCGCCGTGGCGCTCGGTGAGCTCGGCGACGAGGGCGAGGCCGATGCCGAACCGGGTGCGGGATCCGCCCGCTCCAGGGATGCCTCCTGCGGGCACTCCGTGCGCGAAGCGGTCGAACACCCTGGCCGGATCGATCCCGGTGATCCCGGATCCGCTGTCGGCGACGGCGATGCGGGCGACGGCGCGCTCGGCGACGGCCGTGACGGACACGGTGCTTCCGGCCGGCGCATGGTCGATGGCGTTGTCGATCAGCGCGACCAGGCAGCGTCGCAGGTCGGCGGCGGGGAGCGCGACCTCCCGAGGCACAGGCGACGTGGCGATCCGCACCCCGCGGCCCTCCGCGAGCAACGTCATGTCCGCGGCCGCCGCGGTCATGACCTCGGCGAGCGCGCACCGTCCGCGCTGCGGCGCCGCGCCGGTCGCCGCGGCGAGCATGTCGTCGACGATCCCGGACATGATCCCGGCGTCCTCGCGCAGCGCGCCGACGACCTCGCGCCGCGGGTCGTCCGCGGGAGTGAGCAGCGCGAGCTGCTGCAGGCGCGCGTTGAGCACAGCGAGGGGCGTGCGCAGCTCGTGACTCGCATCGGCGACGAAGCGCTGCTGGATCCGTGCGGCCTCTTCGAGGGGACGCACCGCCCGCCGGGCGATGAGCCACGCGGCGGCGCCGGCGCACACGATCGCCCCGAGTCCGACCACGACCCCGCCGAGCACCAGATCCGCCGGATCCAGGAACACGCGCACGGAACCCGGCTCCGGCGGGCCGTTCACCTCGGCCGGACGGGTCTGCCAGAACATGTACGCGAGGGCGAGGCCTGCACCCAGCAGCACCAGCGCGGCGCACACCGCCGCGACCTGCCAGCCGATCGCCCTGCTCGAGCGTCGATACTCCGCCTGCGTCTCCACGCTCCCATCCTCGCGCCTGGGACGTGAGAATCGGCCTTCCGCGCTGGTCGTCATCCGGGTGGTGCGAGGGCGTGGGTGGGGGTGCGGATGTTTCGGGGCGTGCCGTGGCGGGTGCGGGGCCGGTGCCAGCCACGGTAGGGGTCCCACCAGTGCGGGCCTCGGATCTCAGGGACCCCGTGGCGCATGCGGACCTGCCAGCCCGAAGTCTCCAGGGTGCGGTGATGATGCCAGCACAGCGCGACACCGTTGCTCGTGTGCGTGGGACCCCCGGTGGCGTGTTCCTGGACGTGGTGGATCTCGCACCAGGTCGCGGGCACGTGGCAGCCGGGGATCACGCACTCCCGGTCGCGGAGGACGATCGCACGGCGCTGCACCGCGGTGAAGATGCGCGCGGTCGTGCCGATCGAGACGATCTGCCCCCGCTCGTCGAACAGCACCCGCTGGATCCCACCCGCACACGCCGTGTGCCGGGCGACCGAGACCGGGACGTCCCAGCCGGTGCCCTCCAGGCGTGCCCGCCCGGTCCCATTGACGTAGTCCTCCGCGGTGACGGAGACGACCAGGGTCGGTGCGGCGCCACCGAGCTGGGGCATGCCTGCGGACGCGGCGGCCGCGTGCAGGATCATCGCGAGGTTGTCGTGGTTCCGCTGCGCGGGAGTGCGGGCCTCGTCCGGAACGGGCAGCCCGTCTACTGTGTCGGGACCCGCATCCACACCGTCACCAGGCCCGTCTGGCACGGTGTCGTCGGCACGGAAGCCGACCGGCCCATGCCCCGATCCCGACGATGGTGCCGCCAGCGACGGCGATCCGGTCGCCGCCGGATTGTTGAGCGCATCGTTCAGGCGCTGCAACTGCGCGGCGACCTCGGGCAGCAACCCACCACGGATCGGGACGACTCCGTCGCGGAGCGACCCGAACGTAACGCCCCTGTTCCGCTCCCCCGCCTGATCCTCCGGCTTCGCCCCGTCCGGATCCAACCGCAGCATCAGCACCCGCGAGAAGTCCGCCAACTCATCCGTCGACGGACAGGGCCCGGGACGTCCCTGCTCATCCGGCAGATCCTCCCCCCGCGCGGTCGCGGCGAGCAACCCGTCCACGACCTCCCGCTCCTCGGCGCTGATCCGGTTCCCCGCCCGCTCCACCGGACCGATCGCCGAAAGCAACCCCGCCACCGACACCACCCCGTCCCGCAACACCTCCGCCATCGCCGGGAACACCGCCGGACCCAACCCGCCACTGGACAGGAACACCTCCCGGTGCGTGAAACCGGCCGCGCGCACGAACCCCCGCGCCGTCGGAACATCCGTCCGCAGCGCCCGCCGCAACAACTCCGTCACATCCCGGCACCCCGCCACCGCCGACACCCGCTCCTCCACGACCCGCCGATCCCGATCCGCGACCTGCCCCACCAACCCCGTCAGCACCGCATCCACCCGCCGCCGCACAGACCCGGCCACCACCAACGCCGACACCAACCCCGCCGCGTCCACCCCGTCGAACCCCGCACCCATCTCCACCGACGCGCACAACCCCGCCAGCAGGTCATCCACCTGCCGCAGAACCTCCGCCGGACTCGATCTCATACCCCCATCCAACCCGGGACCACCGACATTCGAACCCCCAGATCAGTCCATATTTCCGAACTGTGCAGAACTCCCCCGAAACGCAATTGTGGAGGACGAAACAACCACCACAGCACACCCCTCACACCGGCCCCGCGCACGGCCCACCCAAGGGCTGACCCGTCTCGGCCGGTCGGCCAGACCGTTCCCCAGCCGGGGCGAAGCGATGGCTGAATGAGTATTCAGTTCACGGTATCCTGCGTTCGTGGACGATGACACTGGGATCCTGATCTTCCTCGGCGTAGGCGTGCTGGTGCTCATCGGCATCATCGTGTTCGGCGTGCTGAGCACACGACGGAAGCGCGCCGCCACACGGCGCACCTTCACCGTGCGCCAGGCGTCGATCGGCGGCCAACCGTTCCTCGAGAGCTCCGACCTCGACGCCTCGGACAAGCGCCAGGAGGAGCTGTTCCGGGCCACCTATCTCGTCGGCGGCAGTCTCGTGCTGGCGTGGGCCGGGGCAGACGGCGACCGGATCGAGCAGGAGGTCCATGTCTCGCGGATCTCGCGGAGCCTCCGCGCCGGATGGCCGCAGGCGAAGCTCGGCCTCTCGGTCTACTTCCGGGAATGGGAGGGCAGCGAATTCCCCGCGCGCTTCACGGTGAAGGGGCGCGACAAGGTGGCGAGCGTCGAGCTCGACGCGACCGGCGTGCGTGCCGTCGACGCCGCCGGGAATCTCGTGTGGTCGACGCCGTGGGAGAGGCTGCTCGTCTCGAACGGAACCGACATCGTGCTCTCGGACGGTGCGGCGAAGACGATCCGGTTCGAGCCCCTGGCGGACGAGCTCGAGCTGGAGGAGATCCTCATCAAGTACGGCACGATGAAGCAGATGCACTTCTGACGCGTCCGACGCGGATCCTGCCCGCCGCGTGTGGGACCCGCATGGGTTCCCGGCGCAGGGCGTGAGCAAAGCGTGAGGAACCCCCGCTCGCGGTGACGGAACCGGTTCGATCGGATCCGTGCTCGACATCATCTACGCAGCCCTCATGCTCGCCGTGTTCGCCCTCGTCGCGCTGATCGCGAAGGGGGTGGAGAAGCTGTGATCGTCGTCGAGATCGTGGCCGCCGTCCTCGCCATCGCCGCGATCGGCTACCTGGTGATCGCCCTCGTCGCCCCGGAGAAGTTCTGATGGGCGCCGCGGACATCTGGCTCGGCGTGCTGCAGGCCGCCACCCTCATCGCCGTCCTCGTGCTGCTGTACCGCCCGCTCGGCGACTACATGGCACGCGTCTACACCGGAGCGAAGGATCTGCGCGTGGAGCGCGGCATCTATCGCCTGATCGGCGTGGACGCCTCCTCCGAGCAGACCTGGCGGGCCTACGCCCGCAGCGTGCTCGCCTTCTCCGTGGTCGGCCTGCTGCTGCTCTATCTGCTGCAGCGCGCGCAGCAGATCCTGCCGCTCTCGCTCGGGCTGCCCGCGGTGCCGGAGGGGCTGGCGTTCAACACGGCCGCGTCGTTCGTCGCCAACACCAACTGGCAGTCGTACTCGCCAGAGCAGACCATGGGCCACCTCGTGCAGCTCGCCGGCCTCGCCGTGCAGAACTTCACCTCGGCCGCAGTCGGGATCGCCGTCGCGATCGCCCTCGTGCGGGGCTTCGCCCGCCGCGGCAGCGCGACGATCGGCAACTTCTGGGTCGACCTCATCCGCGGCCTGATCCGGCTGCTGCTGCCCCTCGCGATCCTCTCGGCGCTCGCCCTCATCGCGGGAGGCGTGGCGCAGAACCTCTCCGGCTTCACCGACCTGCACACCGTCGCGGGCGCCGCGCAGTCGGTCCCCGGCGGGCCCGTCGCCTCGCAGGAGGCCATCAAGCTCCTCGGCACGAATGGCGGCGGCTTCTACAACGCCAACTCCGCGCACCCGTTCGAGAACCCGACCGCGTGGACCAACCTTCTCGAGATCCTGCTGATCCTGGCGATCCCCTTCGCGCTGCCCCGCACGTTCGGGCGGATCGTCGGCGACCACCGCCAGGGGTACGCGATCGCCGCCGTGATGGGCACGATCTTCCTGGCCTCCCTGATCGCGCTGAGCGCCTTCGAGGTGAACGGTCAGGGCGCCGCACCGCAGCTGGCGGGAGCCGCGATGGAGGGCAAGGAGCAGCGCTTCGGGATCCTCGGATCCACCCTCTTCGGCACCGCGTCCACGCTCACCTCCACCGGTGCCGTGAACTCGATGCACGACTCCTACACGGCCCTCGGCGGCATGATGCCGATGATCAACATGATGCTCGGCGAGGTCGCCCCGGGCGGCGTCGGGTCGGGCCTCTACGGCATGCTCATCCTCGCCGTGATCGCGGTGTTCGTGGGCGGGCTGCTGGTCGGCCGCACCCCCGAGTACCTCGGCAAGCGCCTCGGCCCGCGCGAGATCAAGCTCGCGAGCCTCTACATCCTGGTGACGCCGACCCTCGTGCTCGCCGGCACCGCACTGAGCTTCGCGATCCCGCCGATCCGCGCCGACGTCGAGAACACCTCGATCCTCAATCCCGGCCCGCACGGGCTCAGCGAGGTGCTGTACGCCTTCACGTCGGCGGCGAACAACAACGGATCCGCCTTCGCGGGCCTCACCGCGAACACCCCCTGGCTGAACACCGCCCTCGGCGTCGCGATGCTGCTCGGCAGGTTCGTCCCGATCGTGTTCGTCCTGGCGCTGGCCGGATCCCTCGCCCAGCAGCAGCGCGTGCCGGAGACGGCGGGAACGCTGCCCACGCACCGCCCGCAGTTCGTCGGGCTCCTCATCGCGGTCTCCGTCGTGGTCACCGCCCTCACCTACTTCCCCGTGCTCACGCTCGGGCCGCTCGCAGAAGGACTCGTCCGATGACCATCGTCGACACCCCGCTCACCCACCCGGCTCCGGAGCCGCACCCCGGGTCCGGATCCGGATCCCCGAAGCGCCCGCAGCGCGCGTTCGGCTGGTCGCAGCTCGTGCGGGCACTCCCTGGCGCTCTGCGCCGGCTCAACCCCGCGACGCTGCTGCGCAACCCCGTGATCCTGCTGGTCTGGGCCGGGGCCGCGCTCACCACGGTCCTGGCGATCGCCGAGCCATTCCTCGGATCCGGCGCCGCGGAGTCCGGCGGCACGCCGGTGCCGAACGGCTTCACCTGGTCGATCGCGGTCTGGCTGTGGCTCACCGTGCTGTTCGCGAACGTCGCGGAGTCGGTCGCCGAGGGCCGCGGCAAGGCGCAGGCCGCCACGCTGCGCAAGACGCGCACGAGCACCATGGCCCGCCGCGTCATGGGCTACGACGCCTCCTCCGATCCGTCGGCGGAGCGCGCGGCGACCGAGGAGGTCTCGTCCTCCGACCTGCGCCGCGACGACGTCGTGATCGTGGTCGCGGGCGAGCCGATCCCCGGCGACGGCGACATCATCGCCGGCATCGCGACCGTCGATGAGTCGGCGATCACCGGAGAGAGCGCCCCCGTGGTGCGCGAGTCGGGCGGCGACCGCAGCGCCGTGACCGGCGGCACCCGCGTGCTGTCGGACCGGATCGTGGTGCGGATCACCTCGAAGCCAGGCGAGACCTTCGTCGACCGCATGATCGCGCTCGTCGAGGGTGCCGACAGGCAGCGCACGCCCAACGAGATCGCGCTCAACATCCTGCTCGCGAGCCTGTCGATCGTCTTCCTCGTGGTCGTGCTCGCGCTCAACCCGATCGCGTCGTACTCCGCGTCCCCGGTGAGCATCCCGGTGCTGATCGCCCTGCTCGTGTGCCTCATCCCGACCACGATCGGCGCGCTGCTCTCGGCGATCGGCATCGCCGGCATGGACCGGCTCGTGCAGCGCAACGTGCTCGCGATGTCGGGCCGCGCGGTCGAGGCCGCAGGAGATGTCACCACGCTGCTGCTCGACAAGACCGGCACGATCACCTACGGCAACCGTCGCGCCACCGATGTGCTGCCGGTCGCCGGGGTCTTCGCGGAGGAGCTGCTGCATGCGGCGGCGCTCTCCTCGCTCGCCGACCCCACGCCGGAGGGCGCCTCGATCGTCGAGCTCGCCGCCGCTCGCGGCATCACGGCCACCGCCCCCCAGGGCGCGGAGACCGTGCCCTTCACGGCGCAGACGCGCATGAGCGGGGTGGATCTGGCCGACGGATCGCAGATCCGCAAGGGCGCAGGATCCGCGATCCGCGCCTGGATCGAGACGTCCGGATCCGACGCCGACGAGGCGGCCCGCGTCGCCGACGAGATCGCCGCCTCGGGCGGCACCCCGCTCGTGGTGGCCGTGGCAGGCCCCTCGACGGGCGCTGCGGCCGGGACCTCACGGATCCTCGGCGTCGTGCACCTCAAGGACGTCGTCAAGGAGGGGTTGTCGGAGCGGTTCCAGGAACTGCGCAGCATGGGGATCCGCACCGTGATGATCACGGGCGACAACCCGCTCACGGCGAAGGCGATCGCGGCCGAGGCCGGCGTGGACGACTACCTCGCCGAGGCCACCCCGGAGGACAAACTCGCCCTCATCCGCCGTGAACAGGAGGGCGGGCGCCTCGTCGCGATGACCGGAGACGGCACCAACGACGCCCCCGCGCTCGCGCAGGCCGATGTCGGCGTCGCGATGAACACCGGCACCTCGGCGGCCAAGGAGGCCGGGAACATGGTCGACCTCGACTCGGATCCGACCAAGCTCATCGACATCGTGCGCATCGGCAAGCAGTTGCTCATCACGCGCGGCGCGCTCACCACGTTCTCGCTCGCGAACGACATCGCGAAGTACTTCGCGATCATCCCGGCGATGTTCATGGGCGCGTTCCCGGGACTCGCAGCGCTCAACATCATGCAGCTGCACTCGCCGGCGTCCGCGGTCACGAGCGCGATCATCTTCAACGCGATCGTCATCGTCTTCCTGATCCCGCTGGCCCTGCGCGGCGTCAAGTACAGGCCGGCGAGCGCCTCGCAGATCCTGCAGCGGAACCTGCTGATCTACGGCGTGGGCGGCGTCATCGCCCCGTTCGTCGGCATCAAGCTCATCGACCTCGTCGTCGCCCTCATCCCCGGCTTCTGATCCACGCCCTTCCCCGAAAGGCACACCATGTCGAACCTCCGCGGCACCGTCCGTCTCACCGGCGTCGCCGTCCGCGCGATGCTCGTACTCACCCTCCTCCTCGGCGTCGGCTACACGCTCGCCCTCACCGGCATCGGCCAGCTCGCGCTGCCCTGGCAGTCGAACGGATCCCTCGTCGACGCGAAGGGGAACGCCACGGGCGGCTGGACCGGCGGCGAGGCCCCGGTCGGCAGCGCCCTCATCGGCCAGTCCTTCACCGACGCGAAGGGCGACGCCCTGCCGCAGTACTTCCAGCCCCGTCCGTCCGCGGCGGGCGAGAAGGGTTACGACCCCACGGCCTCGGGCGGCAGCAACCTCGGTCCGAACAATCCCGACCTCGTGAAGGCGATCGCCGAGCGCCGCGCCGCGATCGCGGCCCGTGAGGGCGTCGCCGAGTCCGCGGTGCCCGCCGACGCCGTCACGGCCTCGGCCTCGGGGCTCGACCCGCACATCAGCACGGCTTACGCGCTGCTCCAGGTGAACCGGGTCGCCGAGGCGCGCGGCCTGGATGCGTCCGCCGTGCGCACGCTGGTGGAGTCTAGGATTCAAACGCGCGATGCGGGATTCCTCGGCGAAGAGCGGGTGAACGTGCTCGCGCTGAACCAGGCCCTCGACGCCCTGCAGCGGTGAGACGCGCGGACGACGGGGCACGTGCAGTGAGCGAGGCGATGATGGGCGCGAGGCGCGAGGGCGGATCCGGAGCCCGCGGCCGACTGCGCGTACTGCTCGGCGCGGCGCCGGGCGTCGGCAAGACCTACGAGATGCTCGGAGAAGGGCGCCGCCTGTCCGAGGCCGGGCGCGACGTGGTCATCGGGATCGTCGAGACGCACGGCCGCGATGCGACGCTCGCGCAGACCAGGGGCATCGAGCAGGTGGCGCGCCGGACCGTGTCGCACCGCGGAGTGCAACTCGACGAACTCGATGTCGACGCGGTGCTCGCGCGCCGGCCCGCGCTCGCCCTCATCGACGAGATGGCGCACACGAACGCGCCAGGATCCCGCAACGCCAAGCGCTGGCAGGACGTGCAGGAGCTGCTGGACGCGGGCATCGACGTCATCACGACCGTGAACGTGCAGCACATCGAGTCGCTCAATGCCGTGGTCGAGAAGATCACCGGGGTCGTGCAGCAGGAGACCGTGCCGGATGCGGTGATCCGCGGGGCCGACGAGGTGGAGGTCGTGGATCTCGCCCCGCAGACCCTGCGCGACCGCCTCTCGGCGGGACAGGTGTATCCGGCCGAGCGGATCGACGCCGCCCTGTCGAACTACTTCCGCCTCGGCAACCTCACCGCCCTCCGCGAACTGGCTCTGCTGTGGCTGGCCGACGAGGTGGACAGCGCGCTGCGCAGCTACCGCACCCAGCACGGCATCGACAGCGCCTGGCAGGCCCGCGAGCGCGTGGTCGTCGCCCTCACCGGCGGCCCTGAGGGCGAGACCCTGCTGCGCCGCGGCGCGAGGATCGCCGCACGCTCGGCCGGCGGCGAGCTGCTGGCCGTGCACGTCACCACGCAGGACGGACTTCGCGGCGACCGCCCAGGGGCGCTCAGCGCCCAGCGCGGCCTCGTGGAATCGCTCGGCGGCAGCTACCACCAGCTCGTCGGCGACGACGTGCCCGGAACGCTGGTGGAGTTCGCGCAGTCCGTCGACGCGAGCCAGCTCGTGATCGGCGTGAGCCGGCGCTCCCGCCTCTCCGCGGCGCTCACCGGGCCGGGCATCGGCGCGGAGATCATCCGCCGCTCCGGCGACATCGACGTGCACATCGTCACGCATGCCGCAGCCGGCCGCCGCGGACCGCTCCCGTCGATCAGCGGTGGAGCCCTCGGGTGGCGGCGCCAGCTCATCGGCTTCGCCGTGGCCCTGGTCGGAGGGCCGCTGCTCTCGTGGCTGCTGTTCGCGCTCAAGGCGCCAGGATCCATCACGAGCGACGTGCTGAGCTACCAGCTGCTCGTCGTCGTGGTCGCCCTCATCGGCGGGCTCCGCCCCGCCCTGTTCGCCGCGATTCTGAGCGGCATCACGCTCGACTTCCTCTTCGTCGAACCGCTCTTCACGGTGACGATCGCGGATCCGCTGCACGCCCTCGCGCTCGTGCTGTACGTCGTGATCGCGGTGCTCGTGAGCATCGTCGTGGACCAGGCCGCCCGACGCGCCCGCGCCGCCCAGCGCGCCGCCGGAGAGGCCGAGCTGCTCGCCGCCGTGGCGGGCAACGTGCTGCGCGGCGACAGCGCCCCCACGGCCCTCGTCGCGCGGGCGCGCGAGGCGTTCGGGCTGAGCGGCATCCGGCTGCTCGCCCCCGACGGCACGGTGATCGCGGCCGACGGCGAGCCGCTCGCGGGGCACATCGACGGGACGGATCCGGCCGACTCCACGTCCGGCGGATCCGTGGCGGCACGATCCGGGCCTGCCGCGATGGCCGGGCCGCAGGTCGAGACGGTTCCGGTCGGGGTCGGTACGGACGGCCACCCGCGCGCGATCCTCGAGCTGCACGGGGCCGATCTCGACGCCGCAGGCCGCCGGCTGCTCGACGCGATCGTCGCCCAATTGGCCGCGGCGATCGAGCACACCGATCTGCGCGAGACCGCGAGCCAGGCGGCGGTGCTCGCAGAGACGGACCAGGTGCGCAGCGCCCTGCTCTCCGCGCTCAGCCATGATCTGCGCCGTCCGCTCGCGGCCGCCGTCGCCGCGGTCGGCGGGCTTCGCAGCGCCCACCGCCTGTCGGCGGAGGACCGTGCCGAGCTCGTCGAGACCGCCGACGAGAGCCTCGCCACGCTGTCCCGCCTCGTGACGGACCTGCTCGACGTCAGCCGCGTGCAGGCAGGGGTCCTGGCGGTGTCGCTCGCCCGGGTGGACGCGGGCGGAGGCGTGGTCTCGGCGCTCGATGAGCTGTCGCTCGGTCCCGCCGACGTCGAGCTCGCCCTGGATCCGGCCCTGCCGGGTCTGCGCGCGGATCCGGTGCTGCTGCAGCGCGTGCTCGTGAACCTGCTCACCAACGCCGTGCGGCACTCGCCCGCAGGCGTCCGGGTGATCGTGTCGACGAGCCGGCTCGGCGAGCGCGCGGAGATCCGCGTCGCCGACCGCGGCGAGGGCATCCCCGAGGATCAGCGCGAGAGCGCGTTCCTGCCGTTCCAGCGGCACGGCGACACCGACAACACGACCGGTCTCGGCCTGGGCCTCGCCCTGTCCCGCGGTTTCGCCGAGGGCATGGGCGGTACGCTGACGGCCGAGGACACCCCCGGCGGCGGCCTCACGATGGTGGTGTCGCTGCCGCTCGAGACGACCCCCGCCGAGGAGGACCCGCGATGAAACTGCTCGTCGCCGACGACGACCCGCAGCTCGTGCGCGCCCTGCGGATCACGCTCGCCGCGCACGGCTACGACGTGATCGCGGCTCCGGACGGCGCCGCCGCGATCGCGATGGCCGCGCAGTCGCACCCCGACCTCGTGCTGCTCGACCTCGGAATGCCGAAGCTCGACGGGATCGCCGTGATCGAGGCGCTGCGCGGCTGGAGCGACGTGCCGATCCTGGTCGTGTCGGGACGGACCGGATCCGCGGACAAGGTCGAGGCGCTCGACGCGGGCGCCGACGACTACGTCACGAAGCCGTTCCAGGTCGACGAGCTGCTCGCACGGCTGCGCGCCCTCGCCCGCCGTCGCGGCGGAGCGCCCGCCGAATCGTCCGTCGCGTTCGGCGAGGTGGAGGTGGATCTGGCAGCCAAGGCCGTGACGCGCGGCGGATCCCGCGTGCACCTCACGCCGACGGAGTGGCAGATCCTCGAGCACCTGGCCCGGCATCCCGGCGCGCTCGTGACGCGGCAGGAGCTGCTGCGCGAGATCTGGGGCACCGAGCAGATCACGGACACCGGCTACCTGCGGCTGTACCTGTCGCAGCTGCGCAAGAAGCTCGAGCGCACCCCCAGCGCCCCCGAGCACCTGCTCACCGAGCAGGGCATGGGCTACCGCCTGGTGCTGGACCCGGCCTGACCTCCCTTCGGGGTCGTTGAGCGCCCTTCGTCTCGTCGCTGCGCTCCTCGCTCAGGGACCGGACCGAGGGCAGCCCGGGCTCACACGTCTCGGGAGCGCCAGAGCAGCCAGACGAAGTACGGGGCGCCGAGCACCGCGACCACGAGCCCCGCGGGCAGCTGCGCGGGGGCGATGACCGTGCGGCCCACCGCATCCGCGAGGCCCACCAGCACTGCTCCCAGCAGCACCGCGACCGGGACCACACGCGCGTGCCGGGCGCCGACCAGGGCGCGCGCCGCGTGCGGGGCGACCAGGCCGACGAAGCCGATGACCCCGACCGCCACCACACTGAACGCGGCGAGCAGCGCGGCGACCGCGAGGATCAGCAGGCGCGAGCGCTCGAGCTTCACGCCGAGCACGCGCGGGGTGTCCTCGTCGAGTGCGAGCAGGTCGAGCTCGCGGCGGCGCAGCAGCACCACGGGCAGCGTGATCAGCAGCACCACGGCCAGCGGCACCACCTGGTCCCAGATCCGGCCGTAGGTCGTGCCACTCAGCCACGTGTAGATCTTCGGGGTGTCGAACGGGCTCGACCGCAGCAGCACGAACGACGTGAGCGCGACCGCCGCCGAGGAGACGCCGATCCCGATCAGGATGAACCGGTCCGCGCTGAGTCCGCCGCGCCAGGCCAGCAGGTACACGAGCGCGAAGGCCGCGATCGCACCGACCACCGCCGCCACGAGCATGCCGAACATCGAGGCCGCGGCGCTCGTCACCACGAGCACGGCCCCGAGCCCCGCCCCGCCGGTGATGCCGAGGAGGCCCGGATCCGCGAGCGGGTTGCGGCTCACGGCCTGCGTGAGGCATCCGGCGAGCGCGAGGGCCGCGCCCGCGGTGACGGCGGCGATCACCCGAGGCGCCCGCTCGTCCAGTGCGAACGCGATCTGCGGGGGCGCCTGCCCCTGCAGCCAGAGCAGCACGTCCCCGGTGAGCAGCGGCGTCGCGCCCAGCAGCAGGCCGGCGATCACGACGGCGATCACGAGCACGGCCGAGATCACGAGGACGAGCCGGAAGCGCAGCGGCCCCCGCACGCCGAACCGGATCGACGGCGGGCGCCGCGTGGGTCCGGAATCGCGCAGCCGCCGCGCCATCACCACGAGCACGACGGATCCGAGCACGGTCGTCGCCACCCCCGTGGGCACGGCGATCGCGCCCTCGGCCCCGATGACGAGCCGCAGCAGGGCATCGGCGACGATCACCACGAGCGCGCCGATGAGACCGGACGCGGGCAGCAGCAGCGCGTGCCGGCCGAGGCCGGGCACGATCCGCACGAGCAGGCGCGCGAGCACCGGCGCGCACAGTCCGACGAAGCCGAGCGGGCCGGCGAGGGTGACGGCGGTCGCGGTCAGCACCACCGACAGCAGGATCCCGAGGATGCGCGTGGAGCGGATCCGCACGCCGAGGGACGCCGCCAGGTCGTCGCCGAGGGCGAGCACGTCGAGGCGGCGGGCGAGGAGCAGCGCCAGCAGCCCGGCGACGACGACGACCGGCGCCGCGCGCAGGAACGCCTCGAGACCGAGCTGCGACAGACTGCCGCTCCCCCAGGCGAGCAGGCCCTTGGTCTGCTCGCTGAACAGGATCAGCAGGGCAGAGGTCGCCGCCTGGAACGCGAGGGCCAGGGCGGATCCGGCCAGCACGAGCCGGGTCGTCGAGGATCCGGCCCCTCCCGCGAGTCCGAGCACGATCACGGCGGCCAGGAGCCCGCCGGCGAACGCGACGATGCCCGATGCCCAGAACGGGATCGAGATCCCGAAGGCGGCGACCCCGGTGATCGCGAGATACGAGCCCGCCGTCACACCGAGGGTGTCCGGGGAGGCGAGCGAGTTGCGCGCCAGCGATTGCATGAGCAGGCCGGCCATGCCGAGGGCGACACCGACCGCCACACCCGCCGCGAGGCGGGGCAGGCGCGCACCGAGCAGGATCTCCGGATCGGCCCAGACCGCCCCGCTCGTCCCCTGTGTCAGATGCCAGCCCGCGGCGACGACGAGCGCGAGCAGGAGGAGGATCAGCGCCCCGACGGCGCCGAGGCGCGCGCGGACGCCGGTGCTCTCGTGCAGGACCCGGCTCACCGGGTGAACGCGGCGACGTACGCGTCGGCGATCTTCTCGGCCGAGCGGGGTCCGCCGAACGTCCAGATGCCGGTCGGGAACGCGTGGGTCCGCTTCTCCTTGACCGCCGGGATCGAGGCCCAGGCCGGGTTCTTCTCGGCCGCCGTGATGAAGCTGCCGCTGTCGGGGTCGTCGGTGCCGGTGTACAGCAGCGTCGCGGATCCGACAGTCGTCATGCCCTCGATGTCGGTGCTGCCGAGCCCGTACGCCGGGTCGGTCTCGCCCTTCCACACGTTCGTGAGGCCCAGCTCGCCGCCGATCGCGCCGATGAGCGAACCGGTGCCGAACGGCCGCAGCGAGACGGTGCCGCCGTCGACCCAGCCGTCGAAGTAGACGAAGTCCGTGCTCTCCGGCTTCGCGGCGGCGAGGGTCTTCTTCGCCTCCGCGAGGTGGCTCTTCATCTCCGTCGTGACGACCTCGGCGCGCTCGGTGCGCCCCGAGGCCTGCGCGATCAGGTCGAAGGTGGCGAGCAGCTGCTTCACCGGGTCTTTCGCGTCGGCGCCGATGGTCACGAGCACGGGCACGCCGTACTTCTCGAGCTGGCCGATGATGGCATCGTCGCGGGTCTTCGCCTCCACGACCACGAGGTCGGGCTTGGTCTGGAACAGCGCATCGAGGTTCGGCTCCTGGCGGGTGCCGACGTCCTTGACGCCTTCGGGCAGCGTCTCCGCCTTGTCCCACTGGCGGTAGCCGGCGGCGTCCGCCACCGCGACGGGCGTCACGCACAGCGAGAGCGCGTCCTCGACCTGCTGCCACTCCAGCACGGCGACGCGCTCGGCGGGCTTGTCGAGCTTCACGGTGCGGCCGAGGGCGTCGGTCACGCTGACCGGCCCCGTGGCGGTGGTCGTGCTGTCCTTGGCGCACTCGGCGCTCGCGGCGGGTGCGGCGCTGTCGGTGGGTGACGCGACGGAGGTCGTCCCGCATCCGGCGAGGGCGAGGGTGGTCGCCGCGAGCAGCGAGAGGACGGCGAGGGGCTTGCGCATGGTTCTCCAGGGTCGGTGGTCGGGGAGTGTGAGGAAGATCGAGATCGGGGATCCGGCCGCGCCGAGACGCGTCAGCGCGGGGATGCCGTCATGCGGCGCACCCGGTGCGGACGCGTCCGCCGGCCGTCAGGCCGGCTGCGGTTCGCGGGCGGGGCGACGTGCGGCGTGCCGGCCGCGCGGGATCACGCGCACCCGGCCGTCGTCGTCGAGCGCGGTGTCGATGCGCAGCCCGTAGGCCGCGGACAGGTTCTCGCCGGTGAGCACTTCGGCCGGGGTGCCGTCGGCGCGCACGCGGCCGTCGTGGAGGAGCACGACGCGGTCGGCGACCGCGGCGGCGTGGTCGAGGTCGTGCAGCACGACGCCCAGGGCCGTGCCCGCGTCGGCGAGGTCGCGGATGAGGTCGAGCGTCTCGATCTGGTAGCGCAGGTCGAGGTGGTTGGTCGGCTCGTCGAGCAGGAGGATCGGCGTGGTCTGCGCGAGCGCGGTCGCCAGCCAGACGCGCTGCAGCTCCCCTCCGGAGAGCTCGTCCACGGGACGTGCGCCCATGGCGCCAAGGCCGGTGAGGTCGAGCGCCCTGTCGATGGCCGCGCGGTCCTCGTCGCGCAGGCCGGAGAAGCGGCCGCGATGCGGGTGCCGACCGAAGGCGACGACATCGCGCACCTCGAGGCCCGACGGATGCGGACGCGACTGCGACAGCATCGCCACGGTGCGCGCGAACTCCTTCGCGTCCAGCGCCGCGGCGTCGCGGTCGGTGCCGGCGGCGTCGATGCGCACGGATCCGGCGTGGATGCGGTGCAGCCGCGCGATGGCCCGCAGCGCGGTGGATTTCCCGCTGCCGTTCGGTCCGATGAGCGCCGTGACGGATCCGGGTCGGAGCGTGAGGGCGACGTCGTGCACGACGGGCGTGCGGCCGTAGTGCAGCGCCAAGCCCTCGGCCACGAGTCCGGCCGCCAAGAAGGAGCCGGAGGAATCCCGATTCGTCATGTTAGGGGAGCCTAACCTATCCTGATGAACGTGTCACATCACCCCTACCGCACCTATCGCACCACCGTCGCGCGTCGCGAGCAGCTGTCGCCGAGCTTCCTGCGCATGACGCTGACCGGCCCCGATCTCGTGCATTTCGGCACGGCGGGCCTCGATCAGCGGATCAAGCTCGTGCTGCCGCTGCCCGACGGATCCTTCACCGACGTCGGCCAGTTCGACGAATCGGTCGGCATGATGGAGTGGTATCGCCGGTGGCGAGAACTCCCCGATGAGGCGCGCAATCCGATTCGCACGTACACGATCCGCGCTGTCCGGCCCGAGACCCGCGAGATCGACGTCGACTTCGTGCTGCACGGCACGGAGGGCCCCGCATCCGCCTGGGCCTCCGCCGCGGGCCCCGGAGCGCCGCTGGTCGTGATCGGCCCCGATGCGCGCGCCGACGAGACCGGCGGGCTGGAGTGGAACCCTGGCGATGCCGGCTCGGTGCTCATCGCCGGGGACGAGACCGCGGTGCCGGCGATCTGCGCAATCGTCGAGTCGCTGCCCGCGCACGTGACCGGATCCGTCTACATCGAGGTGCCCACCGAGGCCGATGCACTGCCGCTCGCGGCGCCGGAGGGCGTCGCGGTCCGGTGGCTGGCCCGCAGAAGCGCGGCGCACGGGCTGCGGCTGAGCGCCGCCGTGCACGCCTGGGGCGAGACGAGGGTCGCCGAGACGACCACCTCGGCCGCCGACGCACCCACAGGGACGGAGCTCGCGGATCCGAACGAGGACGAGGTGCTCTGGGAGGTGCCGGAGGCGTCGGTCGGATCCTGCTACGCGTGGCTCGCGGGCGAGGCGAGCACGATCACCGCGCTGCGCCGCCACCTCGTGCGCGGCCTCGGCATCGACCGTCGCTCGGTGGCATTCATGGGGTACTGGCGCCGAGGCAGGGCCGAGGCCGCCTGAAGGCGGGTGCGCGTCCGGGTCGGTGCCCCGCGCTGTCCCGTGCGCGGAGCACCCACCGGACCCCAGAACGCCTCGTCGAGCGATTCCATCCGCACCGCGAGCCTGCGGGGGGCAACACCTCGCGACGCGGCGATCGCCCGCCCCGGCGAACCGGAGTGAGGCGCATGCGGGCGTGTCCGGGCACGCCCAGATAACAGTCAATCAGCCGCCGGGTTGACCGGGGCCGGAATCCGCATCATCTCACCCCGTATTTCACCCGGATCGCCACGTCCGATTCCCGCCAGACCCGAGGCCGCGACAGGACGACGCTGGAGTCATGGCCGCTCCTTCGCGCTCCGCAGTTCTCACCGCATCGGCATATCTCGCACTCGCGCTCACGTGGGGATCGAGCTTCCTGCTGATGAAGGTCTCGCTCGACTCCTTCAGCCCTGCGCAGATCGCGATCGGCCGCATCCTCATCGGCGCACTCACCCTCGGCGCCCTCATGGCGCTCACACGACGCCGGTGGCCGCGGGAACGGCGGATCTGGGGTCACATGACGGTCGTCGCGGTGTTCCTGTGCGTCCTGCCGTTCCTGCTCTTCGCCTGGGCGGAGACTCTGCTGCCCTCCGGGATCGCCGCCGTCATCAACGCGACCACCCCGATCTGGACCGCGATCGCGACGGCGCTCACCGTGCGCGGCGCCCGTCTGCATCCCGGCCAGGTCGTCGGCGTCCTGCTCGGCCTCTGCGGCGTCGCCCTGGCCATGGGCGCGTGGCAGGTGGTGAGCGATCCGGCCTTCCTCGCCTCCTTCCCCGCGCAGCTCGCGTGCCTCGGAGCGACCGCCTCGTACGGGATCGCCTTCACCTGGATGCAGCGCTTCGTGGCGGGACGGCACCATCACGACGCACTGTCGATCGCCGCCGTACAGCTGACCGCGGCCGCGGCGATCGGGCTCCTCCTCGCGCCGTTCCTCGCGCTCGACCCGATCCGCGGCGGTTTCGCGCCTGCTCCGGTGCTCGCGCTCACGACGCTCGGGATGCTGGGCACCGGGTTGGCCTACATCTGGAACACTCGGGTGCTCTCAGCCTGGGGCGCCATCGCCGCCGCGAGCGTCACCTACCTCACCCCGCTCGTCGGCATCGCGCTGGGCGTGATCCTGCTCGCGGAACCCCTCACCTGGTACGAGCCCGTGGGGGCGCTGGTGATCATCCTCAGCGTGCTTCTCGTGCAGCGCCGGTTCGACGGGCTGCTGCTCGCCCTCAGGCGCCGGCCGAGTGAAGCCGCCGCCGTGTGACGGCGCCGTCCCGTCGGCGCGGTCGGCCCCTGCTCAGCCGCCGATGCCCATGCCTCGCTGGATGAGACGGTCGAACACACGGGCGGGCAAGATCCGGTGCGCGAAGACCAGGGGCTTCGCACCGAAGCCGATGCGATAGCGGGCGCGGGGCCGGCGGGCGGTCGCCGCCTTCGTGATCGCCCGGGCCACGACGTCGGGCGAGGAGGTCATCCTGGCTCCCGGCGATGAGCTGCCGCCGAGGGTGTTCGCGACCGCCTCCGCCTGAACCCGATACGGGCCGTTGCCGGAAGTCTCCCGAACATTGGCCGCAGCGATCGCGCCCCACTCGGTGCGGATGGATCCTGGCTGGACGACGACCACCTCGATGCCTAACGGCGCCAACTCCATGCGCAGGGCGTCGCTGATCGCCTCGACCGCGTACTTGCTCGCGTGGTACCACGCGCCCAGCGGGGTCGTGAAGTTGCCGCCCATCGAGGAGATGTTGATGATCGTCCCGCTGCGCTGCGCGCGCAGCTGCGGCAGCACCAGCTGCGCCATCCTCGCGAGTCCGATCACGTTCACGTCGAGCTGCGCCTGCGCCTCGGAGAGCGGCACATCCTCGAGCGCGCCATACGATCCGTACCCTGCGTTGTTCACCAGGACGTCGATCCGCCCCTGCTCCGCGAGGATCTGCGCGACCGCGGCCTTCGCCGAGGCATCGTCCGTCACGTCCAGGGCGATCGTGTGCACCCCGGCCTCCCGCAGCCCCGCCATCCGGTCCAGGCGGCGCGCGGCGGCGTAGACCGTGAAGCCTGCATCCTTCAAGTGACGAGCGGCGGACTCTCCGATGCCGGAGGAGGCCCCTGTGACGAGTACGACCTTCGTGTCCATGACGATTTCTCCGCTTCTCCAGAGCAACCGGCTCAGCGAGCGCGCTGGGCGACGGCGGCCTCCGTGCGGGAGGAGACGCCGAGCTTGCGCAGGATCGCGGAGACGTGCACGCTCGCGGTCTTCCCGCTGATGAACAGGCGCTCACCGATCTGCCGGTTGCTGAGCCCCTCTGCGATGAGGTCGAGCACCTGCTGCTCGCGCGCGGTGAGCTCCACGCTCTCCGCGGCGTGCGCCGCACGCGATCCCGCGCGGTGGAGCCCTGCCGCCTCGATGAACTCCGCGGTACGGCGGCGCAGCCGGTCGTGGCCGAGCGCTTCCGCGGAGGCGGCGGCCTCCGCGGCCATGTCGACCGCCGATGCCCTGTCGCCGTCCGCCACGAATACCCGTGCCCGCTCCAGCCGGACGAGCGGGCGGAACACCGCTGGAACATCGTCGCCGTCGGCGGCCGTGATCGCCGTATCGAGCTGCGCCCCGTCCGCGTCCAGCACAGCCATCAGCACGGCCGCCCAGTGCGGATGCTGCAGCTCGACCGGCAGCGACGACCACGCGGCGCGCACGATCCCGGCGGTCTCCTCGGCGAGCGCGCCGTGGCCGTCCGCGCGCAGATCCGCGACCGCCCGACCGCCCTCGAGCAGTATTCGCCCGAGCAGTGCGAGCCGCTGCCCTGGATCCTCGATCACCTCGCGCAGCCCCGCCGCGGCACGGACCGGATCCCCGAGACCGAGCGCGATGAGGATCTCGACGTCGTGCAGCGAGTACCAGACCTGTCGCTCGACGTCGGCGACGGCCTCGGCGGTCGTGCGCCACTCGCGCAGCAGCTGCTCCGCCTCGTCCATGCCGCCGCGCCAGACCAGCGTGCGGATCCGCGACATCGTCGAGTACATCCGGAACACCTGCAGGGTGCGCATCGTCATGTCGTGCGCGGTCGCCTCCTCGGCGCGCGCGATCTCGCCGAGCTCGATGAGCGGCTCGACCATGTTGTGGGACAGGATCGAGCCGGTCGCCCGCTCGACGCCCAGTCGGCGGGAGTGCGCGACCCCGGCCTCGGCGACCTCGACCGCCTCGCGGAAGCGGCCGATCATGTTGAGCGTGTCCGCGTAGTTGACCCGGTAGCGCAGCTGCGCATCGTGGTCGGTCGCGTGCTGCCAGGACAGCCGGAAATCATCGAGCCCCGCGGCGACCTGCCCCAGGTGCACACGCGCGCAGCCGCGGAGGTTCCCCGCGACCGACATCGCGCCGTCGAAGCCGATCGCCTCAGCGGCGCGGTACGCCTCATCCGCGGTGCTCACGGCCTGCTCCAGCTGCCCGCCCACGAGGTAACGCCCGGCCAGGTAGCCGAGCAGCGTCGTGCGCAGCCGCTCCTCGCCCTCGCGCCCCTCGATGACCGAGAGCGCTTCTGTCAGCAGCTCCACGGATCCATGCCGGCCGAGGTTCTGCAGGTAGAGGGCCTTGTCTCGCAGCAGCCGGGCGTGCACGGCCGGCTCGACCTCGGTGCGGTCGATCTCGGCGAGCGCGAGCGAGACGACGGTGAGCGCCCGCTCGCCGTCGCCGCCGTTGCGCAGGATCGACCCGAACTGCGCGAGCAGCGGGATCCGCCCGATGCCGGCGACCTCCTGCGCATCCGGCACCTGGTCCCACAGCTCCAGGGCGAGCTCGCCGAAGCGCGCGGAAGTGGAGAAGGCGTAGCTGTTCTTGGCCTGCAGCATGGCGGTGACCGCGGCGGCGAGCGCCCGCGGCGAATCGTGCGACTGATGCCAGTGGAAGGCGAGGGCGGACGCGGATCCTCCCGAGGCCTCGAGCGCGTCGGCGTAGGCCCAGTGCAGGCGGGCGCGCTCGCCCGGCAGCAGGTCGTCGTGCACGGCCTCGCGCAGCAGCGCGTGCCGGAAGCCGTATGCGGAGTCGCCGCGCACCGCGAGCACGCCCGTCGCCATCGCCTCGCGGAGGGCGTCGTCGAGACGCTCGCCGTCGAAGCCCGCAAGCGTGGTGAGCAGGTCGTGCGAGATCGGATCATCGGATCCCGACGCCAGCCGGACGATGCGCTTCGCGTCGTCCTCGAGGGCGTCGAAGCGCGCGAGCAGCACGTCGCGCAGGGTGTCGGGCATGGGCCCCTGCACGTTGCAGAGCAGTTCCTCGATGAAGAACGGCACGCCCTCGCTGCGATCCATGAGACGCGCGAGACCCGCATCGTCGACCGTGCCGCGCAGGCGCTGCACCAGGTCGCGCACCTCGATCGCGTCGAGCCGCTTCAGGGTGACCCGGTCGAGCAGCCGGGCGCTCCGCCTCGGCGAAGAAGGTGCGCACCTCTCCCCCGCGGCGCACCTCGTCGATGCGGCAGGTCAGCAGGAACAGCACGGGGCGGCCCGCAAGGGCGCGGAGCAGGAAGGAGAGCATCGACAGCGTCGCGGCGTCGGCCCAGTGCAGGTCTTCTATCACGACCACCACGGGCCGGGTCGCGGAGGCCGCCTCGAGGAGGTTCGCGATCGTCTCGCGCAGCCCCTCCGGACGGATCGCGGACCGGTCGACCGGAGCGGTCGCACGCTCGGGCAGCAGCAGCTGCAGGGCGTCGCGGCCCGGGCCCGCGGCCTCGTCTGCGCGGTCGCCGAGCTCGTCGAGCAGTCCGCGCAGGATCGCCGGGAGCGGGCCGAACGGAGCCGGTGTGGATCCGTAGTCGAGGCACCAGCCCGTCAGCACGGTGGCCTCGTCCGCCACGCGGCGACGGAACTCCGCCGTCAGCCGGGACTTGCCGATACCTGCCTCGCCGCCCACGAGCACGGAGGCGGACTCGCCGGCACCGGAACGGCGCAGGGCGTCGTCGAGGAGCGCGAGTTCGGCATCGCGCCCGACCATGGCGGCCGACGTGGTGGCGAGGGACATGTCTTCATCGTGCCACCAGCCACGGACATCGGGCGCCGCCACGGGCGAGGCGCCGCTCTCGGCAGAACCGGAGGTTGCCCCGCGAGACGCGGAAGAACCTCCCGACGGCAGCGGATCCTGGGTCGGATCCGTCGTCGGGAGGCTCTCGGGGTCGGGCGCGTCCTGTGTCGCAGGGGGCGCGGACGTCGCGGTGTCGGGCGCCGAGGCGGACGCCGGGGCGCTCATGCGGCGTGCGAGCCGCAGCCGACCAGCTCGCTCGCGCGGGCGTCGTCCTCGGTCTGCACGGATGCGGCGGACACGAGCCCGGCGATCGGCGCGGGGGTCGTGGCTGCCGCGGGCACCGCGGTCGCACGGCTCGCCGGGGCGGGCGCGGCGAGCGCCGTTGCGGCCTGCGCAGGCGCGGGGGCCGGCACGACCTCGGCGCGGCGGGCCTGCAGTCGACCCAGCATCCGACGCAGGAATCCGTCGCGGCGCACGATCATGTCGGCGTGCTCTGCGGCCATCCTGGCGCGCTCGGCACGGATCGCGGCCTGCTCGATCTCCAGCGTGGTGATGCGGTAGCTCATCGCGTAGTTCAGTTCCATGATGTCTCCTTCTCCGGTACTCATACGCTCGTCGCTAAGGCCCCCTCCCCCCATCCGTCAGATGCCTTAACTTCCGCCCCAGGCACCTCAGATCCGATCAGCGAGACTGCAACTGGGCGACGAGACAGCGCCGCAGAAGCGCAGTCTCGTCGCGGAGATGGAGTCTCGCGGTCAAGGAGGGGCGGGAGCCCGGACTTGCCGCGGCTCCGCTGCGCACAGGCGGCCGGACTACCGTGGGAGCATGCGCCCGCTCGCCGCCCTCCGTGCCGCCCGACGCGCACCGCTGCTGCAGGTCGCGAAGTCGGCGGCGGCCACGATCGCGGCCTGGCTGGTCGCGGGCTGGCTCGTCCCGGGGCACCTGCCCGTGTTCGCGGCGATCGCCGCGCTGCTCGTGGTGCAGCCGAGCGTGAACCAGTCGTTCGCGAAGGCCGTGGAGCGCAGCTTCGGAGTGATCGCCGGCGTCGTGATCGCCGTACTCCTGAGCCTCGCGCTCGGCGGGCTCAGCTGGGTCGTGCTGCTCGCGGTCGTGGTGGCGATGGTCGTCGCCTGGTCGTTCAAGGCCACTCCTGGCACCGCGAACCAGGTCGCGATCTCGGCGATGCTCGTGCTCGCACTCGGCTCCGCGAGCCCCGACTACGCGGTGGACCGGATCCTGGAGACCCTGATCGGCGCGGCGATCGGCTTCGTGGTGAACGTCGCCGTCGTGCCGCCCGTGCTGGTCGCCCCGGCACGGCGCGACCTGACGCTCCTCGGCGGGGAGCTCGCCGCGACCCTCGACCGCCTGGGCGACGCGATCGCGGTGGAGCAGAGCCCCGCACGCCTGCAGGAGCTCATGCTCGAAGCACGGCTGCTGCGCCCGATGAAGGACGCCGCCGACGCCTCGGTGACCGCCGGGGAAGAGTCGCTCACGCTGAACCCGCGCGGCTCGCGTCACCGTTCCGAGCTCGCCGCGTCGCGTGCGCTGCTGGAGCGCCTCGGACCGATCGTGACGCAGGTGATCGGCATGACCCGCGCCTACGTCGATCAGTACGACGACGCGCTCCCCGCCGAGCCGTCCGTCGCGCCGATCGCCGAGCAGCTGCACCGCGCGGGCCACGACGTCCGCCTCGCCGTCCAGCTGGCCGAGGTGGATCCGGAGCCCGAGGCGCTGACCTCCGCGATCCCGGCGCTGACGTCGCCGCTGGACATCCGCCCGCCCTCGTCACGCCATTGGGTGCTGATCGGATCCCTCACGGAGGATCTGCGTCGCATCCGCGCCGGGCTGCGCGACGAGGACTGAAGCGAGAGTCCCGCACCGGGGTCGTTGAGCGCCCTTCGTCTCGCTGCGCTCGCTCAGGGGCCGACCACAGACCGGTCCCTGAGCGAGGAGCGCAGCGACGAGACGAAGGGCGTCTCGCCGGCGGCTCGCTCAACGACCACGAGTGCGATGAGCGCGCCTCAGGCCCCGATGAACTCCTCCACAGGGCCGAAGTCGGGTTCCCCGCGGATCTCGACGACGGATCCGAGCACGTCCGTCTCGAGCACGCGGATCTCGTTGCGACCGTTGCGCCAGAGCGGCGCCGGGGCGTACAGCGTGACCTGCGGGCCGACCGCGCGATAGCGGCCGAGCAGGAATCCGTTCAGCCACACCATGCCGTTCGCGCCGCCGGGGAACGCGAGCCAGGCATCGGCGGGATCCGCGACGTCGAACACCGCCAGGGCGAGGCCGTCGACCGGCCCAGCGCCGGCCGGATCAGCCGCAGCCGCAGCCGGAGCCGGAACGTCCTGCGGGAGGACCCGGTGGGTCCAGCCGTGCGCGAACCGACGCCCGATCCGCACGCCCGCCATGATGCCCTTGCCCTCGCCGGTGTGCGGCCCGTAGTTGACGCGCCCCTGGCTCTCCACGACGAGCGTGAGCAGTCCGGATCCACCCGTGGCGGGAAGGTCGAGCGACCGCACCCCGTCGCGCTCGAGCACGCCGAGGCGCACGCCGTCGAGATAGGCGATCGCGCGGTCGTGCAGCACGTCGACCGTCAGCGCCGCCCCGGGTTCGTAGGTGATCTCGGACTCGTACGCGACCAGCCCGTCCTCGGCGCCGAGCTCCTCGAACGTGAGCGGCATCGGGGCCGTGGCGCCCGCGGGCTCCGCGCGCGCGACGTCGAACAGCGACGCCACGGGCACCAGTGGTGCGGACGCGGCCGCCTGCCGACGCGGGGCGTCCGGCACCGGCGGGAGGTCGCCGTCGTGGAATGGGGCGAAGGCCGCGCGCAGCGCGTGGAACTTGTCGTTCAGGGATCCGTCCTCCCCGATCGGCGCATCCGAGTCGTAGCTCGTGACGGTCGGCTGCAGCACGCCGTCGTGGTTCGCCCCCGCCCAGAGCCCGAAGTTCGTGCCGCCGTGCGCCATGTAGAGGCTCACGGATCCGCCCGCGTCCAGCAGCTCCTCGACCGTGCCGATCATGCTCGCGGCCGAGCGCACGTGGTGGTGCTCGCCCCAGTGGTCGAACCAGCCGCCCCACAGCTCCGCGCACAGCAACGCCTGGTCCGGTACGTGCAGGCGCTGCGCCTCGGCGACGCCGGTGCCGAACGTGAACGACCCCATCGCGCCCTCGACGCTGCCATTGCGCACCATGTCGGCGGTGGTCCCGTCGGCCGTCGTGAGCAGCTCCACGATCCCCCGCGCGCGCAACCCGTCGCGCAAGTGCACGAGGTAGTCCTGGTCGCTGCCGAAGGATCCGTATTCGTTCTCGATCTGCAGTGCCGTGATCGGGCCGCCGTGGGCCGCCTGCAGCGCGGCGAGCCGGGGGATCAGCTCGTCGTACCAGGCGTCGACCGCGGCGAGGAAGGCGGGGTCGCTCGTGCGGAGGGAACGGGTGCGGCCACTCAGCCAGAACGGGATGCCGCCGTTCGACCACTCCGCGCAGATGTAGGGGCTGGGACGCACGAACACGTCGAGCCCGATCTCGCCCGCGAGCCGGATGAACCGCTCGGCGTCGCGCCAGCCGTCGAAGTCGCTCTCGCCCTCGACCCGCTCGTGGAAGTTCCACGGGATGTAGGTGTCAACCGTGTTCGCCCCCATCGCGGCAAGGCGGCGCAGCCGGTCCTCCCACTGATCGGGGTGGATGCGGAAGTAGTGCACCGCGCCGGAGAGCATCCGGAACGGACGGCCGTGGCGCCGCAGCGCCCCGTCCTCGTAGGTGAGCGCGGCGCGCGGGGACTCGGTCATGGCTCTCCTCGGGGCGCGGCACGATGTTTGCGTCACCATTGTCGCATCCCGGGCGCCCCGCGCACCCGCGATCTAGGCTGTCCCCATGTCCACGCCCCTCGCCGAAGCCCTCGCCGATCTGGCCGCCCTGGAGGATCCGAAGGCGCGCGCCGTCAACGAGCGGCACGGCGATGCCCACGGGGTGAACCTGTCCCGGATGCGTGCGCTCGCGAAGCGGATCGGCACGGATCCGGAGCTCGCCGGAGAACTGTGGGCATCCGGCGACGTGGCGGGACAGCTCCTCGGGATCCTGGTGATGAAGCCTCGCGCCCTCGACGCGAGCGCCCTCGACCGCATGGTGCGGGAGACCCTGAGCGCCAAGGCGCACGACTGGCTCGTCGCGTACATCGTGAAGAAGTCGCCACTCGCGGAAGAGCTCCGCGTGCGCTGGCTGGACGATGCCGGCGCCGACGCGCGCGCCGCGGCCTGGTCGCTCACCTCCGCCCGGGTCGCGAAGAGTCCGGAGGGGCTCGACCTCGATGCGCTCCTGGACCGGATCGAACGCGAGCTCGCCGGCGCCCCGGCGCGCGAGCAGTGGGCGATGAACGAGACGCTCGCCACGATCGGCATCCACCATCCCGCGGAGCGCGACCGCGCGATCGCGATCGGCGAGCGGCTGCAGGTGCTCGCCGACTACCCCACGCCGCCGAACTGCACCTCGCCCTTCGCGCCGCTGTGGATCGCGGAGATGGTGAGCCGCCAGGGCTGAGTGCCCCGTCGCGTGCGGAGGGACGGCGTCCTTCGCGACAGCATCCTCGCGCTCCGTGCTTCCGACCGCGCGCATCTGCGCGCGCCTCGCCCCCGAGGGATCCGCCCGAATACCCTGATCGCATGAGCACGCACATCGCCGCCGCGCCCGGTCAGATCGCCCCCGTCGTCCTGTTCCCCGGGGATCCGCTGCGTGCGAGGTGGATCGCGGAGACCTTCCTCGACGACGCCGAGTGCTATTCCGAGGTGCGTGGCATGCTCGGCTTCACCGGCACCTGGCAGGGCCACCGGGTCTCGGTGCAGGGATCAGGAATGGGACAGCCCTCGATGTCGATCTATGCGAACGAGCTGTTCCAGGAGTACGACGTGCAGACGATCGTGCGGGTCGGCTCCTGCGGCGCGCTCACGGAGAAGGTCGGCATGCGCGACATCATCATCGCGAACGGCGCATGCACCGACTCCGGGATCAACCGGGTCCGCTTCCACGGCCAGGACTACGCGCCCGTGGCAGACTTCGGACTCCTCCGCCGCGCCGTCGAGGCGAGCGAGCGGATGGATCTCGACCATGCCGTGCACGTCGGCCTGCTCTTCTCGAGCGACCAGTTCTACAGCACCCGCCCCGAGCTGACCGAACCGCTGGTGCGGCACGGCGCGCTCGCCGTCGAGATGGAGACCAGCGGTCTCTACACGCTCGCCGCGTACTACGACCGCCGCGCCCTGAGCATCTGCACCGTGTCCGACCACCTGGTCACGCACGAGGAGACCACGGCCCTCGAGCGCGAGCAGAGCTTCGGCGACATGGTCCGCATCGCTCTCGAGGCCGCGACGACGGCCTGACCCCTTCTGACCGCGAGACTCCATTTGGGCGACGAGACTGCGCCTATAGAGCGCAGTCTCGTCGCGGAGTTGCAGTCTCGCGGGTGAAGAGGGACGCCCGGTGCGGGGGTGCACGGGGTGGGATGATCGATGCATCATGTCTCTGCGCCTCGATCCGTCCGTCGTCCGCCCCGCCGAGGGGGATCCGGATCCGGATGCCGTCTACCTGGCCTTCGTGGAATGGGCCGAATCGACGGGGATCTCGCTCTACCCGGCGCAGGACGAGGCCGTCATCGAGATCGTTTCGGGGCAGAATCTGATCCTCAGCACCCCGACCGGCACCGGCAAGTCGCTCGTCGCGGTCGCCGCCCACTTCGCGGCCCTCGCGGACGGGCGCCGCACGTACTACACCGCCCCGATCAAAGCCCTCGTCAGCGAGAAGTTCTTCAGCCTGGTCGAGGTCTTCGGCGCCGAGAACGTCGGCATGGTCACCGGCGACTCCGCCGTCAACGCCGACGCCCCGATCGTGTGCTGCACGGCCGAGATCCTCGCGAACCTGGCCCTGCGCGAGGGCCCGGATGCCGAGGTCGGCCAGGTCGTCATGGACGAGTTCCACTTCTACGGCGACCCGGATCGCGGCTGGGCCTGGCAGGTGCCGCTGCTCACCCTGCCGCAGGCGCAGTTCATCCTCATGTCGGCCACACTCGGCGACGTGACCGAGCTCGCCGCGGACCTCACCCGCCGCACCGGCCGCGAGACCGCCGTCGTCACCGGCGTTGAGCGGCCCGTGCCGCTGCACTTCTTCTACGAGACCACCCCGATCCACGAGACGATCGAGGACCTGCTGCACACCGGCCAGGCGCCGGTCTACATCGTGCACTTCTCCCAGGCCGCCGCCATGGAGCGCGCCCAGGCCCTGGCGAGCGCGAAGGTCGCCACCCGCGAACAGCGCGACGAGATCGCCGAGCTCATCGGCGGCTTCCGCTTCACCACCTCGTTCGGCAAGACCCTCGCCCGCCTGCTGCGGCTCGGCATCGGCGTGCACCACGCCGGCATGCTGCCGAAGTACCGCCGCCTCGTCGAGCAACTCGCGCAGCGAGGGCTCCTGCGGGTGATCTGCGGCACCGACACCCTCGGCGTCGGCATCAACGTGCCCATCAGGACGGTGCTGCTCGCGGCGCTCACGAAGTTCGACGGCACCAGGATGCGCCAGCTCAACGCCCGCGAGTTCCACCAGATCGCCGGGCGCGCGGGCCGGGCCGGCTTCGACACGGCCGGCACGGTCGTGGCGCAGGCGCCGGAGCACGAGAGCGAGAACATCGCCGCGATCCGCAAGGCGGGCGACGACCCGAAGAAGAAGCGCAAGATCATCCGCAAGAAGGCGCCGGACGGCTTCGTGTCGTGGGGGGAGCCGTCGTTCCAGAAGCTCATCGCCGCGGAGCCCGAGACCCTGACCTCGCACATGCAGATCACGAGCGCGATGATGCTCAACGTGATCGGGCGCGGCGGCGACGTCTTCGCGAATATGCGCTCCCTGGTATACGACAATCATGAGTCCCGCGCCACGCAGCGGATCCTCGCCATCCGGGCGCTCGGGATCTACCGGACGCTGCGGGAGTCGGGGATCGTCGAGCGCGGCCCCGACGGCACGGTCCGCCTGACGGTCGATCTGCAGCCGAACTTCGCGCTGAACCAGCCGCTCTCCCCCTTCGCCCTTGCGGCGTTCGAGCTTCTGGACCCTGCGGATCCGACGTTCGCGCTCGACATGCTCTCGATCGTCGAGGCCACCCTCGACGACCCAAGGGCCATCCTCAGCCAGCAGGAGTTCGTCACCCGCGGTGAGGCCGTCGCGGTGATGAAGCGCGAGGGCATGGAGTACGAGGAGCGCATGGAAGCGCTCGAGGAGATCACGTACCCGAAGCCGCTCGAGGAGCTGCTCTCCGCCGCGTTCGAGACGTTCAGCGCCGCGCAGCCATGGATCCGCGACTTCGAACTGCACCCCAAATCGGTCGTGCGCGACATGTACGAACGGGCCATGTCGTTCGGGGAATATGTCGCGCTCTACAAGGTCGCGCGCTCCGAGGGCGTCGTGCTGCGCTACCTCTCGGACGCCTACCGGGCGGCCTCCCAGACGATCCCGGAGCACCTGAAGAGCGAAGAGCTGCGGGACCTCATCGAATGGCTGGGCGAGCTCGTCCGTCAGGTCGACTCCTCGCTGCTGGACGAGTGGGAGGAGCTCATCTCGGGCCATCCCGTCTCGCACACCGACGAGCCGGTGGTGCCGCCCGCGCCGAAGCGGCTCACGACGAATGTCCGCGCTTTCCGGATCCTGGTGCGCAACGAGCTGTTCCGCCGCGTGCAGCTCGCCGCGCGGGAGGATCTGGACGCCCTTGCCCAGCTGGATCCGGAGTTCGGCGCCGACGGCTGGGATGCGGCTCTCGACGCCTACTTCGCCGAGCACGACGAGATCCGCATCGGACCCGACGCGCGCAGCGCGGCGCTGCTCATCCTCGATGAGACCGGCGGCCCGGATCACGAGCGTCCCGCTCGCGCATGGGCCGTGCAGCAGATCCTCGACGACCCGGCAGGAGACCACGACTGGCGGATCTCCGCGATGGTCGACCTGGATGCCTCAGACGACGCAGGAGAAGCCGTCATCGCCGTGACCGGGGTGGCTCGGCTGTAGCCGGACGGCGCCCCGCATCACCCTCCCGCCGCTTCGCCGCTCCCGTGACGATGTCCGGCACCCGGCGTATCGTCGAAGACACGCGAGCGGAACGGAGGGGCATCTTGACGATTCACGAAGGCCGTGGGGGGCCGCGGACGCCGGCGCGGCGGGCACAGATCCATCAGGGCATCGTGCCCTCGTATCTGCTGGCGAAGCTGGCCGAGTCCGAGCGCTACACCCAGGCCGCCGAGGCGGCCCGGCAGACCCTGATCGCTCCGGCGCCGGCGGAGCACCGCGCGCAGCTGCGACTGTCGATCGACGAGAACGGCTCGCTCGTGGCCACGGTCGAGGCGGCGCCGAACCGCACGATCAGCGACGCGCACGGCACCGAGACGCTCCCCGGCACGGTGGTGCGCACCGAGGACGAGCCGACCGTCGCCGACGTCGCCGTGAACCAGGCGTTCGACGGGCTCGGCGCGACGTTCCAGATGCTGCTCGACGCCTTCCAGCGCAACTCGATCGACGGGAAGGGCCTGTCGCTGGACGCGACGGTGCACTACGGATCCGGATACGACAACGCGTTCTGGAACGGCGAGCGCATGGTGTTCGGGGATGGCGACGGCCAGGTCTTCCAGGGCTTCACCGGTTCGACCACGGTGATCGGCCACGAGCTGGGGCACGGCGTCATCCAGCACACCGCGGGTCTGGAGTACGAGGGGCAGCCCGGCGCGCTGAACGAGTCCCTCGCCGACGTCTTCGGCGCCCTCACCGAGCAGCACCTGCTCGGCCAGACCGCCGACCAGGCGACGTGGCTCATCGGCGCGGGTATCTTCACCCCCGCCGTCCACGGCAAGGCGCTGCGGTCGATGCTGCATCCCGGCACCGCCTACGACGACCCCGAACTAGGCAAGGATCCACAGCCGGCCGACATGAGCGGCTACGTGCAGACCACCGACGACAATGGCGGCGTGCACCTCAACTCGGGCATCCCGAACCGCGCGTTCGCGCTGTTCGCGGTCGAGCTCGGCGGCTACGCGTGGGAGACGGCCGGATCCGTCTGGTACCGCGCGCTGACCGGCGGGCTGACGGCGTCGGCGACGTTCGCGCAGTTCGCGAAGGCGACGATCGCCGAGGCGGATGCGGTGAGCCCGTCCACGGGCGACGCCGCGCGCACCGCGTGGGCGTCGGTCGGCGTGATCAAGGCGACGGGCGATGAGCGAGCCGTCGGCTGATCCGCCCGTCGGGATCCCCGTCGACTCCGGCGCCGGCGGGGACGACGGCGTCGCGATCCGCGTCGCGCGCAGCGGCGGCATCGCCGGGATGACCCGGCGATGGAGCGTGCAGCCGTCCGGGGGCGAGGCCGCGCACTGGATCGTCCTCGTCGAGCAGTGCCCCTGGGACGAGAAGGTCCCCCGCGACACCGGGGCGGATCGCTACTCGTGGCGGATCGAGGTGCGGATCCGCCGGGAGCGCCACGAGCAGGTGATCCCGGAGGAGCACCTGCTCGGGCCCTGGCGCGCCCTCGTGGACGCCGTGCAGGAGGCGGACGCGGGCACGACCCGCATCTGATCGTCTGCCCGTGAGCCCGCCCGAGGAGGGCGCGCGCGCATCGAGCGCACCGCCCGGGCGGTCGCAGCCTAGGATCGGTGGGACATCGCCCAGCGGCGGCGGAGCTTGTGCAGCAACGGCATGATCCCGTAGATCACGATGGGCACGGCGATCGTCACCGTGATGACCGTGCGGGGGGCCACAGGGATTCCCGCCATCAGCGGACCCAGCAGCAGGTTGATCGCCAGGAGGGTCGGGGTCACGGCGATCCAGATCATCAGGGCGAGCGTGTGCTGACTCGGCGGCCGCGGGGCTGCAGGGGCGGCGGGCGTGGGCGGGGC
>NZ_JYIX01000032.1 GCF_000956505.1 Microbacterium azadirachtae | reverse complement strand
CCTCCTCGGCCGGCGCCCTCCCCCCTCCCGGCCGGAGCCTTCAGTTCGGGTCGCACTTTCCGCTCTCAACAGACACCTTCAGCAGCCGAAAGTGCGACCCGAACGGCGGAAGTGCGACCCGAACGGAGGGCGTGCGACCCGAAGGATCCGTCGGATCAGAGGCCGAGGGCGCGGCGGACGCGGCGGACGAGCTCCCGTGGATCGGCCAGAAGCTCGGCCGTGACCTCGATCACGATCCATCCGGCCGCGCGCAGACGTGCCAGCCGCTCGACGTCCGCACCCCAGCTGCCCGCGTGCACCCGCCCGAGGTACTCGATCGCGACCTTCTGCGCGCGGTAGACCATGTCGACGCAGCCGAGGAACGCGCCCCCTTCGAAGAGGTCCACGTTCAGCTCGGGCTCGGGCAGCCCCGCGGCGACGAGCAGGCAGCGGACCTCGGATTCACGGGGCGACCACGAGTCCTCCCGGATCCACTCGATCGCCTCCCGCAGCAAGGGTCCTCCGGGGCGTCGACCGGCGGCGAGCGCGGCGCGCAACTGCACGACCGTCGCCAACGGCGCACGCCCCGGTTGCGGGCGGCCGACGCCCCGCCGCCACACCCGGCAGAAGAAGTCTCCGAGGGCGACGAGCTCCGGGAACGGCAGCCGCCCCGACTGCGCCCAGCTCGAGACCGGGGAGGCGACGGGGACGCCGAGATCGGTGCGTATCCGGACGAGCCTCGGATCGCCGCGATGCCGGGCGACTCCGGCGGCGCGCACGAGCGGCCCCTCGCCGAGCGTGCTCACATGCACCTCGATCCCCCTCCCGTATGGGACGAACGGGAGCGGCCCGCCCCACAGCGCCACCGCCGTCTCATGGCTGAAGTACTGGCGCGGGCGCAACCGCGGCGCGTATCGCAGCGCCTGCTCGACCCGCATCCGTCGCTGCTCCGCATACGGATCCTCCTCGCGATCGAGCCGTGGAGGGATCCGGGCTCGGACACCGGAGTACGGACGCAGCAGGTCGGATCCGCGGAGCCGGCCGGCGCCCACTCCGAGGCGCCGCGCCTCGCCGACCGCGAACGAGTCACCGAGGTCCTCGGGGAGCGGTTGCGAGCGCGGCATCCCCCCACCGTGTCAGCTGACCGGCCGGCTCCTCGGCGGTTATCCACAGTCCTCGCTCCCCCCGAGGTTCGGGTCGCACTTTCTGCTCTCCAAGTGCATGCCGATGAGCCGAAACTGCGACCTGAAGTCCCGGATCCGGGCGGCAACAAGGAGGCGATGTCAGCGCGGGGGCGGGACCACCGAGTCTCGGAGGATCAGCACCGGGGGGATCGGATCCGCGGTGCCGGTCGGGCCGGCCGCACGCGCGGCGGCCGCCGCACTGGCCGGGCCCCCGCCGCCTTCCGCGATGACCTGCGCGACCGCACGCCGTGCGAGCTCTTCGAAGTCCTGGCGCACGGTCGTGAGCGGCGGCCAGGCGTACGCCGCCTCCGGCACGTCGTCGAAACCCACGATGCTGATCCGCTCCGGGACGGCCACCCCGGCGGCCCGCAGGCCGCCGATCAGACCGAGCGCCATCTGGTCGTTCGCGGCGAACACCGCCGTCGCCCCCGAGGCGATCACGGCCGCGGCTGCCTCGTGCCCCGAGCGCGGACTCCAGTCGCCACCCAGCACCACACCGGGCTGCAGACCGCGGGCGGCGAGCTCCTCGACGAATCCGGCCGCGCGCGCCTCCGCCTCGAGCCAGTCCGCAGGACCTGCGAGGTGCGCGATCCGTTCGTGTCCGGCGTCCGCGAGGACCGCCACGGCCACCCGCGCGCCGGCGCGCTGGTCCACGGAGAAGCCCGACCGTTCCGCGGCATGCAGGATGACGACGGGGATCCCGATCCGCAGCGCGTCGAGCGCCTCGAGCGTGTGCGCGTGCGGCGCGAACACGATCAGCCCGTCCACGGACTGCGCACGGAGGTGCTCGATCGCGGCGGCGACCGAGGCCTCGTCACCGGAGTCGGCGAACGCCGCGGTGATCCAGTACCCCGCACCGCGCGCCGACGCCTCGATGGCGGCCATGCTCCGCGACGGTCCGTACTGCAGGGCGTCCGAGGCGAGCACCCCGATCGTGCGCGTACGGTGCGTGCCCAGCGCCCGCGCGGCGTTGTTCATCCGGTAGCCGAGCTCATCCATCGCGGCCACCACGCGTGCATGCGTCTCGGGCGCCACATCCGGATGCTCGTTGAGCACGCGCGACACGGTCTGCCGCGAGACCCCGGCCCGCGCCGCGACATCGCGCACCCCCACGGCGCGCTGCGGCTTCGACTCACTCACGCCTGCGAGTGTACGGCCCGGCACGCCCCCCGCCACGGGCTCCGCGAGCGCTTCAGGTCGCAATCCTCCGTTTCAGGTCGCGATTCATGCTCGTTCGGGGGCTCCTGAACAGCCGAAAGTGCGACCTGAGCCCGTCAGCGCGCACCCACCGCCGCCCAGGGGCAAGGCGGGCGCTAGAGGCCGAGGCGCTCCAGGTACGCGTTGCGGAACCGGGCGGCCGGATCCATCCGCGCCGCGAGTGCGGCGAAGTCGCTCCACCGAGGGAAGCGGCGGCGGATCTCCCCGGGATCCAGCCTCGACAGCTTGCCCCAGTGCGGACGTGCGGTGTCGGGGAGCGCCGCCTCGATCTCGGGCAGCAGCGCCTCGACCGCGGGCTGGTCCCGACGCCAGGTGAAATGCAGCGCCACCGCGCCTTCGCCGTACGACGGGCTCAGCCAGAGGTCGTCGGCGGCGACTGTGCGGACCTCGTTCACGAGGAGCAGCGGGGCGATCCGGTCGGCGAGCTCGCGGATCGCCTCGAGCGCGCGGACCGCGTCGCGACGCGGAACGAGGTACTCGCTCTGCAGCTCCTC
This sequence comes from Microbacterium azadirachtae, assembly GCF_000956505.1. Lineage (GTDB taxonomy): Bacteria > Actinomycetota > Actinomycetes > Actinomycetales > Microbacteriaceae > Microbacterium > Microbacterium azadirachtae_A. The sequence continues at coordinate 185,673 of NZ_JYIX01000032.1, read as the reverse complement.
CCCGGCGGATGGCGTGAAGTCCAGCCGGAAATGCGGCAGGCGCTCGTGCCACGGGCCGGACTCCCCGAGCTGCGGAGTGCAGGCCTCGGCAGGGGCGCCGAGGATCGGATGCCGCTGCACCGTGGCGGGGGTCGCGCCGAGCCTGTCCAGCAGCGCCTGGTCGAGAGCGGAGCCGCCAACGCGATTCTTGACCCAGAGCTGGTCGGCGCGCTCGCGGTCGACCCAGCGGCTGAACACGCTGACACTCGTGCCGAGTGCGGTGACCCGGTCGAACTCGGCGAGCACGTCATCCCACCGCGGCCCCTCGTGCACCGTCTGCGCCACCTCGTACGTCGGCTCCACGTCGAGCTCCAGCTCGACCATCACGCCGAGGGCGCCCAGAGAGACGATCGCGCCCGCGAAGTCCGCATCCCCGCGACGGAAGGCGCGTTCGCCGTCGGGACCCGCGATCGTGACCGCGCGCACCGCGGCGGCCAGAGAGCCGATCCGGTCACCCGAACCGTGGGTCCCCGTGGAGACCGCACCCGCGACCGAGATGTGCGGGAGCGAAGCGAGGTTCGCGAGCGCGAGCCCGCGGCGGTGCAGTTCGGCGCCGAGTTCGCCGTAGCGCATCCCCCCGGAGACGCGAACCGCGTCCGGCGCCGCCTGCTCGATCACGGCCGGCATCGCGGAGAGGTCGACGAGCGTGCCGGTGGTGTCGGCGATGGTGTTGAAGCTGTGCCGCGATCCGAGCGGGCGCAGTCCTCCCGGCGACGAGAGGACGTCGTGCAGTTCCTCGCGGCTGCGCGGATGAGCGATCCCCGCCGCGGCGTAGTGCAGGTTGCCCGCCCAGTTCGTCCCGATGGTCATCGCCACATCATAGGCGGTTACATCGATAGAACATCCGCGGCACGGAGACGAACTGCACGGCATAGGCTGAGCGCATGGGAGGCAGCACGCGCGCGACGATGCGCGACGTCGCATCGCTGGCCGGCGTCTCGACGAAGACCGTGTCGAACGTCGTCACCGGCGCTGTCTTCGTGCGCGAAGACACCCGTGAGCGGGTCGAGGACGCGATGCGCAAGCTCGACTTCGTGCCCAACCTCAGCGCGCGGAGCCTGCGCAACGGACGCTCCGGGGTGATCGCGCTCGCCCTGCCGTACCTGGCCACGTCATTCTCGGCCGAACTGCTCGACCACATCGTGCAGGCGGCGCGCCTCAAGGGCTTCGCGGTGCAGGTCGAACAGACCGGTGCCGAACCGCGCCGCGAACGCGAGCTGCTCTCCCGCGCCCGCACGCACCTCGTGGACGGTTTGATCCTGAACCCGATCCGCCTGGAGGACAGCGCCCTCACGGACGAGGACCGGCAGCTGCCCGTCGTCCTGATCGGCGAGGTCGAGCAGCAGCTCGCCGACCACGTCGGCATCGACAGCGTGGCAGGAGCGGCGGACATGGCAAGGCACGTGATCGCACGCGGCGCCCGCCGCATCGCGGTGATCGGCGGAGACGATCGGCACGCGATCGCGACCGCCACGAGCCGGCTCCGCCTGCAGGGCGTGCGCCAGGCGCTGGCGGAAGCCGGCCTCCCCGCGGATCCTCGCCTGACCGTCAACCACGCGGACTGGACGATCGCTGGAGGAGCCGCGGCAACCACAGAGCTGCTCTCCCGCGGGATACCGTTCGACGCCGTCCTCGGCTTCACGGACTCTCTCGCGGCCGGCGCCCTGCATGTGCTGCACGGTCGCGGCATCAGGGTGCCCGACGACGTGCTGGTCACCGGATTCGACGACGTGGAGCTCTCTCGCTTCACGGAGCCGGCGCTGTCCACCGTGCAGATCGACCGCGCCGCGTTCGCAGGCTCCGCCGTCGATCTGCTCGCCGAGCGGATCGCCGATCCTGGGGGGACGCCTCGGTCGATCACGGTGCCGCATCGGCTCGTCGAACGGGCCAGCACCGCCGCCGCGCCACGCGGCTGGAACCAGGGGCACTGAACGACGTCATCCGTCGGAACGTCTTGCGATCCCGCCGCCGTGACCGGTCTCAGAACACCCTTGCGCATCTGATTTCATCGATGTAATGATGTCGGCATCCCCCGATCGTCCACGAAGGAGTGACGATGACACCACCTCTCGATCTGAACCGCCGGCAGTTCCTCGGCGCCGCGGGCCTCACCGCAGGCGCGACCCTGCTCGCCGGCTGCGCTCCGTCCGCCGCGGCCGCATCCGGCCCCCGCACGCTGCAGTTCTGGCATCTGCTCTCCGGCGGCGACGGTGTCACGATGTCGGGCCTGCTGGACGGCGTGAACAAGGCCCAGTCCGCGTATCGCATCCGCCCCACCGTGCTCGCCTGGGGCACGCCCTACTACACGAAGCTCGCCATGGCGGCGGCTGGCGGCCGCGCGCCCGATGTCGCCATCATGCACGCGACCCGGGTGCTCGGCTGGGCGCCGGGCGGCCTGCTCGACGCGTGGGACACCGACCGGCTCGCAGAGCTCGGGGTGGATGCGTCCTCGTTCCCGAATCCGATCTGGAAGAAGGGCGACGTCGACGGCAGGCGCCTCAGCATCGCCCTGGACGCGCACCCCTTCGTGCTCATGTACAACACCGAGGTCTGCGAGAAGGCCGGCGTCCTCGAGGACGGCCGCCTGAAAGAGGCGACCAGCCCCGAGGACTTCCTCGCCATGGTCGATGCGATCGCCGGCGTCACCGGCGGGCACGGGCTCTCCTACGGCTACCTCGGCGACGGCTCCCAGATGTGGCGGCTCTTCTACACGCTGTACACGCAGCACGGCATCGAGATGGAGATGCCGCAGGGCGGTCCGGCCGTGATCGACAAGGACGCCGCCGTCGCCTCGCTCGAGTTCATGCAGAAGCTGCTGGACGGCAAGCGCGCGGCCAAGCAGGCCGACTACGGCACGGCCGTGGCCGAGTTCACGACCGGTAAGAGCGGCATGTTCCTCAGCGGCGTGTGGGAGCTGCGCACGGTGCAGGCCGCCAAGATCCCGTTCGACATCGCCATGATCCCCGCGGTGTTCGGCACCCCCACCGCCTACGCGGACTCGCACTCGTTCGTGCTGCCGCACCAGTCCCGGCCCGATGCGACGAGCCGCGATCTCGCGCACCGGTTCGCGGCCGACATGCCGAAAGGATCCTTCGGCTGGGCCGAGGCCGGCCACATCCCCGCCTACCTGCCGGTCACGGAGTCCGCGCGCTACGCGAAGCTCCTCCCGCAGGCGCACTACGCCGAGGCCGCGCAGCATGTGCGGTACGACCCACCGGCGTGGTTCACCGGATCCGGATCCAACTTCCAGGGTCAGTTCGGCGCCGCCGCGCAGCCCGCGCTTCTCGGCGGCAGCGACCCCGCGGCCGCCGTCGACCGATTCCAGGACGCGGTGAAGCGCTTCCTCAGCCAACCCAATCCGGCCGATCCGGAAGGAGCACGGAGATGACCGCCGCGGCACCCACCACCACGACCATCGTCACCGGCAGCGCCGCGACCCGTGCCGCGCGCCGACATGCAGGTGGATCCCGCAGCGGCGAACAGTTGATCGGCTGGGCCTTCCTCGCCCCCTTCCTCATCGCGTTCGCGCTGTTCCTGGCCTGGCCGATCCTGCACGGCCTCTACCTGAGCTTCACCGACCAGTCCCTCACCGGATCGGGCGGCGGCTTCGTCGGATTCGCGAACTATCTCGAAGCCCTCACCGACCCGGTGATGTGGGGCTCGTTCGGCAACACGGTGTGGTTCACGCTGCTGTCCACGATCCCTCTCGTCGTCATCGCCCTGCTCATGGCCGTGCTCGTCGACCGCGGCCTGCCGGGCCAGTGGCTGTGGCGGCTGTCGTTCTTCATGCCGTACCTGCTGGCCTCCACCGTGATCTCGCAGGTCTGGATCTGGATCTTCAACCCGCAGATCGGCGCGGCGAACAACGTGCTCAAGGCCTTCGGTCTCGAGCCGATCGCCTGGCTGCAGGATCCGACGATCAACATGCTCGCGATCGTCATGGCGACCGTGTGGTGGACGGTCGGCTTCAACTTCCTGCTCTACCTCGCCGCCCTGCAGAACATCCCGCAGCAGCAGTACGAGGCGGCCTCGTTGGACGGCGCGGGCGGCTGGCGGCAGTTCACCTCGATCACGCTTCCCCAGCTGGGACCGGCGACCACCCTCATCGGCCTGCTGCAGATCCTCGCGTCGCTCAAGCTGTTCGACCAGGCGTACCAGATGCTCGGCGGCCTCTCCAGCGACACCACCCGCTCGATCGTGCAGTACATCTACGAGACCGGCTTCGTCGGATACCGGTTCGGCTACTCCGCCGCGATCTCGTACGTGTTCTTCGCGATCATCATCATCCTCGGCGTCGTGCAGGCGCTGATCACCCGTCGGAGGAAGGACGCCCGATGACCACCGCGACCCGCACCCTCATCGCCCCCGGCGCTCCGCGCGTCCGTCGGCCGGTCGGCCGTCGATTCACCGTCCTCACCGTGCTCGCGTTCGCGGTGCTGCTGATCCTCGCCGTCGGCTGGCTGCTGCCGTTCCTGTGGGCGGTCGCCACCGCGTTCAAGACGGAGACCGATGCCGCCTCCGGCGACGCCGGCTGGATCGGTGCGAGCGGGCCGACGGTGCAGGCGTTCACCGCGATCCTCTCGCAGGGCAACGTCTACCTCTGGGCGTGGAACAGCCTGTGGACCGCGACCACCGTGACCGTGATCACGGTCGCGATCTCGGCCCTCGCCGCCTACGCGTTCTCCCGGCTCGACTTCCGCGGAAGGAAGTGGCTGTTCGTCGTCATCATCGCTGCGATCGTCGTGCCGCCGCAGGTGCTGATCATCCCTCTGTTCTACGAGATGCTGGCGCTGGGTCTGGTCGACACGCACTGGGGCCTGATCCTGCCGCAGGTCGTCGCGCCGGCGATGGTGTTCATCCTGAAGAGGTTCTTCGACGCGATCCCGATCGAGCTCGAGGACGCGGCGCGCGTGGACGGCGCGAGCAGGTTCCGCGTCTTCTGGTCGATCGTCCTCCCGCTCAGTCGCCCGATCCTCGCCTCCGTCGCGATCTTCGTATTCATCGGCGCGTGGAACAACTTCCTGTGGCCCTTCCTCGTCATCAACGACACCGGCCTGATGACGCTGCCGGTCGGCCTGCAGACCGTCATCAGCGCCTACGGCGTGCAGTACGCCCAGGTCATGGCCCAGGCCGTGCTCGCCGCTCTTCCGCTCATCATCGTGTTCCTCATCTTCCAGAAGCAGATCGTCAAGGGAGTCGCGACCAGCGGCTTCGGCGGTCAGTGACCCACCCGAAAGGATCCTCATGACCCACGCCCGCATCACGCTCGATCGCGATTTCACGATCGCCGACGTCCCGCGGCGCCTGTTCGGCCAGTTCGTCGAGCACATGGGCCGTTGCGTCTACACCGGCATCTACGAGCCGGAGCACCCGGCGGCCGACGCCCGCGGCTTCCGCACCGACGTGCTCGAACTCGTGCGCGAGCTCGGCCCGACCGTCGTGCGCTATCCCGGCGGCAACTTCGTGTCGGGCTACCGCTGGGAGGACGGGGTCGGCCCCGTCGCCGACCGCCCTGTGCGGATGGACGGGGCCTGGCACACGATCGAGACGAACGCATTCGGCCTGCACGAGTTCATGGACTGGTCGCGCGAAGCCGACGTCGAGGTCATGGAGGCGATCAACCTCGGCACCCGCGGGGTCGAGGAGGCCAGGGCGCTCGTCGAGTACACGAACCATCCCGGCGGCACCTACTGGTCGGACCTGCGCCGCCGCAACGGCGCGGAGGACCCGTTCGGGATCAAGCTGTGGTGCCTCGGAAACGAGCTGGACGGCCCATGGCAGATCGGGCACAAGACGGCGCACGAGTACGGACGCCTCGCCCAGGAGACCGCCAAGGCGATGAAGCTCGTCGATCCGTCCATCGAGCTCGTCGCGGTCGGATCCTCGAACCGGCAGATGCCGACGTTCGGCACCTGGGAGCACACCGTGCTCACCCACGCGTACGACCAGGTCGACTACATCTCGATGCACGCCTACTACCGGGAGCAGAGCGGCGACGCGGCGTCCTTCCTCGCGGAGGGCGTCGAGATGGACACGTTCATCGACGGCGTGATCTCGACGATCGACGCGGTGAAGGCCGCCGGCAAGCACACCACGCAGGTCGACATCTCGTTCGACGAGTGGAACGTGTGGGACTTCGACCGTTTCAACGACATCGAGGAGGGCGAGGTCGCGGCAGCCGGCTGGCGGGAGCACCCCCGTCTCATCGAGGACACCTACAACGTCACCGACGCGGTCGTGGTGGGCACGTTCCTGCACAGCCTGCTCCGGCACGGCGACCGGGTGAAGATCGCGAACCAGGCGCAGCTCGTCAACGTCATCGCCCCGATCCGCTCCGAGGAGAACGGCCCGGCGTGGCGGCAGACGACGTTCTGGCCGTTCGCGCGGATGGCGCGCATGGCGAAGGGACGGATCATGCGCCTCGCGATCACGTCGACGCAGGGCGCGACCGCACGGTTCGGCGACGTCGACGAGGTCGATGCCGTGGCCACCTGGGACGAGGAGTCAGGGCGACTCGCCCTGTTCATCGCGAACCGCTCGCTCGAGTCCGAGGCGACGGTCGATCTGGAGCTGCACGGCCTGCGGCCGACGGGCGTGCGCTCGGCCGAGGTGCTCACGGTGCCCGAGGGAGGCGACCGCTTCACTGCGAACCTGCAGGAGACGCCCGACGCCGTGGGACTGCGCCCGCTGCACGGCGTAGCCCTCGACGACGGCGCCCTGCGCCTGACGCTGCCGGCGCTGTCGTGGTCGGCAGTGGAGCTCGACGTGGCGCGGGCCTAGACCGCCCGCCAGCCGGTCGGCCCACACCGACCGGCTCAGGTCGCACTTTCGGCGCTGCCGACCGCCCCGGGGCAGCAGAAAGTGCGACCTGAGCGGGCGGAGTGCGACCTGAGCGGGCCGGCGGGTGGGCGGGGGTCAGCCCAGCGGATCCGCCAGCAGTCGTTCGAAGGCGGCGTCGGCGGCTCCGATCAGCAGCCGGTCCGCACCGAGGGCCGCCGCGGAGATCTCCAGCCCCTCGGCCGAAGCGGCGAGCGCCCGCGTGCGCACCCCCTCGTCGAAGGCCTCCGGATCCAGCTCCCGCAGGATCCCGAGGAATCCGCCCAGCACGATCATTCCCGGGTTCAGCACGTTCACGGCGTTGCCGAGGGTCGCGGCGAGGATCCGACGCTGCCGACCGATCTCGGTGGCCGCCGGTCCGTCGTCGGACGCGGACAGTGCCGCCCGGAGCTCGGCGTCGTCCGGCGCGGCGAGGCCCGCGGCCGTCACGAGACGCGCGCGGTTCACCTCGTCCTCGAGCACACCGCCGTCCGCGCGTCGATCGGCGGCGTCCGCCACGCTCGCCTCGGTCTGCCCCCACTCGCCCGCGTATCCGCCGACGCCACCGATGAGCCTGCCGTGCAGGATGAGTCCGCCGCCGATTCCGCTGGCGCCGCCGTTGAGGTACACGACGTCCTCGTGCTCCCGCGCGGCGCCGAACAGGCGCTCCGCCCTGGCGCCGAGCGAGGCGTCGTTGCCCACGACCACGTCGAGAGCCAGCGCGGCGGTGAGCGGCCCTGCGATGTCGGCATCGCGCCACTCGAGGTGCGGCGCGAATCGCACCTCGCCGTCCGCCGCGCGCACGAGGCCGGGCACCGCGACGCCGATGCCTTCGATGCGGCAGCCCTCGAGGGCGCCGGCGCGCCAGCCTTCCACTACGCGCGCGACGATCTCGACGACGTCCGCGACATCCGGCCGCTCGACGGGGATCCGCACCCGCTCGCGCACCGCGCCGCCCAGTGACACGGCGCCGATCTCGACCGCATCGATCTCGGGGTTCACCCCGATGGCGACGACGTCGGGGCTCGGCACCACCACCGGGGAAGGACGCCCCACCCGCCGCGTGGGATCCGGCTCGTGCTCCACGACGAGCCCCGCCCCGACCAGCCGACCGACCAGGTCCGAGACCGTGGAGCGGTTGAGCCCTGTCTCGGCGGTGATGACCGCGCGCGAGCGAGGACCCGAGTGGTGCACGAGGCGCAGCACCTCGGCGAGGTTGGTGCGCCGCACCCCCTCGACGGTCGTGGCGCGTTCGTTCATCCGGCGTCTCGCTTCCTGCACGCGGTAGGACTCCCAGGCTACCGATCGCCGGGAGCAGGCCGCGCAGGCGCGTATTCGAATCGGATGATGCGCACCTCGCCCCGAGGTTCCGCTCCGGCGCTCGTCGCGAAGACGCCGATCCAGAGCCCGAGGAAACCGCCGGTGGCGGATGCATCGAGGTCTCTCCCGTCGGCCGTGGCGCGCTCGACGCCGCCATGCTCGAAGACGTAGTCGTAACCGCGCCCGCGCAGCGTGAGCTCCACGTCGTCGGCCTCCGCCAGCGGACCGAGATCCCGCCGCAGCGTCTCTCCCGCCCGACGATGCTCGGAGGCGAGGCGCAGACCCGCCCGTCCACGGGAGACGACGAGGGAGACATGGTCGCGCTCGGACTGCCGCAGAACGATGCCCGCGCTCTCCCCCTCGGCGAGCCCGCGCACATCCAGCACGCACCGCGCCTCGGCATCCGCATGCTGCTGACGCACGCCCAGGAACGACGGTGCGGACGGCTCCTGCAGCGACGTGGCGCGCACGGGCATGCGCCACGTCCCGTCCTCGGCCGTGGCGATCTCGGCGGGCAGGGCCCGCAGTGCGGTCCACCTCGGGTCGGACGGTGCGACGAGACCGGCCGTGCGGTCGTCGGGCTGCCAGGATCCGGCCGGTGCCGCCCCGGCCGCCCAGGGGATCGGGATCACCCGCGGCAATCGCCCGCGCCCCGGGGCGAACACCGGCCAGCCGTCCTCCCAGGACACCGGGCACAGGAACGTCTCCCGCCCGAGCGGGTAGTGCCGGCCGTCGGCCGCGCGCATCGCGAGCATCACGGCGAGCCAGGATCCGTCGGGCGCCTGCAGCAGGTCCGCGTGCCCCGCTCCGATCACGTCGCTCGTGCGCCCCAGATTCCGGTGCGTGAACACGGGGTTCGCCCGGTCGCCGATGTACGGACCGGTGATCTCCTCCGCACGAGCCACGCTCACCGCGTGGTGGAACTCGGTGCCGCCTTCCGCCGCGACGAGGAACCAGCGCCCGTCGATGCGGTACAGGTGCGGCCCCTCGGCCCACACCGCGCCGCGCACGGCGCCGCGCCAGATCACGTGCTCCTCCCCGACGAGCGCACGCTCGTCCGGCGAGTACTCGCGCACCCAGACCTCGGTCTGGTCGTGCCACTCCGGCGCCCTGGCCAGGCGGGTGCCGTGCAGCCAGACGCGCCCCTCGTCGTCGAACGCGATCGACGGGTCGATGCCCTCGGCGTCGATCATCACCGGGTCGCTCCACGGCCCTGCCGGGTCCGCCGCAGTGACGAGGAAGTTCCCGCCCCGGGCCGGATCCTCACGATCGACGAGCGTGCATGCGACCCAGAACAGCCCCAGCCCGTACCGGATCGTCGGCGCGTACAGGCCGCCCGAGGATCCGATCCCGTCGAGGTCGAGCATTCCCGGACGGTCGATGACGTGCCCCACCGTCTCCCACCGGACCAGGTCGCGCGAGCGCAGCACCGGCAGGCCGGGGAGGTACTCGAACGTCGAGCACACCAGGTAGTACCAATCACCGGCACGGCAGATCGACGGATCCGGGTGGCACCCGGGCAGGAACGGGTTGCGGATCTCGATCACGTGATCGACACCGCCACGATCCGCTGGTCCGCCGCCGTCACCTCGTGTACCTCGCCGGTGAGCAGCATCGGACGCGCAGCCGTCGCGGCCCCGGGGAGCGACCGCCGCTCGTGGGCGCGCTCATTCGAGATGGCTCCGCCCGTGACGCCGGCGACCTCGGGGACCGGCGCTGCGGCTTCGGCATGGGCGGCCGCCCACACGCGCATCTCGCCCGGTTCGACGGCTCTCCTCATCCGCCGGTCGCTGAACGCGAACCGCGCGGCCGGCACCGCGAATCGCACCGTGCGCCGCTGGCCGGGATCGAGCTCCACGCGCGCGTAGCCGAGCAGTTGCGCCACCGGGCGGGTGATGCTCCCGACGACGTCCCGCCCGTACAGCTGCACGACCTCGGCACCGCGCAGATCGCCCGTGTTCGCCACGACCATCGTTGCGATGAACTCACCGCTCGTGGGCGACTCGTCCGACACCTCGAAGTCCTCATAGGCGAAGGTCGTGTACGACAGCCCGAATCCGAACGGCCGCAGCGGGGTGGGATCGGTGGAGGTGACGTCGGAGGGTCCGCCCAGGATCGGATGCAGATAGCTGTACGGCTGGGATCCGGACGACCGCGGCAGGCTGACCGGAAGACGTCCCGAGGGATTCGCGTCGCCGACGAGGACGTCGGCGATCGCACTGCCGCCGGCCTCCCCGGGGAAGAAGGCCTGCAGCACCGCCGCCGGGCGCGCTGCGCCCTCGAGCGCCCACTCGATCGCGTAGGGCCTGCCGGTGAGCACCACCACGGCCACCGGCGTGCCGGTCGCCACCACCTGCTCGACGAGCTCGCGCTGCACGCCGGGCAGGTCGAGCGACTCCACGTCGTTCCCCTCGCCGACCGTGCCGCGCCCGAACAGCCCGGCCTGGTCGCCGACCACGACGATCGCGATATCGGCATCCGCCGCAGCCCGCGCGGCATCCGCGAAACCTGACCGATCCTCTCCCTCGACCTCGGCGCCACGGACGTGCACGATCTCCGCGCCCGGCAGAGCAGCGATCAGCGCCTCGCGCACCGTCGGGATCTCTATGCCGATCTCGTGCTGCGGGTGATGCGCGAGCACGTGGTTCGCGAACGAGTAGCAGCCCTGCAGCGCCTCCGCGCGATCGGCGTTCGGCCCGATGAGCGCGATGCGCCGTGCCGTCCTGGCCAGCGGCAGGATGCCGTCGTTCGAGAGCAGCACGAGCGACTCGGCCGCCAGACGGCGGGCGATGTCGCGGTGCCGCGGAGTGTCGAGATCGATGGCCGCGGGCGGATCGTCCTCGTAGGCGTCCGCCTCGAGCAGGCCGAGCTGCTCCTTCTGGGCGAGGACGCGGATCACCGCACGATCCAGATAGCCCTCGTCGAGCACGCCGGCGCGGATCCGCTCGATCAGCGGCGATGAGTACGCGTCGCCGGAGGGCAGCTCGACGTCGATCCCCGCGCGCAGCGCGAGCTCCGCGGCTTCCCCTCTGTCCGCGGCCACCGCGTGCATGACCTCGAGGAATGCAACGGCGAAGTAGTCGGCCACCACGACGCCGTCGAAGCCGAGCCGCTCGCGGAGCACGCCGGTCAGCAGCTCCGGATCCGATGCGACCGGCACGCCGTCGATCTCGGCGTAGCTGTTCATCACGCTGCGCACGCCGCCGTCGCGGATCGCCATCTCGAACGGGGGCAGGAAGACGTCGGCGACCTCGCGCGGGCCCGCCGAGACCGGCGCGTGGTTGCGGCCGGCCCGAGAGCCCGAGTAACCGAGGAAGTGCTTCAGTGTGGCGTGCACCCCCGCGGACTGCAGGCCCTGCACATAGGCGGTGCCGACGGTCCCCACCAGATATGGATCCTCGCCGATGCACTCGTCGACCCGGCCCCAGCGGGGATCGCGCACGACGTCGAGCACGGGCGCGAGGCCCTGATGGATGCCGAGCCGCCGCATCGAGTCACCGATGAGCGCACCCATCTCCGCGACCAGTTCCGGGTCGAACGAGGCGCCCCACGCGAGCGGCGTCGGGAAGGTCGCCGCCTTCCACGCGGCGAGGCCCGTCAGGCACTCCTCGTGGACGAGCGCGGGGATGCCCAGTCTCGTCTCGCGCTTCAGACGACGCTGCTCCGCCCACAGCCACTCGGCGCGCTCGGCCGGCTCGACGGGACGGGTGCCGTACACGCGGGTGTAGTGACCGATGCCGTTGCGGGTCACCTCCGCCAAGGTGTCGTGTCGGCCGACGGCCGCCATCTCATTCTGCAGCGGGGCCACGACCTCGCCGCCCTGGTCGAGCCAGTAGCCGACGAGCTGCGCCGCCTTCTCCTCGAGCGTCATCCGTGCGAGCAGCGCCCCGACGCGATCGGAGGCGATCGGGAAGGCCGGGATGTCCTGCGTCCGGGGGAAGGTCTCCAGGGACGTGTCCGAAGCCATGCTCAGCCCTTCACCGCGCCGGTCAGGCCGCCTACGATGCGGCGTTCGAAGAGGCTGAAGAAGATGAGCGCGGGCAGCATCGACAGCGAGGTGTACGCGAGCACGCGGGCGGTGTCGACCGAGTACTGCGAGGAGAAGTTCTGCACACCGAGCGGCAGGGTGAACAGGTTCGGGTCGTTGAGGATGAACAGCGGCAGCATGTAGCCGTTCCACGAGCCGACGAAGGCCAGGATGCCGACCGTGATCACCCCGGGCAGGCTCAGCGGGATCACCATCCGCCAGAAGAAGCCGAGTCGAGAGGAGCCGTCGATGGATGCCGCCTCCTCGAGCTCTTTCGGGATCGCCTTCAGGAAGGGCACCAGGATGATGATGGTGCTCGGCAGGGCGAAGGCGATCTGCGGCACGATGATCCCGGCCAGGCTGTTCACCATGCCGAGGTTGCGGATCAGGAGGTAGAGCGGGGTGATCGCGACCGTGACGGGGAACATCAGCCCCGCGGCGAACAGCGCGTACATCACCGGCTTGGCGGCGAACTCGTACCGGGCGAGCACGTAGGCCGCCATCACGCCGAGCAGCACGGCTCCGGCGGTCGTACCGATCGCCACGACGGTCGAGTTGAGCAGTGCCGTCCAGAACTCGGGGCCTGCGAGCACGTCGGAGTAGTTGGCGAACTGCCAGGGGGCCGGGAAGCCGGACGGATCCTGCGTGATCTGCGAGTTCGTGCGGAACCCGCCGATGATGATGTAGAGCACGGGCGTGATGCAGATCGTCACGAGCACGATCGCGATCAGGTAGAGGCCGGGGCTGCCCCACCGGGCCTTCGGCGAGCGGCGGGCTCCTCTTCGATCGCGCGGCTGCACGATGGCCGTGGTGCGGAGGGTGTCGGTGGTCATCTGCGAGCCTTTCCGCTGTCGCCCGTCAGCGCGCCGTCGGTGTCGCGCCGCAGCACGAAGCGCTGGTAGATCAGGGCGACGACGAGAGTGATGAGGAAGAGCATCACGGCGACCGCGTTGCCGAAGCCGTAGCTGCCGGCGAGATGCCCGTTCTGGTACATGTACGTCGCCATCGTCGAGGTGCCGGCGGTGGCGGAGATGTACTGGCCCCAGATGATGTTGACGAGGTCGAAGAGCTGCAGGGCGCCGATGATCGACAGGAACGCCCAGATGCGGATCGTCGGTCCCAGCAGCGGCACGGTGATGTTCCACTGGATCTTCCAGAACCCGGCGCCGTCGATCGCCGCGGCCTCGAAGAGCTCCTCGGGGATGGACTGCATCCCCGCGAGCATGAGGATGACCGCGAAGCCGATGTACTTCCAGGTGATGATGATCATCAGCGTCCACAGGGCGAGCTTCGGATCCGCGAGCCAGGAGTTCTGGAGGAACCCGAGTCCGAGCTTGCCGAGCAGCGAGTTCAGCGCGCCCGCATCCTGCATCATCAGGCTCCACCCCGTGCCGACGATGACCTCGGAGATCACGTACGGCACGAAGATCAGCACGCGGATCAGCGACCGCCCGCGGAACTTCTGATTCAGCAGGAGGGCGAACAGGATCGCGATCGGGCCCTGCAGCACGAGCGAGAGCACGACGATCGCGAAGTTGTGCACGACGGCGTCGCGGAACGTGTGGTCCTGCCACATGTGGACGTAGTTGTCGAGGCCGACGAACTGCGTCGGCCAGCCGAAGCCGTTCCACTTGAAGAAGCCGTAGACGGATGCCATCGCCACGGGGAGGATGACGAATCCGACGAACATCAGCAGGGCGGGTCCGGAGAGCAGCGCGATCTCACCGCGCTTGCGCCAGTCGGCGCGTGCTCGCCGCACCGGGGCCGGGGAGGTCCCGGTCCCGGTGCGGCGGTCGCTCTCAGGCACGGCCTCGGCCATCACCTGGGTGCCAGTCATCGCTCTCGCTCAGCCCCTCGCCGCAGCATCGGTGATCTTCTGGAGGAGGGTCTTCGGGTCGCCCTGGCCTGCGAGCATCTCGACGACGCCGGTGTTCAGTGCGTTGCCGACGTTCTGCCCGAGGGCGGTGTCGAGCCAGAGCGCGACATAGGGCGCCTTGGCATAGGCCGCCATGAGGGGCTTCAGGGACGCGTTGTCGACCGCGCCCGTGGCGTCCTGGTTGGCCGGGATGGTCTGGAACGCCTGAGCGTACTTCTCCTGCCACTCCTTCGAGGAGACGAAGTCGAGGAACTTCTCGCAGGACGAAGGGGACTTCTCGGAACAGGAGTACCCGTCGAGGCCGCCCATCATCGCGCCGGCTTCGCCCTTGCCCCCGGAGACCTCCGGGAACGGGAACCAGTCGAGGTCCGCCAGCGGCTTCTGGTCCGGGGTGAGGCTCGCGATCACGCCCGGATCCCACGCCCCCATGAGTTCCATCGCCGCCTTGTGGTTGGCGACCAGGCCCGCCGAGGAGTTCGCACCCTGCTGGGCGGAGGTCGTGAGGAAGCCCTCGTTGAACGGCTCGACCTGCGCGAACTTCTGCAGGTTGTTCGCCGCGGTCAGCCAGCAGCCGTCCTTGAAGTCCTTCTTGGTGGCGAGGTTCGTGATGAGATCCTTGCCGCAGGCACGCACCGCGAAGAAGTAGTACCAGTGCGCGGCCGGCCAGGCGTCCTTCCCGCCGAGGGCGATCGGCGCGATGCCGGCGGCCTTGAGCTTGGTGATGGCCGTCTCGAGGTCGTCCATCGTCTTCGGGGTATCGGTGATGCCCGCCTTCGCGAACAGATCCTTGCTGTAGAAGAGGCCGCCGGGCAGCACCGCCATGGGCACGCCGTAGAGCTTGCCGTCCACCGTGAAGGCGCTGAGGGCCGCCTCTCCGATCGCCTTCTTGACGTCAGGATCGATCTTGCCCGTCAGATCCTTGACCTTGCCCGCCGCCACGACGTCGGCGAGCTTGCTTCCGCCGCGCGCCATGAAGACGTCGGGCATGTCGCCGGAGTTGACCGCGGTCTGCAGCTTGCCGTCCATATCCTCGTTCTGAATCGAGGTGACCTTCACCGTGACATCGGGGTTGGCCTTCTGGAACGCCGCCGCCGCGTCGGTCCAGAACTGCTTGCCGTCGCCGGTGGTCGAGTTCTGCCACACGGTCAGCGTCTGCTTGGCGCCCGTGTCGCCGCCACCGGAGCCCCCGGAGCAGCCGGTGAGGGCGATCGCGCCCACGGCTGCGACCGCCACGGCGGCGGTCAGCACCTTGCGGATCTTCATGCTGTGTCTTCTCCTCATCGTCGAGTTCAGCACCGCGCCGACAATTTGTTGTCGACTACAGCGAATGTGCCGTCGGCCTACTCTGACACCCGGGTCACCGGCATGTCAAACGATATCGATAACGTTTTCGCTGGGTAGGTTGGATAGATGAGCCGCCGCATCACGATCCACGACGTCGCCCACGCCGCCGGCGTCTCCGTCGCGACCGTCTCGAAAGCGATCAACGGCCGCGACGGCGTCTCCCCCTCGACACTCGAGCACGTGCAGGAGGTCGTGGCGCGACTCGGCTACGAGAGCTCCTTGGTCGCGACCTCCATGCGACGCCGCCGCACCGACGTGATCGGGGTGCTTGTGGCCGAGTTCGAGCCGTTCGCCGTGCAGCTGCTCCAAGGCGTCTCGGCGGCCTTGCAGGGAACCCGCTTCGACGTCCTCGCCTACGCCGGCAGCGTGTCCGCGGGCGAGCATCTCGGCTGGGAGCGCCGCTCGCTGTCACGACTCGGCGGCACCCTCATCGACGGCGCCATCCTGGTCACCCCCACGACGATGCCGACTGACGCCACCGTGCCGCTCGTCGCGATCGATCCGCACACGGGGCCGGATGGACCAGCCTCGGTGAGCGTGCACAATGCCGAGGGCGCGTTCGCCGCGACCACCCATCTCGTCTCGCTGGGCCACCGTCGCATCGCGCATTTGCGGGGCCGCACAGACCTGGAGTCCGCACATCAGCGCGAGGACGGATACCGACACGCGCTCGAGGCCGCCGGCATCCCCGTCGATCCTGCGCTCGTCGTCGACGGCGGGTACCGCGCCGCGAGCACGACCGCCGGCGCGCATGCCCTGCTCGACCTCTCCGCGCCGCCGACGGCGGTGTTCGCCGCGAACGACCTGTCCGGGATCGAGATGATCCGGGTCGCGATCGAGCGCGGCCTGCAAGTCCCCGAGGATCTTTCGGTCGTCGGCTTCGACGACGTGCCGGAGGCGGCCGCGCACGTGCCGCAGCTGACGACGGTGCGCCAGCCGCTCGCCGAGATGGGCTCCGAGGCCGTGCGCCTGCTGCTGGCGATGCTCGACGGCGGACCGCAGGAGCATGTCCGGATGCCGGCGGAGCTGATCGTGCGCGCCTCCACCGCGGCCGTCCCGCACTGAACGCCGCCCCCCGACGAGACGTTGCGGTCGCCCGCCCTCGCTGATATGTTCGCTGCTACAACATTTCACCGAGGTCGCTGAAGGCGGATCACCATGGCACTCACCCCCACCCGCGAGGACAAATTCTCGTTCGGTCTCTGGACCGTCGGCTATAACGGCGCGGATCCGTTCGGCGGCCCGACCCGGCCGGCTCTCGACGTCGTGCACGTCGTAGAGAAGCTCGCCGAGCTCGGCGCCTACGGTCTGACGTTCCACGACGACGACCTGTTCGCGTTCGGATCCACCGAGGCCGAGCGTCAGACGCAGATCGACCGCCTCAAGGGGGCCCTGGCCGACACCGGGCTGGTCGTTCCGATGGTGACGACGAACCTGTTCAGCGCCCCCGTCTTCAAGGACGGCGGTTTCACCTCGAACGACCGCGCCGTACGCCGCTACGCGCTGCGCAAGGTGCTCCGCCAGCTCGACCTCGGCGCCGAGCTGGGCGCGAAGACGTTCGTCATGTGGGGCGGCAGGGAGGGGGCCGAGTACGACTCCGCGAAGGACATCCGGGCGGCGCTGGAGCGCTACCGCGAGGCCGTGAACCTCCTCGGCGACTACGTGACCGACAAGGGCTACGACATCCGTTTCGCGATCGAGCCGAAGCCCAACGAGCCCCGCGGCGACATCCTGCTGCCGACGCTGGGCCACGCGCTCGCCTTCATCGACTCGCTCGAGCGTCCCGAACTCGTGGGCCTCAACCCCGAGGTCGGCCACGAGCAGATGGCGGGGCTCAACTTCGCCGCAGGCATCGCACAGGCGCTGTACCACGGCAAGCTCTTCCACATCGATCTGAACGGCCAGCGCGGCATCAAGTACGACCAGGATCTCGTGTTCGGGCACGGCGACCTGCACAACGCCTTCGCCCTCGTCGATCTGCTCGAGAACGGCGGCCCCGGCGGCGTCCCGGCGTACGACGGCCCCCGCCACTTCGACTACAAGCCCAGCCGCACCGAGGACGAGACCGGCGTCTGGGACTCCGCCGCCGCGAACATGCGCACCTACCTGCTGCTCAAGGAGCGCGCCGCGGCCTTCCGCGCCGACCCCGAGGTGCAGGAGGCGCTGGCTGCCGCCCGCGTCGACGAGCTGTCCACTCCGACCCTCGGCTCCGGCGAGAGCTACGACGCGTTCCTCGCCGACCGCACCGCGTACGAGGACTTCGACGCGGACGCGTACTTCGGAGGCAAGGGCTTCGGCTTCGTGCGCCTGCAGCAGCTCGCCACCGAGCACCTCCTCGGCGCCCGCTGACCACAATCCCGCCGCCGACGCCCCCTCTGAGCGTCGAGGCCCCCTCTCAGCCGCGCTGCTCGGAGGGGGCCTCGACGCGGGAGAGGGGCCTCGGCGCATCACACCGAACGGAGAGGAAGACCCACATGCCCCTGGTGATGGGTGTGGACTCGTCCACGCAGTCGTGCAAGGTCGTCATCGTCGACGCCGTGACCGGATCCGTCGTCCGCACCGGACGCGCCGCGCATCCGGACGGCACAGCCGTCGACCCCGAGATGTGGTGGCAGGCGCTGAACGAGGCCATCGCCGATGCGGGCGGGATCGACGACATCGCTGCATGGTCGATCGGCGGCCAGCAGCACGGCATGGTCGCGCTCGACGCGAACGGATCCGTCATCCGCGACGCTCTGCTGTGGAACGACACACGGTCCGCGCACGCGGCGACCGAGCTGATCGCGGAGTTCGGCGCGAGCGCGCTCGCCACCCGCACCGGTCTCGTCCCTGTCGCCTCGTTCACCATCACCAAGCTGCGCTGGCTGCGCGACGCGGAGCCGGACAACGCCGTGCGCGTGGCAGCGGTCGCGCTCCCGCACGACTGGCTGACGTGGCGCCTGCGCGGCTACGGGCCCGAGAGCGAATCGCCGCTCGGCCCGGTCCTCGACGAGCTCATCACCGATCGGTCCGACGCGAGCGGCACCGGCTACTGGAGTCCGGCCGCCGGATCCTACGACCGCGAGCTGCTGATCTCCGCACTCGGGCAGGATGCGATCCTGCCGCGCGTGCTCGGGCCGACCGAGTCGGTCGAGGATCCTGCCGGGCGTCGCGTCGCCCCTGGTGCCGGGGACAACGCGGCGGCGGCGCTCGGTCTGGGCGCCGAGCCGGGAGACGTCGTCGTGTCGATCGGAACGTCGGGCACGGTCTGCGCGATCAGCCGGGATCCGATCGTGGATCCCTCCGGCACCGTGGCCGGATTCGCCGATGCGACGGGCCACTTCCTCCCCCTCGTCGCCACACTCAACGCCGCCCGCGTGCTCGACACCGCCGCCGCCCTCCTCGGCATCTCGCATGATGAGCTCAGCGACCTCGCCCTCTCGGCCGCCCCGGGCGCGGGCGGCCTGACGCTGCTGCCGTACTTCGAGGGCGAGCGCACCCCGAACCTCCCGGATGCCACCGCGACGCTGACCGGCATGACGCTCGCGTCGACGACACGGCCGAACCTCGCTCGCGCCGCCGTCGAGGGCATGCTGCGCGGCCTCGGTGCGGGCCTCGACGCCCTCCGCGGCCTCGGCGTCCCCCTCGATCGCGCCCTGCTCATCGGCGGCGGCGCGCAGTCCGAGGCGGTCCGCCGGATCGCACCGGAGATCCTCGGCATACCCGTCGTGGTCCCCGATCCCGGCGAGTACGTCGCCCTCGGCGCCGCCCGTCAGGCCGCGTCCGTCATCGCCGCGCGGCGCGCCGATCACATACGGGGCTGACGGACATGCCGCTGACCGATCTCCCTCTCGCGGAGCTCCGCGCCTTCCGCCCTGATGTCGCCGAGCCCGCCGACTTCGATGCGTTCTGGCGGGGGACTCTCGCCGAGTCCCGTGCCCTCGCCGCCGCCCCTGAGTTCTCGGCCGCGGCAACGCCGATCGGCGAGCTCATCGTCGAGGACCTCCTCTTCTCCGGGTTCGGCGGAGAACGGATCCGGGGCTGGATCACGCGTCCACGCCGTTCGGGACGCCTCCCCGTCGTCATCGAGTACATCGGCTACGGCGGAGGCCGCGGCACGCCCGGCGAGCGGCTGCGCTGGGCCGCCTCGGGCTACGTCCACGTGCTCATGGACACCCGCGGACAGGGCGCAGGCTGGGGCACCGGTGGGGACACCCCGGATCCGCACGGGTCCGACAGCGCGACTCCCGGATACATGACACGCGGCATCTCGCGTCGCGAGGACTACTACTACCGGCGGGTCTTCACCGACGCGGTCCTGCTCGTCGACGCCGTGCGCGCCCTCCCGTACGCGGACTCGTCGCGAATCGGCGTGACGGGCGGCAGCCAGGGCGGCGGAATCAGCATCGCGGCCGCCGCCCTGCACCCGGGCATCGCCGCAGCCATGCCCGACGTGCCATTCCTGTGCCACTTCCGTCGGTCGGTCGCGCTCACTCCCGAGAACCCGTTCCGCGAGATCGAGCGCTACCTCTCGGTGCACCGCGATCGCGTCGACCAGGTCTTCCATACGCTGTCGTACTTCGACGGGGTCAACTTCGCACGTCGGATCACACGACCCGCGCTGTTCTCCGTCGGGCTCATGGACGACATCGTGCTGCCGTCGAGCGTCTTCGCCGCCTACAACAGCCTTGCGACGGAGGACGCCTCGATCGAGGTCTACGAGTTCAACGGGCACGAGGGCGGAGGGTTCTCGCACTGGCTGCGCCAGGCGGCGTGGCTGGCCGAGCGCCTCTGATCGGGAAGCCCTCCTTTCCGATCAGAAGGTCCGGGTGCCCCCGCGGATTCACCGGGAGGGAGCGGAGGAACTCCCCTCGCTCGGCAGCGCAGCCCCGCGGGCGCGGATCACGTCGGCGACCCAGAGCGCGCTGTCCTTGGGGATGCGCTCCAGCGTCCCCTCCTCGACACGGACGATGCCGAAGCGCTTCGAGTATCCGTACCCCCACTCGAAGTTGTCCAGCAGCGACCACACGAGGTATCCGCGCAGATCGACCCCTCGCTCGATCGCACGGCTCGCCGCGGCGAAGTGCCGGCGGAGGTAGTCCACCCGCTCCTCATCGTGCACGCGCGGTCCCTCGGGTCCGCGGACGACCTCGTCCCGGAAGGCCGCGCCGTTCTCGGTGATCATCAGAGGCTGCTCCGGGAACTGCTCGTGCAGCGACACGAGCAGTTCCTCCAGGCCGTCCGGCGCGATGTTCCACCCCATCTCGGTGAACGGCCCCTCCTGAGGCAGGAACTCGACGCGGTCGCTTCCGGGCCACGCGCTGCCCCCGACGTCCTTGTGCCCGTCATGGCGGGAGGGTGCGCCCTGGCCGTCCCACATGCGCACGGCGACGGTCGAGTAGTAGTTCACGCCGAGCACGTCGATGGGCTGTGCGATCGCGGCCAGGTCGCCGTCCTGCACGAAGGCCCAGTCCGTCACCGATGCGGTGTCGGCAAGCAGGTCATCGTCGTAGCGCCCCCGCAGGATGGGGCTCGTGAACGCGCGGTTCGCCAGAGCGTCGATACGGCGACCGGCCTCCGCGTCCTCGCCCCGCATGACGTGGAAGTTCAGCGTGATCGAGGTGTCGGGCGCGTTGCGCGCCTCGCGCCTGATCTCGGGCACGGCGAGCCCGTGCGCGAGGTTCAGGTGATGCACGGCGGCGAGCGCCGCAGCGCCGTCCGTGCGCCCCGGCGCATGCGCCCCCGAGCCGTAGCCGAGATAGGCCGAGCACCACGGTTCGTTGAGGGTCGTCCAGGTATGCACCCGGTCTCCGAGGATCCGTGTCGCTCGCGCCGCGTAGTCGGCGAACCTCGACGCGGTGTCACGGGAGGTCCACCCGCCCGCGTCCTCGAGCTCCTGCGGCAGATCCCAGTGGTACAGCGTGGCGATGGGTCGGATCCCCCGGGCCAGCAGTCCGTCGACCAGCCGCTCGTAGAAGTCGCGGCCCGCGGGGTTCACCGTCGCACCCGCGTTCGGCAGCAGCCGCGACCACGAGATCGAGAACCGGTACGCGTCGAGCCCCAGCCGGCTCATCAGGTCGAGGTCCGCCTCGAGCCGGCCGTAGTGATCGCACGCGACGTCACCGGTATCGCCGTTCAGGATCCTCCCCGGCTCATGGCTGAACGTGTCCCAGATCGACGGCGTGCGTCCGTCCGAGGCCGCGGCGCCCTCGACCTGGTATGCGGCCGTCGCCGATCCGATCACGAACCCCGGCGGGAACGAGTACCGATCCATGCTGCTCATGCCTGATGCCCCCTCGACGTCGGTGCGGCTTCCATCCGGATCTCGGCGCCCTCCCGGATCCAGAGCGGAACGGTGTCGAAGCCGTGGATCTCCGTTCGCCACCCGCCGCCGTCGACCTCCGCGCGCGTGAACCAGTTCGTCCATCGCCCTTCCGGCAGATAGTACGAGACCTCGCCGGAGGCCGAGAAGACCGGCGCGACCAGCAGATCCGGGCCGAGCATGTACTGACGGTCCAGATGCGCCGTCGCCGGATCATGCGGGAACTCCAGCACCATGGGCCTCATCACGGGCCGCCCCGTGCGGTGCGCCTCCTCCCCTGCGGCGACGAGGTACGGACGCAGCGATCGCTTGAGGATGCCGAACGTCCTCGCGACGTCGACGGCGCTCTGCCCTGGCGCCTCGTCGCCCGTGTCGAACGCCCACGGCACGCGGTAGCTCGTGGAGCCATGCAGACGGGAATGGCTCGAGAGCAGGCCGAACGCGAGCCACCGTTTGAACACGGCCGGATCCGGCGATCCTTCGAATCCCCCGATGTCATGGCTCCAGTACCCGAAGCCGCTCAACGACAGCGAGAGACCGCCGCGCAGGGATTCGGCCATCGATACGAACGATGAAGAGCTGTCACCGCCCCAGTGGACGGGCATGCTCTGGCCGCCGACCGTCGCGGAGCGCGCGAAGAGCACCGCCTCGCCTTCGCCGCGCTCCTGCTGCAGGACCTCGAAGACGGCGCGGTTGTACAGGTCGGTGTAGCGGTGGTGCATGGCCTCGGGATCGCTGCCGTCATGCCAGGACAGCCCCAACGGGATCCGCTCGCCGAAGTCCGTCTTGATCGCATCGACGCCTTGCTGCAGCAGGCCCCGGACGTAGCCCTGGAACCAGGCGGTCGCCTCCGGGTTGGTGAAGTCCACGAGGGCCATACCGGCCTGCCAGCGATCCCACTGGAACAACGAGCCGTCGGCGCGACGCACCAGGTAGCCGTGTTCCGTGCCCTCGCGGAACAGGCGCGAATGCTGCGCGATGTAGGGATTGATCCAGGCGCTCACCGCAATGCCCCGCTCATGGAGGCGGGCGAGCATGCCTTCGGGATCCGGGAACACGGCGGGATCCCATTCGAAGTCCGTCCAGCGGAACTCCCGCATCCAGAAGCAATCGAAATGGAACACCTCCAGCGGGATGCCGCGTTCGGCCATCCCGTCGATGAACGACGTCACCGTCTCCTCGTCGTAGTCCGTCGTGAAGCTGGTCGAGAGCCACAGCCCGTAGGACCAGTCCGGGACCCGAGCGGGCCTGCCGGTCAGGCGCGTGTACCGGTCGATCACCTCCGCGGGCGTGGGACCCGCGATGACGAAGAACTCGAGGGCTTCGCCGGAGACCGAGAACTGCACCTGCTCGACCGCCTCCGAGCCGACTTCGAACGACACGTGCCCCGCATCGTTCACCAGCACGCCGTAGCCGCGGTTGGACAGGTAGAACGGGATGCTCTTGTAGGCCTGCTCGCTGGAGGTGCCGCCATCGGAGTTCCAGATGTCGACGGTCTGACCGTTCTTGACCAGCGGGCCGAATCTCTCACCGAGTCCGTAGATCAGCTCCCCCACATCGAGGGAGAGCTGGGCGTGGAGATAGGACGGGGCCTCCGCGAGTCCCGTGCCCGTGACGCCGTCCGCGCCGACCGGTTCCGCGGCCACGGCGGCCCCGGATGACAGTGACATGTAGCCGATCGACTTGTCGCCGCTGGCTGTGTAGATCCCCCCGTCGTGCTCGAAAGAGAGGTGCCATGGCGCCCCGGGCGCGACCCGGGCTCGGAGGCTCCCCGCGTCGACGAAGCCTCCGAACTCGTCGATACCGACCCGACCGACGGGGCCGTCGGCATCGGGCAGCGGGAACCGGCGCCCAGTCGTGCCGTCCCCGGTGTGATGCTCGATGCGGACTCGGATCACGCCCTCGGCGGGGCTGGCGAGCGAGACGGTCAGCAACGGCCTGTTCAGGGTGTCGCCGCGCGTGCCGATGACCCGCGTCGGAGCCCAGACCTTCAGCTCGCCGTCCTCGACCGCGAGCTCTCTCGCCTCCTGCGCGTACTGCGCGTCCACGCCCGGACGCAGCTGCCAGAACCCATCGGTGAACTTCATTACTTGACCGCTCCTGCCGTGATGCCCCGAGTGAGGGTGCGTTGGAAGATGAGGAAGAAGACCAGGGTCGGCAGCAGCCCGAGCAGCGCGGAGGCGCTCGTGGTGGTGACGTCCATGAGCCGGTCGCCCTGCAGCGCCGTGATCGCGACGGGCACCGTCTGATTGGCGTTCGACACGAGGAAGGTCAGCGGGATGAGGAATTCGTTCCACGTCCAGATGAAGAAGAAGATCAGCAGCACCGACAGCGTCGGGCGCGAGATCGGGAAGACGACGCGCCAGAGGATCTGCCAGCGTCCGGCGCCGTCCAGGGCTGCGGCCTCGAGCACCTCCTTCGGGAAGGTGCCGTACACCGAGGACAGCAGGTAGGTGCCGAAGGCCGACTGGATGACCGTGAAGGTGATGATCACCGACCATGGGTTGTCGTACAAGCCGACCTGCTTGAAGAGGAAGTACAGCGGGTACAGCAGCACCTCCTGCGGCAGCATGTTGGCCAGCAGGATCAGAACCACGATCCACAGTCGGCCCTTGACGCGGCCGATGCCGAGAGCGAACGCGTTGAGCATCGACAGGCCGACGGCGAGGACGGCGACCATGCCCGAGATGAAGAAGCTGTTCCAGAGCTTGAGAGGGAAGTCGACGCGCTCCCAGAACGCGACGATGCCGTCGAAGTAGAGCCCCGTGGGCAGCGCCAGCGGGCCGGAGCTGTTGTAGTCCCCCGGCGATTTGAACGAGTTGATCAGGATCAGCAGCAGCGGCACCGCGATGAGCAGGCCCAGCCCCACGGCGATCGCGAGAACGATCCAGTCGGAGAACCGGCGGCGGTTCGGACCACGACGGCTCATCGCTGCTCCTCCTTCGTCTCCATGCGGTTCTGCACGAGGATGAACACCACGCTGACGACGGCGATGACCACGGTGAGGGCGGTCGCGATCGTCGCACCGTAGCCGACCTGCTGCGACTGGAAGAACTCGCTGTATGCGTAGTAGGCGGGAACGATCGTCGAGGTTCCTGGGCCGCCGCGCGTGAGCGCGTAGACAGGACCGAAGACCTTCAGCGCCGCGATCGTGCAGGTCAGGGTGACGACGAAGATCTCCGGACGGATGATGCTGACCGTGATCGCGCGGAACCGCTGGAACCAGCCGGCTCCGTCCAGCTCCGCCGCCTCGTAAAGCTCGGGATCGACCCGCTGCAGCGCTGCCATGAAGATCACGACCGGGTAGCCCAGCTGCACCCAGACCATGATCACCATGATGCTGGCGAGCGCGGTGTCGGGGCTGCCCAGCCAGTTGTGCTGCAATCCACCGAGTCCGATGGATTCGAGCACCTGGTTCAGGGCGCCGTTCTTCGGGCGCAGGATCCAGCCGATCACGATCGCCGCGATCACGGCCGGGAGGATCTGCGGCAGGTAGTAGGTGGCGCGCAGGAAGCTGGCCACCCTCCCGCCGAACTTCTTGCCGACGAGGTCGAAAAGCATGGCCGCCAGCAGCAGGCCGAGAAGGGTCGGCACGACGACCATCGCGAGGATCATCGCGATGGAGTTGCCGAACGAGGTCCAGAACACCTCGTCGCCGAACAGCTTCTGCCAGTTCCCGAGTCCGATCCATTGCGGCGGTCGGATCCCGCGGTACTTCGTGAACGTCAGATAGACGTTCCATGCCAGCGGGAGCACGATGATCACCATCAGGAGGATCAGCCCCGGCAGGAGATAGGGCCAGAACGCGCGCGGGCGCGAACCCGGGATCAGGCTTCGTGAGTCGGCCATGCCGTCGTCCTTTCACGGAATCGTCGATCGGAGCGGTTCAGGGGGCGCGACACCGCGCGCCCCCTGAAGTCGCTCAGCCGACGATGTCCTTGACTCCGGCGGCGTACTGGTCACCGAGCTGCTTGCGGACCTCGGCAGGGCTCTTGGTGCCGTTGATGAGCTCCTGCAGTCCGGCGTTCAG
Source organism: Microbacterium azadirachtae (assembly GCF_000956505.1). Lineage (GTDB taxonomy): Bacteria > Actinomycetota > Actinomycetes > Actinomycetales > Microbacteriaceae > Microbacterium > Microbacterium azadirachtae_A. Next base: position 159,920 of record NZ_JYIX01000032.1, on the reverse strand, counting down.
CTGGTCGTAGAACGTCGGCGTGGGCCAGTCGGGGTAGAAGGCGATGCCATCGCGAGAGGTGACGCTGTTGAAGTTCTCGATGAGCTCCTTCGACTTCGCATCGGTGATGGCCGACACATCCGCCGCGACCGGCACTCCGCCGTTGTTGCCGAGAATCGCCTGGATCTCGGGGCGCATCGTGATGTCGATGAACTTCTCGGCGAGCTCCTTGTTCTTCGCATGCTCGGGGACCACCCACATGTTGCCCGCCGACCCCGGCGTGAGGTCCGTCCCCGGGAACAGGAACGTCCCCCACTCGAAGCCCTTGATCTCCGTCATGAAGCGCCCGTACCACCAGCTGCCGGAGTAGAACATCGGCGACTGCCCGTTGATGAACGAGACGCCGGCGTCCTCCGCCTTGATGCCGCTCGCGTCCTTGGAGATGTACCCCTTCGACGTCCAGTCCGCGATCGTCTGGGTGGCGTAGGTCAGCGGCTCGCCGTTCCAGTCGACCTTGCCCTTGTAGAGCTGGTAGTCGTCGATGAACGAGCGGTCGGCCTTACTCAGCGCGAGCTGGTACCAGAGCTGGCCCAGCGGATACTCCGCCGCCGACTCGGAGAGCGGCGTCTGTCCCTTGTCGGCGAAGGTCTTCATCGCCGCTTCGAACTCGGCGAGCGTCGTCGGCACCTTCACGCCCGCATCCTGGAACGCGGTCTTGTTGTAGTAGACCTCGACGTACTCGCCGTAGTTCGGCACGCCGTACCAGCTGCCGGAGCCCATGATGCCGCGGTCGTCGTACTTCGCCGTGGTCTGCAGGCTCGAGGCGAGCTTCTTGTCCCATCCGTACTTCTTCACCGCATCATCGAGAGGAGCCAGCAGTCCCTGGCTGGCGAGCAGGCCGGCCGTGGCGTTGCCCTTGTTGTACTCGAGCACGTCGGGCGCCTGATCCGAGTTGAGCACCTGGCTGGCCGTGGAGCGGATCTGCTCGAAGCTCTTCTCCTCGAACTCGACCTTCGCCCCGGTCTCCTTCTCGAAGATCTTGATGGCCTCGTTCCAGGCCTTGCCCATGGCGCCATCGGCATTCTCGTAGTGCCACAGCCGCAGGGTCTTGCCGTCGCCTCCGGCACTGTCGCCGCTCCCGGAGCATCCGGTGAGGGCGGCCGCGATGGCCGCGGTCGCGACCATGGCCGCGACGATTCTGGTGCGCTTCATTGCTACCTCCATGTGAATGTTGTCGAAGCGTTTCGACATGGGTGAAACGGGTAGGGGTACTGCTTCGGATAAGCGGGAGCGGCCCCGGCTTTCGGCGCGTTCAGCCCTGATGCGGACCGTGCCGGCCCGGCGTCATCGGGGAGGGCTGACCGAGCCCGAGTCGCGATACTGCGGGGCGAGCAGTCGCACTCCGGCCTCGACCGTGTCGCCGTCTGCGAGGCGTGCGGCGAGCTCGACCGCAAGCTCGCACGAGGCGTGCGGGTCCAGAGGGATCCGATCGATCGGCGTCGAGAGCGAACCGGTGTCGAAGGTGGAGCCGATCGAGACGAGCGACACGTCGCCAGGCACCGAGAGCCTGGCTGCCGCGAGCTCGGCGAGGACGAGCCGGTGGGCGCTGTCGTCGCAGTGCAGCGCGATCGCCGTCACGTCGGAGTCCTGCAGGAGCCGGCGCAGACCGTCGCGAAGATCCCCGCGGCCGGCCTCCCCCTCGCGCGGCGACACGACGGACAGTGCGATCCCGCGCCGTTGGGCTGCGACTTCGAGTCCATGCCGCACGCGCCGCGGAAAGTTGGACCGCTCGTAGGCATCCTCCGAATGTCCGACGAACCCGACCCGGCCGTGGCCCGCATCGGCGAGCTTGTCGATCGCGAGCGCAGACGCCGCTTCGAAATCCAGATCGACGCAGACCAGCCCCTCGGCGTCCTCCGGCACGCCGATGAAGACGGTCGGCACCTCGATCGACCGCGCCAGCGCCACACGATCGTCGCGCGGAGCCACATCCAGGACGAGGATCCCGTCGACGAGTCCGCTCGCCGAGACCCTTCGCATGCCCGCCGAGGCTTCGGCATCGGTCAGCAGCAGGATGTCGTAGTCGAATCGACGCGCGGCGATCGAGGTCGCCAGCACGAAGCTCATGTGCGTGGGGGCGTGCGTGTCGGGGCGGAACGGCTCCGTGAGGGCGAAGATGTTCGTCCTGCGCCCGGCGAGCATCCTGGCGCCGGCATTCGGCTGGTAGCCGAGGCGGGCCGCGGCCTGCTCGACGCGGTCGCGGGTCGAAGGCGAGATCGACCTCTTCCCGCTCAGCGCGTAGGAGACGGTGCTGATCGACACGCCGGCGGCTTCCGCCACCTCATGGATCTTCGCCATCATCGCTTCTCCGGGCTTCGTCGATCGGTTCAGGAGCGCTGCACTGTTGAAGCGCTTCGACAGACTCTATGCGCAGGGCACCCTGGCGCGCAACGTTTTTGTGCTCGACTACAACTAATGGGTGGTGACGACGAGACGTACTGCTCCTCGGGACCGCACGCGGCCGAGCCGAGCGGGCGTCGACGATCCGCGTCCGGACGACGATCCGCCCTCACGGCATCAGGACGGGACGCGCAGCGCGCGCACGACCTGCGTCAGCTTGAGAGAGGGCACGTAGGTGCGCAGCAGCGCGGGGCCGATCCTGGGCAGATGGAGCGGCTGCGGATAGCTCATCCAGAGCGCTTCATGCCGGGCGCCGAACTTGGCCTTGAACCGTTCGAGCGACGAGAAGCCGTAGCTGGGCTCCAGCAGCCGCGACATCCGGCGGGACAGCCAGCCGGCCTGCTGGCCTTCGTGCGCGGCCAGCGGGGTACCGGACAGACCGATCGTCTTGAGTCCGTCTGCTGCGGCTTGCTGGACGGTCGAGACGATCGCGAACTCCATCGCGCCCGGCATCGCACCGCGATCGCGACGCATGACGTCGAGCGTCCACCCGACGAGCTCTCCATCTCGATGAAGCGGGAGCCAGCTCGTCACGACCTGGACGCGGCCGTCCGCTCCGATCGCCAGCATCAACCGCACCTCCGGGTCGGTCAGCTCTGCGAGCCCGCCGAGGGTGAAGCCCATCTCCGGAAGGCGCTTGTCGTCGGCCCAGCCGGCGCAGAGCGCATCGACCTGCCCCCGCACCGAGGGAGCAGCGTCGGCATACGTGGTCCACACGGCTGAGACCCGTTCGCGACCGGCTCGGTTGACGGCGGTGCGGAGATCGGTCCGCCGTCGGCCGCTGAGCGTGAAATCCTCCACGTCGATCACGGCGTCCGTGCCGACAGGGATACGCGTCCACCCTTCCGCCTGCAGCACCGACGCCGACTCGTCATGGATGCTGTAGAACACCGGCGTCCAGCCCCGCGATTCGCAGAACGCGGCGAACGAGCGCAGCGCGAGGCGCGGATCATCGGAGATCGGATCCCCGACCGTGAAGGCGATTCCATCGCGGACCCGGTAGGCGACCGCTGAGCCGTCGACTCCGAACCACAGCGAATTGCCCGCCCAGGTGGCCATGTGCGCGAACGTCGTGTCGCCCGACGCCTTGAGCGCCGCATGCAAGCGCCGACGGTCCAGGGCCGTTGCGACCGGAGCGGGCCGACGGACGACTTTGCGTGCTCCCAGGGCCAGGAGCAGAGCGGCCGACGTCGGCAGGCCGCCCGACAGCAGCACGATGATCAGCAGTTCGGCCTCCTCCCCCGTGAGCCCTCGCCAGATGATCTCGCCGTCGAGCATCGGGCGCACGATCCACTCGATCGCGGTGTTCGCCGCGACCGCGGCAAGAGCAGTGCCTCCCAAGATGATGCCGAGGATCCGGCCCCGCATGATGAGTACGGCGCTCACGACGAGCAGAACGGATGCGATCGGAGCGACGATCGGGTCGATGGCAGCGCCGGTCCAGGCCAGCACGCCCGTGGCGTTCGGGGAGACGGAACCCAGCGCCAGCGCGCTCGCGACGATCACCAGGATCGATGCCAGGACGCTGCGCCAGCGGGTCTGCACGCTGGGCCTCCAGTCCGTACCGAGGACCGCGGGGCGACCGATCGTCGCCACCGGCACCGCGGCGAGCGCGGCGAGGATCCGCGCGACATCGGATGCGTGTCCTGACATGAGCAGCAGTGCGACGACGCCCGTTCCGACGACCCAGCGCAGCGTGCGGCGAGGCGCCGGCCTGAGACGACTGGAGACGGCCACGAGCAGCGCGGCGCTGGTCACGGACGGCGTCCACACCTGATACCCCAGCGCCTCCTGAGACATCGGCTCCCCGAGGGCCGCGGCCGCCGACAGCACGCCCCACGCGGCCACGACGCCGGCAGCCGTCGCGGCGGCGGCGACGCTGAACGCCCATCGACTGCTCACCAGTCGCTCCGCCGTCGCGACCGACACGATGAGAAGGATCCACGAGAGCACGCTGAAGTGCGCGCCTTGGAGCTCCACTTCGCTCGCCCAGGTGGCTCTGGCGACCCCCGCCCCCAGCGCTGCGGCGGCGAGGGCCAGCGACAGCGGGTACCGCAGAGAACTGCGGGCGAGACGGGACAGAACGTGGCGCATGCCACCAGTCCAGCGGTTCGCCCGCTCCGTGCCGTCAGCCGATCGGCGTAACCGCATCCGTCGACCGGCGGGGATCTGATCCATCTGGCGACGGAGACCGGACATCGGGTGCTTGTTTGCCCTAGCGTTCTCTGGAGGGAGAAGAGGAACCCATGATCCGTGTCGTGATCGTCGACGACGAGGCGCTGGTGCGCACAGGCTTCACGATGATCCTGAACGCCACCGACGACATCCGTGTCGTCGGAACCGCGTCCGGCATCGAAGCGCTCGATGTGATCAAGGCCGAGAAGCCCGACGTGCTCCTGCTCGACATCAGAATGCCCCAGATCGACGGGCTGACCCTGCTGGGCATCATCTCGACGCTGCCCGAGCGCCCCGCCGTCGCGATGCTGACGACCTTCGACGCGGACGAGTACATCATGACGGCTCTCGGCTCGGGCGCTTCCGGATTCCTCTTGAAAGACACCGAACCCGAACAGCTCGGTCAGTATGTGCGCGCCTTGGCCGCGGGCGGAGTCGTGCTGTCTCGACGGGCCTCCCGAACTCTGCTGGACACCCACCCCGGCCTGGGAGCTGCGCTCGATGAGGAGGCCGAACGGGTATCCACCCTGACCGATCGTGAACGCCAGGTTCTGACACTCGTGGCCGAGGGCCTCTCGAACGCCGATATCGGCGCACGACTGTACCTCGGTGCCGGCACGGTCAAGGACCACGTCAGCGCCATTCTCGCCAAGCTGGGCGTCACGAGCCGGGTGCAAGCCGCCCTGGCGGCGCAGCGTGCCGGCGTGCTCGACGAACGGCGCCCTGGCCGATGAACCGCCTGCTGGCGATCTGGCAGCGCATACCTCCCTGGGTGACGGACCTCCTCGCCGTCGTCATCGCTGTCGCCGATACCCTCCTCTATTACTACGACCAAGGAGCACTCAGCATCGGCGCCAGTGCTCTCGCCTGCGCCGCACTGCTGATCCGCCGCCGATGGCCGCTGATCGCATTCGCGCTGACCCTGCCCGCCGCGCTCATCGCGAACATCCTCGCCGCGCCGATCATCGCTCTGCTCGCGCTCGCGAGCCGCACCCGTCGGCGATGGCTGCTCTTCATCTGCGGAGCGCTGTTCGCTGCCGCCGAGGCCATCGGCTGGCCTCTCACCAACCTGTTCACGGCCGATCAGAACTGGACAGCCGTGACCTTCGTCTATCAACTGGCCACCGCCGCCGCTCCGATCCTGCTCGGACAACTGACGCTGGCCGCGTCCGATCTGCGGGCCAGGATCGCGGAGATCGAGGCGACGAAGCAGCATGAGCAGGATCTCTACGCACAGAGTCTCCTCACGCAGGAGCGCAATCAGCTCGCCAGGGAGATGCACGATGTGGTCTCGCACCAGGTGAGTCTGATCTCGGTTCAGGCGGGCGCGCTGCAGGTGACGGCCACCGACCCGGAGGTGAGCAGTGCGGCCCGATCCATCCGCACGATGGCCGCCACGACCCTCGACGAGCTGCGCTCCATGGTGATGCTGCTGCGGGCCGCCGGCACACGCAGCCCCGGGTTGGCCCCGCAGCCCACCATCGCCGAACTGGCCGACCTCATCACCGCGAGCGGCCTGCCCGTCACCGCGACGGGAGAGCTTCCGCACGATCTCCCGTCCGCCGCGCAGCGCGCCGTGTACCGGACGGTGCAGGAGGCGTTGACGAATGTCCGCAAGCACGCGCCCGGATCCGCGATCCGCGTGAAGCTGTGGTCGGACGACAAGTCCTGCGGCGTCATCATCAAGAACAGCCGCGCCTCCGAGCCGCCGTTGACTCTCCCGAGCGCGCAGCTGGGCCTCCTGGGCATCAGGGAGCGCGCCGAACTGCTCGGCGGAACCCTCGTCGCGGGCCCCAGCGGAGACGGGTTCGGTGTGCAACTCACCCTTCCCCGCCGCCCCGGCTGACCCACCGATCGGGAGCCCCCTTCCCGCCACACGGCGGATCTGCTTTCTCTCCGACATGAACAGCATGGGTATGTCGACACTGATCGACGTCGATGAACGATCCATCACCGTGAGAAGGGAATCCCCATGCAGACCTCCGATGCGCGCCTGATCATCGATCTGGCGGACTCCGTGCGCAACGCCGCCCCCATTCAGAAGGATGCCGAAGCCGCGCAGCTGATCTCCCAGCTGATCGGCTCCCAGCCCGATGCGCTCTACTTCCTCGTGCAGACCGTGCTGCTGCAGAAGGAAGCGCTCGCCGCCCAGCAGGCTCAGCCCGCCCCCGATGCCGGCGGCCCGTACGCGGCCTCGGCCGCGGTCGCACCTCCCGGCCCCGCCGAGACCGAAGAACGGCGCGGGCGATGGGGCGGACTGTTCGGTTCGCGTCGACAGACCGGTCCTGCAGAGGGCGGCTCCGGGGGAGGCAGCTTCCTCAAGACGGCGGCGGCAGGAGCGGCCGGTGTGGCAGGCGGCGTACTGCTCGCGCAGGGGATCTCCGGCCTCATGTCCGCGCCGCACGACCAGAATCACGCGGAAGACGACGACGACTCCGACTGGGACGACGACGGCTGGGAGTCGTTCTGATCCGGCGGTGCCCTGAGCACGATGAACGGGCCGACGCGCGCCGGGATGAAGAGGACGCCCGGCGCGCGGTGCAGCGATCGGCTACGAGCCGCCGCCGAGCCGATCGCAGGGCACCCTGACCTCCCAGCCGAGAGTCTGCTCCAGGGTGACGTCGCCCCGGCCAGGATCCTGTTCGCAGAGTTGCCGAGCGGCCGCGACCTGCGGGGTCCACGCCGGCCCCTGAGATCGCCGCGTGTCCCACGGCCCGAAATGAAGCACCATGGAGGCGACAACTCCTGCAACCGCGAGCCGGGAGAGCAGTGCCCGCCGGCGGACCGCTCCTGTCGAACCCGGTCGTCGCGCCCTCGCGACGCCGTCTGCCGCGACGACGATCGCTGAGGCGATGAGCATGGACGGAAGCACGCCGTACCGCGGAAGCCAGATCGAACGCAGTTGTTCCGTCGTATGGCGCGCGTAGTCGTAGTAGTCCTCGGGGTTGGCGTAGACGCTGCCGCAGTAGATGACGACGGCTCCTGCCAGAAGCACGGCGACGAGGATCCGATGCGACCGCGACGACGAACGCAGCAGCAGGCCGAGAAGAAGGAGGGTCGCCGCCGCGGCGCCGACCACGATGGCGAGACCGTGCCCGGCCAGCGCCGGCCCGATCGCCTGCTGCGGAAGAGCGAGGGGCAGGACCGCGTTCGCGACGAACCCCTTGACGTACGACAGAGGCTCGACGTGGCCGAAGGCCGTCTGCCTGCGCGGGCTCAGCAGCGAAGCCGCCACCTGCGCGGCGAGTCCGGTGAGCAGGCCGGCGAGGACGATGCGACGCATCGGATCGCGGACCCGCCACAGTGCGACGGGGATCAGCAGCACCGCCTGGATCTCGGTCAGCGCGGCGAACGCGACCACGACCGCCACGACGACGGCAACGCCTCGACGGCGCGGCGTGACCAGCAGCAGCCACAGGAGAGTCCACATCATCAGCGTGTGCAGGTTGGCGGTGTTGCCCAGCACCTCGCGCGCCGCCAGTGGGGCCAGGACGGTCAAGGCGGCGACGACGGCGGCATGGACCGGAAGGAGGATCTGGCGTGCGCACAGCCACACCACCGCCGTGCAGACCCCGGCGACCAGACAACTGCCCGCCGTCATGGCGACCGCCATGGACTCGACCGGCAGAGCGGCAGCGAGTCCCGCGATGAGCCGCGGGATCACATGCAGATAGCCGCCATAGGGCACGAACACCTCGTCGAACCCCGAGTCGATCGCACCCTGAAGGAAGTCCCGTCCGTCCTCGGCCCAGAGGGTGTCGCGGGCGGTCCCCGGCAGCCGCAACCAGGCGGCCGCGGCGCCCGCCACGGCGATCACGGCCGCCATCGCGATCACGATGGCACCGCGGGGCGGCACGCTGATACGGCGGCCAAGACCCTGCTCGTCACGGATCGCCGCCATTGCGGTCATCGTGCTCTCGCCGTGGCTTGTCATTGAGTTCCCGGATGCGCGTCGTGGTCGGCGTTCTGCTCTTCCATCGTTTCTGGCGCACTCGACGGCCGGATCCCCTGACCGGGGGTGGAGGCACCGCCGGTCAGGGGGAAGAAGCAGAGGGTCTCCGGATGCCTTCGGCATCCCGCCCCGCGAGGATCGGAACGTGACCGACTTCTTCTCCGCGCTCTGGCTCGGGTTCCTGCACGTCCAGATCATCGACGGCGTGGTTCCCGTGGTCGTGTACGTGATCGCCGGGGGCAGCGTCGCCGCGCTCCTCCTCTGGGGGGTGACGAAACGCTGGATCCTCACCGCAGCGTTGGCGATGACCGCCGGTGCCGTCGCCGCGGTCGCCCTCTGGCTGGTCTGCGTCCGGTGGCTCGATCTCTTCGGAGGGAGTCTGGGAACCCCCACCTACCTCTGGCTCGCCGGGGCGCTCGCCGCCGTCGCTGTCGGAGTGGCATCGCTGTTCCGCCGTGGGGCTCTCCGGCGCAGTGTCGCCGTGATCGCCGTCCTCTCCTCCGCGGCCGTCGGCACGCTCGGCATCAACGCGGGCTTCGGCCTGAATCAGAGCATCGGCGACCTGCTCAACATCGTCGTGGAGAAGCCGCTCCGGCTGCCTGCCGCTTCTGCAAGCACGCAGAACCCGGGCGCCCCCGCCCAGCCCCTCTGGGAGACCTGGGTGCCCCCTGCCGATATGCCCGCTCAGGGCCGCACGGGAACGGTGTCCATTCCGAACACCAGCAGCGGATTCAGCGCCCGCAGCGCGGGCCTCTACCTTCCTCCCGCCGCACTGACGGCGACGCCTCCCCGCCTTCCCGTCGTGCTCATGCTCATGGGGCATCCCGGCAACCCCGACCCTCTGCCCATCTCGCAGGTCCTGGACAGGTACGCAGCAGCCAACCACGGCCTCGCCCCGATCGTTCTGGTCGCGGATCAGGTAGGGGCCGAGGTGAAAGACACCGGGTGCGTGGATTCGCGCATCGGAAAGGCTCGCACCTACCTCACACAAGACGTGATCCCCTGGATGCGCACGAACCTCAACGCATCGCCCGACCCCCGCCTCTGGACCATCGCCGGATATTCCAACGGCGGTCAGTGCGCGATCTCGCTCGGGGCCGAACACCCGGAGATGTTCGGAACGGTGATCAGCGTCTCCGGAGAGGAGTTCCCCGGCGCCTCCAGCCCTGCGGACGCGCTCCAACGCCTCTTCGATGGCGATGCCAGGAAGTACGAGCAGGCGAAGCCGCTCACGCTCCTGGCACAACACAGCTACACGGGAACGACAGCCGTCTTCACCGCCGCCAAGGACGATCCGCGCTTCCTGCTCGTCGCCCAGAAGTTCGCGGCAGCAGCCCAAGCGGCCGGCATGGACGCGCAGCTTCGCGAGATCCCTCACGGCGGGCACGGTGCCGCGGCGCTCGCCGGCGGTCTCCAAGCCGCCTTCGCCGTCGCCTACCCGGCGCTGGAGCTCTCGCCACCGGGCCGAGAGGCAACATCGTCGCCATCGGCGAAAGGCCCCTGACAAGAAGGTCCGCCGCTGGGCCCGGCCGCTCCGTGACGCCGGTTCGGGATCAGACCTCCGGCGAACCCAGCACAGCCTCGAGCAGACCGGGGAACTTCGTGTCGAGGTCTTCCCGGCGCAGGGTGAGGAGGCGGCGGCGGCCGTTGGGGTCGTTGCGGATCACGCCCGCCTCGCGCAGCACCTTCATGAAGTGCGACTTGGTGGACTTCGGCAGATTCGGATCCGTCGCATGGCACGAGGCCATGTCAAGCGGACCGTCGACCAGCTGGCGCGCGATGGACAGGCGTTCCGGATCGCTCAGCGCGAAGAGCACCGCCGTGAGCTCGATCTCGGAGCGTTCCGGATGCGGGAGGTCTGCGGCGCCAGGCATGGTTCGATAATACTTGTACCTTCCGCGCAGGGCGAGTAGTCTGCACAACGTTCGAGAATTCTCGAACGGATGAGGAGCAGTCGATGACCACCCAGCCGATCGCCGTGCCGCGGATCCCTGAGTCGGGCGCTCTGCCCTTGCCGTCCGCGCGGCCCGCGCGCGCCCGCTTCGGATTCGCGCTCGCGCTCGTCGCGCAGATCCTGATGATGGCCGGAGCCAGTGCGCCGTCGCCGTTCTATCCGGTGCTCGCGCAGCACCTCGGGTTCGACGCGATCGTGATCACCGCGGTGTTCGCCGTCTACGCGGTCGCTCTGCTTCTCACCCTGCTCACGGCCGGGTCGCTCTCGGATCACATCGGGCGGCGCCCGGTGATCGCCACCGGGCTGGTGCTGCTCGCCGCCAGCATGCTGCTGTTCGGGAATGCCGGATCCGTGACGCTGCTCGTGCTCGCCCGGATCCTGCAGGGCGTCGCGAGCGGGCTGCTCATCGCGTCGCTCTCCGCGACCGTCCTCGACCTCGCGCCGCCGGCGCGCCCCGCGACGGCGGCGCTCTGGAACGCGCTGAGTCCCGGGATCGGCCTCGCCTCTGGCGCACTGATCGCAGCGCTCGCGCTGGATGCGACATCGGAGGCCCTCGGCGACGTGTTCATCCCGCTCGCCGTGGTGTACCTCGTGCTGGCCGCACTGGTGGTGCTCACGCCAGAGACCGCGCCGCGCCTGCCCGGCGCTTGGGCATCGTTGCGCTTCCGACTCTCCGTGCCGGCGGACATCCGCGCCGAGTTCTGGCGCGCAGCGCCGGCGGTCATCGCCGGCTGGGCGACCGGCGGGCTGTTCCTCTCCCTCGGTGCGACGATCGTCCACGGCGAGCTGGGCGGCACCGCGCACCTCTGGCAGGGCCTCGCCGTCGCTCTGCTGGCCGGAGTCGGCGCCGTCACCGCGTTCGCGATCCGGCGCCGCACGGCCCGCACGATCGTGATCTTCGGCACCGCCGCACTCGCCGCGGGCACCGGGCTCTCGCTGCTCGCGCTCGCGATCGGCTCGCTGCCCGCGTACCTGATCGCCGCGTCCGTCACGGGCATGGGGTTCGGCACGGCGTTCTTCGGCGTGGTCGGATCCCTCGCGCCGCGGATCCCCGCGACCCAGCGCGCGGATGCCTTCGCCGTGCTGTACGTGCTCGCGTATCTCGCCTTCGGCGTGCCCGCCGTCATCGCCGGGGTGCTGGTCGCTCCGCTGGGACTCGGGACGGTCTGCCTCGGCTACGGGGTCGTGGTCATCGTGCTTTCGCTGATCGCGCTCGTCCTCCGCGCCCGACGGCGCACCTGAGCGGCTGAGCACGTCGGGCGACCCGCCCGGCAGCCTGCGTCACCGACTGTTCATCCGTGAGCAACCCGGTGTCCGCTTGGGGTGGCCAGGGTCGAATCGGATCCCGCACGCGGATGGTCGACATCCGGATCGCGGATCCGCACCCGCCCCCGCATCCCCTGGAGACTCCCGTGCCCCTGCTCCGCTCGCGTCGCACGCTCGCCGTCGCGCTCGCCTCGTTCCTCGCCCTCGGCGGATCCGTCGTCTCGGCGCTCTCCGCCGCGGCGGCCGACAGCCCGACCGACGTCAAGGACGCCTCGTGCGTCGTCGGCGACGCACGAGCACTGTGCGCCCCCGTGGGTGATCTGCTCGATGTGCGCATCGGCGACGTGCACCCGACGCAGCCCTCGCTGGGCTACGACGAGGTCTACTACAAGCTCGGCCGCTACGACACCGAGCTGTCGAAGGACGCGGTCAACAAGAAGTTCGCGGACTGGTGCGAGGCGAACGGCCAGCAGGATGCCGCGAGCGCTCAGCCGAACGCGACCCTGCTGGATCCGTCCACCTTCACCTGCGCGGTGCCGGTCGGCAGCGAGACGGCCGACACGATCGCCCCGATGAAGACCGTGGTGATCGGCCCGCAGGGCGTGCTCTATCTCACGGACGGGCACCACACCCTCACCTCGTTCCAGGAGAACAGCGGCCCCGACGTGCACGTCCGGCTGCGCGTGCTCGGCAACCTGTCCGGCCTCTCGGACGCGGACTTCTGGGCCGCGATGCAGGCGAACAAGTGGACCTGGCTGCGCGACGTGAACGGCGATGCGATCACCCCCGCCCAGCTGCCGTCGAACGTGGGCCTGTCGAACTTCGAGGACGACCGCTTCCGCAGCATCCTCTACTTCGCGCGCGACATCGGCTACTCGGCCGACGGTGCCGTGCCGTTCCAGGAGTTCTACTGGGGCACCTGGCTGCGCACCCGCGCGGACATCCCCGTGGCGGGCTGGAACCAGGACGACTGGGCCGGATCCCTCGCGCTCGTGAAGCAGCTCAGCCATGCGCAGGTCGCGCTCGGCGCCGGCACCGTGGTCGACCCGCAGTCCGGCTACACGGCGGGCGACCTCAGCGTGCTCGGCGCGTGGAACGACGGCAAGGCCGAGTCCAAGGGCGAGTGGGCCAAGCTCGCCAAGCCCTACTCCGACGCCAAGCCGGGCAAGCTCGCGTACATGACCGAGTACCGCCTGCGGCACGTGACGCCCGCCCCGACCGCACCCGCCGCACCGGCCGCGCCCGCGGCGGTCGTCTCCGGCGCCTCGCCCGCAGGCTCCCACGTCTCCGCCACCTGGTCGGCGCCCGCCGACGGCGGCTCGGCGATCACCGGCTACACCGTGTCGCTCGGCGCAGGCCTGTCGTCCGAGGTCGACGCCCTCAGCACGTCGTCCGCCTTCGACGGCGTGACGCCCGGATCGTATTCGCTGACGGTCACCGCGCACAACGCGATCGGATCCACCGTCTCCGCCGCGACGCCCGTGACGGTCGCCGACCCCGCCGCTGTGCAGGGCTCCGTGGCGATCTCGGGCGACCTGCGCCCCGGCGGATCCGTCACCGTCACCGCGAACGGCCTCGCCGCCGACGCGGCGGGCTTCGCGGTCGTGGTGCACTCCGACCCGGTCTCCCTCGGCACCGGATCCACGGACGCGACCGGCGCGTTCGCGCTGCAGGCCGCGCTGCCCGCGTCGCTCCCCGCGGGAGCGCACACGGTCACGGTGTCCTTCAACGGCACCACGGTCGCCTCGGCCGCCCTCACCGTCGCGGCAGCGGGTGGCGACGGCGGATCCGGCACCGGCACTGGTTCCGGCACGGGTTCGGGTTCGGCCGGCTCGGGCACGGGTGGTTCCGGCTCTGGCTCGCTCGCGACGACCGGATCCGCAGCACCGATCGGCCTCGGCATCGCCGGCGCCGTCGTCATCGCGGCGGGCGTGCTGCTGCTCGCCCGCCGCAGGGCCGGTGTCGAGCAGGACTGACGCCGCAGCGCTGCACTGCGCCGACGAGGGTGCACGGCCGGGATCCGGTCGTGCACCCTCGTCGTTCCCGTCGTGGTTCCCGCCGCGGTTCCCGTCGTGGTTCCCGTGGTGGTTCCCGTGGTGGTTCCCGTCGCGGCCGGTTCGGGGCGCACTTTCCCGTTTTGGGGCGCACCGCACCCACTTCTACGGACGAGACACGCCCCAAACCGCCGGAACACGCCCCAAATCCGGACTAGACGAACCGGGAGCAGCACCCCCTCGGTCGGCGCTGCCCGGCCTATGAGCCGGGTTTTGGGGCGCACTTCCCCGTCTTGGGGCGCACTGCACCCGGTTCTACGGACGAGACGCGCCCCAAAACCACTGAACGCGCCCCAAACCCGGAGCGCACAAGCCCGGAAGGTTCAGACCAGGAACTGCCCACCTCGTGGTTCCAACCCGGCACTCAAACCCGGTTTGGGGCGCACTTCCCCGTTTTGGGGCGCCCCACACCCGGATCCACGGATGTGGCACGCCCCAAACAGCAGAACCGCGCCCCAAACCGGACCCGGCCCGCCACAAACGAGCCCGACCCCGAGAACGCTAGCGCGGCCCGCGGCGGAACAAGCCGGCGAACAGGGTGTGCAGCAACGGCAGCGCCGAGACGCTCATCAGTACCGTGCCGAGCACCGGGTTCACCGCGAGCACGAGCGCACCGCCGATGAGCAGAGCGGCGAAGAGCAGCCCAGAGACGCCGCGGCGGATCAGGCCGTCGATACGGTCAAGGCGTCGCTCGATGCGCGAGGTGTCGAACGTGACGGATCCCTCGTCGATGCGCGTGACGAGGTCGTCGATCCGCTTCGGCAGCCGCCACAGGACGCCCGCGTTCGAGACCGCCTGCTGCGCGAACTCCTGCACGAGGTTGCCGCTCTCGTCCGCAAGCAGCCGGGTGGCGTAGGGCTCGATCGACTCCCAGATGTTGAACTGCGGATCCAGCCCGCTGCACATCCCGGAGGTGAGCGAGACGGCGCGGATGAGCAGCAGCAGCCCTTCGGGCAGCTGCACCGGCAGCGAGCGCATCGTGTCGCCGAACTCGACGGCGAAGCCCTGGAACTCCCGCGGATCCACGTCGCGCAGCTCGGCGAAGCCCATCCCGCCGAAGCGCGCGAACAGCGCGGAGAGCGCCCGCTCCAGCTCGCGGTTCTCGGCGGAGGGCATGAGCACGCCGATCTCCTGCGCGGCGGCGACCATGCCCTTCCCGTCGCGGGACGCGGCCGCGATGAACAGCGTCCGCAGCCCGCGGCGGATCCCCTCCGGTACCTCCGCCATCATCCCGAAGTCGATGAACGTGAGCCGCCAGGCGGGGTGGACCTCGCCGGGAACCGAGGATGCCGAGGACGCGCCGGGCATGCCGGCGCCGCCGGCGCGGTGGGGCGTCACGAAGATGTTCCCCGGATGCGGATCCGCATGCACGAATCCGTGCGTGAAGAGCTGGTCGAACATGACCTCGGCGAACACGCGGGCGACGTCGGAGGGATCGATCCCGGCCGCACGCAGGGCGTCGATGTCGTTGATCTTGATCGCGGTGACATCGGACAGCGTGAGCACGCGACGCGTGGTGCGCTCCCACGCGACGAGAGGCGCGTCGACCCTCGGATCGTGGGCGAAGTTCTCGGCGAACCGCTCGGCGGCTGCCGCCTCGTGCAGGTAGTCGATCTCCTCGAGGCTCGTCTGCGCGAACTCCTCGACGAGAGCAGGCGCGTCCACTCGATCAGCGATGAACCGGATGCGCCGCAGCCATCCCGCGACCCGGCGGAGAGCCGCGAGATCCGTCGCCACGACCTGGTCGATCCCGGGCCGCTGCACCTTGACCACGACCTCGTCGAATCCCGCATCGGCGGCGTCCGCCTCGGACAGCCGCGCGCGATGCGCCTGCCCGAGTGAGGCCGCGGCGAGCGGGGTGTCGTCGAACGAGGCGAACGCGCGTGAGAGCGGCACCCCCAGTTCGGCCTCGGCGAGCGCGCGGATCTCGGCGATCGGCACGGGCGGGACCTCGTCCTGCAGGCCCGCGAGCTCGGTCGTGATCTCCGGCGGCAGCACGTCCAGGCGCGAGGACATGAACTGGCCGACCTTGATCATCAGGCCGCCGAGCTCGACCGCCAGCACGTGGAAGCGCTGCGCGAGCACGCGCATCCGACGTTCGCGAGAGCTTTCGGCGACGCGCGTGAAGCCGATCCGCGGCAGCACGAGCTCGAACCACCACGTCTGCATGAGCACGCGCGCGGCGAATCCCAGGATCCGCCGGTAGCGGGCGCGCAGCGGGGGGGCCTGATCTTCGGCCGCGCTCTGGCGCATCGCCGGCGACGCCGGATTCCGATCGTTGACCATGACGATGTGCCTCCTATCCCATCTTCCTGCGCCGGATCCGCCCGAGCGACCCCCACGCGACCGCCGCGCCGAGCACGAGGCACACGGGCCGGTAGACGACGCGGTCGAGCCGGCGGAACCGCGCACTCGGTTCGGGGAGTCGCAGGGCCTTCGTCGCGGCGACTCCACCGGCGAGTCCGCGAGCGATCAGCGCGCCTGCGGCCCCCGCGCGGATCAGCCTCGCGGTGGGGCCGGCACCGCCGGCCCCACCGACGACCGCGGCGCCGCCGAGGGCCAGGACCGCCACTCCTACGGTGGGACCGGCGGCCGGCACATGCTCCGATCCGACGACCGCATCAGCCAGTGCGGCCGCGTCGCGCGCCGGCCACGGGCTGCCGGCGGCCCAGACGAGATGAAGGACGCCGACCGCGGCGAGTCCTACCGCTCCTACGGCCCGCCCCGCGATTCCCGCCGCGCCGAACGCATCCTTCGTCCGTCGCGGGAGCGGCGCGGCTGACGCCGCCCCGATCCCGAGTTCTCCTCGCTCTGCGGAACCGCCCGCCATCAGTCGGCGAGGATCGCGTACAGGCGGCGACGCGCCTCATCGAGCACGTCGATCGCCTGCTGCACCTGTTCCGGAGTGCCGGTGCGCGCCACCTGCGCGGCCGCGCCCGCGAGGTCGACCCCCGCCTTCGGCAGCGCCCCGAACGATGCCGAGCCGGCGCCCGCGCGAGCGCCGGAGCCCTCCCACGGCGGCGTGCCGGCCTCATCGGCCACGGCCCGACCGGCCTCGGTGAGCGAGTAGGTCTTGCGTCCGCCCTGCTCCGCGGCCTCGATCAGCCCCTCGTCGGCGAGCAGCTGCAGCGTCGGATACACGGATCCGGCACTCGGCTTCCACGAGCCGCCGCTGCGCTCCTCGATCTCCTGGATGATCTGGTAGCCGTGCATCGGCTGCTCGGCGAGCAGGGCGAGCACCGCGGCCCGCACGTGACCGCGTGCCATGCGCGGGGCCTGCGGGCGCTGGTCGAAGGCCGAGCGCAGGTGCTCCATCGCCTCCCAGAGTCCGGCGGTCGGGTTCATCCCGGGGCGTCCGCCGAAGCCGCGTCCACCGCCGGGGCCGAACCCCGACCCGCCGAATCCACGCGGTCCGAATGTGTTGTCCATGACGACCTCCTCGATTCCTGCTCATCCCGAGCGATAGTTAACGATATGTCGCTATGTATCGGAAGGGAAGGGCGGATCCGGATCCGATCGCCGGCGGGTACGACCCCGCCACGCCCGGCCCTCGTCCCACCACGCCCTACGGTGGAAGCATGACGATCACCGCCGCGGCAGACGGTTCCGCCCTGGGCAACCCCGGACCCAACGGCTGGGCCTGGTACATCGACGACGGCAACTGGGCCGCCGGTGGATCCCCGCACGGCACGAACAACCAAGGCGAGCTGCGCGCCGTGCTCGAGCTGCTGCTCGCGACCGCGGGCGCCGCGGACGAGAAGCTCGTGATCGAGTGCGACAGCCGGTACGTGATCGACTCCGTGACGAAGTGGATGCCGGGGTGGAAGCGCAAGGGCTGGCGCAAGTCGGATGGCGGCCCTGTGCTCAACCGCGATCTGCTCGAGGGCATCGATGAGGCGCTCCGCGGACGCGACGTGTCGTTCACCTGGGTCAAGGGCCACGCCGGGCACCCCTTGAACGAGGCGGCCGACCACCGCGCGAACGCCGCCGCGACCGCGTATCAGAAGAAGCGGGATCCGGACCGGGGCCCGGGCTTCTCGGGCGGTCCGGCGGTCGCAGCCCCTTCGATGCCTGCCGTCGCCACCGCCGCCGCTCCCGAGGCCCGCGCAGCGACACCCTCGGCCGGATCCTTCGCCCTCCCGGTCGTGGCCTCCTCCGCCGCCCCCGCGCCCGCACTCTGGGCCGAGGCCTCCGACCTGCTCGACGGCCTCGATCTCCCTGCGGATGCGACCCCGACCGAGCTGCGCGTGGCGCTCAGCGCCGAAGAGCACGCGCGCCTCCGCGACCGTGCCGACGCCCAGGGCGTGACCCTGGAGGAGGCGTTGCGCCGCCTGATCTGAGCGCGTCAAGTGCCACACTGGCCGGATGTGGATCGGATGGATCGAGTTCGACATCCTGCTCGGCGACGTGCGCTCCCTGAAGGAGAAGCGCAGCGTGATCCGGCCGCTGCTGGCGGAGCTCAGCCGGCGAACCGAGGCCGCAGTCGCCGAGGTCGGCGCGCAGGATCTGCACCGCCGCACGATGCTCGGCGCGTCGGTGGTCGCCGCGCACGCCTCGCACGTCCGCGACGTGCTGGATCAGGCCGAGCGCCTGCTCGCCGAGCAGCATCCGGAGATCACTGTGCTGTCCGCCCGGAGGGGCCTGCACAGCAGCGAGGACTGAATGCTCGGTTCCCCACGGCGGCTCATCGCCTCGCGAGCAGCTCCCGCAGCCTTGCGGCTTCGTCTGCGGGCATCGAATACGCGTGCTCCGGCGCCGGATAGACGTGCTCGCGCACCTCGTCGGCGTAGGCGGTGACACCGTCGATCGCAGCGGATCGCAGGTCCGCGTAGCGCTTCACGAACTTGGCCGCGCCCCCGTCGTAGATCCCGAGCAGGTCGTGGAACACGAGCACCTGACCGTCCGTTGCGGATCCGGCGCCGATGCCGATCACCGGGATGTCGAGCAGCGGCATGAGCGCCGCGGTGACCTCACTCGGCACAGCCTCGACGACGAGCAGCGAGCATCCCGCATCCTGCAGCGCGACGGCGCTGTCGATCACGGCGAGGGCCGCGTCGGCGGTGCGGCCCTGGGAGCGGTACCCACCGAGCGACGTCGCCGTCTGCGGGGTGAGGCCGACGTGACCGACGACGGGGATGCCTGCGGATACGAGCGCCCGTGCCCGGTCGACCGAGGTGCCGCCACGCTCGATCTTGACGAGGTCGCAGCCGGTCTCCTTGATGAAGCGCTGGGCCGTGGCGAGCGCCTGCGCATCCGAGCTCTCGTATGATCCGAACGGCAGATCCGCCACCAGCAGCGGCTTCGTGAGTCCCCGGCGCACGGCCTTCGTGAGCATGATCATCTCGTCGACCGACACGGGCACCGTGCTGTCATAACCGAGCACGGTCATCGCGGCGGAATCGCCCACGAGCACCATGTCGACGCCGGCCGCCTCGACGATCTGCGCGCCGGGGTGGTCGTACGCGGTGACCATGACGATCGGCTCGCCCGCAGCCTTCTTCGCAGCGAGGTCGCCGAGCGTGAGCCGGCGAGTGGCGGCGGCGTGCGCGCTCATGCCAGGGCCTCCGTCAGCAGCACATCCACGGCGTCGTCGACCTGGATGATCGCGTTCGATCGGTCGACGTGCACCACGGTCGGTGCGTAGTCCGTGAGGTCTTCGCGCGAGTAGTCGGCGTAGGAGATCACGATCACGGTGTCGCCGGTGTGCACAAGACGGGCGGCGGCGCCGTTGACCTGGATCACGCCGGATCCGCGCTGTCCCGCGATCGCGTAGGTCTCGAAGCGGGATCCGTTGTCCACATCGACCACGTGCACCTGCTCGTGCGGGAGGATGTCTGCCGCCTCGAGCAGGTCGGGGTCGATCGTGATGGATCCGACGTAGTGCAGGTCGGATCCGGTGATCGTCGCGCGGTGGATCTTCGACTTCAGCATGGTGCGTCGCATCAGGCGTCGCCTCTCCTGTCGGCAGAACGAAGGATGTGGTTGTCGATCAGTCGTGCAGCGCCCACGCGAGCGGCGACCGCGAGCAGCCCTTCGCCGTCGAGACGGGTGACGGGCTGCAGAGTTTCGGCGTCGCGGAGCTCCAGGTACTCGGGAGTGATGCCGGCAGCGGTGAGGATGGTCCGGGCCGCGGCGGTGAGGGCGTCGGCGTCGCGCTCCCCTGTCTCAGCGAGAGTCTGTGCCGCGTCGAGTGCCCGGTTGAGCGCCGTCGCCTGCGCACGGGCGTCGGCGTCGAGGTAGACGTTGCGCGAGCTCATCGCGAGACCGTCGGCCTCGCGGACGATCGGACACGCCTCGATCCGCACGTCGAGGTTCAGGTCGCGCACGAGCCGGCGGACCACGAGAACCTGCTGCGCGTCCTTCTGCCCGAAGTACGCAACATCAGGGGCGACAATCCCGAACAGTTTCGCGACGACCGTGGCGACGCCGTCGAAGTGGTGCGCACCGCGGCTGGCGCCGTCGAGCACGTCGGTGATGCCGCCGATGTGGATCGTCGTGGCGAAGCCGTCGGGGTAGATCTCGGCCGGCTCGGGAGCGAAGAGGATGTCAACGCCGCTCTGCTCAGCGAGTTGGGCGTCGCGCAGCTCGTCGCGCGGGTAGCTGCTGAGGTCCTCGTTCGCACCGAACTGAATGGGGTTGACGAAGAGTGAGACGACGACGAGGTCGTTGTTCGCGCTGGCCTGCTTCATGAGCGACAGGTGGCCGGCATGGAAGGCGCCCATGGTCGGCACGAGGCCGATGGTCTTGCCCTGGCCCTTGGCGTCGCGGACGGCATCGCGCACCTCGGCAATCGTGCGGATGATCCTCATGCGCGGGTCCTCTCGGAATCGGTCGTCGACTCACGTTCCACGGTTCCTGAGCGCCCTTCGTCTCGTCGCTGCGCTCCTCGCTCAGGAACCGCGAAGCGAGACGAAGGACGCTCAGGAACCGCGAAGCGAGACGAAACGCCATCACCGTCAGTCGCCGCGAGCGTCCGGGTCTGCGCGATCAGCGCATCGAACAGCGGGAGCAAGTCTGGGACCGCCACATCCACGGCCGCGCGCTGCCGGGCGACGGTCCCCTCATCCCCTCGGGCGATCGGACCGGTGAGCGCCTCTGCGGCACCGACCTCGACCCAGTTCTCGACGGTCTGCCGCACGAGCGGGGCAAGGATCGCACGCGCCTCCGCCGAAGGGATCCCGGCCGATCCCGCAACCTGCTCGGCCGCGTCGAGCACGGCGAACAGCAGGTTCGAGGCGATGGACGCGGAGGCGTGGTACCCCGCACGATGCGCGTCGTCGACGCGGAACGGATGCGCCCCGATGGCGTGGGCCAGCTGCTCCGCTATTACCAGGGCTTCCGGCGTTCGTCCGTCGATCGCTGCGCCGATGCCACGGAAGACGACGGGCGACTCGGATCCGGTGAACGTCTGCAGCGGATGGATGCTGAAGTCGACATCGTCGAGCCCCGTCGCTCCGGAGACGTGGCCGATCAGGCGCGCATGCGGGCGGGCGACCTCGGCCGCTTCGTGGATCGCCGCGTCAGGAACGCACAAAACCACGAGGTCGGTGGCGGGGATCGCGTCGCCGCGTTCGAGCAGCCCTCTCACGTCGAATCCCGCTTCGACGAGCGCTCGTGCGAGCACGCTGCCGAGCCGCCCGGCACCGATGACGGCGATGCTGCCGGCCGGCACCGAAGGCACGGAAGAGGTGGATGCGTTCATTGTTGGACCCTGGGCGGGATCGGCGTCCGGGACGGGTCGAGTATCCGCCCGCGGGCCGACCCTCGCCAAATCAGAGATCAATAAGACACTGAATCTATGCCACTCCTGACGCATACTGATCTTGTTGGACGTTTATCACTTGCTGATTCGATCTGCACCAGCCGTGAGCGACTTCTCGCGGGCTCGTCCTGCACATCCCGAAACTGGTACGAGTTCTTCCCCTGGTCCGCTCCTGGCGCGAACCTCCGTTGCGGTCGCGACGCAGGCTGAGCGGATGGGGATCAGATACTTCGCCTTCGCGGTTTCGGCCAGGCAGATTGCTCAGTCACGGGAGTGTCCGCGGGACTGCGTGCCAGGCAATCTCGTCCGCGCCAGAGAGTTCGCCCAACGGGTCGCGGACGCAGGGTTCGGCATCCGCTATCAGATCGGATGACCCGCATGCATACTGTAAGCATGCCGAACGTGCTGATTCGCGACCTCGACCCGGCGGTGCACTCCGTTCTGTCAGCGCGAGCGGAAGCGCGCGGACAGTCGCTTCAGCAGTACCTGACGGCGGAGCTCACGCACCTGGCTGAGCGGCCGACGCTGGCGGAAGTGCTCACGGAGCTGGGTCAGCGCCCGCCACGACACATCCCTCGCGAAGCGATCCTCAAGGGGGTTCGAGACGGCCGGCGAGGTCGATGATCGTCGTCGACGCCTCTGCAGTCGTCGAATTGCTCGTCGATCACAGAACCGCTCCGCAGCTGCTCGACCGCCTCGTGAGCGAGACGCTCATCGCTCCCGACGTCCTGCCCGTCGAGACCGCCTCGGCGCTCCGCGGCTTGCACCTCGGGGGACATCTCGACAGTCATGACCTCGACGTCGCCTGCCACGATCTGCTCCGCCTCCCCATCGACCTTCACCCCACGCTGCCGTTGATCCCGAGAGTGCTGGCACTTCGAACCAACTTCTCCACCTATGACGCAAGTTATGTCGCGCTCGCGGAGGCGTTCCGATGCCCGCTGCTGACGCTTGACCTGCGGCTGGCGAAGGCGGCCCGACTGCATTGCGATGTGGAAGTGGTGGAGTGGTGATACCTCAGGCACCCCGCACCCGATGCGCAAGTATGGATCCATGACCACCCAGCGAACCGTCGTACTGCACGTGTCGGATCGGCCGGAGGACGTCACCCGGGCCATCGGCATGGCGGGGATCCTGCACGGGCATCGCCCTGAGACCCGGATCCGGATCATCGTGAACGGCCCGGCGATCCCCGGCGTCGCCGCCGATGCCGCTCCGCTTCCGGCGACGGACGTCGCCACGGTCGAGGCGTGCGAAGGCGGCCTGCGAAGCCATCGCATCTCCGTCGGGGCACTCCAGCCCGGCGTCATCACTGTGCCGGCCGCCGTCGTCGCGCTGAGCGACGCTCAGTTCGAGGGCGCTGCCTACGTGCGTGTCTGACGCACACCTCGACCGCGCACGCCCGCAGAGCAGCGACGGCACAAACGGCACCAGCCGCAGAACGACCCGACAGATCGGAGATCGTGTGGACGATGACGAGGTGATCAACGCCTCGCTCATGTTCGAGGACACCGACCGCGCCATCGCCGCGATGCGCTGACGATCGGAATATCGGATCCGTCCGGCGCGCAGTCGGTTGCCGAGAAAAGTCGGCCGCGCCTGATTGGCTGGACGGATGGAGACATCCACGCTCGTCCTGATCGTCACCGCCGCGGTCCTGTTCATCGCCCTCGTCGTCACCGCGTGGGTGATGAGCCGGCGCACCCGGCGCGCCAAGGAGGAGCTCGCCGCGGCACAGCAGGAGCATTCCTCGGAGGAGAGCGCCCTCACGGCTCGGCATGCCGGCGAGAAGCGGGAGCTCCAACAGCAGCACGACTCGTCGCTCGCCGAGCTGGCCGTCCGGAACGATTCACAGGCGCAGCAGCGCCTCGCGGAACACGAGACCGAGATCACCCGCCTGCAGGCCGAGCGCGATGCCGCGGTCAAGGCCGGGACCGAGTCCCAGCAGCTCGCGGGGCAGGGCATGCGGTGGGAACTCGCCTCACGCGAACTGCTCGTCGACGCGTGCACCGCTGCGGGACTCGACGCGATCATCGCGACGAACATCGTGTTCTCTCCGCACGACGACGAGGCCACCGCGCCGTACTGCGTGCAGCTCGACCACCTGGTGATCACCGAGAAGGCCGTGGTCCTCGTCGACAGCAAGAACTGGAAGGGGCTCATCTTCGACGGCAAGAAGCCTTCGTCGATGGCCGGTGCGCTGTCCATCCTGTTCGACGAGACCGCGCTGCCGACGTCGTACGCGATCTCACTGAAGCGCGACAGCGCCGGATCCGTGTCGGTGCGTTCGAAGCTCGAGCACGAGTCGCCGGCGTTCCAGGTACGGCGGCAGGCCCGGCGGTTCCACGGCCACCTCGCGGCCCGGCACGGCTCCGCCCCGTACCTGCAGACGTGCGTCTTCTACTCGCATCCGGACGCGCGGGTCTGGACGGACGGACTGGATGAGGGCGAGCGCGGCCGGGCGACCCGGATCGCCTCGGCCCGCACGATCCAGAAGGCGCTCATCGACGTGCAGACGAACGGATCCACGGCGCCGACGTCGCATCAGCTGACCCAGCTGGTCGCGACCGTCCGCGAGCTCGGCGCCGACCTGCACGGCACCGGCCGATTCGCCTCCGAGTTCGCCAGCCCGGTGCCGCTCACGTTCCGTGTACCCGCGCGCGCCGCGCGGACGACCGCTACCGCGCCGACGGCGACGCAGGACGGCCCGCGGATGGCGACCCGACGGCGCGCGGTGGCCTGACCCACCGCCGGGGCTTACAGCCCGTCGTCGAAGACCTGCTGCGCCGACGGGTCCTTGGTGGCGTCGGTCTTTGCGAGCCGCTCGCCACGGAAGAACGCCGGATCCGCCTTGGCCTGCACGAACATCAGGATCACGCCGATCCCGAGCACGGTCACGCCGATGATCCCGACCAGGCCGATCCCGGCGATGTTGCTGCCGGACCCGGCCGACGGGTCCATCGCGTCGATCGTCGTCTTCACGAACACGATGAGCAGCAGGATCCCGCCGATGCCCGGGAGCACGACCTTCGAGATGACGGATCCGAGGCCCTCGCGGAACGCGGACTTGCGGAAGTACCAGGGGCTCGCGAGGGCTGTGATGCCGTAGTAGAAGCAGACCATCATGCCGAGCGCGGTGATCGTGTCCCACAGCACGTCCTCGCTGATGAAGCGCATGACCGCGTAGAACACGGAGGCGACGATTGAGGAGAGCAGCAGCGCCACGTGCGGCGACTTGTACTTCGGGTGCACCTTCTTGATCGCCGCAGGCAGCGCGCCGTAGTGCGACATCGCGAGCAGCGTGCGCGCGGGCGAGATCGCCGTGGAGTTGATCGACGCCATGGCGCTCACCAGGATCGCGAGCGAGAGCAGGATCGCCGCCGGCCCCATGACCGGGTGGGCGAGCGCGGCGAAGACGTTCTCGATGATCTCCGGGTTGCCGAGGCCGGTCGGCCCGTCACCGAGACCCGCAAAGGCGACGGTCGCCGTCGCAGTGCCGACGTAGAGGACGACGAGGATCCCGACCAGGATCATGGCCGCCTTGCTCTCGGTCGACAGGCGGCCCTTGGACGGCTTCGTCTCCTCGCCCATGGTCAGCACGGTGTCCCAGCCCCAGTACACGAAGATCGAGACCGCGATGCCTGCAGCGAAGGCACTGAAGCTCGACACCTCGAACGGGTTGAACCAGCTCAGCTCCGGCATCTTCGCCTGCTTGTTGGCGGGGTCGCCCGCGCCCACGAACATCGCGACGACGAACCAGACCATGACGGCCATCTGGAAGATCACGGTGATGTACTGGAAGATCTTCGTCGACGTCATGCCGCGGTACGAGATGTAGGTCGCGAGCGCCATGAAGGCGAGGCAGACGAGGATGTTGATGAACTTGTTCGCCGCCAGATCGGCGATCGACGGATCCCCGACGAGGATGCTGATCGACTGGAACAGGAACTCCACCGCGATGCCGGCGAGGTTCGACAGCACGAGCACCGTCGCCGCGACGAGGCCCCATCCCGCCATCCAGCCGATCCAAGGTCCGAACGCGCGTGTCGCCCAGGTAAAGGACGTGCCGGAGTCGGGCATCGCAGAGTTGAGCGCGCGATAGCCGAGCGCGACGAGCAGCATCGGGATGAAGCCCATGAGGAAGATGGCGGGCGTCTGGTAGCCGACCTCGCTCGCTGCCGGGCCGACTGCGGCCGTCAGCGTGTAGGCGGGCGCGCACGTCGAGATGCCGATCACGAGGGCGCCGAGCACGCCGACGGTTCCCGTCGGAAGGCCCTTCTTGCTGATCCCGGTGACCGAGTCGAGGGTTCGCGTCGCCGGATCCGATGTGGCCTGGTCGTACTTCTCTGCCATGAGAGTCCTGCTTTCCTGCGTGGGTAGCGCGTGTGCGGCGGCGGGAGCGGATCGGGAGCTCGTGACCGCGTGCCGCGATGTTACGACCTTATGGGTTGGCTGAATGGTTGCGGAATCCCCTTTCAGCAGCCGGGAGCCGACGGGCGCTCATGACAGGTGCCGAGCACGAGAGCCGTATGCGCCTTGACGACACGGATCTCCTGCCCTGCGGGTGGGCCGCTCAAGGTGCCGCGGATCGGGATCCAGCCGCTGCCGAGGTCGACGTCCGCGGTGTAGGTGACAGTGACCGTGGCGGTGTACCGCCCGGGTTCCTTGTAGACGTGGCTCGTAGTCGTCGGGGTGAACTGCGCCTGGCGGTTGGCGTCCCACGCGGTGCCGGGCCCTGCGCTGTCGCGGCGTTCTCCGTCGCCGTAGTCGAAGGCGTAGTTCACGGGAGTGAAGCGGATGCTCAGGGCCCGCCCCAGGACCGTGCCCGGGATGGTCTCGGTCTTCGCACTGCTGAGGAAGTTGGCCGGTAGGCCGACGACCGCGACGTTGCCAGGCTCACCGCCGACCGTGGCGGTGGACGGGACGAATCGGGCGAGGTCGGTGATGGTGACGCTCCAGGCCGGTGTGCCGGGCGTTGTCGGCGCTGGGGTCTCGGTGGTCGGAGCGTCGACGCGAATGCCACCGAGGCAGCTCTGGTCTTCGTGGACGTCGTCGCGACACGTCTCGTAGATCGACAACGGCTTGGCCGGCTCCAGTGCGGGCGAAGCGCCCTCCGTAGCCGGACTCCCCAATAACGGTCCACCATCCGCTCCGGGAGATGGTTCCTCACCATTCGCGTTGCTGTCCTCACTACCGGTTAGCGTCACACCGCCGCCGTCAGAGCAGCCGAACATTGCGCCGATGCGGCCACATGAGGCGTCAGCATCCGTCGCGGGCACGGCGCTAACAAGTGTCATCGCAATCAACACGGCGGCTGACGCGACTAGCACTTCGCGTCCGCGGAGGCCGATTTCACGATCACCAGCGAGCTTCCCGAACGGGCGAAGTCAACTTGGAGGGGAACAGTCGTTGGCCTCTCGGTCGGCGTCACGTCGTTGCCAACATTGTCGAAGATACGAGTGCCACTTACGTCAAGACAGACGATTGCAGCTACCCGAGAAGTCTCGAGGTTGGAACTAAGTCCGTTGAACAAGGCGATGTCAGTTCTCCCTCGAATCGACAACCCGTTGGCTTCCAGATCCCGCCGACCGGCAATCTCCTCATCGAGAGCTGCGCCTGCGAGAAATGTCTCCGGCCGAGCGTTCGCATCTCCAGCGTCGGCCTGGGCGCCCGCAGTGTTGTAGTCCCGGTACACCTGCTCAGCCGCCTTGAACGCTTCCGCTTCGCTCGCGAACAGCGGGGTGGGTGTCGGTTCGGGAGTCGGGACGGGCGTGCAGGCCGAGAGCCCGATCACGCCCGCGACGACGGCCGTGGTGATGAGAGCACTGTGCCGGGGAATCATCCCGACACCGTAGCCAGATCCGCCGGAGCGCCGCAGAAGTTATCCACAGGCCCGGCGAAGGACGGACTCAGTGCACTGCGAGCCCGTGCATCACCAGATCCACGAGCGCGTTCACGCGCTCAGCGGTGAGCGGGCGGCCGAGCAGCGCCGCGTACGACGTCGCCGCAACGAACTGATCAGCCACGGCGGCAGGGTCGGCGTCCGCCCGAACCGCGCCCTCCTCCTGCGCGCGGAGGATCCGGGCGACGATCCACGACACGATCGGATCCGCGAATCGATGGTTCAGGGCTGCGCCCAACTCCGGATCCGTCGCGGTCACGGCGATAAGCGCGCGGGCGAGCTCCACGTTCTCGGAGCGGGACAGGTGCTCGCCCGCGGTGGCGAACCACGCCCGCAGGTCCGCCGCCAGATCCGACGAGAACGGCAGGGCGACATCCGCTCCCGGGAGCGAGCCCTCGAGCAGCGCCTCGCCGAGGATCGCCGCCTTCGACCCCCACCACCGGTAGATCGTCTGCTTCGAGACCCCCGCCTCGGCAGCCAGTCCCTCGATCGTCACGGCGTCGTAGCCGTCTGCGGCGAGCGCACGGCGCATCGCCGCCAGCACGGACTGGCGGGCATTCTCACTGCGCGGACGAGGCACCCTCCGAGGGTAGCGAGGTGTACGCTCATGAATAAGTGGACGCACCGTTGCGAAACTCGATCGCAGCCGAACCGACCGGATCCACGAGCGAACGAAGGAGACACCCATGGCCCTGACCGCGAATTCCTCCATCGGCGACTGGCTGGCCGATGCGACCGGCGGCGAGCTGATCACCGGACTGCTGGTGCAGTCCGGTGCGAGCGCCGACTCGCTCGCCCCTGTGCTCGGCCTGCCGCTGCAGCAGCTCGTGGTGATGAGCCAGGGCGCCATGCCGCAGTCCGTGGTCGACGACCTCGTGCGCGCGGCGAACGGCGGAGTGATCCCCGAGGATGCCGCCCCGCAGGGCTGGACCGAGCAGGTCACGCCCGGACGCTTCGCGGGAAAGACCGTGATCGTCACGGGCGCGGCATCGGGCATCGGCAAGGCCACCGCCTCGCGCATCGCCCGCGAGGGCGGTCGCGTCATCGCCTGCGACATCGCGGCGGACAAGCTCGACGCCCTCGCCGCGGAGCTCCCCGGCATCGTGACCGTCGCCGGCGACCTCACCCAGCAGGACGCGATCGACCGCGTCGTCGCCGCAGCGGGCGACCGCATCGACGCCCTCGCGAACGTCGCCGGCATCAACGACGACTTCTCCCCCGCCGGCGAGACGCCCGACGCCGTCTGGGACCGCGTGATCGCAATCAACCTCACCGCGCCGTTCAAGCTCATGCGCGCGGTGCTGCCTCTCATGGAGGCGGCGGGACGCGGATCCATCCTCAACGTCTCGAGCGAGGCCGGCCTGCGCGGCAACGCCTCCGGCAACGCCTACACGGCCAGCAAGCACGGCATCGTCGGCGTCACCAAGTCGGCAGCCTTCATGTACGGGCCGAAGGGGATCCGCGTGAACTCCGTCGCTCCCGGCGGTGTCGCGACCGGGATCCCGATGCCGCCGCACATGTCCGAGTACGGATCCGGCCGGCTCGCGCCGTTCCAGCAGGCGATCCCCACCGTGGCCACGGCCGAGCACCTCGCCGCGTCGATCACGTTCCTGCTCTCGGACGACGCCGTGAACATCAACGGCGCGATCCTCGCCTCGGACGGCGGGTGGTCGGTGCAGTAGCGAGTCGCCGCGCGCGCCTGACAGCGGGACACCTGCACGACGCGGGTACGTCTGCACGACGCGATCACCGGATCCGTCGTGCAAGCGTGCCGAGGTCGTGCAGGCGTGCCGCGCGGAGGACGCAGCCCGGGCTACTTGCGGCGCCGCACCACCAGCACGATGAACAGCGCGACGAAGACAGCGACGAGCGCTCCTGCGGTGATTCCCACGGTTCCTCCCCAGCCCGCGGCCCGGCATGGGCGGCGGGCTTGGATTGTCGCACACGGAGTTCGGCACGGGCACCGTTCGGCACGGGCACGGCGCCGGCGCCCCACGAGCGCAGCCGTCTACCCCGATCTCCACAGCCGGTCAAGCCCCTGTGCATGGCGCTGGATCGTGTCTACCGTCGTCCTCGTCACCGGGAGATGGATACGGGAGATCCCGGCGCATGCGGGGCTTCTCTGGGCTTCAAGTCCTCGCCAAGCCGCGGAACTCCCAGGGTCCGGGCCGGATCACCACCGGCCCGGATCCTCTCCCGTGGGCGCCGAGCGGATCGCCACGCAGAAGAGCAGTGTCCGCATGCAGGATCCGGTGGAAAGGCGTAGCGTCCGGAACATGGCCATCCTCTACTACGGCGGCGCCGAGCACCCGATAGAGATCGAGGACATCGCCCTCGCCCACCTGAAGATCGTGATCGCGACGAAGCTCCGACGAAACGAGAGCTTCACCCTGTCCTGGCGCCACGACGGCGACCAGCCCCGCGGGCGCTCGACGATCTGGCTGCACCCCTCCATCCCGCTGCGGTTCGAGTTCGACGATCCGACGCCGCCGGAGATCGATCCGCGGCGCATCCAGGCCTACGCGAACTCCGCCAACACCTCCGGCGGGATCCTGCTCCCCGACGAGGCCACTCTGGCACTCTGAGCGCCCCAAGGAAGCCCGCTGAGCCGTCGCACGGCGCGACCGCGATCAGGCCGCCTAACCGCAAGTAGACTGGGTCCTGCCCCGCCTCCCCTCGCTCCAGGAGCCCGCGTGACCTCTCCGAACACCCCCACCGACCACGTCCCCGACTCGGTCGCCAACGCTGAAGCGACTCCGGAGAAGGAGCAGCCGTACGCGGCGCTCGGCCTCAAGGACGACGAGTACGCGCGGATCCGCGAGATCCTGGGCCGCCGCCCCACGTCGGGCGAGCTGGCGATGTACTCGGTCATGTGGAGCGAGCACTGCTCCTACAAGTCCTCGAAGAACTACCTGCGCCGGTTCGGGCAGAAGGTCTCGGACGAGATGAAGAAGCGCCTCATGGTCGGCATGGGCCAGAACGCGGGCGTCATCGACGTCGGCGAGGGCTGGGCCGTCACGTTCAAGGCCGAGTCGCACAACCACCCCTCCTTCATCGAGCCGTTCCAGGGCGCAGCCACCGGCGTCGGCGGCATCGTCCGCGACATCATCTCGATGGGCGCCCGCCCTGTGGCCGTCATGGACGCGCTGCGCTTCGGCGCGATCGACGACCCCGACACGGCCCGCGTCGTGCACGGCGTGACCGCCGGCATCAGCTTCTACGGCAACTGCCTCGGCCTGCCGAACATCGGCGGCGAGACGGTGTTCGACGCCGTCTACCAGGCCAACCCGCTCGTGAACGCGCTCGCCGTCGGCGTGCTCCGCCACGAGGACCTCAAGCTCGCGAACGCCACCGGCGTCGGCAACAAGGTCGTGCTGTTCGGCGCCCGCACCGGCGGCGACGGGATCGGCGGCGCGTCGATCCTGGCCTCCGACTCGTTCGATTCGACGGGCCCGACCAAGCGTCCCGCCGTGCAGGTCGGCGACCCGTTCGCCGAGAAGGTGCTCATCGAGTGCTGCCTCGAGCTGTACCGCGACGAACTCGTCGAGGCGATCCAGGATCTCGGCGCCGCCGGCATCTCCTGCGCCACGAGCGAGCTGGCCGCGAACGGCAACTCCGGCATGCACGTGTCGCTCGACAACGTGCTGCTGCGCGACCCCACCCTGACCGCTGAGGAGATCCTCATGTCGGAGTCGCAGGAGCGCATGATGGCGATCGTCGCCCCCGAGAAGCTCGACGCGTTCCTCGCCGTCGTGAAGAAGTGGGACGTGGAGACCTCCGTCCTCGGCGAGGTCACCGGCGACGGCCGCCTCATCATCGACTGGCAGGGCGAGCGCATCGTCGACGTGGATCCCTCCACGGTCGCCGTCGACGGCCCGGTCTACGACCGCCCGGTCGCCTACCCGACCTGGATCGACGCACTGCAGGCCGACGCCGCGGAGCTGCTCCCCCGTGACAACGACCCCGAGGCGCTCGAGCAGCAGTTCCTCGCGCTGCTGGAGAGCCCGAACCTCGCCGACACCCGCTGGATCACCAACCAGTACGACTACTACGTGCTCGGCAACACCGCCCTCGCCTTCCCCGACGACGCCGGCATGATCCGCGTCGACGAGGAGTCGGGCCTCGGCTTCTCGATCGCGACTGACGCGAACGGCCGCTACAGCCAGCTCGACCCGTACGCGGGCGCGCAGCTCGCCCTCGCCGAGGCCTACCGCAACGTCGCCGTCACGGGCGCGGAGCCGACGGCCATCACCGATTGCCTGAACTTCGGATCCCCCGAGAACCCCGAGGTCATGTGGCAGTTCGGCCAGACGGTCGACGGCCTCGCGGACGGCTGCTTCGAGCTCGGCACCCCTGTCACCGGCGGCAACGTCTCGTTCTACAACCAGACCGGCGACGTGCCGATCCACCCGACCCCGCTGGTCGGCGTGCTCGGCATCATCGACGACGTCTCGCGCCGGATCCCCTCCGGCTGGCAGGACGAGGGCCAGAACATCTACCTGCTCGGCACCACCGCGACCGAGCTGTCCGGATCCGCCTGGGCCGACGTCATCCACGGGCACCTCGGCGGCCTGCCGCCCAAGGTCGACCTCGCCGGCGAGAAGCGCCTGGCGGGCCTGATCGGCGCGGCGCGCGACGAGTGGCTGATCTCCTCCGCGCACGACCTGAGCGAGGGCGGCCTCGGCCAGGCGCTCGCCGAGGGCGTCATGCGCTTCGGCGTCGGCGCCCGCGTGTGGCTGACCGAGCTCATGGAGCGCGACGGCGTCGACGCCGTGACGGCCCTGTTCTCCGAGTCGGCCGGCCGCGTGATCGTGACCGTACCCCGCGAGGACGACGTGAAGTTCCAGGGACTCTGCGAGGGACGCGGATACCCCGTGCTGCGCATCGGCGTGACCGACAGCGCCCCGCAGCTCGAGGTGCAGGACGTCTTCACGATCTCGGTCGACGAACTGCGCGCGACCTCCCAGGCGACCCTGCCGGCAGCGTTCGGCCCGACCGTGGCGGAGCCCGTCGGGGCCTGACCGCCCGGCGAGGAAGCTCATGAACAGCACCCCCGACCCTTCGGCCGGCTCAGGGACCGACGAGGACCTCTCGATCTACAGCACCCAGCGGCAGCGCAGGATCCGCATCACCGCGTGGGTCGTGATCGTCGCGCTCATCCTGGTGGGCGGCGGATCCACCGTGCTCGCCGTGCTGCTCGGCTGAGACGCCGGACCATTCAGGGCGCCGGGGTTCATCTCCGGCGCCCTGCGGCGTACCCTCGGGCAGGAAACGGAGGCGCCATGACCGTCCAGCCCATCGACGTCGCCCTCGACGCGAGCATCGAGGGATTCCTCATCGGATCCCCGGTGAGCATCATCCGCGAGTACGCATCGACGCCGGGATCCGGTCCGCGACTGCACCGGCATCCCTACGTCGAGACGTTCGTGATCCACCGCGGCCGCGCCCTGTTCACGGTCGGCGAAGAGCAGGTCGTCGGCGCGGGCGGGCAGATCCTCGTGGTGCCGGCGCTCGTCGCGCACCGGTTCGAGGTGCTCGACGGCGGCACGTACGAGGCCACGCACGTGCACGCGAACGACCGGTTCGTGACGGAGTGGCTCGAGTAGGTTCCGCGGATGTCGGATCCGGCGGCTACCGTGTCGGCATGACCGCCGACGCCCGTGTGCTGCTCGAGGAGCTCCGCGTGCGCGCCGCGGCGCGGGCCGCCTCGGCATCGCACGCGCTCAACGAGCTCGTGCACGACAGGGAGAGCTCGAACGACGACGACGAGCACGACCCGGAGGGTGTGACCCTGTCGTCCGAGTGGTCGCGGCTGGCGGCGTTGCAGGGCGATGCCGCCGCTCAGCTGCGGCAGGTCGACGACGCCCTCGCCCGTCTGGAAGCGGGCGCCTACGGGGTCTGCACGTCCTGCGGGCGACCGATCCCTCCCGCCCGACTCGACGCGCGCCCGTTCGCCGAGCACTGCGTCGCCTGCGCCGAGCGCCTGGGGCGTTGAGGGCGGCGATCGTGGTCCGCTCACGGAGATTCTGATCTCTCCCGAACTTCTTTGTGACGAATCGGCGCCCGTCTCCGTCATGGAGGTGAGGTCGCAGACAGCGACACGCACGGGGAGTGCGGATCACCGAGGGGGAACGGACATGGCCAACGACATCACCGGCAAGCAGGCCGCGGAGAGCACGGCCGCCCAGGGCGGGAAGACCACGATCGAGGATGCGGTCGTCGCGAAGATCGCCGGCATCGCCGCGCGCGACGTTCCGGGCGTGTACGCGCTCGGCGGTGGAGCAGCGCGCGTCGTCGGCGCCATCCGCGATGCACTGAACTCGACCGACCTCGCCCAGGGCATCGGCGTCGAGGTCGGCGAGAAGCAGGTCGCCGTCGACGTCACGCTCGTCGCGGAGTACCCGGTCTCGCTGCAGGAGCTGGCGGGTGCCGTGCGCGCGTCCGTGTACCGGGCGATGCAGGAGCTCGTGGGCCTGGAGGTCACCGAGGTCAACGTCACCATCAACGACGTCCACATCCCGTCCGAGGACGAGGGCGACGACGGCCAGGAGGCGCGAGTCCAGTGAACGCGAGCACCATCGGCGCCGCCGTCGGTGCGGTGCTCGCCCTGACCTGGGTCGCCTTCGGCTTCTGGGCCTTCCTGTTCGTGGGTCTCGCGATGCTCGCCGGGGTGGGCGTCGCCCGCCTCGTGCGGGGCGACATCGACCTGCACGGGCTGGTCCAGGCGCTGCGCGGGCGACGCACCTCGTCATGAGGGCGGCTGTCGCGCACACCGCGGGGTCGGCGCTGCGCGGACGGACGACACTCACGGCGCGGGCGCTGCATCGCCTCGCCGTCGGGATCGTCACGAGCGCCTACGGGGCGGATCCTCGCGAGGTCACCCTCCGCTGGGACGACGCGGACGGCGGGCTGCACGCCACCGTGACACTTCCGCTGCGGGTGGAGAACGCGGCGGGGCGGACGCTCCAGGAGCAGGGCGCGAGTGTGCGCACCTCCCTGGTGACGGGCATGGCGGAGCGGGCCGGGCGGCGCGTGGACGCAGTGGACCTGCGATTCGCCGGCATTCACCGTGAGGACGAGAGGAGGGTGCGATGAACGAGGGGGATCGGGTCGGGGACCGGCGCCTGCTGCGCCGCGAACTCCGCACCTCCCGCGCGACACCCGCGGTCGTCGTCGCGGTCGTGCTGCTGGGGGCGGCACTCGCCACCGTTGCGGCGGCGATCTGGACCACGGACCCGTCGGGGGCATCCGTGGCCCGGGACGCCGCGGCGACGGTGAGGACGGCCTGGGAGGAGCCGTCCTGGCGTGCGGCGGCCGCCGCGATCGCGGGCATCGTGGGCATCGCGCTCATCGCCCTCGCGATCGGGCCGGGCCGTCGCCGCCGACACGGACGTGGAGGCGCCAGGGTGGAGCTCGTCGTCGATGACGGGCTGCTCGCCGACGCCGCGGCGCAGGCCGTCGCCCGGCACTGCGCGCTGGCCGCATCGCAGGTCTCCGCGACGGTGACGGCACGACGCGTGCGGGTGCGGATCCGTCCCGTCAGCGGCGTGCCCGTCGACAGGGCCGGTGCCGCGGATGCGGCGCGGGGAGCCCTCGAACGGATGGGCTTCGGTATCCGCCCCGTCGTCACCGTCGACGCGAAGGGAGTCGTCGCATGACCTCGTCGAGCAGGATCCTGAACCGCGTGCTTCTGCTGCTGGCAGGGCTGATCGCACTCGTGGGCGCGTTGCTCGCGGCCCGCCCTCTGCTGCCGGAGCGGCTGTTCGCTCCCTGGTGGCCGCCCGTGCAGCGCGCGGTCGACGACGCCTCGCACGCCCTGAACTCCTGGAGCACACCGTGGGGAGCCGCCGACGGTGCTCACGTCGCCGCCGCCGCGGCAGGGCTCATCGTCGCGATCGGTCTCATCGCCTTCCTCGTGACGCGCCGGCGTCCGCGCACCCGCACTGTGCTGCGGTTCGCGGACCGGACCGGCAGCACCGCCGTGGACGAGACGATCGCCGACGCGGTGCTCACAGAGCCGCTCCGGCACCGGAGCGACGTCCTCTCCTCCCGCATGCAGGGCTACCGGATCGGAGGAAGGACTGCCCTGCGGCTCTCGGTCGTGCCGCGATCCGGCGCGGATCTTCCCGCCCTGCTCGCGGAGACGGAACGCGGCGTCGAGGGGTGGGACGTGCTGAGCGGCACGCGGACGCCGGTGGTCGTGCACTTCGCCGATCGCGGCGGCTTCGACCGCCTCCGCTCCGCCACACGAACGAGATGACGGATCCGTCCAGGCACGGACGACCGCCCGCAGACGACCGGCGCCGAGGGCGCCGGGACAGAGAAAGGAATCAGGCATGAGTCTGAAGGACAAGGCTGAAGCCAAGGGACAGCGGCTTCTCGGCGACGCCGAGGAGAGGATCGGCGAGGCCGCCGGGAACGAGGGGCTCGCCGAGCAGGGCCGCGAGCACCAGGCCGAGGGCCGGCTGAAGGAAGTCGCGGCCGAGGTCAAGGAGACCGTCGCCGACACCGTCGAGAAGGCCAAGGACGCGGCGAAGGACGCCGCGGACAAGGCCGGCCGGCTCTTCAAGAAGTGAACCCGCTCCGGCATGCCCGGAGCCGACGAAAGGAAAGCAACTCATGGGATTCCTCGGATTCCTCCTCCTCGGCCTCATCGCCGGGGCGATCGCCAAGCTGATCCTCCCCGGCAAGCAGGGCGGCGGCTGGTTCGTCACGCTGCTGCTCGGCGTCGTAGGCGCCCTGCTGGGCGGGTGGCTGGGCGGGCTGATCTTCCACGTCGGCCTGGAGTCGTTCTTCAGCCTCGCGACGTGGCTGCTCGCGATCGGCGGCTCGCTCGTCGTTCTGCTGATCTACGGACTGATCGTCTGGCGACGTCGCGACGCATGACGCGTCGGCGCGGTGCTCGCTGCACCATGCGCCCACGCGCGACCATGGGGTCGGTGTCGCACACCGACCCCACGGCCGCGCGATACCCGTCTCGAAGGGAGAGTGATCGATGACCGGCCTTGACGACCGACCGGCCCTCGACGTCGCCGACGACCGCACGATCGCCGGCCGGGCCGCCGACGGAGACGTCGAGGCGTTCGCGGTCCTCGTGCGCCGCTACACCCCGTTGCTCCGCGCCTATGCGCGCCGGATCCTCGGTGGCACGGCGAGCGTGGACGACATCGTGCAGGAGAGCTTCATCACGGCATGGCAGCGGCTGCCGGAACTGGATGACATGGGCCGGGTGCGCGGCTGGCTCATGCGGATCGTGAGCCGCAAGGCGATCGACGAGGTCCGTGCGCGACGCCCGCACATCGAGATGGACGCCGCGGAGGGCCTCGAACTTCCCGCCAGCGCTGAAGACCGCCCCGAGCAGAGCGCCGAACGGCGCGCCGAGCTGACAGCCCTCGCCGATGCGCTGCAGGAGCTTCCGGACGCGCAGCGCGAGACCTGGGTGCTGCGCGAGATCGGCGGCTGCACGTACGACGAGATCGCCGAACAGCTGGACCAGCCGGTGAGCACGGTGCGCGGGCTGCTCGCCCGCGCGCGCAAGCACATCATCGTGCGAATGGAGGAGTGGCGATGACCCGTGACGACAGCACAGGCTCGAGCGGCCTCGGCTTCGAACCCGAGGACCTCGACGGCCACAGCATGGACGAGCTGGCGGACTACCTCGACGCCGGCAGGACGCCCGCCGACGCCTCGATCGAGTCCTCGCCGGGCTGCCGCATCGCGCTCGACGCGCTCGAGCGCCTGCGCCGGCTCGGCCCTGCGCTGCTCGACCAGGACGCCGCGGCCGAGCCTCAGGCGGACGAGAACTGGGTCAGATCGATCATCGACGGGATCGCGCGCGATGCCAGGGCCGGTCGC
Organism: Microbacterium azadirachtae; assembly: GCF_000956505.1. Classification (GTDB taxonomy): domain Bacteria; phylum Actinomycetota; class Actinomycetes; order Actinomycetales; family Microbacteriaceae; genus Microbacterium; species Microbacterium azadirachtae_A. Next base: position 122,561 of record NZ_JYIX01000032.1, on the reverse strand, counting down.
CGCATCCCGTTCCGGGTCGCGGAGCCCGATGACGATCTCGGCATCACGGAGGGGGCCGTGCGCGGCCTGATCCGTACGGCCGGAGACGCGATCCCCGGAGTGCTCATCGGGCGCTGCCGGCTGGACGGCGACCTGACCGTTCCGGGCGCCCCGATCGGGGTCCGCGTGGAGGCCAGCGTTCCGTACGGGCTGCCCATCGCCCGGCTCGCGGAGCGGCTGCGCACCGAGATCGGCGACCGTCTGCGCACCCACGCCGAACTGAACATCTCCGGCATCGACATCGTCGTGCACGATGTGAGAGATCTTCCGAGGAGCGGAGGCGACAGGCGATGAGCGAAGAGGAAGCCGCCGAGCTGGCGGCGCGCATCGAGAAGGATCTCCTCGCCGAGCCGGGCGTATCCGTCGTCTACCCCGCGTCCGGTGCCGGGTTGCTGCGCGAGGCCGCCGCGAACCTCCTGGGCTCGGGCGACACGGGACCGCGCGTCGCGATCCGCGCCGGAGATCCGCTGCGGGTCGACGTCGCGCTCGGTCTCGACCAGGCGCGGCCGGCCGGAGAGACCGCGCGCGCCGTGCAGCGGATGATCCGACAAGCCGCCGCCGGTCCGGTGCAGATCCGCATCACGGTCGCCCACCTGGAGGTGCCCCCGGAGTCGAGCGGGGGCTGAGTTCACGACGGTCGCCGATACGCCGCACTCGTGCGGCGTATCAGCGGCAGAGCCGTCAGAGTTCGCCGTCGTGCAGGAGGCCGCGGCCTCGGGCTACGGCGATCGCGTCTTCCCTGTTGGTCACTCCGAGCTTGCGGTAGAGGCTTCTGACCTGGGACTTGACGGTGTTCGAGGAGACGTAGAGAGTCGACGCCACGGCTTTGATCGATGAGGTGCGGACGAGTTCGCCGAGCACGACGGCTTCGCGCTCGGTCAGGTTCGCCTCGTCTTCCCCGTGCAGCAGGAGCGATCGCGCCGGAAGGTCCTGAGCGATGTCGGCGCGACCGGCGTCCGCGAGCGCTCTTCGCACCCGTTCCAGGTCGGATGGCGGGATCAGCACGAGTGCCAGACGCTGACCGCTGTGCTCCAGCACGGCGGCGAGCTGGAGAGCAAGCCTTGCGCTCCGCGCCGACGGCGCGGAACGCAGAAGGGCGGCCAGTTCGATCGTCAGCCGTTCTGCCTCCGAGCGGGAGGAGAGCCCCACGCCGGCGGCGCGCCGCGATTCGCCGAGAGCCGTGTCGATGCGCCCGAGCACCAGAGCGACACGCGCCCGCTGGATGTGCGCGTCCGCGTCGGAGCCCGGATCGTGACGGAGGGCGACCGAGGCGGCATCGGCGTCGCCGAGGGCGAGATGGATCACTCCGCGTATGCCGGCGAGCCGATGCCGGGACGCGACGGATCGTCCCTCGGCGCCCCGCCTCGCGACGAACGCGTCGAGCCGCGCGATCGCCTCCCCCGGTCGCCCGTCGACGAGCTCCGTCCAGGCCTCGACGATCGCGATCTCCACCCAGAACTCGATCGTGTCGGGGTCGTTGACCATGCTCGCCAGATGCTCGCGCGCCGTGGCGGTATCGAAGCGCTCGAGCGCGATCATCGCTTCGGCCAGGCGGTAGAAGGTGCCGGGATACATCGATCTCTGGACGTCCGTCCAGGAGTCTTCACGCGCGAGCTCGGTGTATCGCGCGGCCAGCCCCATGTCGCCGCGGAACGCGTGGATGCCCGCCAGCATCGAGATGTTCGAGAACCCGTTCTGCGGGCGCTCCGGCGCCGCTTCGGCGTAACCCTTCTCCAGCGTCCCGAGCGCTTCGTCGACGTTTCCCGCGCGGTAGAACGACGTCCCGATCTGGCTGTAGATCCGGGGGACGTCACCGACCTCCTCGCGCTCGGCGTCGCTCAGGCCGTCGAGCGCGCGCACGGCCGCCCGCGCGGAGCGGAGCCCGAGGCGGGGACGGCCGAGGAGGCGATATGCGACCGCCTCGCTGGCGCGGATGAGAGCGCGATCGATCGCGGGGAGCTCGCGCTTCCTGCCATGCGCCGCCCGCAGGACGGAGACGAGGATGCGGGCGGACCTGAGGCGGTGGTGCGGGAGGCCGTAGAACGACAGTCCGTACGCGAATCCGAGAAGCGGACGACTCTGGAGGTCGGACTGCGGCATGTCACGGAAGAGGCCGCGGAGCTCATCCGAATGGGCGGCGATCAGCGCGAACCAGTCGGCCCGGAGCAGATCCATGACGGCGTCGTAGTCCTCGATCGCGACGGCGTCCGAGATCTCCTGCACTGTCGCCGGCACGGCCAACCCGGAGTGATGCCGGACAGGATCTTCCGTGCTGCTCGTGTCGCTCGTCTGTCCGTCTCCCAGAGCCGGCGTGCTCTCCATATCCGATATTCTGCCGGAGTCGTCGCACCCCGACCGACAGCGGGCGCGGCGCCATGCTCCGCACGCCGGAGCGCCCGCCCGATCATGCCGCCCAGGCCAGAGGCGGGCACTCCGGACGAGAGACCGTCATGAACCATGTCGCGGGAGAACCGCTGCCCCGTGATCGCCAGGAAGCACCGGCCGATGAATCGCGGATGCTCGGCCTTCAGGCGAACCTCGCGAAGTTCTTCCTGCTGGCCGCCCTCGTTCCCCCGGCGACCGTGGCGATCGCGCGACGAGCGTCGGAGATCGAGGGAGCGGACGCCGCCGCAGGCTGGACGGCGGCCACCATCGCAGTCGGCTCCGGCAGCGCGATCGTAGGCGCGCTCCTCGCAGGGCGGGCCGCCGACCTCGGAACGCGATCGGCCCGCAGCCGCTGGTGGGTGCTCTTCGGTGGAACGGCGCTGGGGGTTCTCGCGCTCGCGTGGATGAGTCTCTCCCGTTCGGGATGGGAGCTCGCCGTCGGCTGGGGCCTGGCACAGGCGGGCCTGTCGGGAGCGATCGCCGTGTCTCGGGCTCTGCTGACGCACGTGCCGGCCATTCGGCGAGAGCGGAGCGCGGTGGTCATGATCGCGGTGTCGTCGGTGGGGCTGCTCATCCCCATCGCGTTGTTGATGCTGCTGCCCGGATCGGCGTGGGGGACGTCGATCTGCCTCGCGCTGTGCGCCGTGGCCGTGGTCGCGATCGCATTGGCGCGGACCCCTGCGCCGGCAGATGTTCAGCATCACCCGAGGACCTCCGCGCCCGCCCCCGAGTCGGAGCCATCGGCGGCGCCGCGGATGTCATGGGGCGCCGTGCTCGTGCTCGGCTTCAGCTCGCAGGTCGCCCTGTCGGCGTACCTGACCTACCACCCGCTGGATATCGTGACGCGTCTCGGTCTCGAATGGGATCAGGCGACGCAGGCGGGGACCCTCGTCCTGGCCCTGGCACTCCTCGGCCTCGTCGGAGCATCCGTCGTCATGCTGATCTTCCCCCGCATGCTGGGACGCACGCTGCCCCTCCTGACCATCGCCGGTGTGCTGCTCGTGTCGGGATTGGTCCTCCGGGCGATGACGACCTCCCTCGCGCTGCTGGCGATCGCGGGCCTTCTCAGCGGGATCGCGATCGGCATCAGCACGACATTGCTCTTCACCGCAGCGTTGGCGCTCACGACATCGGAAAGGGCGGGCTGGAGGCTGGGCGTGTACAGCGCCGTCATCGGCATCGGCTCGCTCATCGGTCCGTCGCTCGTCCTCGGGGCCGTGATCGCGATCAGGGGCGTTGCGGACTACTCCGCACTGTTCCTGCTGCTCGCCCTCATCCCGTTGAGTTGGATCGCCGTCGCACTCACGGCGATCCTCCGCCCGCGACGCACAGGAGCACGGTGATCCGGCCGAACGTCCAGCGGCGCATAAGGCCCGTCGCAGAGGCGCGGTGACCCCTTTTCACCCCCGTTTCACCCCGGAATCCGTCGCTTCCTCCGGGCTGCTCGGACAGTCTGTTCAGTATCCGATACCTGCCGAGCGCGGGAGTGCGGCAGCTCCGCCGGCGTGAGCGCAAGACGTTCATGACCGATTGCGGTGTGCGATCCTCGCGCCTGCTGTCCGCGCCGTGAATCCGGATTCCAGAGCGCAAAAAACGAAGGAGACATGCCGAGATGCTGCAAGGACGTGCAGGCGAATCGCTGGAGGCCACGGACGACGGCGGCGCCGTTCGGAACGGACGGATCAGTCGGCGCACGATCGTTCGGGGCGCGGCATGGAGCGTCCCCGTGATCGCGACCGCCGCCGCCATGCCGCTGGCTGCGGCGTCCGTGGCCGCACCGGCCCTGAAGTTCGTCAACGGCCCCTACACGGCGACCGGGTGCGGGCCTCTGGGCGATGTTGTTCTGAATCTGACGTCGAACGGCGCGACGCCCGACGCCGGAAAGACCGTGACGGTCACGCTCCCGGCTGGGCTGCGGTGGGCGGATGGGTCGACCACCCCTAGGTCCTTCTCTCCGACGGACGCGACCGGCAGCATCACCATCCCCTCCGGACAGATCCTCGGCGCATCCGCAACCAGCGCGGTGCTCACCGCGACGTCCAGCACCGGCGCCACGGCAACGGCCCCAGTGACCGTCACCCCGAATCTCGTCGCACGGGACTGGCGTGCCGGTGATGGCACGATCGTGACGTTCGCGAACCCGGCCGCGACGTCGGCCGGGTGGAACTTCTTCTTCGGCCCCGGCGGAAAGCTGTATCACGGTGACACGCTGATCGCATCGAACGTCTCCAGCGCCGTCGGCGACACCCAGGGCGATGCGACCAACGGGGTGTTGGACGGCGTCGCGTACGTCGACGAGAACGGCGTCGCACACATCTGGAGCTGGGATCCGGCGACCAACGCGATCAGCGCAACCGCCCTCACCGGCGTTCCCACGGGGGCGCGCGCGGTGGGCTGGAACTTCTTCCTCACCCCGGCCGGCGGGCTCTACCACGGCAACGACCTCATCGACACGGGCGTCACGAGCGCTATCGGCGAGCAGATCATCGGCGCCGAGTCCGTGACGTACGTGACGAACGGCCAGGCGCGGATCTACTTCATCAACCCCGCAGATCCCTCCAGCGCGATCCAGCGCGACTTCCCGGCCGTCCCCAACGGCGCAGGAGTGAAGGCGGTAGGCCACAACTTCGTCCTCACCGCGGGCGGAGACCTGTACCACAGCTCGGGTGAGCTGGTCGGGATCGGTGTCAGCGCCGCCGTCGGCGACCAGCTGGGCGACCTGACCACCGGAGCCACCGACGGGGTCTCCTTCATCGAAGGCGGAGTCGCCAAGTCGTACCAGTGGTTCCCCGACGGGTCGACCCCCATCACGACGACGTTCGCCACCGTGCCGGCGGGTGCCACCCCGGTCGGCTGGAGCTTCTTCCTCGCCCCCGACGGCGGGCTCTTCCACGGCAACGACCTCGCGGCGTCGAACGTGGTCAGCGCGGTCGGCGGCGAGTTCACCGCCGGCGTCGACGGCGTCACCTACGTCGAGTCCGTCGCGTGCTGAAGCCCGCAAAGCGAAGCCGAGAGAACACAGCGAAAGGAAGCACCACGATGTTGCAACGACCTGCAGCGGGACAGGCTCAGGAGCCGAGCGCGCCTGAGGGCGCCACGGCGGGACGGATCAGTCGGCGCACGATCGTTCGGGGCGCGGCATGGAGCGTCCCCGTGATCGCGACCGCCGCCGCCATGCCGCTGGCTGCAGCATCGGCGGGCGCACCAACGCTGAAGTTCGTCAACGGCCCCTACACCGTGGGCGGGTGCAGCAACCTGACCGGCGTGACTCTCGCCGCGACCACGAACGGCACGACTCCCGCGGCGAGCACGACGGTGAGCGTCGTCCTGCCGAGCGGCCTCACCTGGGCGGACGGGTTCACCGGCCCCCGCAGCTTCACCACCGACCCGAACGGCAAGGTCGTCCTGCCTGCGATCAAGGCGACGCCCAACGCGGCCTCCGTTCCGACGATGGGCGCGTCGATGACCGGGGCGAACGCGACCGCGCCGGTGGCGGTGACGGCTCAGGTCGGCGCGAAGATCTACGACGTCGTCTCGGCCGGAAACCCGCCCGCGACCGGGATCCCGCTCGGTTCCGTCGCCGTCGGCCACGGAACCTTCCTCAACCCCGACGGCAGCCTCGTGTACTTCAACACCGTCGCAGGCAAGGCGATGCCGCTCGCGACGAATGTCACCAGCGGCACGACCGTCCTCATCGGCAGCACCCAGTCCTACTCCACGTACGTGTCGGGCGGGGTCGCCATGGTGCAGGACGTGGCGACGGGCACCACGATCACCGCGGCCGGCGTGCCGAACGGATCCACCGCCGTCGGTCACGCGACGTTCCTCGCCGCCAACGGCGATCTGTACTACTTCAACTCCGCAACGAACGCATCCGTCCTCGTCGCGTCCGGGGTGTCGAGTGCGAAGGTGTCGCTCTTCGCCGGCACGCAGCCCGTGCTGACGTTCGTCGCGGGCGGTGTCGCGAGGGCGTACAACGCCACCACCGGGAACTACGTCACCGCGACCGGCGTCCCGGCCGGAACCACCGCGGTCGGCCATTCCACGTACCTCGCACCCGACGGGCTCCTGTACTACTACCGGGCCGCCACCAACACCACGACCGTGGTCAGCTCAGGGGTGTCCAGCGCGACGACGGCGCTCTACGGCGGCACCGATCCCTACGTGACGTACGTGACCACCGGCATCCCGGCGGTCTACAGCGTCACCAACGGCACGTACCAGACGGCGACGGGCGTCCCCGCGAACTCCGTCGTCGTCGGGCACGCGACCTACCTCGCCCCCGACGGCCGGCTGGTCTACTACAACGCCGGAGCCAACGCTCCGATCGTCCTCGACACGGGCGTGACGAGCGCCGTCGTGCACCTCTACGGCGGCACCGACCCGATCGCGACCTACACGCACAACCTCGTCTGCTGACGCGGCGACGGAATGGCGGCACGCGCGCGTACGCCGCCGCCATTCCGACCGGCGCCGCGAACGGGCGGCAGAGCGCCTCGCCGACCGTCTGGGGAACGGCCAGCCGTCTGGGGAACGGCCACTGAAGGTCGAGGCGCCCCACCCGGCCCGAGTCCCGCTGGGCCGATCGGAGTCGTGCACAACCCCGTCCGATGATGATGCAGCCGATATACCAGTTAGGCAACCCCATCGCGCCACGTCATCGATCTCGAACAGTGCGCGGCATCCCCCGGCAGAATGGATCCATGACCGCCGACGCCGACGTCCTCGCCCGCGCGCTCTCCGCAGATGCCCCGCTCACCTGGGTGCTCACAGGAGACTCGATCACGCACGGGCTCGTGCACACCCAAGGCGGACGCACCTACGCCGAGCACCTGCACGAGATCGTCCGCGGCGAACTCGGCCGCGTGCACGACGCGGTCATCGACACGGCGATCAGCGGCTGGCGGATCGTGCAGATCCTGGAGGACTTCGACCGACGGGTCGCAACGTGGCGCCCACAAGTCGTCACGCTCATGATCGGAACGAACGACTGCTCCGACGGGGGCGCGTTCCCCGTGATCACCCCGGCGGACTTCGCCCTGTCGCTCACGGAGTTCGTGCGGCGCGTGCGTGCGCTCGGCGCGATCCCCGTGCTGCAGACGCCGCCCGCGGTGGACGTGCCGAACGCTCCGGAGCGCGCCCGCATCGGCGCGTTCGCCCAGGCCGTCCGCGATGTCGCGGCGGCCGAGGACGCGATCCTCGTCGACCAGTTCGCCCGCTACGCCGAACTCGGGAGCGGCGGGGTGCCGTGGGGCCTCATGAACGACCCGTTCCACCCCAACGCCGCGGGGCACGAGGCCCTCGCCCTCGAACTCGCCACGGTGCTCCGACTGGACCCGGCCGGATCCCGTGTGCTCCCGAAGCTCCGCGCCGACGTCGCCGCCGCGCGACTCGGCTGAGCCGCGCAGCGCCCGTGGTGCGCCGTCCGATTTCCGCCAGACCCGCGGAGTGGATTCGCCGAGAGTGAGGGCATGGACTTCCTCACGGCGCTCGATCCGCACACCACGATCTCCCCGGCGATCCTGTACTTCGGCACGCCCGTGTCGCTGCTGTCGACCGTCGACGAGCACGGCCACCCGAATCTCGCGCCGAACTCGTCGCTGTGGTGGCTCGGCCAGAACGCGGTGATCGGCATCGGATCCCGCAGCCAGACGGCGCAGAACCTGCTCGCGACGGGCGAGGTCGTGATCAACCTGCCCTCCGAGCACGAGGTCGACCACGTGGACCGGCTCGCGCTGACCACAGGACGCCCGGAGGTCTCGGCTCGGCGGCAGGCGGCCGGCTACCGGCACGTGCGCGACAAGTTCGCCCAGGCGCGGGTCACGCCGCTCGATTCCGAGACCGTCGCCCCGCCGCGCATCGCGGAGTTCCCGGTGCACGTCGAGGGCGTCGTCGCGAAGGTGCATCCGCTGGGCGGCGCCACGAGCCCCGCCGAGGCCGATCTGCTCGCGGTCGAGGTCGCCGTCACGCGTGTCCACGTTCGCGAGTCGCTGCGCCTCGCGGGGCATGCCGATCGCATCGATCCGGAGCGGTGGAATCCGCTCATGCTGAACTTCCAGCGGTTCTTCGGGCTGGGTGCCGAGACGCGTCCCTCGCGCCTGGCCACGATCGACGAGGAGTGGTACCGGGGGTCGTCGGCGCCGATCCCGGCCGGGTGACGGACGCACCGGTCCTGACGAGGCTGCTGAGACCTGCGTCGCGCCGATGACGGGGCGGATCCGACCGGCATAGGCTGAGGGTCATCATGGACGCTCTCAATCAGATCTTCGAGTGGTTCGGTGGCCACTGGTGGATCATCTTCCCCCTCATGGGCGTGGGTGGCGCCATCGTCGGGCGGCTGCAGGGCCTCTCCCGCCAGCACCACAAACAGAAGCTGGAGACGCTGCGACTGAAGGGCGAGATCAAGGCCGCCCAGCTCGCCGCGAGGGGCCAGATCGCGCCGCAACTCTCTCCGCGGGAGATCGCGCAGCAGCAGGCGAACTCCTCCAAGGAGCTGCTCGAGCGCCTGTTCGCCGAGCACGACGAGATCACCGCCCGCTGGCTGGACTACGAGCTCGATGTCGCCAAGATGATCGCGTTCCCCGCAATGAGCGACGGGCGCCAGCCGCTGACCGCCGCCTTCCTGCGCGCGAAGAAGATCGCCGACGCGCTGCGTCCGAGCTCCTCCGACGCGAAGATCACAGAGCAGCAGGTCACCGAGTACCTCGATGCCGTCGGCAACTACGCCGTCGCGTTCGAGATCGCGGAGAAGGACGCCCGCCGCCTGCGCGACTCGACGTTCACCGACGACGAGCGCAAACGCCTCGAGCGCGCGCAGCACATGCTCAAGGTCGCCGTCGACCAGTCCGCCACGCCCGCCGAACGCCAGACCGCCTACCGCCGCGTACGCGAGGAGCTGGACGGCCTCATCGACCTCTCTGACGCCGCCGTCGAGAATCTCGAGAAGAAGGTCGCGCTGCAGCTCGAGCAGGGTCGCGCACAAGAGCCCGTGACGACGGATCCGATCGCCGCTGCGGATCCGCTCGCTTCGGTCCCCATGCCGGAGCCGGTCGCGGATCCGATCCCGGTGCGGGATCCTCTCGCGAAGGCCGATCCGCTGCGACAGACCGCGCCGTTGCGCAACCCGGAGCACTGACCGGTCGGTCTCAGACCGGCGCCCAGCCGTCCTCGGCGATGGTGCTGTCGACAAGACAGGAATAGACCGCTTCCTCGCGAAAAGGGAACTCCCGCTCGATCTCGGCCGTGAGTTCGATCCCGAGTCCGGGCTTCTCGCCGAGCGAGACCAGGCCGTCCTCCACGGTCACGACGCCGCGCAGCAGTTCCGCCCGCAGCCCGAAGCGCGGCAGCGGCCACTCGACGACCTGGCCTCCGCCGGCGGATGCCGCGTGGTAGTTGGCCAGGACCCCGACTCCCGCACCCCAGCAGTGCACATAGACCTCGGTCGCCATCTCGCGAGCAGCAGCGAAGACGTCGAGGACAGGGCCGACGCCGCCGATCACGGTGGCATCCGGCTGGACGATGTCGTACGCCCCCGCACGCACCCTGCCGCAGAGCTCGGCTTCCGTCGTGACGACCTCGCCGCCGGCGATCGGGATGTCCGTGCGCGCTCTGAGCTCTGGCAGGCGGTGGATCTGGTCGGGGCCCAGCACCTCCTCCAGGAACACGGGCGCCGCCTCGCTCTCCGTGCCCACCTGTCTCACGAAGCGGAGCACGTCCTCCACGGTCTGCGAGGGCACGACGAGATTCTGGGTCATGTCGATCGCGATGCCGACCCCCTTCTCGGCGGCGGCGACCTGCGTCCATCGCACCTTGTCCGTCTGGGTCCCGCGGGCGCGGATCTTGAACACGTCGATCCCCAGCTGCGAGACCTGCTCGATCTCCGCCAGCATGGCCTGCGGAGTCCGCGAGTCGCCGCCGCTGGCATACGCGCGGAGAGGCCGATCGTTCGCCCCGCCGAGGAACCGCCAGAGCGGCACACCCGCCGATCGGGCCGCGCAGTCCTGCAGGGCGATCTCGATCGCGCTGATGACGTGCCGCGCCGCTCCCTGAAGGCTCCAATAGCCCGTCGCGGTGACGAGATCCCGGATGCGGGATCCGAGCGGCTCGGACTCCGCGCCGACGAGGATCGGCTCGAGGAGCTCGACGATGCTGCGGAAGACCTGGGGGGCGAAGACGGCGAGGTATCCTTCGCCGATTCCGACGGTGCCGTCGCTCAGCGTGATCTCGACGAATCCCGCGGTCCGCACACCACCAGGAAGATGCAGGATGTTCTCCATGCTGCTCCCTGGTTCCCCGTACGGGGCGCTCAGCAGGATCGGTCGGACTCTTCGGATGATGGCCATCGGTCCTTCTTCGTGGTCGTAGCGGACGTTCGGATGTCTTCCGGGCGCACTCGTCAGTATCCGAGCCGCACATCGACCTGGCCGTCGAGCGGCTCGCCCGTCTTCCACCGCGCCAGGTTCGCCAAGAAATACGCAGCCTTGTCGGCGAGCTCGTCGCGATGCCCTCCCCCGGTGTGCTGGGTCAGGACGGCGCCCGGCGCGGCCCACAGTCGACTCGTCGGGGGCAGAGGCTCCTCCTGCGTCACATCGAGCACGCATCCTCCGATCTCACCGGCTTCGAGAGCGTCGGCAAGGGCCTCCTCGTCGATCAGGTCTCCGCGACCGATGTTCACGATGACCGCCGATCGGGAGAGCCTCGCGAGCCGCTCACGATCGAACAGCAGCCGCGTGCCCGGCGTGCTCGGCAGGCAGCTGATGACCAGATCGGCGCCGGGCAGCGCGGCGTCGAGCGATGTCAGATCGTGCAGCTCGGCCCGCGGTGAGCTGCGGGCGAAGCTCTGCACGCGGGCGCCGAACGCCTCGAGCAGATGCCGGACGTGCCCTCCGATCGCGCCCGCGCCGAGCACGAGTGCGTTGCTCCGTGCGAGGAGGGTCGTGCCGGGTCTCACCTCCAGGCTCTGCCAGCGTCGCTCCTGCCGGCCTCGGGAGAGGACGCTCACCCCGCGCATCAGACTCAACGCGCCGGCGAGAGCCGTCTCCGCGGCAGGCTCGGCGAACTGTCCCCGGAGGTTGGTGACGAGGATCCCGCGCCGTGAGATCTCGGCGGCGCTGTCCCGGTAGTACTCGAAGCCGGTCGATTCCAGCTGCAGCCAACGCAGAGCGTTCAGGCGCGGGATCCAGGAAGCAGGAATCGTGCCGAAGACGATCTCGCAATCCCGATAGACGTCGCGCCACTCCGGCGCCTCTGCATCGGAGACTCGCCACTGGACCACGTCGTCGATCAGCCCCTCACGGCAGAGTGAGCGCGCACGATCGTCGAGATGGGCGAGCACAGCGACATTCATGGAGCTCCTCGAGGAAAGATCAGATATCTGACAACTAAGCTAGACACAGAGGCCATTCGAGTCAAGCGTGATCCGTTCGCGCACGCTCACACATTTGACGAGTTATCAGATATCTGATCTACTGCTGCTCGCATCGAGCGAAAGGAAGGCGCATGAGCCGATTCGAATTCTGGGCGGCGGCCCTCGCGCCGTACGACGGCGCGGGGCGGGTGGACGTCTCACGAGTGCCCGACCAGGCCGAGCACCTGCGCGCGATCGGCGTCAGCGGCGTGTTCGTCAACGGCACGACGGGCGAGTTCCCGCTTCTCACGATCGAGGAGCGGGTGGAGATCCTCGAGGCCTGGACCGAAGCACGCCCGGACGGATTCTCGATCGGCGTGCAGGTGGGCGGCCTGCCGATCGAACCGACGAGGGAACTGGCAGCCCACGCCGCGGGTCTCGGCGTCGACCTGATCTCGAGCGTCGCGCCGTACTACGGGCAGGCGCCGACGGTCTCGCACACGATCCGCTGGCTTGCCGAGGTGGCGGACGCCGCAGGGGCGACACCGTTCTGCTACTACCAGATCCCTTCGATGACCGGGTCTACGCAGCGTCCGAGCGAGATCCTGGCGGCGGCGAAGGCGGAGATCCCGACGCTCGATGCCGTGAAGTACACCGATGAGGACCTCATGGAGCTGGATGCGATCCAGCGGGCTCGTCCGGATGTGCGCATCTTCTTCGGACGCGACGAGCTGCTCCCCGCGGCGCTCGCCACGGGGGCGGAGTCGGCGATCGGAAGCCTGTACAACGGGCTGGCCCCTCTCGCGCACGCGGCCGTGGACGCGTTCGACAGCGGGGACGTGCAGCGCGCGCACGCGCTGCACAAGCCCTTCCGCGACATCGCGCGCGTCGCCACCGGCCCCGGCTTCGTGAAGGAGCTCATGAACGAGCTCGGCCCGGACGTCGGCCCTGCTCGGGGAGTCTGGGGCCCGGTGAACGCCGACGATCGTGCAGTCATCGATCGACTCGTCCCCTCGCTGCGCGCCATGATCGCGGAGGCATCCGCGTCCCGGGGCACGGCGGACGCCGCGTGAGCAGTACCGTCGGAGCATGAGACCAGACGGCCCGATCTATCTCGTCGCACAGCGCAGGCTGCGCGACTACATCCGCGAGCACGATCTCGCTCCGGGAGACCGGCTTCCGAGCGAGGCCGACCTCGCCGCGGAGCTGGGCGTCAGCAGGCTCACGCTGCGGGAGGCGACTCGCAGCCTGCAGACGCTCGGCGTCATCGAAGCGCAGCACGGGAACGGCCTCTTCGTCTCCGAGTTCTCGTTCCGTCCCATCATCGAACAGCTCCCCTATGGGCTGGCGGGTCTGGGGTCGGCCATCCAAGAAGTGCTCGTCGCTCGCGAGTCGATGGAGGTCGGTCTGATGTCGGCCGTCGTGCGCGCCGGCCTCGGGGAAGAACTCGAACGCTGCGCGCTCATCGCGAAGGAGATGGTGGAGCGCGAGGAACGGGGCGAGGACTTCCGCGACCTGGACGAGGAGTTCCATCGCACGCTGTACTCAGGGCTGAAGAACTCCCTCGTGGACAATCTCATCGACATGTTCTGGCATCTCTTCGGCGAACTCCGGCGCGAGATGGGGGACCGGATGCCCGCACCGTCCCCGGGGCGAGGCGCGGTGCACGCCCGCATCGTCGAGGCGCTGATCGCAGGAGACGAGGCGCTTGCGGTTCGGCGGATGAGCGAGCATTTCGAGGACCTGCGCCGACGAGTCGGCGAGTTCGACGCCGTCTGAGGCACCGCCGAAGCTCGCGTCGCCTGCGACGTCAGTCCAGCTGCAGCACCGCAGCACCGCGTCGCCGCACACCACCGTCGCCGTCGAACTCGACATGGTTGAACACGACGGCCGTCCCGTCGGGGACGAAGGACGGATGCGGGTGGTAGGGGTGCGCGATGAATCCCGTCTCGGCCAGCAGCCGACGCTGACCCGTGAGCGCGTCGATCAGCACGATCGAGCTCGCCCTTCCCGCATCGGACCACCCGCGGCCCCGGGTGAGAGCGGACCCGGTGGTATCGACGATGATCGCGCTGCCGTCCCGCGAGATGCCGCAGTGCCAGTCCCGATCGCCGGGAGACACGAGACGAGGTGCGCGACCGTCGACGTACGTCTCGTACACCCCGCGCGGGCCGGCCGGCGACTCGCCGTAGGCGATCACGACCGCACCGACATCGTGGAACTTCCAGCGCTCGTGGCCGATCGCGACCGCGACCCCTGGAGTGTCGGAGACCTGACGCTGATCGACGACCTGGCGACCCGACGGCGCGTGCTGCGGGTGCCAGGCCCACATCCGATCGTCGACCGAGGTCGACGCGCCCTCGTGCGAGTAGCCGACCCACGACTCGTCCGCCGGCGCGACGTGGAAGTGGTTCGCATGCCAGGGGTGCCGCAGGATCTCCTTCGCGCCGCCTCCCTCGAGATCGAGCAGGAGCGCACGGTGCTCCCCTTCGCGCGACTCGCTGATCAGCGCCGTCCGCCCATCGGCGCTGACACTCGTCAAGCCGTCGAGCTTCCACCCCTCGGCGACTCGGTAGGCCACACGAGGCGTGGGGGTCGCGGCGGAGAGCTCGACCTGGAAGAGCGCACCCCCGCGCGCGCACACCATGGTCTGCGCCTGCAGGGCGATGTCGAACCAGGGGACGGAACACTGCGGCGAGCCCTCCGTCCACGGCTCCACGACCTGATCCGACTCGGACGCGAAGAACTCCGCGGAGAGCAGCACCTCGGGCCCACCCTCACCGTCCCATCGCACTCCGATGATCTCCTCGGTGCCGTCAGCCCTTCCGAGCGCGACGCGTCTTCCCTCGTCGTAATAGCCGTTGCTGTGCGGATAGGTGGCGTACGTGTCCTCGAGCAGCACTCGCGGGGTGATCATCGGTTCTCCTCGTGCGGTTGTACGGCGTTCTGCGGTTGTCCGGCGTTGTCCGGTTGTACGGCGTTCTGCGGATGCGCGCCTCGATCGTGACGTGATCGCCGATCACGACGCCGATCCCGATCGTCACGCCGTGCGGGTGCGGCAGATGCAGCGCCCCCAGGAACCGGGCCCCCGGCGACACATCGCATCCGTGCCAACCGGGCGTCGTCGTCGAGACCGCGCCGCGCATCACGCAAGCGCCGGCGGATGCCGGGAGTCGTCATCGCGCGCTCCATGATCCGCATCCCTAGTAGGGGTGCGCGCCGTCCTGCCAGTGCCGCTCGACACCGGCGGCCTCGAGCTCACGGAGGTAGTCCGCCCGCAGCGTGCCGGCCTCGTGCACGGCGTGCGCAGGCGATCCCGTCGCCAGACAGTAGGCCGCCAGATGACCGGCGGCCTCGCCGATGTTCCACTCCACGGGATGCAGCCGATAACAGCCGTTGGTCAGATGCGTCGTGCCGATGTTCTTGTTGGCTGCGAGCAGATTCGTCGTGCGCTCGGGGATCAGCGCACCCAGCGGGATCTCGAACGGAGTCGAGGCGACGTCGATGTACGTGTCGCCGCCGGTCGACGGGTGGAGGTCGATCCGGTACATGCCCACTCCGACGGACTCCTCGTAGCGCGTGGCGCCGCGGTCGCCGCGCACCGCGTAAGAGACGTCGTTCTCGGTGATGCGGGTCAGCGGACGGATGCGGCGCGATTCTCGGTGATACGGCGCCTGTGCCAGTCCGTCGGCGGATCCCATCACGTCGGGGCGAAGTCGCAGCCCTGGATAGCCGGTGCCGCCGTCGGCCCGCGGCGCCTCGGTCTGCATCCAGTACAGCATCGAGAGGCTCAACTGCCGGGCGTCCGCGTATCGCTGCAGCTCCACATCGCGCGGGACGTCGAGCACCGGCGCCAGGAAGTAGTCGATGCTCGGCCAGTTCACGAGGCAGAGGTCGCTGGAGTAGAAGCCGGGTGCGAAGAGGTCGCGCGCGGCGATGCGCCGGAAGATCCAGAGGTTGTCGTCACCGGCGTTGCGCGATTGATCGGCGTCGACGGCGAGCGCGTCGTCCGCGGGGTTGGGTCCGAAGTCGCGAGCGCCCATCTGCAGCGTCCGCGGATTGGGAGCCGACCACGACAGCATCGGCTCCCCCTGCCACGCCGGAGGAGTGAAGGACCGCCAGAAGTCGTACTGCGCGGGCCGGTCGATCGTGTGGTCCCCGTCGACGTGCTCCATCGCGAAGCACACGCTGAGCGCCTGCACGTTGTCCGGCTGCGCCTGGTCGGGAGCGCTGGGCTCTCCGGTGTCGGCCCGGGATTCGAAGCCGGTGACGTACTCGGTGCCGGTCAGCGGCAGGAGCTCTCCGGTCTCGGTGGCGTCGATCACGAATCGGGCGGTGACGACGCTCTGCGCCCCGTCGATCTCCGAGGCGACCGTCACCGAGACGATCCGATCCCCGTCGACGGATGCCGCCACCGGCCTCACCCGCTCCAGCAGCCGGATCCGTCCGGTCGATCGGTGGGGGGCGAGCATCTCCTCGAGCACACCGTGCGCGACCCGCGGCTCGGCGCAGAGCTTGGACACCCATCCGGCTCCGGGGTTCAGGGCGATGCGCTCCCGTGCCGCCCCGACCAGCGGGTAGCGCCGGCGATAGACGTCACGGATCCCATCGCGAAGCGCACGGTAGCGAGCAGTGATCCCGAACGACTCCACCCAGGGGTGCTCGTCGGGAGGGACGGCCTGCGAGGTCAGCTGACCTCCGATCCAGGGAAACTCCTCGGTGAGGATCACCATCGCTCCCCGTTCGGCCGCGGCGAGCGCTGCCGCGACCCCGCCGAGGCCTGCCCCGACGACGAGGACCTCGGTATCCAGATCTTGAACGGTCATGTCGTCCCCTTCGGTGGCGGAAAGCGCGTGAGAACCAACACTAGACTAATTCCATTAAATTGAAATAGGCTGATTCCATCACCTGTCGACCGCAGAAGGGGCGAGGACGTGGCACCCATAGCCGTCATCGATGACGGAAGGATCCGGGCATGACCGGCCGGCTGGCTCTGACCTTCGACGACCGCCATGTCGACAGCTGGGTGTCGGCGCGGCCGCTCCTCGATGGCGTCGGCGCACGAGCGACCTTCTTCCTCGTCGAGGCCGACCTGCTCGACCGTCGCGAGCAGTCCGGCATCCGCACCCTCCTCGCCGACGGGCACTCGATCGGCTCGCACGGCGCCCGGCACCGCAACGCCGACGAGACGATCGCCCGCGCCGGCGCGGCCTCCTACCTCGCCGACGAGATCGATCCGAGCGTGCAGGCGCTGCGCGCCCTTGGCGCATCCGCCCAGACGTTCGCCTACCCGAACTCCCGCCGCGACGAGGCGAGCGACGACATCCTGCTCGCACGATTCGACCATTTGCGCACCGGTGGCCCGCGTACCGACGACCCCGCCGTCGCAGCCCGCGCGATCAGCGCGCCCGGTTCTTCGGTGCGCGTGCATCCCGGCCGCGGTATCGACACCGCGCGCGGCGAACACGCGCACCCTGCCGACGCCGACGTCTTGAGCGGGATGATGCGTCATCTCGCCGACCGCGGCGGGACCCTGGTGCTCTATGCGCACGACATCGCCGCATCGTCACCGGCGAACCACATTCATCCCGATCGACTCCGCCGCATCCTGATCGAGGCCTCCGGCCTCGGCCTGGACCTCGTCGGCATGGACGCCCTCCCCGATATCGAAGGACATCGTGAACACTGACCCCCTCGCACTCGACGCTGCCCGACGCGGCGGCGACGCCGGCTACGACCCGAAGCGTGACCTGATCCTCGCCGACGCGACCCCGAATCCGATCCACACCAGGATCGTGAGCGGACGCGCACACCGCATTCGCGACAGCCTCGCCTACGTCCTCGCGCTCTGGGAGCTCCATCGCGCGGGCGACACCGTCATCGACGGCGAGGCGCGCATCGTGCGCGCGGCGCGCGTGCTCGACGAGGTGCTGGCGCTGCAGGACACCGATCCCGCCAGTGCGACGTACGGGCTCTGGTCGTACTGGGCCGAGGAGCCGCTGAGCGAGATGTCGCCGCCGGACTGGAACTGGGCGGACTTCCTCGGCGAGTTCCTCGCGCTGCTCCTCCTCCGTCACGGCGACGACCTCGATCCCGCGCTCAGCGGTCGCGCCCGTACGGCTCTGGGCCATGCCGCGGCCTCGATCGTCCGCCGCGACGTCGACCTCGACTACACGAACATCGCGGTGAAGGGCGCCTTCGTCATGCTCGCGACCGGGAGCCTCCTCGATGACGAGAGCATGACCGCGCGCGGGCGAGACCGTCTGCGTCGTCTGCATGCCTCCCTCACCGAGAGCCGGAGCTTCGCCGAGTACAACTCCCCCACGTACTGGCACGTCGTGATGGCCGCGTTCACCGGCATCCGGCAGTACATCGCCGACGCGGAGCTCGTCGGTCTCGCCGAGGACCTCGAACACGTCGCCTGGGAGCACTTCCTCGCGCGCTGGCACCCTGCGACGGGTCAGCTCACCGGCCCCATGGCACGCTGCTACGCCACCGATCTGCACCGGCGGCCAGGTCCCCTCCTCGTGGTGCAGCGCGTGGCCTCCGACACCTGGCGCTTCTTCGATGAGAGCACACTGCCCGCCGATGTCCAGGCCTCCCACGACGCCGTGCTCGACTACCGCATCCCCGACCAGCTTCGGCCGCTCCTGCACCGTCCGGCCGGGATGTCCACCGTGACGGAGACGTTCGCCGAGACGCACTACATCCCCGGACAGGTCGCCGGGATCTCCGCCGCGGCGGCGGAGGGACACCCTCCGATCGCGGTGCCGACCATCGGCACCAGCTGGCGCGAGGGTAACGTCACCCTCGGCAGCGTGAACTTCGGTGACACGTGGGTCCAGCGACGGCCCTTGCTCGGCTACTGGGCAGAGCCGGGCGACGATCCCTCCGATGTCGAGGCGGTCGCGCGGTACGTGTCGGTCGAGGTGCTGCGCGACGGGCACGGGTTCGCGGGCGGCTCCTTCAGCTCAGCGCAGGACGGCGGCGACGTCATCTGGGCCCTCAGCTGCGCAACCCCCTCGGGTGATGCCCACATCCACCTGGACACGATCCCGGCGGGCGAACCCATCCGCACCACGACTCTCACCGTGCGGTTCTCGATCAGGGGGCTCGACGGTGCCGAGGTGCTGGTCGACGATCTCCCGCTGGGCGACGCCCCTCACGACGGCGTGCGCCTCGTCCGCGTGCTGACGCGCTCCATCGGACTGGAGTGGCAGCTGGCCGCCGCACGATTCGACGGATCCGAGCGCCCCGCGCGCGTTTCGAGGGTCGGGGGAGGGATCGACATCGACATCGACTGGGTCGACGGCGACGAACCGCGCGATCTCGTCTTCTCCGAGCTCGCCGACGTCTTCGCCTCCGGGCTGCTGCGGCTCCGCGACGGCGCACTGGACGAGGCCCGTGTCAGCGTCGAGCACACCGACGGCGTCCTCCGACTCCGCAGCTCCACGGGTGGCGGAGACCTCGCGCTCCTGGCACCCGCCGTTGCGGGCTCACGCCTCGATCACGCACTCATCGCCTCACGCAACCTCCACTGACGACCCGACCAGACGCCCGAGACCAAGGACAGCACCATGGCACAGTTCGACCTCCCCCTCGATCAACTCCAGAGCTACCAGCCGCTGCGCGAGGAGCCCGCCGACTTCGACGACTTCTGGACCGAGACGCTGCGCGCATCGCGTGGCCACGGCAGCGCGCGATTCACCGCCGCACCGTCGCCCCTGCGCAGCATCCTCGTCGAGGACGTCACCTTCCCCGGCTTCGCGGGCCAGCCGATCAAGGGCTGGATGCTGCGGCCTGCGGACGGCGACATCCGCGCGACGGTGGTGCAGTACATCGGCTACTCCGGAGGACGCGGAGTGCCGGAGCAATGGACGCTGCTGCCGAGCGCCGGCTACGCGGTGCTCGTCATGGACAGCAGAGGACAGGGCAACAGCGGTGCGGTCGGCGACACCGCCGACCCGGTCGGCAGTGGCCCCCAGATCGCCGGCAGGCTCAGTGCCGGCATCGAGGATCCACAGGACTACTACTATCGGCGGATCTTCACGGATGCCGCGTGCGCCGTCGACGCCGCCCGCAGTCATGTCCTTGTCGACCCGGATCGCGTGGTCGTCGCCGGCGGGAGCCAGGGCGGCGGCATCGCTCTCGCGGCTGCCGGGCTCTGCGACGGTCTCGCCGGGGCGATGATCGACGTGCCGTTCCTCAGCCACTTCCGGCGCGCGCTGAGGATCACCGACGCGGCCCCCTACAACGAACTCACCCGCTACATGCAGACCCGACGGGGTGAAGAGGACGACGTCTTCCGCGTGCTGTCCTACTTCGACGGTGTCAATTTCGCCGCGCGCGCCACCGCGAGGGCGCTGTTCTCCGTCGCGCTGTGCGACATGGTGTGCCCGCCCTCCACCGTCTACGCCGCGTTCAACACGTACGCGACCGACGACAAGGAGATGGCCGTGTACCCGTACAACGGCCACGAGGGCGGCCAGTGGAACCAGACTCTCCGCCACCTCGCCTTCCTCGACGACGTGTTCTCCTGAGGGCACTGTGACTCTGACCTGGACTCCGGGCGGACTGGCTCTCGAGTTCTCCGGAACGTCACCGCGCGACGATGCGCCGGTCGGTCTCTCTGGACTCGCTCTCGGCGCCGGCCCCTCCGCGGTGCGCGATCACCCGCTCGTCGACCTGTTCACGGCCGGCGAGCAGCACGGGCGCACCAGCCAGGCGTTCGTCCTGTCCGCGGTCGGGCAGCGTCTGCGCTACGTCGACCACACCGCGCAGGCGGGGATCCTGCGCATCCGTCAGCGTGATGCCGCGACCGGCCTCGAGGTCGTCAGCGAATTCCGGGTGCGAGAGGGAGCGGATGCCGTGCAGTGGTCGCACACGGTGCGCAACGGCGGCGAGCGCGCGGTCACCGTCACCGCCGTCAGTTCGCTCGTGATCGAGCTCGCCGACCGCGACGAGGTCACGGCGTTGTGGGCTGAGAGCGAATGGCTCGCGGAGAACCGCTGGCATGAACAGGCTCTCGCCGAGGCCCTTCCCGAGCTCGGACTCGTCGACCACGGCCAGGACGGCCGCGGTCGCTTCGCGCGCTCCAGCCACGGCTCCTGGTCGACCGGGGAGCACCTCCCCGTCGGCGTGCTCGCACGCGAGGGAGGACCTTCGCTCGCCTGGCAGATCGAGACGAGTGCCGGGTGGAGCTGGGAACTCGGCCAGACGCAGAGCTCGGTCGTGCTCACCGCGAGCGGACCGGGGGACCTCGAGCACCAGTTCGCCGAGCGCCTGGAACCGGGGGCGGAGTTCCATTCCGTACCGGCCGGCCTGGCCATCGCGGCGGGCGGGCGCGACGACGCCTTCGCGGCCCTCACCCGGTACCGACGTGCGCTGCGCGTGCTCCGCCCGATCGACGAGGCACTCCCGGTGATCTACAACGACTACATGAACACGCTCGACGGTCAACCATCGACGCCCGCGCTGCTGCCGCTGATCGCGTCCGCCGCCGAGGCCGGGGCGGAGTACTTCTGCATCGACGCCGGCTGGTTCGCGGATGCCACCGACTACTGGTCGTCGATCGGCGTCTGGGAGGAGGCGCCGAGCCGGTTCGCGGGGGGCCTCGCCGAGGTGGTCGATGCCATCCGCGCTCACGGGATGCGCCCTGGTCTCTGGCTCGAACCCGAGATCGTCGGCGTCGACTCCCCCGCCTCGCGCAGCCTCCCGGATGACGCGTTCTTCCAGCGCTTCGGCGAGCGCGTGATCGAGGCGCAGAGGTACCACCTCGATCTGCGGCATCCAGCTGCCAGGGCGCATCTCGACGAAGCCGTCGATCGGCTCGTCCACGAGTTCGGGATCTCCTACTTCAAGCTCGACTACAACATCAACCCGGGGGTCGGCACCGACCGTGCCTCCGCAGGCGCGGGTGCCGGTCTCCTCGGCCACACCCGCGCCCTGCGGGAGTGGCTCCTCGCTGCCCAGGAGCGGCATCCCGAGGTGCTGTTCGAGAACTGCGCGTCCGGGGCGATGCGAATGGACTACGCCCTGCTGTCCGTCGCGCACCTGCAGTCCACCAGTGACCAGCAGGATTTCCGGCTCTATCCGGCGATCGCCGCGGCCGCGCCGGCCGGAGTGCTCCCGGAACAGGCCGCGAACTGGGCCTATCCCGCGTCCTCGATGACAGTCGCCGAGACCGCGTTCGCCCTGCTCGGCGGTCTGGCCGGTCGCATGATGCTGTCGGGATTCCTCTCCGACCTGCGGCCGGAGCAGCGAGAGCTGGTGCACGAAGCCGTCGCCGTCCAGAAGCGGTGGCGGCGGCGGATGGTGTCCGCCGTGCCGCTCTGGCCGCTGGGCCTTCCCGGCTGGGACGACGAGGTGATCGCGCTCGCTCTGCGCTCGGACGACGGGCACCCGGACGGGGCCGAGACGCTGCTCATCGTCTGGTCGCGCGGCCAGGCCCGCCGCATCGCCCTCCCCGGTCTGGCGGCGGCGTCCGTCACGGGCGCGTTCCCTGCGGCGTCCGACGCCTGGTCCGTCACGAGAGACGGGGACGACCTGGTGATCGACGTCCCCGCCGGTTGCACCGGCCGTGCATTCACCCTCCACTCCACCCCTGAAAGCAGAGGCTGACATGTCCCCCTCCCCCTTGCGCACCGTCCTGGTCGGAGCAGGCGGCATCGCCGATGCCGTGCACATGCCGTCGATCCATGAGATCGGCCCTGAGGAGCTGATCGTGGACTCGGTCGTCGAGATCGACGATGCTCGCCGAACTGCGTTCGCCGCACGCTGGGGGATCCCCCACCACACCGCGTCGCTCGACGAGGCGCTCGGACGGCGTCCCGACCTCGTGATCCTGTGCACCCCGCCGTCCTTGCACCGGGAACAGGTGATCGCCTGCCTGGAGGCCGGCGTGACCGTCTGGTGCGAGAAGCCGCCGGCGCTGAGCCTCGCCGACTACGACGCGATGACGGCCGGCGAACGCGACGACGGTCCATGGGCGCCGATCGTCTTCCAGCAGCGCTACGGCTCCGGCGCACGGCATGCCCGCGAGCTGCTCGTATCAGGAGCGCTCGGGCGACCTCTGCTCGCCCACTGCCAGACCACCTGGTTCCGCGGCGACGACTACTTCGCACAGCCGTGGCGTGGCAGCTTCTCCGGCGACGGCGGGCTGATCATGGCGCTCGGCATCCACCAGATCGACCTGATGCTCATGCTGCTGGGGGACTGGGAGGAGATCTCCGCGCAGGTCGCCCGGCGCCTGCGGGACATCGAGACCGACGACATCGCGACCGCATGGGTGCGATTCGCCGACGGAACCCTCGCGACGATCGCCAACAGTGCGGTGTCGCCCGCGCAGACGAGCCGCATCCGGCTCGACACCGAGAAGGCGACCGTCGAGCTCAGCCATCTCTACGGCTATGACAACGACGACTGGCGCTACACCCCCGCGCCCGACGCGAGCGCAGAGCTGGCGGCATCCTGGGCGAACCCTCTGCCGAACGAGCGCAGCACGCACACCCCGCAGCTGAGGCGCCTCGTGGCCGATCTGCATGCCGGCCGGCGCCCGGAGGCCAGCGGCGAAGACGGCCGTCGCGCTCTGGAGCTCGTCACGGCCCTGTACAAGTCGGCACTCACCGGCGAGACGGTGGCCCGCGGGAGCATTCGCCCCGGCGACCCCTTCTACTCCGCCCTGAACGGCGGCATCGGCATCCGAGCGGAGCACGCATGAACATCGTGGACCACGGAGATCTCCTCGTCGTCGAGCACGACGATGTCGAGCTGGCGCGCTACGTCGTGGTGTCCGACGCCCCGGCCTTCGAGGCGCCCAAGCCGTACCTGCATCCGCTGCGCACGCTCGCCGGCGACGTGGTCACGAACTTCCGTCCGCACGACCACCGCTGGCACAAGGGATTGCAGCTGACGTGCACCGACCTGTCGGGTCACAACCTGTGGGGCGGCCACACCTGGGTCGACGGTACCGGCTACACCGCGCTCGACAACGTCGGCCGGATGGATCCGGACGGGCCGCCCACAGTGACGAACGACGAGATCGCCCATGAACTCGTCTGGCGTTCAGCTCGCGGAGAGGACCTCATCGGCGAGCACCGATCGCTGCGATTCGAGCTCCTCGACGACAAGACCTGGGCGCTGACGTGGACGGGAGAGCTGCGCAATCTCACCGATGAGAGCCTCTCGTTCGGGAGTCCCGCCACCCGGGGACTCGCCGGTTCCGGCTACAGCGGGCTGTGGTGGCGGGGACCTCGGAGCTTCACGGGCGGCCAGGTGCTGCTGCCGACCGGCTCGGCCCCGGCGTCCGAGGCCAGGGGATCGGATGCGGAATGGCTCGCCTTCATCGGTGCACACGACGGCGTCGACCGCTCGTCGACCCTCGTGTTCGAGCAGACCATGCCGACCGAGAGATTCCGCACTCGGTGGTTCGTCCGCTCGGAGGAATTCGCGGCGGTCAATCCCTCGTGGGCCTTCGAACGCACCTTTCCGCTCGAGCCCGATGAGACGGCGCGCATCGGCTATCGGGTGACGATCGCCGATGGCGCCCTCTCGCTCGAGGACATCGAGCGCCTTCGGAGCCTCCGGTGACCGACTTGTTCCCCGGTGCGGTCGGCGTCAGCCGGCTGCGGGTGTACACGGACCGCGCGATCGACGGCCTGCGGGGCGGCAGCCCGCACCTGCACACGGTCTGCTCGGAGGGCTATCTCGTCACAAGCGGAAACGGGCGGGTGCAGACGCTCACCCTCGGCGAGGGTTTTCGGGAGACGGCGCTCGCCCCGGGCGCGCTCCTCTGGTTCGGCCCCGGCACCATCCACCGCCTCGTGAACGAGGGTGATCTCGAACTCGTCGTGATCATGCAGAACTCCGGCCTGCCGGAGGCCGGAGACGCCGTGCTCACCTTTCCCGACGCGCAGGTGTCGGCCGCCACGGCCTACTCGGCCGCCGCGCGCATCGACGGGCCGGATGCCGCTTCTCGCCTCACCGCAGCGATGATTCGCCGAGACCGCGCCGTCGAGGGCTTCTCGGCGCTGCGGGATGCCGCGGCATCCGGAGATCTCGATCCGCTGCGCCGATTCCACGCCCGCGCCGCCGCACTCGTCGCCGACCACGCCGACACCTGGCGCGAACGCTGGCGCACCGGCGCCTGGACGGCCGCCGCGGCGACCTCCCGCCAACTGGATGCGATCGAGGCCGCCGACACCGCCCACTTCGCGGATGCCGCCATGCACCGGGCCGAGCCGGTCGAGCGGTTGGGCATGTGCGGCTGGTTGCGCGCGTACTGAGCCGGGACCGCGATCCGCCTGCGTCGCTCAGCCCTTGATGGCGCCGGCCTGTCCTGCGCTCTTCAGGAACTGCTTCTGGAAGATGAGGAAGAGCACGATCGGCAGCACAACCGAGATGAACATGCCGGCCATCAGCAGGCTCATCTCCGCGCTCGCGGTCACCTTGTACAGCCCGACGGACAGCGGCTGCAGATCGGGCTTGGGGAGGACGAGCAACGGCCAGAGGAATTCCTTCCACGCGCCGATGATCGTGATCAGCGACGTGACGCCGATGATCGGCTTCGACATCGGCAGCACGATCCGCCAGAAGATCTGGAACGGGCCTGCGCCGTCGATCTTCGCCGCCTCGAAGACGTCCTTGGGCAGGCTGTCGAAGAACCGGGACACCAGCAGCACGTTGAACGCGTTCGCCGCGCCTGGCAGCCAGACCGCCCAGAACGTATTGATGAGATTCCAGTGCAGCAGGGGCATGTCCAGCACGGTCACGTACTGCGCGATCAGTGAGACGATCCCCGGGATGAACAGTGTCGCCAGCACCGCGCCGTTGATGACCTTCGCGTAACGAGGCTTGAGGATCGAAAGACCGTATGCGCCGGTGAGCGCCACCAGCATCCCGAAGAACCAGACCCCGACAGCGAGGAACACGGTGTTGACGAGGTACTTGCCGATGTCGATCTTGACCCACGCATCGGCCAGGTTGTGCCACTGGACCCCGCTCGGCCACCAGGCGAAGGGCTCACGCAGAATGTCCTGCGAGGTCGACAGCGCGGCCTTGGCGAGCCACAGCAGCGGGCCGGCGGAGATGATCACCAACAGCGCGATCAGGATGACGTTGAGGATCCCCAGGCCCACGCGCACCCGCCTGCTGCGGCGGTCGAGCTCGGAGACGTTGGTCCGGTCCTGCGGCTCCTGCGTCCTCCTGCGTCGACGACGAGGCTGCAGGATCGCTCCGGATTCGCTGGCCACGCCGGTGACGACCGCCTCGGTCGTGGGAGCACCGGATTCGATGGTGGTCATGACTTGCTCCAACTCCGAGTGAGCCGCAGATAGACCGCGGAGACGATGGTGAGGACGACGGCGAGCAGGAGACTGAGCGCCGTGGCCTTGCCGTAGTCGCCCTGGAGGAACGCATAGTTGTAGATCAGCATCAGCACGGTCGTGGTGCGGTTCACGGGCCCGCCGCCGGTCATCACGAACGGCTCTGTGAACACCTGCATGGTGCCGATGACCTGCAGCAGCAGCATGAGCAGCATGATGCTGCGCATCTGCGGGAGGGTGATGTGCCAGAACCTGCGCACGACCTTCGCGCCGTCCATCTCGGCCGCCTCGTAGAGCTCGGACTGGATCGACATGAGCGCAGCGAGGTAGATGATGGTCGACTGACCGAATCCCGCCCACGTGGCCTGGACCACGATCGCGGGCATCGCCATGTTGCCGTCCTGGAGCCACGGCAGCGGACCGACGCCGACGGCGCCGAGGAGGGTGTTGAACAGGCCGTTGGCCGACGGGTCGTAGAACTGCTTCCACAGCAGCACGGACACCACCGGGGGGATGATCACCGGCAGATACACCAGCACGCTCGCGACCTGACGGGTGCGCCGCATCTCGGCCATGAAGGTCGCGAACAGGATGGGCACAGGGAAGCCGATCAGCAGCGCCAGGCCGGCGAACAGCAGCGTGTTCGCAACGGCCGTGCCGAGCAGCGGGTCGGCGAGGACGCGCTCGAAGTTGTTCAGACCGACCCACGTCGGCTCGGTGACCAGATTCGTCTTCTGCAGCGACAACACGAGGCTGCGCAGGATCGGCCACCAGGCGAAGTAGCCGAAGGTGAACAGCAGGGGCACGAAGAACAAGAACGTGCTGATCCCGCCTCCGCGCACCCACGTGATGAAGCGTGCGCCGACGGGCTTCGCGCGTCTGCGCTGCGCGGCGGTGACCTCGGCCATCGATCGGTCCTCTCTGAAGGGGTGGACGGGTGCGGGGGCGCGTCTGCCTCCGCACCCGCGAGTGCGTCAGCCGGCGTCGATGACGCCCTGCACCGACGTCTGCGCCGCGCTCAGCAGCTTGTCGATGTCGGCGTTCTGATCGGTCAGAACCGCCTGGACGATCGGATCGAGAGCGGCGTACAGCTCCTGAGCCTTGACGGCCGGCTCGGCGTTGACCTTGAGCGTGGAGCTCAGGTATTCGGAGTAGAGCGAACGATCGACATTGACGGAATCCTTGATCCAGCCCAGGTACGTGTCGTACTGCTTGTCGCTCACCAACGGCAGTTCGGGGGCTCCCACCGGCTTCTTGTCGGTGGCCGCCGCGGAGGCGAGAGCGACGGCGTTGTCCTTGTCGAAGTACCTGTCGAGCCAGTAGAACTCCGTCCACTTCAGCGCCGCGGCCAGTTCGTTCACGTCCGCCTTCGGGTTGAACCACTGAATCGCACCGCCGCCCAGGGTGCCCAGACCGTCCTTGCCCTGCGGCATCGGAGCGATGCCGATGTCGGCGCCCTTCATGCCGCGGTTGACGACGACATCGGCGTAGATCGGCCCGTTGATGGTCTGGGCGACCGTGCCCGCCGCGTACTGATTGCGGATGTCATCGCCGTTGAGGAGGAAGTTGGCGCCTGCCGCGTTCGCGTCCCATCTCAGGTCGTGCAGGAATTGCAACGACTTCTTCATCGCAGTCGTGTCGACCGAGACCTTCGCCTTGCCGTCCTTGACCGACTCGACAAGAGAGCCGTTCGAGTACGACATCGCGGCGAGCAGCCAACCGCCCTGGTTGCTCGTGGTCGGGATGATGAATCCGGTCTTGCCGGTCTTCTCGGCGATGGTCTTCGCGTTCTTCAGCACGCCCTCCCAGTCTGTCGGCGGGGAGTTCGGGTCGAGTCCCGCCTCGGTGTAGAGGGCACGGTTGTACATCAGCGCCATCTCGTAGGCCTGCCGGACGACGCCGTACTCCTTGCCGTCCTTCGTCACCGCTTTGACCAGGTCCGGATTCAGTCCGGACAGCACGGAGCTCTCCTTCGCCAACTGCGTGATGTCTGCCGCCTGACCGCGCGCGATCAGCGCCTGCATGTCGGTGAACGGGATGGCGAGGGTGCTCGGCGCCGTACCTCCGACGAGCAGCGCGTTGAAGCTCGACGGGTCGTAGCGGGTCTCCTCGCCCTTGACGGTGATGTTCGGGTACTTCTTCTCGAACTGGGCCACCCGGTCGTTGAACGTCTTGAGGGCGGCGGGCTGGTCCGCGGTGGGCATCTCGCCCACGGTGATGGTCACCTTGGCCTTCGGGTCGGCCGTCGGGCCCTTTTCGGGTGCTGCGCTCGAGCATCCGGCGAGGGTGAGGCCGGCGATCGCG
Organism: Microbacterium azadirachtae; assembly: GCF_000956505.1. Taxonomy (GTDB): domain Bacteria; phylum Actinomycetota; class Actinomycetes; order Actinomycetales; family Microbacteriaceae; genus Microbacterium; species Microbacterium azadirachtae_A. The sequence continues at coordinate 94,166 of NZ_JYIX01000032.1, read as the reverse complement.
GCCACGGCCGCGATCGCGAGTGCGCGGGGGGAACGTACCTGCATTGCTGCTACTCCTTCGTAGTGGGCGCATGTTCGCCCTGGGTTGGTGCTTCCGGGTGGTCCGCCGCGACGAGCCGATCGTGCCACGACGCGGTCCTCACGTGTCCTGCGGCGCCTCCTTCGAGACGCGCGCAGCCTGCATGACACGCAGAGTGAGGAGCTGGAAAGGCCGGAGGGTGATCCGCACTCCGGCCGCGGTCATCGTGGCCCCCGCCGGCGATTCGATCTCCCGCTCCAGCAGGTCGACGAAGCCGACGGATCCGGCCTGGTCGATCTCGACGTCGGCGACGGCGCGGGCGCCCTCGGATTCGTACAGCCGCACGATCAGATCGCCGCTGCGGTCTTCCGCGAGCTTGACCGATTCGATCCGCACCGCAGGATGCGAGACGCGCACGAGCGGAGCGACATCACGGGCCCCGTCGACCGTACGCAGAGGCAGGTTCATCCGGTACCCCTCGTCGACCGCCTCACGGATGCCCGCCCCGGGTCGCACCGACACTCGCAGGTGATGGTGGCCGAGATCCGCATCAGGATCGGGGAAGACCGGAGCACGCAGCAACGAGAGCCGAACCGTGGTCGTCGTGCCCCCATCCTCGCGAGTCGCCCTGCCCACATCGTGCCCGTAGGTCGACTCATTCGCGATCGCGACGCCGTATCCGGGCTCCGCGACGTGGATCCAGCGATGTGCGCTGATCTCGAAACGTGCGGCGTCCCAGGACGTGTTGACGTGCGTGGGCCGGAACACATGACCGAACTGGGTCTCGGCGGCGGAGCGATCGGCGTGCACAGCGAACGGGAACGCGAGTTTGAGCAGATGCCGGGTCTCCTGCCAGTCGATCTCGAAGTCGAGGTCGAGAGCGGCGGATCCCGCACGCAGGCGCATCGTCTCGACGAGGCGGGATGCGCCGAAGGCCCGCACCACGATGATCGCGGCGCCTTCCTCATCGACGACGGATCGTACGGATTCCACGTCGACGAGGTCCTCGCCGACCCGGCGGTAGTGCTCGTCGATATCCCACGCGTCCCACTTGTTCGGGATGTCACGGAACAGCTGCAGCAGGTTCCCGGCCGATCCGGGTGCGATCGCCTCACGGCCGGATGCGCTGTCGATCAGGGAGGTCACCAGACCCCTGCGATCCACCACGACCCGGACGAGACCGTTGTCGAGCACGAGATCCTCACCCCGGGTGCCGACCGTGGGAGTCCCCTCGGCCGACTCCGCCGCAGCGATTCCGAGGGCGGGCACGTCGCCCGCCGCCTGCGGACGGGCGTTGACGCTCAGCACTCGATCGCCCGTACCGGCCAGCGCCGCGAGCGATCCCGCGACGATCCGCTCGGCGGTCGCCTCGATCTCGGCGTACATCCGCTGGGCGTCCTGATACACCCAGGCGATCGAACAGCCGGGGAGCACATCGTGGAACTGGTTGAGCAGCACGTCGTGCCAGCTGCGTTCGAGGTCGTCATACGGATACTGGGCGCCCTCGCGCCAGGCCGCGGTCGCGGCCCACAGCTCGGCCTCGCGCAGCAGGTGCTCGCTGCGGCGATTGCCCTGCTTGGTGTGATGCTGCGAGGTCAGCGATCCGCGGTGCAGTTCCAGGTACAGCTCGCCCGACCACACCGGCGGGTTCGGATATTCCCGCTCGACCCTCTCGAAGAAGGCCTGCGGGGTATCGATCTCCACCTTCGGCGAACCCTCCAGAGACCGCACCCTGGCGGCCGCGGCGATCATCTCGCGCGTCGGTCCGCCACCGCCGTCGCCCCAGCCGAACGGGATCAGCGAAACAGACGACCCGCCGACCTCGCGGAAGCTGCGCTCGGCGTGCGCGAGCTCAGCGCCGGACAGCTCGGAGATGTAGGTGTCGGCGGAGGGGAAATGGGTGAGGATGCGCGTGCCGTCGATGCCTTCCCAGAGGAAGGTGTGGTGCGGCATCTGATTGGTCTGATTCCAGGAGATCTTCTGCGTGACGAACCATTTCGATCCACTGGCAGCGATGATCTGCGGCAGCGCCGCCGAGTAGCCGAACGTGTCGGGCACCCACACCTCGAGCGTGTCGACGCCGAACTCCTCGAGGAAGAACCGCTTGCCGGTGACGAACTGGCGGGCCATGGCCTCACCGCCGGGCATGTTGATGTCCGGCTCTACCCACATGCCGCCGACGGGGACGAACTGTCCCGTGACGACCTTCGCCTTGATGCGGGCGAACAGGTCGGGATAGAAGTCCTTGATCCACTTCAGCTGCTGCGCCGAGGAGCAGGCGAACCGGAACTCCGGGTGCTCGTCCATCAGGGCGACGACATTGGAGAAGGTTCGCGCGCATTTGCGGATCGTCTCGCGGAACGGCCAGAGCCACGCCGAGTCGATGTGCGCGTGCCCGATCGCGACGATGTCGTGGCTCGAGGGATGGGCCGGGCTGGTCAGCACGTCGGCGATCTCCGCGCGAGCGGCCGCAGCGGTGCCGGCGATGTCGTGAGGGTCGGCGATGTCCATCATGCGCTCGAGGGCGCGCAGGATGTGGTGCCGCCGTGGGTTGTCGGCGCTGAGCTCGCGCATCAGCCCGTCGAGGGTCCAGACGTCGCGGGTCAGCTCCCACACCGTCTCGTCCAGTAGCGCGACCGAGAAGGCACGCATCGTGTAGAGCGGAGCATCCGGAGCGGTCTCGCGCGCGCCGAACGGCGTCGGCAGGAAGTCGTACTCGCCGGCGACGTCGGGGTTGGCCGCGGCTTCGACGTACACATCGATCGGGCTCCCCGCAGCCCCCTGCCAGGGCAGGTAGGAGGCCCGAGGGGAGACGGCCTTGAGAATGGTGCCATCCGGCAGATACCCCAGTCCCTCGGCCTGGAAGCCGGGCCGGTCGCCGAAGAAGCCGAGGTCGACGACGAGCTCGATGCGCGTGCCGTCGGGCAGGCTGCCCGAGGTGTCGAACCACTCGGCCGGCACGAACCCCGATCCCCGGAACCACACCGTCGACCACGGACGACCCCAAAGGTGCGGCAGAGCGATCGGGTGATAGTCGGCGCCGATCGCCGCGGCGGCGGGGATGGGCTCTCCGTCCACCTCGAAGGCGGACACGTCGAGCGCACTCACCCTGCGATACAGCGCGGGCGAGAGGAACTCCGCCACGAACCGGTCGAGACGCGCCTCGGTGATCAGCCTGTTGTCGTGCACGGATGTCCTCTTCGTCATACCTGCGTCAGCCTCCGGACCGGCTTCGACCCGTCGGCTGTTCTTGTTCCGGAGCTTAATTCAACTTGATGGACTTTGTCAATCGAAGAGTCCTCCCACCATGGATCTCGGATCGGAAGGACGCCGGCCACCAAGAACAGCTCACCCATCACTCCGGGCCGCGGCGGCGACTCGTGCGAGTCCGCCGCCGACGGCGTCGGCGTGATGGGTGAGCTGGCGAGGATGCGCCTCCTACTCGGCGCCGACCAGCTGCACCGACTTGAACAGCGCCGGGTTCTTCGGCGCCGCGCCCACGCCGGATCCCCACTCCAGGTACCCGGAGCGCGAGTCCGCGCCTGCGACGTCGCCGTCGGCGTCGTTCACCAGGAACGACAGCCCCCACACGCCGGTCGGCGCGGCGGCATAGCCCAGCGATGACCAGGGGACGGAGACCTCGTAGGTGGTCGTCCCCGCGGCATCGTCACGCACGATCGTCGCATCCGCGCCCGGCGTCAGGCCGGGCGCTTGTCCGGCGGGCGGTGCGAACGTGTAGACGACAGGCCCGGTGTTCAGCAGCGCGGCCGCGATCTCCACCCGCTCGCCGCCGAGCACGGTCGGGAACTGGTTGTAGGTATTGAACTGGATGGAGTCCGCCTGCCAGCTCAGTGCCGGATCCGTGCGATCCGCGAGGTGGACGTCATCGGTGATGACGGCCTTGAGCTTCAACGCGTCCGCGGTGGCGGTGTACTGCAGCGTGCCTCCGAGATCGGCCGGACCGGTGCGTGTTCCACCACGGATCGGAACCCACTTGCCGAGAGCATTGAGATCGATCGGCGCGAGTGCCGCCTGGCCGTCCGGCTCGATCGGTGAGAAGCTCAACGGGCCGCTCGAGGATCGGGACAGGTCCCCGGACCGCGCCGTCACCGTGTAGTTCTGCGTCGCGTAGGCCTTCGGATCGGCGATCGGCACCGAGACCGTCGCCGTGCCGCCCGCGGCGACGGTGAACGCGTCCGTCAGCGCCCCCGAGGCGGTGCCGAGCTTCCAATCCACTCGGTCGATGTCGACCGCGAGATCCGGCGCGTTGTTCTGCACCGTCACGTCGACGGAGTAGGCGTAGTCGCCCGCCGCTCCGGTGATGTGGGGCCGCGCGGAGACGACGTAAGGGTCGACGACGCTGCTCGCTCCGCGCACCTGCCCGAGCAGGTTCCCCTTCTTGTCATCGACGCTGACCGTGACCTGGCGCTGACCCAGCCGGGTGACGCCGGGAAGGTCCAGCGCGACCGAGCCGTCCTTCTTGAGTGCGACCTTCTTGGTGACGCCGTCCGCCGAGACGGTGAGCTCGGTGCCGTTCAGCTTCGCCCCGGGCGCCGTCTTCAGGGTCACGGGCAGGGAGTGCGTGAGCACGGAGGACGCCGGCACGTCGAGGACGAAGAGCGGATCCGTTGCCTGCACATCGACCTCACCGCGGACGAAGACCGGCGATCCTGTCAGCTCGAGCATGGTGGTGCCCTTGGCGATCTGACGCTCGCGGCCGAACTCGTCCGTCAGGGTGAAGCCCTTCTTCGAGGTCACGGAAACGGTGTCGGTGCTCGTGCTCCACATCGCGCGGGTGGTCTGATCCGCAGCGGATCCCGTGTACTTCAGGCTGTACAGCGAGTCGCCGCCGATGCTCTCCCGCCCGGCGAGCGCGAGCCCGGTCGTCTTGCGGATCGCGACGGCCTGGGTCACGAAGCCGGGCTTCGGCGAGATGCCGTGCACGGCCCCGTAGGCGTAGTTGTCGCCGGGGCACTTCCAGAGGAAGCACGCGGTGTCGTCGGCCCGATTGATCAGGCCGAACCTGTCCTCCCGCTCGCCGCCGTTGAATCCGTCGTCGTACAGGTCGTACCAGAGGTACTCGTCTGCTCCGGCGAGCTGGGCGAGAAGGGGTCCGCGGATCGCGTAGTCGGCCTGCTGCGCCTGCGTGGATCCTGCGAGGTGCGTCGGCCAGCCGTTCTCGGTGATGCGGACGGGGATGTCCCGGCTCCCATCGGCCTGATCGATCAGGGTGGTGAGCTGCTTCAGGTTCGCGAGTTCCGTCGTCGCCTCGGGAGGAGTGCCCGCCCCGTTCTGCGCGTAGCCGTAGAAGTTGGTCGCGTAGGTGTCGAGGTGGTCGAGCCCGCCCTGGGCGATGAAGTCCTTCGCCCAGTCGAGCTGCACGCCCGCGGTGATCGGTCCGATCACGTTGGCATGGGCATCCGCACCGTGCGCCGCCTGATAGGTCGGACGCAGGATGTCCAGGTAGCACGCTGCGGTCAGGCCGCAGCTGCCGTTGTTGAAGCCTGTGGAGTTGTACTCGTTGAGGACGCCGATGTCGTGGGACGCACCCTGAGCGCTGTAGTGCGCCGCGGTGGCGCCGACGTACGCCGCGAACCCGGCGATCGCCTCCGGACTCGCCGGCGTGTGATTGTTGTCGTAGAGCGGGCTCGTGAGGCCCGCGTTCCACATCACCTTCTGTCCGCGGCTTGCGAGCTCCTTCACGACACGCACGCCTTCGCCGGTGAAGTCGTAGGAGCCCTTCTCCTTCTCGACCTCTCCCCAGGTCGTCTCGATGCGGCTCTTGCCGTAGCCGGCGAGCGTCATCGCGTCGATCAGCGCTTCGGTGCTCTGTGCCGGCTGATGTCCTCGATGGATCTGCGTCCCCCAGAACGCGTTCGCGTCATTCCAGCCCGCGGGCGGCGGATCCAGCACGGCGAGCGATGTCGTACGCGTGACGGGGGCGCCCACATCGGCGGTGACGTTCAGCGTGTAGTAGCCGAACGGTAGATCCTTGAGGTCGATCGCGGCCTCCCCGCCGCTCACGGTGGTCGTGCCGGTGCGCAGTTGCACGTCGTCGGCGTCGCCGAGCCGCCAGGTGACCTCGTCGGCCGGAGTCGCGACCTTCACCGAGGTCTCGCCCTGCGCGAAGATCAACGAGGGGCTCATGATCGCCAGGGAATCGAGTGCAGCGACCGGCTGATCGGTGAACGTCACCGCGATCTTCGAGAAGCAGACGGGCGGCATCTCCCCCTGCGCCGCCTTGACGTTGAGCCGGAAGTCGTAGCCGTTCTCGCGGTTCGCGAAGTTGATGTCGGTCAGCTCGAAAGTCGTGTGCTTCCAGTTGTCACCGGCCGTCAGCTGCTGATTGCGCGATCCGCTCCAGGGGCTGCTCTTGGAGTCGTAGTGGATGTCGAAACCCTTGTCGCCCGCGTCGTAGTAGTCCACGGTGACCAGAGCGCGCTTGGCGCCCTGAGGGATGCGGCTCTGATCGACGTCGACGTAGAGGTAGCGCACATAGGGATCGTTCTTCATCTGCCAGCACTCGACGCCATCCACGGTGGTGGACACGGCGGCGGGATCCTTGCCCGCATCGCCGGGTCGCACCTTCACGATGCCGTCGAGTTGAGGGGTGGCCGTGAGGACGGCCGTAGCGGCGGGGGTGTCGGCCGTGGCGGTCGCCGCGGCCCCTCCCGAGACGAGGGCGGTGGCGATCAGGCCGACCGCGGCGACAGCGCCGAGCGATCGTGATCTGTAGGGGGATGTTGAGGGCATAACTCCTGCTCCGGTTCAGCGGACATCATCGTCATGACTTACTAACTCAAATGTATGGAGTAACTTGAAGAGGCCGCAAGCCCAAACGGGAGATCGATTCCCGCCCGGTTCTTCAAGACGCGGGATAAAGTATCCAGTCAGGGTCGAACAATATGAACGAGGAGGATGCGTGGCACAGGCGCCGCCGGAACATCCGAGCCAGCATCGCGGCACCAACATGCCGCGAGTCGCCGACTTCAACGAAGGCGTGGTGCTCAACTCGATCCGCCGCTCAGCAGGTGGCCGCAGCCGCGTCGAGCTGACGACCGAGACCGGGCTCTCGGCGCAGACCGTCTCCAACATCTGCCGCCGCCTGCTCGATCAGGGACTGATCCTCGAGACGGGCAAGCAGGCCGTCGCCTTCGGCAAGCCGCGGACCATGCTGGAGCTCAATCCGGCCGGCAGCTATGCGGTCGGCGTGCACATCGACCCCGCGGCGATCACCTACGTGCTCCTGGACTTCACCGGAGCCGTCGTCGTCGACGCCTCCCACCCGACGCCCGCGGCGCAGGATCCCGACTCGGTGCTCGCTCTGATGAGCGAGCAGATCGAGGCGCTGATCGGCCGGGCGCCCATCGACCGCAACCGGATCCTCGGCGTCGGCATCGCCTCGCCCGGTCCGGTCGATGTCGAACGAGGTCTGGTCCTCGATCCGCCTCACCTGCCGAACTGGCATCGTGTCCCGCTGTGCGATCATCTCCGCGCCGCGACCGGGCTGCCCGTACTCCTCGACAAGGACGTCATCGCGGGCGCCGTCGCCGAGCTGTGGGCCGGCGGCGGCGAGGGCCCGAGCGACTTCCTGTTCCTCTACTTCGGCACCGGAGTGGGTGCGGGAATCGTGATGGACGACGTCGTGGTGCGCGGAATCTCCAGCAACGCGGGAGATGTCGGTCTCCTCCCGGTGACGGCTGTGGAGTTCGGGGACCACTACCGGCATCCGTTCCGCGCATTCTGGGAGACCGGGTCCCCGCACATGCTCGCCACCGAGGCCGTGTCCGCCGGCGTGCTCCCTCCCGATACGGATCTGGAGACACCGGCGGCCGTCGTCACGGCCTTCGAACGTCTGAGCAGCCTCGCCGATGACGGCGACGAGGGCGCAGTGGCCATCGTCGAGCGGGCGGCCCGTTTCACGGCATCCGCCATCCTCACCGTGACGAATCTGCTCGATGTCGGCAACGTCGTCATCGGCGGCGCGACATGGGAGGCGATCGCACCCCATTTCCTGAGAGTGATACCCCCGATCGTCTCCGGCGGTTCGATCTCGCACCAGCTTCACGGGATCACGATCACCGGGACGACGCTGGGCTCCGACGTGGCTGCGATCGGTGCGGCCTGCCTCGTGCTCGACGACCGGTTCTCTCCTCGCCCCTCCACACTGCAAGTGGGGCGCTGACCAGCGCCCCTGAGGACGGAGGTCATCAACCCATGAATCCGGGCAGACCGGCACGACCTCGGCAGACCCTGCGCGTCGGGCTGATCGGCGCGGGCGCCATCGCCGCCGCGCACCTCGACGCCTGGCAGGCGCTCGGCGCGGAATGCGTGATCTCCTCGCGCACCCGGCCGACCGCGCTCGCGGAGCGCTTCGGCGTGGAGATCGCGGACGACGCGGACGCGCTCATCGACCGGGTCGACATCGTGGGCATCCTCGCCCCCACCCCGACGCACCTCGACCTCGCCCTGCGCGCGATGGCCCGCGGACGGCACGTCGTGTGCGAGAAGCCGCTCGCCCTGACCTCGGCCGAGGCGCAGCACCTGGCCGATACCGCGGACGCGGCGGGCGTGCGGCTGCTCCCCGCGCACGTGGTGCGGTACTTCGCGGCCTACCGGCGGATCCAGCAGTCCGTCGCCTCAGGAGAGATCGGGGCGCTGCAGACGCTGCGGCTGAGTCGTGCGGGCGCGGGTCCGACGACCGCGTGGTTCTACGACGAGGGCGCGGGCGGTGGACTCATCCGCGACCTGCTCATCCATGACATCGACCAGGCGCTGTGGCTCGCCGGACCTGTGACGTCGGTCAGCGCGAGGCAGGATCCGCCCAGCGTCGACGGACGCCTGTCCGCCCCCGTGACGGCGACGGTCGACTTGACGCACGCGAACGGCGTCACCTCCCGGATCGACGGCGGCTGGCTGGGCGAGGGCGTGCCGTTCCGCACGACGATCGAGGCCGTCGGCGCCACCGGCGTGCTCGCGCACGACAGCGCCGCGCACGACAGTGCAGACGCGGCCGGCGCGTCCGGCGTCTCGGCGCCCGGCGCCCCTCCCGCCGACTCCGGCTACCTCCCGCCGCAGACCGAGGACCACCCCTATCGCGCCCAGATCGCCGACTTCGCGGACGCGATCCGCACCGGTCGCGACGCCAGGGTGACGCCTTCCGACGGCGTCGCCGCGGTCGCCGTCGTGGACGCCGCGTACGCCTCGCTCGCGGCGGGCGGGTCCCCGGTCTCCGTCTAGGGCACGGCGATCACGCCGTCGGGACCGACGCGCACCGCGGCGCCTCGGAAGTCGCGGTGCCCGCGCTGATCCATGAGGCGTGCGGCCCCGCCCTCGGGATCCGGCACGGGGATCCCGTCGGGATAGTCGAATCGGACGGACTGCACGCGGCCCGCGATCACGGTCCCGTCGGCACGCAGGCGGACGGAGAGGTAGGCCCCGTAGCGCGTGGCCGGATCCTTGCCGAAGACACCCCCGCCGCCGAAGTTGCCGAGGCTGTAGGCGATGAGCCGGCCGTGGTACCACTCCATCCCGCGCAGCACGTGCGGCCCATGGCCCAGCACCAGGTCCGCCCCCGCGTCGATCGCCGCGTGGGAGAACGCGACAGGATCCCCGCGGTCCTCCCCGTACATGGTCTCGGTCCCCGGCGTGACCGCATCCGCGTTCGCCCCTTCTGCACCCATGTGCGCCTGCACGATCACGACATCCGCGTGCGCGGCGGCGGTGCGGACGATGGCGCGCACGCGCCGCAGGTCGGTGACCCGGTTGAACTCGCCGTAGGGCGCGAAACCGATCATCGCCACGGTGACCGCGCCGATCCGCGTGTAGACGATCTCGTCCCGCCCGCCCACCGCGCGGAGGCCCGCACCGGCGAGAGCCGCTCTCGTGTCGTCGTAGCCGGCCTGCCCGAAGTCGCGGCTGTGGTTGTTCGCGAGGTTGAGGATGCCGAAGCCGGCGAGGCCCGCGACGGAGTCGGGATCGCTGCGGAACGCGAGGCACTCGGCGTCCGTGCCGCACTTGTCCTCCCCCGTGTCACGGGAGATCGCCTGCTCGAGGTTGCCGGTGACGAGATCCTGCGTGAACCAGGGGCGCACCCGGTCGAAGTGGCCGACGCCGTGATCCGCCGGCACCGTCCCGCTCGCGTCGTAGAGCAGGATGTCACCGGTCGCACCGATGCTGACCTCCCCGACGTGCTGTGCGGACTGCTGCGGGATCCGCGCCGGCGTCGCGGGGAGCGCCGCCGCCCCCGTGGCGGCGAGGCCGATGGCCGCCAGCGCGACCACGGCGACGGGCGTGCGCCACGGGAGACGGCGGCGATGCCCGATCTCGGCGCGGGCGCGCCGGTGCGGCAGGTCGAACAGCCAGGACAGCCGGTCGCGGGTGACGAGGTTGCCGATCACCAGGCTGACCGCGATCACGACGGCGGTGAGGACGACGGGGAGCACGACGGCCGCGACCAGCTGCACCGCCTTCCCGGCGTCCGACACCCACCCCGCCACGAGGGCGTCGGCGAGCGCGAGCACCGGCATGTGGATCACGTAGATCTGCAGCGTGCGCGCCCCGAGCCGGCTCAGGCCGGTACCGAGCCGCCGCGTCCTCGCCAGGAGCGGCGCCACGGCCATCCCCGCGCCGAGTCCGATGAGGGCGACGGCGGGCCACACCCCAGGGATCTCCTCCGCCCCGGTGACCCTCACGGCGGCGAACGCAGCCAGATAGAGCACGATGCCCGCGGCCGCGAGCACAGGGCGCGGCCGGGCGGCGAATCCGATGATCTGCCGGGAGAAGGAGGTGCCGATGAGGAAGTAGAGCAGGTTCGCGAGCAGCGATCCGCGGTTGCTGACGACATCGATGAGCCCCGCTCCCACGGCGGTCGTCAGCACCGCGGCCGCGGCCAAGGGGATCCAGACGGGCAGCCGGCGCAGTCCCTTGGCCACGAGGAAGTAGAGCGCGAGGGCATAGAGGTACCAGGCGTTCGGCGGGCTGATCGTGATCACTTCGATGAACTCCGCGACGGATCTCGGGACCAGCGTCGGGAAGTCGGGGAACGCCCACATCGTGGCCATGTGGATGAGCGTCCAGAGCAGATACAGGTAGAGGAAGCGCAGGACGCGGCTCCGGAGCACGGCGGCCCACGGCCGGGCGACCGCGTTGGCCGCGAAGCAGCCGGAGATGAGGAAGAACAGGGGCATCCGCACCGGGTAGGCGATGTCGGAGATCAGGCCCCAGGCGCCGGGGATCGGCAGGCCGATGCGCCAGTCGATCGTGAGATAGCTCTTCATCACGACGTGCCAGAACACGACGAGCACGATCAGCAGCCCCTTGGCGGTGTCCGCCCAGGCCAGTCGGGGCTTCGGAGCGGGTTCGGCGGTCGTCACGCGGTCGCCCCGGCCCGCTGCGGCGCCTCCCCCTGGTTCGGCGACGGCACGGCGTCGAGGAACACCGCGTCGAGGAGCTCGGCGATCAATCCGGTGTAGTCGAGGCCGGTCGCCGCGTACATCAGCGGAACCTGCGAGCGCTCGGTCATGCCCGGCGCCGTGTTCACCTCGTTGAGCACGGGGCCGTCGGCGGTCACGAAGAAGTCGAAGCGCGCGACCCCGGCGCACCCCAGCGCCTCGTAGAGCCGCGCCGCCGCCGACCGGACGGCCGCCTCCTCGGCGTCGCCGATCGGGGCGGGCACCGTGAACCGGGCGCTGCCGTCGTACTTCTCGACCGCGCCGAAGACGCCGCCGGACGACACTCCGATCTCGAGTGCGGCGCCGAGCCGCAGCGCTCCGCGCCGATCCCGGAAGACCGCGACATCCACCTCCCGCCCTGCGACGTACTCCTCGATCAGGACCGGATCCCCGAACGTCCTCGCCCGGTCGACGGCGTCGGCGACGTCGCCGAGGTCTGCGACGACGAAAACTCCGTTGCTGGATCCGCCGCTCGCGGGCTTCACGACGAAGGGCGGTGTCAGGCCGGTGGTCACCGCCGCGGTTCCCGCCCCGACGAGACGCCCGTTCGCCGTCGCGATGCCCAAGGATGCCGCGATCAGCTTCGTGGCCTGCTTGTCCATCCCCAGTGCGCCCGCGCGGACGGGCGAGCCCGCGGAGGGCACTCCGCAGAGCTCCAGCAGACCCGCGATCGCGCCGTCCTCGCCCCGGACGCCGTGCAGCATCGGGATCGCCGCATCGCACCCGGTGAGCAGCTCGATCGCGCGATGGGCGGGCAGCACCGTGTCCTGCTCGTCTCGCCAGGCGCCGTCCTCGCCGATCGTGAGCGGGACCGCGGTGTGCCTCAGCGCGCGGACAGCGCGCGCGACGGCGGCCGCAGAGGCGAGGGAGACCGTGTGCTCGTCGTTCGCGCCGCCTCCGATGACGGCGATCCGGCGGGTGTGCTGAGGCATGCGGTCTCTCCAGGGAGCGAGGTCGTGGGGTGGTTCGATGTGTCGAGGGTGCGGCGGATCCGGGAGGTCCGAGAACCCACCGCGGTCACGATCTCGTGCTCGATCGTGTGCGACCAGGCGGCCCATTCGGCGACCGTCGGTTCGCCGTCCCGGCCGGGGCCGAAGACCGTGACGCGCTCCCCCGGTCGCAGGAGCATGTCACCGGTGTCGACGACGACCATGTCCATCGAGAACCTGCCCACGAGCGGCCGGCGCTCTCCGCGTACGAGCACCTCCGCCTGCCCGGACGCCGCTCGAGGGAGCCCGTCGGCGTAGCCGAGCGGCAGCAGCGCGAGGTGAGTGCACTCCGGGGTGACGAAGTCGTGCCCGTATCCGACGCCGGTGCCCGCCGGTGCCTCGCGGGACGACACGACGGTCGAGGTCAGGGTCAGCGCGGGCCGCAGGACATCGGTCGTGCGCGACGGGTCGATGCCGAACAGTCCTGCGCCGATGCGGTGCGGGCCGTATCCCGCTCCCGCGCCCGTGATCGTCGCGGCCGTGGCGGCGAGGTGCAGGAGGTGCGGGCGCAGAGCGCGACGACGCGCGGTGCGGATCGCGTTCTCGAACATCAGGCGCTCGCGCACGTTCTGCCCGCTCAGGGGGTCGTCGGCGCAGGACATGTGCCCCATCACCCCGACCACGCGGATCGCGCCCGCCGCCTCCTGCTCGCGGGCGAGGGCGCACAGCGTCGCCCAGTCGCGCGGCGGGCAGCCGTCCCGGCCGGTGCCGACGTCGATGTGCAGGTGCACGCGGGCCGCCGTGCCCGCAGCCCGCGCGGCCCGTGCGATCTCGAAGAGCAGCTCGAGGCCGGGCACGGCGAGGTCGATGCGCTCGCGCACCGCCGTCTCGAAGTCGGCGCCCGGCGGGTTGAGCCAGCTCAGGATCGGCACGCCGACATCCGCCTGCCGGAAGGAGAGCGCCTCCTCGATGCTGGTGACGCCGATCGAATCCGCACCGGCCTCGAGCACCGCGGAGGCGACGTCCCCATGACCGAACGCGTCCGCCTTGAGGACGGCCATGAGCCTTCCTCCGGACAGCGCCCGCAGGCGAGCGGTGTTCTCGCGGAGCGCATCCTCATGGACGACGAGTTCCGAGGCGGATGTTCGCATGGATCGAGTCAAGCGAGCGGTCGGTTGCCGGAGCGTATCCGGATTTCGATACAGGCACGATATGGCGGCGGTGCCGCGTTGCGGGGCTGCGTTGCGGGCTGCGCTCCCGGGCCGTGCGGCGGGTCCGAGCGGCTGTGGTCCGCGCCGACCGCGCTAGCCGTCGCCCAGCGACAGCGGGCGCACCACCACCCGGCGGCGATCGCGGATCCACACGCGCCCGCTCTCTCGATGCTGGGCGCGTGTCGTGAACCGATAGCGGTAGGCGACGGCCCGCACCTGGTGCGGCCGCTCCCCCGCGAAGGGGTCGTGTCGCAGCAGCCGCAGCGTGGGCGCATCCGCCTCGAGCAGTCGCACGAGGAGCATCGCGAACCAGTCCTCGTGCATCCGGCCCAGCGGCAGGAACCACATCAGCCAGTCCAGGCGCAGGTGGTACGGCGCGAACAGCCCTGGAATGCGGTGCAGCTCGCCCGGTTTGCCGCGGAAGCCGTACTCGCGCCACTCGCCCGCGTGCGGATCCGGGTCCGCCTCCTGCTGCATCGTGCCCTCCACGACGATCTCGATCCGCTCCTTCGTGACGGTTCCGAAGGCGCCGTACGCGTTCGCGAGCTGCCAGCGGTTGAACGAAGCGTTCATCGCCTGGCTGCGCGAGAACAGGTTCCGCACCGCCGGCACCGAGAGCCACGCGTAGAGCACGGCCACCGCCGAGGTCACGACGAACCAGGGCAGCGACAGGCCGTCGATCGTCCAGGGCGGGATCGTGGCCGCAGGGCGCGGCGCGCCCGTCGGGATCCCGACCGCGGAGAACGCGATCACGATCGTCGCCCAGTTCAGCCACGCGAAGTTGCCGGTGAGGACGAGCCAGAGCTGCGTCGCGATCACCACGGCGGCGCCCGCCGCCCCCACGATCGCCGGCCAGTTCGCTGAGCCCGTCGACGCGCCGGGGATCCACAGGCCCAGGATCGGCGCGAGCAGGAGCCAGGGCGCTCCGAGCTGCGCGACGTGGTTGCCGATCACCTCGAGGCGGTGGAACCACCGCGGCAGCAGGTGCGCCTGCCGGCTGAGCGGTCCCGGCATGGGCTGCGTCTCGTGGTGGTACATGAGCGCGGTGAGGTCGCGCCACTCGCGACCGCCGCGGATCTTGATCATCCCCGCGCCGAACTCGAGCCGGATCACGAGCCACCAGAACAGCACGATGATCACGGTCGGCGGCGGCTGCGACGCGGATCCCAGGAACGCGGCGAGGAACCCGGCCTCGAGCAGCAGCATCTCCCAGCCGAAGCCGTAGAACGTCTGCCCGATCGAGGAGATCGACATGTATCCGAGCCACAGCAGCAGGAAGCACGCCATCGGCACCCACGGCGGCGCGAGCTGCGGCAGGCCTGCCGCGAGCGCCGCAGACACGACGATCCCCGCGATGCACAGGGCCGCGAGCCGTCGGTCCGTGTACCGGACCCGAAGGAACAGCGTCGGCCGCAGGAGCCGGCGGGCGCGCGGGGAGGATCCGGCCCAGGCGAGGAGCTCCGGCGCCGGCAGCAGTCCGTGCTCGCCCAGCAGCGCGCGGAACTGGTTCAGCGTGCTGACGAAGGCGATCAGATACAGCGCCGCGATGCCCCGCTGGAGCACCTCACGCGCGAAGCCGAAGTCGACCGCCGCGAAGCCGTCCATACCGGAAGGCTACGCGCGGACCCCGGATCCGACTAGCTGGTCTCCCCCCTGTCCTTCGGGCCTCCGCCACCCACTTTCGAGTCGTCCCCGTGAGCGCACCCCAGGGGCTCCGCTGGCGGGGACGACCCGAAGGTGGGAACGCGGGGCCGGAACTACGCCGCCCGGCATTTCGAGTCGTCCCCGTGAGCGCGCCCCAGGGGCTCCGCTGATGGGGACGACCCGAAGGTGGGTGGCCTTTCGCTGCGCTCCGCACGCGACACCTGCACGACGTCGCGACGCGTGCACGATCCGATCGCGGATCCGGTCGTGCATCCGTGGCAAGGTCATGCAGGCGTCGCGCGTCTCGAACCGGGGCGAACCGGGCCGGGCCGGGCCGCGAACCGGTCGCGAACCGGACCGCGCGCGTCTCGAACCGGGCCCAGCCGAGGAAGGGCCGGGGCCCGGGTCAGAGCGCGGCGAGCAGGCTCTTCATCTCGGCGATCTCGGCGGTCTGGGCGTCGATGATCGTGCTCGCGAGGGCCACGGCGAGGGGATCCGCGCCGTCCGCCTTCTCGGTGCGGGCCATGTCGACCGCGCCCTCGTGGTGCACGATCATCTGCTGCAGGAACAGCTTCCCCGCCTCGGCACCAGGGGCCGCCTCGAGCGCCGCCATGTCGGCCTCGCTCATCATGCCGTCGCCATGGCTCATGGATCCGGCCGACGCGGACGGCACGCCCCAGTCGGCGAGCCAGCCGCGCATCTTCGTGATCTCGGGCGTCTGCGCGTCCTTGATCCTGGTCGCGAGGTCGACGACGCGCGCATCGACGCCGGTCTTGGCGAGGAGCGTGTCGCTCATGTCGATCGCCTGCTGGTGGTGATCGATCATCATGGTCGCGAACATCGCGTCGGCGTCGTTCGCGGAGCCCTGGGCGGATCCGGTCGCCGGGGCAGTCGCGCCGTGCGACATCCCTGGCATCCCGGAGTTGTCGGTCGTGGGCGCGCAGGCGGTGAGGACGACCCCGGCGAGGGCGATGGTCCCGATCGCGAGGGCGCGGTGGAGGGTGCGGATGGTCATGTCGTTCTCTGCTTTCGTCGTCGATGACGCGCGCCGCCGGACGGCGGGCGCGAAGCCGCTCCGGTGCGTCGGCCCGCGGAAACCGGGGACTGCGAGACGCACCGGGCATCGGCTCATCTGCGACTGATGCAGAGCTCCGCGATGCTCGGAGGGCGCGGATCCGCGGGATCGTTCGCCGGGGAGGCGGCGACCCCTGCGGCGAGCACGGGACGGAGGTCCTCGGCGGGCGGCCCCGGCAGTGCGACGGGTACGACAGGGGCGAGCACGCAGGCCTCGGCCATCGCGGCGTGCTCGGCGCAGTCCGCGCACCCGTGACCGGGACCGGCCGCCGCGTCGTGGTCCGCCGCGGTCGCGAGCACGCCCGTTTCGGCCGCCATCGCAGGCACCGCCGCCCCGGCCATCGCCGACACCGGCTCCACTGCGATCGCCGACACCGCCGCCCCGGCCATCGCCGCGTGCGACCCCGGCTCCGCGCCCGCCGACGGGGACCCGTGCCCGGCGAGCACGTGCATCCCGAGGAGTCCGGCGATCAGCGCCGCGACGAGGAGCAGGATCGCCGACGACCACGTCGACGACGTGCTCCCGGCCCGGATTCGATACCCCATGGGGGTACAGCATACCGGCCCCGATCCGGGAAGGACCGAGGCCGGTATCAGCGGGCGACTGCCCCGCTGGGTGCTACTTCTGCACCCAGTCGAAGTCGCCGCCGTGCTCCTGGATCCACTTGTCGATCGCCTGGGGCTCCTTGCCCTCGCCGAACTGGTTCACGACCACGTCCTCGAGCGAGCCGTACTGCGCGTCGTCGAGCTTGATCTTCCCGATCATCTCCGCCACCTCGGGATGCTTCTCGGCGAAGCCCTTCGCGCCGAGGAAGTGCAGCCCCTCCGGCTTGCCCATCGCGCCCTTCGGATCCTTGAGGTCCTTCACCGGGAAGGCGCTGTTGGCCCAGAACGGACGCCACAGGGTGACCGCGATGTCCTGCTTCTTCTCGGTCGCCGACTTCAGCTCGGTGAGCATCGCGGCGGTCGACGAGGTGACCAGCTGGTACTCGCCGTCCAGGCCGTACTCTGGCATCATCTTCTGGGTCTGGGCGGTGAGGCCGGCGCCGGGCTCGATGCCGATGATCTTGCCGCCGAAGGTCGAAGCGTTGCCCTTGAGCTGGTCGATCGAGTCGATGTCGGAGTAGGTCGGCACCGCGATGGTGAGGCGGGCGTTCCCGTAGTACGTGCCGAGGTCCTCGATCACCCCCTTGTACTGATCCATGTACGCCTTCTGGGTCACCTCGGGCCATGCCGACGGGAAGATGTCCACATCGCCCTGCGAGAGCCCCGCGTACAGCGGGCCCGCGTCGGACAGCGTCTGCATCTTCACGTCGTAGCCCATCTTGCCGAGCTGGTCCTGCAGCAGGTACGCGGTGCTCAGCCCGTCCGTCCAGCTGGGCAGGAAGCCGATCGTGATCGTGCCCTTGTCGCCGGAGCCCGCATCGTGCGACGGAGCCTTGCCCGCCATCTCGAGCGTGCCTCCTGCGCCATCGCTCGCGCATCCGGCCAGGGTGAGGGCGGCCGCGACGCCGAGGGCGGCGAGGGCGGTGATCCTGCTCTTACGCATTCTGCAGCTCCTTCTCTTCGGCGGGCTGTTCCGGGGTGGTGACGGCGACGGCCGGAGCGGCCGCGAGGCGCCGCGCGGTGCGGCGGCGCGCCATCATCCCCAGCAGCGAGGCCGGGTGCTCGCCGAGCGACCCGAGTGAGGCGGTGACCCGGTCGAGGAAGACCGCGATCAGCACGACGCCGAGACCCGCCTCGACGCCCTTGGCGATGTTGACGGTCGAGATCGCCTCGACCACGAGCTTGCCGAGCCCGTCGGCACCGGCCATTCCGGCGATGACGGCCATCGACAGCGAGAGCATGATGACCTGGTTGACGCCGGCGAGGATCGTCGGCATCGCGAGCGGCAGCTGGATCCCGCGCAGGATCTGGCCCGGCGTCGCACCGAACGACTGTCCGGCCTCGACCGTCTCGGAGTCCACACCGCGGATGCCGAGCTCGGTGAAGCGCACCCCCGGGGGCAGGGCGAAGATGACCGTGGCCACGAGGCCCGGCACGACGCCGATGCTGAAGAAGACGATCGCGGGGATGAGGTAGACGAAGGCGGGCATCGTCTGCATGAAGTCGAGTGCGGGCTTGAGCACCGCGCGCACGGTCGCGTTGCGCGCGGACCAGATGCCGAGCGGGATCGCGATCAGCACCGCGACCGCGCCGGCGACGAGCACCAGCGCGAGCGTCTGCATCGCGGGGACCCACAGGCCCATCGCGACGATGAGCCCGAACGAGATCACGGTGCCGATGGCCAGGCGCCAGGAGCGGACGAGCCAGGCGATGAGCGCGGCGATGATGATGACGACGTAGAACCACGGCATCAGGAGCACGAAGCTCAGGCCGTCGACGAGGAAGGACACCACGGTCGAGACGACGTGCAGCAGCCCGTCGAGGTTGGCCTTGATCCAGTCGACCGCGACAGCGACCCAGGATCCGATCGGAAGGACGTTCATCGGGTGACCTCCTCGGTCGGCGCGTCCGGCGTGTGCGGTGTGTTCGGCGAGGTCTCGGCGGTCCAGCCGTCGTCGAGGACGGCGTCGACCTCCGCCTGCGGCAGCGGCAGCACCGGCAGGTTGATCTCGCCCGTGGCGCCCGAACCCGGGCCGAGCGCCGCGAGCAGGGTGACGCGCGGGATGACGCCGACGAGGCGGCCCTCCGCGTCGGCCACGGCGAGCGGCAGCGGCGACTCGACCGCGGGGATGAACAGGTTCATCAGGATCTCGTCCTCGTCGACCACCTGCGCCGCGGGCTTGAGCACCGAGGTGAGGGTGCTCTCGCCGCGGCGGATCAGCTTGACGACGTCACGGTCGGTGACGATGCCGATGAGCTTGCGGTCGCGGCCGACGACGTACGTCGCCGACATGAACGCGTCGCGCATCTGCTTGAGCGCGGTGCGAGGGCCGGCGTTCTCCGAGACGACGGGGCGCGGGCGCTCCATGACGTTCGCGGCGGTGAGCACGCGGGCGCGATCGACGTCCTGCACGAACTGCTCGACGTAGCTGTTGGCCGGATCCGTGAGGATGTCCTCCGGCGTGCCGATCTGCACGATGCGGCCGTCGCGCATCACGGCGATGCGATCGCCGAGGAACATGGCCTCGTTCAGATCGTGCGTGATGAACACGATGGTCTTCTGCAGCTTCTGCTGCAGTTCGAGCAGCTGCTCCTGCATCTCCCGGCGGATGAGCGGATCCAGCGCGCTGAACGCTTCGTCCATCAGCAGGATGTCGGTGTCGGCGGCGAGCGCACGGGCGATGCCGACGCGCTGCTGCATGCCTCCGGAGAGCTCGGAGGGAAGCTTCTCGCCTTGCCCCGTAAGTCCCACGAGGCCCAGGATCTCCTCGGCCTTGGCCAGGCGCTCGGCTTTGCCGATGCCCTTCAGCTCGAGCGGGTACGCGACGTTCGCGGCGACGGTGCGGTGCGGTAGCAGGGCGAAGTGCTGGAACACCATCGAGACGCGGTCGCGGCGGATCTCGCGCAGGCGCGAGGCCGGAATACCGGTGATCGGATCCCCCGCGACGAGGACGGATCCGTCCGTCGCGTCGTGCAGTCCGTTGAGCATGCGGATGATCGTGGACTTGCCGGATCCGGACAGTCCCATGATGACGAAGATTTCGCCGCGGTTGACGGTGAAGCTCGCGTCGATGACGGCGGCGGTGCCGGCGTCGGCGACCTCGGATCGGCTCTCGCCGGCCTTCAGCCGGCGGATGGCCTGGTTCGGATTCTTCCCGAACACCTTGAACAGATGACGCGCTTCCAGAGCGGTTTCGGACACGTTTCCCCCGCGGCCTCACCCATCGGGGAGGCCTGCATCGGTCTCGCCCGGGTGATGATCACAGGGCCGTTTCGAAGGAAGCCATGCTGGCGGCGCAGGAGGAGGATTTCGGATCCTCAGCAGAGATCATCGACCGTACGCCCACGCCTCTTCGTGCACAGCAGAATCGAAAGAAGGACGCGGCCGCGGACTGGTCTTGGGCCGTCAGGCCCGCATTCCAACGTAACGAGAACCTGATCCCGTGGCAAATCCGAGGTCGATGACGTAGGGTGTGCGCGCTCGTTCGGGAGCTGGATCTGGGCTGGATCTGGGCTGGATCCGGGCTGATTCGGGGGCCTGTTCCCGGGCTGGTTCGAGGCTCGCGGCGTCGGGTTCGTTCAGCGGTGCACGGACCGCGTCACGGTGAACTTCGGCGTGCGCGCGAGCTGTTCCGTGTCACCGACGGCGGCGGCGAGCGCACGACGGTGGTCGAGGTGCGAGTTGAACACGGTCCAGACCTCTCCGCCGGGGCGGAGCATGCGCGCGGCCGCGTCGATGAGGCGGCGCCCGGCGCCCTCGTGCACGGTCGCGCCGAGGTGGAACGGCGGATTCAGCAGCACGAGGTCGACGGATCCGTCGGGGATCTCGGATCCGGAATCGTCGAGCGTCACGGTCACCCGATCGGCGACCCCGTTCGCGACCATCGTGGCGCGGGCCGAGCGCACGGCAGCAGCGGAACGGTCGGTCGCGATGATGCGGGCGTCGGGAACCGCGAGCGCGAGGGACGCCGCGAGTGCGCCCGTTCCGCAGCCCAGATCGACGGCGGTGAATCCCTCGCGCCCGGAGGGTGCGGTGAGTTCGGCGGCGCGGTCGTGCATCACGTCGAGCAGCACGCGGGTGCCGATGTCGATGCGGTCTCCGGCGAACGCCCCGCCGTGCGCGCACAGTGTGAGGCCGTATTCGGGATGCGTCGTCGACAACGGGAACGGCGGTTCCTGTGGCACGGGCAGCGGATCCGTCGCGACGATGAGGCGCGACTTCCGCTCCGCACGCTGCGGCTGCACCTGGCCGAAGTAGCGGGCGAGCAGGTCGTTCTGCGCCAGGGTCATGTGCTTCACGCGTCCGCCGGCGAGCAGCACGGCATCGGGCGCCGCGGCGCGCGCGACCGCGTCCGCGATCTCCTCGAGCTCGGCGAGACCCTTCGGAAGCTGCAGCAGCACGAGCCGCGCTCCGCGCAGCAGCTCGGCATCGAGCTCGTGCGGGACGAAGCGCGTGGCTCCGAGCTCGGCCGCGTTGCGAGCGAGCGCCCGGCGCCCGGTCACCAGATCCTGGTGCACGCGCACGCCGTCGAGGCCGGCCGCGGTCAGCGCCAGCGTGAGCGCGCCGTACCCGTCGCCGATGACCGCGATCGCGGATCCGTCGATCCCGCGCTCGGCCGCCAAGGTCAGCGCCCGTGCGACGAGCAGTTCGTCCGTCGCGTCCCACGCCTGAAGGTTCGGCGCCTCCACGTCGGGGAACCGACGCAGCCGCGCATACGGGAACTCGGGCACCCGCCCAGCGTACGCGCCCCCACGACCCCACCACCTTCGGGTCGTCCCCATGAGCGCACGCCAGGGGCTCCTCTGGCGGGGACGACCTGGAGGTGGGGTGTGGGCGGATCCGGGTCGTCCCTGTGAGCGCACGCCAGAGGCTCCGCTGGCGGGGACGACTCGGAGAGGCGCGGGCAGGCCGAGCCAGCGCCCCGACCTCCGGGGGCGGCGGGCCCACCTCTGGGTCGTCCCCATGAGCGCACGCTCTGGGCTCCGCTGACAGGGACGACTCGGAGGTGAGGGTGAGGGCGGATCCGGGTCGTCCCCGTGAGCGCACGCCAGGGGCTCCGCTGACAGGGACGACTCGGAGGTGGGGGTGAGACAAGGAAGGGCGGATCGGGGGGTGAGGGCTTCCGGGGGCATAGGCCGAGCGGGGATACTGGTCCACGATGAGCGCAACGTTGACCGTCACCCAGGTCGTCCTCCCCACCGCCCCTGTCGGATCCTCGAACCCCCTCCCCGCGATCGCGGCGATGCCGGTGGCGCCCTACCAGGCCACGACGGAGGGCCTTCCCGCCGAGATGGCGGCGAACATCCGGTACGGGCAGGTCACGTCGATCCATCCGTACCTGCTCCAGGACGGCTACGACCGCGAGCGCACACCCGCGCCGATGCGCGTCGCGGTGCTGGAGAACGAGCTGCTGCGGGCGGAGTTCGCCCTCGACCTCGGCGGGCGCCTCGTGCGCCTCTTCGACAAGACCACAGGGCGCGATCTCGTGTACCGCAACGCGATCCAGCAGCCGGCGAACCTGGCCCTCCGCGATGCCTGGTTCTCCGGCGGCGCGGAGTGGAACATCGGCATGCGCGGGCACTGGCCGCTGACCTGCTCCCCGCTGTACGCCGCCGAGATCACCGGCGCCGACGGAGAGCCGATCCTGCGGATGTGGGAGTACGAGCGCGTGCGCGGGCTGATCGTGCAGCTCGACGCGACGCTCGACGGCGCAGCGCTGCACGTGCGGGTTCGGGTGCGCAACCCCCGCGAGCGCGAGACCGGGATGTACTGGTGGACCAACATCGCCGTCGCGCAGAGCGAGGGCAGCCGGGTGTTCGCCCCGGCGACCCATGCGTACATGACCGGCTACGACGGCAGGCTCGGCCGGGTGGACCTGACGGAGACGGATCCGCGCCTCCCCGCATCCGCGCCCGCCGCCGCGGACTACTTCTTCGACCTCGCCCCTGGCCTCGCGGCGGACGCCGCCGGTGACGACGCCGCGCCGTCGCCCCGCCCCTGGATCGCCGCGGTCGACGCGGACGGATCCGGCCTCGCGCACGTCTCGACCGCGCGCCTGCTCGGCCGCAAGCTCTTCGTCTGGGGCGACACCCCTGGCGGACGGAACTGGTGCGACTGGCTCGGCGGCGAGACCGGCGCCTACTTCGAGATCCAGGCCGGGCTCGCCACCACGCAGTACGAGCACCTGCGCATGCCCGGGGGCGCGACGTGGGAGTGGACCGAGACGTTCCTGCCGCTGCAGCTCGTGGATCCGCGCCTCGACGGCGCCTGGACCGAGGACGTCGCGGCGGTCGGCGCCCAGGTGCTGCAGACGGCTGACGCGGCCGGATCCGCCGGCATCGCGCGGCTCGAAGCCGCCGCCGACACCGCTCCGGACGCGCTGCTCTCCGCCGGTTCGCCCTGGGGCGCGCTCGAGCAGCAGCTCGCCGCGCGGACGGGCTCGGCGTTCGAGCCTCTCGCCGGCGTGCGATTCGTCCGCGATGGCGAGGAGGGCGCCTACTGGGCAGGGCTCCTCGACGACGCTCTCAACGCGCCCGCAGGCACCATGGAGCCGGATCCGTCCGAGGCTCCCGCCTCCTACGTCACAGGCGACGAGTGGGATCACCTGCTCGCCGAGGCCCCCGCCACCTGGCTGACGCACTACCACCGCGCCGTCTCGGCCCACGCGCGGGGCGAGCACGGCACCGCGATCTCGCACTACGAGGCGTCGCTCCGCCATCGGCGCAACGCCTGGGCCCTGCGCGGACTCGCACTGGCACTGCGCGAGTCCGACGGCGGCGGCACCGCGGCGCAGGAGCAGGGCGTCGGCCGGCTCGCCGAGGCGCGCGAGCTGGCCCCCGACCTCGTCCCGCTCACCCTCGAACTCGCCGAGGCGCTGCTCGCCGACGGGCGCGCGGACGAGGTGCGCACCCTGCTCGGGACCCTGCCCGCGGAGACGCGCGAGCTCGGCCGGTTCCGCGTGGTGGAGATCCGCGCCGCCCTCGCCGCCGGAGACCGGGAGACGGCGGGCCGGATCCTCGAGGGCCGCTTCGAGGTGCCCAACCTCCGCGAGGGCGAGCTGAGCATGTCCGCGCTGTGGCACGAGGCCTTCCCCGACCGCCCCGTGCCGGCCTGGTACGACTTCGAGATGGCCCCGGAGAGCTGAGGATCCGACCTAGGGGACAGACGTTCGGGGTGCGCGCCCGGCCAGAATCCCGACCCCGGCGTCAGCCCCGGTCGAGATCCCGGTCGAGGTCGTCCAGCAGCTGGACGGCAGCCGCGGCGTAGGCCCCGATCCAGCGATCGTGGATCCGCTTGATGGGCAGCGGAGCGAGAGTGAGGTGCCGCTCCCTGCCCTCGCGGCGCCCGATCACGAGTTCGGCGCGCTCGAGCACTTTCAGATGCTGCAGCACCGTGGTGCGGTCGAGCTCGGGGAAGCACGCGCAGAGCTCGCCCGTGGTTCGCGGCGCCTCGCGCAGGGCATCGAGCATCCTCCGCCGGACGGGGGCGGCGAGTGCCTTGAAGACGAGATCGTCGTCGCCGGCTCCCCTCTCCGCATTCATGTTGTAACCTTACAACATGTCTCAGATCGAAGTCACTGCGGACATGGCTCCGCTCAGCGAATTGTCCTTCTCCGTCTCGGGCCGCGTCTCCCGACCGCCTGCGGAGGTCTACGAGGCCGTGGCCGATCCGGCGCAACTCTCGCGCTACTTCACCACCGGCGGCGCTCAGGGCCGTCTCGAGCCCGACGCCGATGTCAGCTGGGACTTCGCCGACTTCCCCGGCCGCTTCCCGGTCGTCGTGATCGAGGCCAAGGCGCCGGAGCGCATCGTGATCGAGTGGGCGGCGGCTCCCGGCAGCAACGACACCGGCACCACGCGCACGGTGTTCGAGTTCGCCCCGATCGACGACGGCGCGCGCACGCTCGTCACGATCACCGAGTCGACCTGGCGGGCGACCGCGGGCGGCGCGAAGAGCGCCTTCGGCAACTGCGAAGGGTGGACCGGCATGCTCGCGGCTCTCAAAGCCTGGATCGAGCACGGCATCAACCTGCGCGACGGCTTCTACAAATAGAGCGCCTGGTCAGGCCGCACCGCCGCTCACCCGCGCATGCGGGGATCCTCGGTCGGATCGCGGAACATCGGCGGGCAGCCCTGGTCGATCGCGGAGGGGCTCAGTTCGAAGTGCCAGGCCTCGTTGTCGTACGTGCGGCAGAGCCCGAACTGCGCACCGTGACGGTTCAGCCAGTCCGCGGAGTCGTACGGACCGATGTCGACCGCCTGGCCCTTGACGTGCAGCGACGTCTCCGGCGTGCCCACCCAGCGCGCCGCCTCCGCCTCGGATCCGTAGGTGCGCACGGCGTCGCGCAGGAGCCACGCCTGATACGCCTTCGAGCGCCAGCCGCTCGCCACGCGCAGCTCGAGTCCGTCCCCCTCGGCCGCGGCGAGCGCCTGCCTGAGAGCCTCGCGCAGTCCGGGATCCAGGTTCGCCACGGCCGGCACCGAGTCCGACAGCGACACGGAGTCGCCGTCGGCGAGGTAGCCGTCCTCGGCGGTCGGCGTCCCGCCGCTGCGTGCCGAGGCGGATCCATCGCCCCCTCCCGCCGTGACCGCACCCGTACTCGGATAGTCCGGCCGCGACGCGACGACGGCCGTGATCACCGCGGCCGCGGTGCCGGCTCCCAGCGTGGCGAGCACCGTCAGCGTCACGACGATCCGGAACAGTCGCGGGCGTCGCAGGGACTTCCGCGGCTGCACCTGCTGCGGGCCGGGAGTCAGCGCCGCGGTGGGTGCGCCGTCGTCGTGCGGATCCCGATGCAGGATCCGGTCCGGCGCGGATCCTGGTCGGAGCGGAGCAGAGGTGTTCGTGTCCATGCCTCCACCCCATCGAGTCGGACGTTGCCCGGCCGTACGCGATTTCGCATACGCCAGCGATATGCCGGTGTGCTTAGGCTTCTGGCATGCGAGTGCTGATCGTGGAGGACGAACCCGCCCTGGCCGGAGCGGTCCGTGATGGGCTGCGTCTCGCGGCGATCGCCGCGGACACCGCCGGAGACGGGCACGTCGCCCTGGAGATGCTGGACATCAACGCCTATGACGTGGCGGTGCTCGACCGGGACATCCCCGGTCCCAGCGGCGATGCCATCGCGCAGGCGATCGTCGCCTCCGGATCCGGACTGCCCATCCTCATGCTCACGGCCGCCGATCGCCTGGACGACAAGGCGAGCGGCTTCGAGCTCGGCGCCGACGACTACCTGACCAAGCCGTTCGAGATGCGCGAGCTGATCCTGCGGATCAGGGCCCTGGCGCGACGCGCCCCACGGTCGACGCCGCCCGTGCACGAGCTGGCGGGGATCCGGCTCGACCCGTTCCGCCGCGAGGTCTACCGCGATGGGCGCTACGTCGCCCTGACCCGCAAGCAGTTCGCCGTGCTGCAGGTGCTCGTCGAGGCCGGCGGCGGAGTGATCAGCGCGGAGGAGCTGCTCGAACGCGCCTGGGACGAGAACGCGGATCCGTTCACGAACGCGGTGCGCATCACGGTGTCGTCGCTGCGCAAGAGGCTCGGCGAGCCCTGGGTGATCCTCACGGTGCCGGGCGTCGGCTACCGGATCGGTACCGAGGGAATCGACGCCGAAGGGATCAGCGGCGAGAGCGACGAGACCGCAGACGAGACCACGGACGCGACGACGCCGGGACGGACGGGGAATGCCTGACGCGCCGCCGAGCCCCGCGGTTCCGCCGGCCCCAACGGTTCCGCCGAGTCCCGCGCTCCCCCTGCGTCCCGCCAGGGCCGTCGGGCTGTCCGTGCGCTGGCGTCTCACGCTCAGCTATGTGGCGCTCGTCGCCGTGGCCGGCGCCGTGCTGCTCGGCGTCGTCGCGCTGTGGTTGCTGCGCTACGTGCCCGACGGGACGGTCTACAACACCGATCCGATCGACGGCACGAGTTGGGCGCCGAACCGCACGGACATCATCCGCGCGTTCGTGCCGCCGGCCACCTGGGCGCTCCTCGGGCTCATCGCGCTCGGCGTGCTCGGCGGCTGGCTCCTCGCCGGCCGGGTGCTTCGCCCCCTCACGGTGATCGGCACGACCGCGCAGGCGGTGCGCGACGGCGACCTCGACGCGCGGATCGCGCTGCCGGGCCGCGATGACGAGTTCCGCCGCCTGGCCGACGTGTTCGACGGCATGCTCGACCGGATCCAGCACGACATGGAGCGCGAGCGCCGGTTCGCGGCGAGCGCGTCGCATGAGCTGCGCACGCCGCTCGCGATCACCCGCGCCCTGCTCGACGTCGCCGAGGCGGATCCGGATCCGGACGTCCCGCAGCTGCTCGTGCGCCTCCGCGCGGCGAACGAGCGTGCGATCGCGCTCACCGAGGCGCTCCTGCTGCTCACCCGGCTGGACGCGCGCCCGCCGGCACGCACCCCGGTCGACCTCTCGCTCGCCGCGGAGGGTGCCGTCGAACTGCTGCACGACGTCGCGGCCTCCCACGATGTACGTCTCGACGTGGTCGGCGATCCGGTCATCGTGCACGGGGACGCGGCGCTGCTCGACCAGCTCGCCCTGAACCTCGTGCAGAACGCGCTCGTGCACAACCTGCACTCCGGCGGATCCGCGTCCGTGCGCACGGTCAGCCTCGGCGGCCAGGGCGCGCTCGTCGTGGAGAACACCGGAGAGCGGCTCGACCCCGCGGTGGTCGCGACCCTCGTCGAGCCGTTCCAGCGCGGCGCCGGCCGCACGCGTGATGGTGGGCACGGCGGATCCGGCCTTGGTCTGGCGATCGCGGGCTCGATCGTCGAGGTGCTGGGCGGATCCCTCGTCCTGACCGCACGGCCGGAGGGCGGCCTGCGCGTCGAGGCGACCTTCCCGCTCTCCTGAGACAGCGGGTCAGCGCTGTTCGGCCGCCGCCTCGAACCGCTGCGCGCCGATCACGGACAGCAGCTGGAGCTTGTGCCAGCCGTCCGTGCGCGGCGGCGCCGTGAGCACGAGCAGGGCCTGCGACTGGTCCTCGGTGAAGAGCGCCTGGCAGTCGAGCTCGATCGGTCCGAGTTCGGGGTGCACCAGGGTCTTGTGATCCTCGAAGCGGACGGCGACCTCGTGCCGTTCCCAGAGCTCGGCGAACTCGGGGCTCTCCGCCTGCAGCGCGCGCACGAGTTCGCCCGCCCGTGATCCGGCCCCCATCGCGCCGTACGCGGCGCGCAGCCCCGCGACCTGCGCACGGGCGTGCCGCACGTGGTCCTCCTCCGGATACACCGACCGGGCGGCGGGATCCGTGAACCAGCGATAGACGTCGCTGCGGGCGAGCCCTGTGCGCTCGGACGGATCGCCGAGCAGGGCCTGCGCCATCCGGTTGGCCACGAGCGTCTCGCCGAGGTTCGACAGGACGAGCGCCGGGGTGTCGTCGAGGCGATCGAGCACTCTGAGCAGGGCCGGCGCGACGTGCGGCAGCGCGCTGTGCCGATCGGGCGCCGAGTGCCCCGCGGTGCGGAACAGGTAGTCGCGTTCGTCGGCGGTGAGCCGCAGCGCACGGGCGAGGGCGGCGAGCATCTGCTCGCTCGGCTGCGGTCCGCGCCGCTGCTCCAGGCGCGTGTAGTAGTCGACGGACATGCCGGTGAGCTGGGCGACCTCCTCGCGGCGGAGCCCCTGCGCCCGACGGCGCGCACCCTCATGCATGCCTACGTCGCCGGGACGCAGCGCCTCCCTGCGACGGCGCAGGAAGTCGGCCAGGGCGATGCGGTCCATGGATCCATTGTCCGGCGTCGGGGGATCCGCAACCAGGGATCGCGGATCCCCCGATCACCCGGTCTCTTATCGTCGGATCGGATCCCGCCGAGCCTGGAGTCATGAACATCTCCGGAAACACCGTCTTCATCCCCGGCGCGACGAGCGGGATCGGCCTCGCCCTCGCGCTGCGCCTGCAGTCCGCGGGCAACACCGTGATCATCGGCGGTCGACGCGCCGAGCTCCTCGCGCGGCTCGCGTCCGAGCACGGCTTCGGCACCGTGCGCATCGACACCGCCGATCCCGAGAGCATCCGCACGGCCGCCGCCGAGGTCGTCTCGTCGTACCCCGAGCTCGACGTGCTCATCGCGATGGCGGGCATCATGCGGGTCGAGGACTGGCGTGGCGACGGCTTCCTCGCCGACGCCGAGGAGATCGTGACGACCAACCTGCTCGGCCCGATCCGGCTCATCGCGGCGCTCATCGAGCATCTGCAGAGCCGCCCCTCCGCGACGATCGTCACGGTCTCGAGCGGGCTCGCGCACACCCCGCTGCGCGTCACGCCGACCTACAACGCGACCAAGGCCGCGATCCACATGCTGTCGGAGTCGATCCGGCTGCAGCTCGACGGCACGAGCGTCTCGGTGCTCGAGCTCGTTCCGCCCGCCGTCGCAACCGAGCTCATGCCCGGCCAGAGCGAGAGCCCGTTCGCGATGCCGCTCGACGACTTCGTGGACGAGACGATGGCCCTCATCGCGGCGCAGCCCGACGCGCACGAGATCCTCGTGGAGAACGTGAAGCTGCTCCGTTTCGGCGAGGTGCGCGGCGACTACGCGCAGACCGTCGCGACCCTGAACCGGCTGGACCCGCACGGCGACGCCTGAGATCACCCCAATCCGAGGGAACGCCCGAGCGCTGCGACCGACGGCCCGAAGGTGTTCGCGATGAGAGACCCGGCCCCGGCGATGCCGATCACCACGATGACGGCACCGATCAGCTGAACGCCGATCATCGCGGCGACCGACGCGATCGACGCGCCGAGCGTTCCCCCATCCCATTCATCGTCGTGTTCGAGCTCGAGAAGATCAGTGCCTTCGTGCCTGATTCGCGCCGCGCTACCCAAGTCGCGCCACCGCGAGCACGAGAATCCCCAGTCCGATGAGGATCAGGGCGAAGAGGAACATGCTCCAGATCGGTGCTCCGGCGGATTCATCGAGGAGCCAATGGCGATGGAAAGGAGCGCTCCCTCTGCTCCCTCCGCGACTGTCGCTGCGCTTCCCGCTCACGAGTGGTTCTCCTTCATCTTGATACCGCGCGTATCGCCTCATCAGACGACTCCGAAGCTCCGCGTCTGCGGGATTCAGTGCGGCCGGAACCCTGTCCGGCCGCACCTCGCCCGCTCCACGAACAATGGAGACGACCGCTGGGTGACGACCCCGCCCCACAGCCGGCGGGCGAACACGACGATGGGAATCGACAGGCCGAGATCAGGGGTCTCGACCCGCGAACGCCGTGCACCTGAGAGACGACAGAGCCCTCATCCGATGACGCCACTCGCGCTCCAGATGACCGATCGGTCGTGAATCGCTAGTCGCGATGTCGCAACACAGCGGTTCCGGGATCCCGCGGGACCCTGCTCATCCGCCCGGCCGAGCAGGTGCATCTCGCCGGCGACGCGAGCAGCACTTGACACTTCGCAGGTTCAATGGTTAGTTAGTCGAGTAACTAACCGACTCACCGCTGCGAGGACATCCGTGATCGACGAAGGCCGTCCGCTCTTCCTCCAGATCGCCGAGGCGATCGAGGACTCCATCGTCGACGGCTCGCTCTCCGAAGACACGCAGGCTCCGTCCACGAACGAGCTCGCCGCCTTCTACCGGATCAACCCCGCGACCGCCGCAAAGGGAGTGGCCATGCTCACCGACAAGGGAGTGCTCATCAAGCGCCGCGGCATCGGCATGTTCGTCGCCGTCGGCGCCCGCGACATCCTGCTCCGCGAACGCCGCACCGTGTTCGCGGACCGTTTCATCGATCCGCTCCTCGCCGAGGCCCGCACGCTCGGGCTCGACGCCGAGGACCTCGCCGCACTCCTGCGCGAACGCGCCGACGGGGCCGCATCGACCGCACTCACCGAAGGGAACCGCGCATGACCGCCGTCATCGAGGTGTCGAACCTCGCCAAGCGCTACCGCGACAAGCTCGCACTCGACCACGTCTCGTTCGAGATCGAGGCCGACACCATCTACGGTCTGCTCGGCCGCAACGGCGCCGGCAAGACCACCCTCATGTCGATCCTCACCGCACAGAACTTCGCCACCTCGGGCGAGGTGCGCCTGTTCGGCGAGGACCCGTACGAGAACGCGCACGTGCTGAGTCGCGTGTGCTTCGTGCGGGAGAGCCAGAAGTACCCCGACGATGCGGCGCCGATCCACGCGCTCGGCGCGGCCCGGCTGTTCTTCCCGAACTGGAACCAGGAACTCGCCGACCGGCTGGTCGCCGAGTTCCAGCTGCCGATGAAGCGCCGGATCAAGAAGCTGTCCCGCGGGCAGCTCTCCGCCGTCGGCGTGATCATCGGCCTCGCCTCACGGGCGGAGATCACCTTCTTCGACGAGCCCTACCTCGGGCTCGACGCGGTCGCCCGGCAGATCTTCTACGACCGGCTCCTCGAGGACTATGTCGAGCACCCGCGCACGATCATCCTGTCCTCGCACCTGATCGACGAGGTCGCGAACCTCATCGAGCGCGTGCTCGTGATCGACGACGGGCGCATCCTCCTCGACGAGGAGACCGACGCTGTGCGCGAGCGCGCCTCGACCGTGGTCGGCGATGCCGCCGCCGTGGACGACTGGACCGCGGGCAGGGAGATCCTGCATCGCGAGTCGCTCGGCAGGGTCGCCTCCGTCACCGTGCTCGGCCGTCTCACCGCGGCCGATCGCGCGGCCGTGCTCGACGCCGGCCTCGATCTCGCCCCGGTGTCGCTGCAGCAGCTCATCGTGCGGCTCACCCAGCGCGAGCAGGGCGGATCCGCGACCGCGGACGCCGCAGGATCCCTCACGAAGGAGGTGCGCTGATGTCCCGGATCCTCAACGTGGTCAGGCTTCAGCTGGTCAACAAGATGACCTGGGTGTGGATCCCGCTGATCATCCTCGTCGCGGCGAGCGCCCTGTCGATCGTGATCTTCGCGATGATCCCGGTCGACGGACCGAAGTACAGCGGCGCCGGCCAGGCTCCCCTCTGGTACTTCTTCGCTCTCGGCCTGCAGGCGCTCACCCTGACCTTCCCGTTCTCGCAGGCGCTGAGCGTGACCCGGCGCGATTTCTTCCTCGGGACCCTCTCGACGGCGGTCCTCGGATCCGCGGCGTTGTCCGCCGTGTTCCTGCTGGGCGGGTGGATCGAGGATGCGACGAACGGCTGGGGCGCGAACGGCTTCCTGTTCCGCGTGCCGTGGATGTGGCAGGCGGGCCCGCTGACCGTCTGGCTGTCGTACTTCGCGCTCGGGCTGCTGCTGTTCCTGCTCGGCTTCACGGGCGCGACGATCTACAAGCGCGCCGGCACTCTGGCCATCACACTCGTCGGAGTCGGAGCCGGGCTCGTCCTGGTCGGTCTCGCGTTTCTCGTCACCCGGTTCGGGCTGTGGCGGCAGGTCGGCGAGGGATTCGCCACGATGGGCGTGCTCGGGCTGGCGCTGTGGGGCCTGGTCGCGGTCGCCCTGCTCGCGGGGATCTCGTATCTGGTGCTGCGTCGCGCGACGCCGTGAGCGCAGGGGCGTGGAGCGGATCGCGCATCGCCGCCTTCGCTCCACGCCCCTCGTCGTGAACTGGTTGTCGTGAACTGGCTCTGCCATCCGCCCTCCGCCGTGGCTACGCTCCAGGCATGACGACTCAGGATCCGTCAGCGAAGCGGATGCGGCTGCGCTATGCAGGCCATTGCCGGGTCTGCGGAACGGCCCTGCCCGCCGGCACCGAAGCGGTGTACGAGCCGGACGCCAAGACCGTGTGCTGCCTCGCTTGTCAGGAAGCGTCGAAGGCGCCGGACGGACCTGCCGTCGTCGGCCAGGAACGCGCGGGTGAAGAGCCGCTGCCTGCGGTCCCCGAAGTTCCCCCAGATCCGCCGATCGGCGCGAGCGCGGTCCTCCCCGATGCGCTGCGATTCCGCGCCCCTGGCTCCGCCGTGATCGCGGAGACGTTGCGCGTGCAGTCGGCGACGCCTCCGAGGACCAGGGTGCAGCGGCTGTTCGGAAGGACGCCGCTCTCGCCAGATGCCCAGAGCTGGTACCTCGGCGCGATCGGAGAACTCGAGGTCGGCAGGATCCTCGACCGACTCGGCCCCGAATGGCACGTGCTGCATGCCGTGCCGGTCGGGAAGCGGGGCAGCGACATCGACCATGTGGTGATCGGTCCCGGCGGCGTCTTCACGATCAACACCAAGCACCACGACGGCGCGAAGATCTGGGTCGGCGGGCATCGCGTCCTCGTGAACGGACAGCGCACCGACCACCTGCGCAATGCGGACTTCGAGGCGACGCGCGCCGCGAAGATTCTCGGCGAGGCGACACATCAGACAGTCGAGGGGACGCCGATCCTCGCGATCGTCGGCGCGAAGAGCATCCAGATCAAGGAGAAGCCGCCGCGCGTCGAGGTGCTGCGCGCAGACTCACTGGTGCGGCGGCTGGAGCGAGCCCCGCGGATCTTGACGCCGGAGGCCGTCACGGCGCTGGTCCGGGTGGCCGTCCTCCCCGCGACTTGGGGCTCGTCGCCACCCCCAGAAGCCGACCTCACGGCGTTCGCGACGCTGCGCGCCGAAGTCGTGTCGGCGTTGCGGCACCGGCAGGCGTGGGCCGCGGGCGGGATCCTCGCTGTCATGGCTGCGCTCATCACGCCGGGAGCGATGATGCTGCTGCCCCGCTGACCGTCTGGCGAGAGCACACCCCTGTCAGGAGCGCCAGAACCGCTCGGCGAGCGTCGCGACTTCCCTGTCGAGCGTCGAGAACTTCACGTCCATCGTGTCGAACCGCGCGTTCATCTCCACGCGAAGGCTTTCGATCCGGCTGTCGGCGGCGTCGGACTTCGCGGAGATCGTGCGCGTGAGCAGCGTCGTCATGAGCGTCATGCCTCCGAGCATGACCGCCGCGAACACCCCGATCAGCGTCCACACCTGCGGCTCCGTCATGATCATGCCCCCATTCTGGCTCGCAGCATCCACGTTGTCACGACCATGCCTCAGGTGGTGAGCGCCTTCTGCAATCTGTGCAGAACTCCGGTTTCCGGCGGGCGGTGAGGGACGAGCCACGGATCGGGTCGGACGGGAGTTCCGGCACTCGTGACAGACTGGGTGCGTGTTCGCGTCCCGGAAGCCTGCGGTCATCCGCGGCTTTGCGGCCGCGACGCTCTCGATCTTCATCGCCCTGGCCGGTCACATCACGGGCGGCGGCGAGATGCCCGGCCCGCTCGGGCTGCTCGTGCCCTGGCTGCTGTCGCTCATGGTGTGCGTCCTGCTCGCCGGGCGGAAGCTCTCGCTGATCCGCCTCGGGCTGTCGGTGGGAGCGAGCCAGCTTCTGTTCCACACGCTCTTCGTGCTCGGCACGATCACGCCGTCCAAGACGCCGAGGCCGCATGTGCACGGGATGCCGCAGGCGCTGCCCGAGGCATCGGGAGTCCTCCCGGAAGTGGTGGCCGCGGACGGGAGCATGTGGGTCGGTCACGCGGTCGCCGCAGCGGTGACGATCGCCGCACTGCACTGGGGCGAGCGGCTCGTCCTCGCGATCCGCGATCTGGCCGCACAGGCCGTGCGCTGGCTGCACCGGCGCGCCGTCGCGGTCGTCGTCGCCCCGTCGCCCGAGACGAAGCCCGCCCTGTGGGGTGCGTTCGACATCGTGCGCCCTGCGGATGCCCCTCACCTGGCGACGCTGCGCGGGCGCGCGCCGCCTGTTCTCTCCGCGATCTGATCCGAACCGCGCTGGCGCGACGTCTTCGTCGTGCAGTGCGTCCTGCCCGCGCGCGGTCTCGCGCGCGGCGATCTGAACGTAGGAACGACGCCGTATCGGCGTCCATCGAGAGGTCCTTGACTCATGTCCCCTTTCCGCAGGTATGCGGCGGGGCTGGCGTTGGCGTCCGTCGTCGTGCTCACGACGGCGTCACCCGCGTCCGCCCATGACCAGCTGGTCTCGAGTACTCCTGGCGCCGGCGAGCAGCTCACCGTCGCGCCGACGAGCATCTCGATGACCTTCTCCGGCGATCTCCTCGCGCTCGATGACACGGGGCTCGGCGCCGTGGTGCTCGTGGTCGACGACTCCGACACGAACTGGGCGACCGGAAAGGCCGAAGTCGTCGGGAACATCGTGACCGCCGAGCTGAAGCCGGGTATGCCTGTCGCCGGATATCAGGTGCGGTGGCAGGTCGTGTCCGCGGATGGGCACCCGATCGCGGGAGTCGTCCCGTTCACGGTCGGCGACGCCGATCCCCTGACCGCGGGAACCACCGCCGGCAAGGGAAGCGCGTCGGCACGTCCGGAGATCAGGACCAATACGTCAGATCAGATCGCAGACGAATCCGGCGGCGCCCTGCGGGTGCTGCTCATCGGCGGAGCCGGGGCAGCGATCGCTGCACTCGGTTTCGTCCTGTTCCGTTTCCTTCGCCGTCCTCGGACGGCAGCCGCGACGCCGGACACCGGCGAGCCCGCGGCAGATGATCTGTAAAGGCACGACAACCATGAACACCACTGCCAACACCGCCACCAGGCTTGCCCGCCTCACCGTGCTCGCCGCTGTCTCGCTGCTCGCGCTGACGGGGTGCGCCGCACCCGCACCGGCCACGTCCGCACCCGCGGGCGATGTCGTCACCATCGAGAACGCCTGGGTGAAGTCGGCCGAGGACGGCATGTCCGCAACATTTGGAACTCTCGCGAACAGCAGCGGCGACGATGTCACGGTCGTCTCCGTCGCCTCGGATGCGTCGAACATGCTCCAGCTGCATGAGACGGTCGCGAACGATTCGGGCGAGATGGTCATGCGGGAGATCGAGGGCGGCTTCGTCATCCCTGCGCACGGCGAGCTCGCTCTCGAGCCGGGCGCGAACCACATCATGCTGATGGATCTCACCGCACCGCTGAAAGCCGGGGCTGAGGCCAGCTTCACGCTCACGTTCTCCGATCGCTCGACGTACACCTTCACGGCACCCGTGAAGGACTACTCGGGGGCGAACGAGAACTACGACGACGGCCACAAGGGCGCGGGTCACTGATGCCCGCGCCCGCTGAGGGCGCCCGCACCCGTCGCACCGGGTCGACCCGGCGGCAGTTCCTCCTCGGAGGGGCTGTCGCCGGGGCCGGCGCGGTCGCCGCGGTCGGCGTGGACCTCGCCCTCAACCGCCGGCAGGAGACGCCCGTCACCCCGGCAGCGCCCATGAACGGCGAGAACACCGTGCCGTTCTTCGGCGTGCATCAGGCCGGCGTCGACACCGACGCCCAGGCGCACGGGGTGTTCGTCGCGCTCGACCTCCACGGCGATGTCGACCGGGTGGCGCTCACCCGTCTGCTGCGGATCCTGACCGACGATGCGGCCCGGCTCACCCAGGGGAAGCCCGCCTTGGCGGATTCCGAACCGGAGCTGTCGCACGCGCCCGCGCGTCTGACGGTCACCTTCGGGTTCGGGCCCGGCCTGGTGGCGCGAGCGAGCGGATCCGGTCCGGCATGGCTGAGCCCGCTGCCCGCCTTCCGCGTGGATCAGCTGCGTCCGGAATTCTCCGACGGCGACCTGCTGCTGCAGATCGCCGGAGACGATCCCCTCACGGTCGCCCATGCCACCCGGATGCTGCTGAAAGACGCCCGCGGTTTCGCGGACGTGCGCTGGACCCAGCAGGGGTTCCGGCGCGCGTACGGCACCGAGCGACCCGGCACCACGATGCGCAACCTGTTCGGTCAGGTCGATGGGACCACGAATCCCCGGCCGGGGACAGACGACTTCGACGAGGTCGTCTGGACCACGGACGGCTGGCTCGCGGGTGGCACCGGAATGGTCGTGCGCCGCATCCGGATGGATCTCGACAAGTGGGATCGCCTGGACCGCTCCGGCCGCGACGCGAGCGTCGGGCGCACTCTCGCGAACGGGGCGCCGCTCACCGGAACCGACGAGTTCGACGAGCCGGACTTCGAGGCGAAGACATCCATCGGATTCCCCGTCATCCCGCAGTTCGCGCACATGCGGCGGGCTCGCGGCGACGGATCCGAACGCATCTTCCGCCGCGCCTACAACTACGACGAACGGCCGACCGGGACTCAGGTCTCCGATTCGGGCCTCATCTTCGTCTCGTTCCAGGCCGACATCGAGCGGCAGTTCACGCCCATGCAGCGTCGCCTCGACGAGCTCGACCTCCTCAACGAATGGACGACGCCCATCGGATCCGCCGTCTTCGCCGTTCCGCCAGGGTGCGCCGAAGACGGATTCATCGGCGACACCCTTCTCACGTGAGAGCGCCTGGATCCCGGGTCGGATCCAGGTCCGGGATCCAGGTCAGTCCGCCAGGACCACGTCGAAGCCGGCTTCGGTGAGCGAGCGGCGGTCCGCAGGTGCGAGGCCGTCGTCGGTCAGGAGAGTGGGGAAGAGATCCGCGCCGCCGACCGCGGCGAACGCCGAGGCGCCGATCTTCGACGAGTCGGCGACGATCACCGCACGTCGCGCGCGGCTCGCCATCAGGCGGTTCACGGCCGCTTCGCGCTCGTCGTGCGTGCTCGCCATGCCCTCCGCGGACACGGCGTTCACGCCGATGAACGCGATGTCGAGCGCGATGCCCGCGAGCAGCTGCTCGACGAACGGGCCCACGAGCTCGTAGCTGCGGGAGTGGATCACCCCGCCGGTCACCACGACCTTGATGTCGGGGCGCGTGGCGAGCTGGGCGGCGATGTTCACGGCGTTCGTCACCACGGTGAGCCCCTGGTCGGCGAGGTCCTCCCTGGCCGCGAGGGCCGCCGCGATCGCCGTCGTGGTGGTGCCGCCGGAGAGGCCCACCACCGACCCGGGCGCGACCAGCGCCGACGCCGCCTGCGCGATGCGCTCCTTCTGCGAGGTGCGCTGATGGCTCTTGTACCGGATCGGCAGCTCGTACGCGACCGACTGCGCCACCGCCCCGCCGTGGGTGCGCGTGAGCAGCCGCCGTTCGGACAGGCTGTCCAGGTCGCGGCGGATCGTGGCGGCAGATGCGTCGAAACGCTCCGCGAGCTCCTCGACCGACACGTCCCCCCGCACGGCGAGCAGGTCGAGGATGGCCGTCAGCCGGTTCGCCCTGTTCACCCGGCGACTCCGAATCTCTCGTTCGAAGCGCGCGAATCGCTGTATTCCGGGCGAAGATCGGGCAAAGTGCGCGCTTCGAAACCGAACCCCGTCACGACTGGTCCGATCCGGCGAACAGGCGCAGCAGGCGCGCGGCCTCGCCGGCCACGGCATCGCGGGCGGGGGCGAGGTACTTCCGGGAGTCGACGAGGCGCGGATCCGCTTCCAACTTCTCCCGGATCGCGCGGGTGAAGAAGCCGTTCAGGTGCGTGGAGACGTTGATCTTCGTCATGCCCGCGCGCACCGCCGCCGCGATCGCATCATCCGGCACCCCGCTGGATCCGTGCAGCACGAGCGGCACGTCGACGCCGTCCTCGCCCGCGCCGCGCAGGGCCTCGCGGAGGCGCGCGATGAGATCGAGGTCGAGTGCCGCGGTGCGGTCGGTCATCGCGTGCGAGGATCCGACGGCCACGGCGAGGGCGTCGACGCCGGTCTCCGCGACGAAGGCCCGAGCCTCCTGCGGATCCGTGCGGACGCCCGGCGCGTGCGCGCCGTCCTTGCCGCCGACCTCGCCGAGCTCGCCCTCCACGTACACCTCGGCGGCGTGGGCCCGCTCGACGACCTGCGCGGTGAGCGCGACGTTCTCGGCGTAGTCGAGCGCGCCGCCGTCGAACATCACGGAGCCGAAGCCCAGCGCGATGGCCTCGTCCACGAGCTCGGGACGCTCGGCGTGGTCGAGGTGCACGGCGACCGGGGTCTCGGCGCGCCGGGCGACCGCGAGGGTGGCGAGCGCGATCGGCTCGAGGCCGCCGTGGTAGTCGGCGCAGTTCTGCGAGATCTGCAGGATCACAGGCAGCTCGGCCTGCGCGGACGCGGCGACCAGCGCCTCGGCCGTCTCCAGGTGGATCACGTTGAAGGCGCCGACGCCGGTGCCGTGGCGGGCCGCGTCGTGCACGAGGTCGCGGGCGGAGACGAGGGTCATCGGGGTGTCCTTTCGGTGGACGGTCGGCTCAGCGCCATCAGAGACGGGCTGTCGATGAGCAGGGCGGATTCGAGGTCGGGCCACGACGGGTGGATCTCGCCCGCGAGGGGCATCAGCACCGCGGCGGCCGACCACGCCGTCGCACGGCGCAGCAGCACGGTCGGATCCTTCTCGCCCTGCGCCATCAGCACGGCGCAGGCGGCGACCGCGGCATCGCCCGCGCCGGTCGGGTTGCCGGCGAGGGGGTGGGGCAGTCGGGCGCGGACGACCTCGTCCGCGGTGACCGCGAGCATCCCGTCCGCCCCGCGGGAGAGCAGGACCAGCGATGCTCCGCGGTGCAGCAGTTCGCACGCCCCTGCGATGGGATCCGCGATACCGGTGGCCTCCGCGAGCTCGGCCGCATTGGGTTTGAGCACGGTCGCCCCGGCGTCGGCGGCGGCCAGCAGTGCCGGCCCCGACGTGTCGGCGATCACGATCGCGCCGGCGTCCCGGCCGATGCGGATGAGCGTCGGCAGCAGGTCGTCGGGAGCGCCCGGCGGGAGGGATCCGGAGAGGACGAGGACGGGCTTCGTCGCCTTCGTGGCCGGAGCATCCAGCGCACGCACCACGGCGGCCTTCAGCGCCTCCCACTCCTGCGTCGTCGGGTTGATGCCGCGCTCGTTGACGATCGTGGTGTCGCCGAGGTGCTCGTCGACCAGGGCCACGCTGCGACGGGTCGCCCCCTGTACCGGGACGAGCTCGTGCGGAACAGGCGAGGAGGCCAGTTCGGCGGCGAACTCGACGCCCGTCGCCCCGCCCGAAGTCGCGAGCGCGAGGACGGAGGCGCCCTGCGCGTGCGCCACCCGGGCGACGTTCAGGCCCTTGCCGCCCGCGCGGGCGATGCCGGCGTCGGCGCGATGAGTCTCGCCCTGCACGATCCGATCGACGTGCCAGGTGAGATCCAGGGCGGGATTCGGCGTGACGGTGACGATCATCCGAGACTCCTCGCGCGCAGCGCCGCACCCAGGATCCCGGCGTTGCCCAGCAGCTGCGCGGGCACAAGCTCCGGGATGCGGTGGAAGCTGAGGCGCGCCCTCAGGCGCGCGCGGAGCTCGTCGAACAGTACGCCGCCCGCGCGCGACAGCCCGCCACCGATCACGATGGCCTGCGGCGCGACGACCGCGGTGAGCTGCGCGAGCGACAGGGCGAGCGCGTCGAGCGCCTCGTTCCAGACCTCGACGGCGGCCTCATCGCCCTCGGCGGCGAGCGCGATGACCTCCTTCGCGCCCTCGACGGCGATCCCGCTGCGCGCGATGTAGCGGCGGGCGATCGCGCCTGCGGACGCGATGGCCTCGAGGCAGCCGCGCGCACCGCACGGGCACAGCGGCTCGTCCGCGACCGGGGAATGGCCGACCTCGCCGGCGTAGCCGCCCGACGTGAAGGGCTCGCCGCCCAGCAGCAGCGCCCCGGCGATCCCGGTGCCGATGATCAGCACGATCGAGTTCGGGTACGGGCGCGCGCCGCCGAGCACGTGCTCGGCCCAGCCGCCCGTGCGGACATCGTGGTCGAACGCGACAGGAAGCCCGAACGCCTCCTCCGCGAGTGCGCGGATCGGCGCGTCCCGCCAGCCCATGTTGCTGGCGAAGACGCCGACACCGGCGACCTCGTCCACGATGCCGGGGACGACCAGTCCAACCGCGACCGGATCCACGCCTGGATGCTCCTCGCGCAGCTGCGCGCCGAGCTCGACCAGCCGGGCGATCAGCCGCTCTGGAAGGTCCGCCCCCGGATCCGGCGTCGGGGTGCGGCGCAGCCCGAGCATGACGCCCTCGGCGTCGAACAGGGCCGACTTGATGTCGGTGCCACCCACGTCGAACGCGAGCACGGGCGCACCCGCGCCGAGCTCGGCCGCCGATCCCGGATCCTGACGCGGGACGAGGGGGTCCCCCGAGGCATCGGTGATCACGTCGGGCACGGCACGGGCGGCCTCTGCCGCCTCGTGCGTGCGGGCGTCGTCCACGGTGGCGTCGCCGGAGGGGATCGTCATCGCCGGCTCTCAGTCCTCGAGGATGACCGAACGGGTGAGGTTGCGCGGCTCATCGGGGTTGAGACCCTTCGCCAGCGCGCGGTCGAGCGCCACACGGTGCAGGCGGACGAGATCGGCCATCGGGTCGATCGCGTGCTGCACCCAGCGCCCGCCGGTCGCGGCGACCTGGGCGTCCAGGCCCTCGGGCGCGGCGCCGAACTGCCAGGTGATGCGGCCGGGGGCGGCGATGGCGATCGGGCCGTGTCGGTAGTCCATGGAGGGGTACGACTCGGTCCACGACTGCGACGACTCGCGCATCTTCAGAGCCGCCTCGTGCGCGAGACCGATCGTCCAGCCGCGGCCGAGGAATGTGTACTGCTCGGCGCCCGCGAGGGTCGGATCCACGTCGGCGAGCGCGGTGCGGGCGTCGGCGATGGCGGCGGTGAGGTCTTCGCCGAGCGAGGCGCGGAACAGCGCGAGCGCGGTGGTCGCGAAGCGGGTCTGCACGACGGACTGCTCGTCGGCGAACGGCAGCAGGATCGCGTCGTCGACCATGCCCACGAGCGGGGAGGTCACGTCGCCGATGACGCCGATGACGCGCGCCGAGGATCCGGATCCCTTGAGCTCGTCGACGAGCTCGAGCACCTCGGTGGTCGTTCCGGAGCGGGTCAGGGCGACGACGGCGTCGTAGCCGCGATCCATGAACGCCTCGCTCGCGGCGTAGGCGTCGGTGATGCCGAAGCCCGCGCGTTCGCGCAGCGCGGCGTAGGACTGGGCCATGAACCACGAAGTGCCGCAGCCGATCACGGCGACGCGCTGGCCCTTCGCCGGGAGCAGCGCCTGCTCCGCCGTCATGCCGGCTGCGCGCTCCCACATCTCGGGCTGCGAGTCGAGCTCGGCGCGCATGTGGGCGCCGGGGGCGAGATTCTCGTTCGGGTCGGTCATGCGTCCTCCTCGGCGGGCTCCGGTCGACGTCGATTGCGTGACCATGCTCGATCTTACGGTAAAACACGCACTTTCTGTCACTTGATCTGGAAACAGCTCCGCGCGCGAAACATGAACAGCACTAGGCTTTCGCCAGCTCGAAACCTTAACGACATATGGGTTTCGGAGACCATCCATCGAAGGAGATGACATGCCCGATCTGTCCCGCCGCACCGCCCTGCTCTCGCTCGGCGGCGCCGCCCTCACCGGAACGCTCGCTCTGGCCGGAGCCGCTCCCGCGGTCGCCGCGCCGACCGCGCAGCCCAACCGCACGATCACCGTGTACCTCGTCCGCCACGGCAAGACCTGGCTGAATCAGGCCGGCCGGATCCAGGGCTGGTCGGATTCGCCGCTCGCCGAGGCGGGGGTTGCGATCGCCGAGACCGTCGGCCGCAACCTCGCCGCGAAGATCGGCGGATTCGATGCCGCCTACTCCGCCGACATGATGCGCCACTTCCAGACCGCGAGCGGCATCCTCTCGGCCGCGGGCTCTTCGCTCGCCCCGACGCGGATCGCCGGCCTCCGCGAGGTCGCCTACGGCGGCTGGGAGGGCGAGAAGCAGTCGACCGCGTTCCCGCAGCTCGCTGCCGCCGGGCCTCTCGACACCCTCGCGCACATCATCGACGCCTTCGTCGCGAGCAACCCCGACAAGACCCTGCCCACCGAGACCTGGGCACAGGTCTCCGCGCGGATGAATGCCGCACTCACCACCGCGGCAACCGACCGCCGTCTGCCTATGCGGTACGGCGGCAGCATCCTCGCGGTCTCGAGCGGCATGTCGATCACGTGCCTGCTGGAGTCCCTCGGCGCGACCGTCGACGGCGCCATCGAGAACGGAGCGGTCAGCACGCTCCGCTACGCGCGCGGATCCTGGACCGTGCAGTCCGTGAACGACACGAGCTACGCGGGCTGATCCCGCCTGTCGGGCCGCCGGGTCAGCGGGACTCGGCGGCCTCGGTGTGGTGCCGGATGACCTCCGCGACGACGAAGTTGAACCACTTCTCCGCGAACTCCGGATCCAGGTGCGCCTCCTCCGCGAGGGCGCGCAGACGCGCGACCTGCTGCTCCTCGCGACCGGGATCCGAGGCGGGCATGTCGTGCTCGGCCTTGAGCACGCCGACCTGCTGCGTACAGCGAAACCGCTCGGCGAGCATGAAGATGAGGGCGGCGTCGATGTTGTCGATGCTGGCGCGCAGTCGCAGCAGTTCGGTGCGGGGATCGGGGGCGGACATCGGGGCTCCTCACCGGGCGGCGGACGTGCGATCCCTCCGACGATAACCCGTTCCGCCCCGACTCGGATCCGCCGTGACGGGTCCAGGAACCTCGGAAGCGCGGGACCGGCACCCCCGGGCGCGCGCACCCCTCCCCTAAAGTGAAGCCATGACCAGCGACGACTCCGGGCTCGACAACAGCGCAGTCGCAGAGGCCGAGGACGGCGAACGCGCCGTCACGACGGCCCAGGCCGACACCATCGTGGCCGACGACGCCGAGGGCGACTACACGCCCCGCCCTGTCGTCGAGCCTGGCACGCCGCGCGGCTCGTTCTGGACCCGGATCGACCGCCCGTTCGCGTTCGGTTTCCTCGTCACCCTGGGTGGTCTCGCGGCGATCCTCCTCGGGCTCGCCCTGACGAGCCTGTCGACGGTGCTCATCTACATCGCGTTCGCACTGTTCGCCGCACTCGGCCTCGATCCGGCCGTCCGGTGGCTGGAGCGGCGCGGAGCTTCGCGGGCGTGGTCGGTCGTGATCGTGATCGTCGGGTTCGCGCTCGCGCTCGTGCTCGTCATCCTCGCGATCGTCCCGGTCGTGGTCACGCAGATCGCGGAGTTCGTCAAGTCGATCCCGGCGACGATCCAGGAGTTCCTGCACAGCGATCTGTACCGCTGGATCCAGGGGCAGTTCGGCGGCGGCGTGAGCGACCTCATGAGCGAGGTGCAGAAGTTCCTCAGCGACCCGAACAAGCTCATGCAGCTCGGCGGCGGCGCGCTGCAGGTCGGCAACGCGGCGCTGCAGGTCGGCGCGGCGATCGCGACCGGCATCTCCGGCGCCCTCATCGTCATCGTCCTCACGCTGTACTTCCTCGCCACGCTGCCCTCGATGAAGAGCGGCCTGCTGCAGCTCGCGCCCGCGCGCGACCGCAAGAACGTCTCGCGGATCACCACCCAGATCACCGATTCGGTCGGCGGGTACGTGATGGGCATGGTGGTGCTCGCACTCATCAACGCGGCCCTCGTCTTCGTGCTCTACCTCGTGCTCGGACTGCCTTTCCCGCCCCTGATGGCGACCGTGGCCTTCCTCATCACGATGATCCCGCTGGTCGGCCCGATCCTGTTCTGGATCATCGGCACCGGCATCGCGCTGTTCAGCTCCCCGCTGATGGCTCTGATCTTCGCGCTCATCTACCTCGTCTACATGCAGGTGGAGGCGTACGTCATCACCCCGCGCGTGATGAACAGGGCGATCTCGATCCCCGGATCCCTCGTCGTGATCGGTGCCCTCGTCGGCGGCACGCTGCTCGGTCTGCTCGGCGCGCTCATCGCCGTCCCGGTGACCGCGTCGATCCTGATCATCGTCAAGCAGGTCTGGATTCCCCGGCAGAACGCCCGCGTCTGATCGACTCGCGCGTCCGGTCGACTCGCGCCCCTCGCCCCTTTCTGATCGGCGCCCCTCCGCACGACGCCCTCCCCTGATCGGCGCCCCTCCCCACGATCACGATGTGATCTATCTGTGATGTTTTCCCTGTTGAGGGGCCGCTTTTGGGGGTGGGAATGTCGGTGGTCCGGTGTTGACTTGATCCATGACGAACTCAGCAGACGCGGTGGCGGATCCCGGGGTCGACCCGGTGGATCCGGTCACGGTGCTGCGCCTGCTGAGGGAGGGCCTGGCCGCGGCCGAGGCGACGATCATCCGGTTCCAGGCGTTGCGGGACGCGCAGCTCGGGGCCGCGCAGCGCGTCGCCGAGGAGATCGCCGCCCGAGACGCCGGTGGTG
Source organism: Microbacterium azadirachtae (assembly GCF_000956505.1). Classification (GTDB taxonomy): domain Bacteria; phylum Actinomycetota; class Actinomycetes; order Actinomycetales; family Microbacteriaceae; genus Microbacterium; species Microbacterium azadirachtae_A. Next base: position 49,312 of record NZ_JYIX01000032.1, on the reverse strand, counting down.
GCTCACCGCGGGGTGAGGCGGTGGATCTCGCGGAGCGGTCGGTCGCGGCGGAGATCGCCGGGGTGTTGCGCATGTCGGATCGGGTCGTGCAGGCCCGGATGGCACGGGCGGCGGACCTGGGGACCCGGTTCCCGGAGGTCACACGCGCGTTCGGGGAAGCGCGGATCAACGCCGCCCACGTCCGGGTGATCCAGGACGCCGGCGCCCGGCTCGATGAGACGGTGCGGGCCGAGTTCGAACAGATCGCCGTGGAGGCGTGTGCCGGGGAGACCCCGCACCGGGCGAAGCGGATCGTCGAGCGGGTCGCCGAACGGTTGGCGCCGCGGAGCCTGACTGATCGGCACCGGGAGGTGCAGGAGCACCGTCGGGTATGGCGGGAGGACCTCGGCGACGGGCAGAAGGCGCTCGGGGTGATCCACTCCGCCGCCGTGATCGACGGGATCTATGACCGGTTGACGCAGCAGGCGCGGGCGGTGAGCGTCGCGAATGCGCTGGCCGCGAAAGACGCGGCCGGCGGGGTCGGCCGTGATCCGGTCGGGCTCGGCGACCCCGGCGATGCGCGGACGATGGACCAGCTGCGCGCGGACCTGTGCGCGGACACGCTGCTCACCGGGGCCGCGTCCGGGCACGACACGAACGCCGGGCTCCTGTCCGCGATTCAGGCACGGGTCGAAGTCACCGTCCCGGTACTCACCCTCGTGGCGGCGGAGACCGCCAGCACCAGCGGATGCGGATCACCGGCGGGATCCGGGACCTCGACGCGATCCGGGACCGCGTTCGGTGTCCGTATCGAACAGCCCGCCGAACTAGCCGGCGGGCAGCCCATCGACACGCACACCGCCCGGATCCTCGCCGGCGGGGTCACCGCGTGGGAACGGGTGCTCACCCACCCGGTGACCGGGGCGATCCTCGCTGTCGACCACTATCGCCCCAACGCCGACCTCCGCCGCCTCCTGCACGCCCGCGATTCCCGGTGCCGATTCCCGACCTGCGGGCTCCCACCGGCCGCGCAGGACCTCGACCACACCATCGACGCCGCCCACGGCGGGCCCACGGAGGAAGGCAACCTCGGCGGACTCTGCCGACGCCACCACGTCCTCAAACACCAGACCGCCTGGACAGTCAAACAGCGCGGCGCCGGAGTCCTCGAATGGACCAGCCCCACCGGGTCCACCTACATCGACAAACCACCCTCACCCGTCACCTTCACCATCGAAGCCCCGAACCCACCCCCGGAACCCGACCCAGATACCCCCGGATTCTGACCAGCACGGCGGTCACCCTCGACCGTCACCCGCGAGCGCGGTCAGCGCTGCGCGCCCGGATCCTCGAGGGCACGCGTCCTGAGCGGAGCTCAGATCAGCCGGAGCACGGCAAGAGCGTCCGGAGCACAGGCCAAGTCATGCCGAGCGCAGCCAGACCATCCGGAGCACACTCAGAGCATCCGGAGCGAGGCCGCTGCGGCGTCCAGCGCACCCTCGGCGATCGCGAAGTACGCCCACTTGCCGCGCTGCTCGCGCGTCACGAGCCCGGCCTCGGCGAGCAGCTTCATGTGGTGCGAAACCGTGCCCTGGGAGAGCCCGACCGGCTCGGTGAGATCGCAGATGCACGCCTCGCCGCCCTCGCCGGCGCCGATGAGCGAGAGCAGCTTCACGCGCGTCGGATCGCCCAGCGCCTTGAACACGTGAGCGATCCGCTCGGCCTCCTCGACGCCGACCCGGGGCTCACGCACTGTGGCGCAGCAGGCGGCGTCGGCGACGATGGTCACGGGGAGCGTCATGTGCCCATCCTTCCACGTATTGACATTCATCGATAGATGATGGACGGTAGTCGCATTGAAGTCTTTCAATCTGAGACTGCTGCCGATCCGAGGAGTGCCGATGTCCGACCTGCCCGTCGTCGTCGTGGGCGCAGGCCCCCAGGGCCTCGCCGCCGCCGCCCATCTCGTCGAGCACGGACAGGACGTGCTCGTCCTGGAACGCGGGGATAGCGCAGCCGCCGCTGTCTCGGAATGGGGGCACGTGCGACTCTTCTCCGGATGGCCGGAGCTGGTCGATGCCGCAGCACAACGCCTCCTCAAGCGCGCCGGCTGGATCGCCCCCGCCGAGGGGTACCCGACCGGCCGCGAATGGGTCGACCTCTACCTCGCTCCCCTCGCCAAGGCTCTGGGGGAACGCGTCCGCACGAGCACCACGGTGACCGGCATCACCCGAGCCGGGCGCGATCGGGTCGTCGACTCGGGTCGCCGCGACGCGATGTTCACCGTGCACACCGTCGGCGCGGACGGACGGGAGGGACGCATCGCCGCACGGGCCGTCCTCGACGCATCCGGCACCTGGGCGACACCGGGTCCGGCCGGTGCCGACGGCCTTCCGGCGCTCGGCGAGCGCGCGGCCGGCGACCGGATCTCCTACCGGATCCCGGACGACGTGTCAGCGCTCGCGGGGAAGCACGTGCTCGTCGTGGGTGCAGGCAACTCCGCCGCGCACGCCGTGCTGCGACTCACCGAACTGGCCCGCACGGAACCGGAGACGAGGGTCACCTGGGTGCTCCGGCGTGGAGGCATGGGGTCGGTGTTCGGCGGCGGCGACGCCGACGGCCTGCCCCAGCGCGCTGCTCTCGGCGTCCGCGCGCGACGCGCGATGGAGAGGGGTCTCGTCGACGTGGTCACCGCGTTCCGCGTGGCGGAACTCCGCGCGGACGCGGACGGCGTCACGGCCGTGGCAGGCGACGGGCGCGAGATCCCCGGCATCGCCCACGTCTTCGCCCTGACCGGCTTCCGCCCCGACACGTCCTTCCTGTCCGAGCTGCGGATCGACCTCGACCCCGCCCTGGAGGCGGTGGCCGGCATCGCTGCCGAGATCGACCCGAACATCCACTCGTGCGGATCCGTCGGTGCGACCGGCGCACGCGAGCTGGTCCAGCCGGAACCCGGGTTCTTCATCGTCGGAGCGAAGAGCTACGGCCGCGCGCCGACCTTCCTCGCCCTCACCGGCTTCGAGCAGGTGCGCAGCGTCGCCGCGCACCTCGCCGGCGATCACGAGGCCGCGGCCCGCAACGAACTGGCCCTCCCGAGCACCGGCGTATGCGGAGGATCCGGCGACTTCGACGCGGCCGGCGAAAGCTGCTGCGCCGCCCCCGTCCTGCAGATCGGCGCGCGCCCGGTCGTCGTAGGCTGAACCCGGAAACGAGGAGACGCATGACCGCCGAAGCCGCCCCCGCCGTGCTGTTCGTCTGCGTGCACAACGCGGGCCGTTCCCAGATGGCCGCGGGCTTCCTGCGCGAGATCGCGGGCGACCGCATCGAGGTCCGCTCCGCCGGATCGCTGCCCGCCGAGCAGATCAACCCGGTCGCCGTCGCCGCGATGGCGGAGCTGGGCATCGACATCGCCGCAGAGCAGCCGAAAGTTCTCACCACGGAGGCGGTGCAGGACTCCGACGTCGTCATCACGATGGGCTGCGGCGACGCGTGCCCGTTCTTCCCCGGCAAGCGATACGAGGACTGGACGCTCGACGACCCGGCGGGCCAGGGAATCGAGGCCGTGCGGCCGATCCGCGACGAGATCCGCCGGCGGATCCAGCAGCTCGTCGGCGAGCTCCTGCCCGCCTGAGGCCGTCTCCCGACGCCGCGATCGGCGCCTCAGACGATCCGGTGCACCCGGTAGCGCACCTCTGATCCTTCCCGCCGGCACACGGCGACGAACAGGGTGCGTTGCAGGTCGGCGAATTCGGGAGCCGCCGCCTCGACCTCGAAGGTCGTCCGGAAGTAGTACGCGCCCGGATCCACCGGCTCGCCGCGCCCCAGCCGTGCGATGACGTCGGCCGACCCGCGGCGCACCCCGCGCGTGCGGATGAGCAGAGGCCCCGCGGCGGCCACCGCCGAGTACTCCGCGTCGATGCCGATCGTGCCGTCGGGGGCGATGAGCTGGCGGTCGGATCCGCCGGCCACGATCTCGGCCTCCGGAGAGCCGGTGATCCGGCCGCCCAGGATCGGCACCACGCGTCGGTGACCGGCGGAAGTGATGCCGTGATCCCGTGGGGGACCGACCTGCACCGTGACGTCGAACGCCGGCTCGAGCCGCGGCTCGGGGAGCGCCGCGAACAGGTCGCTCATCGCGATCCCCCTCGCAGCGCGGCGGCGAGCTTCTCGAGAGCCGGGACCGCGGCCGTCACGGCCTCACGATCGGCGGGATCCAGGGTCTCCAGCGCGTCCCGCAGGAGCTCGCCCGCGGCCTGATCGAAGCGGTCGAAGAGGTCGAGCGCGCGCGGCGACAGGACGACGACGACACGGCGTCCGTCGCCGTCGGCCCTGCGCCGTTCGACCAGGCCGTCCGCCTCCATCGCGCCGAGCAGGTTGCTGACCGTGGAGCGGTTCAGGTGCAGCGCCTCCGCGAGCTCGGCGGGACCGCGCTCCGCGCTGCCCGAGGACGGCAGCAGCGCACGCACGACCTCGATCTGCGCGTCGGGGATGTCGGGCAGCTCGCCGCGCTCGCGCGCCGCGGCCAGCAGGGTGCGCCGCAATGGGGAGATGACCGCGGCGAGGCGGCTCTCGGCGTCGCCCGCGGGGTCAGCAGCCGGCGCGGAACCGGCCGAGGAAAGGCCGCTCACGCCGGATCCCCGACACCGAGCGAGGCGCGCTCATTGAGGATCGACGGCGCGAAGCCCGCGGCGCGCTTGTAGGCGTTCGCGATCTCCTCGCGCTCGCTCCGAGGGATCACGTCGTCGATGCGCGCGAAGCCCTGCGGGGCGCGCTCGGCCGCGAGCAGCATGACCCGCTCCGGACCGGTCGCCCTGGTGCCCGCCAGCAGCGCGGTCATCGCGGGGCGGCGCGCGTCCTCGTAGCCGGCGAGCGCCGCGTCGATCGCCGCGCCCTCCGCGCTGCGGTCCGCCGCAGCCCCCGCATCGACGGCAGCTCCGGCCCGCGCCGCCGTGCCGAGGTGGAACGCGAGGGTGCGCGCATCGAGGATGGCCTGGGATCCGCCGTTCGAGCCGTTCGGGTACATGGCGTGGGCGGCGTCGCCGACGAGCGTGGTGCGCCCGAACGTCCACTGCGCCAGCGCATCGCGATCGACCATCGGATACTCCAGGATCTCCTCCGCGTTCGCGATGATCGCGGGCACGTCCAAGCCCTCGAACCTCCAGTCCGCGAAGAGCTTCGCGATCGGACCCGGATCCACGGCGCGGTTCCAGTCCGCACGATCCTTGAGGCTCTCGAAGGGGCCGGTCCCGCGCTGCTCGGCGATGAAGTTCAGCCGCTGACGCCCGTCCTCAGGAGCGCCCAGCGGGTATGCGACGAACTTCTGGTCGCCGTCGCCCGCCATGATCATGGTGCGCCCGTCGACGAGCACGGGCGCCTCGGCCACCCCGCGCCACAGTGTCAGCCCGCTCCATGGCGGAGCGCCCTCGGCGGGATAGCGGAGCGCGCGCAGCGCGGAGTGGATCCCATCCGCCCCGATCACGAGGTCGTAGGTCGCGGTGATCTCGCCGTCTGCCGTCGCGAACCGGACCGTCTCGGATCCGTCGTCCTCGCCCTGCACGTCCACGAGGCGATGGCCGAGCCGGATCACGTCGCCGAGGCACTCCACGACCGCGTCGCGCAGGGCGAGCTGCAGCTGGCCGCGGTGCACGGAGAGCTGCGGCCAGCGGTAGCCGGCGGCGAGTCCGCGAGGCTCGCTCCAGATGTGCTGGCCGAAGCGGTTCATGTAGACGAGGGTCTCCGGAGCGACGCCGAGCGCCTCCACACGGTCGCGCAGTCCGAGCTCGGTGAGCTCCCGGATCGCGTGCGGGAGCAGGTTGAGGCCGACCCCCAGGCCGCGGATCCGGTCCGCCCTCTCGTGCACCGTGATGTCGCGGAAGCCCGCGGCCTCCAGGCTGAGCGCGGTGGCGAGTCCGCCGATCCCCGCGCCGATGATTCCGATCCGCATCGATCTGCTCCTGTCCTCGGCGCCCTCGCCGTCCGGAATTAGTTTTGTCACAAAACTAGACCGGATGCAAGCCCGAGCCGCAACCCTGCGGAAGCAGAACAGGCGATCAGCGGGCGGCGCGCTCCGCGGATTCCAGGACGAGCTCGACCCCGAGGAAGAACAGATCGCGGTCGCGCAACGAGGCGAGCGCGACCGTGTGCGCGGCGATGCGGGGGTGACTGCGCGGATCCGCGAGCGGCGGCTCGTCGAACCACGGGCCGTCGAGGTCGCCGTCGCCGCGGTCGGCTCTGGCGCGCGCGATGCCCGCCGCGGTCGACAGCACGTGCGAGGCCATCAGCGCATAGTGGCGCACGACGCCGGCCTCATCCAGGCCCGCCGTGGTGAACGCCTCCAGCATGAGTTCGATCGCGCCGAGCTCGCCGGGGCCGTGCGTGGTGAGCGTGGTCGCCTCCGCACCGACCGCGGGGTACTGCGAATACAGATCCAGCGTGGCGCGCGCCAGCGCGCGCAGGCGCCCCTGCCAGTCCTCGACCGGCAGGTCGACGCTCCGGACGGCGCGCTGCGTGATGTCGTCCAGCAGCGCCCGCATCAGGTCGTCCTTGCTGCGGAAGTGCCGGTAGATCGCGGTCGGATCCGCGCCGAGCCGCGTGCCGAGCTCGCGCACCGAGATCGTCGTCGCGCCCGAGGCCGCCAGCTCCAGTCCCGCGGATACGATCACGCCCGCGTCCAGACGCGGGCGCATCGGCACCGCGTCGTCGACATCCCCGCCGCGGCGGACCCTCTTCGATGGCATATCCCCTCCTGCCTCTATCGTGCCACGCCCGCAACGTGCTGTCATCGCTTTAGTCAACGCTGTTGACATCGCCTTTGACTCTGGCTAGCTTTGTCGCATCCCACGGCCGTACGGCCCTGCTTCAACGACGAAAGGCGGATGATGACGACGCGCGTCTTCCACGGCGGATCGGTGTTCACCGGATCCGGATCCCCCCTGCTCGGCCAGGCCGTCATCGTGCGCGACGAGCGCATCGACCGGATCGTGCCGGAGTCCGAGCTGGCAGCGTTCCTCGGCGCAGAACCCGGCGGATCCGTCGAACTCATCGACCTGCGCGGCGCCCTGCTGAGCCCCGGCTTCCAGGATGCCCACATCCACGCGGTCGGCGGCGGCGTCGAGCTGCTGCAGTGCGACCTCAGCGGCACCGGGACCGCCGAGGAGGCGGTCGACGCCGTGCGCGCCTACGCCGAAGCGAACCCCGACGAGGAGTGGATCCTCGGGGGCGGCTGGTCGATGGACTGCTTCCCCGGCGGCAACCCGACCCGCGACCTGCTCGATGCCGCAGCCCCCGGACGTCCCGTGCTGCTGGCCAGCCGCGACCACCACAGCATCTGGGCCTCGACCGGGGCGATCGAGCGCGCCGGGGTCACGAGCGAGACCGCGGATCCGGCCGACGGCGTGATCATCCGCGAGGCCGACGGCCACCCCGCGGGCACATTCCACGAGGGCGCCGGCGAACTCTTCAACACGGCGCGACCTGTGACCGGCGAAGACCTGCGCTACCGCGGCCTGCTCCGCGCCCAGGAGGAGCTCATCGCCCTCGGCATCACCGGCTGGCAGGACGCGATGGTCGGATCGAGCGCGGTCGGGGTGCCGGATCCGCTCACGGCCTACGAGCAGGCCCTCGCCGAGGGAACACTCGCGGTGCACGTCACGGGCGCGCAGTGGTGGGAGCGCGACGGCGGCATCGAGCAGGTCGAGCGCATGGTCGCGCAGCGCCACCGCATCGCCGCCCTCGGATCCCCCGAGCGCCTCGAGCTCGGCACCACCAAGATCATGGTCGACGGCGTGGCGGAGAACCACACGGCGGCGATGCTCACGCCCTACCGCGACGCGCATGGCCACGACACGCACAACCACGGCCTGAGCTTCATCGATCCGGAACGCCTGCGCGAGTACGTCACGGCGCTCGACGCGGCGGGCCAGCAGGTGCACATGCACGCGCTCGGCGACCGCGCGGTGCGCGAGGCCCTCGATGCGCTGCAGGACGCCCGCGACGCGAACGGCCCCACCGACGGCCGCCACCACCTCGCGCACCTGCAGATCGTGGCGGAGGAGGACGTGCCGCGGTTCGCGGAGCTCGGTGCGATCGCGAACCTCCAGGCGCTCTGGGCCACGCACGAGGATCAGCTCGACGAGCTCACCCTGCCGTTCCTGCAGGAAGGTCAGGAGGCGCGGCAGTATCCGTTCGGCGACTTCGTGCGGGCGGACGTTCGCCTCGCGGCCGGCAGCGACTGGCCGGTCTCCAGCGCCTCCCCGGTCGACGCGCTCCACATCGCCGTCAACCGCACGACCCCGGGATCCGACCGGGAGCCCCTGGCGGGCGCGCACCAGCGCCTCGACCTCGCGACCGCGATGGCCGCCTACACCTCCGGCTCCGCCTACGTGAACCACCGCGACCACGACACCGGCACCATCGCCCCCGGCTTCCGCGCCGACCTCGTCGTGCTGGATCCGTCGCCCTTCGACCTGCCGGTCGAGGAGATCTTCCGCAGCCGCGTCGTGCAGACCTGGATCGACGGGCGCCGGGTGTACGCCGCCGAGAGCGCCCTCGCCACCGCGGAGGCCGCACCCACGACCGAGAGCACCGCCCGCACCGAGCTCGAAGGAGAGCTGTCATGACCCGAACCCGCCTCCCCCGTGTCCCCCGCCTCCCCCGCGTCGTCGCCGTCGGCGCCGCGGTGCTGATCGCCGCGACATCCCTGACGGCCTGCTCCGGCAGCGCGAGCGGCACCTCCACCGGATCCGCCGGGTCCGACTGGAAGCTGACCACGAAGACCGCCGCGGCCACCGGCGACATCGACTCCTACTCCTTCGCGCTCTACGCGGAGCCGGCGACGCTCGACTACGCGTACGCGTTCGACTACCCCGACAACCAGGTGCTCGCCAACGTGTGCGAGTCGCTGCTGCGGCTGAACCCCGACTACTCGCTGAGCCCTGGGCTCGCGAGCTCGTTCTCGAATCCCGACCCGCTCACCTGGGTGTACGAGCTGCGCGACGGCGTGACGTTCCACGACGGCACCCCGCTGACTGCCGCCGACGCGGTCGCCTCGATGCAGCGGATCATGGACCCCTCGGTCGGATCCGCCTGGTTCTCCGTCTATCAGAACGTCGAATCGATCACGCAGACCGGGCCGATGGAGGTCACGGTCAAGACGAAGATCCCCGACTCGCAGTTCAACCTGGGGATGGGCGGATCCGCCGGCGTCATCGAATCGGCCGCCACGCTGGCAGCGTCGGGCAAGGACTACGGCAACTCGACCGGCGGGGTGAACTGCACCGGCCCGTTCCAGCTCCAGCAGTGGAAGTCGGGCGAATCGCTCACCCTCACCCGCTACGACGGCTATTGGGACAAGGACCTGCGCGCCAAGTCCGCGAAGATGACGTTCGCGATCATTCCCGACGCCACCGCGCGCGTGAACGCGCTGAAGTCAGGAAACGTCGACGGATCCTGGATGATCCCTCTCGAGGCCGCCTCGCAGCTGCAGGCCTCGGGCAAGGGCGACGTCCTGTACGCGCCGTCGAGCGCGACGAGCAACCTCGTCGTGAGCAACACGAAGGGCACGCTGGGCGACAAGCGCGTGCGCCAGGCGCTCATGCTGGCCCTCGACCGCAAGGGCATCCTCAAGGCCGCCTCGCAGAACATCGGCGAGGTCAGCGACGTGCTGACGACGAAGCTGGTGTGGGGATCCGCCTCCGATACGGCGACCAAGACGGCGTTCGACGACGTCACGCACTACCAGCAGGACCTCGCGAAGGCGAAGAAGCTCGTCGAGGAGGCCGGCGCGACGGGCAAGGAGCTCGTCTACGTGACCGCCCCGATCGGCAACGACTTCTCCGTCGTCTCGCAGGCCACCCTGGCCGCCGCGCAGTCGATCGGCCTGAAGCTCACCATCAAGACGGTGACCCCCGCGCAGTACACGGCGCTGTTCAGCGACCCGAGCGCCAGGGAGGGCGTGGATCTGTTCTACACGGTCTGGTACCTCTCCAGCCCCGATGCCCTCGAGATGTACGGCGTGCTGCGCACCGGCGACTTCAGCAACTACGGCGGCTGGAGCGACAAGGAGTTCGACGACACCGTCAACAAGGCCGTCGGCACATTCGATCCGGCCGAGCGCAGCGCCCTCACCGCGAAGGCGCAGCAGATCGCGAACGAGGAGCTGCCCTGGCTGCCGCTCGCCGCGGGTCCCCTGCCGCTGTTCCTGGGCAAGCGCATCACGGGACTGCAGCCGTCGATGGCGTTCCTCTACTACCCGTGGGCCGCCCAGATCGGCAAGCGATGAGTCCGGCGCACGCTGAGCGCAGCGCCGAGATCAGGACAGCACGGATCCGATGAGCACCGTTCGTCGCGTCGCGGGGAAGCTGGGCGGGCTCCTGCTCACCCTCTTCCTCGCCTCGCTCCTCGTCTTCTTCTCCCGCTTCCTCGTGCCGGGCGACCCGATCCGGTTCCTCCTGCGCGGGCGCAAGCCCTCGCCCGAGGCGATCGTCGAGGTCACCGCCCAGTACGGCCTGGACCTGCCGCCGTGGCAGCAGTACCTGCGCTGGATCGGGGGCGTTCTGCACGGCGACTTCGGCCGCTCGCTGCAGTTCCGGCAGGACGTCACGACCGTGCTCGGCGACCGCCTGCCGGTCACCCTCATGCTGGTCGTGATGGCCGGGGCGATCATCGCCGTCGTCGGCCTCGTCGGCGGCGCGGTCGCAGCCCTGAACAAGGGACGCGCGGCGGACCGCGGCATCCTCATCGGCCTCACCGTGCTCGGTGCGATCCCGTCGTTCGTCGGATCCATCGTGCTCATCTCGGTCTTCTCCGTGCAGCTGGGCTGGTTCCCCTCCTTCGGATCCGGATCCGGATTCTGGGACACGGCGTTCCACCTGGTGCTGCCGTCGATCGCGCTCGCGATCGTGTTCATCGTGCTGGTCGGCAAAGTCACCAGATCCGCGATGGTCGAGCAGCTGAACCGGGAGCACGTCGAGGTCGCCATCTCGCGCGGCGTCCCGCGGATCGCCGTGGTGCGCCGGCATGTGCTGCGCAATGCGCTCGGCCCGATCCTCACGGTGTCCGGCCCGCTCGTGGCCGGCCTCATCGTCGCGAGCTCGATCGTGGAGCAGGCCTTCGGGCTCTCCGGGATCGGATCCCTGCTGGTCGGCTCGGTCGACCGGCTCGACTTCCCCGTCGTGCAGGCGATCGTCCTGCTCGTGGTCACCGCGTTCGTCCTGGTGAACGCGATCATCGACATCCTCGAACCCTGGATCGACCCCCGATCCGCTGCCGGAGCAGGAGCACGATGACCTCCTCAGCCCCCACCCTCGCCGTGCGCGTGCTGCGCATGCCGAAGAAGATGCGCGGACGCGGCATCGTGATCACGAGCATCGTGGTGCTCGCGATCGTGACGCTCGCCGCGATCCTCGCCCCCTGGGTCTCGCCGTACGACCCCGACGCGGTGGACTTCACCGCGTTCTACGCCCCGCCGTCGGCCGCGCACCTGCTCGGCACCGACTCGCTGGGCCGGGATCTGCTCAGCCGGATCATCTGGGGCGGGCGCACGGCCCTGCTCGGCCCGCTGCTCGTCGTCGTGTTCTCCACGGTCCTCGGCATCCTGCTGGGCCTGGTCGCCGGCTGGCGCGGCGGCTGGGTCGACGCCGTACTGGGCCGCATCTTCGACGTGCTGTTCGCCTTCCCGTCGCTGCTCATCGCGATGATGGCCGTCGCCCTGTTCGGCAAGGGCCTGATCGCGCCGGTGATCGCGATGAGCATCTCGTACGCGCCGTTCGTGGCACGACTCACCCGCTCGCTCGTGGCGGCGGAGCGCACCCGCCCGTACGTCGCCGCGTACCGCGTGCAGGGCTTCGGCGGCGCGTGGATCGCGCAGCGCAGGGTGCTGCCGAACGTCGCGCCGATCGTGGGCGCGCAGTCGACGCTGAACTTCGGCTACGTGCTCGCCGAGCTCGCGGGACTGTCGTTCCTGGGGCTCGGGGTGCAGGCGCCCACGGCGGACTGGGGCGCGATGATCAACGAAGCCCAGGCCGGCATCGCCGCCGGGCAGTTCCTCCCGGCGATCGCGCCCGCCATCGTGGTGGTGCTCGTGGTCGTCGCCGTCAACATCGTCGGCGAGGACCTCTCCGACCGCATCGGAGGGGAGATCCCCGCATGACCGGATCCGCAGTTCTCGACACGTCAGCACCGTCGTCCGCGACCGCCCTGCTCGACATCCGCGAGCTCACGCTCGACCTCGCCGACGGCACCCGCCTGCTGCACGGGATCTCGCTGTCCGTCGCGCCCGGCGAGACCGTGGGCCTCGTCGGCGAATCCGGATCCGGCAAATCGCTCACCGCGCGCACCGTGCTCGGCCTCACTCCGGACAGGGCGGAGATCGGCGGATCCGTCTCAGTGGACGGCCGCTCACCGCTCGCCCCCGCGACGCTGCGGAGCATCCGCCGTGCCGACGCCGCGATGGTGTTCCAGGACCCGAGGGCCGGCATCAACCCGATGCGCACGATCGGCGATCACCTCACCGAGGCGCTGCGGCTGAACGAGGGCTGGTCCCGGTCGCGGGCCAGGGCTCGCGCCGCGGAGCTGTTGGCCGACGTGCGGCTCCCCTCCCCCGCCGAGCACCTCGACCAGCACCCGCACGAGCTGAGCGGCGGGATGCTGCAGCGCGTCATGATCGCGGGCGCGCTGACGACCTCGCCCCGCCTGCTCGTCTGCGACGAGCCGACCACGGCCCTCGACGTGACCACGCAGGCCGAGATCGTGCAGGTGCTGCGCGAGCTCTGCGCCGAACGCGGCATGGGCATGCTGTTCATCACGCACGACCTCAACCTCGCCGGATCCCTGTGCGACCGGCTGGTCGTGATGAAAGACGGCGCCGTGGTCGAGGAGGGCCCCGCCCTCGAGGTCCTGCGCGCCCCGCAGGCCGAGTACACCCGCCGCCTCGTCGCCGCGACCCCCCGCCTGACCGGCGACATCGGAGTGATCTCGTTCGGGACTGCTTCTGACCGCGAGACTGCAACTGGGCGACGAGACAGCGCTCAGGAGCCGCAGTCTCGTCGCGGAGATGGAGTCTCGCGGGAAGGGCGGACCGTCGAGGTCAGCGGAGTCTCGAAGACGTACCGGGTGCGCGGGCGCGGCGAGGTGCACGCGGTGGCCGATGCCACGCTGCGGATCCCGGCGGGCGGGGCGCTCGCGGTCGTGGGCGAGTCCGGATCCGGCAAGTCCACGCTCGCCCGCATGATCGTCGGACTGGAGCAGGTCGACACCGGCACGATCCGGATCGGCGGACGCGATGCCGGAAGCGTGCCGAAGGGTCGCGAGGAGCGCCTCGCCCGCGCGAAGAGCGTGCAGATGGTGTTCCAGGATCCGTACCTCTCCCTGGATCCGCGGATCCCCGCCGGGCGGGCCGTCGCCGACGTACTGCGACTGCACGCGGGACTCGACAAGGCCGCGGCGAACTCCCGCGCGCTCGAGCTGCTGACGGCCGTCGGACTCGGCGAGGAGCACGCGGTGGCGCGCCCGAAGACGCTCTCCGGCGGGCAGCGGCAGCGCGTCGCGATCGCCCGTGCGCTCGCGATCGAGCCCGACCTGCTCGTGATGGACGAGGCGACCAGCGCCCTCGACGTCTCCGTGCAGGCGCAGGTGCTGGACCTGGTCGCCGACATCCGCCGCCGCCAGGGCCTCACCCTGCTGTTCATCAGCCACGACCTGGCTGTGGTGCGCAGGGTCTGCGAGCAGACCCTCGTGATGCGTCGCGGAGAGATCGTGGAGCGTGGCGCGACGGCCGAGCTCCTCACGAACCCGCAGCACGAGTACACCCGCCTGCTGCTCGACTCCGTGCCGGTACCGGCCTGACCGGGGTCGGGGCTGGCCCGGTCGGGCTGGCCCGGTCGGGCTGGCCCGCACCGACCGTGTCCCACTTCTAGCCCCACCGTGTCCCACTTCTGGCTCTCCGGAAGCGCATTCCAGGACCAGAAGTGGGACACGCCCCGGCACCCCGCGCCCGGCATCCAGCCCTCCCCACACGAAGGAGCCCCATGGAACTGCACCACCTCACAGCCACCGACGCCGCCGCGCGCTTCCGGCGGCGCGACCTGTCCCCCGTCGAGCTGCTGGACGCCGTCGTGGCGCGCACCGCAGCGACCGAGCCCCTGATCAACGCCGTCACGGAGCAGTGGCTCGATGAGGCGCTGATCGCCGCGCGGGCCTCCGAAGGACGCTTCGCCCGCGGCGAGGCCACAGGCGCACTCGAAGGCATCCCGCTCATGCTCAAGGAAGAGCAGCCGATCGCCGGCCGCACCGCCGAAGAGGGCAGCCTGCTCGAGCGCGGGCACATCGCGGACCAGACGCACCCGATCGTGGACCGGATCCAGGCCGCGGGCGCGGTGGTGCACGGCCGCACGACGACGCCGGAGTACTGCTGCGCGCCGGTCACCCACACCGCGCTCTGGGGCGTGACCCGCAACCCCTGGAACACCGCCTGCACGCCCGGCGGATCCTCGGGCGGCTCTGGCGCCGTGCTCGCCGCCGGATCCACGATCCTCGCGACCGGTTCCGACATCGGCGGATCCATCCGGATCCCGTCGTCGTTCTGCGGGGTCGTCGGGTTCAAGCCGCCGTTCGCGCGCGTCCCGGGCCTCGCCCCGTTCAACTCCGACACGTACTGCGCCGACGGCCCGATGGGCCGCAGCGTCGCCGACGTGGCGCTGCTGCAGAACGTCATCTCGGGACCCTGGGCGGGCGATGCCGCCTCGCTGCGTGAGGTCGCGACCGTGTCGGGCGCCGTGTCCTCCCTCGTCGGGATGCGGATCGCGGTGTGCCTCGACCTGGGCGGATACGACGTGGATCCGGTCGTCATGGCGAACACCCTCGGCGTCGCGGCCGCACTGCGTGCCGCCGGCGCGGTGGTGGAGCAGGTCGAACTGCCCTGGGGCCCGCAGCGCGTTCTGGAGACGAGCTGGCCGCACTTCGGCGCCGTCATGGGACCGTTCATCGAGAGCTTCACCGCCGGCGACCCCGAGCGGACGGCGCAGCTCATGCCGTACACCCGCGCGTTCGCAGCCGCCGCGGCCGCCGGCGGAGATTTCGTGGCCGGCCTCGAGGCGGAGTCGGAGTTCTACCGGCCGTTCGGCGAGCTCATGGAGCGCTTCGACGCCCTCGTCTGCCCCACGATCGCCACCACGGGCCTCGACGCCGAAGAGCCGTGCACCGACAGCGACGCGGTGTTCGCGCAGCTCATGACGCTGCCGTTCAACGTGATCGGCCGGGTGCCCGTACTCGCCGTGCCGTCCGGCATCGCGCCGAACGGAGTGCCTACGGGCGTGCAGATCGTCGGGCGCACCTTCGACGACGCCACGGTGTTCCGAGTGGGCGCCGCGCTCGAGCAGGAGCTCGGCCTGTGGACGGATCCGGCCTGGTGGCCGGCGCTCTGACCGCGCCCAGGGCCAGTGCTCCTCGGGATCGGTCCTCTTCGGGGGCGGTCACCCTCGGAGTCGGTCACGTCGGCCGGTCGCTGGCGTGCGCCGCCCGCCCGCGCCCGCGCCGGCGCCCAACGCAGGACGCCTTGCAGCACCTCGGTTTGGGGCGTACTTCACGGTTTTGGGGCGCGTCCCACCGCTCAAACACGGCAGGATCCGCCCCAAAACGGCTGGATCCGCCCCAAAGCCGGGCGACCTAGGCTGAAACCATGACGCGGATCTGGGTGGTGCGGCACGGGCAGAGCATGCTGAACGAGGCGGAGCGGATGCAGGGCTGGTCCGATGCGCCGCTCACCGCGCTCGGCCGCGAGCAGGCGACGACTCGAGGGCTCGACCTCGCCGCCGCCGGGATCCGATTCGACGCCGCGTTCTCGGGCGACGGCATCCGGCACCGCGAGACTGCGGCGCGACTGCTCGACGCGTCGGGATCCGAGCTGCAGGCGGAGTCGGATCCGCGCTGGCGAGAGCTGTGCTTCGGGCGGCTCGAGGCGGTGCGCGCCCGCAAGTTCTTCCGGCTCATGCAGGCGCACGCTGCGGCCGACAATCCGTTCATCGCGACGCTGGACGCCCTCGCCGCGAAGGATCCGCTCGCCGAGGCCCCCGCGGACGTCGCCCGGCGCGCGACCGCAGCGCTGCACGACGTCGCCGGCGCCGGATCCGAGGTGCTCGTGGTGACCAGCGGCATCACGATCCTGACCCTGCTGCACGGCCTCGGCGCCGACCTCGAACACCTCGCCACCGGTCCCGCGAACCTGTCGGTCTCCACGGTGCACCGCATCGACGATGGCTGGCGCGTCGACCGTGTCGCGGATCCGGATCCCGTCGCGGTCTGACGACGAGGTTCCGGCTCACTCGAGGCCGGTTCGGGGCGCACTCCCACGTTTTGGGGCGCGTCCCGCCCGCAGGACGTGACGTCACGCGCCCCAAAACGTCGATTCACGCCCCAAAACGGGACCCGGCCCCACAACGGGACCAGCCCCAAAACGGGAGATCGCCCTCCACACACCGAACGGATCCCGCCCCAAGACGGGACGGGATCCGGAGCAGCTCCGCGCGGCTCAGTCGGTGTAGGAGTCCGCGACATCGAGGGCCTCGTCGAGCACGGCGAGACCGCGGACCAGCTCATCCTCGGTGATCACGAGGGGCGGCGCGACGTGCATGCGGTTGAAGTGCGTGAACGGCCACACCCCGCCCTTCTTCGCCGCCGCGGCGAACGCGCCCATCGGCGCCGCATCGGCGCCTGCCGCATTGAACGGCACGAGCGGTTCGCGGGTCTCCTTAGAGCGCACGAGCTCGACGGCCCAGAACAGGCCCTGTCCGCGCACCTCGCCGATGCTCGGGTGCTTCTCGGACCAGGCGCGGAGCGTCGGCTCCACGATCCTGGCGCCGAGGTCGCGCACGCGCTCCAGGATCCCGTCGCGGCGGAACACCTCGAACGTGGCGACTCCGGCCGCGCAGGCCAGCGGGTGACCGGAGTACGTGAGCCCGCCCGCGAAGGAGACCTTGTCGAACGCCGCGGCGATCCGGTCGGAGATCACGACGCCGCCGAGCGGCACGTAGCCCGAGTTCACACCCTTCGCGAAGGTGATGAGATCCGGCTTGGCATCGAACGCGTCGATGCCGAACCACTCGCCGAGTCGGCCGAAGCCGACCATGACCTCGTCCGCGATGTACACGATGCCGTACCGGTCGCACAGGTCGCGCACGCCCTGCAGGTAGCCCGGCGGCGGTACGAGCACGCCGTTCGTGCCGACGACCGTCTCGATGATGATCGCGGCGATCGTGTTCGGGCCCTCAAGCTGGATCGTCTGCTCGAGGTGCTCGAGCGCGCGCTGCGACTCCTCGGCCAGCGTCGTCGAGTGGAACGCGGTGCGGTACAGGTACGGGCCGAAGAACCGCACCGTGCCGTTGTCGACCGAGTCGTTCGCCCAGCGCCGCGGGTCGCCGGTCAGCGAGATCGCCGTCGCCGTGGAGCCGTGATAGCTGCGGTACATCGACAGCACCTTGCGGCGCCCGGTCGCGGTGCGGGCCATGCGCACCGCGTACTCGTTCGCGTCGGCGCCGCCGTTCGTGAAGAACACCTTCTCCATGCCCTCGGGGGCGACCTCGGCGATGAGTCGGGCGAGCTCGCCGCGCACGTCGTTCGCGATCGACGGCTGGATCGTCGCCAGACGACCCGCCTGCTGCTGGATCGCGGCGACGAGATCGGGCTGCTGGTGGCCCAGGTTGAGGTTCACGAGCTGGCTCGAGAAGTCGAGGTAGGCGTTGCCCTGGTAGTCCCAGAACGTGGATCCCTCGCCCGCGGCGACGGGTACAGGGTCGATGAGCGCCTGCGCGCTCCAAGAGTGGAACACGTGCGCGCGGTCGTCAGCGCGCACCTGCACCTCGGCCTCGGAAGCCGGCAGCGCATGCACGGCGCCGTGCCGGTCGGTGAGGCGAGCGGTGTCGGTAAGGGTGCTCATGGTCTCGGATCCTTTCCGCGTCAGTGGTTGCTCGGGAAGCCCAGGTCGACCTGCGCCGGCGTGTTGTCGGGCCAGCGAGTTGTGACGACCTTGGAGCGCGTGTAGAAGTGGACCGACTCGGGGCCGTAGATGTGCGAGTCGCCGAAGAGCGACGCCTTCCAGCCGCCGAAGGAGAACGCCCCCACCGGGACCGGGATCGGCACGTTGACGCCGACCATGCCGACCTCGATGTCGAACTCGAACTGGCGGGCAGTGCCCCCGTCGCGGGTGAAGATCGCGACGCCGTTGCCGAACTGGTGGGCGTTCACGAGCTCCACGGCCTCCGCGTAGCTGTCGACCCGGACGACGCCGAGCACCGGGCCGAAGATCTCGTCCTCGTAGAGCTTCATGCCGGGCTTCACGCCGTCGATGAGGCTGATGCCGGTGAAGAAGCCGTTCTCGTCGAGACGCTCGCCTGCCGCGATGCGCTTCGTGCCGTCGATGAGCACCGTGGCGCCCTCGCCTGCGGCTCCCGTGACGTAGGACTCGACGCGGTCGCGGTGCTCGCGGGTGATCAGCGGGCCCATCTCGCTCGCGGCGTCGGTGCCGTCGCCGATGCGCAGGTTCTGCACCTTCTCGGTGATCGACGCGATCAGCGGATCCGCGATCTCGCCCACGGCGACCAGCACCGAGACGGCCATGCAGCGCTCGCCGGCCGAGCCGTAGGCGGCGGAGACCGCGGCGGCCGCGGCGCCGTCGACGTCGGCGTCGGGCATGACCACCATGTGGTTCTTCGCGCCGCCGAGGGCCTGCACGCGCTTGCCGTTCGCCGAGGCGCGCTCGTAGATCGACTTCGCGATCGGGGTGGATCCGACGAAGCTGACCGCCTTGACGTCCGGCGAGTCGAGCAGAGTGTCGACCGCGACCTTGTCACCGTTGACGACGTTGAGCACGCCATCGGGCAACCCTGCCTCCTGGAAGGCCTTCGCGAGCCAGATCGCCGCGGACGGGTCCTTCTCACTCGGCTTCAGCACGACCGTGTTGCCGCAGGCGATCGCCGAGGCGACCATCCACAGCGGGACCATGACGGGGAAGTTGAAGGGCGTGATGCAGGCGACGACGCCGACCGGCTGCTTGACCGAGTGCACGTCGACGCCGCGTGCGACCTGCTCGGCGCGCTCGCCTTTGAGCAGGTGCACGAGACCGGCCGCGAACTCGACGTTCTCGATGCCGCGGGAGACCTCGCCGGCCGCATCGGAGAGCACCTTCCCGTGCTCGCTCGTGACGATCGCGGCGAGCTCCGGCGTCCGCTCGGCGAGGATCTGACGGAGGCGGAAGAACACGTCGGCGCGCTTGATGAGGCTCGTCGCGCGCCAGGCCGGCAGCGCGGCCTTGGCCGCTGCGATGGCCTGCTCGACCTCGGAGGCGCTCGCGAAGGCGACGGTGCGGTGGGCCTCCCCCGTCGCGGGGTTGTACACCGGGCCGGTGCGCTCGGTCTCGCCGGTGTCGGCGCCGTCGATGAAGTGGCGGATCACAGTCACGTGATGCTCCTCGGGTCAGGGATTCGGGGACTCAGGACGCGGATCCGGACACTCTGATCGGACGCGTCCGCGGGCTTGCTCTCCCATGCTGGCAAAGGGGAGGATGGATCCATGCCCGCAGATCGTCTGGACTTCCGCGCCGATCGGACAGATCGTCCGAACGCGTCTTCCCCGGGGCGCGCGCCGGAGCAGGCCAAGGGGGATCCCGGGCTTCCGACCGTCGCAGACGCGCTCGAGGTCGCCTCGCTGCAGGCCGGGATCCCCGAGGTGCTGGCCGGATCCGTCGAGGTGCCGGTGCGCTGGGTGCACGTGTCGGACAGCGAACGGGTCGCCGCCCTGCTCGATGGCGGTGAGCTGCTGCTCACGACGGGCGCCGGCTGGCCCGGTGCCGCCGACGCGCTCGCCCGGCTCGTCGACGAGCTGGCCGACGCGGGCCTCGCCGGCATCGTGCTGGAGCTCGGCACGCGATTCGCCGTGGTGCCGCCGCCGCTGGTCGCCGCGTGCCGCGCGCGGGACCTCGCGCTCGTGACCCTCGACCGCGAGGTGAAGTTCGTCGCGGTCACCGAGGAGGTGCACCGCCGCATCATCGCGGGGCAGGTCGAGGCGCTGCAGGAGCGGCAGCGGCTGCACGAGCTGTTCACCGGGCTGAGCCTGCGCGGAGCGCCGGTCGAGGTGGTCGTGCGGGAGACCGCGCGAGCGCTGCGGGCGCCGGTCGTACTGGAGGATCTCGCGCACGAGGTCGTGGTCGCCGACCCGTTCGACCTCGCCGAGGCGGAGGTGCTCGACGGCTGGTCCGGACGGTCGCGTCGGCTGCCGCCCGAGTGGACGCGCGTGCCGGTCGCGGCCCGCGGCACGCGCTGGGGCGAGCTGATCGCGCTGCCAGGACCACCGCACCCCGCGGGGCCGGCGACCGTGCTCGAGCAGGCCGCCACGGCGCTCGCGCTCTCGCGGCTCGCGGACGGCGAGGAGGCCTGGGCGCGATTGCGCGCGGAGGGACTGATCGCCGCGCTGCTCGGCGAGCGGTACGTGACGGTCGCCGACGTCGAAGCGCGCCTGGAGTCGTCGGGGTTCCCCGTGCGCGGGCGCGCGCTGTACGTGGCCGTGTCGACGGCGGGTGCGTCGGGACGACGGGCCGCAGACGCGGACACGGACGGACGGACTGTCGCCGACGTCCGCACGCTGACCGCCGACGTCGGAGCCGAGCGGATCCTGCTCGTGTCGCTGCCCGCGGGGGCGCGGCTGCCGGATCCGCTCGTCGCAGAGCTGGATCCGGGCGCCGTCAGCGATCCCGCCGCGACGACGGCCGAGCTGCTCGCCGCGATCCCCGTCGTGCGGCGCCTCGCCCGCCAGGCCGCGCCCGGATCCGTGCTGCGCGTCGCCGACCGCCCCCTCGCGCGTCTCGCCGCCGAGCTCAGCGGCGACCACCGGCTCCAGGAGCACAGCGCACGGCTGCTCGCGCCGCTCATCCGCCACGACGACGCCACGGACGGCGACCTGCTCAGGGTGCTGCGCGCCGTGGTCGCGCACCCGGGGAACCGCACCGCCGCGGCGACCGCCTCGCACCTGTCCCGCTCGGTCTTCTACCAGCGCCTCGCCCTCATCGCGGATCTGCTCGGCGCCGATCTCGACGACGGCGAGACGCTGTCGGCCCTGCACCTGGCACTGCTCGCCCACGGGCGGTGACGGACCGAGGTCACCGCCCGCGCCGCGACTCAGCCGGCCGCGCGCGCCCCGCCCATCACACGCTCCATCATCTCGGGCGACGGTTCGCCGATCGCGATGATGTTGTCCTCGGTGTCGCTGAACCACGCACCGCGCTCGCCTCCGAGATCCGCGATCCCGTCGACGGTCTTCAAACCAGGGAAGTCGTACTCGTGGAACTCGACCCCTCGCGAGCGCAGCTCTGCCACATCGCGGTCGATGTCATCGGTCACGAGGTTGAGAGCGGTGTTCTTGGCCGTGCCCGCGAAGTCGGTGCGGTACACCAGCACGACGGCGCCCCCGACGTCGTAGAACAGGTTCTCCGATTCGGCGTCCGTGTAGATCGGATCGCGATCGAGCACGTCGTGCCACCAGCGCTTGGCGCGATCGAGGTCCGTGACCGGAAGGACGGCCGTCGCCATGAGTTTCTCGAACATGATGAGCCCCAGCCCAGGGGGTTGTCATCCCCGCGTCGGTAGCGCAACGCCGCACCACCTGGGCGCGCGGATGAGGTCCCCGCGCTGAGTCTAATCCTGCGCCCGCCGTCGGAGAAGGCCTCCCGGAGGACTCAGGCGATGTACACCTTGCGCAGGGTCTCCGTCACGGTCCAAGTGGTCCGCATGCCCTCGGCGAGACGCACGACGGATCCGGGACCGACCTCGAGATCCGGCAGCCACGGATCCTCGAAGACGACGATCGCCCGTCCCGAGAGCACGATGAAGAGCTCGTCGACCTCGGTGTCCCGCGCGGTGCCCGGCGTCATCTCCCAGATGCCGATCTCACGATCGCCGGTGTCGTCGAGCACCGCGATCGCCGTGGTCGGAGCGCCGGACATGACCTCGTCCGCGGGCAGCGGCTCGTGCGCGAGAACGAGGTCGACCACCGCGGTGCCGGCGGCGGGCAGGGCGGTCACGAGTCGAACCCCATGCCGACGGCGTCGAGCGTCTTCAGGAACAGGTTGCGCCTGCCCTGGTTGTGGTCCGCCTGGTTCATCGCCGCGCGCACGAGGTTGACCCCGATCGAGGCGGCCGGCTCGGGCGGGAACGGGATGGGCTTCGTGCGCACCATCTCCAGCTGCGTGCGCTCCGTCGTGAGCCCCGCGAGCTCGTCGAGCATGACGTCGGCCGCGAACCGGGTCGCGCCCACGCCGAGGCCGGTGAATCCGGTCGCGTACGCGACTCGGCCTCCGCGCGCGGTGCCGAAGAACGCGCAGAACCGGCTGCACGAGTCGATCGCGCCGGCCCAGCGGTGCGTGAAGCGCAGGCCCTCGAGCTGCGGGAACGTGGTGAAGAAGTGCGACGCGAGCCGCCGGAAGCTCTCCGGCCGCTCCTCGTACTCCTCGCGCACCTTGCCGCCGAAGTGGTAGACCGCGTCGTAGCCGCCGAACAGGATCCGGTTGTCCGCGCTCAGCCGGTAGTAGTGGAACTGGTTCGCGCTGTCGGCGAGCCCCTGACGGTTCTTCCAGCCGATCGCGTCGTACTGCTCGGCCGTGAGCGGCTCGGTCATGAGCGCGTAATCGTACACGGGCACGGTCATGAGCCGGTTGCGCTTGAGCAGGGAGGGGAACACGTTCGTGGCGAGCGCGACCTGGTCGGCGACGACGGAGCCGTTCTCCGCTGTCAGGGTCTGCACGCCCTTGCCGTTCAGGCCTGTGACGCGGGTGCGCTCGAAGATCCGCACGCCGAGCTCGGTGGCGACCCGCGCGAGCTCGAACACGAGCTTGGCCGGGTGCACCATCGCGCATCCGGTGCGATCCCAGGATCCCGCGAGGTAGGTGGGCGAGGCGACCTCGGCTCGGACGGCGGACTCGTCGAGGAAGTCGTCGCCCTCCATCCATTCGATCTGATGCGGCTCGACGGCCACGGCCATCTGGCCCGTGCGCTCCCAGTCCACATCCATGCCGTAGCGCTCGACCGTGTCCTGGATGCCGTCGAGGTTCTCGAGCCCGAGACGCTCGAGCCGCTCCATCTCGTCGGGCCAGCGGTTCGTGCCGTTCTCTTCGCCGTGCGTGAGGCTCGCCTCGCAGAACCCGCCGTTGCGGCCGGATGCCGCCCAGCCCACCCGGTTGGCCTCGAGCAGCACGACGGTGCGCTGCGGGTCGCGCTCCTTCGCGCGGATCGCGGTCCACAGCCCCGCGTATCCGCCGCCGACGATCGCGAGATCGGCGCGCACCTCACCCGACAGCGTCGGGTAGGAGGGGCGCTCGACGTCGTCGAGCCAGAACGCGGCGTGCGCGGTGTTCTCGAGAGAGCGCTCGATGACCGAGGCGCTCGGCTGCCGTCGTTCGAAGACGGTCGTTCCCATGATGATTCCTTGTCCGGGATGGTGGGTGGTCTTTCACAGGCGCGACGCAACGCCCCTGGCGCCGCCGTGCGGCCGGGTTCTGGCGGGCGGAAGGCTCAGCGGATCAGCGCGTGCCCCAGTTGTAGAGGTCCTTGTGGAGCCCTGCGTAGAGGAAGCACTCGGTGTGCGAGACGCCCTCGATGGTGCGGATCCGCGTCGCGATCAGCTCGAGCAGGTCCTCGTCGCTCTCGCAGATGGCCTCCGCGAGGATGTCGAAGGATCCGAGCGTCACGTTGACATATGCGATCTCGGGAATATTCGCGATCGCCTCCGCGGCGACTCGCGGATCCCCGTCGACGCGGATGCCCAGCATCGCCATGCGGGAGAATCCGAGTTGGCGAGGATCTGTGACCGCGACGATCTGCACCACACCGCTGTCGGTAAGACGCTGCACGCGCTGACGCACGGCCGCCTCGCTGAGTCCCACGGCGCGGCCGATCTCGGCGTAGGGCCGGCGGCCGTCCTCCTGCAGCAGTTCGATGATCCGCTTCGAGACGTCGTCCAGCACCGGCACCTTCGGCTTGTCGCTCATGTGACGATCTTGACATTCCCGACGGCGCTCTGCAACTGATTTCGCAGAATCTGATCCAGATTTCTTCCGATTCCGTCGATTCTCGCCTATTCTTTTCACCATGCAGAGCACACTGTCTGAAACTGCACTGTTGCAGAACTTCATCGGCGGGCGCGCCGTCGCCGCCCACGGCGAGGGCCGCATGGACCTCATCGACCCCGTCACAGAGCAGGTGTACGGCCAGGCCCCGATCTCGGACCAGAGCGACGTCGACGCCGCCTACGCCGCGGCCGCCGCTGCCTTCCCGCTCTGGCGCGACACCACCCCGGCGGCGCGCCAGCTCGCGCTGTTCCGGATCGCCGACGCGATGGCCTCGCGTGCGGAGGAGTTCGCCGACCTGGAGTCGCAGGACACCGGCAAGCCCCGCGCGAACCTCGTGGCCGACGAGATCGACCAGTCCGTCGACCAGTTGCGCTTCTTCGCGGGAGCGGCGCGGAGCCTCGAGGGCCGCGCCGCTGCGGAGTACATGGCGGGGCACACCTCGTACGTGCGGCGCGAGCCGGTCGGCGTGATCGGTCAGGTCACGCCCTGGAACTACCCGCTGAACATGGCCGTGTGGAAGATCGCGCCCGCGCTGGCCGCCGGCAACACCGTGGTGCTGAAGCCTGCCGAGGCCACCCCGCTCACGACCCTCCTGCTCGCGGAGATCGTCGCCGAGCACACTCCCGCGGGAACGCTGAACGTCGTGCTCGGCGACCGCAGCACCGGCGCCGCCCTCGTCGCGCACAAGACGCCGCAGATGGTCGCGATCACCGGATCCGTCCGGGCCGGCATGGCCGTCGCCGAGTCGGCCGCGGCCGACGTGAAGCGCGTGCACCTCGAGCTCGGCGGCAAGGCCCCCGCGATCGTGTTCCCCGACGCGTCGATCGAGAAGGCCGCGGAGGGCATCGTGACCGGCGCGTTCTTCAACGCCGGGCAGGACTGCACGGCCGCGACCCGCGTGATCGTGCACGCCTCGGTGCACGACGCTCTCGTGAAGGCCCTCGTCGAGCGCGTGCGCACGCACGCCCGCACCGGCGCACCGCACGAGGAGGGCGTGTTCTTCGGCCCGCTCTCGAGCGCCGCGCAGCTCGCCCAGGTGCAGGGCTTCGTGGACCGCCTGCCCGCGCACGCGACGATCGAGACCGGCGGCACGCGGCAGGGCGACGTCGGCTACTTCTTCGAGCCGACGATCGTCTCGGGCATGCGCCAGGACGACGAGGCCGTGCAGAGCGAGATCTTCGGGCCGGTGCTGACCGTGCAGTCCTTCGAGGACGACGACGAGGCCCTCGGCTACGCGAACGACGTGCCCTTTGCGCTGGCCGCTTCCGTGTGGACGAAGGACCACACGCGGTCGCTGCGCTTCTCCCGGGATCTGGACTTCGGCTGCGTGTGGATCAACACGCACATCCCGTTCGTCTCGGACATGCCGCACGGTGGATTCAAGCACTCGGGCTACGGCAAGGACCTGTCGCAGTACGGGTTCGACGACTACACGCGCATCAAGCACGTGATGAGCGCCCTCGACTGACACGGGCAAGGGTGCTACTGTCGCCTACGCCGTGCCGGCGAGAGATGAGGAGGTGATACCCATGAACGATTCGACGTGGGTGCTCCTCCTCGGGGTCACGGTCGGGCGATAGGTCGTCCGGGAGCGCCGTACCAGCGCACTCCCGAAAGGCACGACCATGAACATCACCCCCGAACTGATCTTCACCACAGATAAGCGCACAGCTTCTGAGCAGGCTTCTTCCGCGCCGCATCTCGACGACATCGCCGAGCGCGACTTCACGCTGGGCGGCATCGACGGCATCCTCTGGATGCCGGGATCCGCCTCCGCCGACCATCCCGTCCCGCTGATCCTGCTCGGGCATCCGAGCGGGCCCGGTGTGGCCCGGATGCGTCCGCGGCTGGAGGGGCGAGCCCGTGCCGCCGCCGAGCTCGGCTTCGCCTCCGTGGCGATCGAGATGCCCGGCAACGGCGCACGACCTCGGCTTGCCGGGCTGGAGAGCGCTCGCGCCGACCTGATGCGGGCGCTCGACGCCGGCGCGCGCCCGAGCGAGGACGTGATCGACCGCCTGGTGCTCCCGCTCGTCGACGAGACGGTGCCCGAATGGCAGACGGTACTCGATGCGATGCTCGCCCTCCCGGAGATCGGCGGCCCCGTCGCCTACTCGGGCGGCGTGCTCGCGATCGGCATCCGACTCGCCCTGGTCGAGCCGCGGATCGTGGCCGCCGGCCTGTTCGCCGGCAGCTACGTGCCGCTGAGCATCCTGGACGAGGCCCGGCGGGTCACGATCCCCCTGCACGTGCTGCTGCAGTGGGACGACGAGGGCAACGACCGGCAGCGTTCGCTCGACGTGTTCGACGCGTTCGGATCCGCCGAGAAGACCCTGCAGGCCAACCTCGGCGGGCACACCGGCGTTCCGGCGCACGCCGGGGAGGACGCCGGCAGGTTCTTCGCGCGGCATCTCGGGTAGCCCCCCGCGCCTCCGGGGTCGTTGAGCGAGGACGGCCGAAGGCCGAGCGAGACGAAACGCGGCGCTCTTCCCAGAACACCGCGTTTCGTCTCCGCCCAGGGCTCAGTCGCCGAGGACCTCGATCAGCGCCCGGGTCACCGCCTCGCTGGACTGCGGGTTCTGACCGGAGATGAGGTTGCCGTCTCGGACGACATGCGAGGTCCACGGTGCGGAGTTCTCGACGACGGCGCCGCGCTCTCGCAGCGTGGCCGCGACGAGCCACGGCGTGTTCTCGCCGAGACCCCCGGTCGCCTCCTCCTCGTCGCTGAACGCCGTGAGCGTGCGGCCGGCGAAGACGAATCCGCCATCGAGTGCTTTCGCGCTCAACAGCCCCGCAGGTCCATGGCAGAACGGGGCGATCAGCGCGGCGTTCGCGTCCGCTTCGACGAGGATGCGGCCCAGGTCCTCGTCGAAGGCGAGGTCGGCCATCGGGCCGTGTCCGCCCGGCAGCACGACAGCGGCGAAGTCCGCCGCCGAGAGGTCACCCAGCGTCGCCGGGTGATCGAGTTCGGCGCGGATCGCGTCGAGGTAGGCGCGGAACTCCTCCGCCCGGTCTGCGTCACCGACGACCTCGGCGTTCAGGGATCCTGGATCGACAGGCGGGACGCGACCGGCAGGGGTCGCGATCACGACGTCGTGGCCGGCGGCGGTGAGCTCGCGATGGGCGACGACGAGCTCTTCCGCCCAGAAGCCCGTGGGGTGCGCCGACCCGTCGGCGAGAGTGAGGGAATCGGCCGCGGTCACGACCATGAGGATCTTCGACATGTGGGTCCTTTCGACCCGTCCATGCTCCTCGACGCCGGCGCCCCGGTGGCATCGGGGAATCGAAGGCAGCCATCGAGAATCCCCGGTGTTCGGAGAGGAGATCAGGAGATGAGCCGCCGCAAGGACTCGGCGACGGCGGCGATCGCCGGATACCGCTCCGCGTCTCCGCTGCGCGTCGCGAGGTAGAGGGTGTTCAACGGGGCGACCTCGGGGTCGTCGAGAGCGATCAGAGCGCCGGCTCGCAGGTCGTCCTCGACCATGTATGCGGGTAGCACCGACATCCCGATCCCTCCGAGCACGGCCTCCCGGATCCCGCGGAGGTCGGGAATCACCCCCGCGATCCTCAACGCGGAGGGTGCGCGGCCGAAGACGCTGCGCCAGTACCGTCGCACGATGGGCAGGTTCTCGGCATAGGCGACGACGGGGACCTCCTCGGGATCGCGGCCCTCCCAGCTCGCCGCGGCGACGAGCACGAACTCCTCGTCGTAGAACGGCACCGCGGTGACGCCCTCGCGCTGCGGCGGCACGGCGCTCACCACCACGTCGAGCGCACCGCTGGTGAGCGCGTCGAGCAGTTCCTGCGCGAGCCCGAAAGTCATCCGGATCGGTGCGTTCGCCGCCGCGATCAGCTCGGCGATCCGCGGGACGACCATCAGCGACAGGATCTCCGCGGGGCCGCCCACGTGCACGGCTCGCTCGGTGTCGCCGACGAGGCCCGGTGGAGACACGGCGTCCTCGATGGCATCGAGGTGCGCGGCCACCTGGCGCGCCAGTTCGAGCCCCTTCGGGGTCGTGGTCACCCCGTCGCGCCCGCGCTCGAACATCGGGGACCCGACGACCGCCTCGACCGCCTGCACGTGCGCGGAGACGGTCGCCTGCGAGAGCCCGAGCAACTGTGCCGCGCGAGTGATCGATCCGGTCCGATGCACCGTGACGAAGGTGCGCAGGTGGTCGAGACTGGGAGCGCTCACGTCCGCCACTGTACGCGGCGCCGGAGGGGACGGAGCCCTGTGCCCTGGTGCCCTGTGAACCGAGGACGGCCCCGGGATCGGATCCCGGGGCCGTCCTGATCAGAGACTGCGCGTCAGCTCAGGCCCTGCGCCTTGAGCCAGGCCTTGGCGATGTCGGGAGCCTGCTTCTTGTCGACCGTGCTCTGCACGTTGAGCTTGACGAGCTCCTCCGTGGTCAGCTTGGCGCTGACGGCGTTGATCGCCTTCGAGATCTTGTCGGAGACGGTCGCGCTCGCGATCGGTACGACGTTCGACGACAGGATCATGTTCTTCGGATCCTTGAGGGCGACGAGGTCGCCCTTCTCGAACGCGGGGTCTGCCGAGTAGATGTCCGCCACCTGCACGGTGCCGGCGCGCAGCGCCTCGAGCGTGGTCTGGCCGGTCGCCGAGAACGCCAGGTCGACGCCGTAATCGGTCTTCGCCGCGGCGGGGCCATAGGGGCGCTTCTCGAACTCGGGCGCACCGCCCACGGTGACCGTGCCGGTCATCTTGGAAAGGTCGGCGATGGAGTCGAGACCGAACTTGTCGGCGTTGGACTTGAGCACCGTGTAGGTGTCCTGATCCGCGGCCTTGGCGTAGTCGAGCGCGACGAGGCCCTTCGGCAGGGTCTTCTTGAGCGCCGCGTAGACGTCGTCCGGGCTGTTCGTGTCGGCCTTGCCGCCCAGGTACTCGAGCAGGTTGCCGGTGTACTCGGGGAACAGGCTGATCGCGCCCGACTTCACATCGGGCATATACGCATCGCGCTGCCCGATGTTGAACTGACGCTTGACCGTCATGCCGTCCTTCTCGAGCGCCTGCGCGTAGATCTCGGCGATGATCTCGTTCGAGTAATAGGCCTGGGATCCGATCACGATCGTGTCGGAGGATCCGGATCCGCTGCTCTCGCTCGGCTTGTCGAGCGGGTTGCTGGATCCGCACGCGCTGAGTGTGAGCGCGACGGCGACCGCGGCCGTTGCTGCGGCGGCGATCCGGGTGATGCGAGCGGTGAACATGGTGTTCCTCTCTTGGGCGATCTGTGTTCTTGGGCGATCTGTGTGTTCTGCGGATGCGGGACGGCGGAGGTGATCAGCTGCGGGCGACGCGGAGCGCGCGGGCGCGGCGTCGAGGTTCGTCCTCGGTGCGCCCGCCGCCCGAGGCCCGCACCCCGGCGGGCACGGCGGCGCGCTGCGCGAGCGCGAACAGGAGATCGGCGAGCAGGGCGAGGGCGGCCACGAGGAGTGCGCCGGCGAGCACCTGATCGAACTGGTTCAGCTGGATGCCCTGGATGATCGGATAGCCCAGCCCGCCCAGGTTCACCCACCCGGCGATCGTGACGGTGGCGATCACCTGCAGGGTCGCGGCGCGGAGGCCGCCGATGAGCAGGGGCAACCCGAGCCGGAACTCGACCTTCCAGAACACCTGCCACGGTGTCATGCCCATCGCCTTGGCCGCGTCGAGGACCCGGGGGTCGATCGCCTCGATGCCGGTGTAGGCGCCCGCGAGCAGGGAGGGGATCGCGAGGAGCACGAACGTGACCAGTCCCGCGGTGGGGATCTGCAGCACGCCGAACAGCAGCACGAGCAGGATCAGCAGGCCGAACGAGGGGATCGCACGAGCGGCACCCGATACCGCCACGGCGACCTCCCTGCCGCGACCGGTGTGGCCGATGATCCACCCGGCGGGGACGGCGATGACCGCCGCGACGAGCACCGACAGCACGGTGTACAGGAGGTGCTGGCCGAGCAGGTTGGGCAGCGCATAGGTGCCGGTCCACTGCGCGGGATCGAGCAGCCACCGGATCGCATCGGCGAAGAGGTTCATGCGGCGCCTCCCGCCACGACGGCGGGCCTGGGGCCGAGCGAGGAGCGCTTCGGCGCGCGCTGCCACGGCATGAGCACGCGGCCCAGCAGCACCAGCAGCACGTCGACGATGAGCGCGAGCACGACCACCGCGAGCACGCCCGCGAAGACCTCCTCGATGAGCCGGCGATCCAGCCCGTTGGTGAAGAGATAGCCGAGGTTGGTGACGCCGATCAGCGTTCCGACCGTCGCGAGAGCGATCGTGCTGACCGCGGCCACGCGGATGCCGGCGAGGATCACAGGCCCGGCGAGGGGCAGCTCGACGGTCCAGAATCGGCGGCCGGATCCGTAGCCCATCGCGGTCGCCGCCCGGCGGACGTCGGCATCGACCGAGTCGAGCCCGTCGGCGACCGAGCGCACCAGGATCGCGATGTTGTAGATCGTGAGCGCTGCGACGAGGTTCGGCTCGAGCGTCGCCCGGTAGCCGAACAGCGCAGGCATCAGCATCAGCAGCGCGAGCGAAGGGATCGTGTAGAGCAGGCCGGTGAGCACGATGATCGGTCCGCGCACCAGCCGGAACCGCCAGGCGATCCAGCCGAGCGGAACCGAGACGACGACCCCGAGCACGAGCGCGATCAAGCTCTGCCGCAGATGGGTTGCGGTCAGATCGAGGATGAGCCCGAGATTGTCGATGATCCAGGTCATGTCAGTCGGCGGTCCTTGCGTCGACGGAGACCTCATCCGCCGCCCTCGGCGGATGCGCGTCCAGCAGCGAGGCCGGGGACTGCACCAGCGTGCCCTGGGCGCGGCCGTCGGCGTCGACGATCAGCGTGCCGTGCGGGGTCTGCTTCAGGTGCAGCGCGCGCTTTCCGCGGTCGGCGCCGACGAACGCCGCGACGAAGTCGTCGGCCGGGGCGGAGAGGATGTCCTCGGGGGATCCCTTCTGCACGACGCGGGCGGACTTGTCCAGGATCACGATCTGGTCGCCGAGGAGGAAGGCCTCCTCGATGTCGTGCGTGACGAACACCACCGTCTTGTCGAGTTCGCGCTGCAGGCGCAGCAGCTCCTGCTGCAGCTCCGTGCGCACGATGGGATCCACCGCCCCGAAGGGCTCGTCCATGAGCAGGATGTTCGGATCCGCGGCGAGCCCGCGCGCGACGCCGACGCGCTGCTGCTGCCCGCCGGAGAGCTGACTGGGATAGCGGTCGGCGAGCGCCTGGTCCAGCCCGACGGTGTCGAGCAGCTCCCGCGCGCGGACGTGCGCGTCGCGGCGCGGGGTCCCGTTGAGGCGCAGCACCGTGGCGACGTTGTCGATCACGGTGAAGTGCGGCATCAGGCCCGAGTTCTGCATCACGTAGCCGATGCTGCGGCGCAGCGCCACGGGATCCTTGTCGAGCACGCTCTCGCCGTCGATCTCGACGGCGCCGGAGGTGGGCTCGACCATGCGGTTGATCATGCGCAGCAGCGTGGTCTTGCCGGAACCGGACGAGCCGACCAGGACGGTGGTCTTCCGGGCGGGGATGACCAGGCTGAAGTCGTCGACGGCGCAGGTGCCGTCGGGGAAGGTCTTGGTGACGGAGCGGAATTCGATCATCGGCAGTCCGCTCCTCAGGGGAGCGCCCCCTCCTGCGGAACGACGCCCTCGCGCACCGTCACGGCCGGGGCGAACGCGACGTACCCGGAGAAGTCGACGCCGGCGCGCTCGACGGCCTCGGCGGACGGATGGAGGTGCGCCCAGGCCAGATCCTCGTGGTCCTGCTCGCCCACCCGGATCGCGTAGGACTGGCGCTCGCCCTGCCCCGAGGGCGAGTCGGACGTGGAGCCGGCCTGCAGCACGCCCTCCGTGATCGAGGTCGGCGGGAAGTACCGGTCGCCCTCGACGACCACCACGTCGGCGTCATCGGCGTTCGCGATGACGGTTCCTTCGAATACTGCTTGCATGCTCGTCCCTCCGGGGAATCGATGCGACTCGCTTCTTCTCGGCCTGCGGCGTGGCGACACGGCGCGTTACCGACAGTACGCGGGGCCTCCGACATCGGGAACAGCCATCCCGTTCTCCGGATTCCCCCTTCCCCGGTTCGAAGCGCGCGATTGGCTGAATCCGGGGCCCGGATGGAACCATTTGCGCACTATGAAACCGGGGAGAGAGTCCGTCAGGCCGACTCGCGGCCGTAGGCCTCGAGGAGGCGCAGCCAGACCTCGCTCATGGTCGGATACGACGGCACCGCGTGCCAGAGCCGGGCGAGCGGGACCTCGCCCGCGACCGCGATCGAGGCGGCGTGGATGAGCTCGGCGACGTCGGATCCGACCATGGTCACTCCGAGCAGCACCTGCCGGTCCTCGTCGACGACCATGTGGGCGCGGCCCTTGTAGCCGTCGGCGTGCAGCGATGCTCCCGAGACCGAGGAGAACTCGACCTCGACCTCCCGGATGCGATGGCCGGCCTCGCGTGCGGCGGCCGCGGTGACGCCCACGGCCGCGACCTCGGGCTCGCCGAAGACGACCTGCGGCACCGCGGCATGGTCGGCCGTCGCGACGTGCCGGCCCCAACGGTCGTCGTCGACGGGCTCGCCCTTCGCCCGTGCGGCGATCACGTCGCCCGCGGCGCGGGCCTGGTACTTGCCCTGGTGCGTGAGCAGCACCCGGCCGTTCACGTCGCCGACCGCGTAGAGCCAGTCCACGCCGGGCACGCGCAGGGTGTCGTCGGTGCGGATCGAGCGGCCGGCCGGGAGCCCCACGGTCTCCAGGCCGATGTCGCCGCTGCGGGGCGTTCGTCCGGTCGCGACGAGGATCTCGGCGGCGTGCACATCACCGCCGTCGGTCGTCACGGTCACCCCGTCGGCATCGCGCGAGACGCTCTTGGTCGCGACGCCCAGGCGCACGTCGACGCCGAGCGCGCGCAGCCCCTCGGCGACGAACTCGCCCGCGAACGGCTCGACGGATCCGAGCAGACCAGTGCGGGCGAGCACCGTGACCTCCGCACCGAGCGAGGCGTACGCGCTGGCCATCTCGACCGCGACCACCCCGCCGCCGATCACGACGAGCGAGGCCGGGATCTCCTCGGCGCTCGTGGCCTCGCGACTCGTCCAGGGGTTCGCCTCGTGAAGGCCGGGAATCGGCGGGATCGCGGCATCGGATCCGGTGCTGACCGCGACGGCGTGCCGAGCGGTGAGGGTGCGCACACTGCCGTCGGGCGTGGTGACGGCGACCTTCCGCTCGCCGCTCAGGCGCCCGTGCCCTCGCACGAGATCGATCCCGGCGGAGTCGAGCCAAGCCACCTGGCCGTCGTCCTGCCAGTGGCTCGTGAACGCGTCGCGCCGGTCGAGCACCGCGCGCACGTCGAGCTCACCGGTGATCGCCTCGGCCGCACCGCCGACATGCTGCGCCGCGCGCAGGGCCTGCGGCGAGCGCAGCAGCGCTTTCGACGGCATGCACGCCCAGTACGAGCACTCGCCGCCGACGAGCTCGCTCTCCACGATCACGACGCTGAGCCCGGCCTGCACCGCGCGGTCGGCCACATTCTCTCCCACGGGGCCGCCGCCCAGCACGATCAGGTCGTATTCGTCGGTCATGCGATCCGCCTCTCGGTCACGGGTGGTCGCAGAGCACAGCGCCCCCCGACCTCATCCACCCTCCCAGAACAGCCGGAGTCCGGCGCGGATTCCTGAGAAATCGTCAGACGGGGTCCGCAGCGGGCGTCACGACCGACGGATCCCGGACTTCGATCACGAGCGGAGCGTCGGCATCCGCATCCCTGATGCGCCAGATCCGCGCCCGCGCGCCGACGCCCGGCACCTGCGTCTGGAGGAGCATCGGCGCCCCTGCCGCCGCGCGTTCCCACGTCCCGGAGAGCGCGCCTCCGGTGACGTCGACCACGAGTTCGAAGCGGTCGACGCCGCCGTCCTCGATCGTCGACACCGTGCGCGCCCGGACCGCGCCGTCGAGGCGCTCGATGCGGCCGGCCGCATCGAGCCAGCGCGCGTGGGCACGGACGCGCTCCGCGCTGTGCACCAGGGAGCCGATGTAGACCGCCCAGAGCACGACGACGAGGACCGAGATGAACACGGTGAAGAGGAGCGAGAACCAGACGCCGGGGGTCGTCATCGTCCAGAGCGGGACGATCGACCCCGCACCCACGACAGTGGCGAGCGCGAGGAGCACCACGAAGACCGCCCTGGCGCCGGGGCGCATCGCACCTCGCAGCGGAAGCTCGGTCGGCGGAACCGGATCCGGCCAGTGCTCGACGAGCACCACGACCTGGCCGACGGACGCCGAGGGCGGAGGGGTCATAGCCGGGAGTCTAGGGCGTGGAGGGAAACGGTCTGGGCGTCCGTTCCGCAGGAGATCTGCAACTCCGCAGGAGGATCCGCGCGGGAATCACCTGCGGAGTTGCAAGGATCCTGCAGAGTGGAGGTTCAGGGGACGGGACGGCGGCCCCGGTCCCTCAGCGGCAGGCCATCGCCTGCTGCACGACCGCGTCCGGCGGGGAGCCGTAGGCCTGCGTGCCGTTGCCCGGATCCGTGAATCCCATGCCGATGGCCCAGGCCGTCGCCCACGCCTCCGCAGAGGCCGAGTCGGTGTTGTCCACCATCGACCGGCACTTCGTCGCGATCGCGTGCCCGGCCTCGTGCGCCACCAGCGCTCTGCTGGAATCGCCGGGCCATTCCTCGGCGACGGAGTTGGACAGCAGGATCGTCGCGTACTGGCCCGACTCGATCGGCGTGCGCGTCTCACCGGACAGGTAGCCGTTGTCGCCGCCGAGGTCGTTCACCCGATCCGCCCACTGGAAATCGAGCAGCACCCCGGGGACGAGGGATCGCGCGAAGTCCTCGATCTGCTGTCGCGCCCCCTGCAGCGGACCCGCCTCGGCCGCGAGAGTCGCGACGTGCCCGTCGCGCACCTGCTGCACGGTCGTGGCGTAGTCGCGGAACTCCTGCGCGACCTGCTCGTCGAAGGAGGTGGTGGCGACCAGCCGGGCAGACAGCTCGCGCAGCGTCAGGACGCCCTCGTTCGGCGAAGGCGTGTTGTCGCTCTCGATGTGCGCGGCGAGCCCGCCCGCGGCCTTTAGCACGGCGAGACCCGTCTCACCGATCGCACTGGTCGCGGATCCGAGTTCCTCGGACGAGTGGCCGAGGTCCGAGGTCAGGGTGCTGACCGCGCGCGAATCCGCTTCCAGCCGCGCCGTACGGGCGTACAGCTCCCAGAACCAGGACGGCTTCGCGCCGGGCTCGGGGACCCGGGTGCTCGTCAGCGACATGGCCGCAGCGGACGCCTTCTGCGCGTGGTCTCGCGCCGTGGTGAGCCCGGCCCTGTGCGCGTCGGTGACGAGGGCGGGATCGGTCACGCCCAGCAGCACGTCGGCGGCGCGCGCGGATTCGTCGTCGACGGCGCGGACGCGCTCGTTGTGCGAGGCCTCATCGGCCTGCTTCGTCAAGGCCGTCGCCAGCTGCGTGTGCGCCTGGTCGTAGCCGAGGTTCGCCGTGAGCTGCAGCACCGCGCCGACACCGGCGAGCAGCAGCACCCCGGCGATCGACAGCGACCAGGCCAGCACGGCCCGACGTCGACGACGGGGAGCCGGTGGCGAGACCTGGCCGGCCGGTGCAGAAGCAGGACCGGGCGAGACCCCGCCGACGGGACCGGCGGAACCGAAGCCGGCAGCGAGCTCGTGACCACCCTCCCGCGCAACTCCGAGCGGATCCGGTGCGCCGGGCGCGGGCATCGACTGGTCTTCGGCCACGTTCGTC
Source organism: Microbacterium azadirachtae (assembly GCF_000956505.1). Lineage (GTDB taxonomy): Bacteria > Actinomycetota > Actinomycetes > Actinomycetales > Microbacteriaceae > Microbacterium > Microbacterium azadirachtae_A. Next base: position 13,477 of record NZ_JYIX01000032.1, on the reverse strand, counting down.
CCCCTGCGTTCGCGTCGCTGCGTCGTGCGCGGTGGCCGTCGGCCCCGCTGCGATCAGACTAGAGCCTGGCGCGCGCTGATCGTCCTCTATGCTGAGCCCGACGACGGTTCGGGGGGACATCGCCGGTGGCACACGACTTCTACGCAGCAGCGGACGCGCTTTCGAATCAATCCGGACAGATGTCCGTCGCCCTCGTCGTGCTCCAGCAGAAGCTCGACGACGCGCAGAACACCAAGAACGGGATCGAGACGCCGATCGGTCGATCCTCTCTGATCCGACAGGCAGGATCCGATCGAGCCCGGGTTCGGCGCGGATACCTGGAGAAGCGCTCTGAATCGCTGTACGACAGCAGCCACAGATGAGAACCAGACCATTCCTCGCCGTACTGACGGTCGCATTCACGACAGCCGTCCTCACGTCGTGCACGAGTGCACCCGTTCCGGAGGCGAACATGAAGACCCCCGCCGAGGCCCAGCAGATCACCCAGGCCATGCTCGACGACACCATCTCCTTCTTCGGCGGCCCCGAAGGATGGACCACACGCAGCCCCGAACCTGCAGACTCCTGCACCGTCCAGGGCCACGAAGGCGTCTCCTACTACTGGATCCAGCAAGGCCCCGGGACAGGTAGCGACGCAGCCCGCGACGACAGCGCCAAACGTCTCGTCGAACGCCTCAAAGCACAGGGCTACACGGCATATATCGCCAAGGGGAAACCGAACGATCCGCTCGCGCGTGTCTATGCCGACGGCGGAGCTGTTGCGGACTTCTCGGCATACATCTCCGCGGAGTACATCAATATCCGTGCCGAGTCCTGGTGCGTCACCGGCACGGACACCCCGGCGCCGACCCCGTGACGAACAGCATCCAAGGCCCTTCGGGATCCAGGGGATCGACCGCTGTTTTTGGCCGGCTCAGCGCACCGACAGCAGGTGCGTCGGCGCGGGGGCGGGAGTGCGGTGCCGGACACGACCAGGGGCGCCGGTGCGGTCGTCGAGGTCGAGCACGCTGATCTCGTCCGAGCGCTGGCCCGCGACGAGCAGCGAGCCGTCGTGCACGAGGTGGTGGCGCGGCCAGTCCACGCCCGCATCGGCGAGCGCGAGGGGCTCGACCCGCTCGCCGGATCCGCGCACGCGGAGCGCGGCGATCGTGTTGCTGCCGCGCACCCCGGCGTAGAGCGTCTCGCCGTCGCGTGAGCGGCTGAGCTCGGCCGGATAGTCGTGGCCCGGCGTCACGATCGCCGAGACCGGAACGCCGGAGACCAGGCCCCAACGGCCCTCGCGGTCGGCGGCCAGGGTGAACAGCTCGCACGAGTACTCGGTCACCACGTGCAAGTGCCCGCTGGGGTGCACGACCATGTGCCGGGGACCGGATCCGCGCGGCAGCACCACCTCGTGATCGAGCGTCAGCCCCGACGCCGAAGCGCGCCAGATCCGCACGAGGTCGTAGCCGAGGTCGGTCGTCGCGATCCGGCCATCGGGCAGGAAGGCCGCCGCGTGCGCGTGCGAGACGCGGGGGTCTCCATTCGGATCCAGACGGTTCGGATCCGCGGCGTAGGGATCCTCGGCCGCCATCGGGTCTGCGCGGTCCTGGGACTCGTCGCCCCCCTCGCGCTCCTCGGCGTCGCGGTCGCCGAACAGCGCCGCCCGCAGCTCCGCCGCCTTGTCGCGCGCGCCGGGCACGAGGCCGCCGTCCGCGCCCAGCCCGATCCGCACCACCCGCCCGTCGCCGTAGCAGCTCGCCACGAGGAAGCGGCCGTCGGGCGCGACAGCGAGGTGGCACACGGACTGCCCCGCCGCGACGGGCCGCCCGAGCGGGCGCAGGGCGGTCTCGCCCGTGCGCGCGAACGCGGCGACCTCCCCTGATCCCTCGAGCGCCGCGTAGACGACGTCGAGCGTCGGATGCTGCGCGAGCCAGGACGGCGATGGAGCCGGCGCGACCGCGCCGCGGTACGCGAGCGTCGTCGGCCCGTGTCCCTCGTCGACCGCCAGCACGCCGATGCCGTCGGCATGCCCGTCCATGTCGACGCCGTAGCCGCCGACCCAGAATCGCGTCATCGCATCCTCACTCTCTCGTCGAGTGCACGCCCTGCTGTCGAGTGCACGGGTCGTTCACGCCGATAGCCCGTGCATTCGGCAGTACCCCGTGCGCTCGGCACGCGGCCGCCCCGCAGAGGTCAGTCGACGAGGTCGTGGCGCACGACGACCTGGTCGCGCTCCGGGCCGACGCCGATCACCGAGATGCGCGTGCCGCTCATCTTCTCCAGCGCGAGCACGTAGTCCTGCGCGTTCTTCGGCAGATCCTCGAACGTGCGCGCGGAGGAGATGTCCTCCTGCCAGCCCGGGAAGTACTCCAGGATCGGCTTCGCGTGGTGGAAGTCGCTCTGGTTCACCGGCACGTCGTCGAAGCGCACGCCGTCGACGTCGTAGGCGACGCAGACCGGGATCTGGTCGAGCCCGTCGAGGATGTCGAGCTTGGTGAGCACGAGGTCGGTGATGCCGTTCACGCGGGTCGCGTAGCGGGTGATCGGCGCGTCGTACCAGCCCACCCGGCGCGGACGCCCGGTGGTGGTGCCGAACTCGAAGCCGCGCGCGCGCAGCCAGTCGCCCTGCTCGTCGAAGAGCTCGGTGGGGAACGGGCCGGATCCGACCCGCGTCGTGTACGCCTTCACGATGCCGACGATGCGGTCCAGACGGCCGGGGCCGACGCCGGATCCGGTCGCCGCGCCTCCGGCGGTCGCCGAGGACGACGTCACGAACGGGTAAGTGCCGTGGTCGACGTCGAGCATCGTGGCCTGGCCGCCCTCGAACACGACGACCTCGCCGCGCTGCAGCGCGTCGTCGAGCAGGTGACCGGTGTCGGCGACCATCGGACGCAGCCGCTCGGCGTAGGAGAGCAGGTCTTCCACGATCTCGTCGCACGTGATGGCGCGACGGTTGAAGACCTTCACCAGCAGGTGGTTCTTCTGGTCGAGGGCGCCCTCGACCTTCTGGCGCAGGATGTTCTCGTCGAAGAGGTCCTGCACGCGGATCCCCACGCGGTTGATCTTGTCGGCGTAGGCCGGGCCGATGCCGCGGCCCGTGGTGCCGATCATGCGCTTGCCGAGGAAGCGCTCCGTGACCTTGTCGAGCGTGCGGTGGTACTGGGTGATGATGTGCGCGTTGGCGCTCACCTTGAGGCGCGAGGTGTCGATGCCGCGGGATCCGAGGGCCTCGAGCTCGTGGAAGAGCACCTCGAGGTCGATCACGACGCCGTTGCCGATCACGGGGGTGACGCCGGCCGAGAGGATGCCGGAAGGCAGCAGGTGCAGAGCGTACTTCTCGTCGCCGACGACGACCGTGTGCCCCGCGTTGTTGCCGCCGTTGAACTTGACGACCCAGTCGGTGCGCTCGCCGAGCAGATCCGTGGCCTTGCCCTTGCCCTCGTCGCCCCACTGGACGCCGACGATCACGATTCCTGGCATGGGAGTTCCCCCTTTTCAGCGGCCTGCGGGCCCCTGGGGGCGGCCGCATCCGCTGCCGTGCTTTCGCCGGGTTTGCACCGGCTGATGAGCTGGCCCGATCGGGCGGAGCCAGTCTATCGGAGGGTGCGGACGGGCCGTGGGGACTCCTAGTGCGGACGGGCGTTCGGATATCGTGAGGCGCACGCCCCTGCCGGGGCGCACCGCCGAATCGGATCAGGACATGACGCAGGAGACGGATCTCGGATCCGCGACCCCGGGCGCACCGCCCGCTGGGTCCCCGCGTCGCGCCGCCCGACTCGAGCCGCAGACCACGTCGATCCTGCCCACCGCCGCTCCGGTCGCACGCGCCGGAGAGGGGCCCCGGGGCCTCGGCCGGCGCAGGGCGCTCCTGCTCGTCGGCGGAGCGGCCGCGGCGCTGCTCTGCGCAGCCGGGGGCGCGCTCGTGCTCGGCCTTCACCCCGCCACGACCGACCGCCCGGCGACCGCGGCCTCGGACATCTCCGTCGACGCCGGCACCCGGAATCCGGCGAACGCCCTGCTCGGAGAGGGCGGCGGCTCACCCGACCTCCTCCCACGAACCGAGCCGGCCGCAACGCCGGCTCCTGCAACGCCCGCTCCCGCGACACCGACCGAGCCGTCGCTCGCGGATCCCCCGGCCGACGGCGGCACCTCGTCCGGGCCGGCCCCCGGTGACGGCACGACGCCAGGCGGCACGGCTCCAGAGCCCGGCACGCCCTCGACCCCCTCCACGCCATCCGGCCCTGGCGCGCCGTCGCAGCCGACGCCGGTCCCCGCCGCGCCGAAGCCGCTCGCCTTCGCCGGTCTGACGCGGAATGCGACGATCGGCCTGCTCGGCATCCGGATCCTCTCCAGCGACACCCTGTCGCTCTCGGGACAGCCTGGCGCAACGGCGTCCGTGAGCTACGGATCCTCGCCCGCCGGATCCGTGACCTTCGACGGGTCGGGCCACGCGACGCTCACGGTCGGCGGATCGCTGATCGACCTGGGCGACCCCGTGATCGCGGTCGCCTACTCGGACGGCACGGCGGGCACCGCGATCCGCGCCCGCCGCAGCGCGCTCTAGCGCCGGCGCCGGTGCGGGCGTCCGCCACGCCGGTCCCGATGAGCCTGGCGGGATATCGGTGAGGGATGGCGGTCGCCGTGCTCGACCGATGTCCGCGGCCCCTGCGACGATCGAAGGATGACGGAGACCACACAGGGACGCCCGCGACGAGCCGCGGAGGGCGGCGGCATGACCGCACCGGCCCCGCGGCGCCACGGAGCGCTCGTCCTGATCGCGGCTGTGGTCACGGTCGTCCTGTGGGCCTCGGCGTTCATCGGCATCCGCGGTGCGGGCCCCCACTTCGACCCCGGCGCGCTGGCGCTGCTGCGCATGGCGGTCGGAACGGTCGCGCTCACCGCCATCGCGCTCAAGCGCGGCATCCGCCTGCCGGCGCGGCGGCACTGGCTGCTGGTCGTGGTGTGGGGCGTCGGCTGGTTCTGCATCTACAACCTGGCGCTCAACGCGGCTGAGCACACCCTCGACGCCGGCACCGCCGCGATGGTGGTCAACCTCGCGCCGCTCATGGTCGTCGTCTTCAGCGGGCTGTTCCTGCGCGAGGGCTTCCCGAAGCCGCTGCTGATCGGAGCCCCGATCGCATTCGGAGGCGTCGTGCTGATCGGCCTGAACTCCTCGACCAAGAGCGGGGCCATCGACATCGCAGGCCTCCTGCTCGCGCTTCTCGCCGCGGTCATGTACGCCGGATGCACCCTGCTGCAGAAGCACCTGCTGAGCGCCGGCACCGATTCGACCACGCTCACCTGGCTGGGCGCGGGCATCGGAACAGTCGCCCTGCTGCCCTGGACGGGCAGCCTCGTGGGAGCGCTGCAGACCGCGCCGCTCGATGCGACCCTGTGGGTGGTCTACCTCGGCATCTTCCCGACCGCGATCGCCTTCACCACCTGGGCCTACGTGCTGCAGCGCAGCACCGCGGGGCAGACCTCGGCGACCACCTACGTGGTGCCGGCGATCGCGATCCTGCTGTCGTGGCTGATCCTCGGCGAGGTGCCGACGCCGCTCATGTTCCTCGGCGGCGCACTCTGCCTGCTCGGGGTGCTCGTCACGCGGCTGCGGTGGCGACGGCGCGACCGCGCAGCCTGACCCCGACGCGACCCCGCGGCCTGACGCGGGGCATCAGCGCGGCCGGATCTCCCCCCGGGGAAGGCCGAGGGCGGCGATCGCCTCGGCGGCCGCCGCGCGCTTGAGCTCGAGCGACTCGCCGATCTCGGCCGCGAGTCTCGGGTGCACCCGGATCAGCTCGTCGATGACGGCGAGCGGGATCCGCAGCACGGTCAGCACCTCCACCGCGGCGATCGTCACCGTGGTGCGCTCGCGGGTGAGCGCGGTCTGGCCGATCAGCTCGCGCGGGCCGGCCTCGCCCACCGGGATCCGTGCGTCCCCGGTCTCGAACTGCATCACGACGCGGCCGGACAGGATCAGGCGCACCTCGTTCGGCACGATCCCGGCGGACAGCACGACTTCGCCGATGCCGTACCGCTGCAGCTTCGCGCCGTTGCGTACGAGGTCTCTGCCCGCCTCGTCGAGGTGCAGCACGGGCGCAGCCTCCTCGATCGCGGCGTCGAGCATCGCGGGCTCGGCGATCGGATCGGTCGCATCGCCGTCGAGGGCGAAGCCGCGCCGCCGTGCGGCGTACCAGAGCCAGGAGAGATAGAGGGAGAGCGCGGCCGAGGCCTCGGCCGGCGCCGCGATCGGGATCGAGACGGTGTACTTCGCGGAGCCGGCGTATTCGGCGCTCGCCCGCTCCTCGCGCCACCGCATCGGCAGCCCGTCGGCGAGCTGCACGAGCAGAGCCATGACCTCCTGCGGCGGGTCGTCGGTGCTGAAGGACATCGACGCCGTCGCGTAGTACGGGCCGGCCGGCTCGCTCATGTTCGTGAACGAGGCGCCGGAGAGCGTCGAGTTCGGGACGATCTGGATCCCGGATCCGGTGTCGATGTGCACCGCACGCCAGTTGACTCCGACGACCCGTCCCTTCACCCCGCCGGTGTCGAGCCAGTCGCCGATCTTGAACGGCTGCTCGAACAGCAGCAGCAGACCCGAGACGACGCCGCCCGCGGCATTCTGCAGTGCCAGGCCGATGACGATCGAGGTCACGCCCAGGGCGGTGAAGAGGCCGCCCACGTCGGCGTCCCACACCCAGGAGAACAGCATCGCGAGACCCACGACGACCAGCACGAGCCGCGCGATCTCGACGAAGATCGACGGCACGCGACGCCGCCAGGATCCCTCCTCCGCGTTCGCGAAGAGGACGACGTTGAACGCGGAGAGGACGAGCAGGATCAGCAGGAATCCGAAGACCGTGGCGACGACCCGCACCCAGACGTAGCCGTCATCCTTCTGCCCGATCGCGAAGACGAGCAGGGCGAACAGCGCCCCGGCCGGGACGACCGCGTTGCGCAGCAGGGCCACCGGCTTGGCCATCGGATTGCCGCGGCGGCGGAGCGCTCCGAGCAGCTCGGTCAGCCCCACGAGGAGCACGGGCACTCCGACGGCGAGCCCGATCAGCCACCAGGTCCAGCCCTGCTGGAACAGGCCGCCCATGTCAGGCCACCTTCCACACGGTCTCGGCCTTGCCGCGCACCTCGACGGTCCCCGCCTCGACGTACTCCACGAGCTCGGCGGTGCGGTCGCGCACCTCCTGGCTGACGTAGATGCCGGGGTCACCGCTCACCGAGCGCACCCGGTAGGCGAGGTTCACCGCGTCGCCCCACAGGTCGTAGGCGAGGCTCGTGCGCGCGACCAGGCCGCTCGTCACGGCGCCGGTGTCGACGCCGGCGCGCAGCCCGATCGCCGTACCGTTCTGCGCGTTGAACCTCTCCAGCACCTCGCGCAGGCTGCGGGCGAACTCGACCGCCCTGCGCACGTTGTCGACGCGCGGGACGATCAGCCCCGAGGACGCCAGGTAGCCGCCGTGCAGCGTCCGCACCTTCTCGACCCCGGCGCGCTCCGCGGCTTCGTCGAAGCCGCGCATGAGCGTGTTGAGCTGGGCGATCTCCTCCTCGGCCGTGAGGCTCCTGCTGTGGTCATCGAAGCCGATGAGTTCGGCGAAGACCACCGACACGTTGTCGTGCGCCTCGGTGATCGCCTCCTCGCCCTGCTTGTACTTCTCGGCCACGCTCTGCGGCATGAGCGTGTGCATGAGGCGCTCGTTCTCCTCGCGCTGGTCGTCGATCAGCTGCTGCTTGATCCGCAGGCTCGACGCCATGTCGTTGAACGCGCTGCCGAGATCACCGAACTCGTCGCGGGATCCCGCCGGGACCTGCACGTCGAGATCACCCTCGGCGACCTGGTGCACCGCGGTGACGAGGCGGTTGATCGGGCGGGTGAAGACCTGGGCCAGCAGGAGGGAGAGGAGGGCGACCGCGAGCATGATCCCGAGCAACGAGATCAGCACGATCCGCGTGAAGTCGTCCACCGGCGCGAACGCCTCGCTCGAGTCGATGCGCGCGATGACGACCCAGTCCAGACCGTCCACGTCGAGCGGTCCGTAGCTGACGACGCTCGACCCGCTGATGTAGTCGGATCCCTCGAGCGTGCCGCTCTTCCCGCTCTGCGCGCGGGTCACCGCGTCGCCCGTGATCGGCTGGATCAGGACGGTGCCGCCGACCTCAGCGGCGCGTTTCGCCGCCGCCGGGGGCGTGCCGTGGTCGACGGCGGTCTGCACGTACTGCTTCGGGTGCTCGACCACCTCGCGCGAGATGCTGCGCATGAGACCGTCCCGCCCGACGAGGTAGACCTCGCCCGTGGTGCCGAGTCCCTGGCCCTTCCAGCCGTTGCTCCCCGTCATCACGTTGTTGACGAATGACAGCGGGAGCTGGATCGCGAGCGCGCCGGTGATGCCGTCGTCGTTGCCGATCGGCGACACGATCCACATGCTCGGGGTTCCCATGGACGGCACCCAGCGCTCGAAGTCGGTCATCACCACGGTGTCGACCGAGTTCGTCGCGATCGCCTTGCGGTATGCGTCGGCGAGCTTGGAGTCGCGGAGCGGACCGATATCGAGGTTGCTGCCCAGCTCTGGCCCCTTGTACGCCGAGTAGACGACGTCCCCCGTGAGGTTGAGCAGCAACACGTCCTCATAGCCGGCCTGGGTCACGAGCCGGGAGAAGTAGTCGCCGTAGCGCGCTGCCGCCGCGGAGTACGTCGTGCCGTCTCCGCCGTCGTCGGTCTTCAGCATCTTCTCGTAGCCGGCGTCGTCGAGCGTCGTGTTCCGGGCCGTGTAGTGGGCCTGGATCCATCGGCCCGCGGCGGATTCGGGCACGAACGCACCGGATCCGTACTGGTCGCCCGTCCTCTTCTCGAGCGCGGGGACGAAGCGGTCCGCGTAGAAGCCGTCGAGCGCCGCCTCCTGGTCGGCGGGCAGCGTCTGGCCCTGCAGCTCGTCGAAGCCGGCGTTGAGCGCCTTCGACATGTTCTGCGCGCTGAGGTTCCGGGAGTTCAGCGACGCCGTGCGCTGAACGTCTTCGAGCGCGACCTTCATCTCGTGCGTGCGCATCTCGCGGATCGTGGTGAGCTGGTCGATCGAGCTCGCGTGCAGGGAGTTGCGCCCGTTCACGAACCCGACCGCACCGATGATCAGCGCGGAGACCAGGCTCACACCGAGCAGCATGATCAGCAGCTTCGACTGGATGCTGAGCCCTGCGCGGCCCCTCCCTCTGCCCTTTCGTCCGGCTCTGGCTGCCGGTGACATGCTCTCCACGCGAAACCCCCTCGATCCGGACACGACACTGCGAACGTAGCGGTATACCGGTATCCACGGGAAGAACGGGAACTGTCATTTCGTCATCCGGAGCGTCGGCGCCGTGCGGCCCCCGCCGGATCAGCCGGCGCGCAGGCTCCCGCCGGCCAGACGCACGCTCGCGAGGACCAGAGCCGCGCCGAGCACCCAGGCGGAGGGGGCGGATCCCGCGACGAGGATCGTGACCACCCCGGCCACGCCGACGAGCGCGGACACCGTCGCGCGCCCGGTGCCGACCGGGATCGCCCTGGGCTCGCGGGCGGCCTCGCGCCGGCCCACGCGGGCGACGACCAGCGCCACCGCGATCAGCACGGCCGCGAACCAGAGCGGGCGGCCCGCCCACCAGGCGGCGCTGAGCGGCACCGGCAGGGACAGCGGGGAGAGCAGCAGCGCTCCGGCGAGCCCGACCACCACGAGCATGTGCCACGAGTAGATCGTCATCGCCCTGGCGTTGATCCATCCCACCGCGGCCGCTGTCCGCGGGCCCGCGGCCCAGGTGCGCAGTCGCGGGCGCAGGACGAGGAACAGCGCGGTCTGCGCGATGCCGGCCACCACGAGGATCGCCATCGGCGGGTTGAGTGCCGTGATGAGGTCGGCCGGCGCGGCGCCGGTGAGGATCAGCACGCCTGCCACCGTGACGGCGGTGCCGGCGATCGCGAGCAGCGGTCCGCGGCGCATACGGTCCAGGGATCCGTCCGCGACCGCGAAGCCGATCTGCTGCAGCAGCAGCCACACGAAGGCCATGTTGACCAGTCCGATCGCGGTGAGGCCGGTCGCGCCGCGCACGATGTCGACCGCGACGACCCCTGCGGCGAGCGCGGCGACGGTGAGGATCCGGTCCCGCTCGTGCAGGCGCACCATGAACGGCACGAGCGCCGAGCAGCCGAGGTACACGCCCAGGAACCACAGCGGCTGGCTGATCCGGAATCCGGCGGTGGCGACGACGTCCGCCGGAACCCCGGCGATCACGAGGGCGGCCAGCGCCACCGCGGTCGCCAGGATCGCGCCGGACGCGGGGATCAGCAGCCGGCGCATCCGCGCGGCCACGTAGTCGCCGGTCGTCGCGCCCCGCGCCCGCTGCCGCGTCCACTGCGTGTACGACGCGAAACCGCCGAGCACGAAGAACAGCGGCATGATCTGCAGGACCCAGGTGAGCGGGGCGAAACCGTCCCAGCCCTCCATCGCGTTGCGCAGGATCGGGGATCCGTCGGCGGCGACGCTCACCCCGACCATCAGCGAGTGCAGCAGCACCACGACGCCCAGCAGGATCGCCCGCACGCCATCGACGGCCGTGTCGCGGGTGGTCTTCGCCGGGGCGGAACCGGGGGCGACGGGGCGCGCAGGATGCGCCGGCGCGGGAGCGAGGACGGGGGTGAGGAGTGCCATGTCCCTACGGTCGCGGTCAGGTCTCGCCCTCCGCGTCCCGCTGCGGTGCTGAGTACACCCCCTACCGCGGTATCACCCGGCTCAGCCCGCGGGAGCGACCAGACCGGCGTCGTAGGCGAGGATCACGGCCTGCACTCTGTCGCGCAGATCGAGCTTGGAGAAGATCCGGCTGACGTGCGTCTTGACGGTCTGCTCCGCGAGGAACAGCTCGGATGCGATCTCGCGGTTCGAGAGCCCCCGCCCGATCAGCACGAGGATCTCGTGCTCCCGCTCGGTCAGGCCCTTCAAGCGCAGCTCCGCGCTGTTCGAGCGCGGACGGCTCTCCGCGAAGCGCTCGAGCAGGCGCCGGGTGATGCGCGGCGCGAGCAGGGCATCGCCGGTGGCCACCACGCGCACCGCCTGCACGAGCTCCTCAGGCAGGGCGTCCTTGAGCAGGAATCCGCTGGCCCCCGCCTGCAGCGCCTCGTGCACGTACTCGTCGGCGTCGAACGTGGTCAGCACCAGGACGGCGGGCGGGGTGCGGCCGTCGCGCTCGGCGGCGGCGATGATGCGGCGGGTCGCCTCGATCCCGTCGAGGTTCGGCATCCGCACATCCATGAGCACCACGTCCGGACGCAGCCGGCGCGCCTCATCGACGCCCTCGCTCCCGTCCGACGCCTGCCCGATCACGTCGAGCCCGTCCTGCGCCTGCAGGATCGCGGCGAAACCGGCCCGCAGCATCGCCTGGTCATCCACGATCAGCACCGTCGTCATGCCTGCTCCTCCCTCGGGATCCGCACCTGCAGCACGTACCCGCCGTCTCCCGTCACTGCCGCGGCGACCGTGCCGCCCATCGCCTCGACCCGCTCGCGCATGCCGCGCAGCCCGTGTCCTCCGCCGTCCGCACGCGGAGCGATCGCCCTGGTCGGGGCGGCATTGCGGATCCGGATCCCCCGCTCCGCGGGCGTCTCGGTCCAGGCGATCTCCGTCTCCGCGCCGGGAGCGTGCCGGGCGACGTTGCTCAGCCCCTCCTGCACGACGCGGTAGGCGGTGAGCCCCAGGAGCGGGTTGCTCTGCTCCGCGGCGGTGAGCTGCCAGGATCCGGACTCGGTGACGGGCGCGAGGTCGTTCGCCCTGGCGAGAAGCGCGGGAAGGTCGTCGAGCCCGGGTTGCGGGGCGTGGTCGGCCTCGCCCTCCTCGTCGCGGAGCAGCCCGAGGATCACCCGCATCTCCTTCATCGCCGAGCGCGCGGTGGCGGCGACCTCGTCGAACTCCGCCGCCGCATCCGCGGGCAGATCCGGCATCCGGTAGCGCGCACTCGCCGCGCGGACCTGGATCGCGGACATGCCGTGCGCGACGACGTCGTGCAGCTCGCGGGCGATGCGCGCCTTGTCCTGCACCGCCTCGCGGCGAGCGAGCTCGGCCGCGGTCGCCGCACGCTCGGCGCGCAACTGGACCCGCAGCAGCGACCAGTTGCGGATTCCGGCCCCGATGGCCGCGGCGACGAGCGTGACCGCGGCGAACACGATCAGGTCCGCGACCACAGGGCCGCTGCCCACGTCGCCCTGCGCTTCGGTGGCGATCATGATCGCCAGCAGCACGCTGAACGCCCAGCCGGTGACCGGGAGCCACCAGCGCGCCCGCAGTGCGACGCCGATCCAGACGAGCGCATACGCGACGATCGTCGAGGCGGCGACCGGCCACGGCTGGTCCGGGCCCGCCACGGCGAGTCCGGAGAGCGCACTGCCCGAGATCAGCGCGAGCACGGTCGCCCAGACCGGAGCGAACAGCGCGAGCACGATCGCGGCCGCCTGCAGGAGCGAGAGGATGAGCGCCGCGGCGAGCGGTACGCGATAGGCGGTGGCGCTCAGAGATGCCGCGACCGCGAGCTGGGTGAGCGCGCAGGCGACGGCGAACGCCCAGATCGCGAGGTTGCCGCGCCCCGGAACGACGCGCAGCGGCAGGATCCCGAGGCGACGCAGCCCCGGATGTTCTGCTGCAGCCTGCAGGCCCGGATCGGCCATGCGGGCTCCTCTCCACGATCGGCGGGTGATCTGTCCACCGTACGGGGTCGGGGTCTGTGGATGGAGTTCCGAACGCGTCCGCCTGCGGGCGGGCCTAGAGCCCTCTCATCCGGAGCAGCCGGCTCACGAGTCCCGGCCGCCTGTCGCCTCTGCCCATCAGCCGGTCGACAATCGCGGGGGTCTCGGGCGGAAACGCTTCTCGCACATTCTCGGCGCCGATCCTCACCGTCCGTCCCCTCTTCGCGGCGCGTGCGGCGGGCGCCCACCCCGTGACATGGAGATAGCATCCGGCTTCCACACCCGCGAGGCCGTCGGGCAGGCGCACCTCGAACTCGACATCCTCATGCTCGAGCCACGCGACCCCCGAGGTCAGCCGGGCGACGCGGACCACCCTGGCCGTGCGATCGGCGTTCCAGGTCGTGGCCTTGCTCCAGCGTCGCGCGAGCGCTGCTTCTCGGCGTTCGCGCACATCCTGGCGCCACCAGAAGATGATCAGGGCGAGCAGCAGCAGCGCTGTGGTGCCCCACAGGACGATCTGAAACACGTCCACGCTCATCGATGGCTTCCTTCCCCCGGCAGAACTTCGCCTCAGCATACGGAGGGGCGCTCCGACTGCGCAGATGGGCAGTCCTCCCCATCCGATCCGGGTCGCGCGATCAGCCTCGGCGGTTACGCTGGCAGGGTCGCGCGGCACGATCGCGCCACGCCAGAGCTGCAGGGGGATCCGCACGTGAGCCAGAACAACGACGCCACCGCCTTCGCCGCGCAGACTCCGCCCCCGCCGGCGGGCATCGTCACTCCCCCGCC
>NZ_JYIX01000031.1 GCF_000956505.1 Microbacterium azadirachtae | reverse complement strand
ATGCCAACCCCCAAAAGGAGTTGGTCTTTGATCCAAAGGAATTTCTCAACCAGCCCGAAAGCTGGACGAGGAATAAATTGGCATTTGACAAGTGCACGCTGTTGAGTTCTCAAGGATCGGATGCTCCTGCGTTCCGGCCTCTCGGCCTTCCCTTCAGGGCAACTTCTCTATCTTATCCGTCTCGCTCCGGCTGTCAAATCGACACGCCGTGAGGTTCAGAACCGGATCCGTTATCTCGTTTCCGAGGCAACTTCTCTAGCTTATCCCTCCCGGCCAGCTTGTCAAATCGACGTTCCTGGCGGACGGTCACCCTCTCAAGCGCACGCGCTTGACCCCGCCGCAGGGAGAACCTGCGAAGAGGAACCGACTTCCGAAGAAGAAGGTGGGTGGTGTTCGTCGCTTGGGGAGTCAGGCCTTCCGGCCCTTCGCTCTACCGCTTGGGGCGAACAGGTAATAACTTACGTGGATCCCGAGGGTCCGGCAAATCGGGGCTCCCGCTCGGGCGTGTCGCGCGCCGTTCCGCGGCCGTTCACCGCGGATTCACGCGCCCGACGGTGCCGCCCGTCGTGCGCGGACGGCCCGCATCACCAGGATCACGGCGAGGGTCAGGACTCCCCAGACTCCGCACGCGAGAGGCAGCGTCCGGTACGCGAGGTGCTGCACGGTGAACTCCTCCGTGAGCGGTCCGTACGCGATGAAACCGAGTGCGACGGCGACGACCAGCATCACCGGGAGCGACAGCCACCAGCTCACCCGGATCGCGAGCGGCGCCGGATCCACCGGCCCTCGCGTACGGCCGCGAAGCCAGAGGGCACCGGCGATCACGAGAACGATCACGCCGCCGATCCCCGATCCGTACTGCAGCCACTTGTATCCGAGGAGCGGCCCCCACTGCTCGTCGAGCACGGGGATCAGAGAGATGCCGGCCCTCCCCTCATGAGTGAACGCGTCCCAGACGACGTGCGTCACGACGCCCAGGGCGAGAGCGAGCACGAGGAGGATCACGCGCATCCCGGTTCCGAAGGTCTCCTGCAGCACGGCACGGGGTCCCCGATCCCACTCCTGTGGAAGGCGCGCACCGATGAAGCGCGGCGCGAGCAGTCGGCAGGCCGGCCGCAGGACCGTCCGCCAGACGAGGAGCAGCGCGAGCGACAGCAGCACGGTGACCGGAAGCCAGCGCAGATCGTGCGTCACCGAGTAGTCGACGATCAGCCCGCGCGTGAACAGCGGCAGATCAGGCGCCATCGCGCCGATCGCGATCGCGGCGGGCACGAGCGGCGTACGGACGAAGGGCAGCGCCACGATCGCGTGACTCGGCGTGAACGGCATGGTCCGACCGTACCCGGAGCGGATCCGGGCTTGCCGTCGGCACCCCTCCGAAAGATCGACGCCCCCTCTGACGTGCGCATCCCAGAGGGGGCGCGGATTGTCAGAGGGGGCGTCGGCGGATCGGATCCGCAAACAGATCGGCGGATCGGATCCGCAAACAGATCAGGCGGGGAGCAGGCCCGCGAGCGTCTTCTTGCCGCGGCGCAGCACCGAGACCCCACCGGGCAGCCCGAGCGGCACGGTCGCGTCGTCGGACTCCACCCGCTCGCCGTCGACCGAGACGCCGCCCTGCCCGACAGCGCGCCGAGCCTCGGAGGCGCTGGAGACCAGCCCGGTCGCCACGAGCGCGTCGACGACCGTGGATCCGGCGGCGACCTGTGCGTTCGGCAGCTCCTCGAGCGCCGTGCGCAGCGTCGCGGCGTCGAGCGCGGACAGGTCGCCCTGACCGAACAGCGCCTCGGACGCGGCGATCACCGCGGCGGTCGCATCCTCGCCGTGCACGGTGGCGACGACCTCGAGGGCGAGGCGCTTCTGCGCGGCACGACGGAACGGCTCGGACTCGACGAGCGCCGCGTACTCCTCGATCTCGGCGCGGCTGAGGAAAGTGAAGACCTTGAGCCGGTCGATCACGTCGGCGTCGGCGGTGCTCAGCCAGAACTGGTACATCCGGTACGGGCTGCACATCTCGGCGTCGAGCCAGATCGCGTTGCCCTCGCTCTTGCCGAACTTGGTGCCATCGCTGTTCGTGATCAGCGGGGTGCCGATCGCGTGCACCGAGGCGCCCTCGACGCGGTGGATGAGATCCGTGCCGCTGGTGAGGTTGCCCCACTGATCGGATCCGCCGGTCTGCAGCACGCAGTCGTACTGACGGTGCAGCTCGAGGTAGTCCAGGCCCTGCAGGATCTGGTAGCTGAACTCGGTGTAGCTGATGCCGGCGTCGGAGTTCAGACGTGCGGCGACCGCGTCCTTCTTCAGCATGGTGCCGACGCGGTAGTGCTTCCCGATCTCGCGCAGGAAGTCGATCGCGCTCATCGGCGCGGTCCAGTCGAGGTTGTTCACGATCCGCGCCGCGTTGTCGCCCTCGAAGCTGAGGTAGCGCTCGACCTGCGCGCGCAGGCGCCCGACCCAGTCCTCGACGGTCTCACGCGTGTTCAGCGTGCGCTCCGCCGTGGGGCGCGGGTCGCCGATGAGGCCCGTGGATCCGCCCACGAGTCCGAGCGGCTTGTGCCCGGCGAGCTGGATGCGGCGCAGCGTCAGCAGCTGCACGAGGTTGCCGAGGTGCAGGCTCGGCGCGGTCGGGTCGAAACCGCAGTAATACGTGATCGCGGGTCCTGCGAGAAGGGCGCGCAGCGCCTCCTGATCCGTGGACACGTGGACGAGCCCGCGCCAGACCAGCTCATCCCACACGTTCTCGAACGTGGGGTCGATGGCCGGTGCCGCGGTCGTCAGGGATGGGTTCGACACCGCCCCAGGCTACCAGCGCGGATCCTCCCTCTCCGCGAGACTGCATCTCCGCGACGAGACTGCGGTTGCGGAGCGCAGTCTCGTCGCGGAGATGCAGTCTCGCGGTCAGAGGGGGGCCGTTAGGCTGGGAAACGTGTGGGGAACGCGCGCGGGTCGCACGGTCCGGGGCCTGATCGCCGCCCTGGTCGCGACGTTCGTGGCATCCGTCTCGCACTCCACGGCCGACGGCGAGCCCGCCCCGCTGATCGGGATCGTGCTCGCGCTGCTGTTCGCGGCGCCCGTCTGCATCGCGCTGGCCGGGCGGACGCTGAGCTGGATCCGCCTGTCGCTCGCCGTGGGGCTGAGCCAGATCGCGTTCCACGGGCTGCTGTCGATCGGCGTGGGATCCGGATCCGGATCCGCTGTCGCCGGCGGGCACCTGCACGGCACTGAGCTGTCCGGCGCGCTCGGCACCACGGCGGTCGACGCCGGGCGCGCCCTGCACCTGCAGCCCGCGATGTGGGTCGCACACGCGATCGCCGCGGTGCTCACCGTGCTGGCCCTCGGCCGCGGCGAGCAAGCGCTGCGGGCCCTGCTCGAGCTCACCGGCTGGAACCTCGTCGCACGGCTGCTCACCGCACCGCCGTCGCCCGCGCACCGTGTGCCGGCCGCGTCGCGCGCCGCCGCGCAGGCGCTCCGCTCTCTCTTCGTCCTCACCGTCGTGTCGAGGAGGGGTCCGCCGCTCGCGGCCTGACCTCCCTTCACCCGCACCGCCGCCGGGCCGCCCTCCGCGCGCCCGTGGTGCACACACAGACGACCTCAGAAAGAACGAATCCATGCGAAACACCACTGCTTCCCGCGTCCTCGTCGGTCTCGCCGCCGGCGCCGTGCTCGCCCTCACCGTGCCCCTGGCCGCCTCGGCGCACGTGACCGCCACCCCGAACCAGGCCGAGGCCGGATCCTGGACGTACGTCACCTTCCGTGTTCCGAACGAGTCCACGACCGCCAGCACGGTCAAGCTCGAGATCCACCTGCCCGCCGACACCCCGTTCACGAGCGTCAGCTACCAGCCCACCGCGGGGTGGACGGGAGCGGCGGCCAAGACCGCACTGCCCAAGCCGGTCAAGGTCGAGGGCAACACCATCAGCGAGGCCACGACGGAGGTCACCTTCACGGCAGACGCCGGCGGCGTCGCACCGGGCCAGTTCCAGACGTTCACGCTGTCGCTCGGACCGGTGCCGGACACGGGCCGCATCGTGATCCCCGCGACGCAGACGTACTCGGACGGCAAGGTCGTGGAGTGGGCAGCGACACCGGAGCAGGCCGCCAAGGACGACACGCTCGAGCCCGCGCCCGTGGTCTGGGTGAACGACGCTCCCCCGGCCGACCACCACGGCGGCGCGACCGCGACGACCGCACCGGCGGCCTCCGCACAGGCGCCCGCCGACGCCCAGGGCGGCCTCGCGCTCGGGCTCAGCATCGCCGCGCTCGTGGTCGCGGCGGGCGGCGCGCTGCTCGGCGGCTTCGCCCTCGGACGCCGGAAGAAGGCCGACGCATGACCTTGCGCCACCGCCTCACCGCGCTCGCGGCGTCGATCGGGGTCGGCCTGGTCCTCGCCACCGCCGGCGCCACGGCGGCCAGCGCGCATGACACGCTCGAGAGCACGGACCCGGCCAAGGGCTCGACCGTGAAGAGCCTGTCGTCCGTCGCGCTCACCTTCAGCGCGGATCCGCTCGGCACCGACGGAGCGACGATCATCCAGGTGATCGGCCCCGACAAGAAGTACTACGAGACCGCGTGCCCCGACCTCAACGGGCCCGTTGTTGCCTCGCCCGTCGCACTCGGAGGCGCCGGCACCTACGAGGTGCTCTGGCGCGTGGTCTCCTCCGACGGGCACCCGATCTCGGGCAGCTACACGTTCGCGTACGCGCCGGACGGCGCCGCGACGCCCGCGGCGGCCGGATCCGCGAAGCCGGTCTGCGGTCCTGCCGCGTCGGCGACGACCGAGGCGCCCGCGGCGGCCGCCGGCGGCGACACGGGTCTGTGGATCGGGCTCGGCATCGGCGCGGTCGTGCTGATCGGCGTCGGCGTGGGCGCGTGGGCGCTCGCTCGCGGCCGCAAGAGCTGAACAAGACCCAGGGTCGAAACGGAACGCGGTGCTCTTCCGAGAGCACCGCGTTTCGCGTATCTGGCCGCGCGTCCCGAGCAGTCCCGAGAGGCTCAGCCCCGGAACGACCCCGTCAGCGGCGCGAGGCCGGGACGGCAGACGTGCGCTCGAAGATCAGCGCGCGCCCGCCGCGCAGCGTCCGGGAGGTGAGGCCCGCCTCTTCCATGAGGCGCACCACGCGGCGCGACAGCGTAGGCAGCGCGGCCGCGCCACCGGGCTTTCGGGCGATCCCGGCGATGAGCGTCAGATCGACGCCGGATCCGCTCGCCTCGATCCGTGCGAAGTCGCCCTCCGTGCGCCAGACGAGTCGCTCCAGCTCGCGATAGCGGATCCCCCGCTCGGCGCCGTCGACCTCGAACCGCACGCGATCCGCGTCGAAGCGCACGGCGCAGTCGACCGCGCGACGGCGCATGAGCCACGACATCAGCAGGTACGCGGGAAGACCGGGCACGACGACGTACAACAGGAGGAAGAGCCTCGGGCCGACGTTCAGGATCCTCCCGCCGGTCACGATCAGGACCACCAGGATCAGGATCGTGACGACGGCCGCGGTGAGGATGCACCAGAACACGAGCGCTCGAGTGCCGAGCGGCACAGCCCGGAAGCGCGCGAGCGATCCGCGCTCCGCGGCCTCCCACTGCGGTGCCGGCGGCGCCTTCGCGGCGTCGCGGGCGCCGATCATCGCCGTGATCCGGCTGATCAGCCCGAGCCACACCCAGCCGGCGGCCGGCACCGCCGCCATCTGCAGCACCGCGAGGAACGCGAGCGCGGGGTTGGGCTTGGGCGCCAGCAACGGAGGAATCGCTTCGATCAGAAGCCACAGCAGCAGCCCCGCGCCCACGGCCCCGGCGATGTGCACGATCAGCCCGCGCCGGTCCGGCATCCTCAGTGTCGCGTTCACGAACGAGAATCCGCAGAGCCAGCCGCCCACCAGCGTGAGGAGGAAGGAGAGGAACTCGAAGTCGCCGCCGAGGTATCCCGGCACCGCCAGCCCGCCGCACACCAGCGCCCAGAACAGAGGCAGGTGCAGGATCCGCCGCCAGACCGGCCCGGGCTCGGGCCGGACCGGCTCGGGATCCGCCGGCGCCACGGAGTGAACCGTATGGTGCGTCGAACGCGGGACGTGGTGCTCGGACATCCCGGTCAGTTTAGGAGGGCGCGGGTGCCGCCGTTTCCGCGGATCTCCTCACCCCAGCGCGCGCAGCCGCGCGTCGAGCTCGGCGAGGCGCTCCGGCTCGATCGATCCGAGCCGCGCGGCGCCGTCGGCCAGGGTGATCCCGCGGGCGAGGAAGACGAGGGAGTGCGTCGAGACTCCGGGCACGAGCTCGTCCAGCACGGCCCGCGCCCGTGGGTCGTCGAGGATCTCGCCGAGGGTGCTGTCCAGGGTGAACCGGGGCTGCTCGGTCATGGATCCTCCTGCATGAGAGTTCGTGCGCTTCGGGGACGGCGTCGCAGAGGCGTCCCTCAGGACAAGGATCCCCGCGCCGCACGCCGACGGCAACCCGGTGGCGGCGCACCAAACGGATGGGCGTCGCTCAGAATCCGGCGCGCGCCGCCCACCACAGCAGCAGCGCTCCGCCGAGCGCCACGACCCAGCTGACCAGGCTGCCGACGAGGAAGTACTCGGCGCGACCGCCGTTGACGCCGTCTCGGGAGATCTCGGGGAACCGCACGATCCCCTTGGCCGCGAGCATCGCCGCGAGCAGCGGATAGGCCGCGAACAGAGTGAGGAGGAGCACGATCACGCGCTCGAGCGGCCCGATGAGGCGTCCGCCGCGGAAGCCCTGATCCGCCGCGGGCACCGGCGGCGTGGGCTCGGACGCGGTCGGGACTCCGGGGTCGACCGCGGAGGGCGGCACGGCGACGAGTCCGGCCGCCGCACCCGCGCTTGCACCGGCAGCCGCGCTTCCACCGGCACCGCGCGTCTCATGCTCCGGCGCGATGTCCGCCGGGATCTCGGCCCGCTCCCCCAGCAGCGCCGCACGGACGATGACGTTGCCGGTCTCGAGCAGCACGGCGAAGACGCCGAGACCGAGCACGAGCAGGTCGAACCCGATCGGCCCGAACGGCGTCGCGAGCCAGCGCCCGGCGAAGAGCCCTGTCATCACACGGGCCGGCAGGAAGGCGACCAGCGCGACCACGAGGACCGCCAGCAGCGCCGCCGGCCAGAACGACAGCCGCGGCCGCCCGTCGAGCGGGAGCAGCCACACCCACAGCGCGGCGAGCGCGAGCCCGACAACCGCGTAGAGGTATGCGCCGCCCAGGGTCGCGAGGACGAGGACAAGAACGCCTGCGACCGCGATCCCGATCCAGAGCGCGCGGCTGCGCAGGAAGCGACGGAGCACGTCGGCGAGTCCGACCGAGAGCAGGATCAATCCGGCGAGGATCATGACATCACCGCCGTCCGCACGCGGTCGTCACCGCGCCGCAGGACGACGCGCCTCACCGCCGGAGCGTGCTGCGCGGACGCGTGCACGGCGGCGAGGGGGATCGTGGGCATGCCCTCATCCTCCCCCGGGCCACCGACATTCCGGTAGGACCGAGCGGCGAGCCCTGACTCGGCGATCGAGCGGGGCGAACGGGGCGAACGGGGCGAGCGCGACTGGCGCAAAGGCCGCCACGACACGGCGAAGCGGGACGGAGCGGACGCGAACGCCCGCCCCGCCCCGTGAGGATCCGCCTACGCCGAGAAGTCCTCCGGGACCTCGAGCGGACGCCGGGAGAAGTAGGTGTCCTTCGCCTTGCGGTAGAACAGCGCGAGCGGCACGACGCCGAGTGCGATCAGTCCGAGCCCGAGGATGTTCACGACCGGCTCGTTGTTCGGGATGGACGTGAAGAAGATGTACATCATGAACAGCGCTCCGACCAGCGGCCAGATCCCGATCAGGATCGTGTTCTTCACTGATTTGAAGATCACCTTCCGGAAGCCGATCACCACGGCGAGACCCGCGAGCGCGTAGTAGAACGCGATCTGCAAGCCGATCGACGACACCGCCCAGCCGAGGATCTGCCCCACGCTGTCGCCGAAGACATTGGCGAGCACGAACAACAGCAGGGACACGACGACCACGACGAGGGTCGCGAACACCGGCGTCTTCCACTTGCGGTTGATCCTGCCGAACGCGAACGGGATCGTGCGGTCGCGCCCCATCGCGAACAGCGTGCGGCTCACCTGCACGAGCGTGGTCTCGAGCGTCGCGATCGTGGAGAGCGCCACCGCGATGATGAGGATCTTGCCGCCGATGCCGGGCATGATCGCATCGCCCAGCACGCTCAGCACGTTGCCGCTGTTGTCCTCGATGGTCTTGCCCGGGAGCATCACGAGCGTCGTCGTCGTGTAGATCTCGAACAGGATGAACACGATCACGATGCCCAGGATCCCGGCCATGCCGGTGGTCTTGTGCGCGTTCTTGGTCTCCTCGCCGAGGTTCGCCGTGACGTCCCAGCCCCAGTAGTAGAACGCCGCGATCAGCGCGGCCGAGACGAAGACTCCGGCGGTCGTCAGGTGCCCGAAGCCGAACCAGTCCCACGAGAACGTCTCGCCGTGGTGATAGGTCGAGATCGCGCGGGGGATCGCGATGGCGGCGAACACCACCAGGATCCCGACCTCGACCACCGACATGATCCACTGCGCCCGCTCTGTCGTATGCACCCCGAAGATCACGGCCGCCGCCATGACCAGGAACCAGACGGATCCGACAAGCGTCACGAGCAGGGTGTTGTTCGCCTGGTCCGGCGCGAACAGGGCGACGGTCATCTGGCCGGCGGGCAGGGCTCCCGCGACCATGAACACCGTCGCCGAGATCACCAGCGCCCACCCGGCGAAGAAGCCGAGGAGCGGGTGCAGGCCGCGGGCCACCCAGGAGAAGGACGCGCCGGCGTGGCTGTCGACCCTCGCGAGATGGCTGAACGCGAATGCGATGCCGAGCATCGGGATGCCGCACCACAGCAGCGCGGCGGGCGCGCCGACGCCGGCGGCCCCGATCAGGAGAGCGGTGCTCGCGGCGATCGAGTACGCGGGCGCGCTGCCGGCCACGGCCATCAGCGTCGAGCCCGCTTTGGAGACGCCACCGGCCTGGAGCGCATGCTCCTGATAGTCGATCGCGCGTTGCAGAGACGTGTCCGTCTCGAGCGGATTCTGGGTCACTCTGTTCCCCTGTCTCATCGTCGGGTGTGGGGGATGACAGGGGGACGCTAGCACCGCGGATCCCCCCGCGACTAGAGCCGGACGAGATGATTTCCGCAACGGTTTCCGTAGCGGGGCGAAATGGCGCGAAATGACGCGGATTCGCGTGCATTCTGTCGGCTGATGCATAGGTATTCGTTGCGAGTTCCGAGGATTCGGTTCGAGATGCGCAGTACCCCGAACGGGGAGCGTTGCTCTCGTCCGCGGTACTGTCAGCTCTTCCTTGCAGGCCGCGCCTCGCCACCCGTCTTGCCCGCGAGCCATGCGAGCGCGTCGTCGGACAACGCCCGATCCGGCAAGATCATCGTCGGCGTATTGCGGGCGCCTCGGACCACCACCATGCCCTGCGTTCTGTCCGCGCCAGACACGCAGGGCCAGCGGAACAAAGCATCCACATCGCTAGTGACCACGCTGACTCCGGCATCGTCGATCCGGACCGTGATCGGCGAGCCGAGCGGCAGCGTTCGCGACGAACGCCGAGCATTCACACGCAGGGCGGCAACGAAGGTCAGCTCTACGATCAGGCCCGCGCCCGTGAAACCCACCATGACGAGCCCGAGCGGGTGACCTGACGCCGCCGCGAGGGTCATCATCAGCAGGAACAGTAGAGTGCTCAGTCCAAAGAGGAGAACGCGGCCTGCAGGGAGCGCCGAGGTGACGAGGAAGCGCCGCAACGCACGCTGATCGCCAGGCTCCACGTAGATGGTGTTCTCGTACATATTCCGTCCGCAAGGTCTCGCGAATCCGACCGCCGACACGGACCCGATGCGGAAGACCTTATCGCTTCGGCAGAGCCCCACGAAAGCGCTCCGGGCCCCGGCCGCACGACGGCGGCCGGGGCCCGGGACCGATCCGCTCAGCGCCCCGATCGACGCTTGTTGAACACGTCGAACGCGACGGCGGCGAGCAGCACGAGACCCTTGATGAGAGCCTGATACTCGGTGCCGACGCCGAGGATCGACATGCCGTTGTTCAGGATGCCGATGATCAGACCGCCGATGATCGCACCGGTGATCTTGCCGATGCCGCCGGTGACCGCGGCACCGCCGATGAACACGGCTGCGATCGCGTCGAGCTCGAACCCGTCGCCGTTGCGAGGGCTGGCGAGGTTCAGCTGGGACGTGAACACGAGGCCGGCGAGGGCGGACAGCACCCCCATGTTGATGAACAGCGTGAACGTCACGCGCGGGGTCTTCACACCCGAAAGGCTCGCGGCGAGCGGATTGCCGCCGATCGCGTAGATGTGCCGGCCCCAGACGCTGCGGGACATGATCGCGGAGTAGACCACGGTCAGCACGCCCAGGATGACCAGGGCGATCGGGGTGCCGTTGTAGCTCGCGAGCAGGTAGGCGACGAGAGCGATCAGCAGGCTCGTGAAGGCGAGCTTGGCGATGAACCACCACAGCGGCTCGTCCTCCACGGCGAACTTCCGCCGCGTCATCCGGCCGCGGATCCCGAAGCCGATCATCCCCAGCACGACGAGCACCGCCAGGATGATCGTGAGCGGTTCGACGACCGTCTTGCCGCCGCCGAGATCGGGCAGGAAACCCGCGCCGATCGCGCGGAATCCGTCCGGGAACGGCGAGATCGCGGTGTTCTGCAGGGTGATCTCGGTGAGGCCGCGGAACGTCAGCATGCCGGCCAGCGTCACGATGAACGCCGGGATCTTGAAGTACGCGATCCAGAAGCCCTGCCACGCGCCGATCAGCGCACCGAGCACGAGGCACAGCACCACGGCGACCGGCCACGGCACGCCCATCTTGGTGATCAGCACGCCCGCGGCGGCGCCGGTGAAGGCGACGACGGATCCCACGGAGAGGTCGATGTGCCCGGCGATGATCACCATGACCATGCCGATCGCGAGGATCAGGATGTAGCTGTTCTGGATGATCAGGTTCGACACGTTGATCGGTGCGAGCGTGATGCCGCCCGTCGTGATCTGGAAGAAGATCACGATCACGATCAGCGCGATGAACAGGCCGATCTGCCGCAGCTGGCCGGTGAGGAACTCGAACGCGCTGCGCAGCGAGTTCGTCTGGGGGGTGATGGATGAGCCGCTCATGCGGAGCCCACCTCCTTCTCCTGGGTCATGTAACGCATGAGGTTCTCCGCCGTGGCCTCCGCGCGCGGGACGTCCGCGGTGATGCGCCCCTCGGCGAGGGTGTAGATGCGGTCGCAGAGACCGATCAGTTCCGGCAGCTCGCTGGAGATGACGATGACGCCCTTGCCCTCGCTCGCGAGCTTGTTGATGATGCCGTAGATCTCGTACTTCGCTCCGACGTCGATGCCCCGGGTGGGTTCGTCGAGGATCAGCACGTCGGGTGACGTGTTCATCCACTTCGACAGCACGACCTTCTGCTGATTTCCGCCCGAGAGCTTGCCGACGACCGCCTCGACGGAGCTCGTCTTGATGTTCATGCTCTTGCGGTACGACTCCGCGACGATGCGCTCCCGGCTCTCGTTCACCCAGCCGATCTTCGCGATCCGGTCGAGGGCGGCGATCGTGATGTTCCGCTCGACGTCGTCGATGAGGTTCAGCCCGAACCTCTTGCGGTCCTCGGTCGCGTACGCGAGGCCGTGCTTGATGGCCTCC
The DNA here is from genome assembly GCF_000956505.1 of Microbacterium azadirachtae. Lineage (GTDB taxonomy): Bacteria > Actinomycetota > Actinomycetes > Actinomycetales > Microbacteriaceae > Microbacterium > Microbacterium azadirachtae_A. The sequence goes on along the minus strand of NZ_JYIX01000031.1, from coordinate 154,866 downwards.
GACACGGTCTTCGTGGAGATCTCGGATCCGCGCTTGTAGACGCGGCCGGAGATGTTCACGCCGTAGCTGCGGCCGAACACGCTCATCGCGAGCTCGGTGCGTCCGGCGCCCATGATCCCGGCGATCCCGACGATCTCGCCTTCGCAGACGAACAGGTTCGCCCTGTCGACCACCGTGCGCTCGTGATCGAGGGGGTGGTGCACGGTCCAGTCCTCGATCCGCAGCAGTTCGTCGCCGATCTTCGGCGTGCGGTCCGGGAACCGGCTCGCGAGGTCCCGGCCGACCATGCCGCGGATGATTCGGTCCTCGCTCACGTCGTCGGTGCGCATCTCGAGCGTCTCGATGTTGCGCCCGTCGCGGATGACGGTGACCTCGTCGGCGATCGCCCGGATCTCGTTGAGCTTGTGGCTGATGATGATCGAGGTGATCCCCTCGTCCCGCAGATGCGTGATGAGCTCGAGCATGTGGGCGGAGTCGTCGTCGTTGAGCGCAGCGGTCGGCTCGTCGAGGATCAGCAGCCGGACGCTCTTGGAGAGCGCCTTCGCGATCTCGACGAGCTGCTGCTTGCCGACGCCGATGTCGGCGATCTTGGTGGCGGGGTTCTCCTTGAGCCCCACGCTCGCGAGCAGCTTCGCGGCCTCCTGGTTGGTGGTGTTCCAGTCGATCCAGCCTCCGGACTGGCGCTCGTTGCCGAGGAAGATGTTCTCCGCGATCGACAGGTACGGGCTGAGCGCCAGCTCCTGGTGGATGATCACGACGCCCGCGGCCTCGGACTCGTTGATGCTCCTGAAAGCGACGGGCTCGCCGTCCAGGAGGATCTCCCCGTCGTAGGATCCGTGCGGGTAGACGCCCGAGAGCACCTTCATGAGCGTGGACTTGCCGGCGCCGTTCTCGCCGCAGATCGCGTGCACGTGACCGCGCTGCACGGTGATCGACACGTCCTGCAGGGCCTTCACGCCCGGGAACGTCTTGGTGATCCCGCGCATCTCGAGGATGTTGTCACTCATCTCGCTCTCCTTTCGTCAGAGAGGGTGGCTGCGGGAGCGTCCGCAGCCACCCTGTCGAGGAGGGTTACTTGAGCTGGTCCGCGGTGTAGTACCCGGTGTCGAGGACGGCTTCCTTGTAGTTGTCCTTGGTGACCACGACCGGCTCGAAGAGGAACGTCGGGACGACCTTGGTCTTGTTGTCGTAGGACTTCGTGTCGTTGACCTCTGGGGTCTTGCCGTTCAGCACGTCGTCCGCCATCTTCACGGCCTCGCCCGCGAGCTTGCGGGTGTCCTTGTAGATCGTCGAGTACTGCTGTCCCGCGATGATCGACTTCACGGACGGGATCTCCGCGTCCTGGCCGGTGATGATCGGGAGCTTGTCCGTCGCGTATCCCGCACCGGTGAGCGCCGAGATGATGCCGATCGACAGGCCGTCATAGGGCGAGAGCACGCCGTCGACCTTCTGCCCGTTCGAGTACGTCGAGGCGACGAGGTCCTGCATGCGCTTCTTGGCCACGTCGGCCTGCCACCCCTGCGTGGCGACCTGGGTGAAGCCGGTCTGACCGCTGCCGACCTTCACGACGCCCTTGTCGAGGTAGGGCTTGAGGGTGTCCATCGCGCCGTTGAAGAAGAACGTGGCGTTGTTGTCGTCCGGGCTGCCGGCGAACAGCTCGATGTTGAACGGCCCTGCGGTGCCGGTGTCCTTGCCGGTCTTGTCGAGCACCCCGAGCCCCTCCAGGAGGCTGGTCGCCTGCTGCACACCGACCTTGTAGTTGTCGAAGGTCGTGTAGAAGTCCACGTTCTTGTTGCCGTTGATGAGCCGGTCGTACGCGATGACCTTCACGCCCTTCGACGCGGCCTGGTCGAGCTGGCTGGACAGTGCCGTGCCGTCGACGGACGCGACGATCAGGACCTTCGCGCCCTTGGTGAGCATGTTCGAGATCTGCTGCACCTGCGTGGGGATGTCGTCGTCCGCGTACTCGAGGTCGACCTTGTAGCCGAGCTTCTCCAGGCCCGCCTTCACGGCGTCGCCGTCGTGGATCCAGCGGGTCGACGTCTTCGTCGGCATCGCGACCCCGACGAGGGCGCCCTTGTTGGCGCCGGGCTCCGCGGTGCTGGTGTCGCCACCGCGGGTTCCCGCGCAGGCGCTCATCGTGAGGGCGAGGGTGACGGCGGCTGCGACGCCGACGACCAGTCTCTTGAGCTTCATGTGATTCCTTTCGTCGAGCGGCCGCCATGGCGCGCTCGGGACAGCGGAGGGCGCGCCGATGACACGATCGAATCGCCCGGTCAGGATCCGCGCCCGCAGGGCGAGGACGACGTCCGCATCACTGCGGGCGTCGGTTCGTGGTGCTGTTCGCACGGGGCCGATCGCCGCCGACCTCATGCGCTCCGACGGCGAGGAGGTTCGGAATCCGACCCCTTCGTCGCCGCGGCTGTGACCGATCACACCCGCAGGAGCGATCATCTGGCGAACCGGTCACATTTGTCAAGAGAAGGTTTCCTGGTTTCGTCGCGGACCGCACGCGGCGGCGCCCCGCGACGGGCGTCGGCGATGGATCAGTTCGAGCGGGGTGCGGCGGTCGACGCGCGCACGATCAACTGCGGGACCAGGGGATCCTGCGCCAGGTCCTCTCCGGCGAGCTGCGCCAGCAGCATCCGGATCGTCCGCCGGCCGAGCTCGACGAAATCCTGTCGGACGGTCGTGAGCGGCGGGAAGAAGTGCGCGGCCTCCGGGATGTCGTCGAACCCGACGACGCTGACGTCCTCCGGCACTCTGACGCCGAGCTCGCGGCAGGCGTGCAGGAAGCCGAGCGCCATCGAGTCGTTCCCGGCGAAGACGGCGGTGAAATCCGGCATCCGGAGCAGGCTCATGCCCGCCTCGTAGCCGAACTGCGCGGTCCAGTCGCCCAGGAGCGGAGCGCGCACGCGCAGGTCGCGGGCGTCGAGCTCCCGCAGGTAGCCGACCATGCGCGCCTCGGCCTCGGTCCAGTTCTGCGGACCGGCGAGGTGCACGATGAACTCGTGCCCGAGGTCGGCGAGATGGGCCACCGCCGCCCTGGCGCCCGCGATCTGATCCATCGCCATCGAATGACGCTCGCCGCTCGGACCGAGCGCCACGATGGGCACGTCCACGCTCATCCCGCCGACCTCGCTCAGGACCTCCTGCTGCGGCGCGATCACGATGATCGCCTCGACCGCGTGGCTGAGCAGATCGTCGATGCTGGCACGCACGGACTCCGGCTCACCGGAGCGCAGGTTGGCGATGGACAGGCGGTAGCCGGCGTCGCGCGCCGCGAATTCGATGGCGGTGATCGCCGTGGCGGGACCGTACAGCGCGCTGTGCGCCGTGAGCACGCCGATCGTGCGGGATCGGTTCGTCGACAGCGCCCGCGCGACGGGGTTCGGACGGTAGCCGAGCCGGTCGATGACCGACTGCACGTGCTCGCGGGTCTTCTCCCGGATCCGGTCGCTGCCGTTCAGCACCCGCGACACCGTCTGGTACGAGACTCCGGCTTCGCGCGCGACGTCGCGGATGTTCAGGGCGCGAGGCGGCTCGCTCTCCACAGCCACGCGCACCTCCGTTCCGATCGGTCAGACTCATTATGCGCGAGGCGCCGGAGGCGCCGGACCGTCGGCCGCTTGCCCTACGGCCCCGCATCGGGAATAGGCTGGTTCCACGTCACGCAAACGCCGTTGCACATCATGCAACAAGATCCAGGAGTCGTCGTGCTGAACCTTCTTCCCCAGCCGTCCCGCGTCGAGGCCGGATCGGGCGAATTCCCGCTCTCGGCAGCCGTCCGGATCCGCACCGCGGAACCGCTGCGCGCGGCGGCGGAGCGGCTGCAGGAGGCGCTGCGCACCGGGCTCGGCCTGTCGCTCGGGCTGGATGCGCCCGCGGACGATGACGGCCCCGCCATCGTGTTCGCCGTCGACCCGCTCCTCGCGGAGGAGGCCTACGCGCTCACGGTGGACGAGGACGGCATCGGGATCGCGGCGGCGGACGTGCGAGGCGCGCAGCACGCGATGCAGACGCTCCTGCAGCTGCTGCCCCCGCGCACGTACCGGCGCGCGCCGATCACCGAGGAGGCCGCGGTGAGCGTGCCCGCCGTGCGCATCGAGGACGCGCCCCGGTACCGCTGGCGCGGGCTCATGCTGGACGTCGCGCGGCACTTCGCACCGACGGCCGAGGTGCTGCGGGTCATCGACCAGCTGGCGATGCACCGGCTCAACGTCCTGCACCTGCACCTCACCGACGATCAGGGCTGGCGGGCGGAGATCCGCAAGTACCCCCTGCTGACCCAGGTCGGCGGGTGGCGCCCGTCGTCGCAGCGCGGATCCGGCCCCGGATCCACGCAGGACGGTATGCCGCACGGAGGCTTCTACACGCAGGACGATCTGCGCGAGATCGTCGCCTACGCCGCCGCGCGCGGGATCACCGTGGTGCCCGAGATCGAGCTTCCCGGCCACGTGCAGGCGGCGATCGCCGCGTATCCGCAGCTCGGTCTGGTCGCCGATCCGCTCGGCCCCTGGACCGGATGGGGCATCAACCCGCACGCGCTCAACGTCGAGGAGTCGACCGTCGCCTTCTTCTGCGACGTGCTCGACGAGATCATCGAGATCTTCCCCTCCGAGGTCATCGGCATCGGAGGCGACGAGTGCCGCAAGGACGAGTGGCGGGCCGATGCCCGCACGCAGGGCCTCATGCGCGAACGCGGTCTCGCCACGGAGGACGAGCTGCAGAGCTGGTTCATCGCGCGCATCGATGAGCACGTCCGCTCCCGCGGGCGCCGTCTGTACGGCTGGGACGAGATCCTCGAGGGCGGCACGGTCACCGGCGCGACGGTCGCCTCCTGGCGGGGCACGGCCGGCGCGGTGATCGCGGCGCGACGCGGATCCGATGTGGTGATGTGCCCGGAGGACACGGTCTACCTCGACTACCGGCAGTCCGACTCCCCCGACGAGCCGATCCCGACCGGTCTCGTGACCACGGTGGCGCATGTGCGCGCCTTCGATCCGATCCCTGAGGCGCTCGAGATCGAGCACCGCGGACGCATCCTGGGCGGACAGGCGAACCTCTGGGCCGAGCACGTCGACTCGGCCCGCCGCCGCGACTACCAGCTCTTCCCTCGGCTGTGCGGTCTCGCGGAGGCGCTGTGGAGCGGGCAGGATCCGGCTGCCGTCGGCTCGTTCCCCGACCGGCTCGGGGCCCACCTCGCACGCCTGGACGCGGCAGGGATCGAGTACCGCCCCGAGACCGGCCCCCGCTCGTGGCAGCAGGTGCCCGGCGTTCCGGGCAAGACGTTCGACCGCGCAGAGCGCGCGGCGGAGATCGCCCGGCTCACCGCGAACCTGGCCTAGCGCCGGCGGAGCGTCCTTCGTCTCGCGGAGACCAGCGCTGAGCGAGCGCAGCGAGTCGAAGTGTCGCTCAGGATCCGATGACGGACCGGTCCCTGAGCGAGGAGCGCAGCGACGAGACGAAGGGCGCTGGGCGGCAACGCGACGCGTCAGCCGCGGGCCGCGGCGAGGAAGGCCCGCGCCTTCGCGGTGACCGCGTCCCAATCACCCGCGGCGACATCGGCGGCCGAGACGACGCTCGATCCGGCCGTGACGGCGATCGCGCCCGCACGCAGGTAGTCGGCGGCATTGCCCTCGTGCAGACCGCCCGAGGCGACCAGAGGCAGCTGCGGGAACGGTCCAGCGAGGTGCCGGAAGTACCCGGCCCCCACGGTCTCGGCGGGGAAGATCTTCACGGCGGCGGCCCCGAGCCTGGCGGCGGTGAGCGCCTCGGTCGGCGTGAACGCGCCCATGATCACGGGCACGTCGTGCGCCTCCGCCACCTCGGCCACCTCGGCGATCACGGCGGGAGTCACCAGGAACGCGGCGCCCGCGGCGATCGCGTCCCGCGCCTCCGCCGCCGTCGTGACGGTGCCCGCGCCGACCCGCACGCCGCGGGCCTCTGCGCTCGCGGCGATGAGCCCCGTGACGTCAGGGGTGGTGAACGCGAACTCGACGACGTGGATCCCGCCGGCGGCGAGGGCCGCCAGCAGCGGCAGCGGATCCGGGATGCGCGCGAGGCGCGGCAGCGCGAGCGCCGCGTCCCGGCGCAGCAGCGTCATCACGTCGTTCGTCGTGGTGGCGTCGTTCTCGATGTCGGCGCTCATCGCGTCCCCTCCTTCGTCGCGCGCAGGCTCCGGCCCGACACGCTCTCCGTGCGTTCGCCGTCGCAGATCGCGAGACGGCCGTTGACCCAGACGCCGGCCATGCCCGCCGCCGTCCGGCGCGGTTGCTCGAACGTCGCGCGGTCCTGGATGCGCTCTGGATCGAACAGCACCAGGTCCGCCGCGTACCCCTCGCGCACGAGGCCGCGATCGGCGAGGCGCAGCCTCCTTGCCGGGGTGGCGCTGAGGTGGCGGACCGCCTCCTCGAGCGTCAGCACGCCGAGCTCGCGCACGTAGCGCGCGAGGTAGCGAGGGAAGGTGCCCCACGAGCGCGGGTGCGGGCGGTCGCCGACGAGGATCCCGTCGCTGCCGCCGGTGTGCCGCGGGTGGCGCATGATGGCCTGCACGTTGTCCTCGTGCCCGATGTGCATGAGCACGCCGGTCGCGAACTCGTCGGCGAGGAGGATGCGGATGACGGCGTCCACCGGCTCCTCCCCCGTCGACGCGGCGATCTCGGCGATCGTGCGGCCCACGAGCCCTGCGAGCTCCGGCCGCCCGACCCCGGAGATCTGAATCAGGGTCCAGTCGGCGCGCTCGCCGTGGAACCCGTCGCAGCCGTCAACGTCGAGGGCCTGCACCAGGGCGTCCCGGTCGGCGCCGGCCGCGAGCCGGTCGCGCAGCGCGTCAAGGCCGCCGGCGGCGATCCAGCTGGGCAGGAGGGCCACGAGCGTGGTCGCGCCAGGCAGGTAGGGGTAGCTGTCCATCGTGATGTCGACACCGTCGGCGAGAGCCTGGTCGATGAGCTCGAGGAACCGCGGCGCGGCGCCCGCATTCGGCGCGAAGTTGAGCGTCGCGTGCGCGAGGTGCAGCGCGCAGCCGGTCTCCCGGGCGATGCCGATGACCTCCGCATAGGCGTCGAGCGCTCCGGCGCCGTAGGACCGTGTGTGCGGCGCATAGAAGCGTCCGGCCGCGGCGACCACCTCACAGAGCGCGGTGAGCTCTGCGGTGTCGGCGTACATCCCCGGCACGTAGGTGAGGCCGCTGGAGAGTCCGACCGCCCCGGCCGACAGCGAGTCGGCGAGGATCGTGCGCATGTCGGCGATCTCGGATCCCGTCGCCGCGCGGCTGCCGGATCCGACTGTGAGCAGGCGCAGGTTGCCCTGCGGCACGAGCACCGCGGTGTTGGTGGCCGTGCCCTGCGCGAGCCGGTCGAGATAGCCCGCCATGTCGCGCCAGCCGATCGCGAGCTCTGCATGCCCGTTCCAGCCGGCGATCTGGCGGCGCACGCTGTCGAGGATCGTGTCGTCGACCGGCGCGTAGCCGATGCCGTCCTGCCCGATGACCTCGGTCGTGATCCCCTGGCCGACCTTGGCGACGTGCGAAGGGTCCGCGAGCACCGCGAGGTCGGAGTGCGCGTGCATGTCGATGAAGCCGGGGGCGAGCACGAGCCCCTCGGCGTCCCAGACCTCGGCGCACTCGTCCGCGATCAGGGCGCCCGCCGGGGCGATCGTCTGCACCCGGTCGCCGCGCAGCAGGACGTCCGCGGTGCGGCGAGGGGTTCCGGTGCCGTCGACGACGGTCGCGTGGCGGAGGAGCGTCGGTGCGGAGGAGGCGGGGGCCATGCTCAGAACACGGTCTCCACGGCGTCGACGACGACGGGATCCGGCGCATCGGCGTCCGCGACGACGGGGATCAGGCGCCACTTGTCGAGCGCCGTGCACGGGTGCGAAAGGCCGAGTCGCACGACGTCGCCCACCTGCAGTCGCGCCGCCGCACCGGAGGCGACGGCCTCGTCGCCGAGCCGGAGGAACAGGTGCTGGTCGTTGAGCGCCGACACGTGGCTGCCCGCGAGCACGTCCTCCTCGTCCGCCCGGCCCGCGATGCGCTGGGCGACCGGCAGACCCTCGTCGAACGAAGCGTCGCGGCGTCCGCAGTCCAGCAGCGCGAGGCCCGGTTCGGGCCGCGACAGCACCCGCGCCCACACGTGCATCGCGGAGCGGAACGGCGCATCGCCGATCGTGCGGCCCATCGGGCTGATCCCCGCGTAGAAGCCGTCGTCGTGGATCTGGAACGCGCCGGAGCGCACCACGACGTCCGCGTCGGGGCACAGCGGCGGGAGCACGGCGCCGACGCGGTCGAAGTAGGCGCTTCCGCCCGCGGTGACCACGGGGCGCAGGCCCTCCGGATAGAGTCCCGCGTCGGCGAGCTCGCGATGCAGGTCGGCGAGGTCGGCGAGGTAGGCGTCGACCCGGGCGATCGCGGCGTCTCCGGCGTCGTGCGCGAGGGCGCCCTCATAGCCGCCGACGCCGGCCAGCTCGAGGAAGGGCGAGGCCGCAATGGCCTCGGCGATCGCGCGCGCGGCGACACGGTCGCGGACGCCGGTGCGCCCGCCGGCTCCGCCGAGCTCGACGAGAACGCGGAGCGGCCGCGGCGCTCCCCCGCTCAGCGCCGCCTCCATCGCGTGGACGACGTCGACGCCGTCCGCCCAGCTCAGGAGCTCGACGTCCTCGTGCGCGGCCAGCTCGTCCGCCATCCAGCGCAGCCCGATCGGATCCACGACCTCGTTCGCGATGAGGATGCGACGCACGCCGTGGGCGCGGGCGACCTGCGCCTGCCACGGCGTGGCGAGGGTGAGCCCCCACGCGCCCGCGCCCAGGGGCCGGTCGTCGAGCAGCTGCCGCCAGAGCGCCGGAGCCATCGTCGTCTTGCCGTGCGGCGCCAGCAGCACGCCGGCCTCCTGCGCCCAGTCGGCCATGCGCGCGACGTTGTGCACCATCGCCCCTGCGTCGAGCGTGAGCAGCGGCGTGGCGAAGTCGGAGAGCGCAGGCTCCGTCGCGAGGAACTGCTCCCTCGTCCGACCGTGCGCGGACGGCGGGAAGGACTTGTCCTGCACGGACAGCGGGCGGGCACCACTCGAAGACGTCTCCACCCTTCCATGATGCCGCCGTGTTGCGTTCGATGCAATTGCCGTTGCAAGCGATTGCGCCACTCGATATTCTCGAACCATGCCCGCGTCCGATGTCTCAGCCGCGACCTTGGAGGAGCTCCGATGAACCAGACCGTGACCCGTGCGCTGGATCTGCTCGTCGCCTTGCAGGACGGGGCGCGTACGCTCGACGAGTGCGCCGAACGCCTCGGCGTGCACAAGTCCACCGTGCTGCGCCTGCTGCAGACGCTCGAGGCGCAGCGCTTCGTGACGCACGATGCTCAGCACCGCTACCGGCTCGGCAGCCGGCTGTTCGACCTCGCCGGCGCCGCGCTCGCCCAACGGGACGTGCGCGAGGTGGCCCGCCCGCACCTCGAGCGGCTCAACGACCGCACGGGGCAGACCGTGCACCTGGCCGCCTACGAATCGGGCGACGTCGTCTACATCGACAAGCTCGAGGCGCGCACGGGCATCCGGATGTACTCGCGCGTGGGCCTGCGTGCCCCGCTGCACAGCACGGCGGTGGCGAAGGTGCTGCTCGCCGATCTGCCCGTGTCCGCACGACGGGAGATCGCGGAGGGCATCGACTACGTGCCGTACACCGAGCGCACGATCGCGAACGCGGCGGACTTCCTCGCCGAGCTCGAGCGCGTGCGCGCCGACGACTTCGCCCGCGACAGCGGCGAGCACGAGAGCTTCATCAACTGCATCGCCGCGCCCATCCGAGACGGGAGCGGCGCCGTCGTCGCCGCGGCGTCCGTGTCGGTGCCGACCATGTCCCTGCCCGCGCACGAGGTGCTGGCGCTGCTGCCGCAGCTGGTCGAGGCGACGCAGGCCGCATCCGCAGACCTGGGCTGGGCACCGCGCCCCGCCGCCGACCGAGAGGAACGACCATGACAGAGCAGACCCAGAAGACCCGGGTGCTCACCACCGACGCCCCCGCCCCCGCGCACGTGTTCTCCCAGGGGGTGCGCAAGGGTCCGATCGTGCAGGTGTCCGGTCAGGGCCCGGTGGACCCGGCGACGAGCGAGTACCTCTTCCCGGACGATGTCGCCGCGCAGACCATCCGCACCCTCGAGAACGTGCGGGCGATCGTCGAGGCGTCGGGGGCGACCTTCGACGACGTGGTGATGCTGCGCGTCTACCTGACCAAGCGCGAGGACTTCCCGATCATGAACGAGGCCTACGGGGAGTTCGTCACGAAGCACACCCCGAGCGGCGTGCTCCCCTCGCGCACCACCGTGTTCACGGGCCTGCCCCGCGAGGAGATGCTCGTCGAGATCGACGCGCTCGCCGTCGTCTGAGCCGTCGGCTCCGACGCCCCCTCCTGACGTCCGGTCCCCCGAGGTTCTCGGCGGGACCGGATCCGTCTCAGAGCTCGATCTGCGACCCCATCACGATCACGCGGTCGCGCGGCAGCCCGAAGTGGTCGCTCGCGTCGGTCGTGATGTGCGAGGCCGCCAGGAACAGCCGCTTGCGCCACCGCGCCATGCCGCCTCTGCGTCCCTCGCGCAGCTCGATCTTCGACAGGAAGTACGTGGCGTTGTCCAGGTCGAGCCAGCCCTGCGTCTTGTGCGGCGGGATGCTGCGCAGGGCGCGGGGCAGATCCGGCTTCTCGGCATAGCCGAACCTCGCCGAGATGTAGAGGATCCCGTCGGTCGGATCCCCCAGGTCGTCGACCGTGCAGCGCTTCGTCTGCGGCACGCGGGGGACGTTCTGGATGTCCACGGACAGGATGATCACCCTGGCGTGGCGCACGTGGTTGTGCTCGACGTTGGCGCGCAGTGCGAGCGGCGTCGTCGTGCCGCCCGGGTTGAGGAAGATGGCCGTGCCCGGCACCCGGTCGATGAGCTTCGGGTGCGTGCGCAGATTCCTCACGAAGTCGGCCAGCGAGCCCTCCGCCTCGGTGCGGCGCGCGGTGATGAGCGCCCGCCCCCGCTGCCAGGTGGTCATGACGATGAACGCGGCGAGACCGATCGCGAGCGGCAGCCAGGCGCCGTGCACGAATTTGGTGGCGTTGGCGGCGAGGAACAGCAGGTCGACCGCGAGCAGGACCACCGCGCCGATCCCGAGGATCCAGCCCGGCGTCTTCCACCGTCGCCGAGCCAGGTAGAAGAAGAGGAGCGTCGTGATCGTGATCGTGCCGATCACCGCCATCCCGTAGGCGAACGCGAGAGATGCCGAACTGCGGAAGACGAACACCAGGGTGATCACCGACACCATGAGCAGCCAGTTGATCCACGGCACGTAGATCTGGCCGTGCGTCTCGGATGACGTGTGCGTCACGCGCAGCCTCGGCAGGTAGCCGAGTCCGGACGCCTGAGCGGCCACCGAGAAGGCTCCGGAGATCACGGACTGCGAGGCGATCACGGTGGCCGCGGTGGCCAGGATCACGAGGGCGATCCTGCCCCACTCCGGGGCGAGCAGGAAGAACGGCGCCGACATGTTCGCCTTGTCCTCCAGCAGCAGCGCCCCCTGCCCGAGGTAGGTGAGCGCGAGTGCGGGGAACACCAGGAACAGCCACGCGATCGAGATCGGCTTGCGACCGAAGTGGCCCATGTCGGCGTAGAGCGCCTCGGCGCCGGTGACCGACAGGACCACCGCGGCGAGCGCGAAGAACGCGATGTCGAAGTGGCCGACCATGAACTCGATCGCGTAGGTCGGCAGCAGCGCCAGCAGGATCTGCGGATCGTGCGTGATCCCGCCGATCCCGAGCACCCCGATGACGACGAACCAGATCACCATGATCGGCCCGAACAGCCGGCCGACCACCGAGCTCCCGAGCTTCTGGATGAGGAAGAGGATCAACAGGATCGTGGCGGTGATGGGGACGACCCACTCCTCCAGGCCCGGATTGATGGTCTTCAACCCCTCGACAGCGGAGAGCACCGAGATCGCCGGAGTGATCATGCTGTCCCCGAGGAACAGCGCGGCGCCCAGCACGGCGAGCCCGGACAGGACCGCCACGGTGCGCGTGCGCCCCTTCGGCGCCCAGCGGCGCAGCAGGGTCAGCAGCGCCATGATGCCGCCCTCGCCGTCGTTGTCCATCCGCATCGCCAGCAGCACGTAGGTGACGGTGACGATCAGGATCACCGACCACACGATGAGCGAGACGATCCCGTACAGGTTGTCCGTCGTGAGCGGGATCGGGTGCGGATCGTCCGGGTTGAACACGGTCTGCAGCGCATAGATCGGGCTGGTGCCGATGTCGCCGAAGACGACGCCGAGGGCGCCCACGATCAGCGCGAGCCGGAGGGGGCTCCTCGCGGGTGCCGCGCTCTTCGCGCCGATGACGGACTGACTGCTCACACGACGAAGCCTAGGGCCGGATTCCCGCGCGACCGGGCGCCCCTCACGGAATCCTCACACGACGTGCCGAAGCGCCCCTCACGGGATCCTCACGGGTGCCGGAACGGCGAGGCGCATGCCCCGGGCAGACGCCGGAGCGCCGACCCCGATGCGAACATCGGGACCGGCGCTCCGGGCATCGCTGCCGGCTCGATCAGCTCATCGGGTCGGCCGTCGTGTCGCCCTGAAGGCGCCGGCGCCGGCGGGACATCACCAGGAAGGCGCTGGCGAGCAGCACGAGCGCACCGCCGATGATGCCGGTCGTCAGCAGCGCGTCGCCGTTCAGACCGGTGGCGGCCAGGTTGCCCTTGCTGCTCCCGTTGCCGTTGCCGTTACCGCCCGTGCCGGGGTCGCCACCGGGGGTGGTCGGCGTCGGGGTCGGGGTCGGGGTCACGACATCGGCCACGACGAAGGTGCTCTCCGAAGCGTCGCTGCTGACGCCGCCGTAGGTCTGCACCGCGGAGATCGTGTGCGATCCCACGGCGACCGTGCTCGGCAGCGCGACGGACCAGGTGCCGTCGTCGCCCACGACCGTCGGCTCCGCAGCCTCGGCCGCGGGGGCCGCCGCCTTGGCGGCAGCGGGAGCGGCGGACTTGGCCGCACCCTGCACGCCGTCGAGCGTGACCACCACATCCGCACCGGGGACCCCGGTACCGCTCACCTCGGTCGGCGCCGTGTCGAGCTTCGCCCCGTTCGCCGGCGACGTGATCGCCGGCGCGTCCGGCTTCGCCGGGTCCTCGGAGAGCGGAGCGCGGACGGTGAGGAGCGCCGCCGTGTTGTTCTGCAGCGACTTCTTCACGGTGACCACGGTGCCGTAGCCGACGCCCGCGTCCGCGGGGTTGCCGGTGCCGAGCGTGGTGAACCCGAGGTCATGACCGTACAGATCGGTCGCCGGGGTGCCGTCCGGATTGACGACGCGCGTGCTGTACGGCGCGCCGTCGACAGAGGGCACGACCACCGAGGCGTCGCGCAGACGGTTGAACAGCTGACCGTCGCGGACCTCCAGTCCGGCCACCCAGCCCTGGTCGTCGGTGAAGGACTTCACCGGCGTCTGGGCCGCGAAGTCGGTGCAGGCCTCGTTGAAGTCCACGTCCACCAGGCAGTCCTTGAACGGCAGGGTGGGCGTGAGACCGAACGCGGCGTTGGACGACTGCGCACGGCTGGAGATGTTCTTCGTCACGGACGGATCCATCTCGGCCGCAGCCCCCGTACGACGCAGCGGGTCGAAGTGGCTGTCCACGAGGAGCAGGCCGCCCTTCGCACCGTAGCTCGGCAGGTTGGTCAGGTTCGCGGTGACCTGGTTCGAGTCGCCGTAGGCGGTGTCGCGGTACCAGACCAGCGCGCCGGGCGCGTTGTACGGAACCTTCTCGACCTTCCATCCTTCGTCGCTGTACACCGTCGTGTAGCCGTACTTCAGGCCCTCGTCGAAGCCGTCGAAGTTGCGCCACTCGACCAGGTAGTACTGCGCCTTGACCTGCGTACCGGTGTCGCGCACCCAGCCCGCGCCCGTGGTGTCGGTGAACGTGCCTGCGGTCGCGGTCCAGCCGTTGTCGCCGGACTCCACGTCATCGGTCCAGACGTCGGCGCCGCCGGCCGTCAGGGCGAAGTCGTCGGAGAACCAGCCGCGATCCTCGTAGGCCGCATCGGTCGCCTGACGCAGACGCACCTGGATGTTCTGACCGGCGTACGCCGACAGGTCGATGTGATCGTGACGCCAGCCGTCCGTGGAACCGGTGAGTCCGTACTTCTTGTTGCCGAAGTCCTTCATCCGCCCGTTCGGGTCGCTGTAGCCGTCATCCGTAGAGACGAGCGCACCGGACTCGTCGTAGACCTTCTGTTCGGTCCAGGTGGATCCGCCATCGGTCGAGACCTCGACGAAGCCGAAGTCCCAGTCCTCCTCGATGACGTAGTCGTTCCACATCGAGAAGGTCGCGCCGGCGGGCACGTTGTCGATCGAGCGCTTCAGCTGCGCGTCCGCCCAGTCCTGATCGGCGTTCGAGTACCACATCTCGGATCCGCTGTGCGGCTCGGCGAGCGTGATCCGCTTGTCCGGCAGGTTGATCTTGACGCCGTCCTCCGTGCCCTTGGCGGGACGGGAAGCCTGACCGACCTTGACGGTCTTGGTGCCGTCGCCCGGGTTGATCTCCAGCGGGTCGACCCATCCGAGCACCCACTTGTCCCAGATGCCCATGTGGGTCGGCATCGACTGGAAGATCGGGCCGGAGTGCGAGCCGGAGCTCATCAGGTCCCAGAAGTCGATGTCGGAGTTGCCCGCGTTCGAGGTGTCGTACAGATCCGGAAGACCCAGGTCGTGACCGTACTCGTGGGCGAACACACCGACGCCGGAGTTCTCCGGCTGGACGATGTAGTTCTGGATCTTGAAGTCGGTGCCGGGGATCGTGGCTCCGCCCGCGACGTCGGACGAGTGCGCCCAGACCGCGTAGGTGCCTTCCTTGCCGCCGCCACCGGACTTGTCCTCGCCCGCGTGCACGAGCACGACGTGGTCGATGATGCCGTCGGGCTCGTGGACGTTGCCGTCGCCGTCGCGGTCGCCCTGATCCTCGATGTCGTAGTCGGCCCAGGGGAAGTCCGGGTTCTGCTGCGCGAGCGCCGCCACCGCGTCGATCGGCAGCTGGCCGGGGCCGAGGGGGTTGTCGGGGTGGCCCTGCATGTCCTGCATGGGTCCGGCCTCGTAGGCGCCCGTCGCGGGGTTGAGGTGGCAGACCGTAGCGCCGTAGTACCCCTCGGAGTGGGGGACCTTGACCCAGGCCGTCGCCTCGCCGGAGAGCGAGTAGGCGCCGCGCGACATCTCCTCGTACATCTTCTTCATCGTGTGACCGGAGATGTCGAAGCCGGGCTGGCCGTCCAGGCCCGTCAGATCGGTGCGGACCCGCTCGGTGATGCCCTCATCGGAGAAGAGCATCCTGTTGTAGAAGTCGCTCGAGAAGTCAGGGACCCACATGGTGTTGTTGTCCTTGTGGGCCGCGCCCGCGGGATCCGGGATGTTGTTGTGCAGCGTCGGTCCCTGCACGTCGCCCGGCTTGCAGTCCGTCGCCCCGAAACCCGTCGGCACCTGCAGGCCCGAGAAGTCCTCCGTCCCGTCGAACTCGACGAGGATGGTCAGGAGCTTCGCCTGCTGCGTGCTGTCGGCATGCTTGAGGTTCTTCGGGCTCTCGCCGGTCTGCACCGCCTCGGCCTCGGTCTTGGCCAGCTGCTCTGCCGCGACGGGGTTGCCCTGCGCGTGCTTCTGGTCGTTCTCCTTGGCGCGCTCGAACGCCGTGTCGCTGATCGCCTTCCGCGCGCTCGCGCCGCCCCCGAGGTCGGCGACCGCCTGGTCGTCGGACGCGTCGGTGAACGCCTCGGCCCGAGGAGCCACGTAGTTGATGTAGTGATCGCTGGCACCGCTCTTGCCCGCGGTGCTCCCCGAGGCGGTGGCGGAACTCGTGCCGGCCACCTGCGCGCTCGGTGGCGCTGCACTCGGCGGCGCCGCACTCGCTGGCACGGCCCCGAACGTCGCCACCCCTGCGGCGGCGAGCACGAACACCGAAGTCGTCGCCGCTGCACGTCGTCGTACGCGGGCGCTCTTCTCTGACATCGATTCTCCCTCCAGGCATCGCCTCGACGGTTTCCGAGGCGACGCGTCCGTCGTGCGCCGATCTGGCACACACAAGATTCAGGATTACCGTGAAACCCCTATGCAAGGGAAGAGAATCAGCTGATAAAGAAGGAACTTCCTGCGGCGAGGCCTTCTACGACGCCCTCGCGGCGAGTCCGCGCCCCCTCTCAGCACCCGCGCCCCCTCGCATGGGCGCGCGCACGAGGGGGCCTCGACACTAAGGAGGGGCGCCGCCCGGATGTCCCGAGCGGCGCCCCTCCTGAGCGTCCGGCGTGCGCCGAGGGGGTCAGCCCTTGTTGCAGACGTCCTGCAGCTTCTTGCCCTGCTCGCTGAGCTTGGCGCTGGCGGCCTGGGCCTTGGTCGAGATCTCCTGGATCTTGTCCTGGGCCTGCTGGACCTTGTCCATCGCCGCGGGGTCGGTCGCATCGATGTTCTTGAGGTCGGGGATCTCGAGACCCTCATAGACCTTGATGAAGCCCTTGAACTCGCTCGCGAAGGCCGAGAGCGGCGCCTTGACGGCCTCGTTCGTGACCTTCTTGCCGGCCTCGTCGAGGCCCTTCTGGACGGGGGCGAAGATCGCGGCGAAGTCGACCTTCTCACCCTGGGTGGCCTTCTGCACGGCCGCGTTGAGGTCGCTGGAGACGCTCGAGGTGGCCTTCGTCATCTCCGAGTTGGCGATCTTGCACGCGTCCGCGACGCTCTGGCCGCCCGAGCAGGCGGTCATGGTGGCGGTGAGGGCGATCGCCGCGGCGAGGCCGCCGATACGGGTCAGGGTTGCCTTGTTCATGGTGAGCTCTCCGGTCTCTGCATGGAAGTGGCTGCCGGTCCGTGAAGGGCGCGACAGCCATGATCGCCTTCCACCCTATTCCGAGCTGATGCATAGGTTCGGACCAGGCCGGCGGATCCGGCGCGATCGTGACCGCACCGAGATCCGCCGCCCTTCGCCGTCGGCGCCCCCTCGCAGCACCTGCGCCCCCTCGCACGGGCGCGCGCACGCGGGGGCCTCGGCGCTGCGAGGGGGCGTCGGCCCGGCGCCGCGGCACACGAGCAGCAGGCTGCGCACGAAGCAGCGGAGCCGTCCGCGCGGATCGGATCGGGATGCGCCTAGTCGGCGCTGGAGACCTCGGGAACTCCCCAGCCGTAGGCGAGCTTGTGCACCTCGAGCACGAAGAACGACTCGGTCGAGACGACGTCGTCGAGCGCGCCGATCTTGTTCTCCAGCACGTCGACGATGTGCGCGACGTCCCGGCAGATCACCTCGACCATGACGTCGAACTTCCCGCTCGTGATGACGACGTAGCTCGTCTCGGGCAATGCGGCGAGCGCCTTGCAGATCGCCCGGGCCGAGCCCGGCCGCACCTGCACGCCGATGAGGGCCAGCCGGTCGAAGCCGATCGCCAGGGGGTTGGCGATCCCGACGACCTGCAGAACCCCCTCGTCCTCGAGCTTCTTCAGCCGGTAGCGCACGGAGGATGCCGGCACGCCGAACTCGTCGGCGAGGCTGGAGAAGGTGCGGCGCCCGTCCACCTGGAGCGCCGCGATGATGCGGCGGTCCAGGTGGTCCAGGCCGTCAAGCTCGTTCACGGGATCGAGGCTATCGCGAGGAGGGTCGGGATCCGCTGCATCAGTCGAGGTGGATCACGCCGGTGCGCAGGTCGCTCATGTCGAGCAGCGTGTGCTTCCCGCCGATTCGGCCCCAGCCGGTGCGGCTCCCGCCGACGCCGCCGAAGGGCATGTTGATGTCCCAGAACCCGTTGCTGTCGTTCACGATCACCTGGCCGGTGCGCATCTGCTCCACGAACCGGTAGGCGCGACTGAGGTCCTTCGTGAAGACGGCGCCCTGCAGGCCGAGCGCATCGTCGTTGGCGATGCGGAGCAGCTCGTCGTCGGTGTCGGCCGAGATGATCGGCACGACGGGCCCGAAGGTCTCGGCGACGCTCAGCAGCGCGTCGGGCGCGACGCCGTCGACGACCGTGAAGTCGTAGTAGAGATCGGTCGGGAAGCCCGAGGCGCGACCTCCGCCGACCACGAACTCGAAGCCCCGCTCGCGGGCCTCGGCGAGGTGCGCGTCGACCTTGCTCGCGGTGGCGTGGTTGTTCATCGGGCCGAGGGTGGTCGCGGCGTGGAACGGATCCCCCAGCACGGCCTCCTGCGCCGCCGCCCTGGCCGCCTCGACGAAGCGCTCGCGCACGGAACTGGCCACCAGCACCCGCCCGGTGGCGCAGCAGACCTGACCGGCGTTGTAGTAGGCCCCTCGCACCGCGGCACGCGCGGCGGCCTCGACGTCGGCGTCGTCGAGCACGACCACAGGGCCGTTGCCGGACGCCTCGATGATGGAGCGCTTGAGCCCGGCCGTCGTGACGATCCTCTCGGCGGTCGCGGAGGATCCGATGAACCCGATCGCGTCGATGCCGGGGTGCGAGACGAGATCCGCACCGAACGCGCCCTCGCCGGGGAGGATGCTGACCAGGCCGGCCGGGACGCCCGCCTCCTCGAGCACCTCGACGGCGGCGAGGAGCGTGAGCGGCGTGTGCGTCGGCGGCTTCACGACCAGGGCGTTGCCCGTCGCGAGCCCAGGGGCAGCGAACTCGGCGAACATCAGAACAGGGAAGTTCCAGGGGATCACGATCGCCCAGGTGCCGACGCCCTGGTAGAACGTCCACATCCGCTTGTGGGTGTCATTGGCCGGCAGGGTCTCGCCGTGCAGGCGCACCGCGTCCTCGGAGTGCAGGTGGAACAGCTGCGCCGTCTCGTCGATGTCGGCGTAGGACTCGGTCAGCGGCTTGCCCTGCTCGAGAGTGAGCAGGTGGGCGAGCTCGTCCCGCTTGGCGGCGATCAGGTCGCCGACCTTGTGCAGGATCGCGGCGCGCTGCCAGACCCCGACGCGGCTCCACGCGCGCTGGGCCTCTCGCGCGGAGGCGACGGCACGGTCGAGGTCCTCGCGGCCCGGGACGGCGACCGCGGCGATCACCTCGCCGGTGACCGGGCTGACGACGTCGGTGGTCTCGCCCGAGGCGGCGTCCACGTAGTCTCCGGCGATGTAGAGCTGCGAGTGCGGGACGAGGATGTCGGCTGCGGCGACGACGGGTGACAGGGTCATGATGATGGGTTTCCTCTCGAGGGGATCGGGTGAAGGGGAGCGTCAGACGGCTTCGTCGACGGTCTGCGGCAGGAGCCCGTTGCGGCGGTCGCGGGCGCGGACGAACGCCCAGATCACGACTCCGAGGGCGAGGATGCCGATCGCGATGCTCAGCTCCAGGATCCCGCCGTAGCCGGTGATCGAGAACCCGGTCGCGCCGACGACGACGATGACCGCGAGCAGGACGGCGAGAGCGATCGAGACGGGCACCAGGAAGTTCGGCAGCCGGATCGGGCGCACCGCGTTCGGGCGGTCCTTGCGGAGCAGGGCGAAGCCCGAGACCGCGAGCACGTGGGTGATGACGTAGCCGAGGTTGCCGGTGACGATGATGGCGAGGGGCTGCTGCAGCACCACGAGCAGCACGATGTTCAGCACGAGCATGACGTTGAGCGCCCGCATCGGGATGCCCCGGCGGTCGAGCTTGCCGACGGACCGTACAGTGACGCCCTCTTTGCCCATGTTGAACAGCACGCGCGAGGAGTCGGCCACCGAGGTCAGCATCACCAGCACGAGCGAGGCGATGAGGCAGAGCACCATGATGTTCGCGGCCGCGTCCGAGGGGACGAGCTTCGCGAAGGCCGCGACGAAGAACGTCGCCGGATCCTTGCCGATCGCCGCCTCGCCGGCGAATCCGCCGAGCGTGATCGGGACGAGGAAGAAGACGCCGAGGCAGAACAGCGCGGCCGCGCGGATCGCCCGCGCGGTGTCCTTGATCGGGTCGCGGTACTCCGAGGCGAAGGTCGTGCAGACCTCGACGCCGAGCGTGGTCCAGGCCATCACGTAGAGCCAGACGAGCGCGGTGTGCAGGCCCTCCCAGCCGCTCAGCTTCCAGGTGAGCTCGCCGGGGTGCCAGCCGCTGCTGAACAGAGGCAGCACGATGAACACGAACAGGGGGACCATCAGGATCGCGGCGGTGATGTAGACGAAGGTCATCGTGACGCGGACGCCGATCGCGTTGATCGCGTAGAGCACGAAGATCACGACCAGGCCGATCACGATCGGGAAGCTGAGGTGGATCGGCCCGAACGCGAGCTCCCAGGTCTGATCGGGGAACCACTGCGACTGGATGATGAGGCCGGTCAGCGCGCCGTAGGTCGCGAGGTTGGATCCCCAGGGCAGCCAGTAGCCGACGCCGGCGACGGGGGCGAGCCAGGGCGCGCGGCTCTTCCAGGCCTCGGCCGCGAAGCCCGCGATGCCGCCGGAGGACTCCGGGAACATCGTGGACAGCTCGATGTAGATCCAGTTGACGACGAACGCGATGACCATCGAGACGGCCCAGAGCACCGCGGCGCCCCAGCCGCCGAGACCCGCGATCGACGCTCCGAGCGTGGCGATCAGCGCCGCCGGCATCGTCATCGACATCGCGAACGCGTCATACCACCGCAGCTTGCGCGGGAGCTTCTCCTCCACCGCGTCGCTCGGGTGCGACGTGACTTCCGTGCTCATGGGACTCCTCGACTCTCTCCGTTGAGTGCACGATGACGGGTTCATTCGCCCATCCGAGAGTCATACTTGCGAAGTCTTGCGGAATGCGCAACCATCAATCTGTACTTTTCACCAATCAGCATTGTCCGTCCCTCGGTGATCCCGAATCGTCAATGCCAGCGAGGAGCAACGATGCCGCAGACCGCCTTCGAACGCATGCCGGCCCCGGCGGCCGCCGTCGACCACGCCCTCAGCGCCGCAGAGCAGCGGGTGTTCTGGCTCGACGACGCCACGGCCGAACGCCACGACGCACTGACCGGGCGCATCGACACCGACCTGGTGGTCGTGGGCGGCGGGTACGCCGGACTCTGGACCGCGCTGCTCGCGACCGAGCGCGACCCCGGCGCCAGGGTGACGATCCTCGAGGCGAACCGGATCGGCTGGGCAGCGTCGGGACGCAACGGCGGCTTCTGCGAGGCCAGCCTCACGCACGGCTACGACAACGGCGCGAGCCGCTGGCCCGACGAGATGGACACGCTCGAGCGGATGGGCGCGGAGAACCTCGCCGAGATCGCCGCGACCGCGGAGCGCTACGGGATCCGCGCCGATCTCGAGCACACCGGTGTCGTGAAGATCGCGACCGAGGAGTACCAGCGCCGCCAGCTCGCGAGCGCCCGCCACGACGACCGCCACGTCTTCCTGGACGGCCCCGACCTGCGGGCGATGATCTCCTCCCCCACCTACCGCGCCGGCCTCTGGGACAGGGACGGGAACATCCTCGTGCACCCGGCGAAGCTCGCGTTCGAGCTCGCGAGGGTCGTCGCCGAGCGCGGCGTGCGGATCTTCGAGCGGTCCCGGGTGACCGGAGTGCGGCGCGTCGACCGCGGTGTCGTCGCCACGACGGAGAGCGGCGCCGTGCACGCCGACCGTGCGGTGCTCGCGACCAACGTCTTCCCGTCGCTCCTCACGCGCAACCGGCTGATGACCGTCCCGGTCTACGACTACGTGCTCGCGACCGAGCCGCTCTCCGCCGGGCAGCGGGCCGAGATCGGCTGGGAGGACCGTCAGGGCCTCGCCGACATCGCCAACCAGTTCCACTACTACCGGCAGACCGCCGACGACCGGATCGTGTTCGGCGGCTACGACGCGGTCTACCACCCCGGCGGCAAGGTGCGGGAGCGCTACGAGGACCGCCCCGAGTCGTTCCGCCGCCTGGCCGAGCACTTCCTCACGACGTTCCCGGCCCTCGAGGGGATCCGCTTCACGCACCGCTGGGCCGGCGCGATCGACTCCTGCTCGCGGTTCTGCGCGTTCTACGGCACCAGCCACGGCGGTCGCGTCGCGCACGCCGCGGGCTTCACCGGCCTCGGCGTCGCGGCGACCCGCTTCGCCGGCAACGTCATGCTCGACCTGCTCGACGGCGCCAAGACCGAGCGCGCCTCCCTGCAGATGGTCCGCGAGCGGCCGACCCCGTTCCCGCCGGAACCGGCCGCGACCATCGGCATCAACGCGGTCCGCTGGTCGATGGACCGCGCGGATCACCGCGAGGGCAAGCGGAACCTCCTGCTGCGCACGCTCGACGCCCTGGGCATGGGCTTCGACTCCTGAGGGGCGGGCGGCCGCCTCGTCGTCTCGTCCACGTCGCCGCGTCCGCCGCTTTTTCGCCGACGCCCCCTCGCAGCACCCGCGCCCCCTCGCGTGGACGCGCGGACGAGGGGGCGCCGACACCCCGAGGGGGCGCCGACGCACCCGAGATGACCGGATCCGGGATCCCGCCCGCGTTTGTTATGCTGGCCAGGCGTCATCGACGTACGGGGCTGTAGTTCAATGGCAGAACTTCTGCTTCCCAAGCAGATAGCGCGGGTTCGATTCCCGTCAGCCCCTCAGAACAGAGAAAGGGCCCTCGCCTCAGGCGGGGGCCCTTTCGCGTCACCCGCAGATGCCGACGATGAACCCGAGCAACTCGGAGTAGCGGCCCCAGAGGTTCTGCCCTGAGGCATCGTCGGCCGGGTTGCTGTTCGCGTTGCCGATGATGTTCTCGACCGCGAGGATGTACGCATCCGAGGTCTGCTCCCGGTGGAGACCCTGGACCTGGAGTCCTGCGGACTGCCCCGCGGGGATGTCCTGGGAGAGCAC
Source organism: Microbacterium azadirachtae (assembly GCF_000956505.1). Taxonomy (GTDB): domain Bacteria; phylum Actinomycetota; class Actinomycetes; order Actinomycetales; family Microbacteriaceae; genus Microbacterium; species Microbacterium azadirachtae_A. Next base: position 132,128 of record NZ_JYIX01000031.1, on the reverse strand, counting down.
GAACCTCACCTCGGTCGAGCTGAGGAGGGTGAGGACGCCCGCGCCCGCGACCACCCCGACGACGAGGTTGCCGATCCCCGCGCCCGTGAGCAGGAACGAGGATCCCGCCTTCACCGGGTTACCGATCGCGGTGATCGTGTACTGCGGGTAGGAGAGCAGGACGCCGCCGAAGTTGGCTTGCCAGCAGCTCGAAGCGACCTGCACGTTCTGCTGATCGACGGGAGCCGAGGCCGAGGCCAGCGGCATCGCGACCGCCGCAGTGATGACGGGGACGGACCAGACGGCGGATCTGACGACGGTGCGTCGGGACACCCCGCTCTTGTCGGCACGCGATGACGTCATTTCAAGCCCCCAGTGCATGAAAGTCGAGCGGGAGTCCTCGGCGACGACCCCTCGGGAACGCAGCCTCAGGCTCCCCCGACGACATCGAGGGCACCGCATTCGTGGTCAGCCTACGGTACGAGCTCCCCGCCGCGCTGCTGCGGTGGGCGCAGGAACAGGACACGACCACCGCGACGGACACCGCCGACGGGATGGCGGATGCGGTCATGGCCGTGATGCAGGGGTTCATGGTGCGCCTGATGGTGGATCGCCCCCCGGGCGATCACGACGCCAGTTCCGCGGCGCGTCTTCCGCCGTTCGGTCAGGGCGTCTACGATCTCTGGCGAGCGCGGCATATCGAGCCGGGCCGGACGTAAAGGAGTTCACCTATGGCTGACTGGGCCGCTGACGTCAAGATCTACCGTCCCAATGCCGATGAAGCTGCGATCGAGGGTCTCCTCAAGACCTACCGGCTCGTGATGAGCAGCCAGGATTCGGCCTACGTCGCGTTCTCCGACAAGGACGAGGTCGAGACCGTCAAGACCAACTTCCTCCAGAAGAAGCTCGGCCTCACCGAGTCGGACGCCGCGCTCGACGCCGCACTCGATGAGGTCAAGGAGACGATGAAGGCGGACCGCACCAAGAGCCGCATCACCGTGTACTACCTGCTCGCCGAGAAGTTCGGCAAGCTGGGCCTCTTCCACTGAGCCCCGCTCCACTGCACGACAGGAAGGGCCGCATCCGCGGACGCGGGCGCGGCCCTTCCGACGTGAACCGCTCACGTGAACCGCTCGCGTATGAACCTCGATTCCGCCAGAGGCGCGGCCGGCCACGGATCCTCGCCATACTGGCGGGATGACCGAACCCACCGAGTACCGCGCGCACTTCGGCTTCGACATCCGCTTCGCGAACGGCGGCGGCATGCAAGGCGAGGGGTTCCGCCTGGACCTTCCCTCGCCCGACCTGGACGCCGACGCGATCGGCCTGCTCCTCGTCCGCCATCTGGGCCTCGCTCTCGCGGAGTCGGTCGTGCTGACCGACCTCCGGATCGTCGCCGAACAGCACCGTGGCAGCAGGGGCACCGCCTCCCCGACGATGGCCTCGGAGAGGCGGATCGTCGACCTGTCGCATCCGATCCACGCGGGTCTGATCACCTACCCCGGCCTGCCGGCGCCGGAGATCACGCCGTTCCTCACCCGGGAGGATTCCCGCGCGAAGTACGCGCCGGGCACCGAGTTCGCCATGGACGTCATCACGATGATCGGCAACACCGGCACCTACCTCGACTCGCCGTTCCATCGCTACGCCGAGGGCGGCGACCTCTCGTCGCTCCCGCTCGAGAAGCTCGTCGACCTGCCCGCCGAGGTCTTCCACCTCACCGACGCCTGGTCGTCCGATCGCCGCGGGATCGGATCCGCGACCCTCGCCGACCGCGACCTGCGCGGCACGGCGGTGCTGCTGCACACGGGCTGGGATCGCCACTTCGGCACCCCGGAGTACGGCAGGGGCGCACCCTTCCTCACCGGCGAGGCCGCGCAGTTCCTCGCCGACGCCGGGGCCGCGCTGGTCGGAATCGACTCGCTCAACATCGACGACACCGAGTCCGGCGGCGAGCGGCCGGCTCACTCTGCGCTGCTCGCCGCGGGCATCCCGGTCGTCGAGCACCTCGCCGGGCTGGGATCCCTCCCGGCCCGCGGCGCGCGCTTCACCGCGGCTCCGCCCGCCGTGGCCGGGTTCGGCACGTTCCCGGTCCGGGCGCACGCGATCGTCTAGGCGGATCCTGCTCCTGGGCGCCGCGCCGGAGACCGCCGATCCCGGCGCCCGCCGTCAGAGTCCTTCGATCGATCCCTCGAATCCGAGCATCGGGTCCACCTCGGGCGGCGGGATCAAACCCCCGTCATCCTCGTCCACAGGAGGGCCGCCGGAAGGGGCCTCCTGCTCCTCGACCTGGTCCTGGATCTGCTCCTCGACCTGGTCCTCGTCCTCGTCGTGGCCCATCTCGTCCTCCTTCGCGACGGATCCGACCGGCGACACCTCGTCGGCGCCGACCCCACGCTGCGGGGCCCGACCCGTCTCTCTTTCGGCAGGCTATGCCGCGTTCCGGGGGTTGACAAGGTCCGGGCGGGCAGCCGCTCTCACGAAGCCGTCGGGGCCACGGATGTCCCGACGCGCGGGTAGCGTGTCCCCCATGTCCCCGCGCCCCGCCGTCACCCTCCGCGCCCGCACCGAAGCCGACTACGACGCGCTCTACGCCCTCGCCGCGGAGCTCGACACCTGGGAGCAGCGCAGTCCGCTCCGCCCCGCGGCGATGACGCGAAAGGGGTGGGAGGCGCGCGTCGCTGAATACGACGCGGATCCGAACGGGAACCTCGGCTTCGTGATCGACGTCAACGGAGAGGCCGTCGGCACGGTGAGCCTGTTCGACATCGACGGCTTCACCGGCACCGCCGAGGTGGGCATCGCCCTCGCCGCATCGGCACGCGGCCGAGGCATCGGCACCGAGGCCATCGCGCAGATCATCGAGTTCGCGTTCGTGCGGGCCAACCTCCGGCGGGTGCACCTCGAGGCGATCGCATCGAACACAGCCGCACTCCGCATCTACGAGAAGGCGGGCTTCGTCGTCGAGGGGCGCCAGCGCGAGCACGCCTGGGTGCGCGGGCAGTACGAGGACATCGTGCGGATGGGCCTGCTCCGCTCCGAGTGGCTCGAGCGCGGCACCGACTGACACGCCCACGGCGTACGGTCGGACCAGACGATCGAAGGGGATCCGCATGGCGACGCACACTGTCACGAACCAGGCACCTCCGCGCGAAGGTCTGGACGAGTTCTCCCTCGACCTGCCCCTCGTCGAGGGCGTGCGACGTCACGGTGCGTCGTGGGCCGAGCCGGAGCTCATCGCGACCGGGGAGCTGGTCGGATCCGCCGCGTTCTCGCACGACGCCGAGCTCGCCAACGTGCATGAGCCGGAGCTCGTGGCGTTCGATCGCTGGGGACGGCGCATCGACGAAGTCGAGTACCACCCCTCGTACCACCGCGTCCTCTCGGCCGCCGTCGCCGCCGGGGCGCACACGGCCGCCTGGGCTGATCCGCGCCCGGGCGCACAGGTCGCCAGGGCCGCGCAGTTCCTGGTCTTCGCACAGGTCGAGCCGGGGCACGCCTGTCCGGTCTCGATGACGCACGCCGTCGTGCCAGCGCTGCAGCAGTTCGGATCCGCGGAGCTGCGGGAGGAATGGATCCCGCGCCTGTTCTCGCGGGACTACTCGCCCGCGCTCGAATCCGGCAAGACCTCCGCCCTGTTCGGCATGGCGATGACCGAGAAGCAGGGCGGGTCCGACGTGCGCGCGAACCGCACGTCCGCGATGCCGGCCGGCGACGGATCCTGGATCCTCACCGGGCACAAGTGGTTCTGCTCGGCGCCGATGTCGGACGGCTTCCTCATGCTCGCGCAGGCGCCCGGCGGGCTGAGCTGCTTCCTCCTGCCCCGCGTGCTGCCCGACGGATCCCGCAACCCGTTCCTCGTCCAGCGCCTCAAGAACAAGCTCGGCAACCGCGCGAACGCCTCGAGCGAGGTCGAGTTCGACGCCACGATCGCCTGGCTGGTCGGCGAGGAGGGCCGCGGCGTCCGCGCGATCATCGAGATGGTCAACCAGACCCGGCTGGACTGCATGCTCGGCACAGCCGCGGGCATGCGGCAGGCCACGGCTGAGGCGATCTGGCACGCGCAGCACCGCTCGGCGTTCGGCGCGCTGCTGGCCGAGCAGCCCGCGATGACGCAGGTGCTGGCCGACCTCGCGGTGGAGACCGAGGCCGCGATCACCTCGTCCCTGCGCGTCGCGGCCGCCTATGAGGCCGACGCCCCCGCGGCGGACGAGCCGTTCCGGCGCCTGGCGACAGCCGTGCTGAAGTACTGGATCTGCAAGCGCGGCCCCGGTCACGCGTACGAGGCGCTGGAGTGCCTCGGCGGCAACGGCTACACCGAGGCGTTCCCGCTCGCCCGGCGCTACCGCGAGCAGCCCGTCATGGCGGTGTGGGAGGGATCCGGCAACGTCATCGCGCTCGACGTGCTGCGCGCGATCGCCCGCGAGCCCGAGACCGCCGACGCGCTGCTCGCCGAGGTGCGCCTCGCGGAAGGCGCGGATGCGCGGCTCGACGCGCACGTCGCCGACACCGAGCGGCTGCTCCGCGACGCACAGCGCGATCCCGCGTCCGCCGAGGCGCAGGCGGGCGCGCGCCGGCTCACCGAGGCGCTCGCGGTCGCGCTGCAGGCGTCTCTGCTCGTCCGGCACGCCCCGGCCGAGGTCGCCGATGCGTTCGCGTCGTCGCGGCTGGGCGGGGCGCGCGGGTTCCTCTACGGGGCCGCGCCCGCCGCAGCCGCATCCGCATCCGCATCCGCGATCGTCGACCGACACGCCGGCTCCTGACCGCGTGCGCCGCCCGGCGCCCCGCCCGCGCGAGATGGAGAACGTCGCTCGCACATGCCTCCCAGCGGCGAAATCCATCTCCGCACGCGCGGCAGCCCGGTGGCGAGATGGAAAACGTCGCCGGTAGACGCCCCGCTGCAGCGAAATCCATCTCGCCTCCAGCGCGGCAAGCACGATCGTCGCCGGCGCGGGCCGGGCGGGTGCGGCCGATCACGACGCCGCGGGCCGGCCCCGTTTCCAGGGCCGGCCCGCGGTGCGCTCCGCACCGATCATCAGAGCGCCGCGATGATGTCCTCCACGCGCTGCTTGGCGTCGCCGAACAGCATCTGGGCGTTCTCGCGGAAGAACAGCGGGTTCTGCACACCCGCGTAGCCGGCGGCCATCGAGCGCTTGAACACGATCACGTTCTCGGCCTCCCACACCCGCAGCACCGGCATGCCGGCGATCGGGCTCGACGGATCCTCCGCCGCAGCGGGGTTGACCGTGTCGTTCGCGCCGATCACGAGCACGACGGAGGTCGACGCGAGGTCGTCGTTGATCTCCTCCATGCTCAGCACGATGTCGTACGGCACCTTCGCCTCGGCGAGCAGCACGTTCATGTGGCCGGGCAGACGCCCCGCGACGGGGTGGATACCGAAACGCACGTCGACGCCGCGTTCGCGCAGACGCCGCACCAGATCCGCGACCGGATACTGCGCGTGTGCGACCGCCATGCCGTAGCCGGGCGTGATCACGACGCTCTTGGCCGCGGTGAGCATCTCGGCCGCGCTCTCCGCCGTGGTCTCGCGGTGCTCGCCGTACTCCTCGTCCGAGCCCGTCGAGGCGACGATCCCGAACCCGCCGGCGATGACGGACAGGAAGGAGCGGTTCATGGCCTTGCACATGATGTAGGAGAGGTAGGCACCGCTGGATCCGACGAGCGCACCGGTGACGATGAGCAGGTCGTTGTTGAGCAGGAAGCCCGCGGCGGCCGCCGCCCAGCCCGAGTAGCTGTTCAGCATCGAGACGACGACCGGCATGTCGCCGCCGCCGATCGAGGCGACGAGATGCCAGCCCAGCGCGAACGCGAGCACGGTGACCGCGATGAGCAGCCACAGCTGCTGGTCGATCACGAACCACACCGTGAGCACCAGGAACGCGAGGAGCGCCAGGATGTTCAGCACGTTCTTGCCGGGCAGCATGAGCGGCTTGGAGGAGATCCGCGCCGACAGCTTCAGGTACGCGACGATGGATCCGGTGAAGGTCACGCCTCCGATGAAGATGCCGATGAAGACCTCGGCGTTGTGGATGCCGACGAGCGAGGGCGCGATCTCCGCATGAGCGAGGTGGCCGTTCCAGCCGACCAGCACCGCGGCGAGACCGACGAAGCTGTGCAGCAGGGCGATGAGCTCCGGCATGCCCGTCATCTCGACGACCTTCGCGCGCCAGAGGCCGATCCCGGCCCCCACGAGCACCGCGACGAGCAGGAAGACCAGCCCGATCACGGCGCCGCCGGACCAGGCGTGCGCGACAGTGAGCGACACGGTCGCCACGAGGGCGATGGCCATGCCTGAGATGCCGAAGATCACGCCGGAGCGTGCGGTCTCGTGCCGGCTGAGACCGGCGAGACTGAGGATGAACAGCAGGGCCGCGACGATGTATGCGGCAGTGGAGAGAGCCCCGACGGTCACTTCTGGCCGCCCTTCGTGAACATGGCGAGCATGCGGCGGGTGACCGCGAACCCTCCGAAGATGTTGATGGATGCGAGCAGGACCGCGATCGCCGCGATCACCTGGACGACCGGATTCGAATCCGTGATCTGCAGCATCGCGCCGACCACGATGACGCCGGAGATCGCGTTGGTCACCGACATGAGCGGGGTGTGCAGCGCGTGGTGCACCTTGCCGATCACGTAGAAGCCGATCACCACCGAGAGCGTCAGCACGGTGAAGTGCTGCGGCAGCGGTGCGGGGGCGAATGCGTTCACCGCGAAGAGCGCGGCGATGCCGAGCACGATGAGCAGGGCCTTGCGCCCGGCCGACATGCTCTTCTTGGCGGGGATCTCGACGGGCGCCGCGGGGGTCGCCTTGGCGGGAGCGGCGGCCACCTGCACAGGCGGAGGCGGCCACGTCACGGCGCCGTCGCGCACGACCGTGACCGAGCGCTGCACCACGTCGTCGAAGTCGATCGCGAGCACTCCGTCCTTGCCCGGGGTGAGCAGGGCGACGAGGTTGGCGACGTTCGTGCCGTACAGCTGCGAGGCCTGGGCGGCCAGGCGGGAGGCGAGATCGGTGTAGCCGAGGATGATGACGCCGTTGGCGGTGACGGTGCGCGCCCCTGCGACGGATCCCTCCACGTTCCCGCCCTGGCCCGCCGCCATGTCGACGATCACGCTGCCTGGCTTCATCGCGGCGACGTCCGACGCCGTGATGAGCCGGGGCGCGGCGCGTCCCGGGATCAGGGCCGTGGTGATGATGATGTCGACGTCGGCGGCCTGCTCGGTGTAGATCTCGGCGGCGCGGCGGTCGTACGCCTCGCTCGTGGCCTTGGCGTAGCCGTCTGCGGACTTCTCCACGGCCACGTCGACGGGCAGGTACTCGCCGCCGATCGAGGTGACCTGGTCGGCCACCTCCGGGCGCGGATCCGTGGCGCGCACGATCGCGCCCAGGCTCGATGCGGCGCCGATCGCCGCGAGGCCGGCGACGCCGGCGCCCGCGACGAGGACCTTGGCCGGGGGCACTTTGCCGGCGGCGGTCACCTGACCGGTGAAGAACCGGCCGAACTCGTGCGCGGCCTCGACCACGGCGCGATAGCCGGCGATGTTCGCCATCGAGCTCAGCACGTCCATCGATTGCGCGCGCGAGATGCGCGGCACGGCGTCGAGGGCGAGCGCGGTGATGCCGCGCTGCGCGAGCGACTCCACGAGGTCGGGGCGCAGCGCCGGCGAGAGCAGCGCGATGAACGTCGCCCCGTCCGCGAGCAGGGCGATCCGCTCCGGATCGGGCGGCGTGATCGCCAGGACGATCTCGCTCCCCCACGCCTGTTCGCGCTCGACCAGCGTCGCCTCCGCGGCCGCGTAGGCCTCGTCGGGGTACGACGCGTCGGATCCTGCTCCGCGCTCCACGACCACTTCGTGACCGAGCTTCCGCAGAGACGCGATCGTCGCCGGGGTCGCGGCCACGCGCGACTCGCCTCCCGGCTCTCGTACGATGCCGATGACTGCCATAGCTACCTCCTCTGTGCCCGTCTGCGACGACGGGACTCCGGGCGACCTCGCCCGGACAACCTGCTCAGAGTACTGAGCCGGACGGCGGGGATCCGTCGGCATTTCGCGATCTTACGCGCAAAGAATCGCGGATCTTTGCACCCTGGCAACGCCGGACGGGCACCGCGTAGGCTCGCAGGCATGGCACCGGATCCACGGCTCAGGGGACTGCTCGGCGACTGGACGGGGACGGAGGAGCTCTTCCCGACGGCGTGGACCGCGGCAGGATCCGCCCGCGGCGCCCTGAGCGTCGAGCCAGGCCCCGACGGCATCCTCCTGGACTACGTCGAGTCGCGCGACGGCGCCGACGGCGCACCGCTCGTGGCGCATGCCGTGGTCGCCGGGGCGGGATTCTGGTGGTTCGACACCTACGGCTTCACGCCCGAGGCACCAGGCACTGCGACCTGGGAGGGCGATGCTCTCGTGCTCGACCGCCGCTCGGATCGCGGCCGCACCGTGACCCGGCTGCGCGCCGACGGCGACCGGCTCTCCCTCGAGCTGGACACCGCCGTACCGGCCGACGCGGACCCGGCACCGCTCGTGCGCGGCGTCTACACCCGGCAGCCCGCAGAGGGCTGAGCACCGCGGGCTCCGTCCCGACGTGCGTGCCCTCAGGGGTGGTGTTCGCTCGTGAACACGTCGTTCAGCGTGACCGTGACGAGCCCGCGCTCCGCGATGATCCGGGTGAGCTGCGGGAAGACGGTCGTCACGGGCGGGTGGTTGAGGTGCCCGATCACGACGTGCTGCGGAAGCAGCCACTCGTGCCCGAGACGGACGATCTCCTCCGCGGGGATGAGACCGGAATCGGCGAGCGAGCCGTACCAGAGGGCGGGCGCGGTGTAGCCGATCGACGCTGCGGCGGCGCGCACCCGTCGGTCATGGAATCCGAACGGCGGGCGATAGAACGGGCGAGCATCGACGCCGAACAGCTCGCCGATCCGATCGTGCGTGCGCTGCAGCTCATCCACGATGCCCCGGTCGGACAGCAAGGTGAGATCGGGGTGCGACCAGGTGTGGTTGCCGATCTGCACCTGGCCCGAGGCGACGAGCGGCGCCAGCACGTCCACGTTCTCCGCCCACGCGGGGTAGGAGGCGGTGGCGAACAGCGTCAGCCGCGTTCCGGTCTCGTGCGCGAACTGCGCATACGCGCGCACGACGGACGAGTCGGTGCCGTCGTCGACGGTCCAGGCGAGCAGGTTCCCCTCGCCGGGCAGGCCGGTGAACGCCTCGTGCGGCGCCGGGACCTTCGCCAGGGTCGGTGCCGGGGGCGGTGTGGGCGTCGGCGTAGGAGTGGGAGTCGGAGTCGGGGACGGCGGGGACGGGCTCGACGGGGCACCCGCGGGGCGGACCGTCTCCGGCGTCGCCTCGCAGGACGTCAGCAGGGCCCCCAGTGCCAGCCCGGACGCCCCCAAGAACGTCCGGCGCCCCCACGCACTGGTCCCCCTCGCCCCGGTCTGCCCCATGCCGCAGACCCTAGGGGCTCGCAGCGACCCCCTTCCGCCACCGGCGGAGACAGGGCGGATTCTCGGGGCTCGGGCGGCGGGAGCGGTACGTGGTTGCCCGTATCGGCGACCGGATCCCGCCGCACCGGATCCCGGCTCCCCGAGAGTCGCGGCCTGCCCGCCCGCGTCGCGACTACGGGTTTCACCGTAGGAGACCGGTGCGCTCGGAGCACTGCGGTGCTATGTTTTTCGCAGTCGCCGCAAGGGGACGCCCCGCGAGTGTAGTTCAACGTCAGAATGTTGGCCTTCCCGGTCGAAGATGCAGTGTTCAACTCCTGCCACTCGCTCCACCGAACAGCCCCCGGCATCCGCCGGGGGCTGTTCCTCTTCTCTGGCCGCAGCGCCGGATCCGCCGCGCCGCGACGATCCGGAGCCGTCCCCCCGCGGGGTGCTGAGATGTCCTCGTGAAGACCACTGCGCCTCCTTTCGCCGCGACGCCACGCCCTGCCGTCAGCGCTCGCCTCTTCGACACCGTCGACATCGTCGCGACGGGCCTGTTCGCCGTCGAAGGAGCGGCGGCGGCCGCGCACGCCGGGCTGGATCTGCTGGGCGTGCTCGTGGTGGGCTTCATCGTGGCACTCGCCGGCGGCATCCTCCGCGATGTGCTGCTCGGCGACCTCCCCCCTGCCGCGTTCTCGTCGCGGATCCGGATCATCGTCGCCCTCGGAGCGTCGCTCGGCACCTTCGGAGTGCTCGCCGCGATCGACGAGATCCCCGCTCTCGCCCTCGCCGCGGCGGACGCCGTGGGCCTCGCCCTGTTCGCGGTCGGAGGCGCGGAGAAGGCGGCCGCCCGCGGCGCCAACCTCTGGGTGGTCGCCGCCCTCGGCACGATGACGGCCACGGGCGGCGGGCTGGTGCGCGACGTGCTCCTGAACCGGGTCCCGTTCGTACTGTCGCAGAGCGTCTACGGCACGGCGGCGCTGGCCGGAGCGCTCACCACGGGGATGCTGCTGCGCTGGACGCGGGCACGAGGACTCGCACTGCTCGCCGGCTTCCTGGTCGCGTTCCTGCTGCGCCTGCTGGCCTTCGTCTTCGACTGGCAGCTGCCCCGGCTCGGGATCTGAGTCCGCGCGCGGGAGCCGCCCCGCGGCTCATCCGTGGGCGCGCTCGGCGGCCGCACGGATCGGGCCCACCAGGGCGTCCGCGAGCCGGGCGTGGCCGAGGTCGGTCGGGTGAAGTCCGTCGGCGCCGATCTGCCCCGGAGGACCGGTCACGAGCCAGGTTCCCAGCCCGTCGATGTACTCCAGTCCGAGCTCGGACGCGGCGGCCTTGACCGCATCCCTCGTGTTCTCGATCCCGACGTCCGGATCCTTCACGACCCAGGGCGTGCTCGTCACGATGATCTGCGCGTGCGGGGCGCGCACGACCGCCTCGCCGAGGGCGACCCGCGCCTCGCGCTCGATCTCATCCGGCGGGTAGGGGGCGTCGTCGTCGCTGCCCATGATGACCACCACGTCCGCGCCGGAGGGGATCTCGCGCACGAGGTCGCGATAGGTGAGCCCGGCGTCCCCCGGATCCGCATATCCCGACGACCCGGCGGAGATCACGTCCAGCCGCATGCCGAGCCGCATCGCGACCAGCCCCGGCCAGCGTCGGGCGGTGCCCGAGTCCATCGCGGATCCGCCGACGAAGGAGTTGCCGACCGCCACCAGGAGCTTCCCCGCGGTGCTGCTCGGGGCGGGCGTCACCGGCGGCGCGGGTGCGGAGGCGCACCCGCCGAGGGCCGTGGCGAGCACGATGCCCGCCACGACCCCGGCGATCCGCGGGTGCGCCCTGCGTCGCATGCGCCGGCTCAGACCCCGACGAGCAGCCCCGCGAAGTGCGAGACCAGCTGATCGATCGGGATGCGCACCTGCTGCATCGTGTCGCGGTCGCGCACCGTCACGGCGTGGTCCTCGAGGGAGTCGAAGTCCACCGTCACGCAGTACGGCGTGCCGACCTCGTCCTGGCGGCGATAGCGGCGGCCGATCGCCTGGGCGTCGTCGTAGTCGACGTCCCAGTGCTCGCGGAGCAGGTCGGCGACCTCCTTCGCCGTGGGCACCAGACGCTCGTTGCGGGACAGCGGCAGCACGGCGATCTTGAACGGCGCCAGGCGCGGGTCGAGCCTCAGGACCGTGCGGCTGTCGGTCTTGCCGTCGGCGGTGGTGGTCTCCTCGACGTGATAGGCGTCGACGAGGAACGCCATCAGCGCACGGGTGAGGCCGAACGAGGGCTCGATCACGTACGGGATGTACTTCTCGTTGGTCGCGGGGTCGAAGTAGGACAGGTCCTTGCCGGACTTCTCCTGGTGCACCGAGAGGTCGTAGTCCGTCCTGTTGGCGACGCCCATCAGCTCGCCCCACTCGGACCCGACGAAGCCGAACCGGTACTCGATGTCCACGGTGCGCTTCGAGTAGTGCGCGAGCTTGTCCTTCGGGTGCTCGAACCAGCGGATGTTCTCGGGGTCGACGCCCAGACCGGTGAACCACTTCCAGCAGAGATCCATCCAGGTCTGCTGCCACTCCTCGTCGGTGCCGGGCTGGACGAAGAACTCGATCTCCATCTGCTCGAACTCGCGCGTGCGGAAGATGAAGTTGCCCGGCGTGATCTCGTTGCGGAACGCCTTGCCGATCTGCCCGATGCCGAACGGGGGCTTGCGGCGCATGGTCTGCTGCACTGCCTTGAAATCGGTGAAGATGCCCTGTGCGGTCTCCGGTCGCATGTAGTGCAGGCCCGACTCGTCGTCGACGACGCCGAGGTAGGTCTTGACCATGCCGGAGAACATCTTGATCTCCGTCCACTGCCCGACCTTGTCCGGATGCTCCGGATCCGGGATGTCGGCGAGGCCGTTCTCCGGCGGGTGCCCGTGCTTCTCCTCATAGGCCTCGAACAGGTGGTCGGCACGGTAGCGCTTGTGCGTCACGAGCGACTCCGTGAGCGGGTCGCTGAAGACCTTGAGGTGCCCGGACGACTCCCAGACCGCGGTGGGGAGGATGATCGCCGAGTCCAGCCCGACCATGTCGCCGCGGCGCTGCACGAACGTCTTCCACCACTGGCGCTTGATGTTCTCCTTAAGGGCAACCCCGTAGGGGCCGTAGTCCCAGGCCGAACGGGTGCCGCCGTAGATGTCCCCCGAGGGGAACACGAACCCGCGATGCTGTGCGAGTGCGATGGCGGCCTCGAGCCGCTCCGACTGGTCCATGGGATCTCCTCATCACGTAGAGCAGCACCGGGGTGCGCGAACGCTGAGGACTATAGTCGCTCGTGCCTCGCCCCCGACATGCCGGCCTACGGACAAGGAGCCTCCGATGACCTGGTTCTTCAAACTCGGCATCATCGACGGGCCGCTCCCGCTCGTGATCTGGGGCTTGACGATCGTCGGCGTCGTCGTGCTGCTGATCCGCCGCCCGACCCCGGCCTGGCTGTGGCGCGTCATCGGCGCCCTGGCGCTCGGGATCGGCGGCGGCGTCGCGCTGGTGCTCTGGGCGAATGCGACGGACGCGTTCGGCGGACAGCTGCCGTTCGCGTGCACCTTCTGGGTGCCGGCCGGCTTCGCGGGGACGCTGATCGGGATCGTGTCGCTGTGGGAGCGCCGGGCATGGCGCAGGATCGTCGCGGTGCTGGTCGTGATCCTCGCACTGCTGTCCACGACCCTCGGCGTCAACGCCGCGTTCGGGATCAACAAGACCGTGGGCTCGATGTTCGGGATCTCGACGGAGGAGCGGTTCGACGGCCTTCCCACGCCCGGTCCGACGCAGGTCGCGGACGGGCCGCTGTACAAGACCTGGACGCCGCCGGAGGACATGCCGAAGACCGGCAAGACCTGGTTGCTGAGCGGCAAGCAGGCGATTCCTTCCTCCGGTCGCTTCACGCCCCGCGACGCCACGATCTACGTTCCCCCGGCCGCGCTCACGAAGGATCCGCCGCGGCTCCCCCTGGTCGTCATGATGATGGGCTACCCCGGCAACCCCGACCCGTCGTTCATCGCGTCCGCGCTCGATCGGCTCGCGGAGAAGAACAAGGGGCTCGCGCCGATCGTGATCGTCGCCGATCAGCTCGGCAACGAGAACCAGGATCCCGTGTGCGCCAAGTCCGACAAGTACGGCGATGTGCCGGCCTACTTCAACAAGGACATCCCCGACTACGCGACGAACAAGCTTCCTGTTCTGCTCGACCACAAGTACTGGACGATCATGGGCTACTCGAACGGCGGGGCCTGCGCCTTCACCTGGGCGACCCATCATCCCGACATCTGGGGCAACGTGATCGGCATCTCGTCCGATGAGTTCCCGGGGATCGAGTGGATCGACGGCGCGGTGAAGACCATCTTCAACGGCGACAAGGCCGCCTTCGAAGCGAACAAGGCGACCGCGGGGATCGCAGAGAACCAGGGGAAGTTCGCCGGGCACCTCGCCATCTTCACGGTCGGCGAGAAGGATGCGGCCTTCCTCCCCGGGGTGGAGATGAACAAGAAACAGGCCGAGGAAGCCGGCTTCACGACGACCTTCCACGTGGTTCCAGGGGCCGATCACTTGGCCTCAGCCCTCAACGGCGGCATTCCGTTCGCGATGGAGCTGCTGTACAAACACCTCGGGCTCTCCGCCCCCTGACCGTTCCCTTCCGATCCCGCGACCACGCCTCTCGCAGAGAAAGCAGCGCATGACCGCATCCGATGCCGCACTGTCCGCCCGCACCGCCACCGCCGAGACGCCGGGCACTCCCCCGGCGCCGAGGAAGGAGGGCGCCTTCGTGGGGTACCTGCGCGCGAACCCCTTCAGCGTCGCGCTCGCCCTCATCGTGTTCGGTACGGGGTTCGGGTTCCGCACGTTCCTGGGGGACTTCCCGCAGGAGTTCGCCGCGGGGGTCGTGACCACGGGCGACCTCCGCTACTGGTGGACCCCGCTCACCGCGCTGTTCATCCCGGACTCGCTGATCGCCGGGATCCTCGTCCTCGCGCTCGTGCTCACGGTGGGCGCCTACGCCGAGCGTCGGCTCGGGACCTGGCGGGCCGTGGGCGTGTTCGTCGTCACGGGCGTCGTCGCGATACTGCTCGGCCTCGGCCTGCAGACGCTCACCGCGGCCTGGGGCGCGGACTGGGGGCTGCTGAAGAGCGTCGACCTCGTCACGGATCCGTCGATCGGCCTCATCGGCACGATCATGGCGGCGACGGCAATGGCGCCCGCGCTGTGGCGCCGCCGGATCAGGGTCATCGGCTTCACGCTGCTCCTGATGTTCGCCCTCTACGCCGCCGACAGCAACAGCGTCTTCCGGCTCATCGCCGCGGTGCTCGGCCTGCTCGCCGGCATCCTGCTGGCGCGGGACACCCCGCGCGGCTCCTGGCATCGCAGCTCGTACCGCGAGGTGCGCACCCTCGTCGCCGCGATCGTGGCCGCGGTCGGACTGGGTCCGCTCATCGTGCTGATCTCCGACTCATTGGACTCCCCCCTGGGTCTTGTCGTGTCCGGCTTCGCGCCCGACACGACGGGCGAGGTCTCGCCCGAGTGCGCGCAGGATTTCACCGCGGAGTGCATCAAGCAGGCCGACGCCGTGCTGACAGGCGGGCCAGGGCCGTTCCTGATCAGCCTCGTGCCGCTGCTGCTCGCGCTGCTCGCCGCCTGGGGTCTGCGCACCGGCCGGCGCGCGGCCTGGATCCTCGCGATCGTCTCGAACCTCGCGGTCGCGGTGCTGACCGGCACCGTGCTCGGCTTCACCGACCTGTTCGACGCGGGCGTGCGCGACGTCGTGGGCCCCGAGTTCGTGATCGCCATCGTGCTCGCGACCTGCCTGCCTCTGGCTCTCGTCGCGCTCCTGCTCCTCACCCGGCGCCGCTTCCAGGTGGCCGCTCCGCGTCCTGCCGCCGTCCGCTTCGCGATCATCGTCGTGGGGGCGTTCGTGGTGTTCGCCGCCGGATACGTCGTGACGGGTCTCGTCGACGGCGACGACTACCTGGCGGGGCCTCCGGAGATCGCCGCGCTGCTGGGCGACGTGCTGCGGCCGTTCGTGCCGGCTGGATTCCTTCCCGATGTGACGCTGGACGCGATTCCGCTCGACGGCCCGGCACTGTTCGTCTACCAGTGGACGGGCGTCGCCTTCTGGGCCGTGTTCGTGTTCGCGACGGTCCAGCTCTACCGGGCCACAGGGGTGCAGCGCGACACCACGGAAGAGGCGCGCTTCCGCACTCTCCTGCGCGAAGGAGGCGGCGGCACCCTCGGCTTCATGGGCACCTGGCCCGGCAACGCCTACTGGTTCACCGACGACGGGCGGGGAGCGGTCGCCTACCGCGTGATCAAGGGCGTGGCGTTGACGATGTCGGATCCGGTCTGCGCCGAGGGGGCCGAGCGCAAGACGGTCGAGGGATTCGTCGCGTACTGCGAGGCGCAGGGCTGGTCGGCGTGCTTCTACAGCTTCCACGAGAAGTATCTGCCGATCTTCCAGTCCTTCGGATGGCAGCACATGTCCGTGGGCGAGGAGACGGTGCTCGACCTCCCCGGACTCGAGCTGGCCGGCAAGCCGTGGCAGAAGATCCGCCAGCCGCTGAACCGCGGCCAGCGCGAGGGCATCACCACGCTGTGGTCGGCCTGGGACGAGCTTCCGGCGCAGTACACCGCCGAGATCGAGGCCGTCAGCGAGGAGTGGGTCGCGAACAAGAAGCTCCCCGAGATGGGCTTCACGCTCGGCGGGATGGAGGAGCTCAAGGATCCGGATGTCGGGATCTTCCTCGCGATCAACAAGGACGGCGGGATCGAGGCCACGACCAGCTGGCTGCCGAGCTGGACCGACGGCAGGGTCACCGGGTGGACCATCGACTTCATGCGCCGAGGCGACGGATCCATGCCCGGCATCATGGAGTTCGTCATCGCGTCGGCAGCCCTGCACATGAAGGAGCAGGGCGCTCAGGTCATGAGCCTCTCCGGCGCCCCGCTCGCCACCAAGCCCGGGGAGGATCCCGGGGACCCGACGGTCATGAGCCGGCTGCTCGAGTGGCTCGGCCGGATGCTGGAGCCGGCGTACGGCTTCACGTCGCTGTTCCGGTTCAAGAGCAAGTTCAACCCGCGCTACGAGACCATCCACATGGCCTACGCGGATCCCGCTCAGCTCGCGAACATCGGACTCGCGATCGGCGAGGCCTACCTTCCGCACGCCACGCCGAAGGAGTACCTGGCGCTCGTGCAGACCATCACGGGACGCGGCGGGGAGCACTGATGTCGAAGGCAGCATCCGCCCGGCCCTCGCGCATGGCGACCGCGGACGGGCTCCTGTCGCCGGTGCCCGCCGTTTCGGTCAGGCCGGAACCGTGCGCTTCTTCTCGAGCGCACGCAGGGCGAACGGCGCGGCGACGCCGTGCAGCAGAATGCTGCCGACCACGGTGACGACCATGATCGTGAGCACGAGGTTGCCGTCCTGTTCAGGGAGCGCGTTGTACGCGAGCAGCCCGAACACGATCGTGGCGGTGCCACGCGGTCCGAGCAGGCCGATCTTCACGCGGTCGGCGCGCGACACCGAGCTGCGCAGGAGCGACAGGTACACCGGCCCGAGGCGCAGCACCGTGAGGGCGAGCAGGACGAGCACCAGCACCTGCCAGTCGAAGGGCGTCGTGAAGACGATGAGGGCCGCGCCGCCGAGCATGAACCAGACGAAGTTCGCCGTGAGGGTGCCGACCTCCTCCACGAGAAGCAGCTCGGCATGCGGGATCACGCGCTCCTCCATTCCGCGTGTGCGGGTGACGCGGTAGATGAGCCCTGCGACGAACGCCGCCACGAAGCCGTTCGCCTCGAGCGCCGGGATCGTCGCGATGCCGTAGGCGATGAGCGGCAGCAGCACCATCGCGAAGCGCGCCCCGCCCTCGTCCGCGATTCCCCGATGGCGGGCGGCGCGGAGGGCCAGCCCGACCACGCCTCCGAGCACCACGCCGATCGCCACGGCCACGGCCGTGGCCGGGACCGCATTGAGGAACGCCTCTAGGAACTTGTCGAAGTTGTGCCCGAAATCCTCGTCGTCGATCGTGAGCGTGTCGGATCCCGTCGCGATGAACTGACGGACGATCGGCGAGAGCACGACGGCGATCGGGAGCGCCATGCCGAAGATGGGCGAGACGAGACCGTCGTTGTAGCCGCTCTCCACGTTCAGGATCGCCCGGATGCGTTCTGGCAGCAGCTTCGAGCGCAGGAGCCGGGTCGCGGGCGCGAAGTCCGTCGGCATGATCACGCAGGCGATCACGCCGATCACCGCGAACGACTCCGGCATGAGCCAGCCGCTCGCGATCGCAGTGAGGATGAGGGACAACGGCAGGGCGATCAGCACGAGGCGCGCGGTGACCCGGCCCTCGCCGCCGAAGATCCCGCCGCGCACTTCGGTGGCATCGGAGAACAGCAGGATCGCGAGAATGATCTCGACGACCTTCTCCGTGGCCGGCGAGTCGATCGCCGCCCCGTAGGCGTCGATGTTCCAGACCGTGGTCGCGGCCCCCAGCACGAGCAGCATGGCGGGACCCGCCACACCCCAGCGCTCGAAGCGGTGCGAGACCACGGACCACAGCATCACGGCCGCGAGGCCGATGAGCACGAACGGCGGCATCCGATTCCTCCCGAGTACGAGGTGAGACTATCGCGCCGAGCGGCCGCCAGCCGATGGTGCCGGGCCGGTCCCTGAGCGAGCCGAAGGCGAGACGAAGGGCACCGCCTGCTCTCGTGCCGTCGCCACGGCCACCTCGATCAGCTCCCGCCCCGCGGCGGAGAGGTCCCGCGCTCCCCCGCGCCAGAGGGCCGTGATCGGGCGCATCACCGGCTCCCCGGTCGTCCGCACCGCGCGCAGCCGGCCGAGTCGGATGTCGTCGGCGGCTTCGCGGCGGGACATCACGGCGGCGCCCAGCCCGCCGGCGACCGCCGAACGCACCGCGGCCGAGGTCGGCAGCACCACCGCGGGCTCCGCCGCATCCCTGCCGAGTCTGCGGCGCACCTCGTCCTCCCAGGCGCGCCTGGTTCCGCTGCCCTGTTCGCGCGCGACGAGCGCCTCGTCCGCGGCCTCCGCGAAGGTCACGGGTCCGTCCTGACCCCACGCCCGCTCCGGGGCGACGACCAGCACGAGCTCATCGTGATCGACGGTCGAGGTGCCGAGATCCGCGGGCACCTCCGACGACTCGATGAACGCCAGGTCGGCATGCCCGTCGCGCACCAGGGCCTCGGCGTCCGTGCTGTTGCCGGACAGCAGCTGCACCGCCGTCGGGGTGCGCCCTGCCTCGACCTGGCGCCGGCGCAGCGCGACCAGCCACAGCGGCAGCAGCCGCGCCGACACCGTCTGGCTCGCGGCGATCGTGAGCCGTGCCGTGCTCTCGCCCCGCAGGGTCCGGGTCGCCGCGCGGAAGCGTCCCACCGCCGCCAGCACGTCGTCCGCCCAGGAGGCGACGACCTCGCCCTCGAGCGTGGGCCGCGTGCCCGATGGGGCACGATGGAACAGAGCCAGCCCGAGCTGGCGCTCGACCGCGCGCAGCCGCGCGGACGCCGACTGCTGGGTCACCCCGGTCTCCCGCGCCGCACCCGAGATCGACCCCGTGCGCACGACCGCGACCAGCAGTTCGAGCGATCCGATGTCCGGCATCGATCCGTCTGTCACCCCATTCGCCACAGTCCATGACTGTACCCCTATCGAGAGCCGCGGGATACCAGGGATGCCGAGGGCGGACGAGCCTGGATCCATGATGTTCCGCCCTGCCAGCACTTTCCCGCTCCGCCTCGCTCGACGAGGGGCGGAGGTGCTGCCGGGGCTGGCGCTCACCGTGCCGATCGCGATCGTCGCCACTCTGATCGGCACGGTCGTCCCCGTGCTCGGATCCGCCC
The DNA here is from genome assembly GCF_000956505.1 of Microbacterium azadirachtae. Lineage (GTDB taxonomy): Bacteria > Actinomycetota > Actinomycetes > Actinomycetales > Microbacteriaceae > Microbacterium > Microbacterium azadirachtae_A. Next base: position 112,828 of record NZ_JYIX01000031.1, on the reverse strand, counting down.
TGCCCGCGATCGTGATCGGCGTGGTGGCCGCCGTGATCCGCCGCCCCGGCGCCCGCTTCCAGCCCGGGGTGGAGTACTCCGGGAAGTTCCTGCTGCAGGTGGCGGTGGTGCTCCTGGGCGCGCAGCTCTCGCTCGACGCGATCCTGCGCGTGGGGGCGGAGTCGCTGCCGGTGATGCTGTCGACCCTCGCCGTGTGCCTGCTCGGCACGTGGGTCATCGGCCGGGCGCTGCGCGTGCCGCAGCGGCTGCGCACCCTGATCGGCGTGGGAACGGGGATCTGCGGCGCCTCCGCGATCGCGGCGGTCTCGCCCGTGATCGGGGCGCTGAGCGCCGAGGTCTCCTACGCGGTGTCGACGATCTTCGTCTTCAACATCCTCGCCGTGGTGCTCTTCCCGCTGCTCGGCCATGCGCTGGGCATGGATCCGCACACCTTCGGACTGCTCGCCGGCACCGCCGTGAACGACACCAGCTCGGTCGTCGCGGCGGCCGGGGTCTTCGGCGCGGCGGCACTCGGCTACGCGGTCGTGGTCAAGCTCGTGCGCACCCTCATGATCATCCCGATCTCGATCGGGCTCTCGGTGATCGAGTCGCGCCGTTCCGCCGAAGGGCGACGGATGACCCTGCGCGGTGCGATCGGACTCGTCCCCTGGTTCCTCGTCGGCTTCCTCGCCGTCGCGGTGATCGGATCCCTCGGGGTGATTCCGCCGGGTCCCCGCGAGGCCATGGTGCATGCGAGCGGCTTCCTCATCGCGACGGCGATGGCCGGCATCGGTCTGTCCACCGACGTCGCCGCGCTGCGCCGCGCCGGCTGGCGACCGCTCGTGCTCGGCGCGATCCTATGGATCCTGGTCACCGCCACCGCCCTCGCGGTGATCGCGCTGACGGGCTTCGGATACTGACGCCTCCTACAGCCAGCCGCGCTTCTTGAACACCAGGTAGAGCACGAACGCGCCGCCGACCATGAGGCCGATCGCCATCGGATAGCCGGCGGCCCATTTCAGCTCCGGCATCACCTCGAAGTTCATGCCGTAGATGCCGGCCACGATCGTCGGAGCGAAGAAGATGGCCGCCCAGCTGGAGATCTTCTTGACCTCCTCGCCCTGACGGATGCTCTCCTCCGTCATCCGGCGCATCTCCTCGTTCTGGCGCCGGGCGACGATGGTCGCCTCCACGGTGAGCGCGTTGTCGAGGTTCGCGCGGAACGTCGAGACCCGCTCGGACAAGGTCAGGATGTGGTCCAGCACGTCGCGCAGGTAGCGCTGCAGTTCCAGGTCGACGGCGTACTTCGCGGATCCGCGCAGCAGGTTCTCCAGCATCGGCTGCAACGGCTGGGTCGCCTTCTGGAAGTCGATCACCTCGCTGGACAGCTCGTAGATGCGCTGGGTCACGTCGGACTCCTCGAGGAACAGCTGCGCCTCGATCTCGTCGATGTCGTTCTCGAGGCCCGCGAGCACCGGCGAGTACTCGTCGACGAGCTCGTCGAGGATCGCATAGAGCACGGCCTCCGGACCCCGGGCGAGCAACTCAGGATCGTGCTCCATCCGTCCGCGAACCCGGCTCAGGCTCGGCGTCTCGGCGTGCCGGATCGTGACGACGAAGCTGGGGCCCACGAACACGTGCAGCTCCCCGAACTCGACCTCCTCCGCGACATCGAGGTAGCGGGCGGGGCGCAGGACGATGAAGAGGGTTTCCCCGTAGCGCTCGAGCTTGGAGCGCTGATGCCCGGTCAGCGCGTCCTCGACCGCGAGCTCGTGCAGCCCGAACTCCGCGGCGACCTGTCGCACCTCCTCCTCGCTGGGGCGGTACAGGCCGATCCAGCCCATGCCCTCGCGGGCGTGCATGAGCTGGAACGTCTCATCCAGCGTGTGCGGGGTGTCGGTGCGGACGCCGTCCACATAGATGCCGTTGTCGACGATCGCCATGGCTGCTCCTCGGGTCGTGCGCGTACGTCGGCCTGCGGGCCCTGCCGAAGCGCGGGGAGGCGTCGAACGGACCGGTCAGCCCTGCGGCAGCGGGCAGATGGCCGCGCCGTCGACCGCCTTAGCGTAGTCGCCCGCGGTGAACGGCAGCGCGAACTCCGGTGCGGTCCCGCCCTTCCCGGCGGGCGCCTTGGAGGCGATCGCAGCGAGTTCGAACGCGAGGTCGCCGATGAACGCCTCGCCGGCCGTGGAGTCGTTCAGCACCACGGCGACGGTGAATCCGGTCGCAGGATCCGAGTAGGCCGCCGTCAGGTAGCCGGGCGTGCCGCCGTGCTGGCCGATCATGGATCCGACCAGCTTGGCCCCGCCCGTGGTCTGGTACCAGCTCGGTGCGCCGTCGGCGATCGGGAGCGGTGCACCGAAGCGCTTCGGCGTCTTCTTCAGGCGCAGCGCCTGCGCGGCCTCGGCCTGCACGTACCGGCCGAGATCCTCGATCGTGGAGACCACCCCGGAGTCGGTGTAGCCGTTGCTCGACGAGCTCACCGTGATGTCGGAGGGCTTCGCGCACTGGTAGGCGCCGTCGACCTGGGCCAGGTAGGACCCGTCCAGAGCGGGCGACGGAGTGGGCGCCGCGGCGCCGGATCCGGGCAGCGACGTCGAGTTCAGCCCGAGCGGGCCGGTCACGTACTGCCGGATGAGCTGTGCGGCGGTCTGGCCCGAGGCGCGCTCGAGCGCCTGACCGAGCAGCAGGTAGCCCGCGTCGGAATCGCGGTAGCCGGTGTGCGGAGGGGTGCGGTTCTGCGCGAGGCCGTACGACGCGAGCTCCTTCGGATCCCACTCGCGCGCGGGGTTGTTCAGCAGCATCGGCATCGCCGTCGCCTGGGACGACCCGATCCCGCCGGTGCCGTTGCACAGGTCGAGGAGGGTGACGTCCTGCAGATCCGGCACTCCGGAGACGTATTCGGTGATCGACGCGTCGAGCTTGATCTTGTCCGCGTCGGCCATCGCGTACAGCACGTCGCACGTCATCAGCCGGGTGACGTCGCCGATGCGGAACGACATGTCGGTGCTCACCGGCGTCTTGTCCTCGACGGACACCGTGCCGAGGCCGGTGACGTAGGAGCCGCCCCACGGCGCCCATACGCCCACGATCGCGCCGCTCGAACCGCTCTGCGCCATGGCCCGCGTGACCGCGGCCTTGATCTCGTCCTTCATCTCGGACGGCAGCTCGCCCTGCACCTGCGGCTTCGGGGTGTACGAAGGGGCCTGCGCGCTGCCGGAGCAGCCGCTCAGCGCCAGCGTCGCCGCAACGACACCGGCGACCAGCGCCCCCACTCGACGCCGTGTGATCCCACTCATTCGCCCCCCTGACATTCCTCACGATTGTAAGCGGCCCTTCTCAGGCCGCCGTCATCCCGAAGGATGATCCCTGATTTCGGGTGGAGATCGTGATGTACGGATCCGCGGGCACACGACGGCTCAGGCGCGTCCCAGCCCCTTCGCGATCGCCTGCGCGCGGTCGCGCACACCGAGCTTGGCGAAGACCGCGTTGACGTGCGTCTTCACGGTGGCGACCCCGACGTAGAGCGCCTGGGCGATCTCGCCGTTCGAGCGCCCCTGCAGGATGAGGGCGTAGACCTCGCGCTCCCTCGCGGTGAGCGCAGGGAAACGCGCAGCCAGAGCGTTCGCCGAGGCGGGATCCGCATCCGCGGCCGCGTCGGCGGCCACTCCGGACTCCGTGCCGGGCGTGACGGGCGCTTCGGACTCGGCCGCGTCCCGCGCCGGGTCCGGGGCTCCGATCCGTCCCAGCAGCACGTCGCGCACCGGCGCGGAGAACGTGGACTGCCCGGCGGCGACGGCGCGGATCGCGGCGGCGAGCTCCGCGCGTCCCGCGTCCTTGGTGAGGTACCCCCGCGCGCCCGCGCGCAGCGCGGCGACGATGTCGGCGTCGTCGGCGAAGGTCGTGAGCACCAGCACCGCCGTCTCCGGCGTCTCCTCGGTGACCCGCCGCGTGGCGGCCGCGCCGTCGAGCACCGGCATCCGCAGATCCATGAGGGCGACGTCGGGGTGCTCCGCGGCGATGAGCGCGACGGCCTCTGCCCCGTCGGCGGCGGTGCCGACGACCTCGAAATCCTCGACGAGGTTCAGCACGGTCTCCAGTCCTTCGCGGATGATCGCCTGGTCATCGGCGAGCACGATGCGGATCCGCGCGGTCATGCCGGTGCCTCCGCCCGCAGGACGAAGCGGTCGGCGTCGCTCTCCTGGCCTTTCGAGGCGCCTGGCTCCACGCCCGCCTGGACGGTTCCGCCGAGCACCGCGAAGCGCTCGCGCACGCCGCGCAGCCCGTAGCCGCCCCCGGTCGCGGCGAGAGCACGGTCCTGCGGCGGCGCCGCGGAGACCGGATTCTCGATCGTGCACTCCGCACGGTCAGGATGCCAGACGAGGCCGACCCGTACCGCGGCGCCGGGCGCGTGCTTGCGCGCATTGCTGAGCCCCTCCTGCACCGCGCGGACCAGCGCCTCGGCGAGCGCGGCGGACACCGGGTGCGCGAAGCCGGCGACATCGAGCCGGACGCCCTGCTCCGCGGCGATCAGCGCCCGGATGCGCGATTCGACCACGGCCGGCGGGACCGGATCCGCGGATCCTGATCCGCGCTCCGGCTCCGGTTCGCGCAGCGCCCGCACCGCCTCGCGGGCCTCGCCCAGCCCCTCGACCGCAAGACCGCGCGCCGCCGCCACGCGCGCGGCAGCCTTCTCTGTCTCGCCCGCGTCGAGCAGGGCCTCGACCGCATCCAGCTGCACCACGAGACCGCCCAGGCTGTGCGCGAGCACGTCGTGCAGGTCGCGTGCGATCGCGATGCGGTGGGCCGCGGCCTGCGCCCTCAGCGCCTCGGCGCTCGCGCGCTCCCGCTCCGCCAGCAGCACACGCTGGGCGCGCCGTCCCAGACCCACGACCACGGCGAGCGCGAGGGCCGCGAGGATGGTGATCAGGCCGAGCGCCGACGGGGTGAGTGAACCGGCGAATCCCGCCGCGGTGAGCAGCGCCCCGGCCGCGACGCCCAGAGCGCCCAGGATCGCCGCCGCGATCCCGAGACCCGGCGGCACCGCGGGGTCGCCCGTGAGCGTGATCACCGCCACGACGAGAAGGGCCGTTCCGAGACCCTGGGTCGGGACCGCCGTGAGCGAACCGGCGAGCCCCATCACGGCCAGCAGGATGGCGGCCGCCCAGGCCTGTGCAGCGTGACTTCTCGCGGCGACCCGACCGGCCGGCGCGGCTTCCTGGCCGGGCTGCGGCGCCGGGTCTCCGCCGTCTGCGGCGATCCGCACCGCGAGCACCATGCGCACGGCCCACGCGGCGAGCCCGGCGCCGAACAGCCAGACCACCCACGGCGCGGTCTCCGGCGCGACGCGCCACAGCACCCAGCCGACCGCGAGCAGGCCCGCGGTATTGACGGCGGCGCGCCAGCCCGTCATCGGCTGGATGCGCAGCGGGATTCGACTCACGGAACAATGATGCGCGCGGATCCGCTCTCCGCGCTCGTGCGGCGCAGCGCGTCCACCCGGCGGTGCAGCACCAGCACCCGTGCCGCACGGTTCGCGGCGAGCACGATGAGGATGAGTCCGGTTGCGACACCGATGTGCGAGCCGAGCTGCTCGAAGCCGAACATGAGGCCGACCCGGACGCCGATGAGCACGACCCAGAGCGCAAGCCCCCACGGTCCGGTGCGGGTCTCGAACTCGGCGGTCGCCTGCGCCGCGGCCCGGTCGGAGAGCCCCGCGGCGGGCTGGTAGCCGGCGGGACGGGCGATGCGGCGGATGTGCGCCATCGCGCCCATCGCCGTGCCGAGCGCGAAGGCCACGACGAGCTCGACCACGAGGGCGACCACGTCCATCACCCCGATCACCTGTCCGCTCAGCGTCTGCAGCGGCAGCACCACTCCGATCACCGCGATGATCGCGGGCAGCATCCAGTCGCGGCCGCCGAGCACGGGCCGCCAGGTCATCTGCCGGACGGCGATCACGCCGACGGCCAGGAGGATCAGCAGGACGTTGGAGACGATCGAGAGGTTCATGTCCTCGATGCTCCTCGGATCCGGGATCCACCGGCACCACCCGGGGGTGGAGATCCCCGGGTGGACGGGTGGAGATCTCATCCGCCCCTTCCGAGCGGCGCGAAGACGCCCGCGATGATCCGGCGACGGTCGTACGGGGTCCCACCGCGGGATCGCGGTCGATGCCAACCGCCGTAGGGGTCCCACCAGTGCGGTCCGCGGATCTCAGGGACCCCGCCACCCATCCGAATCCGCCACCCCGACGACTCCAGCGTGCGATGGTGATGCCAGCAGAGCGCGACGCCGTTGCTCGTATGCGTCGTCCCGCCCTGCGCCCATTCGCGGACGTGGTGGATCTCGCACCACGTCGCCGGGATCCGGCAGCCCGGGATCACGCATTCCCGATCGCGGAGCACGATCGCTCGACGCTGCACAGCGTTGAACAGCCGGGCACTGGTGCCGATGGACGCGATCTGCCCCCGATCATCGAACAGCACCCGCTGGACCCCGCCCGCGCAGGCCGTGTGGCGGGCCACCCCGATCAACGTGTCCCATTCCGTACCCTCGATGTGCGACCTCCCCGCGCCGCGCGCGTAGTCCTCGGCGGTCACCGAGACGACGAGGGTCGGCGCAGCGCCGCCCAGCTCGGGAAACCCACCCGAGGCGGCGGCGACGTTCACGATCATCGCGAACGCATCGTGCCGCTTCTGCGCCGGCGTCCGGTCGTCAGGAGGATCCGGCTGCGCATGCGCGTCCGGCAGATCGCTCCACCCCTGATCCGCCCCGTCTTCGGGCGCGAACGCCACCCGTCCCGCCGCCGGCGGCGGCGGCGCATCGGATGCGGCCGGGTTGTTCAGCGCGTCGATCAGACGCTGCACCGCGCCCGCGACCTCGGGCAGCAGCCCACCCGACACCGGCACCACGCCGTCTCTCAGCCGCCCCAGCGTGAACCCTCGACGCCGGTTCCCCGTTGCGTCATCGGGCTCCTTGCCGTCGGGATCCACTGCGAGAGCGAGCGCCGCCGCGAAGTCTGCCAATTCGTCGGTCGTCGGCGCCGGACCCGGCCGCCCCTGCGCGTCGGGAAGATCCCGCCCACGGGCCATGTCGGCCAGCAGCCGATCGATCGCCGCCCGTTCCTCGCCCCCGATCCGGTCGCCGCTCTTCGCCAGCGGCGCCGTCGCCGCAAGGAGCCCCGACACCGACATGACCCCGTCCCGCAACGTCGCGCCGAGCTCTTCGAACTCAGACGGAAGCAGCTCTCCCGAAGACAGTGCCCGGTCTCGATGGATGAGCCGAGCCGCGTGCACGAAACGTCGCGCCGTGCCTACGTCGACCCGCAGGGCGCGCCGCAGCAGCTCGGTCGCATCCCTGCAGCCTGCACGGGGCGAGACACGATCATCCGCCGGGCGGCCATCACGCTCATCCACGGCACCCGTGGCGGTCGTGATGATCGCGTCGAGCCGGCGCTGCACGCGCCCCGCCGCCTGCAGCACGTCGGTCAGGTCGGCCGCCGACAGCGTCTCGAGCTGCGCCTCGATCTCCTCCGACGCGCACGCCGCTTGGAGCAGCTGGTCGAGCTGCTCCAGTACGTGCGCCGTGGTCGACGTCATACCTCGATCCAACACCGTGCCACCGACATTAGAACTCCCGATCACAAGGGATTTCCAGAACTGTGCACAACTCTTCGGATCGGGCGTTCGGGGAGGAGGATCCATCCCGGCCGACCTGTCGGGACCAACCCGGCCGACCTGTCGGATCCAGCCCGACAGGCCCCGCAGGACCGGGAGCGACCAGGTGCTGCCCCGGGCGATGTGGTGCAGGCACCACATCGCTGTGGTGGCACCGCCATCGGCCCGCGCACCGTTGATTTCTAGCCTTCAGGGAGAAGAACTTCCCAGGTCGGGATTTCACAGTTGCCCCTCACGGGCAGGAGGAGAACGAACACCATGAACACCACGACTCATCGCCTCGTCGGAGCCGGGCTGATCGGCGCCACCGTGCTCGGCTCGATCGCGGTCGGCGCCATCACCGCGGCACCGGCGACCGCCGCGACACCGCGGGCCGCGACCGCCGCCGCCGACGTCACCCGCGGGTTCGACATCGTCAACACGACCAAGCACACCCTGGAGCTGCAGGGGATCGACGGTGCGGGTGACCGGGACGGCTATGCACCGACCGGCACGAAGATCGCGCCGGGGCAGTCCTACCACTACGAGAAGGTCTACTACCTCCTCAAGCGCGGCGAGACGACCCTCACGTTCAACTATCGCGAGGCGCTGGGCAACGGGTCCGAACGGATCTCCGCCTTCCAGGTCTCGCTCGTCGTCGACGCGGTCAGCGGCACGAGCATCCGCACCGACGCCGGTGACGCCTTCACCATCCACAATCAGGGTCTCTCCGGACGGTTGACGATCTCGGAGAAGGACTTCTCCGAGATCACGGTGCCGGCCTCGGATGCCCAGCGACAGGCCGAGCTACTCAACCAGACCTGCATCTCGGGCCTGGCGTCGTGCACGTTCACGCCCGTCGCGAAGGAAGAGGGCAAGGCCCAGATCCGGCTGGTCGCCGGGGGTGCGAACAACACGGAGAAGGCGCGTGAAGGAAGCGTCACCACCAAGGTCTCGGCCGGCACGACCTCATCGGTGGAGACCACAGGGTCGGCCAAACTGACCATCAACGGGATCCTGGAGGCCGGCCTGACCCACAAGTACGGCGGCACGTGGTCCAACACCAAGGAGGAGACCAAGGTCCAGCCGTACCAGGTGGGCGCCTACAAGAACTTCAACATGTGGTCCCGGGTGCTGACCGAGCGGGTGACCGGCGACTTCACGGTGAAGCTCGGCAAGACCACCTGGAAGCTATCCGGCGTGCACTTCGACATCCCGCGGGCGGACGCCGACGTGCTCTACGACAGCGCCGAGCGCGCGCTGACCGAGCAGGAGAAGGCCAACCTGCCGAAGATCGTCGACATCAAGCCGGTCAACTGATCCGTCGGACCATCGACGCCTGCGGCATCCGAACCGCCGTCCACCCCGGAAGGGTGTGGGCGGCGGTTCTCGCGCGGTACTGTCGGGTCACCGCCGGGAGTTCGCACACCGTCAGGCAGGAGCACGTATGCGCGTCGTCATCGCCGAGGACGAGTTCCTGCTGCGGGAGGGCATCTCCCGCATCCTCTCGGACGAGGGCCACGAGATCGTCGCGACGGCCGGAGACGCCGAGGACCTCATCGGCAAAGTCGGCGCGTATCGCCCGGATCTCGTGCTCACCGACATCCGGATGCCCCCGGACTTCACCGACGACGGCCTGCGGGCGGCGAAGCGGATCCGTCAGGATTTCCCAGGGACGGCCGTGGTCGTGCTCTCCCAGTACGTGGATGCCACCGGTGCGATGGAGCTGCTGGCGGACGGAGCGAACGGCATCGGCTATCTGCTGAAGCGCCGCATCCTCAATCTCGAGGATTTCCTCGATTCCGTGCAGCGGGTCGCGGCCGGCGGCTCGAGCATCGACTCGGACGTCATCACCTCGATGGTGCGCCGCGAAGTCCGCGATCACAAGGACGGCGGCATCGCCCAGCTCACGCCGCGGCGGCTGGAGGTGCTGCAGCTGATGGCGCAGGGGTACAGCAACGCGCGGATCGCCCGCGAGCTCTTCGTGACGGAGAAGGCGATCGCACGGAGCATCGCGCTCATCTTCGTGTCTCTCGACCTGCCTCCGGATCCCGACGACCATCGCCGGGTCCTGGCGGTGATGCGCTTCCTGGACCGGTGAGGGCCGCGCGCTCTCCGAGAGGCAGCTGCGCGCGCAATGTCGTCCCGCCGTCCCTCGCCGGCTCGAGCGTCATCGTCCCGCCCAGCGTCTCGACCCGGTCTCCGAGGCTGCGCATGCCGAATCCCGGGACCGCCCCGGCGGAGCCCTTCCCGTCGTCGCTCACGGCGATCCGCAGGCGGCCGTCCGAGACGGTCAGGACAACGACGATCTCCCGGGCGCCGGCGTGCTTCACGGCGTTCGTCAGGGCCTCCGCGATCACGAAGTAGCCTGTCGACTCGACCTCCGCGTCCATCCGGCCGAGGGGAGCTGCGACCTCGATCCGCACCGGGATCCGGATCTGATCGGCGAGCGCGGCGACGGCGGCCTCCAGGCCGTGGTCCTTCAGTCGACTCGGCATGAGCCCTTCGACCAGGCTGCGCAGCTCGTCGAGGAGGGATCCGCAGCGCTCCGCGATCCGCGCCGCCTCCGACCGGACGAACGAGGGATCATCGGCCTGCCGCGCCATCCGCTGCACGTCGATGCCGACCAGGACGATCCGCTGCTGGGCGCCGTCGTGGAGATCCTGCGCGATGCGCCGGCGTTCGGCGTCCGCGGCCACGACGATCCGGCGCCGGGAGGTCTGCAGCTCCTCCGCGGCCACGTGCAGCTGCTGCACCGCGGAACGCAGCTCGACGACCAGCCGCTGCTTCTCCATCGCGAGTCCCAGCTGCGCGCTCACGGTCGAGACCAGGCCGCGGTCCGCGATCAGCTCGCGATCGAACACGAGCCCGCCCACGGGCGCCTCGGGCGGGCCGATCGGCCACCAGCCGCGCTCGGGAGGCACGGGGAGCGCGTGCCCCGCACTGTCGACGAACCGAGCGGGATCCGCCGCCTCCGACGCCCACAGGACGCGGGCGCTGGGATCGCCGAGCGCCCTGACCGCGAGCGCATCGAGGAGCGCAGGCTCCACGGATGCCGCGGAGACGCCCGCTGCCACCTCCGCGACCTCGCCGGCATGGCCGAACGCGCCGAACGTCAGCCCCACGAGGAAGGCCACGGGAAGGCCGCCCAGCATCAGGAGCTGGACGACGGTGGCCGCCTGCTGCGCCCCGGGACGCGGGTCGACGTGCAGCACCACGACCGTCACGCCGATCACGGCGATGGCCGCGCACCCGTAGCCGATGAACGGGAGCAACTGGCGGCGCGGGAGTGCGGGCATCCGCGAGAGCCGAACACCCCAGAGGACGACCGTCGCCGCCAGCGCGCCCATCCCCACTGCGGCCTGCAGGGTCCAGGCGATCTCGGTGGCAGCCGGCCGCAGGACGACGACGATCTGCGGCGCCACGGAGACGAGATAGGACACCGCCACGATCGCGCGGGCGGCTCTGCCCCCAAGCCGGCCCGACGGGAACGCGAGCAGCAGGTGCAGGAGCAGTGCGAGCGGGAGGCTGGAGGTCAGCGTGCCCAGGACGCGCAGGGCCGGGATGCTGTCGTCGTACGTCCCGGACGCCCAGAGGGCCAGGGCCGCGAGCAGCATCAGCCGCCCGGTGGCGTTGTGCGGGCGGCGGTGCCACGCGGCCAGGCCCGTGACGGTGAAGATCGCGACCAATGCGCCGTCGAGGAGCGATCCGCCGAGCCCTCTCGACCGGGAGGGGATCGCGAGCTCGACCAGGCACAGAGCCGTCATCAGGATCCCGATGCCGATCAGCGCCGCGCGCAGGCTCGGCGCTCCGGACGCGCCCGCCGCCGCGGGGCGCCCGTCGGCTGCGGGGCGCCCGTCCGCCGAACCGTGGAGCGGTGTCATCGCACCAGGATCCCAGGACCGTGCGCGGAGCGGAACGGGTAGTCGGAACTGGGCGAGAAGGCCCGGGGCAAGCTGCCGATGATACCATTCTGGTATGGCAATGACGGTGCGGATCCCGGCGGAGCTGGACGCGCAGTTGAGCGAGCTCGCGGCACAGCGGCACACCTCCAAGCACGCGCTGCTCATTGAGGCGGCCGACAGGTTCGTGCGCGAAGAGGTCACGACCACGGAGGCCGTATCGATCGCGCTCGGCGTCGCCGACCGCTACGCCGAGCTGATCACGAAGCTCGAGGACGCGTGATCCGATACGTCGAGCTCCCTCAGGCGGTGGGAGTCCTCGACGCGCTGGGCTTGAAGATCCGCGATCTCGGGCTGCTGTCCTCCGCCCTCTCCCGTCCCGCGAGCTCGATGTTCGGCGTCGAGGCGTACCCCGAGATCGAGGTGAAGGCCGCCGCGCTGATGTCTTCTCTCGCGCAGAACCATCCGCTCTACGACGGCAACAAGCGATTCTCCTGGATCCTCACGCTGACGTTTCTCGAGCTCAACGGCATCCGGATCGACATGGACACCGACACCGCGTTCGGCCTCGTCCTCGGGACCGCCCAGAGCCGCCTCGACCTCCACGAGATCGCCGAGATCCTCGCGGCTCACGTCAGGGCACGCGGCTGAGCCGATCGCCTCAGCCCCTCGACTCCAGCACCGCGACGAGCGCACGATGGTCGGTGCCGCCCGTCGCGTCGACCACCCGCACCTCGCGGACGACCCACGCCGGACCGACGAGCACATGATCGATCGGCGCGGCGAGCCAGGCCGGTACCGTGGACGGCCACGTGCCCGTCGCCGCTGCGCCCGCCTCGACCGCCGCATCCCGGCATCCGCCGAGATCCAGGTGGTCGACGGTGGCGTTGAGATCGCCGGCGAGGATCAGGTCCGGGTGCGGCGAGCGGCATTGGGCGCGCACCCAGTCGAGCCCCGCGCGCCAGTCGTCCATGCCGTCGGTCAGCGGCGCGGCGGGGTGGGCGGCGATGATCGTCGGCCCCGTCCCGTCGACCGGACGCCAGACGCCGCTCGGCAGCCCTCTGGTCGTGCCCGCGGAGGCGTCGAGACGATAGGCGCCCAGGCGATCGGCGACGAGCAGTGAGGTCGGGATCCACGACGGGGTCGACGTCTCCGCGACGGCTCTGGTCGTCGCCGCCGTCATGCGGATGCCGCCGGCGCCCACCCGCCTCGCGACCTCGGCGGCGGCGTCGTCGTCCATCTCGGGCAGGCTGACCACGTCGGCGCGGACGGAGAGCACGAGTTCGGCGACCTCGGCGGGCGAGGTCGCGCCGCCCTGGGTGTTCCAGACGAGCACGGTGAGATCGCCGTCGCGCAATCCGGCGGCCTCGCTCTGGGCCTGTCCACGGGCCAGGAGCAGGGCGAGGTCCCCGCCCGCGGCGAGCGCGACGATGATCGCGAACACCCCGAGCACGCGCCGCACCCGTGCCGCGCGGCGGCGCAGCAGCAGGACGACGGATCCGACGACGATCGCGACGAGCGCCAGTCCGAGCGCGAGCGGCGCACGGAACGCGATGAGCTGCGCGACGCCGAAGAGACGCTGCGCACCGAACGCCTGAGGCCAGACCAGCAGCACGGCGGCCAGCACGCCGATCACGATGACGATCGCCGCGCCGAGGCCACCGCGGGTCGGTGGTCGATCGGTCATGGCTGCCCCCTTCGACGACGCGGATCCCGCTCGTCCATCAGCGACGCTACGGCAGCTGCGGCGTGGAATCGCCCTGACGCGCCTCCCAGGCGGCGCGCATGAAGCGGCGCACGTCCTCGTCGACGCGGATGTCGCGGGGGCGCAGCGGGCGGGAGAGATACAGCCCGTCGATCGAGGTCAGCCGCGACAGCGCGACGTAGGTCTGCCCGGGGGCGAACGCCCCGGATCCGAGATCCACGACCGCCCGCTCGTACGTCTTGCCCTGGGACTTGTGGATCGTGACCGCCCATGCCAGCCGCAGCGGGAACTGGGTGAACTCGGCGACCACCTCGCGCGAGAGCGTCTTCGTGCCGGGGTTGTAGATGTAGCGGTAGCGCTCCCAGACCGCCGGCTCGACGTCGACCTCCTCGCCGTCGATCTCCACGCGCACCGCGTCGCCGAGGATCCGCACGACCGTCCCGATCGTGCCGTTCACCCAGCGCGGCGGATCCGGCATCGCGGAGATGTCGTTGCGCAGGAACATCACCTGCGCGCCCTCCTTGAGCTGCAGCTCCTGGTCCGCCGGGTAGTTGGCGTCACCCCTGCCGAAGTCGCCGGAGATGTCCGCCCTGGCCTTCTGCACCTTGCCGGGCAGAGCCGCGAGATGGCGGGCGTTGATGCCGTTCACGATGTCGTTGCGCGTCGCGAGGGTGATCATGGGGATCTCGCCCGGGGCCGGATCCGGCGGCGTCCGCGCTCCCGCGTCGTTGAGGGCGCCGGCGATCTCCGCGGTCACCCGCCCGTAGCGCACGGCATTCAGCATCGCCTTGAACCCGGCGTCGGACTGCCGGTGGATGTGCACGAGCTCCCGCACGTGCAGCGTCGCGCCGTGCGTGCCGATGTCCAGCAGCCCGTCGGTGGCCTCGCCCCCGGTCCAGACCTTCGCGTCGAAGAACCAGAACGAGCGGTAGTGGTCCTGGATGTAGCGCAGCTCGTCGCCGCGCGGCGGCACGGGGGCCAGCTGATACGGATCCCCGAACATCACGACCTGCACGCCGCCGAACGCCTCGGCCCTGCGTCCTCGCGCCTGACGGAGCGACCGGTCGATCGCGTCCATCAGATCCGCGTTGACCATCGACACCTCGTCGATCACGAGCGTGTCGATCGCGTTCAGGATCTTGCGGGTCGCATCCGACTGGTCGATCTCGCTGTCGGCGATGAGGCCGATCGGCAGCCGGAACAGCGAGTGGATCGTCTGCCCCTCGACGTTGAGCGCCGCGACGCCGGTCGGCGCGCAGACGGCGATCTGCTTCTGCGTGTTGTAGGCGAAGTGCTGCAGCAGGGTCGACTTGCCGGTGCCGGCGCGGCCGGTGATGAACACGTGCTCACGGGTGTCCTCGATCAGCCGGAACAGTTCTTCCTGTTCGGCGGAGAGGGTCGGCGTGCTCACGGTCTACGGAGTCTACCGCGCCGCTTTCCCCACCCCCCCTCTCTGACCGCGAGACTCCAACTGGGCGACGAGACTGCGCGCGTGGGATGCAGTCTCGTCGCCCAGTTGGAGTCTCGCGGTAGAGGGCGGACTAAGAGGGCGCGCGGGCCACTCGGGGTTCCTGCAGGCTGCTCTTCGTAGACTTGCGCCATGGTGCAGTCGGCGGGGGTGCAGGCGCCAGGCGCGCGGTCGCGCCGGGCGCGGGCTGCGCGGCGCCGTGCCCCGCTCTGGTCCGACCTCGTCCTGCTCTCGATCGTGGGCGTCGTGCTGGTCGGCGCGCTCGCGGCCGGCGGACTCACCGCGTACCGCGAGTTCTACAGCCCGTCCGCGTTCGTCACCCGCTATCTGACGCTGCTCAGCGAGGGACGAGCGGCCGACGCGCTGCAGCTGCCCGGTGTCGCGCTCTCGCACGGCGACCTCGACAGCGACTCCTTCCGCTCCGCCTCCGACGCGCTGCTGCGCCGCGACGCGCTCGGCACGCTCACCGACATCACCGTGACCGATGAGCACCCCGACGGCGACGTCACCTCGGTCACCGTCCAGTACAAGGCCGGGGGTCACCTCGGATCCTCCACGTTCCGCGTCGCCCAGGACGGCTGGATCGGCGTCGCCCCCGCATGGGAGTTCGCGCAGAGCCCGCTCGCCGTGATCTCCCTCACGGTGCGTGGATCCGACCGGTTCTCCGTGAACGGCTTCGATCTCGACCGCCGCCAGGTCGCGGCGCAGGGCGCGGACTCGTCGGCGCTCGACCCGGTGCCGATGCTCGTGTTCTCCCCCGGGCTCTACTCGGTGTCGGTGAAGACGTCGACGGCGACCGCGAAGGGCATGGGCGTGCTCGCCGACAAGCCGCTCGCCGACGTGCCGCTGGATGTGCAGGCCACGCCCACCGAGGCCTTCGTCAAGATCGTGCAGCAGCGCGTCAACGAGTTCCTCAGCAAGTGCACGACGCAGCAGGTGCTGCAGCCCACGGGCTGCCCCTTCGGCTACGCGGTGCCGAACAGGGTCATCGACGGTCCGACCTGGAGCATGGTCACGAACCCCGACATCACCCTGCAGCCGGACGCCGAGGGCTGGAAGATCGCACCCACCCCGGCCACCGCGCACGTGCAGCTCGAGGTGAAGTCGCTGTACGACGGATCCGTGTCGCACGTCGACCAGGACGTGCCTTTCGACGTGGACGGCACGATCCGGTTCCTGCCCGACGGATCCGCCTCGATCAGCATCACGTCGCCCGAGCAGTCAGCACCTCCCCCCGGCTCCGAGGGCTGATCCGCGCGTTCAGCGCCCGCGGGTGGCGGCGCGGCGGTCCTTCTCGGCGAGCTCGGCGAGCCGCGCGTTGTAGTCCGCGAGTTCGGCGTCGCCCGAGCGATCGGCGGCCCGGTCCTGACGCTTCTGCACCTTCGCGTCGCTGCGGCTCCACTGGATCGCGACCGTGATGGCCAGGATCAGGGTCGGGATCTCCCCCACCGACCAGGCCACGCCACCGCCGACGTACTGATCCTGCAGCGGCGTCGCACCCCAGGCGCGCCCCATTGCCCCGAACCACTCGGCGACCATCAGACCCGACTGCATCATGATCGCCATGCCGAAGAACGCGTGCGTGGCCATCACGGCGATGAGCGTGATGAGCCGGCCCGCGTACGGGAGCCGGCGCGGAACGGGATCCACCCCGACCAGGGTCAGCACGAACAGGTACCCCGAGATGAGGAAGTGCATCGTCATCCACTCGTGCCCGATGTGGTCGGTCATCGCCCAGCGCACGAGGTCGGTGAAGTAGAACGCCCACAGCGACAGGACGAAGATCGCCGCCGCCACGAACGGGTTGGTGACCACACGCGAGAACGGCGAGTGCACGGCCCACAGGATCCACTCCCGGCCTCCGCGGGTGCCGTCGTCGCGCTTGTCGATCGCGCGCAGCGCAAGGGTGACAGGCGCGCCCGCGACGAGCAGCAGCGGGATCGCCATCGACAGCATCATGTGCCCGAGCATGTGCACGCTGAACAGGGTCTCCTGGTACGCGTTGATCGCGCCGCCGGTGACCCACACCAGCCCCAGCAGGCCGAGGATCCAGAAGACCGTGCGGTGGATCGGCCACGAGTCGCCGCGCTTGCGGAGCCGCAGCACGCCGATCGCGTACAGCGCGATGCCGAACGCCGCGGCGGTCGCCCAGATGAGATCGATGTTCCACGCCGTGATCCAGCGGATCGGGGTGAGCTCGGGCGGCAGCGGGGATCCGGTGAGGATCTCGGCCGGCGTGCGCACGGTCGCCACCTCGAGCCCGGTGGGCGGAGCCGTGCGCGACAGCGCGGCGGCGAGGCCCGAGGCGATGCCCATGAGCGCGAGCTCCAGCAGCACCAGCGTCCAGAACGGGCCGGATCCGCCCGCCTCGAGTTTCGGGATCAGGCGGGTGCGGTAGCGGGCGCCGAGCACGCCGAGCAGGATCAGCACCACCGCCTTCGCGATGATGAGGCCGCCGTACGGCGTGAGCATGCCGGCCCAGTCGCCCACGGCGACGATCGAGCGGGCGACGCCGGAGACGGCGACCACGATGTAGGCGGCGAGGGCGAGGGAGGAGTAGCGGCGCACGACGTCCGCGAAGCGGGCCGTGCCCTTCGTCTTCTTCGCGGGCTTCGCGCCGGGCTTCGCCGCCGTCGCTCCGGCCGTGCTCGCGGTCGCCCGTCCGGTGTCGGCGAGCTCGCTGCGGGATCCGCGCAGCACGATCAGCAGCACGAGGCCGCCGATCCAGACGGCCGCACCGATCGTGTGGAGCAGCAGGGAGTTCACGGCGGCGTCGTGACCGCTGAGCTCGCCCGCATGGCCCTGCGTGGCGAGCGGGACGAAGGAGGCGGCGGCGAGGATCGCGGTGAGCAGCGTGGCGGCCCAGCCGCGGAAGGCGAAGGCGGCGATCGTGATGACGGCGCCCGCGAGCACGGTCATCAGCCACGCCTGCCCCAGCGGGAGTTCGAGCAGGAACCGGCCCAGCTGTGCGCCGAACTCCGGCCCCGCGCTGAGCTTCACGCCGAGGGTCTGCAGGAACGTGAACAGGCCCGCCACGGCGCTCGCGACCGTGTAGACGGCGGCGCCGATCGACGCGGTGTCCAGCGCGATCTCGAACGAGCGGGCCCCGCTGCGCAGCGAGAAGAGCGCGAGTACGAGGGATCCGAGCATCGCCGCCGCGCCCAGATTGCTGATCGTCTTCACGACGGGGAGGCCCCAGCGCACGACGGGACCGGGGTCGAGCAGCAGGTTCGGGGCCGCACCCCCGCCGAACGCGAGACCGGCGACGACCGCGAGGATCCCGGCTCCGACGAGGATCACGGGACCCGCGATGCGCAGGGTCGGGGATCCGGCGGGCAGGGCAGAACGGGCGGCATCCGACCCGGTCTCGGGGCGGACCCCGGTGGCGGGGCGATTCACCCCTCCACCCTATTCCGGTGTCGCTCGGGGTCTGCCGGGAGCGGGCTTCGGCGGGATGGCCGGAGTCGCGGGACGGGGGGCCGGGCACCTCGGGTTCGGGGCTCGTTCCCACGTTTTGGGGCGCGTCACGCCCGATTCCACGGTCGCCGCGCGCCCCAAAACGGAGAAGCGCGCCCCAAAACGGAGTAGGTGCGTCCCGTACGGTCAGGCTCTGGCTCTGGCTCTGGCTCTGGCTCCGGGTCAGTCACCCTCGGCCGGGGCCGGGCACCTCGGGTTCGGGGCGCGTTTCCACGTTTTGGGGCGCGCCACGCCCGATTCCACGGTCGCCGCGCGCCCCAAAACGAGGAAGTGCGCCCCAAACCGGGAGGCAGGGCACGCGAAAGGCCGCCCCTCCGAGGAGGGACGGCCCTGCGAGGCGAAGCCGAATTACTTGACGGCGGCCTTGAGCTTGGAACCAGCGGTCACCTTGACGCGCTTGCCGGCCGGGATCTTGATCTCGGCGCCGGTCTGCGGGTTGCGGCCCGTGCGGGCAGCGGTCGCGACCTGCTCGAAGGAGATCCAGCCCGGGATCGAGACCTTGCTGCCCTTGGCAACAGCGTCCGAGACCGTGGCGAACAGG
Source organism: Microbacterium azadirachtae (assembly GCF_000956505.1). Classification (GTDB taxonomy): domain Bacteria; phylum Actinomycetota; class Actinomycetes; order Actinomycetales; family Microbacteriaceae; genus Microbacterium; species Microbacterium azadirachtae_A. The sequence continues at coordinate 94,098 of NZ_JYIX01000031.1, read as the reverse complement.
GCGTCGAGAACGCCGGAGACGGCAGCCTGGCTCTGGCCGGTGGCGCTGGCGATGCTCGCGACGAGCTCGGTCTTGGTGATGGACTTGTCAGCCATTTCATCCTCCAGCGACGGGATCCCGTCGCTTCGTATCAGAGTTCCGGATGGGCGGATGCCCCCCGTTGGTCGAACGACCGCCTTGAATGTATCAACCAAACCCCCGCTTTCCGCGTCATTTCGCGGGTTTTGACGTTTTACGGCGGCGTGTCGCGTCTCATCCGTCACTCCAGTCACACGTCGGATCCAGTGTCCGCCGATCGGGCTCCCCCGGATCCGGGCGGGAAGGTCCCCGGATCCGGGCACGCAGAAGGGGCGAGGATCCGAAGATCCCCGCCCCTGATTCCCTGAACCCTTCGACAGGCTCAGGGTCTGGAAAGACTTACCAGCTCGACTTGGTCACGCCGGGCAGCTCGCCGCGGTGCGCCATGTCACGGAAGCGGACACGCGAGATGCCGAACTTCGTGAGGACACCACGGGGGCGGCCGTCGATGGCGTCACGCGAACGGACGCGCGCCGGCGACGCGTTGCGCGGAAGCTTCTGCAGGCCGACGCGGGCGGCCTCACGGGCCTCGTCGGTCGCGTTCGGGTCGACCAGGGTCTTCTTCAGCTCGGCGCGACGCTCGGCGTAACGCTCGACGACGACCTTGCGCTGCTCGTTGCGCGCGATCTTGCTCTTCTTAGCCATGGATCAACGCTCCTCTCGGAATTCGACGTGCTTGCGAACCACCGGGTCGTACTTCTTCAGCACGAGGCGGTCGGGGGTGTTGCGACGGTTCTTCTTGGTCACGTAGGTGTAACCCGTACCTGCCGTCGAACGCAGCTTGATGATCGGACGGATGTCCTGTGCCTTCTTGGCCATTAGAGCTTCACACCCTTCGCCTGGAGGTCAGCAACAACCTTCTCGATACCCCGGGCGTCGATCACCTTGATGCCCTTGGCGGACACGTTCAGCGTGATCTTGCGACCGAGCGACGGAACAAAATACGTCTTCTTCTGCACGTTCGGGTCGAAGCGGCGCTTCGTCCGGCGGTGCGAGTGCGAAATGTTGTGACCGAAGCCGGGAACAGCACCGGTCACCTGGCACACTGCTGCCATGATGACTCCTTCTCTACCGTGAGGCCGGACGGCCTCACCCAAGATCCCTTGTCTGCACACCTCTCCCCTGCTGTCCTTCGACGAGCTCAGGACCGGAACGGGGAGGAGGCATACGAACTGCGCACAGGAGTGTGCGCAGACAAAGAGCTACTTTAGCACGGATCCGATGCCGGGCGTGTCGGCCGCCGCGGCGGCCTCTGCGGCACCCCGCCCCCAGCGGAACGGGGACACCGTCGGATCCCCGGGGATCCAGAACCGCCACGGGAAGGCACCGGTGCCGGCATGCCCCGCGACCCCCACCCGCGGACCGGATGCGACCTCGGCGAGCGGATCCGCGAGCCACAGCTCGGCGCGGGCTCCCTCCCACTCGGCGCCCGTGAGCGCGTCGATGCCGTCGTGGCGGGGGTGCCGCAGTCCCGAGGCCTGGCCGAACCGGCCGGGACCGCGGGCGAGGTCGCGCAGCTGGGTCGCGCCGAGTTCGGAACGGGCTCCAGGCCGGATCCCCCGCCGCTCCGCCGCCGGGTCGACACCGAGCTCCACCGCGCCGGCCCGGAGCAGCACACCGCCGGCCACCCCGTCGGGCCCGCACACCACGTTCACGCAGGAGTGGATGCCATGGCTGAGGTACACGTACAGATGCCCCGGTTCGCCCCACATCGTGGCGTTGCGCGCGGTGCGGCCCATCCGGGCGTGCGAGCCGGGGTCGGGAACGGGCCCCGCGCCCTTGCCGTGATAGGCCTCGACCTCGGTGATCCGCAGCTGCACCGCCGCGCCGTCCACGATCGTGCGCAGCCGGGCGCCGAGCAGGCGCGGCGCCACCTCGAGTGGCAGGGCCAGCAGGTCCTCTCGGCGAGCGGGACGCAGCCCGTCGCCGACGGAGGGCAGCCGGGTGCCGGCCATCAGCGGTGCGGGGCCTGCGCGCACCACGACGGGTCGAAGCCGGCCAGCACCACGAGCTCCTTGCCGGTCTTCGTATCGACGATGTGCGTCTGCATCGTGGTCGGCAGCGGCAGCAGCGACTGGTCGTACGGGTTGTTCACGAGCTTCGGCGCCACCACGATCGCGCTGTACTGCCCGCTCGGCGAGGGGCAGGCCTGCATGATCGCGTCGGATCCGGTGACGCTGAACAGCTTCGTGGCCTTGCCGTCGTCGTCCACGCGCGTGACGATCTGCCCCGTCGGCAGGCCGCTCGCGTCGCGGGTGGCGACCTGGCGCAGCGTCCCTCCGGGGAACGGGGCGATGGTCCCCGGCACCCCGAAGTCGGGGGTCGATGCGGCCAGCGGCTTCTCGGATCCGTCGGCGAGGTTCAGCTCGACGAGGTCGTTGCCCCGGCTGACGATCGCCGTGTAGGTGCCCCGGGAGATGCCCTCGACGGTCTGCGCGGAGCCGAGCGCGGTCGGGGCCGCTTTCGCATCGGCACGGTCTTGGACGAACAGGGCGCCGCTGAAGTCGATGAACAGGACAGACGAGGAGTCGGGCACGAACGCCCACTGCGAGATGCTCGGCATCTTGTCGCCGATCTTGACGATCTGCGGATCCCCGTCGCCGGTGAGCGACTGCGTCACCAGGATGCTCGCCCGGCCGCTGGTGGCGCTGATGCCCTTGTCCGTGAAGGTGTAGCCGACGAGATTGCCGCGCTCCGACACCTGCAGGTTCGAGAGGAACCCGGGGCCGGGGAGCTTGAGTCCGCGCTGATTCTTGCCCTTCCGGTCCATCACGAGCAGCTCGGAGATCCCGTCCTTCTCGGTCGCCACCACGAGATGGTCCGCGGTCGCGCGGAAGTCGTCGATCTTCTCGTGCTGCACGACCGGGACGGCGTTCTTGCCGCCGAGGTCCGTGAGGAAGATGGTGTCGTCGCCCTTGGCGTTGCGCTGCAGCAGGAAGATCGTGGACTTCGGCGTCTGGAAGCTCGCCTGCAGTGTGCTCTGACGCTGCTTGTCCGTTCCCGTCGCGTCCTTCACGGTGACCGTGTAGTTCGTGTCGTCGTCGAGCGGCACGGTGAAGCGGATCCCGAGGTTGCGCCCCGACGTGTCGACCGTGAACGGCGCCTGGGGGCTCACCGAGACCTGCTTCGGATCCACCTTCGCGAGCGGCTGGCTGGCCGTGATGATCATGCGCGTGCCGGAGGCGTCGATCGCGGACTGCGCGTCGATCTTGACGCCGCTGACGCGCGGTCCCTGCAGGAGCGTGATCACGCCGAACCCGGCGACCACGACGACGAGCACCCCGATCACCGCGCCGAGGATCAGCGGGAACCGGCGGCGGCGCGCGACCGGCGAGGGCGTGGGGTGCGGCTGCCACTCCGGCGTCTCGAGCCGCGGATCCGGCGCGGCGTCCGCGACCGGGGCGGCATCGAAGATCTCGGCGTCCGCGGCCTCGGCCGGTGGCCGTTCCGGACTCGTGACCGCTTCTGCGGCCGGCACGGGGCTCAGGTCCACATCGGCCTCGGGGACGCTCTCGGATGCGGTCGACGGCTCGGATCCGCCGTTCGGCGTGCGACGAGGTCCCGGCGCCCGGTCGAAGACCTCCGCGGGCGCGGCGGAGCGCGTGACGGGCTCGTCCGCGGGAGGAACCTCCGGCACGGCGGGCGCGGCAGCCGCGGCCTCTTCGGCCGCGCGGCGGGCGCGCAGCTCGGCGCGGGTGAGGGGGCGATCCGCGTCGTCAGTGCTCATAGGGGTCCTTCGGCTCCGAGATCTTCGACACACTGGCCGGCACGATCGAGAGCTTGCCGTCCGCTGTCGCGCGGACCGTCCCCTTCACCTGAACCCAGTCGCCCACAGCGTACTGGCCCTGCCACCCGCCGATCTGCACCGGCACCGACGCCGGCTGCGCGTCGAGCACGCAGTGCGTGATGACCATGCGGGTCAGATGCGCCTGATCCTTCGCGGATCCGCTGGGGGTGAGGAAGCCCGTGAGCGTCACCGAGGAGCCGTCGTACTTCTCCGGCCGGCTGCCCGTGGCGAACACGCTGGCCCAGCCGCCCACGCCGAACGTGCTGGTGTCGGTGTTCGCCCCGAGCGCGACGTTGTCCGCGCCGGCGAACAGCACGTTGCCCACGGGCGCGCGCTGCATCGCCATGTCGACCGAGAGAGAGGCGGGCGGCAGCAGCAGCGCCCCCGCGACGACACCCGTCGCGATCACTCCGCCGGTCGCGCCCACCACGGCGCCCAGCACGCGGCGGCCGGATGCGGCGGGCGCGTGGTCGTGGTCGTCGTGTCCCGCGTCTCCGTGATCGTGCCCGTGGTCCTGCTCCGCGCCGAGCGGCAGCATGCACGACCACACGGCGCCGATGAGCGTCACGATCGCCGCCGCGACTGCGAACCACACCGTCTCGGGGCTGATGTAGAGCGTGAGCTGCCCGGCGAAGGCGAGCACCAGCGTCGTGACGGCGAGCGCCGCGGCCAGGCCGGCGCCGAGCCAGCGGGTACCGAGCGCCTGCGCGCGGGAGGGCCGGTGCGCGGTCGTGGACTCAGGCAAAGACGTTCACCCCGATCCCCAGGGCGAAGCCGAACAGGATCACGATGCCGACGATCCCGGCAAGGGTGCGCGCGGTGAAGGTCGTGCGCAGCAGCGCCATCATCTTGATGTCGACCAGCGGGCCGACCAGGAGGAAGGCGACGATCGCGCCCGGCGAGAACGTCGAGGCGAAGGAGAGTGCGAAGAACGAGTCGATGTTCGAGCAGATCGCCACCGAGATGGCCAGCGCGATCATCGCGACGACCGAGAGCAGCGGGTTCGAGCCGATCGCGAGCAGCACGTCGCGCGGCACGAGCACCTGCACGGCGCCCGCGAGCGCCGATCCGACGATCAGCGCGGGCATCACGGCGCGCAGCTCGATGAGGAACTGGGCCAGACTCCGGCGGACCCCGGATCCCTCCTCGTGGACGACGACCTCGCAGGTGTCCCGGAACCGCGCCGTGAGGAGCGCGTCGGGATCCGGGTGCCGGCTGTACACCCAGCCGATCAGGTTGGCCACGAGGTAGCCGCCGACGAGACGGGCCACGAGGATTCCGCCGTCGAAGCCGAAGGCCGCATGCGTCGTGAGGATCACGATCGGGTTGACGATGGGCGCCGCCATGAGGAAGGTCAGCGCCTCCGCAGGGCCCAGGCCCCGCATCATGAGCCCGCGCGCGAACGGCACGTTGCCGCACTCGCACACGGGGATGAGCATGCCCAGCAGCGACAGCACGGCCCGTCGCGCCCAGCCGCGCTTCGGCAGGATCCGCTCGATCACGCCCGCGGGCAGCCACACCTGGACCACGATCGAAAGCAGGACGCCGAGGATCACGAACGGCAGCGCCTCGAACAGCACGCTCAGGGAGAGGGTGAGCCCGTCCTGGAGCCGGTTGGGCAGCCGCGCGGAGAACAGGTGCGGCGCGAACACGTCGATCGCGACGAGGACCGCGACCACGGCAGCGCCGATCGCCGCGCCGATGAGCGCCGTGCGGCCGGACAGCCGCGGCTTCGGGGCGCGCAGGGCGTGCGGCGTCTCCGCTCCTTCTCGCGCGGCGGTCGCGCGGCGGCCAGGGGTCGTCAGGGTCACGCGACGATCACTCCTGCGCGGCGGCGTTGGCGCAGCTCGCGCACAGTCCGAAGATGTCGACCACGTGCTCTGCATCGCGGAAGCCGTGCAGGGCCGCGGTGCGCTGCGCCCACTGCTCGACGTCGGTGGCCTCGATCTCGACGGTCATCCCGCAGGAACGGCAGATCAGGTGATGGTGGTGGCCTTCGCTGCTGCACGCGCGGTACAGCGCCTCGCCCTCGGGACTCTGCAGCGAGTCGGCCTCGCCGGAGGCCGCGAGCCCGGCCAGGGCGCGGTAGACGGTGGCCAGGCCGATGCCGGTGTTGGCCTCGCGCAGGGCCTGGTGCAGGGACTGCGCGCTCACGAATCCGCGCACGTCGGAGAGCTCCTCGCGCACGCGTTCGCGCTGCCACGTGTTCCGCTGGGCCATGCCCCGAGTCTAGAGCCGCCCCCTGGTCCACGGCTGGGAGCAGTCCTTCCAGCCGCTGGATGCCCTGCCCCGGCCGACCGCGCCCGGGGCAGGGTCGCTCAACGACCGCGGGGCAGGGTCACTCGGCGGACGCGGCCTCAGCGTCTCCGGAAGGCTCGGTCTCGGCGGCGGGGGCGGCCGGAGCGGATCCGGATGCCTCGCTGCCGAGAGCGCCGTCGGGGCGGATCAGCTCGCGCACCTCGGCCATGAAGCTCGTGAGCTGCTGCTGCTGCCAGCGCAGCTGACGGGCACGATCGTCCGCATCACGGACGACGTTCCCGGTGTGCGCGGTCACCATGTCGACGATCTTCTGCGACTTCGTGCGGGCGCGGTCAAGGGTCTCCCTGGCGCGCACCTGCGCCTCGGCTTCGATCGCGCTCGCCTGGGAGCGCATCAGGCGCTCGTAGTCCTCGGCCTTCGCCGAGATCCGCTCCGCGTGCGCGAGCGACGAGGAGACCTGCTCGTTCGCATCGGCGGTGATCCGCTCCGCGTGCGCGACGGCCTGGTTGTGCAGCACCAGGAACTCCTGCTGCGCATCGTCCTGCCGGCGCGTGAGGGACTCCTCCATCTCGAGCACGCGCGCGTTCATCTCGCGCACCTCGCGCTCGGCCGAGACACGCAGATCCGTCGTCTCCCTGGTGACCATCGCGCGCAGCGCCGCCGCACCCTTCTCCGCCTCGGTGCGGATCGAGTGCGCCTCCTGCTCGGCGTGGTTCACCTTCTCGGCCGCATGCGCGGCCTCGCGCTCGACCTGCGCGGTGTGCGCGGTGAACTCGGTCTCCATCTTCAGCCGCACCTGATCCGCGTCGCGCTCGGCCTGCGCCGTGATCCTGGCCACATCCGCGTCGAGCTCGGCGCGCTTCGTGGCCGCCTCGTCACGCGCGGCTTCGAGCAGCCGCTCGGCCTGCACCGCGGCGTTCTGGATCAGGACGCTCGCCTGCTCCTCCGCCACGCGCAGCACGGTTTCGAACTGCGAACGGGACGTGGCCTCGTCGATGTCCTCCTGAGATCCGGCGAGCGCCGTGCTCAGCGACTGGATCTGCTGCGCCGACTCGGTGACCTTCGCGTTCGCCGTCGCGAGGTCGGACTCGAGCTTCGTCGCGCGCTTGTCGTGCGCGGCTGCGGCCTTCGCCAGCTCCTGGCGGTGCTTCTCGGCCGCCTTGTCGAGCTCGCCGCGCAGGTGCGCGTCGGTCTTCGCGCCGGACTCCGCAGCGCGGCGCAGCTCCTCCTTGAGGGCCGTCAAGTGCGCGTCGACCTCGGTCTTGTCGTAGCCGCGGAAGCCGATCGTGAAGGACTGCTGCGTCGTCGGGTTGTCCAGCAGCTGATCGAAGAAATCGCCCTGCTGCGCCTTGTCCTCGGTTGCTCGATCCTCGGTTGCCTCGGCCACGTGCGGCGCCTTTCTGTTCGCCCCTCCTGCTCCCAGGCAGGGGGGATGCGCCGGGAGGGATGGATGCGGAGGGGGAATCGCGTCGTCCGGCATCCCTGGGTGCGGGGGCCGCGATCCGCGCGAGTCCTGACGATCCTAACCCGCGGTTCCGCCCTGCCGACAGGGCCGGTCGAGTGCGGGTTCCCCGGCTGCGGGGGATACGCGGCAGAGCGGTCCCCTTCACTCTGAGCCCATCCGGCGCAACGCGCGATAGGCGGCCGCAACCGACCCGAAGCCGACCGCGCTCACCACGCTCTGGATGGGCATCGGCGGATGGGAACGCCGGAGCGTCAGCGCCTCCCTGGTGCGAACCCTTCGCAGCTCGCCCGCCGGTGTCATGCCGGATTCTTTGAAGGCAGCGTGAAGAGTGCTCCGTGAGATCCCCAGGCTTTGTGCGATCTTGTCGATCGACAGATCCGGCTCCGGGTATCTCGAGGCGATGATCTCGAGGGCGCTGCGGACGACGTCCGCACTGCCGTGCGGACGAATCGTCTCGAAGCCCAGAATCTGTGCGACCGCAGCGCGACACACGCCCCGCATGGCACCTAGGACGTGCGTCGCATTGTCGTAAGTGCCCTCCGGCATCGCGCAGGTCGTGGAGAGGACCGCGTAGATGAGGCCGCTCAGCACCGCAGGAGGAAACGTGCGCGTCTCGGGGGAACGCTCCACGATGAGGTCCTTGACGAAGGCCTCAGGGAACCCCACGACCAGGATCTCGGATCGCCGGCCCGTGGTGCTGATCACCACGTCATCCGTGCCGGAGAGGAAGAGGAGCGTCCCGTCGCCGCGAGTGACGGGACGCTCTTCAGACTCGACCTCGACCTCGCCGGTGTTGGCAAGCAGCAGGAGGACCTGATCCTTCCGCTTGTTCACCGTGAGTTCCGCCTTGGGCGTCGCCAGATTGAGAAGCCAGACGTCGCCCACCACCGCGTGGCGCAGCACCGCCGGCCCCGGCTCCGAGATCCGCCGGAACTCGATGCCGGCATCATTCATCCGGCGCGTGAGCCCCGGCGGCAGTGGCCTGTCACCCCATTGGATGTGCCAGCGGTTGACCTGGAACGCCCGGTCATGTGTCGTGCATGATGACATCCCGCCACGCGACCGCGTCGCGGGACGTGACGATCTCAGCCCGATCACGGGCTGATCGAAATCGACAAGAGACACTGCAACCCCCATAGGCACGCGACGGCGCCTGATCCCCGGAGCCCCTCAGATAGCCCCTCGGTGATTCTGCGATTCCCCGGTAGCTCGAGCCCGCGAAGCCGAACCAGTTAACCCTCTGATTCACCCATCGGCAGCGTGAGGCCTCCGCGCGCTGCAGATGCTTCGCCCCCATCACAGGGATTCAGGAGGAGCCGCCGACTCCAGGCCCCCAGATGTACCCGGCTTCGATGGCTCGCACGACAGCTTCCCTCGCCGACTTCGCACCGAGCTTGCGGTAAAGAGAGCGCTGATGGGTCTTGATGGTGTTCGGCGAGCGGAACAGCTCTCTCGCGATCTGCTCGCGCGTCAGACCGCGCGCAAGCCGCTCGAGGATCTCCAGCTCGCTCGCGCTGAGATTGGGGACGTCGATGCCGCCCTCGGCACGAATTCTCATCCCCGCGGGGAGCAGATCAGGTCCGCATTGACCCACGAAGGCAAGCAATCGCGGGGCGAACGCTTCCATGACAGCGAGGTCGAACGCACCCAGGGTCTGATCCGTCCCTGCCAAGACCTCGACGATGCTCGAAAGGGCCGCCTCGTCTTCGACCGTTTGGTAAGCGAGCGCCAGCACGAGCAGCCGGTGACGCTCCGCCTGGGTCAGATGCGCAGTCATCGACCGCGCGTCGCGGAGGAGCCGGATCGCGGCCTGAGACGCACCTGAGGCGATCGCCACCAAGCATTGCGTGATGCGAGAAGGCCACATCTGATCGTCGGGGTTCCCCTGCTCACGTCGCGCCCCCGCGACGTTGCCGCACATCAACGCGTCGAGGGCCAGGATCGTCTGCGGCACGCTGCCCGGTAGACCGGTTCCGCCGTCGCCCAGTCCGCTGGCGAGGAGCGTGCGTATGCGCTCGCACAGTTCGCCGCCCCTGCCCGCGATGATGCCTGTCCTCTGCAGGGCCAGCAGGTAGAACGGCCACATCTCGCCCATCTGCCCGTAGGTGAGCGTCATCGCCGCATCGAAGGCGCCGTCCGGATCCCCGTCTGAGAGCAACGCTTCGACGAGACTCTGCTCCGAGTCGAGCTGCATCTCCGCCCAACTGGTCGAGCGGGGGACGCGGCGCGCCTCGGCCAAGTGCGAACGCGCAACAGAGGCGTCGCCGTAGAGTCCGTGGATCATCGCCGCCCGCAGGTTCGCCTCGCGTGTGAAGAACTCGACGCCTTCGGAGGGCGGCACACGAAGCAACCTCGTGTAAAGGGCCAAGGCATCCTGGAATCGCCCCGCCAGCGCTGCCGTCATCGCGGCCTGCTCGATCGCGAACGCGCGAGCGCCATGGGTCGGGTCCAGAACGGTCGGAGAGGAGTCCCGCACGTCGGGCAGTTCGCTGAGGATCCCATATGCATGCCCGACATCACCGACGAGGCGGGCCTGGGCGCCCTCGATGAGGCCGATCCAGTGACGATGCCGTTCGAGAGGGAGCAGCTCTCGGACCGCCGACAGCTGGCTCGAGGAAAGCCCTCCCTCGCCCATGGAGAGCAGGTGCAGCACGAGAGTCGCTTCCAAGCTGCGGTGAAGCTTCTCCTCGGCCACGGCGCCGAGCATGAAGGACAGCTCCGGCGGGGGCACTGAGAACCAGAGCTGGATCGGTCGCAGTGAGAGCAGCTCAAGGAGCGCATCGTCATCGCCGGCGAGCGACGCCTCCCGCGCTCGCGTTGCGATGTAGTTCATGAGCACCTCACCACTTCCCGGATTGGGATATTCCAGTATCTCGAACGGGTGACAGCTCACCCGATCACGCCGATCACGCCGATCACGCCGATCACGCCGATCGACTATCCGGCGCACTTTGTCCGAGTCTTCGACCATTTCCTACGAATGTCCCGCGAATAGCCCGCCCTTCAGTATCTTTTGAAAAGGCGGAGGCGTCCCCAGCGTCCTGCGCCGGTTGCAGAAGAAGAGGTCGGGTCCCCAGCCCGTTCGCATCGATGGCCCTCGAGCCGGTAGATGACTCGGCGGGGCGCGACGATCGTCGCGCCCCGCCCAACCGCATCCCGCGCGGTCGGCTTGAGCGGCGCTCGGCCTCGCGATCGTGGGCGAAGACGTCCCCGTCAGCGCAACGGCCGCGAGCGAGCGGAGTCCTGCGCGCCGACTTCTCACCGCTCTGACGCTCGGATCCGATCGGGGCGAGCGCTGCCGAGCACCGCCCGCCCCGATCCGCGTTGAGGGATCAGCCGATCAGCAGCTCCAGCTCAGCGTGACGCTTCCCGCCGTGCGGACTCCCGCAACCGATGCGGCCCCGCCGGAGTTGTCGATCGTGCCAGCGACGCCGCTGGCCACGTAGCTTGCACCGCCGGCGCCGGCGCCGCCATAGTTCTTGTGAACATCGGTCGCGTTGTCATCGATGTAGGCGATGGCCCCGGACCCGCCGCCCGTATAGCCGCCACCGCCCGCACCGGTTCCGATGTACTCGACATCGGTGCGGTTGGCTCCGAGTCGGCCGGTGACCACCCCGTCTGCGCCGTTGTGTCCCGATGCCGCCTGGCCGGCCGTGGTCTCCTGATAGGGGCCGGATGCAACGCCACCCGTGCCATCGGCGTGACCGCCGCCAGCAACGAAGCCATCGGCGCTCACGGCACCACCGTCAGTGCCGGCATCCCCGCCCACTCCGCCCGTCGGCCAGGTGCCGTAGATCCATCCCAGGGTGCCGGCGCCGCCGCCACCGCCGGCTACCACCAGTGGGGCGCCGTTGAAGACGATCGCGGACGCCCCGCCGCCTCCTCCACCGAGCAGGCGGTATGCAGGCACAGGGCTGATGGTGGTGGAGCCGCCGGTACCGAAGCCACCACCACCCGTGTTCTGGGAGCCTCCGCCGAGCCCGCCCTGCCCGATATTGATGGTGAGGACATCCCCCGGGGTGACCGCCAGAGTACCGATCACGCGAGCTCCATGACCGCCGAGAAGGTGACTTGCCCAACCTCCAGCGCCGCCGGTCACGACATAGCTCACGGCGGTGACGCCTGCCGGCACCGTCCAGTTCTCGAGACCGCCCGCAGCATCCGTCGCGCTGGGGACGGTGAAGGACTTCTGACCTGGCGTGCACCCGGCGACGGACGCGGCATGCGCGGGAACCGCGATCGCGGCCGCCACCACGGGAACGGACCACGCCGCACCCTTGATCAGGGTCCGCCTCTTGACGCTGCTCGGCGTCGACGAATCTGTCATCTTGTTCTCCCCTATAGATCGTTCGGCTGCCCGGCAGCCCTGTTGACCCTGTCCATGCTGATTCGCAGGCACGCCTCGAACGCTCCGATCGGATGATTCGAACCGGCGCTGGATAAAACGGCACAGGAGAGCTCAGTCGGCCGCCGCGCGGGGTGGGCGCGGAACGATCGCGCTCATCGCGCCGTGGATCGAGTGCGCCGTCGGCACCGCCTCCGGATGCCGGCCACGCGCCGGGGTGTCAGGCGCTGCCGGATCGGATCCCGGCGATCACGGCACGGATCGCGATGGCTCCGCGACGGCGCTGCTCCCCCCGTTCCACGCCCGCGAGCGGTCCGCGCAGGCAGAGCTCCGCGAAGCCGTGCACGGTGGCCCAGCACGCCCAGGCGGCGTCGTCCCGGCTGGCCGCGGAGAGATCGCCGGCGACCACGAGATCATCGAGCGCGGCGGTCAGCGCGTCGGCAATCGGATGACCTGGTACTCGTCCGCGGAGTCGGCCTTCGGCGCCGACATGGACTCCGGCCCCGGCGAGGGATTCGGCTTCAACGTGTTCCTGCGCGACGGCGATGACGTCTACCGCACCTGGCACACGAACGGCAGGGGCGCCGAGCGGTTCAGCGTCTCGTTCGCGATCTCCGACGTGCTCCCGTACGGACGGCAGGAGCAGTGGCAGGACGTGCCGGAGGGCTGGCCGCAGGATCCGACATACTCCCGCTGGTTGACCTCGCAGGACGTGGCCGCGATGTACGGCGACGCCCGCGCCTGACACAGCGCCGCGGCGCGGAGTGCACGCGGGTCACGCGACGGCCCCCTCCGAGACGCGGGGGGAGAGCCGCACGACCCGCTCCTGACGGGCGCCCACGATGCGGCAGACGAGGTAGATCGCGAACGAGATCGTCGTGATGTACGGGCTCACCGGAAGCGTGCCCATGACGGCGAGCAGAATTCCGCCGACGGCCGAGACCAGACCGAAGAGCGCCGCGAGCAGCGGCACCGCGATGGGGCCGGAGCGGATCCGCATCGCAGCGGCCGCGGGCGTCACCACGAGCGCCATCACGAGCAGCGCGCCGATGATGTGCACGGCGACGGCGACCACGAGCCCGAGCAGCAGCATGAACGCGAACGAGACGCCGACCGTGGGCACGCCGCGCGCGGCCGCGGACTGCGGATCGAGCGACTCGAAGCGCAACGGCCGCCAGATGAGGAGCAGCCCGACGAGCACGACGGCGCAGATCGCGGCCAGCCAGCCGAGCTGGGTCGACTGCACCGAGACGATCTGCCCGGTGAGCAGGCTGAACCGTCCGGCCGCGCGGCCGCTGTAGAGCGACAGGCAGAGGATCCCGAGGCCCAGCCCGAAGGGCATCAGCACGCCGATGATCGAGTTGCGGTCGCGAGCGCGGGCGCCCAGCCACCCGATGATCGCCGCAGCGAGGAGCGATCCCACGATCGATCCGGCGATCACGTCGACGCCGAACAGCAGCGCCGCGGCGGCACCCGCGAACGAGAGCTCGCTGATGCCGTGCACCGCGAACGCCATGTCGCGCTGCATCACGAAGACCCCGATGAGTCCGCCGACGAGGCCGAGGATCGCGCCGGCCCACACCGAGTTCGAGACGAGCCCGAGGATCTCGCCGTACTGCGAGAGGCCGCCGAACATCGCCTGGCCGATGTCGTCGATGTTCATGCGCCGTCCTCGTGGTCGTCGTGCTCGTGGTGGTGCGCGGCGATCTCCGCGTCGGGGGCGCCGACGACCACGAGCCGGCCGCCGACCTCCTGCACGAACACGGGCGCGCCATAGAGCGCGCTCAGCACCCGTGTGGTCAGCACCTCGCGCGGGGTGCCGAGCGTGAACCGCCCGTTCGCGATGTAGAGGATCCTGTCGACGATGTCGAGCACCGGGTTGATGTCGTGGGTCACGAGCAGCACGCCGGCTCCCGTGCGGCGATGCGCGTCGATGAGCCCGGTCACCGCCTGCTGATTCGCGAGGTCGAGACTCGTGAGGGGCTCGTCGCAGAGCAGCAGGCGCGGATCGTCCGCGAGCGCCTGTCCGACGCGCAGCCTCTGCTGCTCGCCGCCGGAGAGCACGCCGACCGGACGGTCCGCGAAGTCGCGGGCGCCGACCGCGTCGATGAGCGCATCGACGTGGGCCCTGTCGCCGCGGCGCGGGAACGGAAGGCCGAAGCGGTGCCCGTCCACGCCGAGCGCGACGAGATCCCGCCCCCGCATCGAGGTCTCGGCGGGCAGGGGCCTTGCCTGCGGCAGGTACCCGATGCGGCGGCTGCCGCGGCGTCGCACCGGTTCTCCGAGCGCGACCACGGTCCCCGCGGACAGCGGCTGGAGCCCCAGGATCGCCCGCAGCAGCGTGGTCTTCCCCGTGCCGCTCGGCCCGAGCACGGCGACGAGCTCACCGGGGGCGACGTCGAGGTCGAGTCCGCTCCAGAGCTCCCGGTCGCCGCGGTGGATCGCGGCGCCACGGATCTGCAGCACGGGCGCCGGAGCGGACGTCCCGTCGGACGCCGTCCCGGCCCGCGTGGCGTCGGAGGAGAAGGTCACTTGTCGAGATTACGGGTCAGAGTCTCGATGTTGTCCTGCATCCAGGTCAGGTAGGTCTTGCCGTCAGGGACGAGCTCGGTGACCTCCTGCACGGGGATGCCCTTGCCCTTGGCCGCATCGATCACGCGCGTGGTCTCGGCGCCGCCGGTCTGCGCGTTGGCGAAGAGCACCTTCACGTCGCCGGAGTCGATGAGCTTCGTGGCTTCGAGCAGGGTCGCCGGCGGCACGTCCTGTCCCTCCTCGACCGCGTGGCTGAACGCGTCGGGTGTGACGTTCACCAGCCCTGCCGCCTCGGTGAGGTAGAGCGGCACGGGCTCCGTCACGAAGATCTTGGAGCCGTCATGCGCGCCCTTGATCGCGGCGAGCTTCGCATCCAGGCCCTTCAGCCCCTCCTCGAAGGAGGCGAGGTTCTTCTCGAAGTCGGCTTTGTGCGCGGGGGCGATCGCGCCCAGCTCGTCGGCGATCTTCTTGGCCACGTCGTCCACGACCGCGGTCGAGTACCAGACGTGCTCGTTGAAGCCCTCGACCGTCTTGGCGCCGTCCTCGCCCTTCGGCCAGCCCGGGGCGAACGTGACGGCGGAGACGACCGGCACCGAGTCGGCGGCCTTCGCGACGAGGTCCCCCATGAACGCGTCGTACCCTCCGCCGTTCTCCAGGACGAGCTTCGCCTTGCTGACCGTGAGCTGGTCGGCCGCGGTCACCTCGTACTCGTGCGGATCCTTGGAGAGCGAGTCGATGACCGAAGTGACCTCGACGTGGTCGCCGCCGATCTGCTTCGCCACGTCGCCCCAGACATTCGTCGAAGCCGTCACCGGGATCCGGTCCGCGGAACCCCCGGTAGGCGATCCCGCCGCCGTCGTTGCGGAGCATCCCGCGAGCGCGAGGAGCGAGGCGGCGGCGAGGGCGAGGGCGGCGAGGGGCTTGGTCATGTCCTCGACCCTACGTTAAATGAGAATCATTATCAAAACGGACCACCCGCGGGATCCGACTTATTTTCCGGTCTGGCTCCACTTTGATTCTTGCTGTCAGAATCTAATTCGCCTCGCCGACGGCGCCGGGCTCGAAGATCAGAGGAGATCACCCATGGCGAACGGATCCCACGTCCTGCTCGCGCACGCTCATCCCGACGATGAGAGCTGCGCGACGGGGGGAACGATCGCGCGGCTGGTCGCCGAAGGGCACGGCGTGACCGTGGTGACGTCGACGCAGGGCGAGCAGGGCCGGATCGCCGTCCCCGAGCTGTCGCACCTGCACGTCGACCAGGACGACGCGCTCGGCCCGGAGCGTGCACGCGAGCTCGACGCGGCGATGTCCGCGCTCGGCGTGGCGGACCACCGCTACCTCGGCGGGCCGGGCCGCTTCCGCGATTCCGGGCGGATGGGGATCGCCGCCAACGACCGCGCCGACGCCTTCTGGCAGGCCGACCTCGATGAGGCGGGGCTGCTCATGGCGGAGATCATCCGCGAGGTCCGCCCTCAGGTCGTCATCACCTACGACCCGAACGGCGGCTACGGGCACCCCGATCACATCCAGACCCACCGCGTCGCGATGCGCGGCGTCGAGCTCGCCGCCGACCCCGATGCCGCACTCGACGGCCCGGTGTGGGACGTGCCGGCCGTCTACTGGACGGCCGTGCCCCGTCGCCTGATCGTCGACGAGCTGACCGCCCTCGCCACGCACGCGGACGAACTCGGGCTGTGGGTCGACCCGGATCCGGCCGAGTACCCCGACGGCGTGCACGACGACGAGGAGATCGACGTCGAGTTCGACGTGTCGGCGCACCTCGACGCGAAGGCGGCCGCCCTCGACTGCCATCGCACGCAGCTCACCGTGAAGGGCCCGTACTGGGTGCTCGCCTCCGGGCGGGGGATGCGTATCCAGGATCGCGAGTGGTTCATCCGCGTGAAGGGCGGGCACCGCACGTCCGCGGACTACGAGACCGAGCTGCTGCCCGTGGCGGCGCGATGATGGCGCGCCCGACCCTCGCGCTCGACGACCGTCGCACCCAGCGCGCCCGCATCGTGGGCGCCCTGCACGAGCAGCGCAAGAGCCGCACCGACCTCGTCGAGCAGTTCGGCGTCAGCTCCTCCCTCATCACCCGCGTCGTGCGCAGCCTTCTGGATGACGGCGTGCTGCGCGAGGTCGGCAACCAGGCCCAGAGCATCGGCCGCCCGCCCGTGCAGCTCGAGGTGGTGCGCGACTACGGAGCACTGCTATCCGTCTCCTGCGCCTCGGACTCGCTGCGGGCCCGCAGCATCAACCTGCACGGCGGCGTGATCGCCGAGACCGTCGCGCCCGCGACGTCGGGCCGGGTCGACCCGGCCGCCATCATCGAGCTCGTCGCGGGCCTGGTCGAGCGCACGCCGCACCTCCTGGCCATCGGCGTCGCGGTGCCGGGCGTGGTCGACGCGGAGACCGGCGACGTGAGCGCGGCTCCCGATCTCGGCTGGGAGTCGGTGGTGCCGCTGCGCACCATGCTGCGCGACCGCTTCGGGACCGTCGTCACGATCGACAACGACGTGAACCTCATGATGGCCTCCGAACGCCGCAGCCTCGACCTGCGCGCCGGCCGCAACGCCGTCTATCTCTACCTCGGCGAGCGCGGCATCGGCGCGGGCATCATCGCGGGCGGCCGTCTCATCGAGGGCGACCACGGCGCCGCGGGCGAGATCGGGCTCTTCCCGCTCAGCGCCACCGATCGCACCGACTTCGAGGACTCCACCTCCACGATCGCCATCGCGGCGCGGCTCGAGGCCGCCGGCCACGACATCGGCGGACAGGCCGTGGACCGCCTGCTCGCGCTGGCGGACGCCGGCGATCCCGCGGCCCAGACCCTCCGCACGGAGATCCTCGCCTCGTTCTCGCACGCGATCGCGGTCATCACCGCCATCCTCGATCCGCACGTGATCCTGCTCGGCGGGCACGCAAGGGCCTTCCGTCCGGAGGACCACGCGGAGATGCTCGAGCCCGTCCGCAGGAATCTCCCGTTCGCCCCCGACGTCAGAGCCGCCCGCGCGAATCCGAACGCGGTGCTCGACTCGGCGGTGAACCGCTGCTGGCAGCAGCTGCTCACGGGAGGCCTCTGATCGCATCCCCCATTCCCCCGAACCCCACCCGATCCGCGGCACCCGCCGCACCACTTCGACGAGGAAGACAAATGAAGGCACACAAGATCACCCGACCCCTGCTCGCCGCCGCGGGCCTCGCCTCCGCCGGAGCACTGCTGCTCTCGGGCTGCGCCGGCGACGTCAGCGCTGCGAAGCCGACCCAGACCAAGGCGTCCGCCACGGATGCGCCGAGCGAAGGCCTCACGATCTACACCGGGCGCGACAAGGACGAGGTCGCCTGGGTCGTGGGCGAGTTCGAGAAGAAGTTCCCCGAGTACAAGGGCAAGGTGCAGACGGTCATCGCCGGCGCACAGGACAACCTCGACCGGGTCCGCGCCGAGAAGGGCAACCCGCAGGCGGGCTTCCTCTGGGGCGGCACCCAGCAGCAGTTCGAGCAGGCCGCCTCCGAGGGGCTGCTCGACGCGTACACGCCGAAGAACGACAAGGGCGTTCCGGACAAGTACAAGGACCCCGAGAACCGCTGGACGGCGGAGATGCTGCTGCCGGAGGTCATCATCTACAACTCCGACCTCCTCACCGAGAAGACCGCTCCGCAGGATTGGGCGGACCTCGCGAGCCCCGAGTGGAAGGACAAGATCGTCATCCGCGACGTCATGCCCTCCGGCACGATGCGCACGATCTACGCCTCGATGGTCTACTCGGCGTTCGCGAAGGACGGCAAGCCAGAGGCCGGCTACGACCTCCTGAAGAAGATCGACGCCAACACCGTCTCGTACGCCGCCAACCCCGACGACATGTACACCCAGCTCGACCAGGGCACCGGTCAGGTCACGGTCTGGAACATGCAGGACGCGCTGATCCAGCCGCTCAAGAACAACCGCCCGTGGGGCTACATCATGCCGAAGTCGGGCGCTCCCGTGCTCGTCGACGGCGTCGGCATCATCAAGAACGCGAAGCAGGCATCCGCCTCCAAGTCGTTCATGGACTTCCTGATGGAGCCGGGGATGCAGGCGAAGCTCGCGACCGACTACTACCAGATCCCCGCGATGGACATCCCGAAGGACAAGCAGCCGACCTGGATGAAGGACTTCAAGATCAACGAGATGAAGATCGACTGGAAGGTGTTCGCCGACCACCAGAGCGAGTGGATGACCTACTGGGCCGACAACATCAAGGACAAGGGCTGATCTGACGCATGGTCTCGGTCTCTCTGCACCAGCTCCGCAAATCGTTCGCCCGCTCCGGCACCGTCGTGAACGGCATCGACCTGACGATCGACGACGGGGAGTTCTTCACCCTCCTCGGCCCGTCGGGTTGCGGCAAGTCGACGACGCTGCGCATGATCGCCGGGTTCGAGGAACCCGACAGCGGCACGATCCACTTCGACGATCGTGATGTGACGTACGCTCCGGCGAACAAGCGCGACGTGGGCCTGGTGTTCCAGAACTACGCCCTCTTCCCGCACATGTCCGTGAGCCGCAACGTCGGCTTCGGGCTGGACGTGCGCGGGGTGCAGAAGGCCGAGGCCGCCCGTCGGATCTCCGACGTCCTGCAGCAGGTGGGCCTCTCGGCCCAGGCGAATGCACGCGTGGACGAGCTCTCGGGCGGGCAGCAGCAGCGCGTCGCGCTCGCCCGGGCGCTCGTCTTCCGTCCGCAGCTCCTGCTGCTCGACGAGCCGATGTCGAACCTCGACGCGAAGCTGCGACTCGAGATGCGCAGCGCTCTGCGCGACCTGCACGCCGAGACCGGGATCACCTCGGTCTATGTCACCCATGACCAGGCGGAGGCGCTGGCGATGTCCACCCGCATCGCCGTCATGAACACGGCCGTCGTGCACCAGGTGGGCACCCCGGACGAGGTGTACAGCCGGCCGCTCACCGCGTTCGTCGCCGGATTCCTCGGACGCAACAACCTGCTCCGCGCCACCGTGCGCCGGAGCGACGGCGGCCGCGCCGAGCTCACACTGTCCGACGGCAGCACTCTCGCGGTGCGCACCGGCTCGGCCGCCCCCGGCGTCGACTTCGCCGTCGGATCGGACGTGATCGCGACGATCCGCGCCGAGAACGTCCGCCTCGCCGGCGCCGCCGACGACGCCAACGCCGTCTCCGGCACGGTGGCGGACGTCGACTTCATCGGCCACTCGCTCTCCTGCGAGCTGGACACCGCGGTGGGCCGCATCAAGGTCGACCTCACCGGGTCCCACATGCGCCCCACGCGCGGCGACGCCCTGCGGGTGGTCCTGCCGGAGGACGCCGCGTACTGCGTGCCGGCGGACAGCTGATGGTCACGCTCACCAACGCCCAGCGCGTCGTCGGGCCGTCGAAGCGCCCGTCCTGGATCCGCCGACGCTGGTCGACGGCGCTCACCCTCGCCCTCCTGCTCGTCGTCCTGCTCGGCTACGTCATCGGGCCGATGATCGCGACCGCACGACGCAGCGTCTCGCAGGACAAGGCCGAGATCCTCGGGTTCTCGTTCAAGGCCTGGGGCGACTTCTTCGCCAACCCCACGCAGACCTCCGCGATCGGCGGATCGATCGTGCTGTCGCTGCTGTCCGTGCTGTGCGCGGGAGTGCTCGGCACCGGCGTGGCGATCCTGCTCACGCGCTGGGAGTTCCCCGGCCGACGCGTGTTCCAGGTGCTGGCGCTGCTCCCGATCGCGCTGCCCCCGCTCATGGGCGTGTGGTCGTTCAAGCTCCTGTTCGGCGTCGGCGGACGGATCCCGTTCGCCCTGCACGAGCTCTTCGGCGTCGATCAGAAGGCCTTCTGGCTGCAGGGCGTCGCCGGCGTGCTCATCGTGCACGCCATGACGATGTACCCCTACTTCTTCCTCACGGTCTCGGCGGCGCTCGCGAACTCGGACGCGTCGCTCGAGGAGGCGGCGGCCTCGATGGGGGCGCGAACCGCGCGCATCTGGGCCAAGGTCGTGCTGCCCATGCTCACGCCGGCGCTGGTCGCGGGCTCGCTCATCACCTTCATGTCCGCGATGTCGTCGTACACCGCCCCCTTGCTCTTCCAGTACACCGACGTGATGACCCAGCAGATCGTGATCGCCAAGACCAACGGCGACATGAGACTCGCGTCGATCATCTCCACCACGCTCGCGGTGATCTCGATCGTGTTCCTCGCGATCATCCGCTCCTACGAGCAGCGCAAGGTGTACCGCACCCAGTCCAAGGGCGGCGGACGCAAGCGGTCGACCGTGGCCTCCACGCCCCTCCGGGTGCTGCTCTTCGTCGTCGCCGTCCCCGTGACGCTGTTCCTGGTGCTGCCGATCCTCATGATCGCGGTGCTCTCGGTCACGGCGAAGGGCGGCTGGCGGATGAGCGCGCTGCCCACGCAGTACACGCTCGAGTGGTGGGGCCAGCTGTTCAGCGGCTTCGAGTTCTGGCGCCCGGTGACCAACTCCCTGCTGATGAGCGTGATCGCCGTCGGCGGCGCCATGATCCTCGGCGCCGGCGCGGCCTACGTGATGAGCCGGATGCGGTTCCGCGGCAAGCTCGCGCTCGACATCGCGATCATGCTTCCCTGGGCGCTGCCGGGCACGGTGGTCGCCATCAACCTCATCACCGCGTTCTCGAGTCCCTCGCCCTTCGCCTTCGGGCAGGTGCTGGTCGGCACGTTCGCGATCCTTCCGCTCGCGTACTTCGTGCGGTTCAACCCGCTGATCTTCCGATCCACCGTCGCGTCCTTCTCGCAGCTCGACCCGAACCTGGAGGATGCGGCCCGCAGCCTCGGCGCGAGCTGGTGGTACGCGTTCCGCCGCGTGGTGCTGCCGCTCATCTCGCGCGGCATCATGGCCGGTGCGCTGCTGGCGTTCGTCGACGGCGTCGGCGAGTTCGTGGCGAGCATCCTGATCTACACCCCCGAGTGGATCCCCCTGTCGATCGCGGTGAACAACGAGAACTACCAGGGCAACATCGGCACCGGTTCGGTGTACGGCATGATCCAGGTCCTCCTGGTGCTGGTCGTGCTGATCGTCACCCGGCGCATGGAAGCCAGGGAAGCGGCGACGCCCGCCTTCTGACCGCCGCCCACAGACCCTTCAGAGAGAGATAGAGAATGAACCGCGACGAGATCGTCCAGCGCGACGGCGCATCCTTCCCCGGCGAGAGCTACACCACGGCCGTGCTGCGCCCCGCGTACAACGAGGCCAAGCGGATGCTGCTGCCGTCCATGATCCAGATCCACCGGGCGCACCTGGTGATGCTGCACGACGCCGGCATCCTCGGCGATGCGGAGGCCGCGACCATCGCGTCGGCCATCGACGGGCTCGACCTGGGCGCCCTCGCGGCCAGCGAGTACACCGGCGAGTTCGAGGACCTGTTCTTCACCGTCGAGCACGAGCTCATGCGGATCGGCGGAGAGGTCACCGGCAGCCTGCACACGGCGCGCAGCCGGAACGACATGGGCATGACCCTGTACCGCATGGTCATGCGGCGCCAGCTGCTGAAGGTGCTCGACGCCGCCGGCGAGCTCTATGCGACGCTGATCCGGCTCGGCGCAGAGCATGCCGACACGCTCACCCTCGAGCACACCCACACGCAGCCGGCGCAGCCCTCCGTGCTCGGGCACCGCTTCCTGGCGATCGCCGACGTGCTCGGGCGGGACATCCGCCGCGTCGAGCAGGCGTACGAGAGCCTCGACTTCTCGCCGATGGGCGGGGCGGCGCTCACCGGCACCGGCTTCGCGATCGACCGCGAGAACATGGCGCGCCTGCTCGGCTTCGGCGGGCTGGTGGAGAACTCCTACGACGCCGTCGCCGCGACCGACTACATCGCGCACTCCGCGATCGCGCTGCAGCTCATGGCGATCGACACCGGGCGCAGCTGCGTCGACTTCCTCACCTGGTGCACGGCGGAGTTCGGCCTGTACCGGGTCGCGGCCCCCTACGTGCAGATCTCCTCGATCATGCCGCAGAAGCGCAACCCGGTCTCCATCGAGCACTCCCGGTCCCTGCTGTCGGCGGCGTCGGCGAGCGCGGCGACCGTGCTCACGATGATGCACAACACCCCGTTCGGCGACATCGTCGACACCGAGGACGACCTCCAGCCGTACGCGTGGCGCGCCGTCGACACCCTCACCGACGTCCTGCACCTGCTGACCGGCGTGCTCGGGACGATCCAGGTGAACACCGACGTGATGCGCGAGCGCGCACTGGCGTCGTTCGCGAACGCCACGGAGCTGGCCGACACGCTCGTGCGCGACGGAGGGCTCACCTTCACCCAGGCGCACACCGTCGTCTCCCGGATCGTCCGCGAGGCCGACGCCGCGGGGATGACCGACGTGCGGTCCGTCTCCACCGACCGCGTGCGCGAGGTCGCCCAGGAGGTGACGGGTCGCGAGGTCCCCCTCACGACCGACGACGTCGCCCGTGCGCTCGACGCCGACAACTTCGTCGCCGTGCGCACGTCGACCGGCGGCGCCGCCCCGAGCGAGGTCGCCCGCATGGCCGCAGCCCGGCAGGAGACCGAGCAGGAGCTGCGCCGCTGGCGCGACGCCAAGCGCGATCACCTCGACGCCGTCGCCGACCGGCTGGTCGAGGCGACGGCCGCCCTTCAGGCGTGATCGGGCGGATGTCGCGCCGGATGAGCGTTCTCGGAATCGACTTCGGCGGCACCAAGGTCGCGCTCCGCGTGGAGTCCGCCGACGGCTCGCGCAGGGACGAGCGCCTGCGGATCGGCCCGGACGAGCCCGCCGTCAGCGTGCTCGAGCGGACCTTCGCGGCCGCCGCGCGCCTGGCGGAGCCAGGAGTCGTCGACGCGGTGGGGGTGTCGACTCCGGGGATCGTGTTCGACGACAGGGTCGACCTCGCCCCGAACGTCATCGGCTGGTCCGAGCTCGACCTCGCCGGCCGCTTCCGGGACGCCTTCGGAGCCGTCCCGGTCGCGATCGAGAACGATGTGAAGGCCGCCGCCCTGGCGGAGGCCAGAGCGGGCGCGCTGCGGGGCACGAGGGTGGGGCTCTACGTCAATCTCGGCACCGGCATCGCGATCGCCCCGGTGCTGGACGGCCGGGTGCTCCGCGGCGCCCACGGTGCCGCCGGCGAGATCGGATACGGCATCGTGGGCGCGGTGTCCGAGTGGCGCGCGGGCGTCCCGACCCTGGAGGAGTTCGCCGGCGGCAGCGGTCTCGAGAGAAGGGTCGCGGCCGACGGCCACGTACCCGCCTCCGACGTCCCCGGGTTGATCGCGGCGCTCGGCACGAGCCCCGCAGCCGACGAGATGTGGTCGGGCACGGTCGACGAGATCGCGCGGCATCTCATCACCGCGGCGCTCACCTGCGATCCGTCGCGGATCGTCGTGGGCGGGGGGATGACCCGGGCGGGATCCGCCCTGTTCCGGCCGCTGTCGGAGCGTCTCGGATCCGCCCTCCCCTATGCGCCGGAACTGCTGCTCTCCGAGTTCGGGCCCGATGCGTCGCTGCGCGGCGCGGTGATGCTCGCGGACGACGCCGTAGAGGCGTGATCTCCGCCGCCCGTTCCGCAAGGGACGCGGCGGCGGAGATATTTTCCGGCGTTGACGCCCATCCCCGGCACCTGTGGAATTGCTGTTAGCGGTTATTTCTACACAGAAAGAAAGTATCGCTTCCCCTCTCCACCGAATGCGCGGGACGTGACGTCGACGTCCGCTCGCGCGGAAGGACGACTCATGGACGATCGACTCCCCCTGTCCCAGCGCGCGATGTCCCGCCGCACCCTCTTCAAGGCCGGAGGCGTGCTCGGCGTCGCCGCCGCGGCCGGCGCCGCCTTCCAGGTCTCGCCGCTGAGCGCGGCGGAACAGGCGCTCGCGGCCCCGGGCGGCGCCGTCAAGCTCAACGTGCTGTTCATCGGGGCGCACCCGGACGACGAGGCGGGCAACCTCGGCGTGTTCGGTCAGTGGAACGAGTTCTTCGACGTGAAGGCCGGCGTGATCACGGTCACCCGCGGCGAGGGCGGCGGCAACGCCGTCGGGCTCGAGGAGGGGCCGCCGCTGGGCATGATGCGCGAGGCCGAGGAGCGCAAGGCCGTCGGCTACGCGGGCATCGAGCACGTCTTCAACCTGGACGGCCTGGACTTCTACTACACCGCGAGCGCGCCGCTGTCGCATCAGGTCTGGGGTGGCGACGCGGTCCTCGGCCGCATCGTGCGCGTGGTGCGCGCGACCCGGCCGGATGTCATCGTCACGATGAACCCGTCGGCCGTCGAAGGCAACCACGGCAACCACCAGCAGGCGGCGATGTTCGCCGTCGAGGCCTACCTCGCGGCCGGCGACCCCAGCCGCTTCCCCGAGCATCTCGCCGAGGGCTTCGCGGCCTGGCAGCCGCGGCGCATCCTCCGCGCCGGCGCGAACGGCACGGGCGCGAACGGCGAGGGCGGCGTCGCCGCAGGCTACACCCCGTCCGTCGCATCCGACGTCGTCTTCGGCTGCTGGAACGGCACCCCCAGCGCCCGCAACGGCCGCCGCTGGTCGGAGATGCTCGACCTCGCGCGCTGGGCCTATGTCACGCAGGGCTGGGCCGAGATGGCCGCGAGCCCCACCGACCCCGCCAAGATCTCCACCTCGTGGTTCACGGTCATCCACTCCCGCACCCCGCTCGCGGACCCCCGCTCCGGCGGCGATGCCGCCCTGCGCGGTGCTGCGCTGCCGATCGACGGCGGCCTCCCCTTCGGCACCCTCATCGACGTGCGCCCCGCGCGGTTCGAGGCGGTCGCTGGTCAGAGCCTCGCCGTCGATGTGACGATCACCGCGCCGGACGACGCGAAGCTCGCGGGCGGCGCCGTGACGCTGGCGGTCCCGAGCGGATGGTCGGTGAGCGGATCCCAGTCCGTGCGCGCGCTCAAGAAGGGCGGATCCCAGCGCCTCACGTTCCAGGTCACCGCCGGATCCGACCCGGTGGGCACCCAGGCGCGCGTCGAGGCGACGCTCACCGCGGGCGGCGCCTCCGGCACCACGTTCGCCCCGCTCCGCGTGGCAGGGGCGGTCGAGGCGACCATCAGCCCGCTGCCCGAGATCCGCCTGTTCCGGGAGTGGACCGCGGGACTCGGGATGAAGCACCTCGACGTGCTCGTCCCCGAGCTGTTCCCCGTCGGCCAGGGCCGCACGCGTCCGCTGGACGTGATCGTGCAGAACTTCTCCGACCAGGTCCGCTCCGGCTCGGTCTCGCTGGAGCTCCCCGCCGGGTTCGCCGCATCGCCGGCCGAACTGCCCTATGCGGGGCTCGGGGCCGGGGCGACCGCCACGCTCACCTTCGACGTCGCCAACACCGACACCGCGATCCCCACCGCGAACCGTGCGAGCAACGGCGGCAACTGGCCCGTGACCGTCCGCGCGGTGAGCGATGCCGGCACCGCCGCCCGATCGGTCACCATGAACCTCGTGCCCGCCTATGCGGTGCAGCGCGCCGAGGTCGCCCCCGTGCTGGACGGCGTGCGCCGGGACGACGAGTACCCCGGCGATCCGATCCCGGTGGAGACGATCTGGGACGGATCCCCGATGGGCGGCACCACCGCCTCGATCAGCGCGAAGACCTGGATCACCCACGACGACGCGAACCTCTACCTGTTCATCTCGGTCGCCGACGACATCCGCGGGACGATCCTCCCGGCCGCGGACAACAAGCGCCAGCGCCGCACCGATTCGGTCGAGATCTACGTCGACCCCCGCGGGGACGCGCCCAACACCGCGCACACCTTCATCGGCGGCATCATGCCCTCGATGGACACCATGACGGGCGCACCCGGCGTGGGCCGCGACAGGGACAACTGGCAGGGCGAGGCGGCCGTGACGGCCCCCGGTATGGAGGTGGCGGTCCGGATGGCGCCGACCGCCGCCGAGTACGCCGGCTACGACCTCGAGGTGAAGATCCCGTTCTCAGTGCTGCCCGACAACCTCGACCCGGCCCACGTCGGGTTCAACGTGGTCGTGAACGACTCGGACACCCAGAACAAGGCCGCGCAGAACCGCGTCGGCTGGTCGACGTTCCCCGGCATGCGGGCGGATCCGTGGCGCTGGGGCATCATCACGCTCGACGGCATCGCCGACGCGGGTGCCGGCCCCAAGGATCCGACGCTGCCCGACACCGCGGCGCGGTCGGTCGCCTCACCGCAGTCGATCCTGCAGTCCGCCGGCGACCAGGTGCCCCTCGGCGGATCGTCGAAGGCGGACCACGCGCTCAAGGTGCTCTCGTCCTCCGTCTCGGGCGGCATCGCGAAGGTCGCGCTGCAGACCCCGCGGGCGGGCACGGCCCGGGTGTTCCTCTGGGACGGCGCCAAGGTCCTGGGCAGCACCGAGAAGGCCGTGGGCTCTGGACGGACCGACGTCGGCTTCCCGGTCAGCACCACCGCGAGCGGCACGGGCGACAGCCTCACCGGCACGCCGGCCTCTCCCGTGCTGGCCGTGTCCTTCGAGTCGCAGAGCGGCGTCTCCGCCGCCCGCGCGCCGCTGGGCGGGCGCTCCCGCTGAACGAACGGAGGGGCCGACGCGATCATTCGCGTCGGCCCCTCCCCTGTCCGCCCACCGGTGGCTCATCCCGCAGGGCGGGATCCTCCGGAGGCGGATCCGCTCAGCCGCGCAGCCAGACCGTGCTCTCGCCGGCCACCGCGCCGTCGACGAGCGCGCCGAGCACCGGCTCCTCGCCGGCGGCGAGCGCGAACGGCTCGGTGCCGAAGTTCGTCACGACCTGCCAGCCGTTCGGGCGGACGAAGCGGAGCACGTCGTCGCGGCCCGTCTCGATCCAGTCCAGGCTCTCGCCGGTCTGCAGCTCGTGGCGCAGGGCGAGTGCGCGCCGGTAGGCGTTCAGCGAGGACGCCGGATCCGCATCCTCGGCCTCGACCGCGTAGTCCGCGAACCAGGCCGGCTGCGGGATGTGGGCGCCGGCGGCGCCGAACCCGAACGAGGATCCGGAGCGCGCCCAGGGCAGCGGCACGCGGCAGCCGTCGCGGCCGAGCCCGTCGCGGTCGGGGTCGGCGCCGCGGAAGAACGCGGGGTCCTGCCGGTCCTCGGCCTTGATGTCGGCGACCTCGTGCAGGCCGAGCTCCTCGCCCTGGTACAGGTAGGTGCTGCCGGGGAGGCCGAGGAGGAACAGCGACGCGGCGAGCGCGCGGCGTCCGCCCCGCTCCAGGTCGACCTGGTCCGCGGGACCGCCGGCGAGGATCCACGCGGACCCCTGCTTGACGTCGCGTCCGTTCAGCGGCGCCAGGCCGTAGCGGGTGGCGTGACGGACGACGTCGTGGTTCGAGAGCACCCAGGTGGAGCTGGATCCGGTCGCCTCGCTCTGCGCGAGATTGTCGGTCACGATGTGCCGGAACTGCGCGGCGTCGAAGTCCGCCTCGAGCAGGTCGAAGTTGAACGCCTGGCCGAGCCCGTCCGGGGTCGCGTACTTCGCGCGGCGCTCGGCCGTGGCCACCCACGCCTCGGCCACCGCGATGCGCGGCGGGTCGTACTCGTCGAACACCTGCCGCCACTCGCGGTAGATGTCGTGCACGGCGTCGCGGTCCCACATCGGGTGCTGACCGTCGGTCGTGTCCATCGCGTCGAGCTCGGCCTGGCTCGGCAGCACGTCCGGCAGGTCCTTGCTCAGTCCGTGCGCGACGTCGATGCGGAAGCCGTCGACCCCGCGGTCCGACCAGAACCGCAGCGTGCTCAGGAACTCCGCGTGCACGTCGGGGTTGTCCCAGTTGAAGTCGGGCTGCTCGGTGGCGAAGAAGTGGAAGTACCACTGGCCGTCGCCGACCGGCTCCCAGCCGGCGCCGCCGAACACGCTCGTCCAGTCCGCGGGCGGCAGCTCCCCGTTCTCGCCCAGCCCGTCGCGGAAGATGTAGCGGTCGCGCTCCGGCGAGCCCTTGGGCGCGGCGAGCGCGGCCTGGAACATCGCGTGCTGGTCCGACGAGTGGTTCGGCACGATGTCGACGATCACCTTGATGCCGCGGGCGTGCAGGGCGGCGATCATGTCGTCGAAGTCGGCGAGGGTGCCCAGACGCGGATCCACGTCGCGGTAGTCGGCGACGTCGTAGCCGCCGTCGGCCAGCTCCGACGGGTAGAACGGGCTCAGCCACACCGCGTCGACGCCGAGGCCTGCGAGGTAGTCGGCCTTCTCGACGACACCGCGGATGTCGCCGAGGCCGTCGCCGTTCGTGTCGGAGAAGCTGCGCGGATAGACCTGGTAGACGACGGCCTGGCGCCACCAGGCGGCGTCGGCGGATCCGGTCACGAGGGTGTCGGTCGTGAGGACTGCATCGGTCATGGGGTTCCCTTCTGGGGTTTGCGGTTCGGGAGGTCTCGGCGCCGGGCCGTCGACAGGCTCGGGGTCAGCCCTTGACGGCGCCCTGGGTCACGCCCTCCATCACCCAGCGCTGCGTGAACAGGTAGGCGACGATCGCGGGGGCCATGGCCATCAGGTACGAGGCGAAGGACACGTTGTAGTTGTTGCTGAACTGCGTCTGGAACAGGTTCTGCCTCACCGGCAGGGTCTGCAAGGCCGGATCCGAGATGATCAGCGACGGCATCATGAAGTCGTTCCAGGCGTAGAGGAAGGCGAAGATGCCGACCGTGGCGCTCATGGGGCCGAGCAGCGGGAAGATGATCCGCCAGAACGTCTGCCAGGTGCTCGCGCCGTCGATGCGGGCGCTCTCCTCGAGTTCGAGCGGGATCGAGCGCAGGAACGCGGTGAACAGCAGCACGCTGAAGCTCAGCTGGAACATCGTGGCGAGGATGACCACGCCGAACGGGTTGTCCAGGTGCACGAGCCCGGTGAGCTGGATCTGCGGCAGCGCGACCACGGGGAACGGGATGAACATCGCGGCGAGCAGGTAGAAGAACGAGTACCGGAACAGCTTCCGGTCCCAGTTGCGCACGATCGCATACGACGCGAACGCCGCCAGCACGATCGTGAGCACCACGGTGCCCGCGGTCACGAACAGCGAGATGCCGGCCCCGACCGGGAACGTCGTGAGGTTCCACGCCTGCACGAAGCCGTCGATCGAGAAGGGGGCGGGCAGCGAGAACGCGTTGCCGTCGACCGCCTGATTCGTGGTCTTGAACGCCATCGAGATCGTGACGTAGAGCGGCAGCAGCACGGTGATCGCGCACAGGATCAGGATGATCGTGCCCGACCAGTTGACGCGCTCCATGCGGACGCGCCGCCGGCGGCCACGGGCGGATCCGGTGGTGAGGGACTCGGTCGTGAGTGCCTCGGTCGCGAGCAGGGTCTGGGTCGACATCAGAGGGCGTTCCTTCCGCGCGTCAGCGAGAGCTGAAGGAGGGAGATGAGGATGGCGACGACGAAGAAGATGGTCGCGTTCGCCATCTGGTAGGCGTAGTCGCCGCCGTTGAAACCGGCGATGATCGTCATCGCGACGCTGCGCGTCGCGGTGCCGGGGCCGCCGTTGGTGAGGCCGATGATGATGTCGTAGGCGTTGAGGAAGCCCTTGAACCCGAGGATCACGTTGATCACCACGTAGCCGAACACGAGCGGCACCGTGATCCGGGTGAGCTGCTGGGTCTTCGACGCCCCGTCGATCGCGGCGGCCTCGTACACCTCGCCGGGCACCGAGAGCAGGCCGGCGATGTAGATGAGCAGCGTGCCGGGGATCGCCTGCCAGGCCGTCACGATCACGATCGCGACCCAGGCGAGGTCGGGGTTGGCGAGGATGCTGGTCTGCAGCCACTCCAGCCCTGTCGCGTTCCCGAGCCCGGGGATCGAGTTCGAGAACAGGAAGTTGAAGACGTAGGCGATGATGATGCCCGAGATCACCATCGGGATCACGAAGATCGTGCGCAGACCCGTCTTGAACCGGATCCGCGAGGTGAGGCCGACCGCGAGCAGGAAGCCGATCACGTTCACCACGATCACCGTGGCGAGGGAGAAGCCGAACGTGAACAGGTAGCTCTGCAGGATGGCCGGATCGCTGAACGCCGCGAGGTAGTTGGTCGCCCCGTTGAAGCTCCAGTCGCCGATGCCGATCGAGTCGGTGAAGCTGAAGAAGATCCCGATGGCCGCAGGGACCGTGATCGCGAGCGTGAACAGGATCAGGCTCGGCAGCAGGAAGAGGTAGTAGATCGGCTCGACGCGCCGCGCGCTGCGGCGCACCGTGCGGTCACCCTGGGTGACGATCGCGGTCGTGGTGCTCACTGCGCTGCTCCCTTCGTGTCACGGGCGGCCGGGGCGCGGAACGCGAGTCGCGCCCAGTCGGCGTCCATGGTCGCGAGGGTGGTCTGCGGCTTCGCACCCAGGGCCATGGCCTGCGCGTAGTTGAAGACGGGGATGGTCTTGGGCACGAGCACGGACGGCCCCTGGTAGATGTGTCCCTCGTCGACGTACGGGATCATCCCGGCCACGCGAGGGTCGTCCGGCGCCGGCGCCGAGGTGGTGGGGGTGAACCCGAGCTGCGACGCGTTGTACGCCTCGATGTTCTGCGGCTGGTACAGATACTCGAGGAAGTCCCTCGCGGCGGCCTTGTGGTGCGAGCCCTCGGGGATCATCGCGGCGAGGTCGAGGTTGACGCGCACCTTGAGGTCGGAGGCGCTGTCCGTCATCGGCAGCGGGAAGGTGCCGAGTTTCAGATCGGGCGCGGTCTTCGCGATCTCGCTGAACGCCCAGGGGCCCTGGAGGTACATCGCGGCCTGTCCCTTCGAGAAGGCCAGGTTGCCGTCGCCGTAGCCGCGGCTGGCCGCGTCCTTGTTGACGTAGGCGCCGAGCAGTTGCTGCATCTTCGCCATCGGCGCGGCGAAGTCCTTGGAGAACGAGGTCGCCGAGTCCGGTCCGACCTTCGCCCCTTCGGCGTTCAGCTTCTGGAACACGTCGAGCACGTCGAGGGATCCGCCCGCCGCGTAGTCGTACCAGCCCTGACCTACGGTCCAGTCGTCCTTGAGCGTCGCGTAGAACGGCGTGACGCCGGCGGCCTTCAGCTCGTCGCACGCCGCGATCAGCTCGTCCCACGTCTTCGGCACGGCGATGCGGTGCTCGGCGAAGATCTGCGTGTTGTAGATGACCGACGCCGCCATGACCGAGTACGGCAGCGCACTGGTGCGGCCCGCACAGGTGCCGTACTGATCGAGCAGCGGCTGGTAGGTGGCGGCGATCTCGCCGGCGGCCTTCGTGCCGCTCAAGTCGCTGAGCGCGCAGCGCGAGACGAAGCGCGCGACCTCCATGTTGTAGTTCGCGAGCATGAGGTCCGGCGGGTTGCCCCGCACGAAGCTCGCCGAGACGACGTCGACGCCCGAGGTGTCGATCACGACCCTGACCTTCGACTGCGAGGCGTTGTACTCCGCGACCTTCTTCGTCATGAAGTCGATCGCCTCGCGTTTGCTGAACGTGAAGCGGATCGTCTCGCGCCCGTCGGTCGGGGCGCAGCCGGCGAGGGCTCCCCCGGCGACGGCGAGCGCGGCGAGGCCGGCGAGCGCCCTCGCGATCCGCGTGCGTGGTGCAGACACCTTCGTCCTCATCCCTTCCGACGGGCTCCGGGTCGTCGTGCGCATCTCGGCACGACCGGCGGATCCTTGTTTCGGAGATTAGATTTTGTGTCCGAATCAACTCGGACAAGGGTTACTCTGACAGAGGTCCACCCGAGAGGTCAAGCATCATGTCGACATCCGCCGCCGACGTCGGCGCCACCAGGCCGAGCCTTGGTCAGGTGCTGGACTTCGCCTGGGGACGCGGTCCGTTCACCGCCACGGAGGCCATGGCGGGCGCCTCGCTCACGCGGTCGACCACGATCGATGCGATCGACACGCTCGTCGAGACGGGCGTGGTGCGCGAGCTCGCGAACGCCCGGGACGCCGGCGAGTACTCGGCCGGACGCCCGGCCCGGCGCTTCGAGCTGCCGGCCGACCTCGGCGCCGTGATCGCGCTGGATGCGGGCGACACGCACCTGGGCGTGACCGTCACCGACCTCGCGCGCGCCCCGCTCGCGCAGGTGCGCGCCGACCTGGATCCGCAGCACACCGTCGGGCAGCGCCGCACGGCGATCCTCCGCCACCTCGACGCGGCTCTGACCTCGAGCGGCGTGCCCCGCGACCGCGTTCTCGCGCTGTGCGCGGGCGTCGCGGCGCCCGTGGCGCGGGATGGCTCGTCCCCGCCGCACCCCGACGGCTTCTGGGAGCGCACCAACCCCGGCCTCGCCGAGGTGCTGGCCGGCTGGGCACCGGTGGTCGAGATCAAGAACGACGCCGTGCTCGCCGCCGCCGCCGAGGGCGACCTGGGCCAGGCCGTGGGCTGCCGCGACTACATCGCGCTGATCGCCGGCGAGCGGTTCGGCGCCGGCGCTGTGGTGGACGGGCACATCCTGCACGGCGCGCACGGCGGCGTGGGCGAGATGGTGCTGCTGGACCACGTGCGCGGTGTCGGGTCCGCCGAAGGACTCGGCCCGGCGATCACGCGGATCGCCCAGGAGTTGCTGGCCTCCGGGAAGGTCGCGGCCGACGGCGCCCTGGCCGAGCTCGTCGCGAACGGCCTGCGCGCGGATCGCGTGCTCGCCCTCGCCGCCGCCGGAGACCCCGACGCGGCGCAGGTCGTGCGCGGCGCCGGGGAGTACCTGGCGCGCGTCGTGGCAGTGCTCGGCAGCACCTACGACCCGGAGCGCGTGATCGTCTGCGGCGCGATCGCCGACGCCATCGAACCCGTGCTCGACGCGGCGCGCGACGTGCTGCGCCCGCTGCTGGACCTGCCGGCGCCGACGATCCTGCGCTCGCACCTCGGCGCCGACATCGTGCTCGCCGGCGCGGTCTCCACGGCCCTGGCCTCAGCCAGGACCGTGGGCCTGCCGCGGCTCGTGGCGCAGCGGCTGCGCGGCTGAGCCGGATCCCGGAGGGGCCAGATCCCTCAGTCCACGAGCAGCGCGGGCTCCTCGAGCACGGCGGCCACGTCGGCGATGAAGCGGCTCATGCCGTCGCCGTCCACGACGCGGTGGTCGAAGGATCCGGCCACGGTGGTCACCCAGCGCGGGCGCACCTCTCCGTCGACGACCCACGGCTTCTGGCTGATCGTGCCCATGGCGACGATGCCGGCCTCGCCCGGGTTGATGATCGGGGTGCCCGCATCCATCCCGAACACGCCGATGTTGGTGATCGTGATGGTGCCGCCCTGCTGCTCGGCGGGGGTGGTCTTGCCCTCGCGCGCGGTGGCGGTGAGGCGGTTCAGCGCACGGGCGAGGTCGCGCATGCCGAGGTCCTGCGCGTCCTTGATGTTCGGCACGAGCAGGCCGCGCGGCGTGGCTGCGGCGATCCCGAGGTTCACGTAGTGGCGCACCGCGATCTCGGCGCCGTCGGCGGTGTCGATCCAGGCGGCGTTGACCATCGGGGTGCGGCGCACGGCCCAGATCACGGCGCGCGCCATGATCAGCAGCGGGGACACCTTGACGTCGGCGAAGTCGGGCGAGGCCTTGAGCCGCTTGACGAGCTCCATCGTGCGCGAGGCGTCGACCTCCTTCCACACGGTCACGTGCGGCGCGGAGTAGGCGCTCTGCACCATCGCGGAGGAGGTCGCCTTGCGGACGCCCTTGACCGGGATGGACTCGGTGCGGCTCTCGTCGGCACCGGCCCCTGAGCCTGTCGAAGGGCGGGCAGGCGCGAGTCCGCGGGCGAGGCCCACCGGCCCTTCGTCGGTTCCTGAGCGAGCCGAAGGCGAGACGAAGGACGCTCGCTCAGGGACCGGAAGCTTCTCCTCGCGCACGTCGCCCCACTCCGGGGTCTGGATGTTGCGGAACACGCTCGCCTGCTCGGCATGGCGCATCACGTCGTCGCGGGTGACCTCGCCGTCCGCACCGGTCGGGGCGACCTGGGTGAGGTCGACGCCGAGGTCGCGCGCGAGCTTGCGGATCGGCGGCTTCGCGATCACGCCGACCGTGGAGCGTACAGGGCGCTCGGCGGGGCGACGACGACGCGAGGTGGCCTCCGCACCGGAGCCGTACCCGACGAGGACGGATCCGGATCCCTCCTCCGCGGCCGGAGCCTCGGGCGTCGCCGCCGGGGCGGCCGGCTCGGCCGCGCCCGTCACGAAGGTGATGATCGGGGTGCCGACGTCGATCGTCTTCCCCTCGGGCACGAGGATCTCGCCGACCGTGCCGGCATGCGGCGAGGGCAGCTCGACGAGCGACTTGGCGGTCTCGATCTCGCAGATCACGTCATCGACCGCGACGGCATCGCCCGGGGCGACCCGCCACGTGACGATCTCGGCCTCGGTCAGGCCCTCCCCGACGTCAGGGAGGGTGAAGGTCTGGGTGCTCATGGTCGGGATCCTTTCACACGACGGCGGCGTCCTTCGTCTCGTCGCTGGGCTCCTCGTTCAGGAACCAACACGGCTCCGGTTCCCGAGCGAGCGAAGCGAGACGAAGGACGCTCGACGACCGGACAAGACATCAGTAGGCGAGAGACCGGTCGACGGCCTCGAGGATCCGGTCCGGATCCGGCAAGTAGGTGCTCTCGAGCTTCGCGGGCGGGAACGGGGTGTCGTAGCCCGAGACGCGCAGCACGGGCGCCTCGAGCGCATAGAACGCGCGCTCCATGACGGTCGCCGCGATCTCGCTGCCCAGGCTCACGAAGCCCGGCGCCTCCTGCGCATAGACCATGCGGCCCGTGGAGCGCACCGAGTCGAGGAGGGGCCCATAGTCGACCGGCGACAGCGAGCGCAGGTCCACGACCTCGCAGCTCGTGCCCTCGGCCTCGGCGAGCGCGGCGGCCTGCAGCAGCGTCGACACCATCGCACCGTGTCCGACCAGCGTGACGTCGGAGCCGCGGCGCACAACCCGCGAGGCGTGCATCGGGAGCGCGGGGGCCGACAGGTCGACCTCGCCCTTGGGCCAGTACCGGCTCTTCGGCTCGAGGAAGATCACGGGATCGTTCGACGCGATCGCCTCCTGGATCATCCAGTACGCGTCGTTCGGGGTCGACGGCGAGACCACGCGCAGGCCCGGGGTATGCGCGAAGTACGTCTCCGGGCTCTCCTGGTGGTGCTCGACCGCGCCGATGTGCCCGCCGTAGGGGATCCGGATCACGATCGGCATCGAGATCCGACCGCCATGACGGGCCGTGATCTTCGCGAGCTGCGTGGTGATCTGGTCGAAGGCGGGGAAGACGAAGCCGTCGAACTGGATCTCGATGACGGGACGGAACCCGCCCATCGCGAGGCCGATCGCGGTGCCGACGATGCCCGACTCGGCGAGCGGCGTGTCCAGCACGCGCTGCGGTCCGAAGTCGCGCTGCAGGTGCTCGGTGATGCGGAACACCCCGCCGAGGGGGCCGATGTCCTCGCCCATGAGGATGACGCGCGGGTCGTCCTCCATCGCCTTGCGCAGGCCCGCGTTCAGGGCCTTGCTGAAGGGCATCGTCTCGATGCCGGTCCTGGTCGTGTCCACCGTGGTCATCGGTCACCCTCCTGGAAGGAAGCCTCGTACTGCGCCTGCCATGCCTTCTGCTCCGCCATGAGCGGATGCGGATCGCTGTAGACGTGGTCGAAGATCGCCTCGGCGGTCGGCGAGGCGAGCTCGGGGGTGCGCACGCGCAGATCCTCGGCGGCGTCCGCGGCCTCGGCCTCGGCGTCGTCGAAGACGGATCCGGCGGCTCCCCTGTTCTCCAGGAACGCGCGCATGCGGGCGATCGGATCCCGCAGCGACCACTCCTGCTCCTCGTCACTGCCCCGGTACTTCGTGGGGTCGTCGCTCGTGGTGTGCGCGCCCATGCGGTAGGTGACGGCCTCGATCGCACGCGGCCCGCCGCCCGTGCGCGCCTCATCGAGCGCGCGGCGGGTCACCGCCCAGCTCGCGAGCACGTCGTTGCCGTCGACGCGGACCGACTCGATCCCGTAGCCGGCGCCGCGCTGGACGAGCGGAACGCGGGACTGGGTCTTCACCGGCACCGAGATCGCCCAGTGGTTGTTCTGCAGGAAGAACACCTCCGGGGTCTGGTAGCTCGCGGCGAACACCATGGCCTCATGCACATCGCCCTGGCTGGAGGCGCCGTCGCCGTAGTAGACCATCACGGCCTGGTCGCGGTCGACGTCGCCGGATCCGCACTTGCCGTCGAAGACGAGCCCCATCGCCAGGCCCGTCGCGTGCAGGGTCTGCGAGCCGAGCACGAGCGTGTAGATGCGGGTGTTGCCGTTGCGGGGATCCGTCGGATCCCAGCCGCCGTTCGAGGTCCCGCGCATGAGCTTGATGATGTCGATCGGATCCACGCCGCGGATGCGGGTGACCGCGTGTTCGCGGTAGGAGGGGAAGAGCGTGTCCTGCGGACGGGCGGCGCGGGCGGATCCGACCTGGGCGGCCTCCTGTCCGCGACTCGGCGGCCACAGGGCGAGCTGGCCCTGGCGCTGCAGGTTCGTGGCCTGGGTGTCGATCGCGCGGATCACGACCATGTCCCGGTAGAACTGCTCGAGGTCGCCGTCGGGCAGGGCCTCGATGAGGGGCAGATACTCCTCCGCTGCGGGGCTCGGAATGAAGCGGCCGTCGGCATCGAGGACGCGGACGGTGGGGATATCGGCGTCAGTCACCTTGTCTACGCTAACCGAGGTTTCCGCCTTCGCAGTGGAGGGTGCGCACAAACGATCACCGGCCCGCTGTGACGATCCCCACGGACGCATGCGGGTGCGCGGATATCCAGGTGTCCCACGCATTAATGCCAGGTCCCCCTAGCTTTTTGCGTGGGACGCCTTGCATCGGAACGGGCTCACGACGGACGCCCGCGCGACGGATGCACGATCCCGGCACGGATGCACGACGGATCCGCCAGATCGGTCCTGCATCTGTGCCCTCGTCCTGCATCCGTACGCGCGCGACAGGCGCGGCAGGCGCAGACGCGGCGGGCGGGCGGGCCGTCAGGCCCGTTGTGCGGCGGCGACGGCGAGCACGCGGGGCAGCGACTCCGCCTCGCCGACCGAGATCCGGATCCCATCCCCGGGGAACGCGCGCACGATGAGGCCGGCCTCCTCGAACGCGGCGGCGACGTCGGCGGTCGCCTCTCCGGTGGGGAGCCAGACGAAGTTGCCCTGGGCGTCCGGGACGTCCCAGCCCTGTGCGCGCAGACCCTCGACCAGTTCCGTGCGGCGCTCGACGATCACGGCGACGCGGGCGCGCAGCTCGTCCTCGGCGTCGAGGCTGGCGATCGCGGCGCGCTCGGCGGCCGCGGTGACCGACAGCGGGATCGCGGTCGTGCGGGCCGCATCCAGCACGCGCGGGTGGCCGATCGCATAGCCGACGCGCAGGCCCGCGAGCCCGTACGCCTTGGAGAACGTGCGCAGCACGACGACGTTGGGGTGCGCCTCGAAGATGCGCTCGGCCAGGCCGTCGACGGCGTCGGGTGCGGTGACGAACTCGGCGTAGGCCTCGTCGAGCACGATCAGCACGTCCTGCGGCACCTTTTCGACGAACGCCGCGAACTCGGCGCTCGTGACGATCGGACCGGTCGGGTTGTTGGGCGTGCACACGATCACCACGCGGGTGCGCTCGGTGACCGCGGCGGCCATGGCGTCGAGGTCGTGGCGGGCGTCGGCGGTGAGCGGCACCTGCACCCCGGTCGCCCCGGCCACGAGCGGCAGTCCGGGGTAGGCCTCGAAGGAGCGCCAGGCGTAGACGACCTCGTCGCCGACGGTCGCGGCGGCCAGCACGAGCTGGTACAGGATCGCGACGCTGCCAGAGGCGACGTGCACCGCATCGGGCGCGACGCCGTAGCGCTCGCCGAGGCGCGCGCGCAGCGCACCCGCGGTCGCGTCGGGGTAGCGGTTCATCGGCGTCGCGTCGGAGAGCGCGGCGAGGACCGAGGGCAGCGGGTCGAACGGGTTCTCGTTGCTGGACAGCTTGAACGCGTCGGCACCGGCCTGCTTGCCCTGGCGGTACGGCGGAAGGGCCGCGATCTCTTCGCGGATGCGGGGCAGGATCTCTTCGCTCACGCGTCGAGTCTAGATCCGGCTACCCGGACTGTTCCGGCCGGGCGGGCGCGACAGCCGGTCCGCCGTCGCGGAAGGCCCGGAGGATTCCTGGGCGGATCCCGGGTGCGGATGCGACAATCGGCATCATGAGGTTCCTGATCCGCGTCATCGTGAACGCCTTCGCCATCTGGGTCGTGAGCCTGATCACGGTCCTGGAGGTCTCGGTCACCCCCTATCCCCCGGGCGGCATGGTCCCGCTGCTCGTCACGCTGCTCGCGATCGGCGCCGTCTTCGCGATCGTGAACACGATCGTCGGCACCGTGGTGAAGATCGTGGCGATCCCGCTGTACATCCTCACGCTCGGCCTGATCTCGCTCGTGATCAACGGCTTCCTGCTCTGGCTCACCGCCTGGATCACCGGCTTCTGGGGCTGGGGTCTGGCGCTCGGAGGCTTCGGCTGGACGATCGTCGCCGCCTTCCTCATCGCCGTGATCAACGCGGTCTTCAACGCGATCCTGCGCCCGCAGCGGCAGCGCGACCGCGATCGCTGACACCACGGCACGGGTGCTCCCCCTCATCCCGTGACCCGTCGGGCGGTGTAGTCGGTCGACGTCATCGACGTCGCGGTGTCGAGCACCGCGAAGTGCTCGGCGATCCTCGCCATCCGCTCGTCCCCCGAGGCCTCGGCGCGACGCACCGTCTCCGCATAGCCGTCGAGCAGGTGCGCCGGGATCTGCGGATCCGTCCCGTGACCGGGAGCGACCGTGCGACGGATGACCAGGCTGTCCGGCGAGCCCGTGCCGTTCGGACTGCCGCCGCCCGCGAGGCCGGCGACCGGGTCGTCGGTATGCCGGACGGCGACGCTCAGCACGTCGTCCGGCAGGACGGGTTCGATCGGGGATCCCACGGTGACGACGCCCTGCACGTCGAACTCGCCGGACTGCGCGAGCAGGCCGGCGATCATCCCGCCCTGCGAGTACCCCACCAGGTCCACCGGGGTGTCCGCGCCGGCGCCGGCATCGCGCAGCGCCTCGGCGACGGCCCTGTAGGAGTCGGCCTCGGCGTGCTCGGAGTACATCCGCAGATTCGAGGCGAACGACCACGGCTCCTCGGCGGACCGGCCACGGGTGCCGTCGATGTAGGCCACGAAGCGCTGCGCACCGTCGCCCATCCGATAGGTCTCGACCCGTACCTGCGACGAACGCCCGAAGGGGATGCGCGACACCGCCCCGGCGAGGGTCGAGGGTCCGGCGGGGATCGTGGCGGCAGGTCCGCGATCGATCACCACATCCCCCGCCCGGGGTCTGACGCCCGCCGGGCTTCGCGCATCCGCCATCAGGACGAGACCGGGCGCAGGCGCGAGCGGCGCCGGGCGCACCACGCCATTCTCGGCCGCGACGGAGGTCATCAGGCGCTGCGCGCCCTCCGCCTGCACCCGCGTGTTCCACCCGAGCACACTCTGGAGCAGGAACAGCGCGGGGCTGAGCCCGAGCAGCAGCGCATCGCCGGCCGCCCCGGGCAGCGACCCCGGCTCGCCCCCCGGAGCGAAGCCCTCGGCCACGCCCCGCCGCCAGCTCTCCTGCAGTCGCTCGTCAAGAGCGGACAGCCTCGCATCACCGGCCAGAAGCCGCTCCTCGCGGCGGCGGAGATCCCGGGCGGCCGCGACATCGCCCGCGCCGAGCATGGCCTGCCGTGCGCGCAGATCGGCCAGCTCGTACAC
This sequence comes from Microbacterium azadirachtae, assembly GCF_000956505.1. Classification (GTDB taxonomy): domain Bacteria; phylum Actinomycetota; class Actinomycetes; order Actinomycetales; family Microbacteriaceae; genus Microbacterium; species Microbacterium azadirachtae_A. Next base: position 54,013 of record NZ_JYIX01000031.1, on the reverse strand, counting down.
GTCCGCCATCGTGCCGACCCCGCCGGCGAGCCGCTCCAGCGCGTCCTCGACGTTCTGCAGTCGGGCCGCCGCCGACCACAGCGCCGGGAACCCGCGGGCGAGCGGGACGTCGTCGACGAGGCCCGGGATCGCGAGCAGATCCTGTCGCGCGCACGCGACCTCCCCTGCCTCGGCCCGCACCCGGCCCGCCGTCGTCCGCAGCCGATCCGGATCGACCGCGATCATGCCGCCATGAGTGATCTCGACGTCATCGGCCATCCGCGCTCACCCCGCCTGCAGCGCCGCTTCGATGGACGGCAGCGACTCCCGCGCCACCCCGAGCGCCTGTCGCTGGGTCTCCAGCTCCCGCTGCAGGAACTCGACGCTCCTCGAGCGCCATCCGCAGTCGGCCTCGATCGCACGCAGCGCGACGACGGCCGCCTCGATGCGTTCACGGGCGCTCTCGCAGCGGAGCAGTGCCTCGGCGAGCTGCCAGGATCCCGGGGCGGCGTCCGGGGCGAAGGTGATCATGGCCGCCAGCCTGCCCGTCACCGGAGCACCGCGGAGGCCTCGTCGCGCAACCCGTGCGCACCGGGAGCAGGCCGCTGCGTGTGGAGGACGAACCGCCCCGTGCATGGCATCCGACACCGCGGCGGGAATCCGCGCACGGGTCGGCGGATCCGGTGCGGCACAATGGAGGGATGACCGAGTCGGATCCGTTCCGCGTCATCTTCGTATGCACGGGGAACATCTGCCGGTCCCCGATGGCGGAGGTGGTCTTCCGCGACATCGCGGCGAAGCAGGGACTCGGCGACCGGATCGTCTCGACGAGCGCCGGCACGGGCGACTGGCACGTGGGCGAGCAGGCCGACAGTCGCACGATCGACGCCCTCGCCCGCCGCGGTTACGACGGGACCAAGCACCGCGCGCGCCAGTTCACCTACGAGTCCTTCACCGGGAGCGACCTCGTCGTGGCCCTGGACCGCACGCACGAGCGGATCCTGAAGCAGTGGGCCCGCGACGAGTCGGAGGAGGGCAAGGTGACCCTGCTGCTCTCGTTCGAGCACAACCCGACCGTGCTGGACGTGCCGGACCCCTACTACGCCGACGCCCGGGTGTTCGATGAGGTGCTCGGTATGATCGAGAGCGCGAGCCACGGCCTCTTCCGTCAGCTCGAACCCGCCATCCGACCGTCACGTCCGTGACACAGGCGGTCCGGATCCACGACTCTTCCCGGAGGACCCCCGTGACCGCCTCGCTTCCCGTGCAGCCCCTCAGCCCGCTCGACGGGCGCTACCGCGCCGCGGTCGCCCCTCTCGCCGACTACCTCTCCGAGGCCGGGCTCAACCGCGCCCGCGTCGAGGTCGAGGTGGAGTGGCTGATCGCGCTCACCGACCGCTCGCTCTTCGGCACCGCGCCCCTCGCCGACGCCGACAAGGAGCGCCTGCGGGGCCTCTACCTCGACTTCGGCCAGGCCGAGATCGACTGGCTCGCCGAGAAGGAGGCGGTGACCCGCCACGACGTGAAGGCCGTGGAGTACCTCGTCCGCGACCGCCTGTCGACCCTGGGCCTGGACGCGATCGCCGAGCTCACGCACTTCGCGTGCACGAGCGAGGACATCAACTCCGCCTCCTACGCGCTGACCGTCAAGCGCGCCGTCGAGCGCGTGTGGCTGCCCGCCCTGCAGGACGTGATCGCCAAGCTCCGCGAGCTCGCGATCGAGCACGCCGACGCCGCGATGCTGTCGCGCACGCACGGCCAGCCCGCGACGCCCTCGACCATGGGCAAGGAGATCGCCGTCTTCGCGTGGCGCCTGGAGCGCGTGGTCAAGCGGATCGAGGGATCCGAGTACCTCGCGAAGTTCTCCGGCGCGACCGGCACATGGTCGGCGCACCTCGCCGCCGAGCCCGACGCCGACTGGCCCCGCATCGCCCGCGAGTACATCGAGGGCCTCGGGATCGACTTCAACATCCTCACCACGCAGATCGAGTCGCACGACTGGCAGGTCGAGTTGTACGACCACGTCCGTCACGCGGGCGGGATCCTGCACAACCTCACGACCGACATCTGGACCTACATCTCGCTCGGCTACTTCGCCCAGATCCCCGTCGCGGGCGCGACCGGATCCTCGACCATGCCGCACAAGATCAACCCGATCCGCTTCGAGAACGCCGAGGCGAACCTCGAGCTCTCCGGTGCGCTGCTCGGATCCCTGTCGCAGACGCTGGTCACGAGCCGTCTGCAGCGCGACCTCACCGACTCGACGACGCAGCGCAACATCGGCGTCGCGTTCGGGCACTCCCTGCTCGCCCTGGACAACCTGCGCCGCGGCCTCAACGAGATCTCGCTCTCGCGCGACGTCCTGCTCGCCGACCTCGACACGAACTGGGAGGTGCTCGGCGAGGCGATCCAGACGGCGATCCGCGCGGAGGTCGTCGCGGGGCGCTCCACGATCCAGGACCCGTACGCGATGCTGAAGGAGCTCACCCGCGGTCACCGCGTGGGCGCCGCCGAGCTCGCCGAGTTCGTTCAGGGGCTGGAGATCGGCGACGCCGCGAAGCAGCGCCTGCTGGCCCTGACCCCGGCGACCTACGTGGGCCTCGCGGAGACGCTCGCGAAGTAGCGGCATGGACAGCGCCGGTCTCTCGGCCGCCCGTCTCGCGCGCCGCCGAGCGGGCGCGCGCTACGCGATCGACGAGGTCGACGACTTCCTCGACGAGTGCGTCGCGACCCTGCGGTCCTGGGAGGAGGGCCGCCAGGGCCCCCTCTCGGCAGAGTCGGTCGTGCTCGCGCAGTTCACCGACGTCCCACTGAGCGGCGAGGGCTACGACGCGGATGCCGTCGACGAGCTGCTCGACGCAGTCGCGGATCGGCTCCGCGCGTACGCCGGCCCTTCTGCAGCGGCGTCGAGCGCGCCGCTCCCCGGCGATCGCCCTCGCTGGCTCGTCCTCGGGATCAGGGGCATCGGCGTGCTGGCGGTCGTGGCGACCGCGGTGATGATCGCGATGCGGATGCTCGGCGACAGCTGACGTCGAGCACCGCACGCGGGCCGCGAACGAGATCTGGCCGGGAGACCCTCAGCCGTGGTCGCCCGCGCGGTCCTTCGGCATCGCGAAGACGGCGACCAGCACGAGCGCCGCGGTCACGGCCGCCGCGATGAACACCCAGGTCGAGGCGCGCACGACGGTGGCCGGATCCCCGGATCCACCGCCCGACGCCATGACGGCGTTGGAGATCGCGCCGAACACGGCCACGCCCACGGCGCTGCCCGCCGAACGCGCGAACGTGTTCATGCCGGTCACCGCGCCGCGCTCGCCCCAGCCGACCGAGGCCTGCGCGACGATGAGAGTGGGCGCCGCCGTCCAGCCCAGGCCGAAGCCGATCACGAAGGCGACTGCGGCGAGGGAGTAGGCGTTCGGATACGGCCCGATGAGCGCCAGCCCGATCGCGCCGAGCGTCGCGATCGACGCTCCGAGCAGCGCGGTGAATCGGAATCCGTGCCGCAGGTACAGTCGTCCCGCATTCGCCGCCGAGAGCGGCCACCCCAGCGTGAGCGCCGCCACGGCGAGCCCCGCGAGCAGCGGCGGCACGGCGATCGCGCCCTGCAGATAGGCCGGCGCGAAGCTCGTGATGCCCGTCAGCAGGGCGCCGATCGCGAGCGACGCGAGGGTGGTGGTGAGGATGAGGCGGCCCGAGATCAGCCGCAGGTCGATGATCGGCTCGGCGGCGCGGCGCTCCACGAGCGCGAACGCGACGAGGGCGATGGCCCCGCCGACGAAGCAGGCGAGACTCGGCACCGACTGCCAGGCCCAGGCGTTCCCGCCCTCGAGCACGCCGACGATGATCGCGGTGAGACCGATCGTCAGCAGCACCGCGCCCGCGTAGTCGATCCGATGCCGGCGTTTCTCGATCTGCTCGTGGAAGTGCCGCAGCAGCATCCAGGCCGCGATCAGGCACAGCGGGATGTTGATGAAGAAGATCAAGCGCCAGGCGTCGAACTGAGCGAACACCCCGCCCAGCGCGGGCCCCACCACCGAGGACAGTGCCCAGACGCTCGCGATGTACCCCTGCACGACCGCCCGCTCGGACAGCGTGTAGATGTCGCCAACGATGGTCGCGACCATCGGGCCCACGGCTCCCGCACCCAGGCCCTGCAGCAGTCGGAACAGGATGAGCGACGGCATGCTCCACGCGAGTCCGCACAGGATGGATCCGAGGAGGAACAGCGCGATTCCGATCAGCACGATCGGCTTGCGGCCGACCGTGTCCGCGAGCTTGGAGTAGATCGGCACGCTCACCGCCTGCGCGAGCAGGTAGACCGAGAACAGCCAGGGGAACTGCTGGTAGCTGCCGAGGTCGCGCACCACGCTCGGCACGGCCGTGGCGAGGATCGTCGCATCCATCGCGATGAGGCCCATCGCGAGCATGAGCGAGAGCAGCACAGGACCGCGCTCGGAACGGAAGCCCACCGTTGCGCGGTCGATCGTCATGCTCACCCTCGTGACAAGCCGTGCGGAGCGCGGGCTATTCCCGAGCCCGCGTGCGGCGGGACGGGGATCCGGCCGGTCAGGAGGCGGAAGGCGTCCCGGATCCGGGAGCGTCGTCGGCGTCGTCCGCATCGGACGGAGCGGCCGACTCATCGGATCCAGTGGATCCCGCATCCGCCGCAGCGGCGGCTCCCACTGCGGCGGCATCCGCGGACTCGGCGTCGTCGTCGTACAGCACCGGACGGTCGTGCGGCTTCGTGAAGTCCGACGGGTCGACGGCCAGGATCAGGATCGACAGGATCAGCAGGGCGGCGATGAAGATCCCGCCCGTCACGATGAACGCGAGGTTCCACGGCGGGATGGCGCCGTAGGTGCCCTTGTCGACCATGCGCATCACCTTGTCGGTGAACGCGCCCGTGGCGATCAGCGTCACGACACCGGCGAAGAGGCCGCACAGCAGCGACAGGCCGACCAGCTGCAACGGTCGGAACAGATCCCTGCGCCTGGTCTTCTCGGTCATGCGGATCCTTCGTTCTCGGCCGGCGCCCTGCCGGCGGTGTCGGTGCCCGCACCAGTGGCGCGGGCGCGGGGGCTGAGCCCGGCGATGCCGAGGAAGACCGCGACGATGGCGGCGTAGGCGCCGAAGATCCCGACGGCCAGGGTGATCCCGGTCAGCGTGAACGAGCCGGCCTCGGCGATGGAGTAGTTGAGCGCATAGGTCGTCGGCACGCACAGCAGGCCGACGGCGAGGGCAAGCCCCAGGGATCCGATCAGGATCGCATCGCGGGCGCCGTCGGCGATCACGGCCGGCGCGGTCCCGGTGCGGGCCTGGCGGCGGGCGCGGATCCCGGCGATGAGCTCGACGAGTCCGCCGAGTGCGCCCCAGGCGATCACCACGACGAAGAACATCGGCGTGGTGCGCCAGGCCGGGATACTGCTGGCCATGCCGGTGACGATCGCGATGGCCGCGAGCAGCACGTACGGCCAGCGCCACCCCGAAGGTGCGACGAGCCAGGCCGCGAGCATGTGGATCAGCGCGGTGACCAGGGCGAACCCGCTGAACACCGCCAGCCCCACGAACGCGGAGTGGTTCGCGGAGAAGGTGATCATGAGCGCCGCGACCGCAGCGAAGGCGGCGCGCGCGAGCTGCACGTGGCGCAGCTGGAACGTGCGTGTGGCGGGCATGACGGATCCTCGGGTCCCTGTGCTTCGAGCCCTTCGAGCGGCCTCGGGGACCGAGCCTCAGCAACCGCTTCGACGGGTTCTACGGCCGCCCCGGTAGATGGGCGGACTCCGCCAGTCTACGCGCGGGATCCTAGGCGCCCGCTCGGGAGCTGAGCTCCGTCGCATCCGGATCAGGATCGTCGGACCACTGCTCGGGATCCGGGTCTTCGACCGTGCGGCCGTTCTTCCGCCGCGGCTGCAATTCGCTGAGCAGGGTGCCCGCGATGATGAGGGCCGCTCCCAGAATGGCGAGCGGCGGGATCCGCTCCCCCGCGATGCGCCCGACCACGCCCGCCCACACCGGTTCGCCGGTGTAGATGATGGTGGCGCGGGTCGCGGAGACGGAGCGCTGCGCCCAGTTCATGGTGAGCTGGATCAGTCCGCTCGCCAGGCCCATGCCGAGGCCGGCGATCAGCCAGACCGGGTCGAAGGCGGGGATGCTCTCGCCGACGGCGGGCATGGTCGCGAAGCCGAGGAGCGATGCGGTGAGCAGCTGCACGACGGTCAGCCGGCCTACGTCGAATCGTCTGCCGAAGAGGCTGATCAGGATGATCTCGCCCGCGATCGGCAGGGTGCTGATGAGCGTGAGGATCTCGCCCTCGCCGAGATGGACCCCGCGGGATCCGATGCCGGCGACCAGCAGCAGGCCGGCGAAGGCGAGGCCCGCGCCGGCGAGGGTCAGCGCGCGCGGCGGCTTGCGCAGCACGAGCCACTGCAGCAGGGGCACGAGCGGCACGTAGAACGCCGTCATGAACGCGCTGGTGCTGGAGTCGATCGTCTGAAGGCCCGCGGTCTGCAGACCGTAGCCGCCGTAGATCGCGGCGCCGATGGCCGCGCCGGCGCCGATCTCGCGCCAGGTCATGCCGCGCAGCGAGCGCCAGAAGATCGCCGCGGCGAACAGCCCCGCGGCGAGGAACCGGAACCCGACGAAGAACCAGGGCCCCGAGTGCTGCATCGCGGTGTGCACGACGAGGAAGGTGCCGCCCCAGATGATCGTGATCCCGACGAGGGCCCACTCCGGAACGGACAGCCCCAGGACGCGGCGGGAGGCGGACTGGTTCACAGTCATACGCTACGCGGTTCCGCGCCGCGAAGGCTCTTCCCCCCAGGGACGTTGAGCGAGGACGGCTAAGCCGACGCCCGGGGTCGTTGAGCGAGGACGGCGCGTTTCGTCTCGCGGAGCTCGCTCAACGACCGGACGGGCGGCGCTCTCGCGAGCGCGCCGCGTCAGCCGGCGGTCGCGATCCAGAGCCGTCCGGATCCGGCGACCTGCACGTCCGCCGAGCGGGTGGCGAACACGGCCGCGCCGCGTGGGACATCGGCCGTCGCACCGCCGGAGGACAGCGCGAAGGATCCGTCCGTCGTGATCGCGATCGACGAACCGGCGAGCGCGATCGTCGCGTCGCCGGTGATCGCGAGCAGCTCGAACGGCACGTCGGCGCCCGAGGCGTGGATGCGCGGACGGTAGCTCTGCACATTCTCGGCGACCGCGACGGGCACCAGGTGGTCGTCCTCCGACGCCGTGAACGTCAGCACCCGCTCGAGCTCTGCGGTGTCGACGTGCTTGGGGGTGAGCCCGCCGCGCAGCACGTTGTCACTCGGGCCCATGAGCTCGACGCCGGCCCCGCGCAGATACGCGTGGATGTTGCCTGCCGGCAGCCAGAGCGACTCCCCCGCGGCGAGCGTGACGTGACGCAGCATGAGCGCGACCGCGATCCCGGGGTCGCCGGGGTACGTCTCGGCGAGACGCGTGAGCAGCTCGAAGCGCTCATCGCCGGACGCCGCGGCCACCAGTGCGGCGACGGCGAGGTCCACGCCCGCAGCGCCGGCGAGCAGCCAGGAGAACCCGGCGCGCAGGCCGTCCGGCCCGCTCAGCTCTTGGCGCCAGGGGGCGAGGGAATCGGATCCGGCGCGTGCGGCGAGGGCATCGACGTCGGCCAGGATCTCGGCGACGGGGCGGAACCCGCACAGCGCCTCGAAGCCGTCCTCGAGGGCCACGATCAGCTCGGGCTTGGCGTACGGATCCTTGTAGTTGCGGTGCGCGGCCGTGAGCGGAACGCCGCGCAGGTTCTCGTCGGCGAATCCGGCCTCCGCCTGCGCCGGCGTCGGGTGCGCCTGCAGCGAGAGCGGACCGCCCGACACGAGGATCTTGAGCAGGAAGGGCAGCTTCGCCCCGCTCTGCCGCTCCCAGTCGAGGAGCGTGGGCCAGGGAGTCCCGTCCGCCGTCCGGGCCGGCGAGCCGGGGTGCGCGCCCAGCCACAGCTCGGCCTCGGGACCACCGGTGCCTGCCGTGCCCAGCACACCGGCGACGCCGTCGACCCTGCCCCAGGCGTAGTCGCGCGGCTCGTTGCCGATCTGGACGAAGAGCTCGTTCTCGTGCGCGCTCATGCGGCTCCGTTCAGGGTTGGAGGGGATCCCTGCCAGCGTAAGGCCCCCGGCCGCTCTGTTCCCGCCGTTTCGAAGCGCGCGAATGGCTGTATTCCGAGCCCCGGATCCGCGTTTCTCGCGCTTCGAACCGAGACGGACCAAGATGGCTCCATGAGCCAGCCCCGTGCCGCGACCGCGGCGACCTCCGCGATCCGTGCCGCCCGCGACCTGCTGCTCGCGCACGCCAGCGACTACGCCGGCGCCCGCAACGCGTTCCGCTGGCCAGAGCTCCGCGAGTTCAACTTCGCCCTGGAGTGGTTCGACGTGGTGGCCGGCGAGACGCCGAACCGGCCCGCGGTGCAGATCGTCTCGGCCGACCTCTCCAGTCGCAGCTGGTCGTACGGCGAGCTCGCGCGGCGCTCGAACCAGGTCGCGAACTGGCTGCACGGACTCGGGATCCGCCGGGGCGACCACGTGATCGTGATGCTCGGCAACACGATCGACCTGTGGGAGACGATGCTCGGCCTCGCCAAAGTCGGAGCGGTCGCGATCCCGACCTCGACGCTGCTCTCCCCCGCGGACCTCGCCTATCGTGCGGAGAAGGGCGAGGCACGCGGTGTCGTGACGCTCGGCTCGCTCACCGACCGGGTGGCGGAGCTGCCGGCCTCGCTCCTGCGGATCGCGGTGCCGGAGAGCGCGGGCGCCGCCGCACCGGAGGGCTGGCACGACTTCGCCGGATCGAACGACGCCTCGGATGAGTTCGAGCCCGAAGGCCCGACTCCCGCCGGCGACACCAGCCTGCTCTATTTCACCTCCGGCACGACCAGCCGGCCCAAGCTCGTGCAGCACACGCACGTGTCGTATCCGGTCGGGCACCTGTCGACCATGTGGTGGCTGGGCGTGCGCGAGGACGACGTGCATCTGAACATCTCCTCGCCGGGCTGGGCCAAGCACGCCTGGTCGAGCTTCTACTCGCCGTTCCTCGCCGAGGCCACCGTGTTCGTCTACAACTACGACCGCTTCGATGCGAACACCCTCATGGAGGTCATGGAGACGCACCGCGTCACGACGTTCTGCGCCCCGCCGACGGTGTGGCGCATGCTGATCCAGGCTGATCTGGGCCGGCTCCCGCACCCGCCGCGCGAGCTCGTCGGCGCCGGCGAGCCGCTCAATCCGGAGGTCATCGGCCGGGTGCGCCAGGCGTGGGGCGGCACGATCCGCGACGGCTTCGGGCAGACCGAGATGACCGCGTGCGTGGGCAACTCGCCGGGCCAGGTCGTGAAGGACGGATCCATGGGCCGTCCGCTGCCGGGCTATCCGGTGGTGCTCGTGGATCCGGTCACCGGCGCACGCGTCGACGGCGACGCCGAGGGCGTCGCCGAGGGCGAGATCTGCCTGGACCTCGCGGAGAGTCCGCTCGGGCTGATGGCGGGGTACTACGCGGACCCCGAGGCCACCGCCCGTTCCCGTGAGGGAGGGTTCCACCACACGGGCGACATCGCGACGCGCGACGCCGAGGGGTACCTGACCTACGTCGGGCGCGCGGACGACGTGTTCAAGGCCTCCGACTACAAGATCTCGCCGTTCGAGCTCGAGTCGGTGCTCCTGGAGCACCCCGACGTCATGGAGGCGGCCGTCGTGCCGAGCCCGGATCCGACCCGTCTCGCCGTGCCGAAGGCCTATGTGCTGCTGACCGCATCGGCGCACGACGACCTCGTCGCGACCGCCGGCTCGATCTTCGCTCACGCGCGCGGCCAGCTCTCCCCGCACCTGTGGGTGCGCATCATCGAGTTCGTCCCGGAGCTGCCCAAGACGATCTCGGGCAAGATCCGCCGCGTGGACCTGCGCGCTCGCGAGGCCGAGCGCGTCTCGAGCGGCGACGAGTCGGGCCAGCACCACGACCGCGACCACCGCTGAGCGATCCCTGGCTGCTCGCTGCTCGCTCAGGTCGCGATTTCTGTCGATATGGGCGGTCCGAAGCGGCAGTTTCTGCGACCTGAACGCCTGAAGCAGGGCCGAGGTCAGCGCGCGTCGTACTCGGCGCGGGACTGCTCGATCGTGGAATGGTTCGCGATCGCCCACTGCGCGATCGTGTGCGCGATCCCGATGAGCGTGGCGCCGAGCGCGGTGAGCCGGTACTCGACGCGCGGCGGCACCTCGGCGTAGGCGGTGCGGATCACGAGTCCGTCGCGCTCGAGCTGGCGCAGCGTCAGGGTGAGCATGCGCTGCGAGATCCCCGGGATATGACGCAGCAGGTCGCTGAACCGCATGACGTCGTCGCCGAGCGTCGCGACCACGAGCAGCGACCACTTGTCGCCCACGCGGTCGAGCACCTCGCGGATCATCCGGCCCGCCTCCGGGCCGCCAGGGTGCCCCTCGCAGGAGCGCTCGTACTCGGCGAGGCCGGCCGGGGAGGTGGCGGCCGCGGGTGGGGCCGCCACGGTCATGGTTCTCCCGCTGTGCGCCGGTGACACCGATGTTCCTTTTGTACGCGTCTCCACCATGCCCCATCCTTTACTTACTGATCGTAACAAGGTGACGATCGATAACAAGAAGGAACCTCATGCTGATCGCCCTCTGGATCGTCAACGCGCTGCTCACCCTGGCCATGCTGGGCGGCGGCGGCATGAAGCTGATCACCCCGAAGCCGGTGCTCGCCGAGCGCGGGATGGCGTGGACCGACGACTTCTCGGCGGGTTCGGTCAAGGCGATCGCCGCGCTCGAGGTCATCGGCGCCGTCGGGCTGGTCCTGCCGCTCGCGACCGGGATCGCCCCGATCCTCACGCCCCTGGCCGGCACCGGTCTCGCCGTCATCATGCTCGGCGCGGTCGTCGTGCACCTGCGACGCAAGGAGCCGGCCACCCCGGCGATCGTCCTCGCCGCGCTGGCCGTCGTCAGCGCCGTCCTGGGCTTCCTCGCCCTTCGCTGACGCCTGTCGCCCCCCTCGTCGCCCACCAACGCCGTTCAGGTCGCGATTTCCGTCCTCTCCGGGCGTTTGCGGAAGCAGATTCTGCGACCTGAACGTGCGCAGGGCGACCTGAAGTCGGGCGACCTGAAGCCGGGCCCTCAGAAGTCGGCGATGATGAGGCGGCCCATCTGCATCAGGTGAGGGTAGGCGTTCGGGCGCTGCATGAGTTCGGCCATGTTCGCCGGGACGATCTGCCAGCTCAGCCCGAAGCGGTCGACGAGCCACCCGCACTGCTCGGCCTCGGGGACCATGCTGAGGGCGTCCCAGAGCCGGTCGATCTCCTCCTGCCCGTCGCAGTCGACCTGCAGGGAGATCCCCGGCGTGAACGGGTGATCCCGGTCGACCGGTGAGTCGAACGCCGCGAAGCGCTGCCCCGCGAGCAGGAACTCCGAGTAGGTGATCGGCTCGTCGACGCGCGGAGGCGCCGTGACCGGATGCTCCGTCTGGCGGACGATCCCCGACGGCGGCAGCAGCGCGCCGTAGAACGCGATGGCCTCCTCCGCCCTGTTCTGCAGCGGTCCGCCGAACACCAGCATCGGAATGATCGGCGGCTCCGGCTCCGCCGCGGCGTCCATCAGCTTCAGCTGCCAGCTCACCCCGTACCGGTCCTCGATCCAGCCGTACAGTCCGCTGAACCGGTACTCGCCGATGTCCATGAGCACGCGCCCCTCCTCGCCGAGGCGGGTCCAGACGCGGTTGATCCACCCCCGCGCGGCGTGCTCGTCCCCGCCGAAGTCGCGCGGATCCACGCAGACGACGAACGAGATCGCGGATGTCGGCGCGAACTCGGCGCCCGCGTTGATGAGCGTGATCCGGTAGCCGTCGATCGTGACGTCGACCGTGAGCGGCTGCCCCGCGAACGCGCTCTGGAACTCGGGCAGCCCGCGGTCGGGATAGCGCGCGACGACCTCCGACGTTGTGCGGTCGAACACCGAGGCGTAGAAGGCCCCGACCTCCTCGGCATTGTGGTCGCACCAGATGTTCGGGATGATCCGCTGGGTCATGGGAAGCTCCTCGCGCGCCGATGTCTCCCCCCGGAGTCCAGGGTGCGCGCCTTCGTGCCCGCACCGCAAGCATCGGCCGGAGATCCGTCCACCGCTCCCGAACCGCAGTCCATCCGGGGCGGGGCTCAGCGGCGTCCGGCCTTGAGGCGCGACCTCGCCGTGATCACCGGCACCGGCGCCGTGATGACCGCGTCGACGACCATGGACCCGTCGGTGGGCCCGACCACGGGGATCGCGGTGGTCGGGGTGACCTCGATCGGATCCACGGGCATGCGCGCGAGGGCGCGGTGCGCCTTCACGTATGCGGGGATGAGGAGCGCCGCGGCGCCCAGCCACGCGAGCGGATTGCTCAGCGCGACGCCGGGGTAGCCGATGAGGGCGCCGAGCACGACGGCCGCGGCCACGCGCATCACCAGCTCGATCACGCCGGTGACCGTCGGGATGAGCGTGTGCCCGAGGCCCTGCAGCACGCCGCGCAGCACGAACAGCACGCCGAGCGCGCTGTAGCTGAGTCCGTTGATCAGCAGCATGAGGGCGGCGAGGCGCACGACCTCGTCGGATCCGTCGCCGATGAACACGCGCACCATCGAGGATCCGAACAGCACCAGCAGGGCGCCGAGCACGACCGCCGTGATGACCGCCATCCAGATCGCCTGCGTGACGCCCCGGCGGATCCGGTCCGGGCGACGCCCGCCCAGGTTCTGCGCGGCGTACATCGAGGCGGCAAGGCCGATCGAGGAGAGGAAGGCGACCGCGATGCTGTCCACCCGGGAGGCGGTCGTGTAGGCGGCCACGGCGTCAGGACCGAGCACGTTGAGTGCGACCTGCACGGTGATCGTGCCGATCGCGATGATCGAGGCCTGGAAGCCCATCGGAAGACCGAGGCGCAGGTGCTGGACGACGTCGTCGCGGGTCACCCTCCAGTCGGCGCGGTGCACGTGCAGCACCGGCAGCTTGCGCCACACGTACACGAGGCACAGCACGACCGAGACGCCCTGCGCGACGACGGTCGCCCAGGCGGCTCCCGCCACGCCCCACTCGAAGGTGCCCACCATGAGGATCACGAGCACGATGTTCAGCGCGCACGAGACGGTGAGGAACACGAGCGGAGTGCGGGAGTCGCCGATCGCGCGGATCACCGCGGAGAGGTAGTTGAAGAACATCACGGTGCTGCCGCCGATGAAGGTGACCTGCGTGAACACGGTCGCCTCCGGCATGAGCACTTCGGGCGTCTGCAGCAGGGCGAGCAGCGGCGCGGTCACGAGCGGGGCGCCGACCGTGATGATGATGCTCGTGGCGGCGGTCAGCAGGGTGCCCGTGGCGACGGAACGGCGCACCGCGGCGTGGTCTCCCGCGCCGAAGGACTGCGCGGTCGGGATCGCGAAACCGCTGCTGAGCCCCCAGGCGAAGCCGATCAGCAGGAAGATCAGGCTGCCCGTGGCGCCGACGGCCGCGAGCGAATCGACGCCGAGGTGGCGGCCGACGACGATCGCGTCGGCGAACTGATAGAGCTGCTGGACGACGTTGCCGATCAGCAGGGGGACGGCAAAGGCAAGGATGACGCGCCAGGGGCGGCCGGTGGTGAGGGGCGTGGCCATGAGTGCTCTTCGGGGGACGGAGGTGAGCGGAACCGAGCAATCCTATCGAATCGATTCGACTATGTCGATCCAATCATCGGATCTTTCTTCCCGCTCACGGTGGCAGGGGACGACCGATCACCGTCGGCCGCCCCCTGCCGGAACCGGGATCTAGCTGCCCCGGATCGCCGCGGTCGCCGCGTGGTCGATGCCGAACTCGGCCGTCACCACGACGCCGTAGTCCTGCCGCGCCGACTGCGAGGAGACGAAGCCGTTGCGCACATCGCGCGCGACGGCCGAAGGGTCGCGGTCGAAGGGGTGACCGTAGCCGCCGCCCCCGCCGGTCTGGTTGACGAGCACATCACCGGCGTCGAGGCGGTTGTAGCTCCCGCCCTGCACGACCTCCCGCGAGGTACCGGGGTTCAGCACGACCCGATTCGGCTGTCCCTCACCGCCGCCGCCGATCGACCAGGGATCCGTCTTGGTCTTGTAGACGAGGCAGATGCCCGTGGCCGGCGCCGTGAAGCGATACGACCTGCTCACGCCGACGCCGCCGCGGTGCCGTCCCGCGCCGCCGGTGTCGGTGCGGTACCCGTAGTGGTCGATGATCATCGACGACTTGGCCTCCAGCACCTCGACCGGGTTGTTGCGGCAGCCGGGCTCTGAAAGGTGCATGATGCCGTCCTCGCCGTCGTGCACCGCGGTGCCTCCGAAGCCGACCGCCTCGTTCGTGGCCTCCTGCCACGGCTCACCGGTGCGCGGGTTCGTGCCCAGGCCCATCATCGAGCAGACGTCGCCGCCGGAGCAGGCCGGAACGAGCTCCGGCATCCCCTGCGCCAGCGCCTTCAGGATCACCTCGCCGGCCAGCAGGCCGGTCCACAGCGTGAAGGTCGGCATCGGCGACACCGCGTGCATGACCGACCCCGGCACGGTGACGACCCGCAGCGGTGCGAAGTTGCCCGCGACCACCGGGGTGTCGGGGGTCGTGAGCGCCTTGAAGATGAGGCTGGACAGCGCTTCGGTCTGCCCTGGCGGGAGATTGATCGGGCCCTCGACGTTCTCCGCGCTGCCGGTCCAGTCGACCACCATCTCCTCGTCGGTGACCGTGACCGTGCACTGGAGCTTGACGAGATCGTCCTTGTTGATCCCGTCGTCGTCGACGAAGTCGATGGCGCTCCAGGTGCCCTTCGGGAGCTTCGCCAGTCCGAGCCTGGCGAGCTTCTCGCCGTGATCGTTGATCGTCCGCATCGCCTCGGTGAGGGTGTCGACGCCGTATCGCGCCGCGATCTCCTGCGTCCGACGGACGCCCGTCACGCAGGCGGACACCTGGGCCTGGATGTCTCCGATCGTGTGCTTCGGCATCCGGCTGTTGAACCGGATGATGTTGAACACGTCGTCGTTGCGCTCGCCCCGGCGATAGAGCTTCGAGGCCGGCAGCATGAGGCCCTCCTGCGAGCGATCCGTCGAGTCGAGCACGTAGCCCGGATCCTTCTGGTTCAGGTCCGTGATGTGCACACGGCAGGAGGCGAAGCCGATGAGCACGTCGTCCACGTGGATCGGTGCGAAGACCAGCGGATCGAGGGTGTGCGCGCTCGACCAGTACGGGAAGTTGAGGATGAAGATGTCGCCGGGCTCCATCGTGTCCACGCCGAGGAACTCCATCGAGTGCTTGATGCCCGCGTCGTTCCCGCGCGTGAACACTGCGATGCCCGGCGCGTCGGCGACGACGTCGCCGAGCGCATCGTGGATCCCGATGCCGTAGTCGTGGATCTCGTAGACCACGGTGTTGTAGGCGGTGCGGCACAGGTTGCGCGCGACCTCCTCCGCCGCGGCCAGCAGACCGTGCCTGATGATCTCCGTCGTGATGGCGTCGGCCATGTCACGCTCCCTTCTGTGCGTACTGGATCGAGATGACGAGTTCGCCGTAGTCGCCGACCTCGAGCCGGTCGCCGGCGTGCAGGACAGTCGTCGCGGTGTGCTCGGTGATGACGGCCGGCCCTTCGATCGCGTCTCCCGCCAGGAGTTCCTCGCGGGCAATCAGCGCGTACTCCGCGGTCTCGTCGCCGTCGAGCACCACCGTGCGCGTGCGGACCACCGGACCGTCCCCGGCGGACCGGCGCGCGACGTGCGGCAGGTCGGGCTTGTCGACGACGCCGAGGGCGCTCAGCCGCAGGGTCGTGGTCTCGATGGGATCGTCCATGACGTGGCCGTACTGGCGCTCGTGCAGACGGTTGAACTCGGAGCGGATCGCGTCGCGAGGATCGGATCCGTCCTCGGGATAGGTGACGGTGACCGCATGCTCCTGACCCGAGTAGCGGACGGCCACGACCCGGTGGAAGACCATCCGGTCGTCGTCGAACCCCTCGGCGCGCAGCGTCTCCCTCGCCTCGCTCTCCATGCCGGCGTAGAGCGCGTCGGCCACGGAGGCGTCCAGCTCGTGCAAGGCCTGGAGGCTCGTGCGCGAGTAGTCGTGCTGCACGTCCGCCATCAGCATGCCGAGCGCCGAGAACGCGCCCTGCCCCGGCGGCACGATCACCTCGGGGATCCCGAGATCCCTGGCCACGTCGACCGCGACGAGGCCGCCGCCTCCCCCGAAGGAGAGCAGCGCGAAGTCCTTGGGATCGTGCCCGAGTTCGATCGTGATCGCCCGCACGGCGCCCATGATCTTGGTGTTGGAGATCCGCACCATGCCCCGTGCGAGCTGCGTGACCGTCAGTTCGAGGGCCTCCGCGATCGGGGCGAGGGCCTCGAGGGACTTCTCGCGGTCGAGCGTGAGCTCGCCGCCGAGAGGGGTGTCGGTGCCGAGGTAGCCGATCGCGAGCGCCGCGTCGGTGAACGTCGGCTCGGTGCCGCCCCTGCCGTACGCCGCCGGGCCCGGCATCGCGCCCGCGCTCTTCGGCCCCACCTGCAGCGCGCCGCCGTCGTCCAGGTAGCCGAGGGATCCGCCACCGGCGCCGATCGTGTGGATGTAGAGCGAAGGCGTGTTGATCGGCAGCCCCTCGAACTCGGCGCCGTGGTACAGCACAGGGCTTCCGCCCTGCACGAGGGAGGCGTCGAGGCTCGTCCCTCCCATGTCGATCGTGATGAGGTTGGGCCGCCCGATGAGCTTCGAGAAGGCCGCCGCCCCCACGACTCCGCCGGCGGGTCCGGAAAGGATGAGGTTCACCGGCTGCTCCCGCGCGGCCGAGGCCGTCATCGCGCCGCCGCCGGAGCGCGACATGAGGAAGCGTCCGCCGAATCCGCGGCGCTCGAGCTCGCCCTCGAGAGCGCGCAGATAGCCGCGCATGATCGGTTTGATGTAGGCGTCGAGCACGGCCGTGCTGGTGCGCTCGTACTCCCGGTACTCGCGCGAGAGCTCGTGCGAGATGGTGATCTCGAGCTCCGGCGCCTCCTCCGCGAGGATCTCGCGCATCCGGAGCTCGTGCGACGGGTTGGCGTAGGCGTGCAGGAACGCCACGGCGACCGCGTCGTAGCCCCTGCGGCCGATCTCGCGCGCGATCTCCCGCGCGTCGTCCTCGTCCAGCGCCACCGCGACCGAGCCGTCGAACATGCTGCGCTCGGTCACCTCGAAGGTGTCGAAGCGCTCCAGCAGCGCCTCCGGCTTCTGATAGCCGATGTCGTACATCACCCGGCGGTCGGTGCGGCCGAGCAGGTAGACGTCGCGGAAGCCGCGCGTGGCGATGGTCGCGATCCTGGCACCGGTGCGGGTCAGCAGCGAGTTGAGTCCGAGCGTGCTGCCATGGTTGAACATCGAGACCTGAGCCGGATCGGCCTCCGCCTTGTCGAAGGCGGCGAGGACTCCGGCCGTGGGTTCGGCGGGCGTGGTGGGCACCTTCTCGAAGCGCAGCTCTCCGGTCTCCGGGACGAGCTTCACCACGTCGGTGAACGTCCCGCCGACGTCGACGGCGATGCGGATGTTTTCAGGCATGAAAGGGGTTCCTTTCGAGGGGTTCGAGGAGTTTTCGGGCAGCCCGCGGAGCCCGGTGGCGACCGGATCGCCACCGGACAGGGTTCCCGGATGGACGTGCGGGTCAGCGCTTCCTGCGCCCGGCGGCCGAGAGGCCGACGGCGGCGAGGATGATGAAGCCGGTCACCATGTCTTTGAGCTGGGGATTGAGGTTGAGCAGGTCGAAGCCGTTGCCGATGAGGGCGATGAGGAACACACCGGCCACCGAGCGCCAGACGGCGCCGATGCCTCCGTAGATGCTGGTGCCGCCGAGGATCACCGCCGCGATCGCGCTCAGCTCCAGTCCGGCACCGGCGAGCGGCTGACCGGAGGAGATCCGGGAGACGCCGATCGCCGCCGCCGCTCCCGCCGCGAGGCCGCTCAGCACGAACACGACGATGCGCGTCCTCGTGACCTGGACGCCGGAGAGCTCCGCCGCCTCCGGGTTGCCGCCGATCGCATAGACGTGGCGGCCGAACACCGTGCGCGAGAGCACGAACCACAGGAGGGCGACGACCACGATCATCACGAAGACCGCGATGAAGATCCCGCCGACCCGGTTGCGGCCGAGCGCGGTGAAGCCGGGCGTCGTCACCGTGATGAGGCTGCCGCCGGTGATCAGCACTGCGATGGTGGTGAAGATCATCGACGAGGCGAGCGTCGCGAGGAACGAGTGGACGCGGAGCTTCGTGATCACGACGCCGTTGAACGCCCCGAGCACGAGGCCGATCAGCGGCGCCGCGAGCAGTGCGAGCCAGACGTTGCCCGTGGACACCGCGATCCACGCCGAGACGACGCCCGCCACACCGTAGATGGCGCCGGTCGACAGATCGAAGTTGCCCGAGATGATCACGAAGGTCCCGGCCGCCGCGATGATGACGAGCGGGGTGTTCTGGTTCAGGATGTTGACGATGTTGCCGAACGTGAAGAACGACGGCGACAGGATCGCGAGCGCGATCAGGATCGCCGCGAGCAGGAGCAGCACCGCGTACTCGATCGCGAGCTCGGTCATCGAGAACTTCCTGCGGGCACGCGTCTGCGTCGCCGTGGTGTTGACGGCCTCGCTCATGCTGCCGCCTCCTCTCCGGGGGTCACGTGGAAGAGCCGGAACAGCACGTCCTCCACGGTGGTCTGCACGGGGACGATCTCCGCGAACGTACGGCCATCGGAGACGAGATAGGCCCGGTGGGCGAGCTCCATGATCTCCTCGTGCTCCGAGGAGATCAGCAGCACGGCGATCCCCTCCTCGGCGAGCCGGGCGATCAGCTCGTAGATGGTGCGCTTGGCGCCGACGTCCACGCCTCGGGTGGGCTCGTCGAGGATGATCGCCTTCGGCCCTGCCGCCAGCGCCTTGCCGAGCAGGGCCTTCTGCTGATTCCCTCCGGAGAACCAGCCGACCGGGAGCTCGGGGTCGAGCGGCCGGATCTCCAGAGCGCGGGAGAGCTCCTCGGCGACGGAGCGCTCCCTGCGACCGTCGATGACGCCGCCGCGGGCGCGCGCTCCGAGGCTCGCGAGCGCGATGTTCTCCCGCACGGAGCGCTGGAGCACGAGCCCGTCCTTGTGCCGGTCCTCGGAGACCAGTACAAGGCCGGCATCGATCGACTGCTTCGGCGAGCGTCCCGACCAGTCGAGGTCGCCGAAGCGGACCTCCCCCTCCACGATCGCGTCGAGCCCGAACACGGCGCGGAGGCATTCGGTGCGTCCGCTGCCGACGAGGCCGAGCAGTCCGACGATCTCACCGGCGCGGACCGTGAAGCTCATGTCCTCGACCCCGGTGTCGGTGCGCAGATGCTGCACGTCGAGAAGAACCGGTGCATCAGGACCCGGTGCGGCAGGGCGATCCGGATACGCCTGATCCATCTCGCGCCCCAGCATCGACGTCACCAGATCGTGCTTGCGGACGGCGGCCGCATCGAAGGTCTCGATCCGGCGGCCGTCGCGCATCACGGTGATCCGATCCGCGACGCCGAGCACGGAGTCGAGGAAGTGCGAGACGTAGATGACGCAGCAGCCGCGGTCCCGGAGCGTCCGCATCAGGTCCTCGAGCTGGGTCATCTCGTGCGCGGTCAGCGACGAGGTCGGCTCGTCCATCACGATGACCCTCGCGCCCCGCGCCAGCGAGCGGAGGATCTCCACCTTCTGCTTGTCGGCGATCCTCAGGTCCCGCACCCTGGCGTGAGGGTCGAGCCCGAAGCCGACCTCGGCGTCGAGCGCCGCGAACCGTGCGTCCAGGTTGCGCCGTTCGACCCCGAGCCAGTGCTGCTCGGCGCCGAGGAACACGTTCTGCGCCACCGTGAGGTCGGGCACGAGCGCGAGCTCCTGGGCGATCATGGCGATCCCGCGCCGCTGCGCGATCCCGGGGTTCCATCTTTCGACGGGGGCGCCGTCGACGAAGACCTCGCCCTGATCGGCGGAGTAGATGCCGGCGATCACCTTGCCGAGTGTCGATTTGCCCGCGCCGTTCTCGCCGACGAACGCGTGGATCTCTCCGGCGCGCACGTCGAGCGAGACCGCGTCGAGGGCATGGGTCGCCCCGAAGCGCTTCTCCACGCCGCGCAGTTCGACGAGCACGGAGCCTGTCGGCCCGGTCATCCGTCTAGCCGTTCCACTCGCCGGTGAAGTCCGGCACCGCGTCGAGATCCTTCTTGGTGGCCATCGGCCCGATCTTGACCAGGGTGTCCGCATCGACGACGGACTGGACCTTCTCTCCGCGCAGCTTGTTGACGAGCTGCTCGAGCGCCGCCTTGCCCATGCTCACCGGGTAGTTCAGGTAGTCGTTCGTCCACTTGCCGTCGCGAACGGCCTTGACGGCCTCCGTCGTCCCGCCGCCGCCGGTGAGGAAGATCTTCGACGGATCGATGCCCGCGTTCTCGAGCGCGATCTGCGCGCCCTGGGTCTGCTGGTCCGCGTTGCTCAGGATCCCGTTGATGTCCTTGTTCGCCTGCAGCAGGTTGGAGACCGCCGTGAGCGACTTGTCGCGGTCGTAGGCGCCCTCGACGGTCCCCACGATCTTGATGTTCGGGGACTGCGCGAGCACCTTGTTCCATGCGGCGATGCGCGCGACGTCGAGCGGGGAGTTCAGCAGGCCGGCGACGAGGCCGATCTTGCAGGGGTCGATGTTCTTGCAGTAATCGACGACGGTCTGCGCCTGCCGGGCCGCGCCCTCCGACGGGGACGACGCCACCGTCGACACCACGCCGTCGATCTGCGGGGCCATCTTGTCGATGTCGGGGCCGATCGGGTTCAGCACCGACACCACCGGCACGTCGTTGCCGAGCGGGAACGCGGCGGCGAGGCCCGGCCCGTCCTGAGGCACCACGATGATGCCGCTCGCCTGTCCCGTCGTGCCGGCGTTCTGCAGCTGGGAGAGCTGGGTGTTGGCGTCGAACTGCCCGTCCTGGATCTTGGTGGTGATCGTGATCCCGAGCTTCTTCTCGAGATCCTTCGCCTCCTTCTGCACTCCCTCGTAGACGGCCTGGTTGTAGCCGTTCTGCGAGGACGAGGCGAGGAAGACGATCGAGTACTTGTCTCCGCCCGATCCGCCAGACCCGCTGCCCGAGCTGCAGGCGGCGAGGGAGACGCCGAGGGCGACGACACCGGCGCCGGCGATGATTCGTGAGAGGTGCGTCATTGCATTCTTCTTTCGTGGGTGAGGGGTGTCAGTGAGCGTGTGCGGAGGCGTGGTGGTCGATCGCGTAGAGGCGTCCGGCCGTGACGGCCGTGCCGAGCAGCGCGGCGAGCTCCGGCGCTGTGCGTCCCCGGTTCGGATGATCGAGCCACTCCTGATACGCGGCTTCGTCGGGCCATACGGCCGTCACGATGATCTCGTCGGATCCGTCGACGGCCGTCGCGATCTCCGATGCGGTGGCGCGTGTCAGGTCGAGCGACTCCTGCAGGATCGACTCCCTGCGATACAGGGACAGGATGGCGTCCACGTGCTCGGGCGCCGGGCGGAAGGTCAGGATGGAACGAATCATCAGGGTCTGGACTCCGTTGTCAGGATCGGGTGTGACTCCGCGCCCTCGGTGATTCGGGATCTCGGGAGCGCTGACATGAAGTTAGCCGCTGCCCTTTGGTGGCTCCGGTGCGTTTTGCACCTTGCAGTCTCCCCGATTTGTGCAAAAGAATGAACGGGACCTCAAGGACGACGGGAAGCACGTGCGAATCGGAATCGGTGTCTATGACGACCGGCTGTCGGCCGTCGGCCTGCACCCCGATGGCAGCCGGACCGCGCTGACCGCCCCGCTCTCCTCCGGGATCGAGGTCTCGCTCGACCGTCTGCTGACCCGCTTCCCGACGCCCGCGGAGGACGCCGTCGATTCCCTCGCGTTCGATCTGAGCGCCGTGCTGCGCAGAGCCGACGACGCCCCCTTCACCGTCGTCCGCATCGCGCCGCGTCCTCCCGTCGAGCGCACCGACGAGCCGCATGTGGGCTCGGCGCCGATCCTGCACGTGCGCGGCGGCCACACGACCCTCGGCGATGAGCTGGCCCCCTTCGACGCGGAGGGGTTCCGGGTGGCCTCCGCCGGGATCCCCGCCGGGTCGAGGGTGGTGATCACGAGCGTCGGCTCGTTCGCGAACCCGGGGCATGAGCTCGCCGCAGGGGAGATCCTCCTCGAGCACGGCGGTCCCCTGAGCGTCACGTTCTCGCACACGTTCGACAGCAACTCCTTCGCCACCCGGGAACGCACCGCCGAGCTGAACGGCGCCATGGTGGCCGACGCCGAGGCGCTCACGACATCGCTCTCCCTGATCGCGGGCCGGCGGTTCCCGGGGGCCAGGCTCTCGGTCACCCGCAACGACGGCGGGCGCGTGCCGCTCAGCCGGCTCGCGTCCTCACCGGTCCATTCGGCGCTCTCGGGGCAGCCGATGGAGTTCCTCGGCGGAGCCGCGTTCTGCGGCCTGACCGAGGGCGATCTCGTCCTGGCGACCGGGGAGGGGCCGATCCTGGGCTCGGTGAGGGACGGCGTCCCCGCTGTCGTTCCGCAGCTGCGCTGGAACGGCGCACGTCTCGCCACCCAGGCCGCACATCTCGTCCCCGCGACCAGGATCCTGCTGCACGGACGCAACCCGGCCCCGCGTCTCGTCAAGGCCCTCGGAGCAGAGCTCGACGACTGGCTCGATGACGGGAGCGCGGTCGAGGCGGACACGGACCTCCGCGCGCTCGGCGCCGCCGTCGCGCCGCTGTCGGACTGGGCGCTGGGCGTCGTCAGCGCGGGCAACGCCGCCGAGATGGCCCATGAGCTGCGTGCCGCCGAGGCCCGCGTGCACGCCCGGCTCGTGGCATTCGGGGCGCTCCCCTCCACGGTCCGGATCGTCGAGTCGAGACTGGTCGCGACCACCTACGAACACGCGCGCGTGGTCTCGGTGCGCGTGCACGGCGTGGCGGCGGAGCCGACGGGAGAGGGTGCGCACGATGCGGCTGAACGCTGACGACGTCCGTCACCTGCGCACCGGCGCGCTCTTCCTCGCCTGCGCCGCGGATCCCGAATGGTGCGACGAGCAGCAGGACCGGATCCTCGCCCGCATGTCGGCCGGCGACGGCGGGCCGGAACTGATCGAGGTCGGCGAGCTCGACGGCGACGCCCTCGTCGCCGCCGTGGGCTTCGTCAACAACGGGCTGCCGCTGTCGGAGCTCCGCCCCGCCGGCGACGAGTTCGTCACCAGCGTCGAGCTGCTGGAGCGAGAGCTCGGCCAACGGATCGAGGGGCTCTTCCCTCTCGCCGCGGCGAACGTGAACTCCATGGTGCCGCTGCTCACCGGGATGCAGCTCGGGCGGCCCACCGTGGACGCCGATCCGATGGGCCGGGTCTTCCCGCTGCTGTTCCAGTCGGTTTTCACCCTCGCCGGCCTTCCCGCCGGCCCTCTGGCCGCCACCGGTCCCGTCGGCGAGTCCGCCGTCCTCCGCGTCCGCGAGCCGCGAAGGGCCGAGCGGCTCGTCCGCGCGCTCGCGGAGGAGTTCGGCGGCTGGTCGGCGACCGCGCTCTACCCGATGACCGCTCGCGACCTGGCCCGCACGGGCGTCCTCGGCAGCGTGTCGCGCATGGTCCGCATCGGCAGGATCCTGGACTCCGCGCTCCCCGTCGCGGAGAAGCACGAGCTGCTGCGCCGGACGGAGGGCGTGCGCCGGATCATCCGCGCCCGCGTCGCCGATGTCGCAGGGCTCTCCCGCCCCGCACCGGCGGGCGAGCCCGATCACCCGTCCAGCGTCGTCCTCATCGAGGAGACGCAGGGGCGCTTCGTCCAGCTCGAGATCCAGAACGAGCTGCTCATGCTCATGGTCGACGGCACCCCGGAGGCGGTGATCCCCGACATCATCACGATGCTGCACCCCGAGGACGGGCGGGTCGCCAGCCTCGACGACCTCTGGGCCGGCAACACCCTGGATCTCGTCGTGCTGCCCGCCGCCGCGCAGTGGTACACGCCGGAAGGCAGACGCCTCGCGGCGCCCGAGACGATGCACGCGGTGCTGCCGGACCGCAGAAGGAGCCGAGCATGAGCACACCCTCGCGCGGAGCCGTCGAGCTGCGCGACCTGATCGGCGCCCGCGAGCTCGACGGGCTGACGGTGCTCCACCTCGTCTCGGAGCGGAGCCCGGTGCGGGACGTCGCGCTCGTCACCGACTTCGAGGACATCGGCTCCGTGGGTCCCGACACGGTGGTGCTCCTCTCCCCCGGCGGCGCGCGCGGCGGATGGATGATCTCGGCAGCCCTGCGATACGCGTGGGAGCGCCGCGCCTGCGCGCTCATCGTCCCGGAACAGCCGTTCACCGGCTCCGTCGTCGAGCTCGCCCGGCGCCTCGAGGTGTCCCTGCTCACGACGGGCCGCGACATGACGCGTCTCGCGATCGACGCGGCGATCCGGCTGGGCACGGCCCGTGCGGAGACGATGGCACGCGTTCGCGCGGTCGTCGACCGGCTCTCCGGCGCCGTGGATCCGTCCCAGGCCGTCGCCCTGCTCTCCGAGGAGCTCGACGGCGCGAGCGTGTGGATCGAATCCGCGGGCGTGCGCACGTTCGGGTCGCCGCAGCGGACGGGCGAGTCCTCGTCGGCCCCGGCGGGCCAGCTCGTGCGGACGAGGCTGTCCCCCCGCGATCGCGGCCTGGGGATCCTCGTCGCCCGGTTGCCGGCGCCGATGGTCGGCTTCGGCGAGCAGCTGCTCGCCGAAGCCGCCCCCTCGATCAGAGCGCTGCTGCGGGAGCAGCAGGTCTCCGCGACCCGCGACTCCCTTCCGACCATCGCCATCACCGCGCTGACCGGAATGCCGGGGATCGCGGAGTTCGTGGAGCCGGAGCTCGGCGCTCTGGAAGGGTCCGCGGCGCTCCCCTTCGACGGCTCGTTCGTCGCGATCTGCCTGCGCTCCGATGATCCAGAACGCCTCGGCGCGCTCGTGCACCAGCTCTGGTACCTCGCCTTCCGCGAGAACCCGCTCACCCGGTTCGACGGCGGGTGGTTCGGAATCCTGCCCGCACCGGATCGCGAGAGTCTCGATGCGCAGATCGATCGCGTGCGCAGCGGCTTCGTCCGCACGGCCGGCCTGCCGCTCTCCGGAGGCGCCTCCCGCCGGCACAGCTCCCGCGCCGAGGCACGGGATGCCGTCCGCGAGGCCTGGCTCGCCGCCCGCCTCGCGGATCCGAGCCCGGATGCCCCCGTGTCCGAGGCGTTCCTCGAGTTCGACGGGATCAGGCCCGCGATGATCGGGCGCCTCGTTCCGACGGATCTCGCCGATCAGCTCGTGGCCGCGCTCTACCCGCGCCTTTCCGCCGATCCCGCAGCGGGACAGGTGATCGACGCCCTGCTCGCCCGCCTCTCGGCGCTGGGCTCGCTCACGGGTGCGGCGGATCGGCTCGGGCTGCATCGCAACACGCTGAAGTCGCGCCTGCGTCGCGCCGGCGAGCTCGGCGTCGATCTGTCGGACTCCGCCGACGTCCTTCCGGTGCACCTGCTCCTCTCCGCCGTGCGACGCACGGAGGAGAGGAGCAGGACGGAGGACTGACCGCTCGTCGCCGTCAGCGCCCCACGTACGAGATCTGGTCGGGGTTGTAGCGATCGCCGGCGACGCCGAGCCGCGAGGCCAGGGAGTCGAGATCCGCACGTTCGTCGGCGGACAGGGCGACCGCGGTGGATCCGGCGTTCTCGGCGATGCGGGCCGTGCGCCGGGTGCCGGGGATCGGCACGATCCACGGCTCCTGCGCGAGCAGCCAGGCCAGCGCGATCTGCCCCGGCGTCGCACCCCTTGCCGTGGCGAGCGCGGCGACGTGGTCGACGAGACGCTGGTTCTCGCCACGGTTGTCGGCCGTGTACCGCGGGATGGTGGAGCGGATGTCGCCGTCGGCGAAGGGGGTGTCCGCCGTGACCGTGCCCGTGAGGAAGCCCTTGCCGAGCGGGCTGAACGGCACGAAGCCGATCCCGAGCTCGGCGAGCGCCGGCAGCACTTCGGCCTCCGGATCCCGCGTCCACAGCGAGTACTCGCTCTGCACGGCGGTCACCGGGAACACGGCGTGCGCGCGGCGGATGGTCGCCGCGGACGCCTCGGACATGCCGAAGTGGCGCACCTTCCCCTCGCGCACGAGCTCGCCGACGGTTCCTGCGACGTCTTCGATCGGCACCGCCGGATCCACCCTGTGCTGGTAGAAGAGGTCGATGACGTCCGTGCGCAACCGGCGGAGCGAGGCCTCCGCGACCCGGCGGATCTGCTCGGGCCGGCTGTCCACCCCCGTGTACCGGCCGTCCTCCTCGATGTGCCAGCCGAACTTCGTCGCGATCACGACCTCGTCTCGCACGGGCTCCAGCGCTTCGCCGACGAGCTCCTCGTTCACGTAGGGGCCGTAGACCTCCGCCGTGTCGATCAGGGTCACGCCGTGATCGAGCGCCGAGCGCAGCACGCCGATCATGTCCTCCCTGCTGCCGGGGTTCGGTCCGTAGCTCTGGGACATGCCCATCGCGCCGAGGCCGATCGCCGAGACCTCGAGGCCAGTGCCGTCGATGCCGTGTCCGAGTGTGCGCGTGTGCATGCGGCTCTCCTTCCGTCGCGGATCCGGTCCGCGTGATCGCGGCCGGTGCGTTTCTCCGCCCCGGTGCCTCCGGGACTCCTCCAGTGGACTCCCGATCGGCGGCCGGCACCAGACCCGGATGTTCCGGGTACTGCCAGTGCCTGGCACCGTGGGAGCGCTGCGCGTACGGTCGAGGGATGGACGAGCGCGCGAGGGACGCCAGGGCCGAGGTGCAGGACTTCCTCACCTCGCGCCGCGCCCGCCTCTCCCCCGAGCAGGCGGGGCTGCCCGCCTACGGCCGATTCCGGCGAGTGCCGGGGCTGCGCCGCGAGGAGGTCGCACTGCTGGCCGGCGTGAGCGTCGACTACTACATCCGCATCGAGCGCGGCGACCTCTCCCGCGCTTCGGACGCGGTGCTGGGCGGTATCGCGATGGCCCTGCAGCTGGACGAGGCCGAGACCGCGCACCTGTTCGATCTCGCCCGCGGCGCGGATCGCACCGCCCGCACCGGCTCCGTCGTGCGGGCGCGCACCGTCGCCCTCCGGCCCAGTGTGCTCCGGATGCTCGACGCGATCGTCGACGCACCGGCGATCGTACGAGGCGGCGGCTTCGACTACCTCGGCGCCAACCGTCTCGGCCGCGCCCTGTACGCGCCGCTGTTCGCGCACGCCGCCCCGAACAGCCTGCGCTTCGCGTTCCTCGATCCGGCGGCGCGCACGTTCTACCGCGAGTGGGATCAGGTGGCGCAGGACCTCGTCGCGACTCTGCACGCCGAGGTCGGCCGGCATCCCGGGGATCCGGCGCTCGCCTCGATCGTCACCGAGCTCTCGGAGTGCTCGGAGGAGTTCCGCACGCTCTGGGCCGCGCACAAAACGTGCGGTTCCACCGCACCGGGATCAAGCGCCTGCACCACCCCGTCGTCGGCGACCTCGACCTCACGTTCGAGGGGCTGGATCTGTCGGCCGACCCCGGCGTGATGATGGCCGTCTACACCGCCGAACCCGGATCCGGATCCGCGGACGCCTTGCGGATGCTCGCCAGCTGGGCGGCGACCGACGAGGAGGAGAGGCTCCGCGCGGAGCGCTGATCCCGGGGGTCAGTTGGTTCCGCAGGTTCCCAACGACCATGTCCCCATTTCGGCTCCCGGAGCCAACCATGTCCCCATTTCGGCTCCCGCACCGCGGTTTTCTGAGCCAGAAGTGGGACATGGCGGGGCAAGATGTGGGACGCGGTCGGGCGCGGGGCTCCGTCCTCAGCGGGCGTGCGGATGGTCGCCGAAGCCCCGATGCACGTCGGGGTCGATCCCGTGCGCCGTGGCGAGGCGGGAGATGAGAGCGGCGAACGCCTCGCGCTCTGCGGGATCGAGCGGCCCGAGGATGTCGGCGTTCTGCTGCTCGGCCGCCGCGCGCAGCCCCTGCAACGCGGCGCGGCCGGCGTCGGTGAGATCGAGCCTGTGGTGCCGGCGGTCGTCGGGATCGCGGGTACGGGAGACGAGGCCCGCGTTCTCGAGCGCGTCGACGAGCACCACGACGCGGCTGGGGACCGCACCGAGCCGGTCGGCGAGCGCGCGCTGGCTGAGTCCGGGATTGCGCGCCAGGATGCGCAGGGCGCCGGCCGTCGCCGGAGTGAGGCCGGCCGGCTTCACGAGTTCGGCGAAGCGCGCGGCCGCGAAGGATCCGAGCTGGGAGAGCAGGAAGCCCGTGCGCTCGGGTCGGCGGGGGGTGTCCATCACCTCAGCATAGTCGCTTGACAGAATGATTCATAGCGTGCATCGTTTAGTACATGACCGAATATTCGCAGCGCTCCCGTCGGCCCGGCGGACCACCTCTGGGCCCGCTCGCGATCGTGACGTTCGCACTCACGATCGCCGGCGTCGTCACCCTGCTGGCGGGGACCGGATCCGCTCCTGCGCCGTTCGCGCCCGCGGCCGACGTCGCGGCCTGGTACGCGGCGCACGCCCTGCCGATCCGCATCGCGGCGACCCTTCAGCTCGGCGCAGCCGTGCCGCTCGGGATCCTCGCCGCGTCCGTCTACGCACGGCAGCTCCGGCTCGGCGTGCGGGTGCCTGGCCCGGTGATCGGGCTGTACGGCGGCATCGCCGCCTCGCTGCTGCTGCTCGTCTCGACCCTGGTCACCTGGTCGATCGCCTCCGGAACGGACCCGGCCGATCCCGGCGGAACCGCGGCGCTCGGCCGGCTCGCCTTCGGTCTCGGCGGCGTCGGCTACGCGGTGGGCATGGGGCTGCTGATCGCGGGCATCGCGGTCCCGGCGTACATCCTGCGGCTGATGCCGAGATGGCTCGCCCTCCTGGGGCTCGTCATCGCCGCCGCGGGCGAGGTGTCCTTCCTCTCGCTCGTGCTGGATCCGCTGCAGATCCTGCTGCCGGTCGTGCGCTTCGGCGGCGGCGCCTGGCTCATCGTCGCGGCCTTCCTCCTCCCCCCGGATCGCCCGCGCCGGGATCCGCGCCTCGTCACGACGGAGGACCTGTCGTGAGCTGCGCGATCGTGGTCGGCGCGAACGGCGCGATCGGAGAGGCGGTGGCACGGCGGCTCGCCGGCGAAGGGCACCGGATGCTCCTCGTGGCACGCCGGCAGGAACCGCTCGAGGATCTCGCCGCTCAGCTGCGGACGGCGGGGACCGACGTGACGGTCGGCGCGTTCGACGCCTCGGCGGAGGGCGCGCTCGAAGAGTTCCTCGCCCGTGAGGCCCGTGACGGCATCCAGGTCGCCGTCAACAATCTCGGCGTCGCGCACATGCCGCGCCCCCTCAGCGCGATCGACGATGCCGAGCTGGAGCGCGTGCTCGCGGTGGATCTCCTGGGGCTGGCCCGATGCCTGCGCGCCGAGCTCGCCACGATCAGCGATGGCGGGGCCGTCGTGAACGTGTCCTCCACCGCGGGCATCGGCGGCGCGCCGGGGATGTCGGCCTACGCCGCCGCCAAGCACGGCGTCGTAGGCCTCACGCGCACGACAGCCCTCGACGAGGCGGCCCGCGGCGTGCGGGTCAACGCCGTCGCCCCCGGTCCGATCGCCTCGGGGCACGTGCTCACCCAGCCCGCGGAGGTGCGGGAGCACATCGGCCGGTTCGTGCCGATGCAGCGGATGGGCCGTCCGGAGGAGGTCGCGGAGGCCATCGCCTGGCTCGCGTCGCCGGCCGCCTCGTTCGTCACCGGCGTGGTCCTGCCCGTCGACGGCGGGAAGACCGCCGCGGCCTGACCGCCCGGGACTGTCCCCATCATCACCCGCCGCGCCGGGTTCCCTCGGCGCGCCCATCTGCTCTGCCGGATCCGACCTGCCGGATCCGACCCGACCTGATCCGACCCGATCCGAATGGAGACACTCATGGATCCCCTGTCCCTGCTGCGCGAGTTCCTCGTGCTCGTGCACCTCGTGGGCTTTGCACTGCTGCTCGGCGGCTGGGCGGCCCAGGCCGTGCGCCGCCGCTACGTCACCACGACCCTGTTCCGCACCGGGCTGGGGGTCATGATCGCGTCGGGCCTGCTCCTCGCGATCCCCTTCCCCGCCGGGGTGCACCTGGACTATCTCAAGCTCGGCGTGAAGCTCGTGGTCGCCCTGGCGATCGGCGGCGCGTTCGGCGTCGTCATCACCCGGGAGAAGGCCGGCCGGCCGACCGCGGGAGCCTTCTGGACGATCGGAGCGCTCGCGGTGCTGAACGCCGGCATCGCGATCTTCTGGCACGGCGCCTGACCGGTGCGGGCCCCGACCGTGGCGGGCGCCGAGCGGGCCCCGAACCGTGGCCGACCCCGACCGTGTCCCCTTTTTGGCTCCAGATCCGGGACTTTCTGAACCAGAAGTGGGACACGGTGGGGCCAGAAGTGGGACACGGTGGGGCCAGAAGTGGGACACGGTGGGTGACGGTCCGACGGCGGCGCACGGCCGCGGGCGGGGCGGGCGGGCGTCAGCGGAAGCGGCGCAGCCTCAGGCTGTTGCCCACCACGAACACGCTCGAGAACGCCATCGCGGCTCCGGCCAGCATGGGGTTCAGCAGGCCCAGCGCGGCGATCGGGACCGCCGCCACGTTGTACGCGAAGGCCCAGAACAGGTTCGTCTTGATCGTCCCGAGCGTGCGGCGGGAGAGCCGGATCGCGTCGGCCGCGGTACGGAGGTCGCCGCGCACGAGCGTGATGTCGCTCGCCTCGATCGCGACGTCGGTGCCCGTGCCCATCGCCATGCCGAGGTCGGCCGTGGCGAGCGCCGGGGCGTCGTTCACGCCGTCGCCCACCATCGCCACGACGCGTCCCTCGCCCTGCAGCCGGGCGACCACGTCGACCTTGCCTTCGGGGAGCACCTCGGCGATCACCTCGTCGATGCCCACCTCCGCGGCGATCCGGCGGGCGACCGCCTCGTTGTCCCCGGTGAGCAGGATCGGGGTGAGACCGAGACGCTTGAGCGCGGCGACGGCCTCGGCGCTCGTGGGCTTCACGGTGTCGGCGATGACGACGACGCCGCGGGCGGATCCATCCCAGCCGACCGCGATGACGGTCTTGCCGCCCGCCTCGGCCTCGGCCTTCGCCGCAGCGACCCTCGGGCTCAGGTGCTGCGCCCAGTCCGCGAGCAGGGCCTCCCGGCCCACGAGCACCGCACGGCCGTCGACGACGCCCTGCACGCCGCGGCCCGGGATGTTCTGGAAGGACTCGACGACCGACCCTTCGCCTCGTGGCTGCGCCCCTCGCTCAGGGACCGGAGCGGCGGCCGCCGCACGGGCCACGGCCTGTGCGATCGGGTGCTCGGACGCGCTCTCGACGGCGCCGGCCAGGCGCAGCAGCTCGGGGGGATCCGTGCCCTCCTCGGCGATGACGTCGGTGACCTCCATGCGGCCGCTCGTCACCGTGCCGGTCTTGTCGAGCACGATCGTGTCCACCTTGCGGGTGGACTCCAGCACCTCGGGGCCCTTGATCAGGATCCCGAGTTGCGCTCCGCGGCCGGTGCCCACGAGCAGCGCCGTCGGGGTGGCGAGGCCGAGAGCGCACGGGCACGCGATCACGAGCACGGCGACCGCGGCGGTGAAGGCCGCCGTCGCGGGGAATCCCACGCCGAGCCAGGCCCCGAGGGCCACCACGGCGATCGCGATCACGATCGGCACGAACACTCCGCTGATCCGGTCTGCGAGGCGCTGCACCTCGGCCTTGCCGGTCTGCGCGTCCTCGACGAGACGCGCCATCTGCGCGAGCTGCGTGTCGGATCCGATCCGCGTGGCGCGCACGACGAGGCGCCCGCCCGCGTTGACCGTCGCGCCGGCCACGGCGTCGCCCGCGCCGACCTCGACCGGCACGGATTCGCCGGTGAGCATCGAGGCGTCGACCGCCGAGGTCCCGGCCACGACGACGCCGTCGGTGGCGATCTTCTCGCCCGGCCGCACCACGAACTCGTCGCCGACGGCGAGCTGCGCGATCGGGATCCGCACCTCTTCGGTCCCGGAGCCGGGGGTCCCGGAGCCCGCCGCAGGGCGGAGCACCGCGACGTCCTTGGCGCCGAGCTCGAGCAGCGCGCGCAGCGCCGCCCCCGCACGCCGCTTGGAGCGCTTCTCGAAGTACCGGCCGGCCAGGATGAACACGGTCACCCCCGCGCCCACCTCGAGGTAGATGTTGCTGCTGCCGTCACCGGCCTGGAGGGCGAACGAGAACTCGTGCCGCATCCCGGGCATGCCTGCTGTGCCGAAGAACAGGGCGTACAGCGACCAGCCGAACGCGGCCAGCGTGCCCATCGAGATGAGCGTGTCCATGGTCGCGGCGCCGTGGCGCAGGTTCAGCCATGCAGCGCGGTGGAACGGCCACGCACCCCACACGATCACAGGCGCGGCGAGCGCGAGCGAAGCCCACTGCCAGGAGGTGAACTGCAGCGCGGGGATCATCGCCATCGCGATGACGGGCACCGCCAGTACCGTGCTGACCAGGAGCCGGGTGCGCAGGGAGCTCAGCTCGGGGTCGGCGGGTTCCGTCGGCGCGCCCGCGCCCTCCGATGGCGCCTCCGCGACGGGCGGCGCCGGGAGCACCGCGGAGTAGCCGATGTCCTCGACCTGTGCGATGAGCGTCGCGGGATCGAAGCCGTCCGGCAGCTCGACCTTGGCCTTCTCGGTCGCGTAGTTCACGGTGGCCGTGACGCCGTCGAGCTTGTTGAGGGTCTTCTCGATGCGGTTCGCGCAGGAAGCGCACGTCATCCCGCCGATCTCGAGCTCCACGCTGTTCGCGTTCATGGGTGCGTCTCCTTCCGGATGGGTCGTGTTCTGGCGTTCAGTGCTGGTGCGGGGCCTTCGCGGTGCCGCCTGCCGCCTCCAGGACGAACGCCGCCGTGTGCACGGATCCGTCGATCTGGAAGTCGAAGTAGAGCAGGTAGCGGCCGGCCGTGGGCACGTGCGCGCCGAAGCGGACGTCGGGCCCGGAGGTCGCCTCCGCGCCTGCCGGGGCCGCACCCTCGGGGTGCACGTGCAGGTAGGCGAGGTCGCCCTCGCGCAGCGCGACCAGGTGCCCGAAGGCGCCCAGGTACGGCTGCAGGGTTGTGACGGGCGCCCCGTCGCGTCGGACCGTCACGGTCAGCTCCGAGGGGGATCCGGCGACCAGATCCCCGGTGATGCCGACCTCGAGACCGTCGACGCTCGCCCTGGTGCTCGTCTCGGCGACGACGGGCGTGAAGGATCCGGCGACGTCGACCATACGCGTGAGCGTGACCGGATCCGCACCGGCCGCCGCGAAATCGGCGAACACCCGATACGAACCCGCGGCGCTCCAGGTCCAAGGGATGCTCCACGTGCCGGTGCCCGCGTCGAGCGTCGGGTGCACGTGCCGGAACTGCGCGCCGTCGCTGCGGACGACGATGAGATGCAGATCCTTCTCGTGCTGCGGCGTGTATGCCGTGACCGGAGCGCCGGACCCGTCGAGGATCCCGAAGCTCAGCCGCCCCTGCTCCCCCACCGCGACCGGAGCGGAGACCGGGGCGAGCGCGTACCCGCCCGAGGCGAGGGACACGCCAGCCGTCGTCTCGGCCGCCGTGTGCGCACCGTGGTCGACAGCCTCCTGTACAGCGGTGCCGTGCGCGTCGTGCCCGTTCATGCCCTTCTCCTCCTGCTGAGTGCTCTGCTCGTGCTTCGTGCCTTCTGCCGCGGCCTCTCGCGGGGCGACGAGTCCCGCGGCGCCGAACGCCACGGCGAACGCCGCCGCGAGCCCTGCACCGTAGAGGCCCAGTCGTCCCGCGGTGTTCATCAGGCCCGAACCGCCCGGTATCCGGCCTCGTCGACGGCTGCGAACACGCTCGCGTCGTCGAGCGGTGCGCTCGCCGTGATCGAGAGCGAACCGTCGGCCGCGCTCACCTCGACGGCGTCGACACCGGCGATCTTGCCGACCTCGCGGCGCACGGACATCTCGCAGTGCCCGCAGGTCATCCCGGTCACCTGGTACTCGGTCGTGGTCATGTCGTCTCCTTCGGTCGATACCCCGTCCGGGTATCCAATATCGACAACCATATACCCCCTGGGGGTATTCCGCACGCGTCGAAGAACTTCGCCGCGACACGCAGAACCGCGACTCAGGAGGTCACGCCGGTGCATCGCACCGGCGCAGGATCAGTGCAGGGCGCCGTCCGCCTCGACGACGCGCCACGCGTGCAGGCGCACGACGAGGCCGGCTCGCGTCGGTGCGCACACGAACGGCCCCGCCTCGGCGGAGACTTCGGCCGGGAGCGGCAGCACGCGCACGAGCTGGAGCGCCGCGCCGACGATTCCGGCGCGCACCGTGAGCGCATCCACTCCGCGGCTCACCCGCACCAGGATCCGGCGGTCGGCCCATTCCGGCACCGGGGCGAGCGACCAGTCGGACATCCCGTCGGTGACGACGGCGCCGACCTGCGGCCGTCCGTCTGCGAACTCGACACCCGCCTTGACCCAGCGGTCATCCGACACGCGTACGAAGACGCCGGCCTGATCGAACTGCTCCGAGAACGCCGCGGTGAACTCCACCTCCACGGCCGTGCCCACCGCGAACGGCGCGAGGAGCGCATGCTCACTGTCGTGCACGAAGCCGTACGACGTGATCCGCCAGGCGTCGCTGCCCTCGACCGCCGCGACGACGAGGTCGCCCCGCTCTTCCACGACCCCCGCGGGAGGGTGGGTCCAGCGTCCGTCCGACCAGGCGATGTCCGTCATGACCTCAGGCTACGACGACCACCACCGCCCGCGCGGGTTCCGTCGGTGCCGGTAGTGTCGGCTCCATGTCCGACGGAACCGCACCCCCGGCCGAAAGACCGGAAGGAACCGCCGATGCCGCCGCGGCCGTCGCGCCCGTCGGCGCTCGCGCCCGCCAGCGTGCTGCGGACCGCTGGTTCCGCGAGCAGGGACTGCCGACCTTCGTGCCGCTGCGGCGCTGGTTCACGGATCTGCCCCGGCGCGTCGCTCCTCTGCTGACCGCGGTCACCCTGACCGCAGCTCTCCTCGAGGGCGTGATGGTCACCGCGATCGATGCGGCCGCGGACCTCCTTCCGGACGACGAATGGGCCCTGCTCGGGATCGCGCTGCTGCTCCTGGCCGGCATCGCGGTGATCGCCTGGGCGGGCTTCCGGCTCGTGCGCGCGGCGCTGCGCCGGCTCTCCGCTCCGGCAGGCGCCGCGGTCGCGGGGGTCGTGATCGCCGCGTGCCTCATCGCGCTCGTCGTGGTCGGCTATCTCATGCGGCCCGGAGCCAAGGTCGCCCCTGTGATCGAGGGGCTCGCCCTGGTCGCCGCCTGCATGCTGGTCACGGGCGCCGGCGGCGGCGCGCTGCTCTCCTGGGGGAGCCGCCTTGCGGTCCGCAACGTCTCCGCGATCGGGCACATGGCGTCGATCGCGCTTCCCGTGATCCTGATGCTGGTCGTCTTCGCCTTCTTCTCCGCCGAGGTCTGGCAGATGAGTTCGGCGCTGCCCTGGGGATCCATCGCCCTGATCGGCGCCGTGGTCGCCGCGCTCGCGCTGATCGTGGTCCTGCGGGTGTGCGCCTCCGAGATCGACGAGATCCGCCAGACCCTCACGCCAGAGGAGCGCACGGCGCTTCTCGCCCGAACGCCGATCGCGCACGACGGATCCGGATCCGCATCATCGGCACCGCTGCGCTTCGTCCAGCGCTTCAACGTGATGCTCGTGATGGCGGTGGCCCAGCTCATGCAGGCGGTGCTGTTCGCCGCGATGCTGTGGGCGCTGCTCGTGCTCATCGGCGGCATCGCCATCCCGGTCGGGATCGTCGAGCTGTGGGTGGGACCAGGAACGCCCGCCCACCCGCTGCACGTGGATCGCCTGATGATCGGCGGCGCGACGCTTCCGATCACGATGAATCTCGTAAAGACTGCCGCGGTGATGTCGATCATCTCCTCGCTGCCGTTCGTGCTGTCGGCCGTGAGCGAGCAGCGCTATCGAGAGCGCTTCTTCGACCCGATCATGGTCGACATGCGCCGCGCGATCGTCGTGCGCGACGTCCTCATGGCTCGCACGCGCGGCGGTCGCGCGTCCGGCTGAGCCGCCCGATCCCTCAGGCCGGATCCGTAGAATCCGACCATGCGCATCGTCGTCTCCGGCACGCACGCGACCGGCAAGAGCACCCTGATCTCGGACTTCGCTCTCGCCCATCCCGAGTTCGCCGTGCTGCCCGATCCGTTCGATCTCGTGGACGACGGCCCCGGATCCGGATCCTTCGTCGCCCAGCTGCGGTTCAGCGCGGAGCGTCTCCTCGATCCCGCGCTGCCGCGCGCCGTGATCGCCGAACGCGGCCCGCTCGACTTCCTCGCCTACCTCGCGGCGATCGACGAGCTCGGCCGCTCCGGGGCCGCTGCGGAGCTGGTTCGCCGTGAGGCGCCCCTCGCCGCCCGGGCGATGGCGCAGGTCGATCTGCTGGTGCTGCTCGCGCCGGACGGCATCGCGGTGCCTGATGAGGAGGATCCGGAGCTCCGCGACGCGACGGCCGACGCGCTGCTCGACCTCGCGGACGATCCCGACCTCACCGGCACAGCCCGGATCCTGGAGCTGTCGGGCGACCCGGTGACCCGCCTGGCAGCGCTGCGAAGCGCCGTCTCCGGCTGATCCTCCGGTCGCAGGCTGCGACCCGACCCCGCGGGAGCACGGGCTCGCGCCTGCGGGGATGCCCGTAGGCGAACCCGGCCGTTCCGCCGCCGATCCGTATCCTGATCGCGATCCTTCGCCGAGTTCTCCGTCGAGACCGAGAACGCACACCCGGCGAACGGCATCGCACTCGCGAATCCAGGGGAGATCACATGCGGGCATCCGGACCACCGACCCTGACGGGCCTCGCGCTCGCTCTGACAGCGGGCTTCGCGCTGCTGCTCAGCGGCTGCGCATCGACGACCGGCGCGCACGCAGGGGCGCCGTCGAGCTCCGGCGCCCATCCGTCATCGCATCCCACTCCGACCTCGTCCGCCGGCGCCCCCGCGGACGATGACGACGACGATCCGGACGACGAGGGTGGCGCGGACGCCGATGACGACACGGATCCGGACGACGACACGGATCCGGACGACGACGCGGATCCGGACGACGACACGGATCCGGACGACGACGATCTGAAGCGGCTGGGTGTCGGACGCGACGATCTCGACGGGATCGACGACCCCGCCGACCGGAAGGACTTCCTCGACGACGCCCGCCGCGCCGCCTCCCCCGCCGGCATCGCCGCGCAGTGCGTCGTCGTGCATCCCAGGCTCGACGACATCATCGCGGCCGGCTTCGGCGGACTCGGTGTGGACGAGCTCGCCGCGGCCCGGTCCTCGGGCTCCGGCGGCTACTACATCGCCGTCGACCTGGAGGATGGCCGGATAGCCGTCCTCTACACCGCCCTGTCACCGCACAGCGCGACGTTCGAGGATCACCTCTACGCGGTCGACGACACGGCGCTCGCACTGTCCACGTTCGACGACGTCACGTCGATCGGCGACTTCGCCGGAGACGACGGGATCGCGCGCGCCGCGCGCTGCCTCTGATCGAGGCTCGCGAGACACCTGGATCCGCGCGAGAAACCACGTGTGCCGTGGTGTCTCGTGCAGGATCCGGTGTCTCGCGGATGCCGTCCGGATCCGGGCCCGCGCGTCAGGCCCGCAGCGCCTGCTCCAGATCGGCGAGCAGGTCCGCGATGTCCTCCAGACCGACCGAGAGGCGGACGACCTCGACGGGCACGGCCGCCTCGGTGCCCCGCACGGAGGCGTGCGTCATCGCGTCGGGGTAGTTGACGAGGGACTCCACGCCGCCGAGCGACTCGGCGAGCTGGAACACGTGCGTCGACTCGGCGAAGCGCCGGGCGGCCTCGCCGGATTCCAGCGCGACCGAGACGATGCCCCCGAAGCCCGACATCTGCCGCGCCGCGAGCTCGTGCCCCGGGTGCGACGGCAGCGCAGGGTAGTAGACGCGGGCGACGCCGGGATGCCCGTCCAGGAACTCGGCCACGGCCTGCGCGTTCTCGTTGTGCTGGCGCATCCGCACCGGCAGCGTCTTGATGCCGCGGGTGGTGAGCCAGGCGTCGAACGGGCCGGACACGGCCCCGACCGCGAACTGCAGGAAGCCGATCTTCTCCGCGAGGGCGTCGTCGCGCAGCACCACGGCTCCGCCGACGACGTCGGAGTGCCCGCCCAGGTACTTCGTGGTGGAGTGCACGACCACGTCGGCGCCGAGTTCGAGCGGACGCTGGAGCGCGGGGGTGGCGAAGGTGTTGTCGACCACGACCACGGACCCGGCCTCGTGCCCGATCGCGGCGAGCGCGGCGATGTCCGAGATGCGCAGCAGCGGGTTCGAGGGCGTCTCGACCCACAGCACGCGCGGCGCCTGGGCGGCCACCGCGGTCCGCACCGCGTCGGTGTCGCTCATGTCGACCACCTGCACGGTCACGCCCCAGGCGCCGAGCACCCGCGAGATGAGCCGGAACGTGCCGCCGTAGACGTCGTTGCCGAGCAGCACGTGGTCGCCGGGCTGCAGGATCGCGCGCAGCAGGGTGTCCTCCGCGGCGAGGCCGGAGGCGAAGGAGTAGGCGTGCGTGCCGCCCTCGAGCGCGGCGAGCTGCGCCTGCAGAGCATCCCGGGTCGGGTTGCCGCTGCGGCCGTACTCGTAGCCTTGGCGGAGTCCGCCGATCCCGTCCTGCACGAACGTCGTGGACAGGTGCAGCGGCGGGATCACCGCCCCCGTGTACGGGTCGGCGGCCTGGCCCGCGTGGATCGCGACGGTGGCGGTCTTGTCGGTCTCGATGGTCATGGTCGGATCCTCCGGGTCAGTCGTTCGCGCCGGCCGCAGGGCCGGCCTGGTCGGTCGTTGCGGATGCGGCGCCCGGCACGTCGAAGCCGTGCGCGGTCATCCAGCCGTCGTCGTAGAGCTTGTCCAGGTATCCGCGGCCGTGGTCGGGCAGCAGCACGACCACCACGTCGCCCTCCCCCAGCCCCTCGGCGACGCGGAGCGCGGCCACCACGGCCATGCCGCTGGAGCCGCCGACGAGCAGCCCCTCTTCGCGGGCGAGCCGACGGGTCATCGCGAACGACTCCGCGTCGGAGATCCGCTCGTAGCCGTCGACCACGGCGGGATCGAACGTGGACGGCAGGAAGTCCTCACCCACGCCCTCGACGAGGTAGGAGTGGATCTCACCGCCGGAGTAGATGGATCCCTCCGGATCCGCACCGATCACCCGCACCCGGCCCTCGCTGACCTCCTTGAGGTGGCGCCCGGTGCCGCTGATCGTGCCGCCGGTGCCGATGCCCGCGACGAAGTGCGTGACCCGGCCGTCGGTGTCTGCCCAGACCTCGGGGCCGGTGGATTCGTAGTGCCCGCGCGGCCCGTTCTGGTTGGCGAACTGGTTCGGGTTGAAGGCCCCGGGGATCTCGCGGGCGAGCCGGGCGGCGACGGAGTAGTACGACTCGGGGTGCTCCGGGGGCACGGAGGTCGGCGTGACGACCACCTCGGCGCCGTAGGCCCGGAGCGTGGCGACCTTGGGGCCGTCGAACTTGTCCGGCACGACGAACACCATGCGATAACCGCGCTGCAGCGCGATCAGCGCCAGGCCGACGCCGGTATTGCCGCTCGTGGCCTCGACAATCGTGCCGCCGGCTCGGAGCAGCCCATCGCGCTCGGCCGCGTCGACGATGGACCGGGCGATGCGGTCCTTCGCGGATCCGCCGGGGTTGAAGTACTCGACCTTGGCGAGCACGGTCGCGCGGATCGGCCCGCGGTCGGCGGTCGCGCCGATGACGGAGGAGAGACGGACGAGGGGCGTCGCGCCGACGAGATCGGCGACGTGGCTGGCATAGCGCACGAGAAGTGTCCTGAACGGTGATCGCGCGGAGCGC
Organism: Microbacterium azadirachtae; assembly: GCF_000956505.1. Taxonomy (GTDB): domain Bacteria; phylum Actinomycetota; class Actinomycetes; order Actinomycetales; family Microbacteriaceae; genus Microbacterium; species Microbacterium azadirachtae_A. The sequence goes on along the minus strand of NZ_JYIX01000031.1, from coordinate 14,163 downwards.
GCGGGCTGTCTGTGGTCGTCGAAGGAGCGCGGATCGCGCTCAGAGACAACAACGACAGGTCAGGGCCACGGTGTCAACCTAACACCCTGGCTTCGAAGCGCGCAAATGGCTCGATCCGGACCCGGAATCGGGTCATTCGCGCGCTTCGAACCGGGCGTCAGGATCACTCCAGGAGGGTGAAACCGGACTCGTAGCGGGTCTTGCCGAGGGCCGCCATGATGATCTGGAGGAAGCCCATCGCCTCGAGCTCCCTCGCGCGGGTCAGCGGGCCGACGTCGACCGCGCGCATCCCCGCCGCCTCGATCAGCGACGCGACGGCCGTCTTCGCGTCGGCATAGTCTCCGGCGAACAGGACGGTCGTGCGTGTCGTGCCGTTCGTGCCGGACGTAAGGGTGTCGCCGAGGTTGACGTTGAACGCCTTGACGACGGAAGCCCCTTCGGGGAGCGCCCTGGCGAGCTCCGCCGCGGTCGAGGAGTCCGGCGGGGACGTCAGCGCGTCGTACGTGGAGAAGTCGATCGGGTTGCTGATGTCGATGACGACCCTGCCGCCGAGTCGGTCCCGGTAGTGCTCGAGGATGCTCGGGTACGCGCCGGAAGGGACGGCGAACACGACGAGATCCCCGGTGAGCTCGTCGCCGATGACGCCGTACTCGAAGCCGGGACGCGCGGCAGACGTGCTCGTCGCGCTGCGCTTGAGGATCTGGATGTCCGCGCCCGCACGGGAGGCGACCTCCGCGATCGCCGCGCCCATCTTCCCGCTGCCGATGATGCTGATCGAAGTCATGCGAACTGGACCTTCCGGAATCGGGTGAGTGCTTGTTCTGCCACCTTGTGCGCGTCGTAGTCGAACACCGCGCTCCGGCGGAAGTCCCGGCCGACGCGGATGTCAGCGTCGCGCTTCGCGAGATCCGCGAACTCGTCCTGCGCATCGAACATGGCGCCCGCCCTGCGCGATCCGCTCTGCAGGATCGCCGTGCGCTGCATGCGGACCGCGGCATAGCGGCGGAACGCCTCGGGGATGTCGGAGGCCTCCTCCGCGGCGGCGAGGAACGTCGCGAGCGCCATGCTGTCCTCGATCGCCTGGCTCACGCCCTGCCCCTGGTGGGGCAGCATCGTGTGCGCCGCGTCGCCGAGCAGCGTGATGGCTCCTCGGGACCAGTTGGTGAGCGGCTCGTGGTCGAAGAGACCCCACCAGAACGTCCGGTCGATGAGCCCGATGAACTGCTGGAGCTTCGGGTCCCATCCGTCGCCGGCGAACTCCGCCGCGAGCTCCTCGACCTCCGCAGGCCCCGACCACGACCCGTGCAGCGGCCGGTCGCTCGGGATCCCTGCGACGAAGTTGATCAGCTTCCGCTGCTGCAGCGGATAGCACATGAAGTGCCGGCTGTCGCCCATCCAGACCTGGCTGATCATGGGCCAGTCCGCGGGCAGAAGGGACGCATCGACGACGCCGCGATAGACGAGGTACCCGGAGTAGACCGGCTCGGGGAACTGCCCGACGGCGTTGCGGACGACGGAGTGGATCCCGTCCGCGCCGACGACGGCGTCGAAGACGTCCTCCGCACCGTTCTCGAACGTCACGCGGACGCCGGAGTCCACCGTCTCCACCGCGCTCAGGCGATGGCCGAGGCGAATGGTCTCCGGATCGATCGCCTGCGCGAGGGCGTCGATGAGGTCCGGCCGGTACATCCCGATGTTGCGGTACCGCTTCGCCGAGTCCTCCCATGCCGCGTCGGTGACCATGCGGCCCATGGCATCCAGGTAGACGCCGTGCCCGTCCGGGACCGCTCCTGCACTCTTGATCCGGTCGAGCACGCCGAGTCTGTCGAGGACGCGGGAGGCGTTCGGCGCGACCGTGACGCCCGCCCCCACCTCGCCCAGCGCACCGGCCTGCTCGAACACGGTGACCTGGACCCCGGCGATCCGCGTCAGCGCGATCGCGGCCGTGAGGCCGCCCATCCCCCCGCCGATGATCCCGATCCTGGTGGCGTGACTGACCATTTCTTCTCCTTGATAGACGTGTGCAGAAACGTGGGCGGCGTCAGCGCTTCCCGGCGAGCTCCCCGACCGGTGCCCCGGCGGCCTCCCGCGGGGTGAACATCGTGGCGCCGCTCGCCTGCTCGGCTTCGTGGTCGGGGCCGAGGGGGATGCCGCTGCGGTCGCGCAGGCACAGGGTCGCCCCCGCTCCCAGAAGGGTGGCGAAGAGCAGGTAGGCCGAGACGGCGGCCGTGGTGCCGGTGGCGCCCAGCAGCATCTGCGCGATCATCGGGGCGAACGCTCCACCCAGCACCGCGCCGAGCGCGTAGGTGATCGACACCCCGGAGAAGCGGATCGAGGCCGGGAAGATCTCCGCGTACCAGGCGGCCAGCGGCCCGTAGGTGAGACCGAGACCGGTCGAGATCAGCAGCAGCGCGGCGTAGAGACCCGGCAGCCCTCCGGCGTCGACGAGCCAGAAGATCGGGAAGACGATCACGGCCTGCAGCGCGAATCCGATGAGGAACGTGTTGCGCCGGCCGATCGCGTCGGCCAGATAGCCCGCGAGGAGCGTGGAGAAGAACCAGACGGCGGCGGCGAAGACCGCGGCGATCAGGACCGCCGTGGTGTCGATGCTCTGCACGTTGATCGCGTAGCTGTTGAGGAATCCGCCCGTGGTCATGTAGCCGAGCGCGCCGTTGCCCACGAACACGAGGGCCGCGAGGATCACCAGGTGCCAGTAGCGCTTGAACAGCGTCACGATCGGGAGGCTCGCCTGCTTCCCGCGCTTCGCGATCTCCGCGAACACGGGGCTCTCCTCGACCGAGCGGCGGATCACGAAGCCGACCACGATGAGGATCACGCTCGCCAGGAACGGCACGCGCCAGCCCCACTGCAGATACGCCGCTCCGGGAGAGATCACTCCGGTCATGAGCGCGGTCATACCCGAGGCGAGCAGGAAGCCGAGCGGCACGCCGAGCTGAGGCCAGGAGCCTGCGCGGCCGCGGCGGTGCGCCGGGGCGTGCTCGACGGCCATCAGGACCGCGCCTCCCCACTCGCCCCCGGCGGAGAGACCCTGCAGGATGCGGAGCAGGAGCAGGCAGATCGGCGCCGCGATGCCGATCTGGGCGAACGTCGGCAGCGCGCCGATGAGGGTGGTCGCCGCGCCCATGAGGACGAGCGTGACGACGAGCATCGCCCGCCGTCCGATGACATCGCCGAAGTGCCCGGCGAGGAACGCGCCGAGCGGACGGAAGAGGAAGGAGATGCCGACCGTGGCGAAGGACAGCAGGAGCGCGATCTCCTTGCCCGCGGGCTGGAAGAAGAGCTGCGCGAACACGAGCCCTGCGCTCGTGGCGTAGATGAAGAAGTCGTACCACTCGATGGTGGTGCCGATGATCGTGGCGAAGGCGATCCGTCGCTGAGAGGCGCGATCGCCGGGGGCAAGGGCGGAGGTCATGGTTGTCCCTAACGTCATTGTTCTCCCTCCGTGGAGGAGGGTTCGGGAAGCGGGTCCTCTCATCGTGGGTCACCTCCGTCTGCGTGTAAATCGCAGTTATGCGTGGATATAGTTCGAGTGAACTTAAGAATCCGAGCGAGGAGGACGGCCGTGGCCGATGTGAGCCTGAGGCAGCTGGAGCTGTTCGCCGCCCTGCCGAACTTCACGACGCTGAGCGCCGCCGCCGCCCATCTGCACATCTCGGAGTCCGCGCTCTCTCAGGCCATCACGGGCCTCGAGAAGGCCGTGGGCGAGCAGTTGTGCGTCCGTCGCAAGGCGCGCGGCCTCACGCTGACGCCGACGGGCCAGGAGTTCGCCGAGCACGCCCGCAGGATCATCGCCGACACCCAGGAGCTCGTCCTGCGTGCCGGTCGAGGCGAGGAGCTGCGGGGGCCGGTGAAGCTCGGCTGCTATGCGAGCTTCGCCACGAACCTGGTCCCCGAGCTCCTCGAGGGCTTTCCGAAGCGGCACCCCGGCGTGCGTCTGGAGATCATGGTGGGAACGAACGAGGAACTGCTCTCCGCGCTCGAGGCCGGCCGCCTCGACGTCGCCCTCGTGTTCGACGTGTCCCTGCCGGTCGGATATCGCCGCCGCAAGATCTACGCAACCGAGCTCGAGGTCCATCTGCCTCCCGACCATCCGCTGACGAATGCCGACGCGGTGGACCTGGCGGATCTCGCCGACCAGCCCTGCATCCTCTACGACGCGGCCCCGAGCATCCGCAACGTGACGGACGCCTTCACCGCCCGCGGGCTCGAGCCCCGCATCGAGGCCCGGGTCACGCAGATCAGTCTCGTCGAGGCGCTCGTGGGCCGCGGGCTGGGCTACGGGCTGCTCATGTCGCGACCGAACGTCATCCCGATGAGCACCGAGGGCCGCCCGGTCGTCATCCGGCCCCTCGACCCGCCCGTGACGCGCTCACACGTGGTGGGGATCTGGCCCGCCGACATGAACCTCACCCCCCGCGCCTCGGCCCTCCTCGACTTCGCCGTGGAGAAGTTCGGGGCCTGACGGGGACCTCGTTCTGGCTTCGAAGCAGGTACCGCCTCAGGCGCGGAGAGGAAGCTGCCTTCGATACGCTCTCTCCGTGCCGCCCCGCCGCCTGCCCACGTTCGCGACCGCCCTCGCGCTCCTTGCTCTGGCTTGGATTCTGAGCGCGTGCTCGCCTTCCTCCGCACCGACAGTGGCAGAGGAGAAGATCGAGGGCGGGGACGCATGGGTGGTCGTGATGTTCGAGGACCGTGAATCCGAGTTCGACAGCAACCTCATGGATCAGCTCCTGGAGACCGAGCTGGCCGCCGACGACGCACTCGCTGAGGCAGGTGCGGGCGGGATCGACGGCAACGAAGTGGGCGCCCACAGCTATGAGCTCTACTTCGTCGGCGACGATGCCGAGGCCATGTGGCGGGCGCTGGAGCCGGTGTTTGCGGCTGCCCCCGTCGCATGGACCCGCGTCGAACTCAGGAACGGCCTGGAGGACGCCGCGCCCCGGGTGTTGCTCCAGGGATAGAAGCGCAATGCAGGCGAAACGCCGCACGAGGGCGAAGCTCGCTCAGGCGCGGAGAAGCGCGTCCTCGAGGGCGACCCAGCCAAGCATCGCGCACTTGACGCGGGCGACGTAGCGGGAGACGCCGGTCAGGGCGGCCGCGTCGCCGTACACGTCCTCATCGAGCTCGATCGCGCCGCGGGAGCGCAGCGCCTCGCGGAACCCGTCGATGAGCTCCGCCGCCTCCGCCCGCGAGTGGCCGATCACGAGCTCGGTGAGCATCGAGGCGGACGCCTGTGAGATCGAGCAGCCGGATCCCTCCCAGCTCACCTCCGTGATGCGCTCGCCATCGTCGGAGACGCGGGCGCGCAGGGTGATGTCGTCGCCGCAGATCGGGTTGCGCTGGTGCGACTCGGCCGTGTGCGGGTCGTCCCCGGCGCCGAGCAGCCCCTTGCCGTGAGGGCGCTTGGAGTGGTCCAGGATGAGCTCCTGGTACAGGTCCTCGAGGCCGCTCACTTCGACTCCCTCCGGTCGCTCAGTGCATCGCACGCGTGATGCACCTCCTGATCCTCGGCGGATCCGGAGACGCCGAAGAACGCCCGCACCCCGGAGACAGCGTCGAGCATCCGGTCCACCTCGTCCGCCGTGTTGTACAGCGCGGCCGAGGCGCGCACCGACGCGGTCACGCCGAGGCGCGCGTGCACGGGCGCGGCGCAGTGGTGCCCGACGCGCACGGCGACGCCGCGGGAGTCGAGGAACTGGCCGACATCGTGAGCGTGCACCCCGTCGACCACGAAGGACTGCAGGGCCACCCGCTCCGCACCGTCTGCGGCGCCGAGCAGGCGCACGCCGTCGATCGCGCCGAGCCCCGTGCGCAGACGACGTTCCAGTTCCTTCTCGTGCGCGTGCACCGCGTCCATGCCGAGACCGTCGAGGTACCGCACGGCGGCGGCGAGCGCGATCGCCTGCGACACCGGCTGCGTGCCGGCCTCGAAGCGCTGCGGCGGTGGCAGGAACTCGGTGCGCTCGAACGTGACGCGGGTGATCATCGACCCGCCCGTGAGGAACGGCGGCAGCGCCTGGAGCACCTCGCGACGCCCGTACAGCCCGCCGATCCCGTAGGGACCCTGCATCTTGTGGCCGGAGAAGACCGCGAGATCGACGCCGAGGCCGGGCAGGTCGAGCGGAACGTGCGGCGCGGACTGGCACGCGTCGAGCACGGTGAGCGCGCCGACGGGCTGCGCAAGGGCGACGATCTCCGCGACCGGGTTGACGATGCCGAGCACGTTGGAGACGTGCGTGAACGCGACGACGCGCGTGCGGGATCCGATGACCTCCGCCGCGTGGTCGAGGTCGAGGGAACCGTCATCGCGGATCCGGATCACGCGCAGGACGGCGCCCGTACGAGCCGCGAGCTCCTGCCACGGCACGATGTTCGCGTGGTGCTCCGCCTCGGTGACGACGAGCTCGTCCCCCGGCTGCAGGGCGAAGCGGGCGCTCTCCGGCAGCCCTCGTCCGGCTGTGGCGTTGCCGATCGCGTAGGCGACGAGGTTCAGTCCCTCGGTGGCGCCGTGCGTCCACACCAGGTCGTCGGCGTCCGCGCCCACGAATCCGGCGACGGCGGCGCGGGCGTCTTCGTAGAGCTCGGTCGCCTCGGCCGCGAGCGTGTGCGCACCGCGGTGCACGGCGGCGTTCGAGCGCTCCAGGAAGTCGCGCTCGGCGTCCAGCACGACGCGGGGCTTCTGACTCGTCGCCGCGGAGTCGAGGTACGCCAGTGGAGCCCCGTTCACGGATTCGGCGAGCAGGGGGAAGTCGGCGCGGACGGCGGCCACATCTAGGGCAGGAGAACTCACGTATCAACGCTACGTCAGTGCGGGGTGCGCTGGCCGCGTCCCTGCAAAGCAGGCCGGGACCGGTGAAGCGATGTGAAACAACCGCACGCGGCTCTGGACAGATCCACCGCCGGGGCATAGCTTGTGCGGTAAGCCGGTATATCGGGGGGTATTCATGCGGGAACGTGCGCGGTCGCTACGGGGATTCATCCCCGGTGCGGTCGCGGGCGGGGTCCTCGCCCTCGGCTGGGTGGCGCTGTCGATCGCCTTCGGATCCGGATCCGCCCAGGCCGCCGAGACCGTCCCGCCGTCCCCGCCGAGCATCCTCGGCACGCTGCAAAGCACCGTCGGTGCGGTGCAGAGCTCGATCACCGAGGCGCCGGTCACCGTGCGGAGCACGCTCGCGGCGGTGCAAGCCACCGTCGCCGAGGTGCTCCCGGCACCGGCCGCCGTCGACGCACCCACCCCCGCACCTGCTGCTGAGGCCCCCGCGGCCGTCGCTCCCGCCGTCCCTGCGACCCCGCCCGCCCTCGGCACCGACGAGTCCACCAGCCCGCTGACCGCCCCGCTCGTGGGTGCGATCGCCCCGATCGTGCAGGGCGTGAGCCAGACCGCCGGCGCCGCGATCGATGTCGTCACGACCACCACGGACACCGTCGCTCCGGCGCTGAGTCCCGTGCTCGCACCCGTCGATGCGCTGCTGCGCCGCGTGCCCGCGACGCTCGACACCGTGACCGCCGCGCTTCCTCGGATCGCCGTCTCGCTCGACGACACCGTCGGTACCGTCACCGAGACGGTGCGCGGTGCGACCGGCGGTGTGATCCCGCCGACGACGACAACTTCCGGCGGGCGTCCCGCCGTTCCGGAAGTCCGTGGCCTGCCTGAACCGACCCCCGTGGCATCGCCGGCCGCCGTCGCGCCCGCATCGACCCAGGACGACGCGCAGAGCGCGTTGCCCGCGGTAAACGAGGCCATCGGTGCGGCTGGGGTCTCTGCGCCCTCGGTGGCAGCACCCGGTGCGCCCGCGCAGCGACCGTCGGGTTCCCCGGTCACCCAGCTCGGAATGCCCGGCACCGGCTCCGCCTCGGGCGGCAGCGCGGGCGATGTGCGACTGTTCGGCACCGTCTCATCGACGTCGTCGAGCGCCGGCCTGCTGGCCGTCCGTTCCGGATCGGCGGGCGACGATCGCCTGCCGGCCTCCCCCGTCGCAGATCACGACTCCTCTCCCGACTGATCGGGGCACGGCCGTCCCCCAGGACGGCACGTGTCATCGCGCATGCGCGCAATCCCCAGATCAGAAGGAAAGAGACCATGAATCGCATCGTCAAGCGCGCCCTTTGGGGCACGCTCCTCGCGGGCGGGATCACTCTCGCCGGCGCGACAGCGGCCAACGCCGCAGAGGGGCCACCCAGTGGCGCCGACTGCGGCTGCGACGTCGTCAAGAGCGCTCTCACGACAGTCACGAATCTGCTCACTGGCCCCTGCGACCCGTCGCAGGGCGGCAGCGCCGGCGGGACCGGCGGCCTCCCCGCGGTCACGCAGGACGTCTCCGACCTCGTCGGCGACACGCTCGGCACCGTGACCGGAACAGTTCCTCCCGGCGGCGGCGCGGATCCGGGCCTGCCTTCGGTGCCGACCCTCCCCGACGTCTCGACCACCGTCGGCCAGATCGCCGACACGGCGACCGATGGAGCTGCAGAAGCCGTCAGCGGCGTCACCGACACCGTTGGCGGGATCACCGGAGACCTCCCCGGTCTGCCTTCCGTTCCCGGTCTGCCCTCGGTTGCGGGTCTGCCCTCGGTTCCGGGTCTCCCCGGCACCGACGGCACGCCCGGCTTGGTCACCGTTCCGATCCCCGGGGTCGGCACCGTTCACGCGGGCGCCACCCCGGATGGGCTCAACGTCGGAAAGAACCTCGACGTCCTCGGAGTGAAGGACGTCTGGGATCTGACCGCCGGCCCTGACGGCGTGTCCACCACAGATCGCATCGGCACCGACGCCACGAACGTCTACGTCGATGCGGCGCTGCCCACCGGCGGTGCCACGCCGGGACACGCCTCCGTCACCCTGCCGGTGCTCGGCGACGTGGCCGGCGGTCTTCCGACCGTCCCGGGTCTTCCCGGTGGCGGATCCCTGCCCGGACTGCCGGGCACCGGCGGCACCCCCGGAGGTAATGGAGGAGGAACCATTCCGGGGCTGCCCTCACTGCCCATCGGTGACCTCGGCGGGATCCTCGGCGGTCTGACCGGCAGCCTTCCCGGTCTGCCTTCCGTTCCCGGCCTTCCCGGCAGCGGTGGCACCCCTGGTACCCCTGGCCTGATCACCGTCCCGGTTCCTGGAGTGGGCAGTGTCCACGCCGGCGCCACCCCCGACGGGCTCAACGTCGGTAAGAACCTGAACGTCCTCGGAATCAAGGACGTCTGGGACCTCACCGCCGGCCATCACGGAATCGCGACGAACGACCGCATCGGCACCGACAACACGAACGTCAACGTCGATGCGGCCGTCCCGACCACCGGCACCACCGCACCCCACGCCACCGTCACCCTGCCGAACCTCGGCGGAATCAGCGGCGGCCTCCCGGGCCTGCCCTCGGTTCCGGGCCTGCCGGGAACCGGCACCCCGGGCAACGGCGGAACCCTCCCCGGTCTGCCGAACCTCGGCGGAGTCCTCGGCGGTCTGACCGGCAACCTGCCGGGCCTGCCTTCGGTTCCGGGTCTTCCCGGCACCGGCGGCACGCCTGGCGTGATCACCATTCCGATCCCCGGAGTGGGCAGTGTCCACGCCGGCGCCACCCCTGACGGACTCAACGTCGGAAAGAACCTCAACGTCCTCGGAATCAAGGACGTCTGGGACCTCACCGCCGGCCCCAAGGGCGTGTCCACCACGGACCGCATCGGCACCGACAACACCAATGTGAACGTCGACGCTGCGGTTCCGACCACCGGCACCACCGCACCCCACGCCACCGTCACCCTGCCGAACCTCGGCGGAATCACCGGCGGCCTGCCCACCGTCCCGGGCCTTCCTGGAACGGGTAACCCCGGCACCCCGGGAACCGGCGGAACCCTTCCGGGTCTGCCGAACCTCGGCGGGATCCTCAGCGGGATCACCGACAACCTGCCGGGCCTGCCCACCACCCCGGGCCTCCCCGGAACGGGCAACGGCGGAACCCTCCCCGGCCTGCCGAACCTCGACGGGATCCTTGGCGGTCTGACTGGCAACCTGCCCGGCCTGCCCTCCGTTCCGGGTCTCCCGGGAACGGGTAACCCCGGCAACGGCGGTTCGCTGCCCGGCCTGCCCAACCTCGGCGGGATCCTCGGCGGCCTGACCGGCAATCTGCCGGGCCTGCCCACCGCCCCGGGCCTCCCGGGGACGGGCAACGGCGGAACCCTCCCCGGCCTGCCGAACCTCGGCGGGATCCTGGGCGGAATCACCGGCAACCTGCCCGGTACCGGCAACCCCGGCACCCCGGGCATCGGCGGAGCCCTTCCGGGTCTCCCTGGCACCGGCACCCCCGGTAACGGCGGTTCACTGCCCGGCCTGCCGAACCTCGGCGGCATCCTCGGCGGAATCACCGGCAGCCTGCCGGGTCTGCCTACTGTCCCCGGTCTGCCCTCGATCCCGGGCCTACCCGGCACCGGCGGCACCCCGGGCAACGGCGGAACCCTCCCGGGTCTCCCGTCGCTCCCCGTCGGCAATATCGGCGGCCTCGTCGGAGGTGTCACCGGAGCTCTTCCGGCGGCGCTCACCGGCGTCATCGGAGGGGTCACCGGTTCCCTTCCCGGCGTGATCGGCGGCGTCCTCGGAGGGGTCACCGGCTCCCTGCCGGGTCTGCCCACCGTTCCCGGAACCGGAACCGGCACTCCCGGAACCAGCACGCCCGGGACCGGAGGAACCACTCCCGGCGTCGGCAACGGCGGAGTCCAGGTCGTGTCCCACGTGACGCGCGGCCTGAACGAGGCGGTGCGCACCCTGCGCGCTTCCTCGACCGCCAAGCAGGGCACGCTCGCGCAGAGCGGGTTCTACGACCCGTTCCTGCTCGTCTCCGGCGTGCTGCTGCTGGCCGCGGGCGCCGCGACGAGGTTCTTCGAGCGTCGCTGAACCACAGGACGGAGGGTCGCCTTCCCCGGAGGGCGGTCCTCCGTCCCGTGCTGCCCGCACGCGAACGCGAGCACCGGACCCGGTTGTCCACACGCCCCGATCACTCCCCCGATGCCGCACCACTCGGCCGCTAGGGTGAGCCCATGACCCCCACCGTGGAGACTCCGGCAGGCCTCGGCCCCGGTGCGGCGGGAGCCCCCGCCCGCGCGAAGACCGCCGGATCCGGCCAGCCCCTGCGCGACTACCGCGTGCATCGCTACGTCAACGCGTTCTGCCCGACGTGCCACGAAGAGGATCCGGATCGGCCGCTCGCGGATGTCCGCCGCCTGAGCGGCTGGCTGGCCGTGCGGGACGATCGGGTCTGGCTGGAGCGCGGATGCCCGGAGCACGGGCTGCAGCGCACGATGTACGACGAGTCGGCCGAGATCCTCACCTACCTCGAGCAGTGGACCGCGCCGACCAAGGTGCACGAGCCCGACCTCGCGGGCAACTTCAAGCCGGTGCCCTCGGCCTACGAGGACGGACTTCCCGAGATGCAGACGCAGCACACCTGCATCCTGCTGGAGGACCTCACCGACCACTGCAACCTGCGCTGTCCCACGTGCTTCGCGGAGTCCAGCCCTGCGGCGAGCGCGATCGCCCCGCTCGCCGAGGTGCTCGCCTCGGTCGACGCGCGGCTGGCGCGGGAGAACAACCGCATCGACGTGCTCATGCTCTCCGGCGGCGAGCCGACCCTGTACCCGTGGCTCGAGCAGCTGCTGGAGCACCTCGTGGCGCGCCCTGTGGTGCGCATCCTGCTGAACTCGAACGGCCTGCGCATCGCACAGGACGACGCGCTCGTCGCGACGCTCAAGAAGCACCGCGAGCGGGTGGAGGTGTACCTGCAGTACGACGGCGAGAGCGCCGAGGCGTCTGCGTACCACCGCGGCGCGGACATCCGCCGGTTCAAGGAGCGCGCACTCGCCCGCCTCAGCGAGGCAGGCGTGTTCACGACCCTCACGATGACCGCGGCCCTGGGCGTCAACGACGGCGAGATCGGCGCCGTGATCCGCCGGGCCATGGAGACGCCCTACGTCGGCGGCGTCACGATCCAGCCCGTGTTCGGATCCGGCCGGTCGGCGGGCATCGACCCGCACGACCGCCTCACGCACACCGGCGTGCTGGCGCGGCTGGCGCCGCAGACCGACGGCGAGGTCACCTGGAAGGATCTCACCGCACTGCCCTGCAGCCACCCGCACTGCTGTTCGGTCGGTTACCTGCTCAAGGACGACTCAGGATCCTGGAACTCGCTCACCAAGCTCGTCGGGCACGACAGGCTCAAGGAGTTCCTCGATCTGAACCCCGACCTGATCGCGAACAGGATCGCCGACAGCGGCATCAACCAGAAGCTCAAGGACTCGGTCAAGCAGTCGCTGCTCGACCTGCTCAGCGAGCAGTCGTCGCTGTCGCACCCGTCGATCGGGTCCCTCTGGAAGGACATCTGCACGGGCTGCGACCTCGGCATCGGCACGCTCACGAAGCTCGCCACCGCGGCGCTGCCCGGTCAGCACAAACGACTGCGCCAGTTCCTCGGCGAGCGTGTCAAGCGCATCACCGTCAAGCCCTTCATGGATATCAACACGATGATCGAGGAGCGCCTCACGCAGTGCTGCGTGCATGTCGCGACCGTCAACGAGCAGACGTCCGCGCATCAGTGCGCTCCGTTCTGCGCCGTGCAGGCCTGGGCGCCGCTCTCCCGCACGCGCATCTCGACCGCGACCGGATCCGCCGGGGCCCGCACGGCCACGGCGGGCTCCGAGGCCGGCGTCGACGCCGGCGATCGCGCGCGACTTCCGCTCTCGGTGGGGCGCTGAGCCATGTCGTCGGGGGGCGATGCGCAGCGCGACCTGTTCCGAGCTCAGCCGGAGAGGGCGATTCCCGCGCGCCCCGCCCCCGCCGCACCCGAATCGACGGAGCTCGGCGCAGTCGACGCCACTGGCCCCGCCCCGCTCGACCTGTCCGGGCTGAACCGCTACGACGAGGCGGTCGGATCCCCCGCTCCGCCCTTCGACCCGCTGCGGCTGTGCGTGTTCACGACGGTCGCGCTCATCGCGTGCCTGCTCGGCCCGATCGCGGTCCTGGGCTTCGCGCTCATCGCGATCGCCGGGTACGCCCGCGCCCGCCGCCAGGGGCTGCTGCGGTCGAAGTGCAAGCTCGGCGACACCCGTCTCGTGCTCGCGTACCTCTCCGTGCTCGCGGTGCTCGCCGCCGTCGCGACCCCGTTCTGGGTGATGTTCTGGATCGGGCGGATCTGATGTTCCCGACGCTGCAGGATCTGCTCGGGCCGTGGGCGCCGCCGCTCGAGACGCACGGCTTCTTCGTCGCGCTGGGCCTCGGCGCGGCGGGGATCGTGTTCCTCATCGAACGCCGCCGGCGGGGAGTCACGGATCCGCGGGTCGCGTATCTCGTGCTCGGGGCTCTGGTGGGCGCGGCGATCCTGAGCCGCCTCGGCACCTGGGCGCAGCACATCGACCTCACGAAGAACCGGGACCTCGTCTCGCAGCTCACGCACGGCAACGCGTCGATCCTGAGCGCCCTGGTCGGCGCCTGGCTCGGCGTGCACGTCGCGAAGAAGATCGTCGGATACCGGGACCGCAGCGGCGACCTGTTCGCCCCCGCCGTGGCGATCGCGATGGCGATCGGCCGGTTCGGCTGCCTCTTCACCGAGCGTCCGGGCACCCCGACCGGCGCGGGCTGGGGCATCGTCCTGGATCCGGCCGCCGCCGCACGGGTCGGATCCCCGGCGGGAGTGCCGCTGCACCCGAGCTTCGTGTACGAGATCGCGTTCCATGCGGCCGCGTTCTGCCTGCTCTGGTTCTGGCTGCGTCACCGCGACATCGCCGCCGGGGAGACCCTCACCCTCTACATCGCCGCTTACGGCATCTTCCGGTTCTTCGTCGAATTCGTGCGCGGCAACGACATCGCCTGGCTCGGCCTGACCCGCCCTCAGCTCTTCCTGATCGTCACCATCCCGCTCCTGCTCGCCCGCATCGTCTGGAAGGCCCGACGCGGCGCCTTCCCCCTCATCCCCAGGAGGACCCCGAGTGAACAGCACGCCTGACCTCCCGTCCGAACCGGATCCGGAGCAGCCCCAGACGCCGCCGGCGCACCCGCCCGCGGTGCCGGGACCGCCGAGTCCCCCCGAGCCGCCAGCACCACCGGTGCCGCCGCTCGCACCGCCTCTGACCCCCGCACCTGTCCCTCCGCCGGGTCCGGTGGCACCCGCCGCC
>NZ_JYIX01000030.1 GCF_000956505.1 Microbacterium azadirachtae | reverse complement strand
CACCGGGACGAACGCAGCGCCGTGGCCCCCGGCACTCCGGGAACCTCCGGAGGCCACGGCGCTGCGTTCGTCCCGGTGTCGAACCTGGTGTCCGCGCAGAGCGGCCCGGGTCTCGCCCAGACGGGCGGGGCCTCCCCGGTTCCGCTGATCCTGGCGGCGCTGCTGCTCATGATGATCGGAGCCGGCATCCTCACCCGGCGCACGCTCACCCGCTGACCGGCTCGGCGGTGCGGCGACCCCCGGAGGGGCCGCCGCACCGCCAGGCCACGCCGGATCAGGACACGCGCACCGCGGTCACGATCCAGTTGTCGACCGAGTGGCCGTCGATGTGCGGGGCGTCGAGATCGCACGAGAACAGTGCGAGGGAACGCTCGGGCGCATCGACCTGCCACACCCATCTGTAGGTGGTCGCGGCTTGCGCCACGACGTCCTGCTTCGGGGCGGACTGCGCGTCCTGCGTGACCGTGAAGCCCGCGGTGGCGTAACCACCCGCCTGCAGCGCGTACGTGATCACCACGCTGTCCCCTGCCCGCACCTGCCCGAGATCGTAGAAGACGTCCTTCGTGCCGTAACCCGTGACGTTGTGCCCGACGATGATGCCGCGATAGGCGGAGAGGTTGCCGGGCACCGTCTCCCACTGCGGCGGCCCGTACCACCCCGCCAGCCCCTGATCGGGGCTGAGCCAACCGTCCTCATCGAGCTGGATCCGGTTCACGTCGGCGTCGATCAGCGGCGCGCCAGCCTGAAGCACGGTCACATGCACGGGCGTCCCGGCGATGTCCTGCAGCGGCGCCGGAGTCGGCGTGGCGGGCGCGGTCGGGCCTGCCGACGGAGTCGGTGCCACCGGTACGGCCGGCATGGCGGTCGGCGACGACGACGCCGGCGACGTGGACATCGGCACGTCGCCGAGCGCGGATCGCGTCGCGCTCCAGAGCAGCACGGCCGATCCGCCCGCGAGGAGCCCCACGACAAGCAGGGCCACCGCGAGGCGGCGGCGCATCGCGGTGGCCCTGTCGTTCATGGTGTGCTGCGGCGCGTGCGGCTCAGCCGCGGCGCGAGCGGATGAGCAGCCCCGCGCCGGTCAGCGCGCCGGCCGCGAGAACGCCGAGGCCGGCCGCGAGGACCAGCACGGCCGTCTGGTCGCCATCGGTCTGCACGGTGGTCGGGACGATGTGCGTCTCGGGTTCGACGACGGGCGGTGCGACCACAGGCGGAGTGACCACCGGCGGAGTCACCACCGGCGGTGTCACGACGGGGCACGTCACCGCGTCGTGGTGCACCGTCTTGTAGACCGCCGGGATCTCCGGAGTGCCGGGAACCGCCGGCGTGTCGACGACCTCGGTCGTCGCCCAGTAGAAGTAGTCCGCGTTGCCGGGAGTTCCCGCCTGGAAGATCGTGTTCAGCGGGTCATCCGAATGGCCCGGGAAGTACGCCTCGGTGTTCGCCTGCCACCTGTCGCTCGGCGGGATGTCGACGGGTGCCGGGCCGTCCGGCCCGCCCTTCCAGGAGTAGCGCTGATACGCGGTGTGCGTGACGGCGGGCGTACCCGGCGTCGCCGGCACCGCGGGCGTGACGAGCACCTGCTCGTCCGACGCGGGCATCGGCGTGCACGGTGCATCTTCCGCGGACGCGCCCGGCACCGTGATCAGGATTCCTGCGACCGCGAGCGACATCGCCCCGGCCGCGTATACGGCCTTGCGGAGCACCCCAGCGCCCCTGTTGTTCCTAGACATCTCCCCAGCTCCCCAGCTCGGTGATCGGTGACGATCACACGAATCCAGGTGCGCGGAGAGTTGCCGGGGTGCCCAACAGACACGCCGATCCTGTTCCCCAAGTTCGCCGGGTCCCGCCCCGTCAAGAGTTGCCCACGCCCCAGCCCGTGCAACCTTTGGGGCAAACCATACCGGTCTTCCGATATCCGGGCAATGGGTCGGCGAGAACCTCAGCGCCGGATCGCTCGGTAGCGGTTCTCCGGTCGCCCCACCGCGCCGTAGCGCGGGGCGACCTCGGCCCGCCCGATCGTGGCGAGATGGTCGAGATAGCGGCGCGCACTCACCCGCGACATGCCGAGGGCATCGGCGATCTCCGCCGACGACATGTCGCCCTCTGCTCCGTCGAGGAGTTCCGCGACCCGCTGCAGGCTCGACGCCGACAGGTTCCTGGGTGCGGCCACGGCGTCATCGGATCCGCCGCCCAGCATCAGATCGACCGCCCGCTGATCGAGATCCGCATCTCCCGCCGTCATGCTGAGCGCGCGCTGCACCTCGTTCAGCCTGCGGTGCAGATCGGCCTTTGTGAACGGCTTGACCAGGTAGTGCCGCACGCCCAGCACCCGTGCACGACGGACCGTCTCGAGATCGCGGGCAGCCGTCACGGCGATCACCTCGACGTCGGTGCGCATGGCCCGCAACCGACGCAACAGCTCCAGACCGTTCAGGTCGGGAAGATAGACGTCGAGCAGCAGCAGATCGGGACGATGATGCTCGATCTCCCTGAGGCCCGCCGAGGCCGTGTGCGCGACCGCGACCACCTCGAACCCGGGATGGTCGTCGACCAGCGTCGCGTTGAGGGCGGCGAGCATCCGATCGTCCTCGACGATGACGACACGTGCGGGGCTCATCGCGGAGTCCGCGCCTCGAAAGGCCACGGCACGTCCACCACGAAGCGCGCCCCGCCGGATGCGGAGGCCTCCGCGATCGCCGTGCCGCCCAGCCGCTGCGCGACGCGCTTGACGATCGTGAGCCCGATCCCGCGCCTCTCCTTGCGCGGCACGGATCCCTTGTCCGACACGTCCATCTCGAAGACCGCGTCGCGCAGGTGCGCCGGGACGCCTGGACCGTCGTCGTCGACGCTCACCGTGATCCGATCCGGCGCGACGTCATCCCTGATCCGCAGCACCACCCGCCCACCCCCGGACTCGAGGGCCTCGATCGCGTTGTCGAGCAGATTGCCGACGATCGTCAGCAGGTCGTCGTCCTGCTCGACCTCGCGCAGATGCGACTCGGGATCCACGACCAGGTCGATCCCGAGCTCCTGCGCCCGCGCCGACTTGGCCAGCACGAGCGCCGAGACCTCGATGTCGTCGATGCCGTGCAGCAGCTGTCCTGTCGGAAGGGCTCCGCCTCCGCCCACGCGGTGGATGAAGGACAGCGCCGCATCGGTCTGGTCCGTCTCGAGCAGGCCGCTGAGCACCTGCAGGGTGTTGAAGAACTCGTGGGACTGCGCCCTCAGGTCATCGGCGAGGCTGCGCGCGCCGCTCAGATCGCGCAGCGTCTCCTCGAGCTCGGTCCGGTCGCGGAGCATCGCGATGTGGCCGACGTCGCGATCCTTCACCCGCGCCGCGGCGCCGTGCACCACGAGCACGCGCTCGCCCGAGAGCACCGGGGTCTCCGCGGTCTCCCCGGAGAGCAGGAACTGCGCCAGCTCCTCGTCGAGCACGTCCGCCGCGTCCTTGCCGAGGATCTGGTCCGACTCCACTCCGAGCAGCCGGGCGGCCGCATCGTTGACCACCACGAGCCGGCCGTCCGCATCCACGGCGATGAACCCCTCCTGGATGCCGTGCAGCATGGCCTCCCTGGTGTCCAGCATCGTGCGGATCTCCTCCGACTCGAGGCCGTAGATGCGCCGGCGCAGCAGCCAGCCGATCCACACCGAGCCGATCACGCCGATCACGGCGGCGGCGATCGGCGCGATGATCAGGCCCGGGAGATCGTCGACGAACTGCGCCTGGAGGTCGACCTCGAAGATCCCGACGGAGACGATCCCGATCACCGGACCGTCCGGGCCGTGGATGGGGACCTTCACCCGCCAGGATTCGCCCAGCGTGCCCGTCTGAGTCTCGATCTGGACCTTTCCGGAGAGCGCGACCGAGGGATCCGTCGAGACCATCTCGCCGATGCGGTCCGGATTCGGATGCGAGTAGCGGATGCCCTGATCGTCCGTCACGACGACGTAGCTGAGGCCGGACGACTTCCGCACGGCCTCCGCGATCGGCTGGATCTGGCTCTGGGGATCCTTCGCCAGCAGCGCCTCCACCACGGTCGGCAGGCCGGCGACCGATTGCGCGATGGCGACCATGCGATCCCGGTAGGCGTCCCGGTTCGCCTGGGCGGCGAGGACGGCGGCGACCGCACCGGTCCCTGCGACGATGACCAGCACGATCGCGATCTGCAGCACCAGCAGCTGCGTGCTCAACGACATCGAACGACGCACGTGACCAGTGTCCCACGCGGCGAAGCGGCGCCCTCCGAAGGCGGGAACCTCCGCGGGGGCGCCGCTCGCGCCTTGGGCGATGCTCACCCCTGATCGCTCTGCGTGCGCGCCGCCTCCCGCTCCGGCGCGGTGTCGGCGGCCGGCTCCGGCACCTCGATCGTGGGCGTCAGCGTCGTGGGCAGACCTCCCACCTCGACCAGGACATCGCGCTTGGACGGACGGCGGCGCAGCGCGAACGTGAGGACGAAGACGAGGGCGAGGGTGCCATAGATGGCCCAGGTGAACGGGGTCGAGATCAGCGTCGCGGGATCGCCGCCGGCGATGTCGAGCGCACGCCGGAACTGCACCTCGGCGATCGGGCCGAGGATCGCCCCGACGATGAGCGGCGAGACCGGGTACCCGAAGCGGCGCATGACGTATCCGAGCACACCCAGCACGAGGAGCAGACCGACGTCGAAGGTGGAGCCGCCCGCGGCGTAGGCGCCCAGCACGGCGAAGGTCGCGATGCCGGCGAACATGTACGGCTTCGGGATCTTCAGCAGCTTGACCCACAACCCGACGAGCGGGAGGTTGAGCAGTAGCAGGATCGCGTTGGCGACCACGAGGCTCGCGATGAGGCTCCACACCAGCGGGCCGTTGGTCTCCAGCAGCTGCGGTCCGGTCTGGATGCCGTACTGCTGGAAGGCGACGAGGATCACCGCGGCGGTCGCGGAGGTCGGGATGCCGAGGGTGAGCAGCGGCACCATGGTGCCGGCCGCGTTGGCGTTGTTCGCCGCTTCCGGCCCCGCCACGCCCTCGATCGCGCCGTGGCCGAACTCCTGCGGGCGCCGGGACAGCCTGCGCTCCAGCGTGTACGACAGGAACGTGGGGATCTCGGATCCTCCCGCGGGGATCACGCCCAGGGGGAATCCGATCGCCGTGCCGCGCAGCCAGGGCTTCCACGAGCGCCGCCAGTCCTCGCGGTTCATCCAGCGCCCCGCGAACGGCATGACCTTGAAGATCAGCGTCGACTGGTGCGCGACGACGTAGAACAGCTCGCCGATCGCGAAGAGCGCGACGATCAGGACGACGGTGTCGATGCCGTCCAGCAGCGGAAGCAGGCCGAAGGTGAGGCGCTGCTGCCCGCTCTGGAAGTCGATGCCGACGAGCGAGATCGCGAGTCCCACCGCCATGGAGATGAGTCCGCGCAGCGGCGAGCTGCCGACCAGCGCGCTCACGGTGAGGAAGGCGACCACCATGAGGGCCAGATAGTCCTGCGGGCCGAGCTGCACCGCGATGTCGACGATCCATGGTGCGAAGAAGGCCACCAGCATCGTCGCGATCGTGCCCGCGACGAAGGATCCGATCGCCGCCGTCGCGAGGGCCGTGGCCCCCCTTCCCATGCGCGCCATCCTGTTGCCGTCGATCGCCGTGATGACGGATCCCGATTCGCCCGGGGTCTTCAGCAGGATCGCGGTCGTCGAACCGCCGTACATCGCTCCGTAGTAGATGCCGGCGAACATGATGAAGGCGGCCGACGGATCGACCGAGTAGGTGAGCGGGAGCAGCAGGGCGATCGTGAGCGCGGGGCCGATCCCCGGCAGCACGCCCACGAGCGTCCCGACGATCGTGCCGATCAGTGCGAACAGCAGGTTCTGCGGCTGGAACGCCAGCTCGAACCCGTGCATGAGTCCTTCGAGACCGGGCATCAGATCATCCCTTCCAGAAAGCCCGCGGGCAGATCGATCGACAGCAGTTTCGTGAAGGAGAAGAAGATCACGCACGCGGTCGCCAGAGCGATCACGAGCGCCATCAGATACCGGCGGGATCCCATCGCAAGGGAGATCAGGTAGAACATCACGGTGGTCGCGGGGATGAAGCCGAGCGGCTCCACGGTGAACAGGAAGAACAGCAGACCGGCGGCGGCGATGCCGAGCGCGGTCCAGTGCGTGCGGGTGACGTCGACGTCGCCCTCGGCCTGCTCCGGCTCACCGCGCCGACCTCGCGCGAGCTGGACGGCCAGCACCACCGCGAGCAGGAGCAGCAGGCTTCCCACCACGATCGGCATGAAGCCGGCCCCGATACCCGAGGCGGAGGTCGACTGGCGCTGACCGAGACCGTCGAGGAGGACGATCCCGCCGAGGACGAACACCGCCGCGGCGACGGCCCACTCGCCGATCCCCTTCGTCGATGCCGGACGGGGCCCGTCCCCGAGATCCTCGGGGTGCGGATCCTCGTGCGTGGCGGTTCCCTGATGCGAAGAGACGTCGCTCATCGGATGCTCCTTCATGCGGCTTGATACGGCGCGGGCACGACGGCTCGCGGAGGAGGAGGGATCCCCTCCTCCTCCGCGAGCGGCGGTGCTACTTCGCGAGACCGAGGTCCTTGAGGACGCTCTGCACCCGGGTGTTCTCGGTCTTCAACCAGCCCGCGAACTCGTCACCGGCGATGTAGTTGTCGAGCCACTCGTTCTTCTTCAGCTCGGCCTTCCACGCGTCGCCGGCGTGCATCTTCTCGATCGCGGCCAGGTACTGCGCACGCAGCTTGGCATCGATCCCTGCCGGCGCCATGATCGAGCGCCAGTTGGCGAACTCGAGCGTCGGGTCGATCTCCCCCGCCGCCTGGGCGAATGTGAGCGAGCCGTCGTTCTTCAGCGACGACACGAGCAGTCCCGTGAGCTCACCGCTCTCGATCTGCGCCGCGAACTCGCCCGTCCCGGCGATGCCCGCCTGCACCTTGCCGCCGAGCAGCGCGGTGGTGGCCTCGCCGCCGCCGGAGTACGGCACGTAGTTGACGTCGGAGGGCTTCACGCCGTAGTGCTGCGCGAGCAAGCCGATGAAGAGGTGGTCGGCGGAGCCGGCGGAGCCGCCCGCGATCGCGACGGACTTGGGATCCTTCTTGATCGCTGCGAAGAGCTCATCGGCGTTCGTGAAGGGCGAGCCCTTGGGGACGACGATCGCCTCATGCTCGCCGACGAGACGGGCGATCGGGGTGAGGTCGTCGAGGGACACGGAAGTGCCGTTCGTGACGACGCCGCTCATCATCGCCAGTCCCGACATGATCAAGAGGTCCTTCTGGCCCTTCTTGGGCGCGACCTGGGCGAGGGCGACGGTGCCGGAGGCGCCCGGCACGTTGTTGACCGTCACGGTCTTGGCCAGTTCGTCCGTCTGCAGCGCGCCCTGGGTCGCTCGCGCGGTCTGATCCCACCCGCTGCCCGGCGCGGCCGGCGCGATCAGCTCGAGGCGGGTGAGAGGGGTGAACGCCGTGGCGCCGGAGTCGGCGGAGGGGGTCTTGTCGCTCTTCGGGGAGCTGCATGCCGTCAGGGCGAGGAGCAGAACCGTCCCCACCGCCGCGGCCCTGGCGAATGTCGAGATCTTCACGGACGATGCCTTTCACTGTCACCGGCGCCATCGCCGGTGTGCGGAGCCGGCGACGCTGCCGGACTCGATGAATGTACTGAGGCGTATCCCGCGAAATCGGTTCTGGTCATTAAGAAAAGCCCGCGATCTCGCGGCGGCTACCTCGGGACGCGCATCACAGCTCCCGGGCACGCGAAAGGGGCCGTCTCCCGAAGGAGACGGCCCCTGACAGGGAGTCGGCGCTTACTTGGCGGCGACGACCTGCAGCGTGATCACGGCGGTCACGTCGTCGTGCAGACGAACGGTGGCCTCGTGCTCGCCGACCGACTTGATCGGCGTGGTGATGTGCACCTTGCGCTTGTCGATCGCACCGACGCCCGCGGCCTCGACGGCAGCGGCGACATCGGCGGTCTTGACCGAGCCGAACAGACGGCCCTCGGAGCCGGCCTTGACGGCCAGGCGGACCTTGGCGGCCTCGAGCGCGTTCTTCAGCGCCACGGCGTCGTCACGGTCGTGGATCGCGCGCGCCTGACGGGCGGCACGGATCTGCTCGACCTGCTTCTCGCCACCGCGCGACCACGCGACAGCGAAACCCTGCGGCACGAGGTAGTTGCGGGCGTACCCGTTCTTGACCTCGACCACGTCACCGGCGCTACCGAGCCCGGCGACCTCATTCGTGAGAATCAGCTTTGCCATGTCGGTACCCCTTAGCGGCCAGCGCCGGCGTAGGGCAGGAGAGCCATCTCGCGTGCGTTCTTGATCGCCTTGGCGATCAGACGCTGCTCCTGCACGGACACACCGGTGATGCGACGGGCGCGGATCTTGCCACGCTCCGAGATGAACTTGCGGAGGGTCGCGACGTCCTTGTAGTCGATGACACCCACGCGGATGGACTTCGCGGGAGCGGCGTTCTTCGCGCCCTTCCGCGGCTTGCGGCGGTCGCCGCTCGACTTTCCAGCCATGAGTCTTCCTTACGAGAAATGGTTTTCGGATCCGTCAGGATCCGGAATCTTGTTGTGTCCGGAGACGACGCTCAAAAAGGCGTGTCGTCGCCGAACGAGCCGGGAGTGCTCCACGCATCTGCGCTCGAGGAACCGGACGACCCGGGGGTCGACCAGGGCTCGTTCGAGGCCTGCTGCGGACGGCTGCCGCCGCCACCGCCCTGGAAGTTCCCGCCGCCGGCGCCCGCATCGGACCGCGCAGCACGGGTGACCTGAGCGGTCGCGTAACGGAGCGACGGGCCGACCTCATCGACCTCGAGCTCGATGGACGTCCGGGTTGCCCCTTCTTTGTCCTGGTAGGAGCGCTGACGCAGGCGGCCGGTCGCGATGACCCGCATGCCCTTCGTCAGCGAACCGGCCACGTGCTCGGCGAACTCGCGCCACACGGACGCACGGAGGAACAGCGCATCGCCGTCCTTCCACTCGTTCGCCTGGCGGTCGAAGGTGCGCGGCGTCGAAGCGATGGTGAAGTTCGCCACCGGCAGCCCGTTCTGCGTGTAACGCAGCTCGGGGTCGGCGGTGAGGTTTCCCACCACGGTGATGACGGTCTCGCCGGCCATGGTCCTTAGACCTTCGCGGCCTTGGGCTTGCGAGCGGCCTTCTCCTCGGCCCGCTTGGCCTCGGCGGCGACCATCGCCTGCGCCTCTTCAGCGCGCTGCACCTTGGTGCGGAACACGAGCTCGCTGAGGTTCAGCTGACGGTCGAGTTCGTTGGTGGCATCGCTGGTCGCGGTGAAGTTCACGACGACGTAGATGCCCTCGGTCTTCTTGTTGATCTCGTAGGCGAAACGGCGCTTGCCCCAGATGTCGACCTTGTCAATCGAGCCACCATCGTTGGTGATGACCTTCAGGAACTTGTCGAGGTTGGGGGCAACCTGGCGCTCGTCCAGCTCGGGGGTCAGAATGACCATGAGCTCGTACTGGTGCGTCACTTACCCACCTCCTTCGGACTAGAACGGCTTCCGGGACTTTCCCGGAAGCAGGAGGGTGTGTAGCACGTGCCGGGGCATGAATAGCCCAGGCAGCCTGTACAGCTTAGCGGATCCGGCTGCGTGCGCCGAATCGGGGCCTTGGCCGCGCCCGCGGCCGTGCCCGCGGCTCGTGCGCGCCCCGGCTGGTGCCACGGATGCACGACCGGATCACGGATGCACGACGGAATCGGCGGATCCGTCGTGCATCCGTTCATCCGTCGTGCATCTGGACCGATCGGGCGCCGAATCGGGCCGGGTAGCCTGGCGACATGAGCGAACCCGTGACGAGTTCTGTGCGGATCGACTGGGAGCCGGCGCGGGATGCCAACCGCGAGAACTGGGACGACCGCGTCGCGTTGCACGCGGAGGCCTACGGACTCCAGGCGTTCGAGGATCCGGCCCACCTCTCCGACGTCGTGCGCGAAGACGCTGCGGCGCTCGCGCCGTTCCTGCCGGAGGGCTTCGACGGCCTCGAGATCTGCCACCTGCAGTGCCACATCGGCACCGACACCCTCTCGTTCGCCCGGCTCGGCGCGCGGATGACAGGGGTCGACTTCTCCGCCCCAGCCCTGGAGACGGCTGCCGCGCTCGCGTCTCGGCTCGGCCTCGACGCCGACTGGGTCGAGACCGATGTGCTCGACGCCGCGGCAGCAGTCGACGCGGAGTTCGACCTCGTCTACACGAGCATCGGCGCCATCTGCTGGCTGCACGATCTCGACCGCTGGGCCGCGCAGGTCGCCGCGCTGCTGCGACCCGGCGGAACGTTCTACATCCGCGACGGGCACCCGCTGCTGTACGCCCTCGACGAGAGCCGCGAGGAACTCGTCCTTCGCTATCCCTACTTCGACACCGGAGAAGCGCAGGCCTGGGACGACGACAGCACGTACGCCGGCGACGGCGTCGTCGCACATCCGCGCACCTACGAGTGGCCGCATCCCCTCTCCTCCGTCGTGAACGCCCTGATCGGAGCGGGTCTGCGGATCCGCCGCCTGGACGAAGGCAGGACGCTGCCGTGGCAGTTCAGCCCGCGGATGCTGTCCACGGACGACGGATTCGTCTGGCCGGAAGCGGAGCGCGACCTGGTCCCCTGCACCTTCACGATCGTCGCGACGAAGGACTGAACACATGCGCTGGGAAGACGACGTCCAGGTCGGCAGTTGGATCAGAGAACGACTGGATCCCGATCTCGGATCCGACATGCACTCGGTCGTGCCCCGTGGGTTCGAGGCCTATGCGCGGATCTTCCATCCCGCCTGGGTGCGGAGCGTGCCCGGCGGCGTCGTGCCGACGCACGACGAGCTGCGGGCGATGTCGGAGGACGAGGAGGCGGGCATCCTGTCCGGGCTCCGCGACGAGCAGGCCACGTGGGCGGACACGGCCGCAGCGTTCGGCACGGTGCTGCATCCGCTCGCGCAGTGGAACCGGATCGTGCGGACGCCCGAGGGCGAGGACTGGCGTCACCGTCGCGCTCCGGACGGACGGGAGTTCCAAGCCCCGATCGAGGGCGACCTGCCGCCCGCGCTCCTGGCGCCCGTCGCCGAGCATCTGGTGACGCACACGACCACGCCGGACGACGGGTTCGCGGGTGTCTGGGAGGGCTGGGGCGGACTGCTGGGCAGCTTCGGCTCGACCGGTCGCACGTTCCTCACCTTCACCGACGACCCCGGCGAGGCGCATGCGGCCATGCTCGCCGAGAGCATCCACGACCCGTTCAACAATCCGTACCAGAAGGCCGTGTGGCAGGACGGGATCCTCTCCGGCGAGATCTCCGAAGGCGCGCGCCTCGAGCTCCCCCAGCGCAACCACGTGCTCTTCGCCGCACCGCCGCGCACCTTCGCGGATCCGGACTGGGTGGCCTTCGTCCCGTGGAGCGACAAGATCGCCGAGGGCCGCGGCTTCCCACCCAGCGCGCTGCATCCGAGCCTCATCTGGCCGGCCGATCGCGCCTGGATCCTGGTCAGCGAGATCGACTTCGACTCGACGGTCGTCGGCGGATCCCCAGCCCTCATCGCTGCACTGTGCGCGGACGAGCGGCTCGAGGCCCTGCCGATCCCCGAAGGCGCGAACCTGCAGTGGGACGCCGACGAGGTGAACATCTGAGCCGACCCGCCCGAGGCGGTTCCTCTCAGTCCACGCTGCCCCTGGGCACGATCCATCTGTGCGAGAACGCCGGCGCGACCTGTGCGACGTTCTCGAAGTCCGCGTCGTAGTGCACGACGGTGACCGTCTGCTGCGCATCCGAATGACGAAGCGCCGTCGCCGCGATCTGCAGATCACTCACCCCCACCGAGCGTCCGATACCGGCTTCGAACAGCCGCCGCTGGAGGTCGATCGCGAGGGTCGCCACCCGTTCATCCGGTGGGAGGAAGATGCGCGCTCGGGCGCTCGCGTCGACCAGCGTCCGATGATCGTCGGCGCTGCACGCGGAGTACCCCTCCTCCAGGATCTGCGGCAGGCATCCGCCCAGCTCCCCGTGTTCGAGGAGTTGGGCGAACGCCGACGCCACGGTCGATGAGCGGTGCAGCCGCTGCAGCGCCGAGTTGTCGATGAGGAGGATCCTCCTCATCGCTGTGCGTCGTCGATGATCCGCGCATCGTCGAGATCGACGGCGATCCCGGACTGGAGCAGATCGATGTAGCCGAGCGCCTCACCGCGTCGGACGACCTGCGCGAGAGCCTCGTTCACCGCGGCCTTCTTCGTGACGGCGCCGGTGACTTCCATCGCCTTCGCGAGAAGGGCGTCATCGATGTCGATGAGTCTCTTCGTCATGCTCACCTCTGGATATCTTCGCTGTCTCTTCAATATATACGCGGACTCCGACACCCATACCGGCGCAGTGGTCCTCTCTCGAAAACAGGGCTCCCGGATTAGCGTGGACGGGTGACCACTCCGCAGCCGGGCACCGCAGCCCCCTTCGACGCCCGTGCGCTGACCGAACCGGTCGACCGCTCGCGACTGGCCGCGTGGTCCCGCGAGGCCAGGGCGAGCGGCCAAGGCCCACGCGTGGGTCAGATCGTGATCTTCCTCGTGGCCATCCTGTTCATCGTCTTCATCGGATTCGGCATCGTCGGGATCTTCCTGACCGTTGCGCTCGGCTCCTCCGGCGGCGTCGTGGTGCCGCTGCTGATGCTCGTCGTCGTCGGCCTCGCGGTGTGGGGCGGCATCGCGTGGTGGAACCGGCAACTCGTGCGGGGCTACCGCCTGGCCGGGTTCGCGACCGCGAACGCCATGTCCTATCTGCCGGAGCTCAAGGATCCGCAGTTGCCGGGGATGCTGTTCGATCTCGGGCATGGCCGCATCGCCACCGATCTCGTGCGCGGCGCTTCACCGCGCTTCGTCGAGTTCGCGAACTTCAAGTACACGACGGGTTCGGGCAAGGAGAGCCAGACGCACGAGTGGGGGTACATCGCGATCAAGCTCGACGTTCCGCTGCCGAACATCGTGCTGGACGCCCAGTCCAACAACGGGTTCTTCGGATCCAACCTGCCCGCGAACTACGACGGGCACCAACGGCTTTCGCTCGAGGGCGACTTCGACCGCTCCTTCGCGCTCTACTGCCCCGCCGGCTACGAGCGCGACGCGCTCTACCTGTTCACGCCCGACATCATGGCCCGGTTCATGGACAGCGCGTCGGCCTTCGACGTCGAGATCGTCGACGACTGGCTGTTCCTGTACGCACAGAACCGACAGGTCACCACCTTGGATCCGGCCGTGTGGGCGCAGATGTTCGGCACCGTGGGCGCCGTCCTCACCAAGCTGCAGCAGTGGGCGCGCTGGCGCGACGAGCGCCTGCGCGCGGCCACCGGCGGCGACGCCGTCGCCGCACCGGACGAGTCCGGCGCCTCTCCGGCCGCGGCTGCGGCGTCGGCGGCATCGGCTCCCGCCCACTTCGCCGGGCCGGTCGCGCCGACGCCCGGTGATCCCGCCCAGCCGTGGTCTCCCCCGCCCGGCGTCGCTCCCGGCGGGCGCCGGCTCAAGCGCGCGTTCCCCTGGGTGTCGGTGCTGGTGTTCGCCGGCGTCGGGATCGCCTGGCTGGTGTTCCGCATGATGTTCGGGCACTGACGCGGCACCCCCCTCTTGGTCGTTGAGCGAGCCGAAGGCGAGACGAAACGCGGCGCCCTCGCAAGAGCACCGCGTTTCGTCTCCGTCGCGCTGGCGCGCGTCGTCGCTCAACGACCTCGATGTGTGCGGCCGGGTCAGGCCCTGCGCCGCACCGCCTGCCACAGGGCGCGGCGCTCGGCCTGCTCCACCGGATCCGGCACCGGAAGGGCCGCGAGCAGCTCCTTCGTGTAGGAGTTCGACGGATCGTTCAGCACCTGAGCGGTCGTGCCCTGCTCCTGGATCCGGCCGTGCTGCAGCACGATGATGCGGTCGGAGACCGCGTCGATCACGGCGAGGTCGTGGCTGATGAACAGCGACGCGAAGCCGAGCTCGGCCTGCAGCTGCACGAACAGGTCGAGCACCTTCGCCTGCACCGAGACGTCGAGCGCACTCGTGGGCTCGTCCGCGATGAGCAGCTTCGGGTCCAGAGCCAGGGCGCGTGCGAGCGAAGCGCGCTGGCGCTGTCCGCCGGAGAGCTCGTGCGGGAACCGATCGCCGAAGTTCGTCGGCAGCCGCACCGCGTCCAGCAGCTCGTCCACGCGGGCACGCGCGGCGGCGACGCTCGACGCCTTCCCGTGCACCACGAGCGGCTCGGCGATGCACTCGGCGATCGACAGCAGCGGGTTGAAGCTCGTCGCCGGATCCTGGAACACGAACCCGATCTCGGGGCGGAGCGGGGTGAGCTGGCGCTGCTTCACACCGTTCATCTCCTGGCCGAGCACGCGCAGCGATCCGCCGACGACCGTGGTGAGGCCGACGACGGCACGGCCGATCGTGGTCTTCCCGGATCCGGACTCGCCGACCAGGCCCACGACCTCGCCGGGACCGACGTGGAAGTCGACGCCCTTGACCGCGACGACGCCACCGCGTCCGAAGCGCCCCGGGTAGCCGATCTCGCACGCCCGTGCCACGATGAGGCTGCCTTCCGGCGCCTCGTCCGCGATGCCGGTCGACGCGCCCGGCGCGGTCGCCGCGGTCGCCTCCAGGGCCGACTTGCCCTGGCCGACATGCGGCACGGCGGCGAGCAGCTCCCTGGTGTACTCCTGCTGCGGGTTCGCGAAGAGGTCCCGCACCGGGGCCTGCTCGACGATGTCTCCGCGCAGCATCACGACGACACGGTCGGCGAGGTCGGCGACCACGCCCATGTTGTGCGTGATGAGGACGATCGTCGCGCCGAACTCGTCGCGGCAAGCGCGCAGCAGCTCGAGGATCTCGGCCTGCACCGTGACGTCGAGAGCGGTCGTCGGCTCGTCCGCGATGATGAGCCCGGCGTTCAGCACGAGGGCCATCGCGATCACGATGCGCTGCTTCTGCCCGCCGGAGAACTGGTGCGGGAACTCGTCGACGCGCTTGTCCGGATCCGGGATGCCCACCTTGCGGAGGATCTCGATCGCCTTGGCCTTCGCCTCCTTCTTGGAGAGCCTGCCGTTGTGATGCGCGCGCAGTCCTTCGGCGATCTGCCACCCGACGGTGTAGACGGGGTTCAGCGCCGTGGACGGCTCCTGGAACACCATCGCGGCATCGCGTCCGCGCATCGCGCGCATCTTCGCGGCCGACGCGTGCACGACGTCGGTCTCACCGCCGCGGCCGCGGATGATGACCGCGCCCGACATGGTCGCGGTCTCCGGCAGCAGCCCGAGCAGCGCGTTGGCGGTGACGGTCTTGCCGGATCCGGATTCGCCGACGATCGCGAGCACCTCGCCCGCGTGCGCCTGGATGTCGATGCCCTTGACCGCGTCGACGGGGTCGCCGTCGGTCGCGAAGCGCACCTTGAGCCCGCGGATGTCCGCCACATCGGGCAGGCCGGTGTTCATGGTCGTGCCGGTCATGCCGCACCTCCCGCGCGACGGCGGGTGCGCAGTCGCGGATCGCTCAGGTCGTTCAGGCTCTCGCCGACGAGGGTGATGCCGAGCACCACCAGCACGATCGCGAGGCCGGGGAAGATGGATGTCCACCAGATGCCGCTCGTGACGTCCGCGATGGCGCGGTTCAGGTCGTAGCCCCATTCCGCGGCCGAGGTCGCCTCGATGCCGAAGCCGAGGAAGCCGAGCCCGGCGAGGGTCAGCAGCGCCTCCGAGGCGTTCAGCGTGATCACGACGGGCAGCGAGCGCGTGGAATTTCGCAGCACGTGACGGGTCAGGATCCGGCCGGTCGGCACGCCGATGACCTTCGCCGATTCGACGAACGGCTCGGCCCTCACCCGCACCACCTCGGCGCGGATCACCCGGAAGTACTGCGGCACGAACACCACCGTGATCGACAGGGCGGTGGCCATGATGCCCGACCACAGGTTCGACTGCCCGTGACTGATCACGATCGACATGACGATCGCGAGCAGCAGCGAGGGGAACGCGTAGATCGCATCGGCGATCACGACGAGCGTGCGGTCCAGCCAGCCGCCGAAGTATCCCGACACCAGGCCGAGCGCGATGCCGATGAAGATCGAGCAGGCGATCGCGGCGATGATCACGAGCAGAGCGGTCTGGGATCCCCAGATCACTCGCGAGAAGACGTCGAATCCGCTCACGGTGGTGCCGAGGATGTTGGTCGCGCTCGGCGGCTGCTGCGTGCCGAACTTCACTCCGTTCGCGGACTGCTGCGCCCACGAGTACGGGGCGATGAGCGGTGCCAGGATCGCGACCAGCACGAAGATGCCGGTGATGACGAGGCCGGTGATGAGCATGCCGCGCTGCAGGCCGACGCTCTGGCGCAGCTGCGAGACCACGGGGAGCCGTTCGCTCCAGCGGCGCTTGCGAGGCGCCTGCGCGGCGAGAACCTCGGTCTTCGGGGTCGGCAGGTCGCGGTCGATCACGGGTTCTGGTGTGTTGTCGACGGTCATCTCAGTACCTCACCCGCGGGTCGATCATCGCGGCGACGATGTCGACGATGAAGTTCGTGACGGCGACGATCAGCGCGATCATCACGACGATGCCCTGCACGGCCACGAAGTCGCGGGCCTTCAGGTACTCGCTCAGCATGAACCCGATGCCCTTCCACTCGAAGGTCGTCTCGGTGAGGATGGCGCCGGCGAGCAGCAACGCGATCTGCAGGCCCATGACCGTGATGATCGGGATGAGGGCGGGCCGGAACGCGTGCTTGGTGACCAGGCGGTACTCGCTCACTCCGCGGGAGCGGCCGGAGGTGACGTACTGCTGGCCGAGCGTGCCGATCACATTCGTGCGGATGAGCCGCAGGAAGATGCCGGCGGTCAACAGGCCGAGC
Organism: Microbacterium azadirachtae; assembly: GCF_000956505.1. Classification (GTDB taxonomy): domain Bacteria; phylum Actinomycetota; class Actinomycetes; order Actinomycetales; family Microbacteriaceae; genus Microbacterium; species Microbacterium azadirachtae_A. Next base: position 141,661 of record NZ_JYIX01000030.1, on the reverse strand, counting down.
GCGAGGGCGGGCAGGATCGCGTGCCACAGCACGTCGAGGATCGCCGGGCCGTTGCCCAGGCGGATCGCGTCGAGCAGGTAGATGCCCGTGGGGGTGCTGACACCGCTCATCAGCAGCTCGGTCTGGGTGCTCGCGCGCCCGGAGACCGGCATCCAGCCCAGCCAGACCGAGAAGACGAGCTTCAGCAGTAGGCCGACGAAGAAGATGGGAGTGGCGTAGGCGAGGATCGCCATGATGCGCAGCGACGCGTCCTGCCACTTGTCGCGGCGGTGCGCGGCGACGAGGCCGAGCGGGATCGAGACCGCGAACGCGACGATGAGCGCGTAGATCGCGAGCTCGAGCGTGGCGGATCCGTAGGTCAGCAGCACCGTGGTGACCTTCTGGCCGTCCGTGATCGTGGTGCCGAAGTCGCCGTGCAGGATGTTGGCGAGGTATTCGAAGTACTGGATCAGGACCGGGCGGTCGTAGCCGGCCTCGTGCACGCGCTGCGCGAGCTGGTCGGCGGGAAGGCGGCCGCCGAGAGCCGCGGTGATCGGGTCGCCGGTGACCCGCATCAGGAAGAAGACCAGGGTGATCAGGATGAGGACGGTGGGGATGATCAGCACGAGGCGGATCAGGATGTAGCGCCATAGTCCTCCTCCGGAGGACTTGGGGCGCGTCGCCACGGGATCTGCGGCGAGGACATCAACGGCCATGGAGAACCTTTGTGAGGAGGGCGGGCGCGGCATTGCGCCCCGGGAACGAGGACGGGGCACCGTCGCGAGTGCGGCGGTGCCCCGTCTGAGGGTGCGCTACTTCGTCAGCGGCGCGTAGCGGAACTTGAACGAGGCGTCGAGCGTGGTGCCGTTGACACCCGCGCCGACGACCGCGACCTGCTTGCCCTGAAGCAGGGGCAGGGTGGACAGGTCCTTCGCGACCATGTCCTGCACCTGCGCGAGGTCGGCCATGCGCTTGTCCTTGTCGGTCTCGGTCTGCGACTTCACGATCAGGTCGTTGACCGCGGTGTTGTCGTAGTGGTTGCCCAGGAAGTTCTTCGTGAGGAAGAACGGCGACAGGTAGTTGTCGGCGTCGGAGTAGTCCGGGAACCAGCCGAGCTGGTAGGCCGGGTACACGTCGGCGGTGCGGTCCTTCGAGTACTGCGTCCACTCGGTGCTCTGCAGGTTGACGGCGAACAGGCCGCCCTGCTCCAGCTGAGCCTTGATCGCGGCGTACTCGTCACCCGAGGACGGGCCGTAGTGGTCGCCGTTGTACTGCAGGTTCAGCGTGACCGGCGTGGTGACGCCCGCGTCGGCGAGGACCTTCTTCGCCTTGTCGAGCGAGGGTCCGCCGTTGCCGTCGCCGTACATCGACTTCAGCGGCTGGGTCGCGCCGGCCATGCCGTCGGCGACGAAGGAGTACAGCGGGCTGTACGTGTCCTTGTAGACGTCCTTCGCGATCGCCGCGCGGTCGACGAGGTCGGCCGCCGCCTGGCGCACGGCCTGGGACTTGGCCGGGTCGGCCTCGGGGGTCGTCGCGCCGTAGGGCATGGTGTTGAAGTTGAAGACGATGTAGCGGATCTCGCCACCGGGGCCCTCGACCAGCTTGACCTTCTTGTTCTTGCCCAGGTCCGCGGTGTCCGTGGCCGACAGGCTGCGGAAGGCCACATCGACGTCGCCGTTGCCGATCGCGAGCTTCAGGTTCGAGGCGTCCGCGAAGTACTTGACGTTGACCTGGCTGTTGGCCGCCTTGCCCAGCTCGCCCTGGTAGCCGGCGTACGGCTTGTAGGAGATGAGCTGGTTCTTCTTGTAGTCGGTGATCTCGTACTGGCCGGCGAAGGCCTTGCCCTTGACGATCGCGTCGTCATCGGTGACCTTGTCGGCCGAGAAGACCTTCTCGTCGACGATGGGAGCCGCCGGGCTCGAGAGGATCAGCGGCCAGATCTGGTCGTTGCCGTTCTTCAGCTTGAAGACGACCGTGGTCGCATCCGGAGCTTCGGTGCTGTCGAGGTTGCCGAGCAGCGAGGCAGGGCCGTTGGGGTCGTTGATCTTGACCATGCGGTCGAAGGAGAACTTGACCGACGCCGACGTGAGCGGGTCGCCGTTCGCGAACTTGAGGTCCTTCTTGAGCTTCACCGTGTACTCGGTCGGCGAGGTGAACTCCGCCGACTCGGCGATGTCGGGGGTGACCTCCGCCGTGCCGTACTTGCTGTTCATGAGGAACGGGTAGATCTGGTTCATCACCGCGAACGAGCCGTTGTCGTACGAGCCGGCAGGGTCGAGGAACGTGACCTTGTCGGTCGTGCCGACGGTGATGGTGCTACCGGAGGATCCCCCGGTCGAACCCCCGCCGCCCGTGCTGCTCGTCGCGCAGCCCGCAAGAACGAGGGCTGTGGCGCCGAGCGCGCCGATGGCGAGGCCGAGACGGCCTCGAGTGCTGTGGAATGACATATACACCTCTGTATCGGTTCCGTGGCCGCAGTTCATCGCGGCCGCAACATCCATGGCCGTCAGGGTTCACGGCGCACGGGACACCCGATTGTAGGCACGGGTCGGCGATTCTCGGGAGTTCCGACGCCGAGACGTGATCTCGACCGCATATCTTCCTGCGGTGCGAAGGGTCCGATCTCAGAGGGTCGCGATCACCGGGCGGAGCGATCTCGCGTAGTCCTCCTTGGTGACCGAGAGATGAGTCCACGTCTCGATCCGCTCGACGCCGGCGAGTTCCCGTACCCGCTCCAGAGCCGCGTGCAGCCCGCCCGCGGAAGGCTGCACGAGCGTCACCACGGCATCGAACCGCCCGATCGTGCGCGTCGCGAAATCGACCTCGGGACGGGCGCTGAGTGCGGCCAGCGCCGCATCGCCGTCATCGTTCAGCACGAGCCCGACGCCCATCGACAGCTGCCGACGGGCGAGGCTGCGCGCCTCGACCGCCGCGATCGTCATCACTCCGCCCTCCAGGAGGCGGCGCACCCGCGTCGCGACGGCGGAAGGCGACAGACGCACAGCGTCGCCGAGCGCCCGATAGCTCATCCTCCCGTCGGCCTGCAGCCGCTCGATGATGGCCGTATCCAGGTCGTCGATCAGGACCTCGCCCCGGTACCGCGAGACGAAGAAGCCCTTCACGACATCGGTGTAGACGAGCGTGTTCACGCCCGCGATGCCCGGGATGGCACGGATGCGTGCGATCGAGTCCTGCAGCGCTGCGGTCGAGGAGGCGCGCACCTCGCTGACGATGTCGTGCGCGCCGCCGATCGCCGAGACCAGAACCGTCTCGTCCATGGCTCGCAGAGACGCCGCGACCGGCTCCACTCGCGTCGAGACGTGCAGGGAGAGGTGGCCGATCACGTGCTGCCCGGAGAGGGCCGGATCCACCATCGCCGCCACCCGGAGCACGCCCTCGTCGAGGATCGCCCTGAGCCGGCCGGCGACCGCCGCGCGCGGGCGCCCCAGGCGCCGTGCGAGATCCTGGACGCTGACCCGGCCGTCCTCGTGGAGCGCGGCGATGAGATCGTCGTCGATCTCCATAGATTCTCCCCTGCCGATGAGGGTCTCCGACAAGATCGCCGGATTCGCGGCGGGTGGCGATCCGCACGTTCAAATCAACTGTACAGAGGAGCAGTGTCGAAGCTATAGCGCATCTCTGACGCAGTTTCGATACAGATCAATGGTTGCATTCGTCGCCTGCCTTTCTTCTGCTCTTGCTGGTCCTCTCCACCCGCTCTAGCATCCTCGCTATCCGAAACCATCGGCGACAGGCTCTCCTGTCGCCCCATCAGGGAAGAACGCCATGACCTCTCCGATCGGCCCCGTCGACGCCTCCCTGAATCCCCGCTACGCGGGCTTCGCCACCTTCGCCCGTCTGCCGCGGCTGGAGGAGGTCGACCACGCCGACATCGCGGTGGTCGGCGCCCCGTTCGACTCGGGCGTGAGCTACCGCCCCGGCACACGGTTCGGACCGTCGCACGTGCGTGAGTCCTCGCGCCTGCTGCGCCCGTACAACCCGGCTCAGGACTTCTCCCCCTTCGCGCGGACGCAGGTCGTCGACGCGGGCGACATCGCGCTCAACCCGTTCGACATCACCGAGGCCGTGGAGGAGACCGACCGTGCCGTGACCGCCCTCGGCGAGCGGGTGTCGCGGATCGTGACGATCGGCGGTGACCACACCCTCGCCCTGCCGCTGCTGCGCTCGGTCGCCCGCACGCACGGCCCCGTCGCCGTGCTGCACTTCGATGCCCACCTGGACACCTGGGACACGTACTTCGGCGCGCCCATCACGCACGGCACCCCGTTCCGCCGTGCGAGCGAAGAGGGCCTCATCGACATGACCGCGAGCTGCCACGTCGGCACGCGCGGCCCGCTCTACGACAAGAGCGACCTCGAGGACGACGCCCGCCTCGGATTCTCGATCGTGACGAGCGAGGCGATCGAGGAGCACGGTGTCGAGGCCGCGATCGAGCGGATCCTGACCCGCATCGGCGACGCGCCGCTCTACGTCTCGATCGACATCGACGTGCTCGACCCCGCGCATGCACCCGGGACCGGGACTCCCGAGGCCGGCGGCCTCACCAGCCGGGAGCTGCTGCGGATCCTGCGGAGCCTGCGCGACACGAACATCGTCGGCGCCGACGTCGTCGAGGTGTCGCCCGCCTACGACCACGCCCAGATGACCGGCATCGCCGCGAGCCACGTCGTCTACGAGCTCATCACGCTGCTGTCGATGCAGATCGATCGCAGCCGCCAGAGCACCCAGCCCTGACCCGGAACACCCGACCCGAAAAGAGCCGTTCACCGATGAATGCCCCGCTCGATCCCGCCCCGGTGCTCGAGGCCGCCGATCGCCTGATCGCCGCCTTCGCCGCCACCGACACCGACGCGTACTTCGCGTGCTTCCACGAGGACGCCACATTCCTCTTCCACACCGAACCGGAGATCCTCCCCGACCGCGCCGCCTATGAGCGGATCTGGGCGGGCTGGGTCGACGCCGGCTGGCACGTCGTCTCCTGCGAGAGCTCCGACCGTGTGGTCACCGTCGTGGGCGACACGGCCGTCTTCGCGCACTCCGTGCACACGGTGACCGAGGTCGACGGAGTCACGGAGGAGACGCAGGAACGCGAATCGATCGTGTTCACCCGCAGCGACCGAGGCCTGACCGCCGTTCATGAGCACCTCTCCCCCGTGGGTTCCGGAGCGGAGGTCACGGCATGACCGTCGAGGCGGATGGCACCGGCGTCGCTCCCCGGACCGAGACGGTCGCCATCGGCACCGCGCCCGGCGTCACCGAAGTCGAGGCGCACGGGGTCGAGCAGATCCCCGATGCCGAGCGCACCGCACGACCGCTCGACCTGTTCCGGCTGATCTTCGGCGGGGCGAACACGTTCGCGACCGTCGTGCTCGGCAGCTTCCCGATCGTGTTCGGGCTCTCGTTCTGGCACGCGCTGCTCGCAACCGTGACGGGGCTGGTGCTGGGAGCGCTGATCCTGTCGCCGCTGTCCTTGTTCGGCTCCCGCAATGGCACGAACAATGCGGTCTCGAGCTCGGCGCATCTCGGCGTGCACGGTCGCGTGGTCGGATCCTTCCTCTCCCTGCTGACCGCGTTCGCCTTCTTCTCCATCTCGGTGTGGTCCTCCGGCGATGTGCTCGTCGGTGCCGCCCACCGCGCGATCGGCGTCCCCTCGAACGACCTCACGCTCGGCATCGCGTACGGCCTGTTCGCCGTGCTCGTCCTCGTGGTGTGCATCTACGGGTTCCGGTTCATGCTGCTCGTGAACAAGATCGCCGTGATCGCCGCCACCGTGCTGTTCGTGCTGGGCGCGATCGCATTCGCGGGCATGTTCGACCCCAGTGCGCCCGGCGCGCTCGCACCGGGCGATCCGGGATTCCTCGCCGCATTCGTCGGATCCGTCCTCGTCGTGATGTCGAACCCGGTCTCCTTCGGCGCGTTCCTCGGCGACTGGTCGCGCTACATCCCGCGGAAGACGCCGAAGCGCAAGCTCATGATCGCGACGTTCACGGCCCAGATCGCGACGATCATCCCGTTCCTGTTCGGCATCGTGACCGCATCCATCGTCGCCACCGCGCACCCGCAATTCATCGCGGACGGCAACTACGCAGGAGGCCTGCTCGCGATCTCTCCGGACTGGTACTTCCTCCCGGTGTGCCTCATCGCGCTCATCGGCGGCATGTCGACGGGCACCACGTCGCTGTACGGCACCGGCCTCGACTTCGCGAGCGTGTTCCCCCGATTCACGCGAGTGCAGGCGACCCTGTTCATCGGCGTCCTCGCGATCGTCGGCATCTTCGTGGGCCGGTTCGCCTTCAACGTGGTGCAGTCGATCTCGACCTTCACGGCGCTTATCGTCGTGTGTACCGCGCCATGGATGATCGTCATGACGATCGGCTGGATCGTGCGCCGCGGCTGGTACGACTCGGACTCGCTCCAGGTGTTCAACCGCCGGCAAAAGGGTGGCCGTTACTGGTTCGCGCACGGCTGGAACTTCCGCGGGCTCGGTGCCTGGCTGATCTCCGCCGCGGTGGGACTCTGCTTCGTGAACCTGCCCGGCCAGTTCGTCGGCCCGCTCGGCAACCTCGCCGGAGGTGTCGACCTCTCGATCCCTCTCGGCCTCGGGTGCGCGCTGATCCTGTATCCCGCGCTGCTCCTGCTGTTCCCAGAGCCGGCGGACGCCTACGGCCCGGATGGGCCGCGCTTCGTCCGTGTCGGACCGCCCTCCGACCGGCCCATCGTCGAGGCGGGCTCGCACTGACCCCCTGCGGATGCTCGTTCAGGCCAGGGCGAAGTGCTCCAGCTCGGCCTGATCGAGCATCCGCGAGCGGGTCAGGAACCTCTTGCCGGTCGGCGACTCGACGCTGAAACCGGATCCGCGCCCGTCGACGACGTCGATCGTGAGGTGCGTGTACTTCCAGTACTCGAACTGCGACTCGGACATGTAGACCTGCACCGTCTCGTCGAGACCGATCTCCAGGTCGCCCAGCAGCACGTCTCCGGATCCGGTCAGGAACATCCCCACCGGGTAGCACATGGGCGCCGATCCATCGCAGCAGCCCCCGGACTGATGGAACATCAGCGGTCCATGCTGGACCGTGAGCGTGCGCAGCAGCGCCGCCGCCTCCTCGGAGACATCGACGCGGTGGAACTCGGGCATCGCCCGCTCCTCTCGCGTGTGTGCTCCACCGGTCGTTGAGCGACGCTTCGACTCGCTCAACGACCGGTGGTGGGGACGGATCCGGATCAGAAGAAGCCCATCGGCCCCTCGGCGTACGAGACGAGGAGGTTCTTCGTCTGCTGGTAGTGGTCGAGCATCATCTTGTGGTTCTCGCGGCCCACGCCCGACTGCTTGTACCCGCCGAACGCGGCGTGCGCCGGGTACTGGTGATACGTGTTCGTCCAGACGCGGCCCGCTTCGATCGCCCGGCCGGCCCGGTAGGCCGTGTCTCCGCTGCGGCTCCAGACACCGGCGCCGAGGCCGTAGAGCGTGTCGTTCGCGATCGAGATCGCATCGTCGAAGTCGGCGAAGCTCGTGACCGACAGCACCGGTCCGAAAATCTCCTCCTGGAAGATCCGCATGTCGTTGGTGCCCTCGAACACGGTCGGTGCGACGTAGTAGCCCTCGCTGAGATCGCCGCCCAGGTCGACGCGCTCCCCTCCGGTGAGGAGCTTCGCGCCGCCCTGCTTCCCGATGTCGATGTAGCTGAGGATCTTCTCGAGCTGGTCGTTCGACGCCTGTGCGCCGATCATCGTGGTGAGATCCAGCGGGTTGCCCTGCACGACCTTCTTCACGCGCTCGAGGCCGTCGGCGAGGAAGCCGTCGTAGATCGAGCGCTGGATGAGCGCGCGCGACGGGCAGGTGCATACTTCGCCCTGGTTCAGCGCGAACATCGTGAAGCCCTCGAGCGCCTTGTCGTAGTACGCGTCGGAGGTCGAACTCGCGACGTCCTCGAAGAAGACGTTGGGGCTCTTGCCTCCGAGCTCGAGCGTGACCGGGATGAGGTTCTGCGAGGCGTACTGCATGATCAGGCGGCCGGTCGTGGTCTCGCCGGTGAACGCGACCTTGCGGATCCTCTTGTGCTGCGCGAGGGGGGCGCCGGCCTCGATGCCGAAGCCGTTGACGATGTTCACGACGCCCGCGGGGAGCAGGTCGCCGATGATCTCGAACAGGAACAGGATCGATGCCGGGGTCTGCTCGGCCGGCTTGATGACGACGCAGTTGCCTGCGGCGAGCGCCGGGGCGAGCTTCCACGTGGCCATGAGCAGCGGGAAGTTCCACGGGATGATCTGACCGACCACGCCGAGCGGCTCGTGGAAGTGGTACGCGACGGTGTCCTCGTCGAGCTGGCTGATCCCGCCCTCCTGTGCGCGCAGCACGCCGGCGAAGTAACGGAAGTGATCGACGGCGAGCGGGATGTCGGCCGCGAGCGTCTCGCGCACGGGCTTGCCGTTCTCCCAGGTCTCCGCGATCGCGATCGCCTCGAGGTTCTGCTCGATCCTGTCCGCGATCCTGTTCAGGACATTGGCGCGCTCGGTGGGGCTGGTCTTGCCCCAGCTCGCGAACGCCTTCCAGGCGACGTCGACGGCGCGATCGATGTCTTCGCTCGTGCCGCGTCCGACCTCGGTGAACGCCTTGCCGTTGACGGGGCTGACGTTCTCGAAGTACTGGCCCTTGACGGGTTCGACGAACTCGCCGCCGATGTAGTGCCCGTAGCGCGGGCGGTAGTTCGCGAGCGCGCCCGGCTGCCCTGGTGCCGCATAGGCGGTCGACACGCTCTCCTCGATGATGGTCATCGCGTCTCCTTCGACGTTCCGCGGCTGCATCGCCGCGCGGGTTGATGTGTGCCTCGACGGTAGGCGCGCGGACGTTGCACCCCGGTGCGTCACGTTGCAACAGGTTGCATGCCCGCTGCCCGATGAGGCCGGCGCCCTTCGTCTCGTCGCTGCGCTCCTCGCTCAGGGACCGTTGCCTGGCCCGCTCCCACCGGTCCCTGAGCGAGCGAAGCGCCTGGTCCCTGAGCGAGCGAAGCGAGACGAAGGGCGGCCCGGATCCGGGTCAGGCCTGCTCGAGGCGCTCGATCCGGCCGACGAGGCCCGCCCGCTTCGGCGAGCGCGCCGGCAGGAGCTCCAGGCAGAGCCGCAGGATCTCGGCGTCTTCGGATCCCTCGGGGATCTCGGCGTACGACAGCAGCACATCGATGCTGGCCTCGGTGCGCATCGTCTCGCGCAGCGTCGAGCGCACGGTCTCGCGGTACTCCTCCACACCGGGGGAGGTCGAATCCGGCAGCACGGGGCCGCGGTAGGCCGAGAGCGCCACCCGGTGCGCCCCGCGGTCGAGCAGCGACAGCACGTCCTGCGCGTCGGTCTCCAACGGGACGGGCAGCCGATACGGGCGCGACTCGGGCACGAGCGCGGGCCAGATCCGTTCCAGCGCCTTCCGCAGGCGCACCATCTCGGGCCGCAGGGTGTCGGCCGAGGATCCTTCGCCGTAGACCAGCTCGGCGAGGCGCTCGGCGGACAGGCCCTGCCGGTGCACGGCGAGCAGCAGCAGGATCTCGGCGTGCCGCGCGCTGAGCTCGACGACGCGCTCGCCATCGCCTCCGGAGACCTCGAGCCTGGCGCGATCCCTGCCCAGGACGCGCAGAGCAGCACGTTCGGGAACAGGGCGCCGCCGCGCGGCCGGGACGGAGGGACCCGTGGGCTGAGCCCTGGCCCGCAGCCGCGCCACGAGCAGCTCGGCCTCGACGGCGCGGGCGGTGGCATCGACGAGCATGCGCGCCTGCGGGCTCGCCGCCTCGGCTCCGCCCGTCACATCGATCACGCCGAGGATGCGCCGGTCCTCAGGGTCGAACACGGGTGCGGCGGTGCACGACCAGGGCTGCACCAGGCGGTTGTAGTGCTCGGCGCCGCGGATCTGCACGGAGGCGCCCAGCTCGAGCGCGGTGCCGGGGGCGGAGGTGCCGACCGCGCGCTCCGACCAGTTCGCGCCCTCGACGAAGCCCATCTCGCCCGACAGGATCCGCTGGTTCAGGTCGCCCTCGACCCACAGCAGCCGGCCGGCGTGGTCGCCGACCGCGACGATGACGCCCGAGTCGTCGGCGGATCCGGGCAGCAGAAGGGCGCGGATCGTGTCCATCGCACCCGCGAGCGGATGCGCACGCCGATAGACGTCGAGGGCGTCCGCGGTCAAGTCGAGCGGAGGGAGACCTTCTGCGCCGACCCGCTGGCGCCAGGACCTCTCCCACGACTCCCGCACGAGCGAGCGCACGTTCTGCAGCCGCCCATCATCGATGTTGCCCGCGACGAGCTCCTCGTGCGCGCGCTCGATGAGCAGACGCGACGCCGCGGGCGCGGGCTCGCGGGAGGGCTGCCAGCCAGAGGACACAGGGTCTCCGATCATCGGCGACGGAGTGGGTCCAGTGTACGACCGCGGGTGAACCTGCCGACTGTGCCGCTCTCGGTACTACTGCGCGTCGCGTGGTAGTGTGCGGAGCGACGCAGCCACGTGGCCGTGGCGGAGGAGGCGGAATGGATACGACGCAGCTGCTGAAGGGCGTGCTGGATCTCGCGGTGCTCGCCGTCGTGCGCGACGAGGACGGATACGGCTACGACATCGTGCGGCGCCTCCGCGCCGCGGGCATTGGCGACGTCGGCGATGCCTCGGTCTACGGAACACTGCGCCGCCTGTATTCGGGCGGGGCGCTCTCGAGCTACGTGGTGCCCTCCGACGGCGGGCCGCACCGCAAGTACTACGCGATCACCGCGCAGGGCAAGCACATGCTCGACGAGCAGATCGCGACGTGGTCTCACTTCGCGGTGGCGATGTCCGGGCTGCTCGCCCCGCACGTCCCGCCCTCGGCCGCCGCTCCGCCCGGATCCGCCGCGGCCGCCGGCGCCGCAGGACCCGCCCTGTTCCATCCCCCCGCCGAACCCACCGGGATCCTCTCCGAAGGAGCGCAGCGATGAACGAGACCACCCTGGCCGCCGCGGAACGGATCCGCGCGTTCGCCGACGCCGTCCGCGCGCAGCTCGCGGACCTTCCGGACGAGGACGTCGACGACCTCGTCGAGGGCCTCGTCGGAGACCTCACCGATCAGGCCGCGGACCACGACGGAGCGATCGAGCTGGGCGATCCGGCCGCGTACGCCGAGGAGCTGCGCTCCGCGGCCGGCCTGCCCGAGCGAGGTCCCGTGATGGGGACGAAGACGCCGTGGCACGAGCGTCTCGCCGCGACGGCGGGACGCGCGGCAGGGCGGATCCGGTCCTCGACGTTCGGCGCCTGGCTGCTGGATCTGCTGATCGTCCTCCGCCCGGTGTGGTGGGTGCTGCGCGGGCTCGCGCTGGCCGGGCTGATCGCCATCCCGGCGGGCCTCGGCCCGCGCACGATCGTCGGCTACGGCGGCTTCCCGGCACAGGTCTTCACTTGGGCTTTCTTCGCGGCGATCGTCCTGGTGAGCGTGCAGTGGGGACGCGGCCGCTGGCTGCCGAAGAACGCACTGCGGCACGTGCGCACGGTCGCCAGCATCGTCGCCGTGCTGGTCCTGCCGCTGCTCGTCTCCCCTGTGATGTTCGGGATGTGGAACGCGATCCTCTACCCGCCGAACGCGGGCTACCGGCCGCCGCCCGGGCTCCTGCTCGACGGCAACCGGATCGGCAATCTGTTCGTCTACGACAAGGACGGAAACCTCATCGAAGGCGCTCAGCTGTACACCAACCGAGGCACCCCCGTGAACCTCTTCGGCGAAGAGAGCGAGAACCTGGACAACGGGATGGGATGGATCATCGACGACGATGGCCAGAACACGGTCGTGCCGATGCGCGATGCCCAGGGACGGCCGGTCTGGAACGTCTATCCGCTGCCCCTCCGCAGCTACAAAGACATCCAGGGCGGCAGCCGCGGCTCGGTCATCACGCCCCAGCCCCCGTTCCTGCGCGCACCGGATCGCGCGCTCACCACCACGCCCACGCCCTCACCGGGCTCGACGATGCCGCCCACACCGACACCGTCACCGCGGCCATCCGACGCCGTGCCGAGCCCAACGCCGACCCCGTCGCCGACCCCGGCGGGCTGAACGATGGCCGCGTCACGGATCGTCTCGATCGATCTCACGCACCTCGTGGAAGCCGCACTGCGCGGCGAACACGACGGCCAGGACGGCGGTGTGCAAGAGGACGACGAGCTCCAGAGCTCGGGCCCGGATCTGCGGGTGGCCGGGATCCGCTGAGCTTCAGCCGCGCGCGGCCCACCAGTCGCGCAGGCGCTGCTCGGCGGCCTCGGGACCGATGAGGCCCTCGTCGAGGCGCAGCTCGAGCAGGAACCGGTACGCCTCGCCAACCTCTCGGCCCGGGGCGATGCCGAGGATGCGCTGCACCTCGTTGCCGTCGAGCTCGGGCCGGATCGCATCGATCTCCTCCTGCTCGCGCAGGGTCTCGATCCGCGTCTCGATATCGTCGTAGGCCGCGGCGAGCCGACCCGCCTTGCGCTTGTTGCGCGTGGTGACATCGGCGCGGGTGAGGATGTGCAGCCGCTCGAGCTGGTCTCCGGCGTCGCGTACGTAGCGGCGGACGGCGGAGTCGGTCCATGCGCCCTCGGAGTAGCCGAAGAAGCGCAGGTGCAGCTCGATGAGCTTCGCCACGGCGTCTGTCGACTCCTTGTCGAACCGCAGCGCCTGCAGCCTCTTGCGGGCGAGCCGGGATCCGACCACGTCGTGGTGGTGGAAGCTCACGACGCCGCCGGCCTCGAGCTTGCGGGTGCGCGGCTTGCCGATGTCGTGCAGCAGCACCGCCAGACGCAGCACCGCATCGGCCGGCTCGTCCGGGTGACGGGCGTGCTCGAGCGCGATCGCCTGCTCGAGCGCCGTCAGGGAGTGCTCGTAGACGTCCTTGTGATGGTGGTGCTCGTCGATCTCCAGCCGGAGCGCGCTCACCTCGGGCAGGAACTCGTCGACGAGCCCCGTCTCGACCAGCACGCGGATCCCGCGCACCGGATCGTCGGACTGCAGCAGGCGGATCAACTCCGACTGGATGCGCTCAGGGCTCACGATGCTCAGCGTCGAGCGCAGCTCCGACATCGCGGCGAGCGTGCGCTCCTCAATGCGGAAGCCGAGCTGCGCACTGAACCGGGCCGCGCGGAGCATGCGCAGCGGGTCGTCGCCGAAGCTCACCTCGGGGGTGGTCGGGGTGCGCAGGACGCCGATGAGCAGGTCCTCCACTCCCCCGGTCGGATCCACGAGCTTCTGCTGCGGCACCAGGAACGCCATGGCGTTGACCGTGAAGTCGCGTCGCACGAGGTCGCCCTCGATGTCATCCCCGAACGAGACGACGGGCTTGCGGGTGACGCCGTCGTAAGCGTCGGCACGGTAGGTCGTGATCTCGACCTGCTCGGAGGGACCGTCGGGCGAGGGGACCTTGGCGCCGATCGTGCCGAACTCCCGACCGATGTCCCACTGCGTGGTCGAGATCGGCTTGACGATGCGGAGGATGTCGTCGGGACGGGCGTTCGTCGTGAAGTCGAGATCGTGCGTGGGACGTCCGAGCAGCGCGTCGCGCACCGGACCGCCCACCACGGCGAGGTCGAACCCGGCCTCGGCGAACGCCGTCGCCAGGGTCCGCACGACCGGATTCTCGGCGAGGGCGCCCAGGCGCGCAAGGGAATCGGCCATGTTGAGCATGGTCTCCAGGGTACCGGGGCGCGCTCGGCGAGTGCCGTCAGAAGGTCGGGCCGGTCGAGCCCGGGAACGGCGTGCCGCCCGCATCGCGGATCGCCTGCTGCTGGGCCTTGATCTGCTGGATGATCATCGTGCTGAGCACCAGCGACCCGATCAGGGCGAGCGCCACGAGGATCCACACGCCGACGTCGGGCTCGACGAGCTTCAGCACGTAGACCACGATGACCGCACCAGCCAGCATCGCGCCCTCGATGCAGGCGAACGCCACGAACATGCGGGAGCGCTTGCGGGCGAATTCCTCGGAGATGCGGCGCACCTGCGCCTCGGTCGAGTAGTCGGTCATGTCGGACAGCGTAGGCGACGCCGTCCGGCCGTCTCTTCTGTCCCGCCACGGCCGTGTCTACGGGGTATCCCGTGGAGGGCCCCTCGCCGCCCGAGCCGCCGCACGACGGCTCAGTAGGATCGCGCCATGCACAGACGCAAGAACTCCCCCGCTTCGGACGCAGGGTCCGCCGCGCCCGAGAGCGGGCCTGCCGACGCGCCGGAGAGCACGCCCGACACGACGGAGACCGGCGCGGACGGTGGCGCTCAGGGCGGTTCCCGCTCCCGTCGCGATTTCCTCCGGATCGGCGGCCTCACCGCAGCCGGTGCGGTGGTCGGCGGCGGCGCCGGCGCCGCGATCGGATACGGCCTCGGCCAGCGCGAGGGGTTCCACGAGGCGATGGACGACTACGGAGCCCTGGCGCCCCGCCACGCCCCGGGTTTCGACCACATCGTCGTGCTCATGGGCGAGAACCGCTCCTTCGACAACCTGCTCGGCTACCTCTACACGAAGGACGATCTGCCCGAGGGACAGGAGTTCGACGGCCTGGCGTTCGGGGAGTACTACAACGAGCTCGACGGGCAGCGCTACGACGCGCACGTCTATGAGGGTCCGACCGACACCATCATGACCTGGCCGGATCCGGATCCGGGCGAGATGTATCCGCACGTCAACACGCAGCTCTACAACACGATCGACCCGGCCAGCAACGCCGAGCTCTACAACGGGGGGCTCTCGGCCCCCTATAACGAGCCGGCCGCAGGCACGGAGCCGACGATGACCGGTTTCGTCACCGACTACATGGTGAACGTCATGCGTCTCAAGCACGGCAAGTCCCCGACCCAGGACGAGCTGTCGCGCATCATGGGTTCGTTCTCGCCGGAGATGCTGCCGACCGTGTCGACCCTGGCCCGCGAGTTCGCCGTGTTCGATCACTGGTTCTGCGCTGTACCCTCGCAGACCTTCTGCAACCGCTCCTTCTTCAATGCCTCGACCTCGCATGGTCAGGTCACCAACCACGAGGGCGGCGACTACGCCAAGTGGCTGGACGCGCCGAAGTCGCCGACGATCTTCAACCGCCTCGAGGAGTCGGGCCTCAGCTGGAAGATCTACTTCGACGAGGTGCAGATGGTGTCGTTCACCGGCGTCCTGCACGCGCCGGTGCTCGAGGAGTTCTGGCGCACCGAGCATTTCGGCACGATGGACGACTTCTACGCCGATGTCGAGCACGGCGAGCTGCCGGCGTACGCCTTCGTCGAGCCGCGGATGATCTACGACCACAACGACTTCCATCCGCCGTTCGGCAGCCGCCGCGAGACGGATCTGGAGGATGAGGACACCGCGCTGATCAACAGCGCCTATTCCGATGTGCGCGCCGGCGATGACCTGGTCCACGACATCTACGACGCGATCCGCACGAGCAAGGCCCCGAAGGGATCCAACGCGATCAACACGCTGCTGCTGATCACGTTCGACGAGCACGGCGGCACGTACGACCACGTGGCGCCGCCCAAGGCCACCCCGCCCGACAACGCGGGCAGAGGCGAGATGGGCTTCGCGTTCGATCGCCTCGGATGCCGTGTGCCCGCGATCGCCGTGTCCGCATACACGCGCAAGGGCACCGTCATCAACGACCAGATGCATCATGGATCCGTGATCGCGACCCTCACCCGCCTGCACGGCCTGAAGCCGCTGACCCGTCGAGACGCGACCGCGAACGATCTGTTCCAGGTCGTCAACCTGGACAAGCCCCGGCACCCCTCCGATTGGCCGGTCACCCAGTCCCGGTTCCTGCCGCCGAATCCGGAGTCGAAGGCGGCTCATCCCGCGCATGCGCACGCGAAGAAGCCGCTGACTCCGCCGGCGGAAGGTCTGCTCGGTCTGCTGCTGGCGCGCTACGGTCTGCCCGGCGATGAGCAGCCGCAGACCTTCATGGATGCGTACAACCTGCTGCACAAGCACGGGAAGAACATCTTCGGCCCGCCGGACCAGGAGGGCTGAGAGGGACGCGGAGACGCCGAGGGGCGGGCATCGTCATGATGCCCGCCCCTCGGCGTATGAGTCCTGACTCAGACCGGGTCGCCCTGCACAGGGCCCTCGGTGTTCGGCTTCCAGCCCAGCGCCGGCGCCACGTGCTCGGCGAACGCCTGCAGCACGTGAAGGTTGTACTCCGGGCCGAGCTGGTTCGGGATGGTCAGCATGAGGGTGTCGGCCGCCATCACGGCCTCGTCCTGCTTCAGCTGCGAGATGAGCACGTCGGGCTCGGCAGCGTAGGTCTTGCCGAACGTGGAGCGGAACCCGTCGATCACGCCGATCTGGTCGCCGTTCTCCTCGCTGCGCAGCCCGAAGTACGCCCGATCCTGATCGCTGATGAGCGGGAACACGCTGCGGCTGACCGACACCCGGGGCGTGCCGGTGTGGCCGGCCTCCTTGTAAGCGGCGCGGAACAGCTCGATCTGCTCGCGCTGCAGCTCGTGGAACGGCTGGCCTGTCGCCTCGGTGACGAGCGTCGAGCTCATCATGTTGAGGCCCTTCCGGCCGGTCTCCTCGGCGGTCGCGCGGGAGCCGGATCCCCACCAGATGTGATCGCGCAGGCTCTCGGAACGCGGTTCCACGGGGAGGTAGCGGCCCTCCCCGACCATGCGCGGATCGCCAGGCGCGATGCCGGCGCCGTCGATCGCCTCGAGGAACAGGTCGAACTTGTCACGGGCCAGCACGCTGCCGCGCTCGCGATCCTCCTCGTCGACGTAGCCGAACGCCTCGTAGCCGCGCAGTGCCGTCTCGGGTGAGCCACGGCTCACGCCGAGGGCGATCCGGCCGTCGGCGATGAAGTCGAGGGCGGCCGCCTCCTCCGCGAAGTACAGGGGGTTCTCGTAGCGCATGTCGATCACGCCCGTGCCGACCTCGATGCGCTTCGTGGTCGCGGCCATCGCCGACAGCAGCGGCATGGGTGAGGCCGCCTGTCGCGCGAAGTGGTGCACGCGCACGTAGGCGCCGTTCACGCCGATCTCGTCGGCGCCCTGCGCGATCTCGATGGTCTGGTGCAGCATCTCCCCGGCCGTGCGGGTGACGGATCCGGGCACGTTCGCATAGTGCCCGAAGGAGAGGAATCCGAAAGCCTTCATAATTCATTCAAACGCATGAATCCAACCGTGCATTCCCTGGTCATCGATCCGCGAGACTCCAACTCCGCGACGAGACTGCTGCTCTGGGGCGCAGTCTCGTCGCCCAGTTGGAGTCTCGCGGTGTTCTTCATCGGTCGGCCGGGATCAGGAAGCCGTCCGTGACGAGCGCGCGCAGGCGCGGCTCGAGATCGGTCCAGAGGTCGACGAGCGGCACCTCGAAGAGGTCCGCGAGCGCGCCTGCGATCTGCGTGACGCTGAGATCGCCGTCGCCCGCGCCCACGAATCCGGCGAGCGCGGGGTCGACGGAGATCGTGCGCCCGAAACCCCCGCCCTGACGCAGCTCGATCACGCTCGGCGCCTCCTGCCCTGGCATGTGGTGGCGGGCCTCGGTCACATCCGCGGCCACGAGCAGCACGTCCGGGATCCCCTCGGCGAGCGCGTCGTGCCCGGCGAGACCATCTCGGAGCGCTCGGCCCACGCTCGTCACGGGTTGCGGAAGCGTCTCGAAGCGGCGGAGCGGGCCGGCCGCGGCTTCGGCTCCGTCTACGGCCGCAGGTCTGCGGATCAGCACGTATCCGAAGCCGATCTCCGTCACGCCACGGGCGGCGAAGTCGGCCAGCCACGCGTCCAGCAGCGGCTCGAACTCGGCGTCGCGGGGCGTCGTGCCGCCGTCGCGGATCCACAGCTCCGCATACCCGAGCGGCGACAACGTCTCGCGCTGCACGACCCAGGCGTCCAGCTCCGGCGCGATCCACGACTCCAGGCGTCGGAGTCCGAGCGTGGATCCGACGGACTCCCAGTTGCCGAGGAGCTGCGCGGATCCGCCCGGCACGAGATGCGAGGGAGCCTGCCTGACGAACGCCTCGACGAGCGCGTCGCCCACGAGTCCGCCGTCGCGGTACTCGTATTCGGGCACGCCGGCGCCACGCGGCGTGATCACGAACGGAGGGTTCGACACGATGAGCCCGAAGCTCTCCCCTGCGACCGGCTCGAACATGCTGCCCTGGCGGAATTCGATGTTGCGCACACCGGCGAGCATCGCGTTGAGCTCGGCGTAGGCGAGGGCGCGCGCGGAGATGTCCGTCGCGATGACGGTGCCGGCGTGCCGGGAGACGAGAAGCGCCTGAATTCCGCACCCCGTGCCGAGATCCAGTGCCCGCTCGACCTCGAGGGGCATGACGAGCGATGCGAGGGTGCGGGAAGCGCCGCCGACGCCGAGCACGTGGTCGGGCGGCAGAGCGCCGCCCCCGTCCATGTGATGCAGCGCGAGCTCATCGAGGTCGCTCGCGATCCACCACTCCCCGACGCCGTCGGCGTCGACGAACGACTGCGGCCGGATCAGGGCGGACGGCACCACGCGTCCGTCCTCGCGATAGCCGAGGCCCAGAGTCTCGAGCCCATCGGCGCCCGTACGCGGGAGTGCCGCGGCGACGTCGGCTTCGGGCTGCGGCATGCCCAGCACGAACAGGCGCCCGAGCGTGGCCAGCGCATCGGTGCGGCCCTCGATCGCACGCAGCAGCGGCGAGCGGATGCCGCGGGCGAGGGCGTCGTCGGCCTCCGCGCCCCACGCGGCCCGCAACGGCTCCGAACGCAGGTCGGCGGCGTCGAGATCGGCGGCGAGCGCCGCGCACAGCACGGAATCGGGACGGGGCAGGAGGTGTCGGACCACGGCGTCAGCCTACGCGCGACACCGCGCGCGCGCCCGACGACGGGAGAGGGATGCCGCCCACTCTGCCCGCCTCCAGGGATCGGCGCGCCGCGCCGCCTAGAATCTCAGGGCCAGCACTCCCCTGCGCCCTGCGCGCCCGACGGATCCCCGATGACTCTCACTCAGACCGAACCCGCCCCCCTGCGACAGCGCCTGCGCCGTGCAGCCGGGGCACTCCTCGTCGCGCTGAGTCTGGGGTTCCCCCTGGCCGCGGCATCGCCCGCCGCGGCAGCGGACACGCCCACGCCGAGTCCGACGCAGACGCCGCAGCACGCGGGCGTACAGCTCGCGCTGCAGCCGGACGCGAACGGATCCTATGCGTCCGGAACGCCGCTGACGGCGACGCTCACCCTCCGTAACGACGCCACGACCGGCCTCGGCGCGGGCACCGTGCACCTGGAGCTCGGACGCGCCCCGCTCGGCGACCGCCAGGCCGTGGGTGCCTGGCTGGACGGATCCGGCGCCGCCCCCGCATTGAGCCCGATCGGCGATGTGAGCACCACGGTGCTGGACGCGGAAGGAACCTCGCGCACCCAAGTCGTGGTCCCCGCGACGGACGTCGGTGCGCTCGCACCCGGCGTCTACCCGTTGCAGGCCCGGTTCCAGGCCAGTCCGGCTCCGGCGGAGGAGCCCGCTCCCGTGCCCGCGCGCAGCGCCCTCGTGGTCGCTCAGGGAGCACCGGCGTCGGTTGTCACTGTCGTGCCCATCACCGCCGCCCCGTCCGGCGACCTGCTGAGCGCCGCCGAGCTCACCGCTCTCACCGCGCCCGCCGGCGCACTCACGGCGCAGTTGAACGGCGTGGCCGGGACTCCGGCTGTGCTCGCGATCGACCCTTCCATCCCGGCGGCGATCCGCGTGCTCGGCGCCGGCGCGCCCGCGACGGCGACGGCGTGGCTGGCACGGCTCGAGGCCCTGCCCAATGAGCGTTTCGCGCTGCAGTTCGGCGATGCGGATGCCGCGGCCCAGGCTGCGGCCGGACTGACCTCGCCTCTCGCCGTCGACGACTTCGAGCCCTTCCTCAATCCCAGCGGCAAGACCCCGACGACCCCCGCTCCGACCCCGACGTCGACCACGACACCCGGGCAGAGCCCGACGTCGCCGGAGGCGATCGCGGGCGCCCGCGCCGACCTCCTCTGGCCGCGCGGCCAGGTGACCGCTGACCAAGTCGCGACGATGTCGCATTACGGCGCGTCCGGATCGGGCACCGTGCCGATCCTCCCCTCGACGACGTTCACCGCAGGAGCGAAGGGCGCGCCTGTCGCCTCCCGCGGCGCAGTGAACGGGACGTCGGTGCTGGTCAGCGACGAGGCCGTTTCTGAAGCGCTCAGCGCCGCCGCCAAGGAACCGGACGCGGCGATGCGCGGCGGGGCACTGACCGAGGCGAACGCGATGCTGTGGTTCGACGCTCCGGGTTCGGCGGTTCTCGCCGGACTCGCCCGTGCCGACGCGCGGTCCGAGGAGGGTCTGTCCAGTGCCGTCACCGCGTTCAGCGGCGGACAGGACGGGCGACTCGACCGCGTGCTGTCCAGCGCGCCTGCGGAACTGACGGTCTCGACGGAGTCGGCGGAGGACCGCGCGGCCGCCGTGTCGGCCCTGAACGAGGACGCCGACCGCCTGGCCCAGTTCGCCACGATCCTGCAGCGCCCCGCCGACCTCACCGTGCGGGAGCGCATCTCGGACATGCGCCTGCTCGGCGTCGGCGTGCACACGACGCCCGACGACTTCGCCGCCGCGCTCAAGACGCATCGCGACGCGACGCGGAAGACCATGGGTGCGGTCGGGATCCAGCCGTCGAACCCGATCCTGATCAGCCCGAAGGTCGACGTGCCGGTCTGGGTGCGCAACGACCTGCCGTATCCGGTCCGCGTCACGCTCAACGTGTCCTCCAGCGACAGCCGCATCGATGTGCCCGCTACGACCGCGGTCGAGGCGCAGCCCTCGAGCACCACGCGGGTACGGCTTCCCCTCGAATCGCATGTGGCGAACACCGAGCTCACGTTGAGCATGACATTGACGAGCCCGACGGGCGTCGCGATCGGTCCGGCGCAGACGGCGCGGCTCACGATCCGTGCGGAGTGGGAGACCATCGGCCTGATCGTCTTCGGCAGCCTCGGCGTGCTTCTCATCGGTGCCGGGATCATCCGCACGATCCGCCGTCGCAAGTCCGCTGGCGCGAAGCATGCCGGAGACGGCATGGAAGGATCCGACGAGGCCGAGGACGAGCCGGGGATCTCCGCGGAGCGTCAGGCCCTCGCAGACGGGAAAGCCGGATCCGATCCGGCGGACAGGGAGACCGATGAGTAGCCTCGGCCGGGCGAGCGCCCTGCTCGCGGCGGGCACGATGGTGTCCCGCGTCACCGGGCTGCTGCGCACGATTGTGCTGGTCGGTCTCATCGGCGCCAACAGAGCTCCAGCGGCAGACGCGTTCAACATCGCGAATCAGCTGCCCAACGACGTCTACGCGATCATCTCGGCAGGTGTGCTCACGGCGGTCATCGTCCCGCAGATCGTGCAGGCCGCGGCGCATTCCGACCGTGGCAACGCATTCATATCCAAGCTCTTCACTCTCGGCACTGTGGTACTGCTGATCACCACCGCGGTGGCAATGCTCGCTGCACCCTGGCTAGTGTGGATCACCTTCGGCCGAGCACCCGAGGAACAGCAGGCGCTCGCGATCGCACTCTCGTACTGGTGCCTCCCGCAGATCTTCTTCTACGGCCTGTACTCACTGGTCGGCGAGACACTCAATGCCCGCCGGATCTTCGGCCCCTTCACCTGGGCACCTGTGGCCAACAATGTCGTCTCTATCGCAGGCTTCCTTGCGATCGGGGCACTGTTCGGCACCCCTCTCGAGCAAGTCAACCAGTGGACGCCGGACCGCATCGCCTGGCTGGGTGTCACGGTGACAGGCGCCATCGCAATTCAGGCGGGCATCCTTCTCGCGTTTTGGCCGCGCACCCAGCTGCGGCTGCGCCCAGACTTCCGCTGGCGCGGGGTAGGACTCGGCAACGTCGGGCGGATGGCAGGCTGGACTCTGCTCATGGCTCTCATGGGGCTTGCCGCCGGGATTTACCAGAACAACGTGGCATCCCTCGCGTCCGGCGAGGGTCCCTCGGTGGCGGTCATGAGCTACGCCTGGCTCGTATTCATGCTCCCCTATTCCATCATCGTGCTGTCGATCGGTACCCCGTACTTCACGCAGCTCGCTGAGCACGCGCACGCAGGCGATCATGACCAGGTGCGGGCCGACATCAGCCGGTCCATCCGAATCCTCGCCTTCTTCTTGATGGGTGCGTTGGCGGCCGTGGTCGCCGCAGTCGTCCCTACATCACGTGTGTTCACCACCGTCGGCAGCGACGCCCCCGACACCGCGCTGGTACTCCTCGCCTACCTCCCCGCGCTGATCCCGCTCGCCGTACTGTTCATCGTGCAACGCACGTTCTACGCCTACGGCGACACGCGCACCCCATTCCTGTTCACGCTCGTGCAGTGCGCGCTCATCGTCATCACTGCCTTCACCGCTCAGCTACTGGTCTCCGCCGACGCCATTCCGGTCGAGAACCTCGCAGCAGTAATCGCTCTCGGGCAGGCGCTTGCCAGCACGATCCAGACGATCCTCGCGGTCTGGCTGCTGCACCGTCGCCTCGGCGGCATCGGCACGGCGACGTGGATGATCGCGATCGGGCGTTTCGCGGTCGCAGCGATCCCCGCGGCCGCGGCGGGATGGGGCACTTACCTCCTTCTCGGCGGATCCGCGGGATGGGCCCTGGCATCGCAGCTGACTGGCGCGCTCGGTGCAGCGATCATCGCCGCAGTGGTCCTCGTCGTCTACATCGGCCTGCTCGCCCTGCTGCGCGCTCCGGAGCTGGACGCTCTGAAGGGCCTCGTGCGGCGCTTCGCGCCGTCCCGATGAGCACCGCCGTCCGCACGCCGTCATGACACGCTCCTACCCCGACACGATCGCCGCTCCGGTGACGCGTGAGCTCGTCGTGAAGAAGTCGCGCTTCATCGCTCACCTGGTCCCTGTGCGGTCCGTGGCCGAAGCGGACGAGGTCATCGGATCCATCCGCCGGCAGTACTGGGATGCGCGCCACAACTGCACCGCGATGGTGACCGGTGTGACAGGTGACCAGGCGCGGTCCTCCGATGATGGCGAGCCCTCCGGCACGGCGGGGATCCCGATGCTCGAGGTGCTGCGACGCCGCGGCCTCACCGACGTGGTCGCCGTCGTCACCCGGTACTTCGGCGGCGTGAAGCTCGGTGCGGGCGGGCTGATCCGGGCCTACTCGACGGCAGTCTCCGACGCTCTGGACGAGTCCGTACTGCTGCATCGTCGCGAGCTTCTCGAGGCGCGCGTCGACGTGCCCCACGCGGACGCGGGACGCATCGACAACGGTCTCCGGGACTGGGCCGGCACGCACGGATCCTCGTTCGGCGAGGTCGTGTACGGATCCTCGGCGTCGTTCACGCTCTGGATCCCTCTCTCCGACCGGACTGTGCTCATCGATGACCTCGCCGCACTGTCGGCGGGAGCCCTCTCCCCCGTCTTCGGCGGGACCCGCGTCGTCGAGGTCGCCGCCGACTGACGCCTGCTCGCCCAGCTCCGCGGAATGCCGCGCCGGTACCATGTGTTGAAGCGTGCGACAGCAAGGAGAAGCAATGCGACAGGTCATCATCATCGGTTCGGGACCTGCGGGATTCACCGCGGCGATCTACGCGGCTCGCGCGAACCTGAATCCGGTTCTCGTGGCGAGCTCGGTCGAGGTCGGTGGCGAACTGATGAAGACCACCGAGGTCGAGAACTTCCCCGGCTTCCCCGAGGGCATCCAGGGTCCCGACCTGATGGCCAAGATGCAGGAGCAAGCCGAGAAGTTCGGCACCGAGGTCCTCTACGACGACGTCACCGAGCTCGAGCTCGACGGCGAGATCAAGAAGGTCACCCTCGGCAGCGGCACGGTCCTCGAGGCCTCGTCCGTCATCTATGCGACCGGATCCGCGTACCGCACGCTGGGTATCCCCGGCGAAGAGCGCCTCTCCGGCCACGGCGTCTCCTGGTGCGCGACCTGCGACGGCTTCTTCTTCCGCGAGCGCACGATCGCCGTGGTCGGCGGCGGGGACTCTGCCATGGAGGAGGCGACCTTCCTCACGAAGTTCGCCTCGAAGGTCTACATCATCCACCGCAAGGACTCGCTCCGCGCTTCCAAGATCATGCAGGAGCGGGCCTTCGCGAACGACAAGATCGAGTTCATCTGGAACAGCGCGGTCGAGGAGGTCCTCGGTGACGACGCGACCAACGGAGTGCGCCTGCGCAACACGGTCGACGGCACCACCACCGACCTCCCCGTCGATGGCTTGTTCATCGCGATCGGGAACGACCCTCGCACCCACCTCGTGCACGGCAAGCTCGACCTGACCGCTGAGGGAACGATCTGGGTCGACGGGCGCACCTCGCGCACTTCTGTTCCCGGCGTGTTCGCGGCCGGCGACGTGATCGACCCGACCTACCGCCAGGCGATCACGGCAGCAGGATCCGGCACCGTCGCGGCGCTGGACGTGGAGCACTTCCTCGCGGCCCTCTCGGACGGAACCTCCGCCGAGTCGGTCCTCGTCTAGGCCCCGGGAACACTTCAGCCCCTCTCACTGTTGACGCCTCTGAGCGTCTCACGCTTTCACAAAGGAGAATCATGACTGCCAAGGCAACCAGCCAGGCGACCTGGGAGCAGGACGTGCTTCAGGCCGACGGCGCCATTCTGGTCGACTTCTGGGCCGAGTGGTGCGGTCCCTGTCGCATGGTCGCGCCCGTCCTGGACCAGATCCAGGCCGAGAACGGCGACAAGATCACCATCCTCAAGCTCAACGTGGATGAGAACCCCGATCTCGCCATGAAGTACCAGATCACGTCGATCCCGGCGATGAAGGTCTTCCAGGGCGGCGAGGTCAAGACCACGATCATCGGCGCCAAGCCGAAGTTCGCGCTCGAGCAGGATCTGGCCGCTTTCCTCGGCTGATCCCGTCGATGGCTTCCAAGCCCGCTCTCCTTCGGGAGGGCGGGCTTCGTCATTCCTCGGGCGATGTTTCACGTGAAACGTGTCGTTCCCCCGCGATGCCTCCCCATGGGATCCAGCCCTATCAGTCCGAGCGTTTCACGTGAAACGCTCGGGCTGACCCCCGGTCGTCGCGGCGACACCACTCCATCCCGGAGAGACCAGAAGGCTGGCTGTGGAGCTGCGTGCGGATGCACGCGAACTCGATCCTCTCATCTGCCTCACCCCCGGACAGGCGATGCTTGTGTGCCGATCACGGGGACCAGCTACGCCTGTGATTCGCGACGTCGTCAATGATCTGCTGCCCGGCCAACGCCCCAATCATGGCGAGGGTGACGACGTGGTCAGAGCGCGATGTTTCACGTGAAACGTCGCCGAACCCGGGTCAGGGACGTGCGTCGTCGGCGAGAAGGTCCCACCGACGGTACTTCGGGCCATCCCCGAGCAGGCCCCACACGATCGAGGTGAGCTCCGGGTAGTCGAGAGCGATCCGACGGAGAACATCGAAGTTGCCCGCCTCGTCCGGGCGGACACCACCGCTCTCGATGATCTCGTCGGCCCGCAGCAGGAAGACCACCAGCTCGTCGACGCTGGGCAGCTCCTCCATGAAGGCCCACGGGTCCTCTCCCCCGAGAAGCCGTTCCTGGACGAGGACGGCCAACTCATCCGCCGCTTCAGCGCGCAGCACTTCGAGGCTGGCACGGCGGGTCGGGGACTCAGTCACCCCTCAAGCCTACGCGGCGCCGGATGGACGAAGGCCCGGAGGATCCGCTCTCGCGGAGCATCGCCGGGCCTTCGACAAGGAATGGGAGTGCAGCCGTGCGCCTAGGAGCCGAAGCCTTCCTCACCGATCTCGGACAGGATGCGGTTCAGGTCCTGGATCGATGCGAACTCGATCTTGACCTGGCCTTTCCTTGCACCGAGTGCGATCTGGACGCGCGTGTTCAACCGGTCGCCGAGCTTCCCCGCGACATCATCCAGATAGGCACGTCGCGCACCAGCCTGCGGCTTGACCGACTTCGTCACGACGCCCGCCGCGGCGATCGTCTTCGCGGCTTCCTCCGTGGCGCGCACGGACAGGTCCTCGTTCACGACCTTGTCCGCCAGCCGCTGCATGAGGTCGGCGTCATCGAGGGAGAGGATCGCCCTGGCATGTCCGGCCGACAGTACGCCGGCCGCCACGCGCTGCTGCACGGGAACCGGCAGGCGAAGCAGGCGGATCGTGTTGCTGACCTGCGGGCGCGAGCGGCCGATGCGGTGAGCGAGCGCCTCCTGGGTGATACCGAAGTCCTCGAGCAGCTGCTGGTAGGCGGACGCCTCCTCAAGGGGGTTCAGCTGGGACCGGTGCAGGTTCTCCAGCAGCGCATCGCGCAGCAGGTCCTCATCCGCCGTCTCGCGCAGGATCGCGGGGATGGACTCCAGTCCCGCCTCCCTCGCCGCGCGAGTGCGGCGCTCCCCCATGATCAGCTCGTACTTGCCGTCCTCGTTCTGACGCACGACGACGGGCTGCAGCACACCGAACTCGCGCACGCTGTGCACGAGTTCCGCGAGGTCGCCTTCGTTGAAGTGAGTCCGCGGCTGACGCGGGTTCGGGACGATGTCGTGCGGATCCACGCGGATCAGACGAGCACCGGGCACGGCGATGAGGTCTTCCTCCGCCTCCGAAGCCTTCGCTGCAGGGGCGGTTTCCACCGCCACCTCGGTGCGGGCACCAGGGAAGAACACGTCGACAGGACGCTCTGTGGCATCCGAGGTGGGGATGAGTGCGCCGATCCCCCGGCCGAGTCCTGTGCGTTTGACCATCAGTGCCCCTTCTCGTTTTCGGATGCCCGACGGGCGATCTCCACTGCTGCTTCTCTGTAGGCGACCGCACCCACCGACTGTCCGTCGTAGGCGATCACCGTCTGACCGAAACTCGGGGCTTCCGAGACGCGCACCGAACGCGGAATCACGGTATCCAGCACCTCGTGCGGGAAGTGACCACGCACCTCCTCCGCAACCTGCTGAGCGAGACGGGTGCGTCCATCGAACATCGTCAGAAGGATCGTCGACATCGTGAGGTCCGGATTCAGGTGCTTCTGGATCATCCGGATGTTGCCGAGAAGCTGACTCAGGCCCTCCAGTGCGTAATACTCGCACTGGATCGGGATCATGACCTCGGTGGCGGCCGTGAACGCGTTGATCGTGAGCAGACCCAGCGAGGGCGGGCAGTCGATGATGACCACATCTGCAGGATGCGCAGCCAGGTAGTCATTGAGTGCCGTGCGCAGGCGATGCTCTCTCGCCACCTGGGAAACGAGCTCGATCTCCGCACCAGCGAGATGGATCGTGCTCGGAGCGCACAGCAGATTCGGCGACTCCGGGCTCTCCTGCACCACATCTGCAAGGGGCACGTCACTGATCAGAACGTCGTAGATGCTCCGCAGATCGGCGGTGTGCGGAACCCCCAGCGCGGTCGATGCGTTGCCCTGAGGATCCAGATCGATCACGAGGACCTTCGCACCGAGATCCGCCATCGCTGCGCCGATGTTCACGGCAGTCGTGGTCTTACCGACGCCGCCCTTCTGGTTGGAAATCGTGAAGACGCGGGTCGGCCCATCGAATCCGACAGTGACCGACTCCAAAGCTCTGCGGCGAGCGGTCAGATCCGCGAGTTCCCGCGCTAGGGGGGTGTCCACGCCGTATCCAGCAGTCGAGGTGCTTGAGGACTGTTTCACGTGAAACATCCACTCCTTTCGACGATCTCCGACGGGGAAACGACGGAATCTCCACTCTAACTTGCGCAGCCGACAATCCCCGCTCGCATCGACGAATCCGGGTGATGTTTCACGTGAAACATGGTGGCCTCCTGTCCACAGTGCGGTCGGACCGCCGCCTCAGTTCCGCAAATCGATGAGCACCCGGGCTCCGGGGTGTTCGGGTGACGAATGGGCGGGTTCCTTCCCGCTGCGCGGGCCCCTCCCGATATTCGTCACCCGAACACCCCTGCACCCTCCCCTGCCGAGAACGCTTGCCGTACGACGCGACGGGACGGGACGCCGGTGATGTTTCACGTGAAACGTAGCGACCGTGAGCACTGCCCCAGCCCTGTGTCAGCCATCGACCGTGATCAGCAAGCTAGCTCGGGCGATGAACCATCGAAACAGTCCGTCCTGGGGCGTGCCTGCCATGCCGCGAAGGCATCAATACCTCGATCCGCTGGGTCGCACGATGTTTCACGTGAAACACAACCGTAGGGCCTCCCACGCAGATCACGCGCAGCCGGCCCGTCGCGGAGGGAGGCGGAGGGGTGTGAGGCCTACGAATATCGGGAGGGGCCCGCGAAGCGGGAAGGAGCCCGCCGATTCGTAGGCCTCCCGCCCCGCAGCCCGGGCGCCACTCTTCGAGGCTTCGCAGCCACGAACGTGAGGGGACTGCCGCCTACGTGATGAGACTCAGCCGCGAACAGTCGCGCGCAGCACCCGTGTGGTCTCCGCGAGCACGCCCTCACCGAGCACCTCGACCCGGACGTCACTCAGCAAGAACTTCCGGATCTGCTTCTGAGCCGCGGTGATCTCGTTCTCGGCATTGATGCCCTTGAGCAGCACGAGCTCTCCCCCGTTGCGGGCGAGGGGCGCGGTCCACGGAAGAAGGGTGCGCAGCGCACTCACGGCGCGCGCCGTGACCATGTCAAAAGTCCCGGTCAGGGCCACTTCTTCCGCGCGCCCGCGGACAACGGTCACGTTCGAGAGTCCCAGTGCGGTGACCTGCTCGTCGAGCCAGGCCACACGGCGCTCCATCGGCTCGATGAGCGTGAACTGCACATCGGGTCGCGCAATCGCGAGAACGACGCCGGGCAACCCCGCGCCGGAACCCACATCCGCCACAGCGCCGTGGAACAGCGGGGCGGCGATCGCACTGTTGAGGATGTGCCGCGTCCACAGTCGTGGCACCTCGAGCGGGCCGATCAGGCCACGCTCCTCCCCTTGCTCGGCGAGTGCCGCGGTGAAGGCGCGGGCGAGCTCGATCCGGTCACCGAACAGCGTCGACGCGGCGGCCGGCTCCTGCTCGAGCTCGGACGACTCCGGTTCAGTCATGTTTCACGTGAAACGTCAGTGCCGGCGGATGACGGTGTGCCGGGTCGGACCCTCGCCGTAGGACTCGGAGATGAGACCCCGCTCCGACACGATGTCGTGAACCAGCTTGCGCTCGTAGCTGGACATCGAGGGCAGCGACGCCTGCGATGCGCCCTCGTCGAGCTTCGCCACAGCCGAATCGACCAGGCGCTCGAGCTGGGATCGACGGGCATCGCGGGATCCGGCCACATCAAGGATCACGCGGGAGAAGGATCCTGTGCTGCTCTGCACCGCGAGACGGGTGAGCTCCTGGAGCGCCTGCACCGTATCGGGAGCGGACAGCAGACGGAGACCATCGCCCTCAGCCTCGACCGAGACGTATGCCCGTCCCTGCTTGACATCCAGCGTCAGGTCGCCGTCGATATCGGCGATGTCGAGCAGACCCTCGATGAAGTCCGCGGCGACATCGCCTTCGTTCTCGAGATCCGACACGGTCGGCTCGGCGACATCCTGCTCGGTCATGCCTTGTCTCCGTTCGGGGTCTTGTCCTGGTCCCTCTTCGCGCGCTTGGCGCTCTTCGGCTGCTGCCGCTTGGGCTGCTGGGCCCGCAGACGCTCGGCGTCCTCAAGCATCTTCTGCTGCTCGGCCTGATACGCGACCATGGGCACGACCTTGCCCTCGGAGTTGATCGCCTTGCCCTTGCGAGCCAGACGCTCCTCCCGTGCCTTGGCGGCATCGGATCCGGGTGTCGGCATCTCTCGGAGCACCAGGAACTGCTGGCCCATCGTCCACAGGTTGCTGATGAACCAGTAGATGACCACGCCGAGCGGGAAGAACAGACCGGAGAAGATGAAGCCCAGCGGCAGGATGTAGAGCATGATCTTCTGCATCTGATACGCCTGGCCGGTCTTGGCCTCGGGCGACAGGTTCTTCGAGATGATCTGCAGCTGCGTGAAGAACTGGGATCCGATCATGAGAACGACCAGCACGACGAGGATCGCGACCGTGGTCTCCCAGCCGGCCGGCTTCTGCTGCACCGCGTCGGTGAGGCTCGTGTGCAGCGGGGCGACGCCGAAGAGAGTGGCGTCGTAGAACTGCTTGGTGAGCTGCTTCGTCAGCAGCCAGACACCGCCTTCGCCGGCCACGGCATGCTTCTTGACGTCACTCAGCGTGTAGAACATGCCGAGCAGGAAGGGCATCTGCACCAGCAGCGGAA
This sequence comes from Microbacterium azadirachtae, assembly GCF_000956505.1. Taxonomy (GTDB): domain Bacteria; phylum Actinomycetota; class Actinomycetes; order Actinomycetales; family Microbacteriaceae; genus Microbacterium; species Microbacterium azadirachtae_A. The sequence goes on along the minus strand of NZ_JYIX01000030.1, from coordinate 111,542 downwards.
GACAGCTCGACATCGGGGTCGTGCCGTGCCTCTTGTACAGGGCCATGGTCTCGCGACTCATCGCCTCGCGGCTCAGCTGATCGCGCTTGCCCTTGTACTTCTCCTGAACTTTCTTCAGTTCAGGGGCGATTTCCATCATCTTGCGCTGGCTCTTGATCTGCCGCACGAAGAGCGGGAAGACCGCCGCGCGGATCACCAGCACGAGGCCGACGATGGACAGCACCCAGGTGAGACCAGCGGCGCCCGGCATGCCGATCGCGGTGAACAGCCAGTGCCAGGCGACGAGGATCGCCTCGACCAGCGCTTTGAAGGGCCACATGACGATGCCGAGAAGATCGAAGCCACCGCCGGAGGCAGCGGGCGTCGTTGACGCGGCAAACAGGAGGTCGGAACCCACTGATCAGTCCTTTCGGGAGGGTACGACGAATCCTCGTGGCGTGAGGGCGTGTCGGAAATCGGAATGCGGTGGCACGTCGTCCACGCCGCCGTGGCTCCAGGGATTGCAGCGCAGGATCCGCCACGCCGAGAGGCCTGCGCCCTTCACCGCACCGTGCTGCTGCACCGCACCTACAGCGTAGGCGGAACAAGATGGGTAGTACGCACAGACATCGCCATAGAGCGGCGACACCACCGCGCGATAGGCGGTGAGGAATCCCAGCACGAGGTTGCGCGGCACCAGCGGCAACGCCCGCATCGCATCACCGGCGTGCAGGTGCGCTGTCCCCCGCGAGTACGCCGGCAGCGCGCTCATCGCACACCTCGATCGACGGCCCGTCCGAGATCCGAGAGCAGATCCACGAAAGGCGCCTCTGCCGCCGAGGGCAGGGCGCGGATGACGATGTCGACGCCGTCGGGCAGCGGCAACTGACGGGCGCATGCGTCCTTCAGGCGTCGCCGGACAGTGTTCCGGGTCACGGCGTTTCCTACTTGCTTGCTCACGATGAAGCCGAAGCGCACGGGGCGCTGCTCTCCGGTGTCGAGCACGGAGACGACCAACCGCGGCCCGCCGTATCGCCGCCCGCGCCGAACCACCATGCGGTAGTCGGACCCGCGGACGAGGCGATGCGGGCGGGCGAGCACGGTTTACGCCGAGAGCTCGACACGGCCCTTCGTGCGACGGGCCGCGAGGATGGCGCGGCCGGCGCGGGTGCGCATGCGGGCACGGAAGCCGTGCTTCTTGGCGCGACGACGGTTGTTGGGCTGGAAAGTACGCTTGCTCATGATTTCTCCGGAAGAGGGAAGCTGTCACCGGGATCGATGCGGCCGGAGACGGTGGACAAAGACTGCCGAAATGGCATAAGTCAACCGATTAAGGCTACGACGTAGACCTCCACATCGCAAACCGAGCAGGCGAAAGGATCATTATCCACATCTGTGGAGGGATCCTTCAACAGGGACACGCCGTCTGTCCTTCCCAGTCACAGCTTGCCCTTGCGGCCCAGGCTGACTACCGTGGCACGAGCAGTTATCCACAGGCAGCGTGTCCAGGTCCGCCCGCTGTGCCGAGTCGCCCGGGGGAACCATGTCCGCAGCCGCAGAGTCCGAGGTCCCCGTCTGGGACGAACTTCTTGCGGAGCTCGCCCGCGACGAACGCGTCACCGCACCCCTGCAGGGCTTCCTCAACCTGGCCGTGCCCGCCGGCGTGATGACGGCCACCCTCTACCTCGAGGTGCCGAACGATCTCACCGCGGGACAGATCAACAAGCGCCTGCGCCTGCCGATCATGGAAGCGCTCAGTCGCATCGGCGACGAGGTCACGTCCTTCCGCGTCACGGTCAACCACGACATGGTCGAGCAGCAGACCCTTCCGATCCCGGTCGCCGACTTCGTGCCAGGGCGGCAGGAGCAGACCAGGGTCGACTCCCCCATCGAGCAGCAGTCGACCCCGACCCGCCATGAATCGCGGCTGAACCCCAAGTACGTCTTCGACAACTTCGTCATCGGCCAGTCCAACCGGTTCGCGCATGCCGCGGCCGTCGCGGTGGCCGAAGCACCCGCGAAGGCGTACAACCCCTTGTTCATCTACGGCGGGCCGGGCCTCGGCAAGACGCACCTGCTGCACGCGATCGGCGACTACGCGCAGTCCCTTTACGCCGGGGTCAAGGTGCGGTACGTGTCGAGCGAGGAATTCACGAACGACTTCATCAACTCGATCGCGAACAACCGCGGATCCGCCTTCCAGGCGCGCTACCGCGAGGTCGACATCCTGATGATCGACGACATCCAGTTCCTGCAGGGCCGTGCGGAGACCCAGGAGGCGTTCTTCCACACCTTCAACCAGCTGCACGACCACAACAAGCAGGTCGTCATCACGAGCGACCTTCCGCCGAAGCACCTCACCGGCTTCGAGGAGCGGATGCGCAGCCGGTTCGAGTGGGGCCTCATCACCGATGTGCAGGCGCCCGACCTCGAGACGCGCATCGCGATCCTCCGCAAGAAGGCGCAGAGCGAGCAGCTGCACGTCCCGGACGACGTGCTCGAGTACATCGCCACCAAGGTCTCGTCCAACATCCGCGAGCTCGAGGGCGCGCTCATCCGCGCCACGGCTTTCGCGAACCTCAATCGCTCCGCGCTGGACATCGCCACCGCGCAGACCGCGCTGCGCGACATCGTCGACCAGGATGAGGACAGCATCATCTCGCCGACGGACATCATCACGACGACGGCGAACTACTTCAAGCTCTCAGAGGACGACCTGTACGGATCCAGTCGGTCGCAGCAGATCGCGACCGCACGGCAGATCGCCATGTACCTCTGCCGCGAGCGGACCAACCTCTCGCTCCCGAAGATCGGCCAGCTCTTCGGTAATCGCGACCACACCACGGTGATGTACGCGTACAAGAAGATCAGCGAGCTCATGAAGGAGCGTCGCGCCATCTTCAACCAGGTGACCGAGATCACCGCCCAGCTCAGCCGGCGCTGACACCCTCCGCGCTCAGCCCCTCTGCCCGGCCTCAGGGACGTCGGAGAGGTCCGTTCGGCGACCCGACGGCGAAATCCGGCATCCGCCTCGCCCGGAAGTCCACATGTGGATAACTTGGGGATATCTCGGGATCAGGACGGCGTGGGATCCCCATCCGGAGCCTCGATCTGTGGATAACTCGGGGAATCGGATCGGCGCACGACCCCCCGGGACCCCACTGTTTCCGCAGGGTCTCCACAACTCACATGTTTGTAGTTCCCTAGAGCCGCAAAGCATCCCCAGAGTTATCCACAGTATCCACAGGCGTTAACACTGTTAAGAACTCCTTTCGAATCTCGGTCCATCGATCACCACACGGTGCCCGGTTGGGGATGGATCCGGATCCGAAGCACTTCGACCTGGACCTGACGCCGCGTGGCATTAGCATGGGATCCCCTGGTGTGTGCCAGGGGCGGAGAAACGTGTCATCCTCCGCATCCAGTCGACGGAGGAGCGCCGTGAGGTTCCAGGTCAATCGCGATGTCTTCAGCGAAGCTGTGTCCTTCGTCGTCAAGCTGCTGCCCCAGCGCAACCCGCAGCCGATCCTGGCCGGAGTGCTGATCGAAGCCGGTGACGAGGGTCTCACCCTCTCGGCCTTCGACTACGAAGCCTCCGCGCGCACCACGATCGAGGCCACCGTCGACGAACCGGGCACGATTCTCGTGCACGGCCGCCTTCTGTCCGACATCGCCAGCCGACTGCCGAATGCCCCGATCGAGATCTCCGTCGAGGAGGACGGGGGCATCGCCGTGCGTTGCGGGTCCGCGCGGTTCACCCTCGCGGCCATGCCCGTTGAGGAATATCCCTCGATCCCCGAGGTCACAGGCACCAGCGGCGTCGTTCCGGCCGAGGACTTCGGCACCGCGATCGCGCAGGTGGCCTTCGCCGCTTCGCGCGATGACGTGACCCCGGTGCTGACCGGCGTCCAGCTCGAGGTCAGCGAGAACACGCTGAGCCTCGTGGCCACCGACCGCTATCGGGTGTCGCTGCGCGACGTGCCCTGGGACGGCGAGGCTGCGGAGCAGACAGCGCTCGTCCCTGCACGCACGCTGCAGGAGGTCGGCAAGACCTTCGGTCACGCCGGCACGATCCAGATCTCGTTCTCCGGTGCCGGCGATCGCGAGATCATCGCGTTCACGGCGGGCAACAAGACCGTGACGTCGCTGCTCATCAAGGGGAACTTCCCCCCGGTCCGGCGGCTTTTCCCCGAGCAGACCGACCACCACGCGGTCGTCAGCACCGCCGATCTCACCGAAGCAGTGCGTCGTGTCGCGCTCGTGCTGGACAGGTCCGCGCCGCTGCGGTTCACGTTCGACACCTCGGATGTGACGATGGACGCCTCCGGCGGCGAGCAGGCCCGCGCCTCCGAGTCGGTCGACGCGCACCTCAACGGCGAAGAGGTCACCCTCGGCCTGAACCCGCAGTACCTGCTCGAGGCGCTCGGTGCGCTCAAGAGCGAGTTCGTGCGCGTCACGTTCACCTCGTCCGACAACGCGAACAAGCTCAGCCCCGTGCTGATCACGAGCCAGACGTCGGTCGACCAGGCGGGCCTCGACTCGTACAAGTACCTGCTGCAGCCGAACCTGCTGCTCCGCTGAGCAGATGAGGCTGGACCCGATCGATCCCGCACTCGCGGGGCGGATCGTCGTCCGCGATGAGCGGCCGGGAGACGACTGGCATCCGGAGTATCCCTTCGCGGATGAACTCGTGCCGCTGCGCTCCCTCGCCTCCCGTGAAGCGGAGGATCCGGTCTTCACGCTGTACGCCATCCGCGATGACGACGGCGTCGCGGTCGGCGGCTTCGGATTCTTCGGCCCGCCGGACGAGACGGGAACGGTCGAGTTCGGGTATGGACTCGTCCCCGCAGCCCGCGGACGAGGTCTCGCCTCCGCCGCTGTCGCCGAGGGTTTGCGGATCGCAGCCGGTCACGGCGCGGTCCGCGCGATCGCTGACACCGAGGAGGCGAACCTCGCCTCCCTCGCCGTGCTCGCGCGGGCAGGCATGTCCGAGATCCGGCGCGAGGGCGGCATGGTCTACCTCGCTCGCGATCTCTGAGACGGATCCTCCGGCCCGAATCGGGTGTCGGGGCCCGCAGGTAAGGTTGCTCGGGTGATTGTGGAGCATCTCAGCCTCGTGGACTTCCGCAATTACGCGACCGCCGAACTCACGCTGCACCGCGGACCGAACGTGCTCGTCGGCCGCAACGGCCAGGGCAAGACGAATCTCGCCGAGGCGATCGTCTTCCTCGCCACCCTCGGATCGCACCGGGTCTCGTCGGATGCGCCTATGGTGCGCGACGGCCACGAGGCTGCGATCGTCCGAGCCCGGCTCGCGCATGGCCCGAGAAAAGTCCTGATCGAAGTGCAAATCAACCGTCAGGGCTCGAACAAGGCGCGCATCAACGGCGCGCCGGGGCGCACCGCGGACCTGCCTCGGTATGCGCACGTCGTGCTCTTCGCCCCGGAGGACCTGCAGATCGTGCGCGGGGATCCTTCCGCTCGACGTCGTTTCGCCGATCAGCTGCTGATCCAGCGCACCCCGCGCATGTCGGCCGTGCTCGGCGACTACGATCGGGTGCTGCGTCAGCGCACCGCGCTGCTGAAGTCCGCGCGCGCCCGCGGCATGAAGGCTGAGGCTCTTCCGACGCTCGACGTCTGGGACGACAAGCTCATCGCACTCGGATCCGAGATCATCGACGCGCGGTCCCGCCTCGCGGCCGACCTGCAGCCCGGTCTCGCGGCCGCCTACTCCGCGATCGCCGGGGAGGACCATGATCCGCGCCTGCACTGGGCCCAGTCGATCCGCGGCGGAGACCCGGAGGAGGGCGACGCCCTGCGACCGGATCAGGATGCCGCGGCTGGATCCACGGCTGGATCCACGGCCGATCTCTTCCGCACCGCCCTCGCGGCCAAGCGCTCGGCCGAGCTCGAGCGCGGGTTGACCCTGGTCGGGCCGCATCGCGACGACCTCGTGCTGCGGGTCCGCGACCTGCCGGTGAAGGGCTACGCCTCGCACGGCGAATCGTGGTCGATCGCGCTCGCGCTGCGCCTGGCCTCGGCCGAGCTCCTGCGCGCGGAGTCTCCCGCGGGGGATCCGGTCCTCATCCTCGACGACGTGTTCGCCGAACTCGACGCCGAGCGCCGCCGCCGTCTCGCCGGGATCACCGCCGGGTACGAGCAGGTGCTCGTGACCGCCGCGGTCGAGGAGGACATCCCCGAGGTGCTGCACCGTCACGTGGTCCGGGTCTCGGCCGGCACGATCACGGACGAACGTGAGGTTCGGGGCGGAGAATCGACGTTTGGGGCGCAGGATTCCACGGAATCCCGGCAGGACGCGCCCCAAAACGAAGAAGTGCGCCCCGAAACGCCTGCGACGACGGCAGCGGATCCGGCCGATCCGGCAGAGCCGGCGGATCCGACCGAGCCGGCCGAGCCGACGAACCCGGCCGAAAAGGCGGAGGATGACGGGCAGGAGGTGACCGATGATCGACCCTGAGCGCTCCGAGCCCGACGTCCCCGAGACCATCGCGACCTACCTGCGGCTGCGGGGGCTGAAGCCGAGCTCGAAGAACTGGAAGCGCAAGAAGCGCCTCGTCGACGACGAGAATGCGCCTTTCACCGCGGGACGGGATCCTGGCACGCTCGGCGACGTCCTCGCGAAACTCACCAAGGATGCGGGCTGGGAGGCGGCGCTGAGCCGCGAGGATCTGGTGCTGCAGTGGGCGGAACTCGCCGGCCCCGACACCGCGAAGCACTCCGAGCCGGTGTCGCTCGACGGCGGCATGCTCACGGTCAAATGCGATTCGACGGCGTGGGCGAAGAACCTGCAGTACATGCGCGCGGTGATCATCACGGAGATCGGGCGTCGGTATCCGGAGGCCGGTGTGCAGAACATCCGCTTCGTCGGGCCGGACGTCCCTTCATGGAAATGGGGCCCCAGAGTCGCTCCAGGGCGCGGTCCGCGCGATACCTACGGTTAGGACATGATCCATCCCGTCCTGGGGGACTTCAGGCGCGCAGAAGCGCGTACAACGAGACAGGAAGGGGTCTTTCCGATAGACTGGGCGTCTAGATCTTCGATGTGGAGCCTCCTCTCAGATGACGCCTGAAACCCCCTCTGACGCGAACGAATCGACCGCGAACGACTCGACCCAGACGGGGGCAGAAGCACCCGGATCCGCGACGACGCCGAGCGTCCCCGCCTCGACGGCGAAGCCTGCCGCAGAAGTGGAGTACGGGGCCGACTCGATCCAGATCCTCGAGGGCCTCGAGGCCGTGCGCAAGCGCCCCGGCATGTACATCGGCTCGACCGGTCCCCGGGGTCTGCACCACCTGGTTTACGAGATCGTCGACAACTCCGTCGACGAGGCGCTGGCCGGCTACGCCGACAAGATCCTCGTCACGCTGCTCGCCGACGGCGGGGTCCGTGTCGTCGACAACGGCCGCGGAATCCCGGTCGACCCGCACTCCTCCGACCCGACCAAGTCGACGGTCGAGGTCGTGCTGACGATCCTGCACGCCGGCGGCAAGTTCGGCGGCGGCGCCTACGCCGTCTCCGGTGGTCTGCACGGCGTCGGATCCTCTGTGGTCAACGCCCTGTCGACCCGTTTCGACGTCGAGGTCAAGCAGAAGGGCTTCGTCTGGCGGCACCGCTTCGCGGACGGCGGCGCCCCGCAGCAGCAGCTCGAGAAGGGCGAGGCGACCGACCAGACCGGAACCACCATCACGTTCTGGCCTGACGCGGAGATCTTCACCGAGACGGTCGAGTTCGAGTACGACACCCTGCGCACCCGGTTCCAGCAGATGGCGTTCCTGAACAAGGGCCTGCGCATCGAGCTGCTCGACGAGCGCGAGGGCGCGACGGTCGATGAAGAGGTCGACGGCACCGTCGTCACCCACCAGCGCGCCGACGTCTTCTTCTACGAGCGCGGTCTCGTGGATTACGTCGAGTACCTCAACCACGTGCGCAAGGCCGACGTCGTCAACGACGAGATCATCGCCTTCGAGTCGGAGGACACCGCCCGCAAGATCTCGCTCGAGGTCGCGATGCAGTGGACCACCGGGTACACCGAGAACGTGTTCACCTACGCGAACACGATCAACACGCATGAGGGCGGCACTCACGAGGAGGGCTTCCGCGCGGCGCTGACGACGCTCGTCAACCGCTACGCGCGCGCCAACAACATCCTCAAGGAGAAGGACGACAACCTCACCGGCGACGATGTGCGCGAGGGGCTCACCGCGGTCATCTCGATCAAGCTCGGCGAGCCGCAGTTCGAGGGCCAGACCAAGACCAAGCTCGGCAACACCGAGGCGAAGGCCTTCACACAGAAGGTGGTCGGCGACCAGCTCGGCGACTGGTTCGAGCGCAACCCGAAGCAGGCCAAGAACGTCGTGACGAAGGCCGTCGAGGCCGCGACCGCCCGGATGGCCGCCCGCAAGGCGCGCGAGACCGCGCGGCGCAAGAGCGTCTTCGAGTCGGCCGCGATGCCCGACAAGCTCAAGGACTGCACGAGCAAGGATCCCTCGATCAGCGAGATCTTCCTCGTGGAGGGCGACTCGGCCGGCGGCTCCGCCGTGCAGGGTCGCGACCCGCACACGCAGGCGATCCTGGCGCTGCGCGGCAAGATCCTCAATGTCGAGCGCGCCCGCCTGGACAAGGCCCTCGCCAACAAAGAGGTCCAGGCGATGATCCAGGCCTTCGGCACGGGCATCGGCGAGGACTTCGACCTGGCGAAGGCGCGCTATCACAAGATCGTGCTCATGGCGGATGCCGACGTCGACGGCCAGCACATCACGACGCTGCTGCTGACGCTGCTGTTCCGCTACATGCGCGGGCTCATCGAGGCCGGCTTCGTGTTCCTCGCGATGCCGCCGCTGTACCGCCTGAAGTGGACGAACTCGCCGCACGAGTACGTGTACTCGGACGCGGAGCGCGACGCCCTGCTCAACGACGGGCTCGCGAACGGCAAGCGGATCCCGAAGGAAGCGGGAATCCAGCGCTACAAGGGTCTGGGCGAGATGAACGCCAAGGAGCTGTGGGAGACCACGATGGATCACACCACGCGCACGCTCCGCCAGATCACGATCGACGACGCCGCGGCGGCCGACGAGATCTTCAGCGTGCTGATGGGCGAGGACGTCGAGTCCCGCCGCAGCTTCATCCAGCGCAACGCCAAGGACGTCCGCTTCCTCGACATCTGATCCGTCCTCCTCACGAGCGACGACGATCCACACGAGAGATTGATTCATGACTGACGACATTTCGACGGGCTCGACGATCGGCCCCGACGGGCACAACCACGGCAAGATCGACCAGGTCGACCTGCAGTCGGAGATGCAGCGGTCCTACCTCGACTACGCGATGGCGGTCATCGTCGGTCGTGCGCTGCCCGACGTGCGCGACGGGCTCAAGCCCGTGCACCGCCGCGTGATCTACGGCATGTACGACGGCGGATTCCGCCCGGACAAGTCGTTCTCCAAGTGCGCCCGCGTGGTCGGCGAGGTCATGGGGCAGTACCACCCGCACGGCGACTCGGCGATCTACGACACCCTCGTGCGCCTCGTGCAGCCGTGGTCGCTGCGCTACCCGCTGGCGCTCGGACAGGGCAACTTCGGCTCCCCCGGCAACATGGGCGCCGCCGCTCCGCGATACACCGAGACCAAGATGGCCCCGCTCGCGCTCGAGATGGTTCGCGACATCGAAGAGGCCACGGTCGACTTCTCGCCGAACTACGACGGCCAGACCGAGGAGCCCGACGTCCTGCCGGCGCGGTTCCCGAACCTGCTCGTGAACGGCTCGATCGGCATCGCGGTCGGCATGGCCACGAACATCCCGCCGCACAACCTGCGCGAGGTCTCCGAGGCTGCGCTCTGGGCGCTGCAGAACCCCGGTCTTCCGCGCGAGGAGCTGCTCGAGGGCCTGATCCAGCGCATCCCGGGGCCGGACTTCCCGACCGGCGCGCAGATCCTGGGCACGAAGGGGATCCAGGAGGCGTACCGCACCGGACGAGGATCCATCACGATGCGCGCGGTCGTCGGCGTCGAGGAGATCCAGGGCCGCACGTGCCTCGTGATCACCGAACTGCCGTACCAGGTGAACCCCGACAACCTCGCCGTGAAGGTCGGCGACCTTGCCCGGGACGGCAAGATCACAGGCATCGCCGACATCCGCGACGAGTCCAGCGACCGCACCGGTCAGCGTCTCGTGATCGTGCTCAAGCGGGACGCGGTCGCGAAGGTCGTGCTGAACAACCTGTACAAGCACACCCAGCTGCAGGACAACTTCGGCGCCAACATGCTCGCGATCGTCGACGGCGTGCCGCGCACGCTCGCGCTCGACGGCTTCATCACGCACTGGCTCGACCACCAGATCGATGTCATCGTGCGCCGCACGAAGTTCCGCCTGGCCAAGGCCGAGGCGCGCATGCACATCCTGCAGGGCTACCTCAAGGCGCTCGACGCGCTGGATGAGGTCATCGCCCTGATCCGCCGTTCGCCCACCGCGGCGGAGGCGAACGAGGGCTTGCAGCGCCTCCTCGACATCGACGAGGAGCAGGCGCAGGCGATCCTCGACATGCAGCTGCGCCGCCTCGCCGCGATGGAGCGCCAGAGGATCATCGACGAGGCGAACGAGCTCGAGGTGCGGATCGCCGACTACAAGGAGATCATCGCCGACGAGGGTCGCCAGCGCGCGATCATCCGCGAGGAGCTCACCGCGATCGTCGACCGCTTCGGGGATGACCGTCGCACCCACATCCTGCACGGCTTCGACGGCGATGTGTCGATGGAAGACCTCATCGCCGAGGAAGAGATGGTCGTCACGGTCACCCGCGAGGGCTACATCAAGCGCACGCGCAGCGACAACTACCGGTCGCAGCACCGCGGCGGCAAGGGTGTCAAGGGCGCGCAGCTGCGGGCCGACGACCTCGTCGAGCACTTCTTCGTGACCACCACGCATCACTGGCTGCTGTTCTTCACGGACAAGGGCCGGGTCTACCGCACCAAGACCTACGAGGTGCCGGAGGCCGGTCGCGATGCGAAGGGCCAGCACGTCGCCAACCTGCTCGCGCTGCAGCCGGATGAGAAGATCGCGCAGATCCTCGACATCCGCGACTACGACGCGGCGCAGTACCTGGTGCTCGCCACGCGTGGCGGCCTGGTGAAGAAGAGCCGCCTCGGCGACTACGACACCAACCGCCAGGGCGGGGTCATCGCGATCCGCCTGCGCGAGGACGACGAGCTCGTGAGCGCGTTCCTCGCCGACGCCACCGACGACGTCCTGCTGATCAGCCGGCACGGCATGTCGGTGCGCTTCCAGGCCACGGATGAGGCGCTGCGGCCGATGGGGCGCGCGACCGAGGGCGTCAAGGGCATGCGGTTCAACGGGGAGGACAGCCTGCTCTCCGCGTCGCTCGTCACCGGGGACGGGTTCGTCTTCGTGGTCACCGACGGCGGCTACGCGAAGCGCACTTCGGTCGACGAATACCGGGTGCAGGGCCGCGGCGGCCAGGGCATCAAGGTCGCGAAACTGAACGATGACCGGGGCATTCTGGCGGGGGGTCTGATCGTCCAGGAGGACGATGAGGTCCTTGTGGTTCTTGCCAGCGGCAAGGTGGTACGCTCTGCCGTGGCCGAGGTCCCGGCGAAGGGTCGCAACACAATGGGCGTCGTCTTCGCGAGGGCCGCCGAGGACGATCGGATCCTCGCGATCGCACGGAACATCGAGCGCGGCCTGGCCGACAATGAGGAGTCCGAGGACTCCGGCGCGGCCCCCGAGACAGAATCCCCCGAAGCCCCCGAAGGAACTGACGCATGAGCACGGTAGCCGACAAGCTCGCGAAGAAGTCTTCCCGCAAGACCTCCAGCAAGCAGGTGCGTCTGCGCCTGGTCTACATCGACTTCTGGTCGGCTGTGAAGCTGTCCTTCCTCGGCGCGGTCGCCATCGCGATCGTGACGCTGGTCTCGTTCCTGCTCATCTACCTGGTGATCGATGCCACGGGCCTGCTCACGAAGGCCGACGAGTTCGTCTCGGGCATCGCGGATGGCGCCAAGCTGAGCGCGATCATCGGGCTGCCGCAGGTGCTCGCGTTCGGATCCGTCGTCGCGATCCTCAACCTCATCGTGTTCACGGTGCTCGGCGCGATCGTCGCCGGCATCTACAACCTCGCGGTCAAGGTCACCGGCGGACTGCTGGTCGGCTTCACCTCGAACTGACGCATTCAGCGCGAAGGCCCGGATCCTCGGATCCGGGCCTTCTGCGTCCCGCCGGGGGAGCACCGTCAGACGACGCCGGTGGCTCCCAGCAGCGTTCCGATGAGCCACGTCGCGACGAGCGCCATCGCCCCGCCGACGACCAGCCGGATCGAGGCGCGCACAGGGTTGGAACCGCCGATCCGCGCCGAGAGGAAGCCGGTCGCCGCGAGGGCGATCAGGACGGCGACGAAAGTGACCGGCACCCGCCAGCCCGCCGGTGGCAGCAGGATCGCGAGCAGCGGCAGGATGGCGCCGGCCGTGAACGCGATCGCGGACGAGATGGCCGCGTGCCACGGATTGACGAGGTCGTCCTGGTCGATGCCGAGCTCGACCTCGAGATGTGCGGCCAGGGCGTCGTGGGCGGTGAGCTCGACGGCGACCCGGTGGGCGGTGTCGTCGCTGAGACCGCGCTGACGGTACAGCTCCGTGAGTTCGGCGAGTTCCGCCTCGGGCATGGTCCGCAGTTCTTCGCGCTCCTTCGCGATGAGGGCGTGCTCGCTATCGCGTTGGCTGCTCACCGAGACGTACTCGCCGAGCGCCATCGAGATCGCGCCGCCGATCAGGCCGGCGAGTCCCGCGACGAGGAGTGCGGCGTTGTCGGTCGTCGCGCCGGCCACGCCCACCACGAGCGAGGCGACGGAGACGATGCCGTCGTTCGCGCCGAGCACTCCGGCGCGCAGCCAGTTCAGGCGCTGTCCGAGGCCGGTGCCGTGCGGTTCGTGCGGATGCAGTGCGGTCACGTCGTCTCAATCCGTTCGCTGAGGACACACATGGGCAGGACGCCCATGGGTCCACGTAAGCACCTGTGCGCACCGGCGTCCATCAAGGCAAGGCATGCATAACCGGGGTCCTTACGGAAACCCCGAACCGGATCACCCGGGTTCCTCCGTTCCGCCCCCGCGAGCCCGCCTCTAGCGTGGAGTCATGAGCACAGCACCGTCCTACTCCCCGCCCCCCGCGACGGGTCCTGTCGCCGCGGCGGCGCGCACCCCGGTGCGCCTGTTCCTCACGATCCTCGAGCTCGCCGCTCTCGGCGTGGTCGGATCCGGTGTGATGGGCGTCCTCGGCGGAGGCCTGGGGCTCGGCTTCGGTCTCAGCTTCATCGGTGTCGGCCTGCTCGTGCTCGTGGGTCTGGTCTACGCCGTGTTCGGCGTCGCCTGGTTCGAGATCGCCCGGCTGAACGGCCTGTACGGGTTCGATCTTCCGGCCCTCCGCTGGCGCGCGGTCGACCGCCCCGGCTTCGGCGGCTGGCTGCTCTCCCTGTGGCGGCAGGCCTACAACGGCCGGATGTGGCGCGCACTGGCCAACTTCGCCATCGCCTGCGCACTCGGCTCCCTGCTGCTGAGGCTCATGGCCTGGTTCGGCTGGTCGGCGGTCACGGCCTTCGCTCCGCTGTTCACCTCCGGTGAGGTGGATACCGGCTGGGGCACGAGGTACCCGAGCGCCTGGGCTCCGCTCATCGGCGGTGCGGGCGCTGCGGCCGGCATCGTCGGCATCATCAGCGTGGCGCTGCTGCACCGGGTGATCTCCCGCGGCATCGTGGCCACCCCCGATCGCAACCTCGACCTCAGCGAGCAGGTGCGCACGACCACCGCTCAGCGGGCGGGCGCCGTGCGCGCGGCGGACGTGGAGCGCACCCGCATCGAGCGGGACCTGCACGACGGCGTCCAGCCGCGTCTCGTCTCCGTCGGCATGACCTTGGGAATGGCGCAGCAGAAGATCGACTCGGATCCGGAGGCCGCCAAGGCTCTCATCGCCGAGGCGCACACCTCGACGAAGGCCGCGATCACCGAGCTGCGTCAGCTCGCCCGCGGAATCCATGCGTCGGTGCTCGACGACCGCGGATTGGATGCCGCGCTCTCCGCCCTGGCCGGGCGATCCCCCGTGCCGGTCGTGCTCGACGTGCGGCTCGACGGGCGATGCCCGCGCGATGCGGAGGCAGCGGTCTACTTCACGATCGCGGAATCGCTCACGAACGCGGCCAAGCACTCCAGGGCCAGCGAGTGCCGGGTCGTCGTGCGCGTGCGCGACGGGGGAACGCTCTGGGCCAGGGTCGAGGACAACGGCATCGGCGGCGCGACGGTGCTGCCCGGCGGCGGTCTCGACGGGATCGGGAACCGCGTGCTCGCGGCCGGCGGCACTTTCCGTCTGGACAGCCCCGTGGGCGGTCCGACCAGCCTGGAGGTGAGCGTCCCGTGCGCATCCTGACCCGCTCGCCTCTCGACCAGCACCACGACGCCGACCCGAAGGAGCGCATCTCATGAGGATCCTGATCTGCGAGGACTCGGTGCTGCTCCGCGAAGGACTCGTGCGGCTTCTCGAGGACGCCGGCCATACGGTCGTCGCTGCGCTTCCCGATGCGAACGACCTCGACGCGACCGTCGACGCCACCGACCCGGAACTCTGCATCCTCGATGTGAGGCTCCCGCCGACCTTCGTGGACGAGGGGATCCGCGCGGCACTGTCGCTGCGCAAGCGACTCCCGCAGCTCCCGCTGCTCGTGCTCTCCCAGTACGTCGAGGAGCGCTACGCGAGCGACCTGATCATCGCGCAGGGATCGGCGGGTCCGCTCGGCTACCTGCTGAAGGACCGGGTGGCCGACGTCTCCGAGTTCATCGAGTCGGTTGCGCGCATCGCGTCCGGATCCACGGTCCTGGATCCGGAGGTGGTCGCGCAGCTGCTCACCCGCCGCAACCAGGACGACCGCATGCAGAGCCTCACAGAGAGGGAGCGCACGGTGCTCGCGCTGATCGCGGAGGGCAAGTCGAACCAGGCCATCGCAGCCACCCTGTTCCTCTCCGAGGCCAGCGTCGAGAAGCACATCACCGCCATCTTCCAGAAACTCGGGCTCGAGCCCGACGAGTCCGGCAATCGCCGGGTGCTCGCCACGATCGCCCACCTCTCCAGTGCCGGCCTGAACGGCCCGCAGACAGGAACGAACCGATGACGAACCTCACCCCTCCGAGCGCCCCCGAGCACGAGCCGTCCGGAGCGGCGGCGCCGAACGGCACTGACCCCGTTCCGGCCCCTCCTTCGCCGGCGTCGAGTCCGAGCAGGGGGACGCTCGCCGCGATCACGATCGCCGCGGCGATCATCGGCGGCGGCGCGCTGGTCACCGTCGGCGGCGGTTCCGCTCTCGCAGCCGTCGCCCAGGTCGCCTCGAGCGACGGCTCGGGGGCACGCAGCACCAGCGTCGACACAACGGGCGTCACGGGACTGAAGGTCGAGGTCGGGCGCGGCTCCGCGACGATCCGCTTCGACGACGTGAGCGAGGCGACCATGCGCGTCAGCGGCACCGGCAGCAGCGACTGGACGATGCGCCGCGACGGCGATGTCCTGCGGGTCGACCGCCCCAACGGGCCCTTCGGGTGGTGGACCGCCGGCTGGTTCGGCATCGATCCGCAGATGACGCTCACGCTCCCCCGGGAGCTGGAGGGCGAGGTGACGGCCGATCTGCAGTTGGATGCCGGGTCGCTCTCGGCCGAGGGGCGCTTCGACGCTCTGACCACGCGGGTGAACGCCGGTTCGCTGTCGCTCGACGGGGGCGCGAAGACCGTGACCACCCGGGTGAACGCGGGATCCGCGACGCTCCGCCTGGACGACGTGACCACGGCCGAGCTGTCGATGTCGGCGGGCAGACTGGACGCGACGATCTCGGGCCGCCAGCCCGACGACGTCACCCTGGACGTGAGCGCCGGATCCATGGACGTGACGGTGCCGACGGGGCGCTATGCGCTGATGCGGGACTCGTCGGCGGGCACCATCGACGCCCGGATCCAGACGGATCCGTCCTCGACCCACCGCATCGGTGCACGGCTGTCCGCGGGCAGCATCACCCTGCGAGACGGCAGCTGAGCGCCGCTCGAGCGCCGCTCGATTTCGTGATCGTGTCAACGTCCGGTAAAGTCTTGGAGGTTGATAAGGGGCTATAGCTCAGGCGGTTAGAGCGCTTCACTGATAATGAAGAGGTCCCAGGTTCAAGTCCTGGTAGCCCCACCGACATGTGAGCGGATCCGAGAAATCGGATCCGCTCATTCGGTCGAATGAGGGGCCTTAGCTCAGTTGGTAGAGCGCCTGCTTTGCAAGCAGGATGTCAGGAGTTCGAATCTCCTAGGCTCCACGGAATCAGAACGGACCCGGTCTCAGGACCGGGTCCGTTCCTCGTTCTGGGGTGCCTGCGCAGTACGGTGAACAGGTGCCTCCCCGTCGCAAGTTCCCCGCCGCGACACCCTCTGCGGCAGCTCGCGCGCGGTACGCGAAGCGCAGGAAGCGTCGGTTGGCAGGCGTCGACAACGACCTCACTCCGAAGCAATGGGCTGACATTCGTGACGCTTGGGGAGGGTGCGCGTACTGCCAGTCCACGGGTGTCGCCGTACAGCGAGACTGCATTCAGCCGGTCTCTCGTGGCGGTCGCTACACGCTGGAGAACGTGGTGCCGGCCTGCGCATCCTGCAACGCGAGCAAGAGCAACGGCGAGGTCACGACATGGCTTCGACGCAAGCAGCTCGACGAGCGTGCTTTTCTCCTTCGCCACGCAACGATCCTGAGCGCGCTGCTTCCGGAAGACGATAGTCCGGCCCTGTAGAGCGGCGACTGCGCCGCCTACACGACCGCTTCGGCGAGCGTGGCGGACGCGGTCGTGCGCGGCGTGCCGGCGGTGACGCGCTGCCACGAGCCGGCGAGGATCTCCGCGGCTCGTTCGAGCTCGCGCGGTTCCGTGGTGAACGGGATGCGCAGGTGGCGCTCGTGCCCGCCCTCCACGGCGAAGCGGGGGCCCGCGCTGAGGTGCAGCCCGTGCGCCGCGGCATCGATCACGAGCGCCGAGCTGAGCGGCGCGCCCAGTCCGACCCAGATCGCGACGCCGCCGTGCACCTGCGGCACGGACCACTCGGGCAGCCCCCGTCGGAGCGCCGCGGTGAGGGCGTCTCTGCCCGCGCCGAGCAGAGCCGCGCGCTGCGGCAGGATCTCGTCGAGGCGGTGCACGATGCGCGTCGCGACGGCCTGTTCGAGGTCGGGTGTGCCCAGGTCGTGCGTCGGGCGGGCGGCGCGCAGACGGCGGATGACGTCGTCCGCCGCGCGGATCCAGCCGATCCGGAGTCCTCCCCAGACCGACTTGCCGAGGGATCCGACCCGGATCGTCCCGGTGTCCTCCGTGCCCAGCGGCCGTGCGCGGGGAAGGCCGTCGATGTCGAGGTCGGCCGTCGTCTCGTCGATGAGCAGCACCGAGCCCGCGTCGTGCGCGGCGCGCTCGAAGACGACGCGCTCCTCGACCGTCATCGAGCGCCCTGTGGGGTTCTGGAACTCCGGCATCAGGTACGCGAGCACCGGCCGGGTGCGGGCGAAGGCCTGCGCGGCGCGATCCAGATCCCATCCGTGCGCGGTCTCGACGGGAACCCCGACGAGGCGGGCGCCCACGCGACGGAACGTCTCCATGGCGTGCGGGTAGCTGGGGGTCTCCAGGAGCACGCGGTCGGCCCGGCGCAGCAGCGTCGAGGCGATGAGGTTGAGCGCCTGCTGCGCGCCGGTGGTCACCATGATCTGCGCGGGCGACGTCGGGATCCCGAGCAGCGCGTACCGATCGGCGATCGCGGCGCGCAGCTCCGAATGGCCGAGGATGTCGTATCCCGCACGCGAGACGAGCGCGGTAGCCGACGTAGCGGCCTCGGCGATCACCCCTGGTAGGCCGGGCCACGCGGGTGGGCTGGCCTGCTGCAGGTCGATGCCTTCCCGGTCGAACCAGCGCGCCGACGTGGTGCGTCCGAGTGGCCGGGTCACGCTGCCCGACCCTTGACGGCTCACGATGTGCCCTGTCGCTCGGAGGCCCCGGTAGGCTGCGGCGACCGTGGTGCGACTCACGCCGAGGGCCGCCGCGAGCTCGCGCTCGGCCGGCAGCGCCGTCTCCGGCGCGATCCGGTTGTCGAGGCAGAGCAGGCGGATGCCGTCGGCGAGGGCGTCGAAGGCGGGTTCGCTGGTGCGCCACAGCCCGAGCAGCTCGACGAGGGCACGTGCGGAAAGCCGGGAGTCCATGAGGCCAGCCTAGAGCGATTGGACTGGTCGCAACAGGCCAGTTCAGGATCATCATGGATCCATGACAAGACGCGTGCTGCAGCTGCTCATCGGGCTGGTGCTCTACGGCTTCGGGTGCGGACTCACGATCGTGGCCGGCCTGGGCGTGGACCCGTGGACCGTGTTCGCAGAGGGTCTTGCGCTGCGCACCGGCATCGGCGTGGGCTGGATCACGAACATCGTCGGCCTGCTGGTGCTGCTGCTGTGGATCCCGCTGCGACAGAAGCCGGGCGTCGGAACGCTCCTGAACGTGCTGCTCGTGGGCACCGCGATCCAGGCGACCGTGACGGTGATCCCGCCGGTGCACGGCCTCCTCCTGCAGGTGCTGGTGCTCATCGCCGGCGTGCTCGTGGTTGCGCTCGCCAGCGGGCTCTACATCGGGGCGCGTTTCGGACCCGGACCGCGTGACGGCCTGATGACCGGGATGAACGCGCGCCTGGGCTGGCCGATCTGGGCGTCCCGCCTCTCGGTGGAGCTCACCGTGCTCGCGATCGGGTGGCTGCTCGGCGGCACGGTCGGCGTCGGAACGGTCGTGTTCGCGCTCGGGATCGGCCCGCTCGTGCACATCGCGCTGCCTCTGCTCGACACGGCACGCACGAGCCGTGGCAACCGGGAGGAGCCGGAGGCGCCGGCGATCCGCACACGGATCCCGGAGGACGCAGGGCTCCCCCGCCCGATACTGCAGCGCGGTGGTGAGGCGACGCACGACGACTCACGTGCCATCGGCGACCTGCGGGCCGCGCGGGATCGCAGCGACTGGTGAGCGATCGCACAGTTCGAGCCTGCATGATGGGTGCATGGCGGCGAGACGTGGAGTGTGGTCCTTCGCGATAGCCGCGGTGGTCCTGGCGGCCGCGTTCGTGGCGACGTATGTCTTCTTCGTGCGCACCTACGTCGGGCAGATCGTCGATGAGCGCGCATTCGTGGGGGCATCCTCGCAGCATGACCTGGTCTATCGCCTGACTGGCATGGTGCTCGGCAACGTGCCAACCGTCGCGATCGGAGGGGGCGTTCTGCTCACGCTCGTCATCGGCCTGGTGACGCGCCGGTTCCGGCACCTGCTGGTCGCCCTCGCCACCGGTGGGATCGCGGTCATCGCCGCGGAGCTTGCCAAACACGTGTTCCTGGAGCGTGCCGCGACCGGCGCCACCGACCTGCTCGGCAATTCATTCCCATCCGGGCATGCCACGGTCGCCGCCGCTGCGGCCTTCGCGATCTTCGTCGTGTGCCCCCCGCGTTGGCGCCCGCTGGCGGCCGTGCTGGGTGGCGCATTCGCCGTGCTCACCGGGGTTCTGCTCGTGATCCAGCAGTGGCACCGGCCGAGCGACGTGGTCGCGGCATTCATGCTCGTAGCGGCATGCGGATGCATCGGCGGGATCGCTCTGCTGCTCTGGCGAGTGCCGGAAGCCGTCCCGCCGGCCCGGACACTGCCGGCGCTGTGGTGGATCGCAGGGGCGAGCGCGGTCGCCTCCGGCATCGCGTTCGTCATCATCTTCATCACCGTGCAGAACCACGGCAGCCATCTGCAGATCGCCTACGCCGGCGGAGGCGCGGCGATCCTCGCAGTCGGAAGCGCTTTGGCCGCCGCGGGGAATGCGCTCTTCCGGCGGATTTCCTGACGCAGATCCGGGGGCGTTCCGCGTTCTCCGCAGGCCCGGGAATGACAGCCGAAACGGCGGAGGGCGCGTTCGGTGGGCGCTCGTGACGTGGGAGCGCCGAGCGCGGGAAAACAACCGGTGAACAGCAGGTATCCCGGGAGTGGAGCCGATCGGACGCCCCGTCCCGGGACGATTTCCGCATTCCCCGAGTAATCCACATGTGGATGAACCTGTTAATAGATTCCGGCGCCGTCGGGATTGTCATTCCAGAGCGGGCCGAACCGCGTCGGCACGCCCTCCTCGGGCGGGGTTCCGGGGCCGGCTCGGACGATGCCGCGATTGCGCCGAAGGCCGGTCCCGGGTCCATACTCGTCGTCATGCCTTCCACGCTCTTCCTCGACGGAATGCGCTTCGCCATGGTCTCCTCGACCGCGAGCGAGGTCGATTCCGACGCTCCGACGACCTTCGACTACCACCAGGACGGCCGCCTGATCTGGGGCGAATACACCGGTGACACGGTGACCGAGGGCCGCTTCGTCGGCGAGATCGCCGGCGCCGAGGTGCGGGTTTCGTTCGCACATGCGCTGGTCAGCGACGGCTCGGTCGTGCGCGGGGACGCGGTGAGCCGCGCCGAGCACGAGGACGACGGCCGGATCCGTCTCGTCGAGGACTTCGCCGTCGACGGCATCGATCACGTGAGCGTCTGCCTGCAGGTCTGATCCCTCACTCGGGAGCGCCCTCAGACGCGCGTCCCGCGGCTCCCATCGGTGCGGGTGAACCGCATCAGGCCGCTGTCGACGCCGATCGCCGCGCGCTCCGGGATCTCGTCCGGGAGGACGAACGGCCGGCGGAACACCTCGCCCATCACGATCGCGGTCTCGACCTTGGTCACCTCCGGACGATCGGCGATCGTGCCGATCACGAGCGACTGCATGCGCTCCATGTCGACGCTGCGGACGAGGAGCATCACGTCGTGCTCTCCCGTCATCACCATCGCGGATTCCACATCGGGCATATCCCCGATCGCCTGCAGGAACGAGCTCCACGACTGCGGCTGGATCGTGCAGAACACGAGGGCGCTCACCCCCAGTCCGAGGCGGGTCGTGTCCACCTCCGCGGTGTAGCCCGTGATGATCCCGGCCCGGGTGAGGGACTCCACCCGCGAGTAGGCGCTGGCGCGGGATATCCCGACCTCCTGGGCGAGGGCGGCGATGGAGATCCGACCATTGCGGCGCATCGCCCGGAGGATGTCGTAGGCGATTTCGTCGATCACGGGCGCGGATCGTCCAGGGATGGAAGGCACATCGTCGCTCATGCTGGACATATTGCCGTAGTGACGGAAGCGTGACAATCGAATGATCGAAATTGTGCCGATCAGTCGGATATAGTGCCGGAAAACCCGATCCGGTCGTCTGACCTGTCCAACTTCAATGAGGAGGAAGCCGTGGCCCGTTCCTATCGCCACGTCGCCGCAGCGCTCGTCGCTGTCGCCGCCATCGCGCTCGCCGGCTGCTCCGGCGGCAATTCCGCGAACAATTCCAGCACCAACTCCTCCTCGGGCGGCACGCTCGTGGTCGACACCGCGTTCTCGCTCGAGACCGGCGACCCCGGCCGCAACTACGTGCCGACCGGCAACATGGTGCTGCACGCGGTGTACGACACCCTGCTGACGTTCGAGGGCGCCGACTCGAAGACGCCGAAGCCCGATCTCGCGACCATGAAGCAGAACGCGGATGCGACCGAGTTCACCTTCACGATCCAGGACGGCCGGAAGTTCTCCGACGGCACCCCTGTCACCGCGGACGACGTCGTCTTCTCGCTCGACCGCGTCGCCGGGATCACCGACTCCAAGGCCAACTTCCTGATGACGGGGATCACGGTCGCCAAGGTCGACGACAAGACGGTGACGCTGTCGACGAAGAGCCCGTCGCTGCAGCTGCCTGCGATCGTCACCAACCCGTCGCTCGCGATCCTCAACTCGAAGCTCGTCCAGAAGAACGGCGGCACGACGGACGACAAGGACGCCGCGAAGACCTGGCTCGACGCGAACTCGGCGGGGTCCGGCCCGTACACGCTGCAGTCGCTCGACCTCACCTCGCAGGTCGTGCTCGTGAAGAACGCCAAGTACGACGGCGATGACAAGGCCGCCTACGACAAGATCGTCGTGCGCAACATCTCGCAGTCCGCCACGCAGCTGACCAACCTCAAGGGCGGCGACTCGAACGTGGCGGTCGACCTCTCCGGCGACCAGGTGAAGAACCTCGGCGACGGCTTCACGGTGAACTCGGCGCCGTCCGCCCAGACGCTGTTCCTCCTCATCAACCAGGACAAGAACGTCGGCGGCGCGACCGCGAACCCGAAGTTCGCCGAAGCGGTGCGCTACGCGCTCGACTACGACAAGCTGCTGGAGCTGGCCGGATCCGGATCCGTGCAGGCCACCGGCGTCATCCCGCCGATGTTCCCTGGCGCGAACAAGTCCGGCGTGAAGCAGGACCTCGAGAAGGCCAAGGCCGCCCTCGCCGCGTCCGGCTACACGGGCCAGGAGATCAAGCTCCAGTTCCCGAACGACAACCCCGTCGGCGGCGTGGAATTCACGCCGGTCGCCGAGCGCGTCCAGGAGCAGCTCAAGGCTGCGGGCATCAACGTGACCCTGGCTCCGGCCCCGTTCGCGACCGAGGTGCAGCCCTACGTCAAGGCGCAGGAGGCGTTCTCGCTCTGGTACTGGGGTCCCGACTACGCCGACACCTCCTCGTTCCTGCCGTTCGGCCCTGGTCAGAAGGTCGGCCTGCGCGCCGGCTGGCCGGCCGAGGCCGACACCTCGATCGCCGACCTGGTGACCAAGGCGCAGAACGCGACCAGTGTCGACACGCGCAACACGGCGTTCGGCGACTACGCGAAGGCGATGCAGGAGTCCGGCCCGTTCGTGCCGCTGATCGTCCCGGGCATCAACCTCGCCAGCTCCACCAAGGTGGCCGGTCTCGAGTACAACGTGACCTGGACCCTCGACCTGCGGACGCTGCACCCCGCGAAGTGAGTCCCTGCGGGGACCGGAACCACGCGGTTCCGGTCCCCGCAGCACCACGCCCTCTCCGCCACGTAGACCCGGAAGCCCCCTGTGTCCGAGACGAAAGCCATCGCCACCCGCACGACGCGGACGGCGCAGCACACCCTGCTGCGCTTCCTCGCCCGGCGGGCCGTGACGAGCGTGATCCTGCTGTTCGGGATCGTGCTGGTCACCTTCTCCCTCACCGTGATCGTGCCCGGCGACCCGGTGCGCGCCGCCCTCGGCGAGGGTGCAGCGTCCAACCCCGCCACGGTCGAAGCGTTCCGGGAGAAGTACGGACTCGATCAGCCGGTGTGGATCCGGTTCTTCATCTATGTCGGCAACCTGCTGCGCGGTGACCTCGGCACCTCGCTGAAGTCGGGACAGCCGGTCTCCGCCGACCTCGCCAAGGCCGTGCCGGCGACCGCCGAGATCGCCTTCTACGCGATCATCATCAGCCTCGCCGTCGCGATCGTGCTCGGCACCCTCGCCGCCTACCGTCGGGGCAAGGTCACCGACCAGGTCGTGCGCGTGGTCACCCTGATCGGCCTCAGCATCCCCACGTTCTGGATGGCGATCCTCACCTACCAGCTGTTCTTCATGCAGCTGCACTGGGTCAGCGGATCCGGCCGGATCTCCCCCACGATCACCCCGCCGCCGCGCATCACCGGCTTCTACACGATCGACTACCTCCTGAACGGCGACTCGGTCGGGTTCCTCGACGCGATCGGCCATCTGGCTCTGCCGGTTCTGGTGCTGAGCCTGTTCACGATCGCCACCCTCACCCGGTTCGTGCGCACCTCGGTGCTCGAGGTGCTCGACATGGACTACGCGAGGGCCGCGCGAGCGAAGGGCCTGAGCGGCGGCCGCGTCGTCGTCGGGTACGTGCTGCGCGGAGCGGCGCTGCCGATCCTCACCCTCGTCGGCATCGCGTTCGGCAGCCTGCTGTCCGGCACCGTGCTCGTCGAGGCCGTGTTCGCGTGGCCGGGCCTGGGCACGTACGCCTACAACGCGTCGAAGAACCTCGACCTGCTCGCCGTGACCGGCGTCGGTCTCGTGGTCGGCGTGTTCTACCTCGTCATCAATCTCGTCGTCGACGTGCTCTACGGCGTCCTGGATCCGCGAGTGAGGCTGTCGTGAACCTCGTCATCCCCGAGAAGGTCGCCCCGAAGCGTCGTCGCCCCTGGCTGCCGCGCGCCTGGCGCACCCCGCTCGCCATCGTCGGCACCGTGATCGCGCTGATGTGGATCGTGATCGCGATCCTCGCGCCGTGGATCGCTCCGCACGACCCGCTCGCGCAGGACTTCCCCCGGCTCGCGCCGCCCAGTGGCGAAACCATCATGGGCACCGACGTCAACGGCCGCGACATGTTCTCGCGACTGCTCCTCGGAGCCCAGACCACGATCCCGCTCGCCCTCATGCTCGTCGTCTGCGCGATGATCGTGGGCACCGTCGTCGGGGCCGTCGCGGGCTATCTCGGCGGCTGGTTCGACGAGGTGCTCATGCGCATCACCGACATGGTGATGGCGTTCCCGACCGTGATCCTCGCGATGGTCATCGCCGCGTCCCTCGGCCCGTCGATCATGAACGCCGTGATCGCCGGCATCATCGTGGCCTGGCCCCCCTATGCCCGCATCACCCGGTCGCTCGTGCTCGGCCTGCGCACGCAGAACTACGTGATCGCCGGCCGGCTGCTGGGCTCGTCCCCGCTGCGCTCGCTCCTGCGGGACGTGCTGCCGAACATCGCCGGCCCGGTGCTGGTGCTCGCCTCGCTCGACATCGGCACCGCGATCCTGCTGCTCTCCGGTCTGTCGTTCCTCGGCCTCGGCGCGCAGCCGCCGACGCCCGAATGGGGCACGATGATCGCCGCGGCCATGCAGAACCCCTCGGCCTGGTGGCTGGGTCTGTTCCCGGGTATCGCGATCCTCAGCATCGTGATGGCCTTCAACTTCATCGGCGACTCGCTGCGCGACGCCCTCGACCCGCTCGCCGCCCGCGAGCGCGAGGCAGAATCGCCCACGGCGGTCTCCGCCGCCGCATCGACCGGGGAGGTGGCACAGTGACCGCCGCGCTCGCGATCCGCGATCTGCACGTCGAACTCGGCCAGAGCCGTCACAACCGCACCGAGGTCGTGAAGGGCATCTCGCTCGACCTCGTGCCCGGACGCATCCAGGGCCTCGCCGGTGAATCCGGATCCGGCAAGAGCATGACGGCCATGGCGATCCTCGGCCTGCTGCCGGCGGGGGGCACGGCGTCGGGATCCATCGTCCTCGGCGGCGCGGGTAAGACCGATGTCGAGCTCGTCGGCATGACGGGCGGCGCCTATCGCGCGGTGCGCGGCAAGCGGATCGGCATGGTCTTCCAGGATCCGTCCGCCAGCCTGCATCCGCAGATCACGGTCGGAGCCCAGCTCGCCGACGGCATCCGCACGCATCTCAAGCTCTCCCGCGCCGAGGCCAGGAAGCGGGCGTCCGAACTGCTCGCGCTGGTGCGCGTGCCGAATCCCGAGGAAGCACTGCAGAAGTACCCGCACCAGTTCTCGGGCGGCCAGCGGCAGCGCATCGCGATCGCGATCGCTCTGGCCTGCGAGCCCGAGGTCCTGCTCGCCGACGAGCCCACCACGGCGCTCGACGTGACGGTGCAGGCCGGGATCCTGCACCTGCTGCGCGACCTCGCGACCGAACGCGACCTGGCCGTGCTGCTGGTCACGCACGATCTCGGCGTGATGAGCGCGGTCGCCGACGAGGTGGCCGTGATGCGGGGCGGTCTGATCGTCGAATCCGGATCCCGACAGCAGGTCTTCCAGAGCCCGCAGCACCCCTACACGCGCGAGCTGCTGGACGCGATGCCCGACGCCCAGGACTCCCTCGTGGATGGGCCTGCGGATGCCGGATCCGGCGCAGAGGCGTCCCCCGCTCCGTCCGCGGGCGGGACCACGGATGCAGACGATCCCGAGGAGACCCGATGAGCGATCAGAAGCCGGTCCTGCACGTCGACTCCCTCGTCGTCGAGTACGGCGGTCGCGCCGCCTTCCGCGCGGTGGACGGCGTCTCCTTCGACATCGCCGCCGGTGAGGTGCTCGCCCTCGTCGGAGAGAGCGGTTGCGGCAAATCGTCGACGGCGCGCGCCGTGATCGGCATGGAGAAGCCGCGCGCCGGCGAGGTGCTCTACCGGGATCGCCCCGTGCAGCCGCTCGGCATGCGCACGCGGCCTGCGGAGCTCACCGCGATCCAGATGGTGTTCCAGGATCCGAACTCCTCGCTGAACCCGCGGATCCGCGTGGCGCAGCAGATCGCGGAGGGATCCCGTGCCGCCCGCGCGCGCGGCGTCGACACCGAGGCGCCGTCGCACTGGCTGAAGGCGGTCGGCCTCTCGGCCACCCTCGAGAACCGCTACCCGTACCAGCTCTCCGGCGGCCAGCGGCAGCGCGTCGCGATCGCCCGCGCGCTCGCTGCGAAGCCGGATCTCATCGTCGCCGATGAGCCGATCTCGGCGCTCGACGCCTCCGCGCAGGCCTCGGTCGCGGGCATGATGCGCGAGCTGTGCGTGGCCTCGGGCGCCGCGATGCTGTTCATCTCGCACGATCTCTCCGTGGTGCGTCTCATGGCCGACCGCGTCGCCGTGATGTACCGCGGCCGGATCGTCGAGTCGGGCGCCACCCCCGTGGTGTGGGCCCAGCCCGTGCACCCGTACACGGCGGCGCTGCTCGACGCGATCCCCCACCCGGACGGCGAGGGCGTGCTGCCCGCCGCCCCCGCCTCGGAGGCGCCGTCGTCCTGGCGCGTCGACATCCCCGAGGCGCTCGACCGCGTGCGCTGAGCGCGCCGCACAGACTTCCCGGTGCGGGCCTGCCCCCCTGCGCCCGCACCGGGAAACCCATGGTGCCCCCTACCGGTCCCTGCGCGAGGAGTGCAGCGACGAGACGAAGGGCGCCGAGGTCAGCCTCCCGCGGGCGTCAGGGCGTGCGGGGTGGTGTTGAGGTTCACGCAGCCGTCGGCGGTGACGACCACGATGTCCTCGATGCGCGAGCCCCACGCGCCGGGGAAGTAGATGCCGGGCTCGATGCTGAACGCCATGCCCTCCCGCAGGGGGAGGTCGTTGCCGGGCGCGATGTACGGCTCCTCGTGCGTCGTGACGCCGATGCCGTGGCCGGTGCGGTGCACGAACGCCTCGGCGAGACCCTCCGCGGCGAGCACGTCGCGGGCGGCGGCGTCGACCTGTTCCGCGGTCACGCCGGGGCGCACGGCGTCGACGGCCGCCTGCTGGGCGCGCACGAGCACGGCGATCCTGCGTGCGACCTCCGGATCCGGCTCGCCGACCGCGTAGGTGCGGGTGCTGTCGGAGTTGTATCCGGCCGGCACCGCGCCGCCGATGTCGACGACCACGATGTCGCCGTCGTGGATCACCCGGTCGGAGACCTCGTGGTGCGGATCCGCGCCGTGGGGCCCGGAGGCGACGATCACGAACTCGACCGTGCGGTGCCCCTCCTCCACGATCGCCGCGGCGATGTCGGCGCCGACCTCGCGTTCGGTGCGACCGGCGCGCAGCAGGCCGGGGACGCGGCGGTGCACCGCGTCGATGGCTTCGCCGGCGCGACGGAGCTCGGCGATCTCTGCGGCGTCCTTGATCATCCGCCCCTCGCGCAGCACGGGCGTGGCGAGCTCCGGCCGCAGGCCGAGTCGGTCGGCGAGGGGGATCACGTGCAGGGCGGGCAGGGCGTCGGAGACGCCGAGACGCGCGGGGGCCTCGGGCATCGCGGCGGTGACGAGGGCGTACGGATCCTGCCCGTCCACCCAGTCCGCCACGGCGAGTCCGAGCGCGCCGACGGCCGTGTCGCGCACCTTCGCGAGCTCCATGCGCGGCACGACGACGGTCGGATCCCCGGCCGCCGGGATCACGAGAGCGGTCAGCCGCTCGATCGTGTTCCCTTCGACGCCCGCGAGGTAGGTCAGGTCGGGACCGGGTCCCACGACGATCGCATCGAGACCCGCATCAGCGGTCAGGGCGCGGGCGCGGTCGAGGCGGGCGGCGTACACGGAGGCGGGGAATGGCGTGCTCACCCCTCCACGCTACGTCCGCTCGGGCCGGCCGCGCCAGGCCCGCGGAGGGACATATTCCGAGATCGAGATGAACCGCCGGCCGGCCCCGGATCCCCCGCGCATTCGTCCGCCGTATCCGATCCGTCGCCCCTCCCGCCCAGACGATTCGTCTGACCGCGAGACTCCAACTCCGCGACGAGACTGCGGCTCTGCGGTGCAGTCTCGTCGCCCAGTTGGAGTCTCGCGGTCACAGGGGATGTCAGAGAAGCGAGTCAGAGACGCGGGATCAGTTCAGCGTGATGCCGGATTGCTCGAGGCGGGAGCGGACGCGATCCACGTCGTCGTCGCCGGGGAGCTCGCCGAGCACCTTCATCATGAGCACCTGCGCGTCGACGAGCGAGATCTCCGGATCCGCTCCGCTCTGCGCCGCCACGGCCTCGCAGACCTCCTGCACTTCGCCGTCGGTGAGGCGACGACGCAGCAGGGCGAGGATCGGCACGCGGTCCTGGGCGGGGATCCCGTCCGGATAACCCGCGCCCAGCCAGCGCAGGGCCTGGGCGATGGGGTTGGGGTCCGATGGTTCAGTACGGGCGTCCGCGCCGGGGAGGATCGTCCGGTCGCCGACGATCCGCTGCGCCTTGGTGCTCAGCGGTACTCCGCGGTCGGCGAGCAGGACGGCCACGCGGCGCACCTCGTCGCCACCGGGGTTCGCCGAGGTCACGTCGGCGATCGCCGCACGGATCTGCGACACCCGTACCGGATCCGTCTCCTGTCGGGCCAGGGCCGCGACCACTTCCGCGAGCTCCTCGGCGGTGAGCGTCCGCTGCAGGAGCGCCAGCAGCGGGGAGTAGTCCTTGGGCGGCACCCCCTCCGGGTAGCCGGCGCGCAGCCAGTCGAGCACGCGGCTGAGGACGTTGCCGTTCACTTGCCCACCCCGAACAACGAGATCCCGAAGTAGTGGTAGATGCTCAGGCGGGTGATGAAGAGCACGCCGGTGAGCACCGTGGCGATCACCAGGGCGAACAGGATCCAGCCCGCCGCGGTCAGCAGCGGACGGCGCGTCCCAGGTGCCTCGCCGTCGATCTCCCCGGTGCCGGCAGATTGCAGCCGCATGCCGACCGCGAACAGGGCGGGCAATCCTGCGCCGAACAGCAGGCCGACCAGCAGCACGCGGCCCGCGGAGAGGGCCATCTGCGCGATGTCGAAGTTCATCTCATCCGTCCTTCGGTTCAGGCCGCTGCGCCCTGGGGCACGGTCGAGTCGTCCCATTCGGCGTTGACGTTGTTGTGGTCGACCTTCTGCCGGCGGCTGCGCAGGTAGAGGAGTGCCGCGGCTGCGAGCAGCAGCACGAACACGGTGATCGCGCCGGCGAGCCCGCCGATGCCGTGGGCGAGGAAGAAGCAGAGCGCGCCGACGACGCCCGCCGCGGGCATCGTGATGAGCCAGGCGGTGACCATGCGGCCCGCGATGCCCCAGCGCACCTGCGCACCGGGGCGTCCCACGCCGGATCCGAGGATCGACCCGGTGGCGACGTGCGTCGTCGACAGCGCCATGCCCATCGAGCTGGACGTGAGGATGATCGCGGCGGAGGAGGCCTCGGCGGCGAGGCCCTGCGGCGACTCGATCTCGACCAGGCCCTTGCCGAGGGTGCGGATGATCCGCCAGCCGCCGAGGTACGTGCCGAGCGCGATGGCCGCGCCACAGGTCACGATGATCCAGATCGGCAGACCCTCGTTCAGGATCTGATCGCCGGTGAGCGTGCCGTGCGCGATGAGCGCGAGCGCGATCACGCCCATGGTCTTCTGCGCGTCGCCGGTGCCGTGCGCGAGCGAGACGAGCGACGCGGTGCCGATCTGGCCCCAGCGGAAGCCGGCCTCGCGGTGCTTCGCGTGCACGGACCGGGTGAGACGGTAGACGAGCCAGGTGCCGACCGCCGCGACGACGCCCGCGATGAGCGGGGACAGCACGGCGGGAACGATGATCTTCCCGACGATGCCGGCCCAGTTGACGGTCGCCGCTCCGGCGATGCCGGCGCCGATGAGTCCGCCGAAGAGGGCGTGCGAGGAGCTGGACGGCAGGCCCAGCAGCCAGGTGAGCAGATTCCACAGGATGCCGCCGACGAGTCCGGCGAAGATGATGATCATCGCCGATTCGGGGCTCAGACCGGGAACGAGGTCTCCGCTCGGACCCTGGATCGTGAGCACGTCCTTCGTGATGGTCGCGGCGACCTCCACCGAGAGGAAGGCTCCGACGAGGTTCAGGACCGCGGAGAGCGCCACCGCGACCTTCGGCTTCAGCGCCCCCGTCGCGATCGAGGTGGCCATCGCGTTCCCCGTGTCATGGAATCCGTTGGTGAAGTCGAAACCCAGTGCGGTCACGACCACCAGGATGAGGATCATCACTTCGGCGCTCATGGTCGTCAGCATTCCGCGTCCCGAGGGCGTGAACAGCCGGTGTCGTGCACTCGACCGCGAGAGTTCATCGGGCGTTAAGCGCTCCCGGCCGAGAGCGGTCGAGCAGCGCCTTCACCGTCCGCATAGCAGCCGGGCGTAGCCTCACGGCGGCCGCACTGCAGATCGGAACCCGCCACGCCTCCCATCCCCGTCTTCCTCAGCACCTGGAGCCTGGATCCCACCGCGCTCGCGGTGCTGATCGTCGCAGCCGGCCTCTACCTCGGCGGGGTGGCGGTGCTGCGCCGGAGGGGCCACCGCTGGCCACTGTCGCTGACGCTGATGTTCCTGCTGCTGGGCCTCGGCTCCTACGCCGTGGTGTCGTTCGGGTTCCTGGGCACCTGGAGCACGGCGCTGCGCTGGGCCTTCTCGACGCGGATCGCCCTGCTCATGTTCGTGGTGCCGGTGCTGATCACCCTGGGACGCCCGGTGTCCCTGGCCCGCGCCGTGCTCTCTTCGCGGCCCCGCGCTCGGGTCAACGGCTTCCTGCGCTCCTGGCTGGCGAAGTTCTTCGGCAACGCGATCATGGCGCCGGTGTTCACCTGCCTGGTGTTCTCGGTGTTCTTCACGCCGCTCTCGGCGGTGCTGCGCGTCAACCCGATCGCCGAGGGGGCGACGTCGGCGATCGTGCCGTTGCTGGGACTGCTGATGATCCTGCCGATGGCCGCGCACACGGTCGCGCGCACGAGCCTGTTCATCGTGGCCGAGTTCATGTTCGCATTCGTGGAGCTCGTCCTCGACGCGATCCCCGGTGTGCTGCTGCGCCTGGGCACCGTCGTCTTCGACCACGCCGGCCCCTGGCCCGGAGCGCTGCCGCTCTGGTTCCCCAATCCGCTGCGCGATCAGCAGCTCTCCGGGGACTTCCTGTGGTTCATCGCCGAGATCGTCGACGTGCCGATCCTGGTGATCCTGATGATGCGATGGATCCGCTCCGACCGTCGTGAATCGCGCAGCATGGACGAGCTCAGCGACGAGGAGATGGCCGAGCTCACCGCCGCCCACCTGCGCGGAGAATGAGGGCTCCGGCGCCGGCGGCCGGATCCTCTCCTCATCACTCCGTGGGGGCGGCCCTGCGGATGCGCTCGCCGAGGAAGGCGAGGTCGGCGGCGGAGAGCGTGGTCACGGCGTAGGAGACCGGCCACACGGTGCCTTCGTCGAGCCGTGCGGGCCACTCGAACTCGAACGTGGCGTAGCGCACCTTGAACTTGGCCTTGGGCTTGAAGAAGCAGACGACCTTGCCGGCGGCGTTGGCCCAGGCCGGCATGCCGTAGTACGTGCGGGGCACCAGATGAGGAGCGTTCTCGGCGACCAGGCGGTGCAGGGCCTCGGCGAGCGTGCCGTCCTCGCCGTCCATCTCGGCGATCTTGGCCCGCACATCGGCCTCACCGGCGGCGCGGGCTTCGTCGGCGGAGATCTTCTTCCGCGCGACGCGGGTGCGGCTCTCCTTCGCGGCCTCCTTGACGGCGGCGCGCTCGAACTCGGTCAGCACGGGGGCGGTGTTCTCGGTCATGGCATCCTCCTGTCGGCGCCCCGCGGATCCGGGGATATCGTCAGCCTACGAACGTGCGCGGACGGGCGCTTCTTCAGAACTGATCGATCGGCGGGGTGCCTCGCGCCGCCGTCGAACCTGCCACGATGGGCTTCATGACGACGCTGTTCACGGGCCGGATCCGACCGCTCTCCCCCGCTTCCGAGGACCTCGTCGAGGCGCTCCTCGTCGGTGACGACGGGCGCATCGTCGCCGTCGGCGCGATCGCTGATCTCGCGGCGAAGGATCCCTCCGCGGAGCGGGTGGCGCTGGACGGCTGGGCGATGCCGGGGCTCATCGAGCCGCACGGCCACCCCGGCACGGCGGCCGTGCTGCTGTCCGACCGGGTGCTCGACCTGCGGCCGGTGGTGCTGCCGGACGCCGAGAGCGTGATGTCCGCGTTGCGCGTCGCGCTCGCCGCCTCCGAGGGGCGCCCCGTGTACGCGAGCGGGTGGGACGCGCTGCTGCAGCGCGGACTCCCGGATCCCGACATGCGCCTGCTCGACGACCTCGCCGGAGCCACCCCCCTCGCGATCGTGCACAACTCCGGCCACTCGGCGTACTTCAACGCCGCTGCGGCTCGGCTCGCGGGAGTGGACAAGGACACGCCGGATCCGGCAGGAGCATCCTTCGGCCGTACCGCGGACGGGGAGCTGAGCGGTGTCGCTCTCGAAGCCGCCGCCGTGGAACAGGTCGTGACGCCGCTCCTGGAGTCGGCTCGGGCCGACATCGTGGAGCTGCTCGGCGCGCACTTCGCAGACCTCTCCTGTCGGGGGATCACGACGGTCTCCGACCTCAGTTGGAACCCGGCGTTGAACCAGGTCGTCGACGCCCTGCGCGCCGCGGGGCGGATGCCGCTCCGGCTGCGCTGGTACGAGATGTCCCGACCCGGGGGGACGCCCGCCGCGCGACCCTCGCGCGCGAGCGGCGTCGATGGAGGTACTGCCGACGCCGAGGACGACATCGTGCGCCAGATCGGCGTCAAGACCTGGACGGACGGCTCCCCGTGGATCGGCAACATCGCCACGAGCTTCCCGTATCTCGACACCGTCGCGACCAGGGGGCTCGGCCTCGAGCCCGGCCACCGCGGCGCCTCGAACTACACGGCCGAAGAGCTGCACGGGATCGCGGAGCCCTATGCCGCGGCCGGCTGGCAGCTCGCCTGCCATGCGCACGGCGACCTCGCGATCGATGAGACGCTCGACGTCTACGAGCGGCTGATCGAGAAGCATGGTCTGACCGATCACCGCTTCCGCCTGGAGCACGTGGGGGCGATGACCGCGGCGCAGTTCGCCCGTGCGGCGGAACTCGGAGTCACCGTCAGCCTGTTCGTCGATCACATCACCTACTGGGGCGAGGTGCTGGTGGACGACCTGTTCGGCCCGGAGCGGGGCGGAGCATGGGCGGATGCGGGCGCGGCTTTCGCCGCCGGGCATCGTGCGACGTTCCACAACGACGGCTGGGTCACGCCGGCGGAACCGCTGCGCAACATGGCCGTGGCGGAGACCCGGCGCACGCGCTCCGGCCGGGTCATGCCCGCCGGCACCCCTGTCTCCCGTACGCAGGCGCTCGCTGCGCACACGACCAATGCGGCATGGCAGCTGTTCAGCGAGCACGAGGTCGGCTCCCTGACGCCCGGCCTTTTCGCCGATCTCATCGTGCTGGACCGGGATCCGCTGACCGTGCCGGCGGAGGAGCTCGCCGAGGCCGAGGTGCGGGAAGTGCACCTCGGCGGTCGGCGCGTGAGCTGACCGCGCCATACCGGTTGTGACGTCTTAGGGTTTGAACCATGGACATGCGCGTCGCGGCATACGCGGTCATCCTCGACGATGACCGGCGGGTGCTGCTGGCGCGGTGGACCGAGGGCCGCCGGGTGTCGTGGACGATGCCGGGAGGCGGGCTGGAGCCCGGTGAGGACCCCGAGGCCGCGGTCCGCCGCGAGGTGCGCGAGGAGACCGGCTACAAGGTGGTCGTCGACGAGCTGCTCGGGATCCACTCCCGGGTGATCCCCGCCCGCCGCAGGGTCACCCCGGGCGCGACCGAGCCGCTGCACACCCTGCGCATCGTGTACCGGGCGCGGATCACGAGCGGGAAGCTCCGTTTCGAGAAGAACGGATCCACCGACATGGCCGCCTGGTTCGCGCTCGACGAGGTCGCCGGCCTGCAGCGCGTGCGGCTCGTCGACATCGCCCTCGGCATGGCGGACCTGAGCGGCTGACGTCAGCGCAGCACCTCGACCAGGGCGATCCAGGAGATCACGATCGCCACGACGAGTGCGAGCAGCGAACCGGTCGCGGCGAGCACCAGGCCCACAGGCCGGCCGGCGAGCAGCAGTACGCCGGCGGCGGTGTACGCCGCGAGCGGAAGGAACCCCAAGGCCGCTCTGGGCACCGGGTTGCCGTGGCCGGGGTCGCGCCGCAGTGAGAGGGCCGCGTGCACCTGGAACGCCGTCGCGCCGGCCGTGATGATCAGCACGAGCGCGCCGAACCACCCACCGCCGAGGTGCGGGATGAGGGCGATGCCGGAGGTGAGGATCGCCAGCACGAGTCCAGCGATGGCCGCGGCGAGCCGCGCGGTGAGCGCCTTGGCGACCACGATCTTTCCGATGTTGACGCTCGCGGCGACGATGACGAGCCCGGCGAGGGCCGCGGTCGCGCCGAGCATCGCGACGTGGAACTCCGACCACGCATCCAGCGCATCCGTCATGCCCGGATGCTACTCCCCGACCGCGATCAGCGGACGGGCGTGCGGATCACTCCGGCTCCGAGATGTCGGCGACGGTCGCGTCGTACGCGGAGATGAGGGCGTCGCCGTCGACGAACAGACTGTATCCGTGTGCTCCCGCCCCCATCGCGATCCGACGACCGCGGATCGTCTCATCCGCGAACACCGGCCATGCGGTGGTGCTGCCGATCGGGACGATCGTTCCGCGCTCGTAACCGGTCGCGGCCAGCGCGACGGCGGGATCCGGCAGCTTCAGCCGGTTGACGCCCACCAGCGCGCGCAGCTTCGGCCAGGAGATCTTGCGTCCGCCGGGGATCAGCGCGAACAGGAACGTGTCATCGCTCCGCTTGACCACGAGGGTCTTCACGATGCCGGACGGATCCAGGCCGAGAAGTGCCGCTGCCTCGTGCAGGCTGTGGGCGGCCGGGCGCTGCCGGATCTCGATGTCGAGGCCGCGTTCGGCCGCGGCATCGCGCACGCGGGCGTGCGGATCCGACCCGTCGGCGGGTCTTTCGACGGGCTCAGGGGCCGGTGAAGCGGGGGTGCTCACGCCTCGGGAGCGTTCAGCGGGTCGTCGGCGACCCAGAGCTCGTCGTCGGCCCGCAGTGCCTGCCAGGCCGCGACCAGGACTCCCACGGCCGCCGCGGCGCCGAGGATGATCGCGATCACGGCACCGATCCCGAGGCCGCTCTTGCGCTCGGCCGGCACGGCGACCACGGCGCGCGGAACGTGCACCGTTCCGGTGCGCTTGGCGTTCGCGATGTCCCACGCGGTGAGGGCGGATCCGACGACACCGCCGATCGCCGGGACCACCTTGTGGTCGACGACATCGCGGGAGAACTTGACGCCCTTGTCCACGGCGGGGACCACGCGGTGCTCGTACACGTCCTGCACCGTGGGCACGACCTGCTCGCGGCGGAAGTTGTCGAGCTGGCGACCCGCCTCACGGGCGACGTTCGCGGCCTCGCCGACGACGACCTGCTGGGAGGCCCACAGCTTGGCGGCCTCGCTCTGCAGCTGACGGAGTTCCTTCTGACGCTTGCGGCTCAGGCTCACGATGCCCTCCCAATCGAAACGGAGTTCGGACTCACCATCTTGCCAGACAAGCTCCTGAGTGGCGGGTGTGCGTCGGAGAAGTTCCTGGAGGAATCAGAGACTGCAGGGGATCCGATGCGAGAATGGACGCATGCCTCACGCCACTCACGTCGCCACGCTGCACACCAACCACGGAGACATCGTCATCAACCTCTTCGGTGACCACGCTCCCCGCACCGTGAAGAACTTCGTCGAACTCTCCGACGGCACCGGATCCTGGACCCACCCCGCCACCGGCAAGCCGGGCGAGGGTGCGCTGTACCAGGACGTCATCTTCCACCGCATCATCCCGAACTTCATGATCCAGGGCGGCGACCCGCTCGGACAGGGCGTCGGCGGTCCCGGCTACACCTTCAACGACGAGATCCACGGCGAGCTGAACTTCAACGAGCCCTACATCCTCGCGATGGCCAACGCCGGCCTGCGTCGCAATGCCATCACCGGCCAGGCCGAGGGCACCAACGGCTCGCAGTTCTTCATCACGACCGACCCGACCCCGTGGCTGCAGGGCAAGCACACGATCTTCGGCGAGGTCGCGGACGACGCCTCCAGGGCCGTCGTGGACGAGATCGCCGCCGTGCGCACCGGAGCGGGCGACCGCCCGGTCGAGGACGTCGTGCTGCAGTCCGTCGACATCGTCGCGAACTGACCCCGCCCCCGGACTCCGGAGCGCACGGATGACGACTTCGGAGTTCCACGCGAATCCCGACAACTTCTGCTACCGGCATCCCGGTCGGCAGAGCTTCGTGCTGTGCCAGCGGTGCATGCGCACGATCTGCCCTGAATGCCAGACCCAGGCCCCGGTCGGTGTGATCTGCCCCGAGTGCATGCAGGAGCAGCGGCGCAACCAGACGCCCGCCCAGCGCCGCGCGAACCGGCGCTGGGGTGCGCGTTCGATGACCGCCGTCGGCGGGCGTCCGATGGTGACGTACTGGATCCTCGCGATCACGTCGGCGGTGAGCCTGCTGCAGTTCGTGCCGGGTATCGGTGGTTTCCTCACGAGCAACCTGTCGTTCTGGGCCGGGTATCTCTACCCGTCGCTGTCCGGGGCGCCGTTCGAGCCCTGGCGCCTGCTGACGGCGCTGCTCGTGCACGGCGGATTCATCCATCTCGGCCTGAACATGCTCGCGCTGTGGATGATCGGGCAGATTCTTGAGCCGCTGATCGGCCGGGCGAAGTTCCTCACGCTGTATCTGGTGAGCGGTCTCGGCGGGTCCGTCGCGATGGCCCTGATCGATCCTGCCCAGTCCACGGTCGGCGCGTCCGGCGCGATCTTCGGTCTGTTCGTCGCTCTGATCGTGATCGGCCGCCACCTGGGCGGCAACATCATCGGCGCGTTGGTCGTGCTCGCGATCAACTTCGTCTACGGGTTCCTGGTGCCGGGGATCGCGTGGCAGGCGCATGTCGGTGGGGCGGTCGTCGGCGCCCTGGTCGCGCTCATCTACGTCCGCACGAGCGGCCGCGGCACGACCAAGTTCTGGTGGATCGGCCTCGTCTCGGCGCTCGTGCTGGTGCTGCTGGCCGTGGTCGCGATCGTTCCTCCCCTGCTCATCACCGCCGGTCACTGACCGACGGACCGCAACGGCCCTCGCCTTCGGGCGGGGGCCGTTCGTCGTCCTCCCGGCCGTGAGAATGACAGGCGTGTAATTCTCCCCACATGGGGATAGATCTGTGGATAACTTCGGGGACGGGGTGTGCATATCCATCCCCAGAATGTGGATAACCCCTCGGATCCGTGGACAACCCTGCGGGATACCAGATCCGGAATGCAGAAACGCCCCCGCGCGGGCGGGGGCGTTTCGGAGAAGGAGAAGGCGGCGTCAGCGCCAGCGGGTGGTCATCAGGAAGCCGATCAGGGCGATGCCGAGACCGATCAGCAGGTTCCAGGACTGCAGACCCGGGATCGGGTACTGCATGCCGGTGATGTAGAAGACCAGGATCCAGGCGAGGCCCAGCAGCATGAAGCCGACCATGACCGGCTTGAACCACACGGCGTTGGGTGCGGCGTCGCCGTCGACCTTCTCTGCGACGGCTTCTTCGGGCTTGCGGGATCGTGCCATGGGCACAGTCTACCCAACAGGCCGCTCCGGCATCAGGCTGTCGTCCGGCGGCAAGGTCCGCTCGGTAGGATCGCGGGATGACCGACGCCTCGCGAGCCGCCACGCGCCGTGCCGGCCGGGGCGGACGACCGCGCCGCCGCGCCACGTTCGCGAGCGTGCTCGGCGAGCTGCTGCTGACCGCGGGCGTCGTGGTGCTGCTGTACGCCGCGTGGCAGATGTGGATCGGCGACATCATCATGAGCGCCTCCGCGAACGACAAGGGGCAGCAGATCTCCCAGGCCTGGTCGAAGGGTCCCGCTCCCGCCCTTCCGCCCGTGATCGACGACGGGAACGGCGTCGACGCCGCTCATCCCCGGTACGAGCCACCCGCGATGACGGCGCCCGAGAACGGCGTCCCGTGGGGCGCGCAGATGCACGTGCCGCGGTGGGGATCCGACTACAACGTGCAGATCGCCGGCGGGGTGACCAGGCCGGACACCCTCGACCACGGCTGGATCGGCGTCTACCCCACGTCGGGGATGCCAGGCCAGCCGGGAAACTTCACGATGGCCGCCCACCGCACCACCTGGGGCAAGCCCTTCAACCAGCTCGACCGGCTGCACCTGAACGACGCGATCGTGATCGAGACGGAGCAGGGGTGGTACACCTATCGGTTCCGCACGCTCGAGTACGTCACGCCAGACAGTGTCGACGTACTGGATCCCGTGCCGCAGGAGACGGGCGCCGCCGCCGGGGGCCGGTACATCACCCTCACGGCGTGCTCGCCGCTGTACTCGCTCGCCGAGCGCATCGTGGCGTACGGGGTGTTCGAGAGCTTCCAGCCACGCGCACTGGGCGCCCCGGCATCGTTGAAGGCGGTGAGCTGATGTACGGCGCTCTGTGGCGCATCCTCCCCGGCCCGTGGTGGGTGCGGCTGTTCATCGTGCTCGTGCTGCTCGCGGCCGTGCTCTACGGCCTGATGTTCTGGGTGTTCCCCTGGGTGAGCCCGCTGATCTCGCCCGGCGACGTCAGCATCGAACCCACGCCGACCGCGACCTGATCCGGGGTCGGGTGAGAATTCGGAGGCCGGTCTCCGCCTGTCATCCGCCCGGACGACCTTTCAGTGCCGTGCTGCGGGATGTTCTGGTGGGCCGTAACGGTCGGTGAGCGCAGCACCGATGGTCGCGAGGTGATCGATGACTCCCTGTGGGCTGGAGATCTCGAGCCATTCGACGAGCCCGGCGAGGTGGCCGGCGAGCCCGTACTCGCTGGGCCCGCGGAACACCACTGCGATACGGCCGTCTGTACCGGCCGTACCGATGTCGAG
This sequence comes from Microbacterium azadirachtae, assembly GCF_000956505.1. Classification (GTDB taxonomy): domain Bacteria; phylum Actinomycetota; class Actinomycetes; order Actinomycetales; family Microbacteriaceae; genus Microbacterium; species Microbacterium azadirachtae_A. The sequence continues at coordinate 72,417 of NZ_JYIX01000030.1, read as the reverse complement.
GTTGTCGCCCAGCGCGGCGCGAAGGTACTCGAGCCCCTCGGGTGCGCAGGTCGCGCGGACCTCCACCGGCGTGTGCAGACGGTCGGCGTCGTCCGTGACCTGACGCCAGCTTCTGGCGAGGTCGAATCCATCCGGGCGCGCAACAGGGTGATCGGTGGCCGTAATGGCCGTGACCCTGTCGATCCGGAATGTCCGCTGGCCGGTATCGGTGTGGGCGACCAGGTACCAGGAGGGTCCTTTCGCCACGATCCCCAGTGGATGAACGGTCCTCTCGGTCTCGTTGCCTGCCGCATCGATGTAGCCGAACCGCACCTGAACTCCCCGGATCACGGCGTCCTGCAGCACAGCGAGGAAACGAGGCGGGTGAGCGTCGGCGGTGTCGGGCGAGTTCCATCGCCGTGAGTCCACGACCAGCGATGCCGCCGCCGCTTCGGCCTGCGCACGAAAGGTCTCCGGCAGTGCGCGGACGAGCTTGCGGAGTGCGGCCTTCACCTCGGGCGTCGCCGCCGCCGCCGGCCCCGCGACCAGGAACAGAGCTCGGGCCTCGCCCACTGTGAGACCCGAGAGATCGGTGCGGGCGCCACCCAGGAGGCGCCATCCGCCGCCTCGGCCTTGCACGGAGTAGATCGGGATTCCCGCCATGCCCAGGGCATCGAGGTCGCGACGTGCGGTGCGCTCGGACACCTCGAGCTCTTCGGCGACTTCCGCTGCGGTGACCTGCTCGCGCCGTTGCAGCATCAGGAGGATGGCCACCAGTCGATCGGATCGCATGCCACAACACTGGCAGTTAAACCGGTCGTGGGGTGACCTGTTTACCTGCCTAGCGTGGAATCATGAACTCAGCAACGCATCCGATCTCCTTTCCCGAACCGACGATCATCGCCGTCAACGGCGTCGAGCTGGAGGTGTTCGAGGCCGGCCGGCACAATGCCGGACGACCGATCGTGCTCTGCCACGGCTTCCCCGATCTCGCCTACACCTGGCGCAACCAGGTGCCCGCGCTGGTCGCGGCCGGTTACCGCGTGATCGCCCCCAACCAGCGCGGCTATGGCAACTCCTCGCGCCCCGCGGAGGTGGTCGCCTACGACATCGAGCACCTGACCGGCGATCTTGTCGCCCTCCTCGACCACTTCGGCTACGCCGACGCGACTTTCATCGGTCACGACTGGGGCGCGTTCGTGGTGTGGAGCCTGACGCTGCTGCATCCGGAGCGCGTCAACGGGGTGATCGCGCTGAGCCTGCCGTACCTGGTGCGGGGCGACGTGCCCTGGTTGGACTTCATGGAGGCGGTGCTCGGCAGCGACTACTACTTCGTCCACTTCAACCGAAAGCCGGGAGTCGCCGACGCCGTGTTCGATGCGGACCCGGCACGGTTCCTCAACAACCTGTATCGGAGGAACGAGCCGGTCATGCCGCCCCAGCCGGGCATGGTGCTGATCGAGACCGCTCGCACCGAGACGCCTTCCGGTGACCCGCTGCTCAGTGAGAGCGAACTGTCGGTCTACACCACCGCGTTCGAGAGCTCGGGATTCACCGGAGGCATCAACTGGTATCGGAATCTCAACCGCGCCTGGCATCAGCTGGCCGATGCCGACCCGATCGTCCAGCAGCCTGCGCTCATGATCTACGGTGAACGCGACGCCGTCGCCCAGGCCGAACATCTCGCGACGTTCGTGCCCGACGTCGAAGAGATCAGCCTCGACAGCGGGCACTGGATTCACCAGGAGCGGCCCGAGGAGACCAATCGCGCGATCGTGACGTGGTTGAAGGCCCAGGAGGCCAGCGCAGGCTGAGGACGCATCGACGCCGGCGAAGAACGGGAGGCCGACCTACGCCCTGCGCCCCGGAATGGCGCGCGGCGTAGGCCGGCCGCCGAACTCGTGGTCGACGCCGAGTCCGGCTGCTACTTGCCGGTGCAGTAGGTCAGGTCGATCGTGGACAGCACGGGCACGTCTCCCGGGGGCGCCGACATCGATGCGACGGTCTTCGGATCGGTGGCCTTGCACTGCGGGTTCTCGACCGGGTTCGCGGTCAGGCCCTGCTGCTGGAGCGTCTGGGTCGCCGAGTCGAGGGTCCAGCCCGTGAGGTCGTTGAGCGTCACCACGCCGCTGGCCACGACGAGGTCGATCACGGTCCCCGGGGGCACCTTCGTGTCGGCCTGGACGCTCGACGTCAGCACAACGTCATGCTGCGTGCGCGGATCGTTCTTCTGCGTCACGGATCCGAGTTGCAGCCCGGCCTTGGTCAGCGCGTCCTTGGCGGCCGTCGCACTGAGGCCGACCACCTGGGGCACGGCAACCTCTGCGGCGCCGGAGGAGACGTAGACCGTGACCGACTGGCCCTTGTCCATGTGCGCGCCGGCCTCGGGCTCCGTGCTGACGACTTTGCCCTTGTCGACGGTCGCATCCGCCTGATCGATGCGGATCGCGCGCAGGTCGTTCTTCGCCAGCAGCGCGACCGCGGTCTCGTAGGTCTGGCCTGAGAGACTCGGCACCGAGCGCGTGGCGGTCGGCACGTCGACGGTGGGCTTGATCGCGAGCACCCAGATCAGCACGGAGGCCATCAGCACGACCAGCAGCGCGACACCGGCCCAGATCCATGCCACAGGGGGACCCGACTGCGTGCGCGTCATGGTCGTGTCGGTGGAGAGCTGACGCAGCGTGCGCGCGGTCTCCTGCGCGTGCCGCGGGCTCGGTCCGTAGAGCTCGCTGGTGAGCGAGGACAGCTGCTTCTTCGTGGGCACGGCACCGGTCACGGCGTCGTCGAGCGCCGTGCGGAACGACACCGCATCGGGGAAGCGCTGGAACGGATCCTTCGCCATCGCGCGCAGCACGACCGGATCCAGGGCGCGGATGCGCGCGAGTTCGGCGGCGGGGTGCTCCTCGTCGTGCACCTCACTCGGCGGCAGCGGCGTCTCGCTGACGTGCTGGTAGGCGACGGCCACCGGGGAATCTCCGCGGAAGGGCTGGCGTCCGGTGAGCATCTCGTACAGCACGACTCCCGCGGAGTACAGGTCGGTGCGGGCGTCGACCTGCTCGCCCTTGGCCTGCTCCGGCGAGAAGTAGGCGGCCGTGCCGATGATCTGGGTGGTCTCGGCGACCGTGGAAGAGGAGTCGGAGACGGCCCGGGCGATCCCGAAGTCCATCACCTTGACCGTGCCGTCGGGGGTGACCTTGACGTTGCCCGGCTTGATGTCGCGGTGCACGACGCCGGCGCGGTGGGAGTACTCCAGCGCCTCGAGGATCCCGTCCGCATAGCGCACGGCATCGACGGTAGGCACGGGGCCGCGCGCGATGATGTCCTTCAGCAGGTCGCCGGGCACGAGCTCCATCACGATGAAGGGCACCGGCTCGGCGGGTGTGCCGCCGGCCTCGGCCGTGCTGTCCTCGCCCGCGTCGAAGACGCGCACGATCGAGGGGTGCGACATGCGCGACGCCGCCTGCGCCTCCATCCGGAAGCGCGTGCGGAACGCCGCGTCGCGGGCGAGGTCGCGGTCGAGGATCTTGATCGCGACCTCGCGCCCGAGGGTCAGGTCGTATCCCCGGTGCACATGTGCCATGCCACCGCGGCCGATGAGGTCATCGACGCGGTAGCGACCGGCCATGACGCGCGTGATCGTCGCCACAGAGGACCCCCCTGGTTCTCTTGTTCTTGATGCTTTCGGGCCGCTCAGGGCGATGGCGGTGGTGAGACAGGGCCGGTGCCCGGCACGATCGGATCCGCCATCTGCGGGGACGGGCCGCTCTCGCGCTTGCTGTCGCCGCACAGCGCCAGATAGGTCGCGGTGACCTGTGCTCCCGGCTGATTGGCGATCGAGATCTCGGCGTTGAGCGTGCCGGCATCGAAGGTCTTCTGGGATCCGTCGCCGACGAACGTCGCGTTGGTGAGGGTCACCACGTAGCCCGACACGTTGCCGGTGCCGCTCGGGCACACGAACCCGGCCCAGCTCAGCTGCACGGTGCCGCCTGCAGTGGCGGGTCCGGCGAGCTTCGGAGCGGAATCGGGGGCACCGATCGGCACGAGGTCGCCGTACACGGCCAGCTGGACGACGGTGCCCTTCTTGACGTTGCCGCCGCTGGGATCCGTGCTGTAGACCGTGCCGACCTTGTCCTGCGCCGGGGCGTGGTCGCCCGTGGAGCAGGTGCCGTCGAGGCCGGCGCCCTTGAGCGTCTGCACGGCGGCATCGCACGTCTGTCCGATCAGGCCGAGCGTGCCGAGCGCGACGGTATCGGCGGTCGGTGTCGGCGTGGGCGTCTTGCTCGGCGTCTTCGACGGCGTGGTCTGCGAGCTCGTCGTGGACGGAGCGGGCTCCGGCGCCTTCTGGTTCGAGAGCAGCGCGAAGACCGTGCCGCCGAGCACGATGACCAGCAGCGCGATGAGCGCGATGAGCGGCCAGGTCCACGGGCTGCGCTTCTTCTTCTCCGGGGCCTCATCGGCCTCGGTCGGGATCTGCGCGGTCGTCGGCATGATCGTCGTCGCGCCCTGCGTCGCGCCGAGGAGCTGAGTCATGGCATCGTCGCCGGTGGCACCCGCGACGGCACCGGCGCCCACGACACCGGCGATGACGGCCGGCACCGCGATCGCGGCGGAGTTCAGGTCGCCGCGGCGCAGCGCCTGCGCGGCGCGCGCGACCGTGGCCGCGGAGCTCGGCCGGTCGGCCGGCTTCTTCGCGATCATGGCCATGACCAGGTTCTGCACCGGCTGCGGCACGGTCGGCGGCAGCGGCGGCGGGGTGTCGTTGATCTGCGCCATGGCGATCGCGACCTGCGACTCGCCCGTGAACGGGCGCTTCCCGGCTAGGCATTCGTACGCGACGATGCCGAGCGAGTAGATGTCGGTGGCCGGCGATGCGGCGTGTCCAGAGGCCTGCTCGGGCGAGAGGTACTGCACGGTGCCCATGACCTGACCGGTGGCCGTGAGCGGCACCTGGTCGGCGATCCGCGCGATGCCGAAGTCGGTGATCTTGACCCGGCCGTCCGGCGTGATCAGCAGGTTGCCGGGCTTGATGTCACGGTGCACGAGGCCCGCCGCGTGCGCGGCCTGCAGCGCGGAGGCGGTCTGCGCGACGATGTCGAGCGTCTTGTCGGCGCTGAGGGATCCCTCGCGCTCGATGATCGTGGAGAGCGCCTCGCCGGGGACGAGTTCCATGACGAGGTACGCCGAGCCGTTCTCCTCGCCGTAGTCGAACACGCTCGCGATGCCCTCGTGGTTCACGAGGGCGGCGTGGCGGGCCTCGGCGCGGAAGCGCTCGAGGAAGCCAGGATCCCCCATGTACTCGTCTTTGAGGATCTTGATGGCGACGGTCCGTCCGATGACGTGATCGGTCGCCTCCCACACCTCGCCCATGCCACCGATGGCGATCCGAGACTGCAGCTCGTAGCGACCGCCGAAATGCACACCCTGTGTCGGCCTCATTTCTTCAGCACCGCCTCCATGACCTTTTTGGCAATCGGTGATGCGATCGCATCACCGGATCCGGATTGTCCCTGCCCACCGCCGTCTTCGACGACGACCGCAACGGCGATCTCCGGGTTCGAAGCGGGCGCGAAGCCGGTGAACCACAGCGTGTAGGGGTTGGTGTCACCGTTCTCCGCTGTGCCCGTCTTACCGGCCACGTCGACTCCGTCTATTCTTGCACCCTGCGCCGCGCCGCTTGAGACCGACGCCTGCATGGCGGCGGTGATCGCCGCGGCCTGGTCGGAGCTCATCGCCTGCCCGAACTGGCTGTTGTCGATCTGCTTGAGCACCGACAGATCGTCGCCGAGGACCTGATCCACCATGCGCGGGTTCATCACGACGCCGTTGTTCGCGATGCCGGCCGAGACCATGGCCATCTGCAGCGGGGTCGCCCTCACGTCGCCCTGTCCGAAGCCCGTGAGACCGGTCTTGTCGGGCGAGAGGCTCTTCGGGTACGTGGACGCGGTCGACTCGAGCGGGAGCGAGAACTCCTTGCCGAAGCCGAACTTCTCGGCGGAGGAGCGGATCGCCTTGTCGCCGAGCTGCACCGCGAGCTCGGCCATCGGGATGTTGCAGCTGTACCGGATCGCATCGGCGAGGCTCACGGTCTCGCCGCCGGGGCAGGGCCCGCCCCACGAGTTGTGCACGGCGGTGGTGGTGCCCGGCAGGGTGAAGGCGGCAGGGTTCGGGAACGTCGACTGCATCGTGAACTTGCCGGAGTCCAGCGCCGCGGCGGCCACGACGAGCTTGAACGTGGAACCGGGAGGGTTCATGTTCCCGCCGATGGCGCGGTTCGACAGCGGCTTGTTCGGGTCGGCGACGAGGCCGTCGTACGTGGCGTTGGCGGCCTTCGAGTCGTGCACGGCCAGGCTGTTCGTGTCGTAGCCGGGGGTGGAGACCATCGCGAGGATCCGTCCCGTCTTGGGCTCGATCGCGACGACGGCGCCCTGCAGGCCCTGCAGCGCGTCGTACGCGGCCTTCTGCGCCACCGGGTCGAGGCTGAGGCGGACGTTCGCGCCCTTCTGCGGCTGGCCCGAGACGATGCGCTCGATCGACGAGAGGAAGTTGGAGCCTCCGGTGCCGCTGAGCTCGCTGTTCATGGCCTTCTCGATGCCGGTCGCGCTGCCCAGTGCGGGGTTGTAGTAGCCCGTGACCGAGGACCACATCTGCGGATCCGTGTACACCCGCTGGAACGAGTACATGTCGCCCGACGCCTTCGAGGTGGCGATCGGCGTGTCCCCGGCGAGGATGGATCCGCGCTGGATCTCGTAGCTGTCCAGCCGCGTGCGCCGGTTCGCGTCGTTCTGCGCGAGCGCGTCCGCCTGCACGACCTGGATCCAGCTCACAGAGCCGAATAGGGCGAGGAACATGACCAGCACGAGGATGCTGATCCTTCTGAGTTCCTTGGTCATCCGATCACCACCCTGGGTTGGCGGCGCACGCCGTCGGATATCCGCAGCAGCAGACCGACGATGAGCCAGTTCGCGATGAGGGAGGAGCCTCCCGCCGCGAGGAACGGCGTGGTGAGGCCGGTCAGCGGGATCACGCGGGTGACGCCGCCGACCATGATGAAGACCTGCAGGCCGATCGTGAACGAGACGCCCACCGCGAGCAGCTTGCCGAAGTCGTCCTGACCGGCGACGCCGATCCGCAGGCCCCGGCTGACGAACACCATGTACAGGCACAGCACGGCGAACAGGCCGATCAGCCCGATCTCCTCGCCGAGGCTGGTGATGATGAAGTCGCTCTCGGCGACCGGCGTGATCTGCGGGCGGCCCTGGCCGAGGCCCGTGCCGAGCAGCCCCCCGTGCGCGAGGCCGAAGATGCCCTGCGTGAGCTGGTAGCTCTGGTCCTCCATGAGGTCGGGGTCGAAGGCGTTGATCCACGTGTTGAAGCGGTTCTGCACGTAGGTCAGGAACTGCGACACGACCGCGACGCCGATCACCACGCCCACGACGCCGATGAGAACCCAGCTGGTCTTCCCGGTCGCGACGTAGAGCATCACGATGAACATGCCGAAGATGAGCACGCCGGTGCCGAGGTCGTGCTGCGCGACGATGATGGCGAGCGAGATCAGCCAGACCACGATCACGGGCCCCAGCTCGCGCATGCGCGGCCAGGTGATGCCGGCGAACCGCTTGCCCACGGACGACAGGCTCTCCCTCGTGCGCACGAGGTAGCCCGCGAAGAAGATCGCCAGGAAGATCTTCGAGAGCTCGCCGGGCTGGAAGCCGAGCCCGCCGATCGAGATCCAGACGTCAGCGTTCGCATCGGCCTTGAGGCCGGGGATGAAGGGCAGGACCAGAAGCACGAGGCCCGCCAGCCCGGAGAGGTAGGTGTACTTGTACAGCACGCGGTAGTTGCGCAGGAAGATCACGAGGGCGATCGCGCCTGCCACCGAGATCGCCATCCACATGAGCTGCTTGTTGGAGGACGCGTCCCAGCCCGTGGCGCGGTTGGCGATGTCGATGCGGTAGATCTCCGCGATGCCGACGCCGGTGAGGAGCGTGGCGATCGGGAGGACGAACGGATCCGCGTCGCTGGCGACGAAGCGCAGCACGATGTGCAGGGCGAACACGAGCACGGCGAGCCCGCCGCCGATGAGCAGGATCATCGGGTCGATGCGGCCGAGGGCGCCCAGCTGCACGAGGGTGAGGGCGGCGCCTGCGACGACCACGGCGAACAGCAGGAGCCAGAATTCGCGGTTGCGCTGCGTCTGCGGACCGCGGATCTTGCGCAGCGCGCGCAGCACGGCCGTGTCGGCGGCGACGTCGCCGGCGTGGGGAGCGGGTGCGGTGGCGGTCATGGCGTCTTCCCCGTCCCGGACGAGGCGCGGAGGCGCCCGACGATGGCCGTCGCGTCGTCGAGGGAGCGTGCGGTGATGGTCTGCTGCACGAGCGACTGGTTGAAGCTGGGCAGGTCCGACATCTTGATGCCGGTGTCCTCGTACACGTGCGAGAGCGATATCGGCCCGAGATCCTGCTGGATCCCCTGGAAGACGGCGACCGTGTCGGTGTCGGAGGAGACCCCCACGAAGTAGCGGGTCTGCGTCCACGCGTAGGCCCCGAACAGCGCGGCCGCCATGAGCGCGATCACCACGAGCAGCCCGGTGATCCACCCGACCCTGCGGCGCACCGAGCGGCGGTGGTCCTCCTCGATGAGCTCCTCGAGGTAGTCGGCGGCCGGCTCGAAGTGCGTCGGTTCGTTCGCCGCCTGGCGCACGGGGTGCAGCCAGCTCGGGCGGGCCGGGCGCGCGGCGGGCACGATGATGCCCTGCGGGTTCGCCGCGGCGCCGACGACGGTCGCGGATCCGGAGAGCAGCGGGTGCTGGCCGCCGACGTCGACGATCACGATCGTGACGTTGTCGGGGGCTCCCCCGTCGAGCGCGTACTTCAGCAGGCCGTCCGCGGTGCGTCCCGGGGCCATGGCCAGGCGCAGCGTCTTCTCCATGTGCGCTTCGTCGACGACCCCGGAGAGGCCGTCGGAGCACAGCAGCCAGCGGTCCCCGGGCAGCGTCGGCATGACGAACATGTCGAGCTCGGGATCCGCGTCCATGTCGCTGAGCACGCGCATGAGCACGGAGCGGCGCGGGTGGTAGCGCGCCTCCTCCGGCGTGATCCGGCCCGAATCGACCAGCCGCTGCACGAAGGTGTGGTCGGTGGTGATCTGGGTGAGCGTCTCGTCGCGGTAGAGGTAGATGCGGGAGTCGCCGATGTGGCCGATGACGGCGTAGTCGTCGACCATGATGATCGCGTCGAGCGTGGTGCCGAGGCCGGCGAGCTCCGGGCGGTCCTTGACGGCGCGGATCATGTCGCCCGCGGCGGTCGTGGCGGCAGCCTGCAGCGAGGCCTCCGCGTCCATGGTCGAGGGATAGGCGTGATCGAGGTTCTGCAGCCGGTGGATCGCGAGGCTGCTGGCGACGTCGCCGCCCGCGTGGCCGCCCATGCCGTCGGCGACGACGAACAGGTTCGCCCCGGCGTAGCCGGAGTCCTGGTTGTTGGAGCGGACCTTCCCGGTGTGGGAGATCGCGGCGCTCGAGCCCTCGAAGACCATGGCCGCCGGTTACGCCCGCAGCTCGAACGTCGTGGCGCCCACCTTGATGGGTGCGCCGATCGACACGGCGACGGGGGCGCCGACGCGCTCTCCGTTCAGGAACGTGCCGTTCGTGGAGTCGAGATCCTGGAGCATCCACTGGTCGCCCCACAGCAGCAGGCGCGCGTGGTGGCTGGACGTGTAGTCGTCGCGGATGACGAGACCGGATTCGCTCGAGCGGCCGATCGACATCGGCTCGGATCCCAGCGGCACCTCGAGGCCGGCCTTGGGACCGGACGTGATGACGAGTTTGGCGACGGTGGACGTGGTTGCCGGTCCGCCGGGCCTGCTCCTCGGTGCGGCAGAGGGCTTCGCGGGTGCAGGGGCCGGCTTCGCCGCCGGGGCGCTCGCCGCGGCCTCGGCCTGGGGCAGCTTGCGCACGCGCACGCCGAACAGATCCGCGCGGAGCGAATAGACGACCGCGAAGACGAAGAACCACATCAGCACGAGGAAGCCGATGCGCAGGAGGAGGAGCGTCAGTTCACTCATGACGGCTGCTCCTCACGGATGGCGCGCTCGCGGCGCTTTCCGCAGGCCGCGCTCACGGATTGACCCCGAACGCGCGCGTGGCGTCATCGCCGCGGCCGCGGACCGGCTCGGAGACGGGCACGACCTCGAATGTCAGATCCGTGCGGCCGATCGTGATGACCATGCCGCTGGTGAGCTGGGCCTCGCGCACGCGCTGGCCGTTGAGCTTGGTGCCGTTGGTGGAGCCGAGGTCGCGGAGCATGGCGTGATCGCCGTCCCACAGCACTTCGGCGTGCTTGCGGCTGGATCCGGCGTCGCCGATGGTGATGTCGGCGTCGCTTCCACGGCCGATGACCGTACGCGCCTTGGTGACGGGGTAGCGTGCGCCGCCCGTGGTGACGACGGCCTGCCAGGTGACGCGTCCGCTGCTCGGCGTGGAGGCGGATTCGACGCGGACGGTGCCCGTGGCGAGCTTGTCGTCGGCTTCGAGGGCGATGTTCACGGGGCCGGAGAAGCTGTATCCCTGTGCGCGGGCGTGCTCCTTGACCAGGACGTGCAGCTCGTCGATGAGAGCGGATCCGAGTCCGTGCATGGCCGTCGCGTCCTCGCCGCTCAGGTGCACGAGGAAGGTGCTCGGCACGATGATGCGGTCGCGGCTGACGACAGCCGCCTTCGTGTCCATTTCGCGACGCAGTGCCGAAGCGATCTCCACGGGCTGGATGCCGCTGCGGAAGGTCTTCGCGAACGCGCTGTTCACTGCGCGCTCGAGACCCTTCTCAAAGCTGTCTAGTAGTCCCACTGGGCTCCCATGGCTCACCGATCGGTACGCACATCGTAGCGATACGGCCTGAATGATCCCCCGGACGGCGCGATCCGGATGCCGAGTGGATCCTGTGTCGTCGGTTCGCCTGCGCGGCCGGGCTTGCTCGGTTCCGGTAGCGAGTGCACCGGATCCTGCCGAGCGCACGGGACGTTCGCGCGCGCAGGCCGTGCGCTCGACGGGATGCCGTGCACTCGACGCAGCCGGGGTGCGGCGCCGGTTCGGAGTGCGCGCCGGGGCGTGATATTCTCGGGAGGTTGGTTCGCGAGGACCGACATGCGCGAGTGGCGGAATAGGTAGACGCGCTGGCTTCAGGTGCCAGTGCCTGCAAGGGCGTGGGGGTTCAAGTCCCCCCTCGCGCACAGTGAGAAGAAGGCCCGGATCGAGAGATCCGGGCCTTCTTCGTTTCCTTGACCCCTGCGTCCCCGCCGCTAATCTGGCGTCAGCCGCGGACCGCGGCGCGAGCCGAAGGAGACGCCGTGGATCCGCAGGAGTCCGCACCCGCCCCCGAGAACACCGCGCCGGAGACCCCCTCGCGGCGCACCGGCCCGTTCCGTCGCCTGTCCGCGACGGTCGCACGGTGGAGCGCTCCGATCCGCATCGTGCTGGGCCTCGCGATCGTCGCGGTCGGCGTCGTCTTCCTCCTCGTGTCGATGACCGTGCAGACGATCGCGCTCGTCACCGGGATCGGGATCCTGCTGGCGGGCGTCGCCGTGCTTCTCACCGCGGGCGAGGGCAACGGGCAGGACGACGACGGATCCGCGTCGCGCCCGGCCGTCGTGATCGTCGCGCGCGTGCTCGGCGGGCTGCTCGTGCTGCTCGGGGCCGGCATGGCGCTGTGGCCGGTCGCAGGTGCTCCGCTGCTCTCGCTGCTCCTCACGATCGCGCTGATCGCCTTCGCCCTGGCCACCGTCGTGCGTGCCTTCCGCCCCGGCGCGGATCAGCGCGTCACCGGGATCATCGCGGCGGTCGCGACGCTGGCCGTCGCCGCGATCACCGTGTTCTGGCCGGTGCTGACCCTGGTCGTGTTCCGGCTCGGCGTCGGGGCGTGGTTCGTCTTCATCGGGCTGCAGCTGATCGTGCGCGCGTTCGCGAGGCGCTCTCCCGCGACGAACGCCCCGCGCCGTCCGTGGGTGCGCTGGCTCCGCACGATCGGGGCGAGCGTCGCCCTCGTGCTCGCGGTCGCGCTCGCCGCGGGCAGCGGCGCGCTGCTCGGGGGCACTCCGCTGCCGGTGCCCGATGCGTTCTACACCCCGCCCGCCGATGTGCCGTCCAAGCCCGGCACGCTGATCCGCTCCGAACCGATGACGGTCGGCGTGCCCGCGGGGGCGAAGGCGTGGCGGATCCTCTACACGACCACGAACCAGGACGGGTCCCCGGCCGTCTCGAGCGGCACGGTGCTCGCGCCGGAGAACCCGGGACCGGATCCTCTTCCTCTCCTCACGGTCTCGCACGGCACGGTCGGCGTGGTGCCGGGCTGCTCGCCGTCGCTGAGCGCCGCGCCCTTCGCCGACGGCGCGGGCACGGCGATGGCCGACATGGTGACCGAGCACGGCTGGGTCGCAGTCACGTCCGACTACATCGGCCTGGGCACGAAGGGCCCGCACCCCTATCTCGTGGGCGATGCGGAGGCCCGCAACGTGTGGGACGCGTCGAAGGCCGTGCTCGGGTTCAGTGAGCTCAACGTCTCCACCGACACCGTGATCTGGGGCCACTCGCAGGGCGGCCAGGGCTCGCTCTGGACCGGCCAGATCGCCTCGTCCTATGCCCCGGAGTTCACTGTCAAGGGCGTCGCGGCGTTCGCGCCGGCCTCGAACCTGTACGCGCTCGCCGAGGCGATCAAGTCGGAGACGGCGGGCAAGACCGTGTCGGCGTACATCGCGGCGACCTGGGACAAGGTGTTCCCCGAGCTGAACGTCGAGAAGAGCCTCACCCCCGGATCCGCCGGGCCGGTCGAGCGCATCGGCGGACTCTGCTTCAACGGGCACGACGGCCTCGCCGCGATCCTGCGCGGCAGCCAGGTGCCGAACCAGATCTTCCCGAATGCGCTGCTCGACGGCCCGTTCGGCGACAAGCTCAAGGAGCAGGAGCCCACCGGGCCCTTCCCCGCGCCCGTGCTGGTCGCGCAGGGACTGGCGGATCCGCTCGTGAAACCCGCGATCCAGGACGCGTGGGTGAAGGCCCGCTGCGATGCCGGGATCCCCGTCGACTACCGCACCTACCCCGGGCTCGGCCACGTCGAGCTCGTCGGGCCGGACTCCCCGCTCACCCCTCAGCTCGAGCAGTGGACCCTGGACCGCTGGGACGGCAAGGCCCCGACCCCGGACTGCGACCACCTCCCCTCCGGCTGAGCCGGCCGGCCCGCAGATCCCGCGCGCCGTCCGCCGCGGTTCAGAGCACGATGTCGTCAGCGCTGTGCAGCGGTCGCCACTCGACCGGGCGGATCCCCCGGGTGGTCAGCACGTCCGCGGCCGCGAGGGGCCCGACGTCGACGCCGGCGAGCGCGGCGATCTCGGTGACGGGCACCTGGAACGTGCGGAACCCGCCGAGCGGCGCGGCGGCGAGCAGCCCGTCCCTGGTGTCGACGAGGTCGCTCTGGTCGAGGACGAATCCGGCCGCCGAGAGGGAGCCGGCCGACTCCCAGGCCGCGATCTTCCAGAAGCGCAGGGGGATCCGGATGCCGCGATAGGGCGGGTCGTCGTCGGCGAGCACCGGGGCCGTGAACACGGAGATGCGCTGCGCGGTGGCCTCTGCATAGGTGAGCACGTGGTCTTCGAGGCCGAGCCAGAGCTCGGGGCCCTGATTGAAGCGTGCCGCCTGCGGAGCGGCGTTGGGGTAGACGAAGGTGGCCTCCATCGCGGCGCGCGCCGCGGAGACGTCTCCCCACCCCGGATCGCGCCGCCGCACCAGGTGTCCTCGGTCGAGGTCGTTGCGCGCGTACACGGCGGGCCCGGTCTGCTCGTCCTCTCCGACCCGGGGGTCGAGCCGCCATTCGCCCGTGCGCGGCAGGTCGCGCAGTGTCGTGCCGTCGATGTTGACGCCCGTCGCCACGGCCAGTCTGCGGCCAGGATCGAGCAGCACGGTGAAGCGCGGATACGCGAGCTCGCGCACCTCGCGTTCCGGGCGCGGCAGAGGGAGCGAGGTGGAGAGGAAGCCGGGCTCGTAGCCGTCCGTCATGCCTCCATCGTGACGGATGCCGCCGACACTGTCACGACACTGTCACGACACGGATCCCAAATCCATGCGTGCTGGAAAGCTTGCAAGCGTGTAACATTGCAGAGTTGCAAGTTTTGCGCCGGCGTCGGCGCTCGTGTCGATCGAAGAAGTCCGCGGGCGGGATCCGCACCGCTCCATCCCCCGTTCCCCTGGAAGGACTTCTATGGCAACCGCCACCGACACCGTCACGACGGTCGAGGCGTCCGCCCCGCTCGCCGCGAAGCCGATCATGACGCACAAGCAGATCATGCTGGTGATCTACGGCCTGATGAGCGGCATGTTCCTGTCGTCGCTCGCGCAGACCGTCTTCGGCACCGCGATCCGCACGATCGGCGACGACCTGCACGGCCTCGATCAGCAGGCCTGGGTCACCACCGCGTTCCTCATCACCTCGACCATCGCCGTGCCGATCTACGGCAAGCTGAGCGACATCTTCGGCCGCCGCCCGCTGTTCATCCTCGGCATCGTGATCTTCATCCTGGGCTCCACGCTCTCGGCGTTCTCGACCTCGATGATGATGCTCGCCGCGTTCCGTGCGTTCCAGGGCATCGGCGCCGGCGCGCTCATGGCGTTGCCGCTCGCGATCATGGGCGACATCCTCGCCCCGCGCGAGCGTGCCAAGTACCAGGGCTACTTCTTCGCCGTGTTCGGCGTCGCGACCGTGATCGGCCCGCTCGTCGGCGGCCTGTTCGCCGGCGCGAACCAGATCCTCTGGATCGACGGCTGGCGCTGGACCTTCCTCATCAACATCCCGCTGGGCCTGTTCGCGCTGTTCATGGTGATCACGTTCCTCCACCTGCCCAAGGTCGGCCGGCACAAGGGCCCGCGCATCGACTGGTGGGGCGCTGCCGCGGTCATCATGGCGCTCGTGCCGCTGCTCATCGTCGTCGAGCAGGGCCGCGCCTGGGGCTGGGACTCCGTCGCCTCCATCGCCTGCTACGCGATCGGCGGCATCGGCCTCGTCGCATTCGTCGTGATCGAGGCCCTCATGAAGGACGACGCGATCATCCCGCTGAAGCTCTTCCGCTCCGGCACCTTCTCGATGGCCACAGTCCTCGGTTTCCTCGTGGGCTTCGCGATGTTCGGCGCGATGATGACCATCCCGCTCTACATGCAGATCGTCGTCGGCATGAACCCGACCGAATCCGGCCTGTCCATGCTGCCGCTCATCGTCGGCCTCATGATCGCCTCGCTCGCCTCGGGCCAGATCACGGCGCGCACCGGGAAGTACCGCATCTTCCCCGTCCTCGGCACGCTCTTCACCGCGGTCGGCTTCTTCTCGCTCACGCTCATCCGGTACGAGACGCCGCTGTGGCAGATCTTCGTCGGCATGTTCGTGCTGGGCCTCGGGCTCGGCCAGCTCATGCAGCCTCTGACGCTCGCGAGCCAGAACTCGGTCGATCCGCACGAGATGGGCGTCGCCTCGAGCGCCGCCACGTTCTTCCGTCAGATCGGCGGAACCCTGGGCACCGCCGTGATGCTCTCGGTGCTGTTCTCGATGCTGCCCGCCAACGTCCTTCACGCCACCGAGGACAAGGCCAATCTGTCGGCGGCGCTCGATGCTGCTCTGGATCCGGCGACCTCGTCCAAGGCGGACAACGCCGCCATCATGAAGCAGCAATGGAGCGCCGTCGTCGGTCCGCTGACCGAGAACGTCCAGAAGCAGCTCGACAAGGGTCTGGCCGAGGCCGACGCGAAGGCGAAGGCCGCGGCCAGCGAGGCCGTGACGCAGAAGGTCACCGAGGGCGTGAACCAGGCCGTCGCCGCGGGGCAGCTGCCCGCGGAGGCCGCGCCCGCCGTGATCGCGCAGAAGGCCGCGGAGGCGACGCCCGCCGCGGAGTCCGCTGCGCACGAGCAGGTGCTGAAGGCGGTCGCCGAGAAGGCGCACGCCGGCGTCCAGGGTGACAAGGTCGCGGTGAACTGGGCCGATCACGACCAGCGCACCTACTGGGTCGACCAGCTGGTCCCGACGCTGCAGGACGAGATCAAGAAGAAGGAGAGCGATGCCTCCGGATCCGGTTCGTCCGGCACTGCGGTGAACGACACCTCCTTCCTGACCGGGGCCGACGCCGCGCTCAGCAAGCCGTTCATGATCGGTTTCATCCAGGGACTCGTGACGCTGTACTGGGTCGGCTTCGGCGTGATCCTGCTCGCGTTCGTGCTGACCTGGTTCTTCAAGGTGCCGCCGCTGCGCGCCCGATCCGCACTGCAGGAGCAGGCGGACAAGGTGGGAATGACCGAGACCGGAAGCATCAGGACCCACAAGGCCTGAGCGGAGTCGGGGCGGGGAGACCCGCCCCGACTCTCGAGGAGAGCGAGATGACGAACACAGAGGAGCTGACCGCGGCGGATCCGCACGCGGAGAACTGCGGCCGGCGCGAGCGCAAG
Source organism: Microbacterium azadirachtae (assembly GCF_000956505.1). GTDB lineage: Bacteria > Actinomycetota > Actinomycetes > Actinomycetales > Microbacteriaceae > Microbacterium > Microbacterium azadirachtae_A. The sequence continues at coordinate 55,976 of NZ_JYIX01000030.1, read as the reverse complement.
AAGCAGCAGACCCGGCAGGCGCTGCATGAGGCCGCGCTGCGCCTGGTCGATGAGAAGGGCCTCGACGGCACCACGGTCGAGCAGATCTGCGAGGCCGTGGACGTATCGCCGCGCACCTTCTTCAACTACTTCCCCTCCAAGGCCGCCGCCGCCCTCGACCTGCCCGACACCGGGATCCCCCCCGAGGGCGCCGACGCGTTCCGCGCCGCCCAGGGCGAGCTCGTGCCCGCGCTCTGCGCGCTCATCGGCGCCTCGATGGACGACGCGCAGCAGCGCAAGCGCATGAAGGCGCTGGTCGTGCGCCGCCCCGAGCTCATGCCCGCCTTCGCGCAGTGGATGGGCGGCATCCGCGAGCAGTATTACGCGCTCGTCCGCGAGCGCGCCGACGATGCGGACGCCATGGCCGCGGTCGCCCTCACGATGGCGGCGCTCAGCGTGATCGTGCACGACGGCACCGCGGGCGGCGAGCGGCCCGGTGCCGCTCGCCTGCTCGAGGGCGTGGAAGACCTCGTGGCCGCCCGGAACGTGCGGCTGCGCGACGCGGGCTGACGGCGGTCGCCTCCCTGCCGGAGTGCGGGATTCGGGGCTCCCCGGCGGGCGCGCTGAAGGCGGAAAACGCTCTTAGCGGCGCATGTCGGGCGACGATATCCATCTCGCCGCGACGGTGATCCGGCCGGAGGGATGGAAAAGGCTCCTCGCGGACCCTCCGAAGCTGCGGAATCCATCTCGTCCGCCGCGCAGGATCCAGCAACCTCATAGTGAATCTGCGTTTGCGCAACCTTTCCTTTCGTGTAATCTTGCATGGCTGCAACATTCTTGCCGCCAACGTCGGCGCTCGAAGCGACGGGTGTCGACGACGGGCGACGGCGTCCTCGATTCATTTGAAGGGACTCCATGTCCACCGCGACAGCAACCACAGGGGCGACGCGCACGGAGCGCAAGCAGAACGCCCCGATCATGACGCACAGGCAGATCCTGCTCGTCATATACGGCCTGATGGCCGGCATGTTCCTCTCGTCGCTCGACCAGACGATCGTGGGCACCGCGATCCGCACGATCGGCGACGACCTGCACGGCCTCGATCAGCAGGCCTGGGTCACCACCGCGTATCTGATCACCTCGACGATCTCGGTGCCGATCTACGGCAAGCTCAGCGACATCTTCGGTCGCCGGCCGCTGTTCATCTTCGGCATCACGGTGTTCATCCTCGGATCCGTGCTCTCGACGTTCTCGACGTCCATGCTGATGCTCGCGGGCTTCCGCGCCTTCCAGGGCATCGGCGCCGGCGCGCTGATGTCGCTCCCGCTCGCGATCATGGCCGACATCCTCGCCCCTCGCGAGCGTGCCAAGTACCAGGGGTACTTCTTCGCGGTGTTCGGCATCTCCTCGCTGATCGGCCCGCTGGTCGGCGGCCTGTTCGCCGGCGCGCACGAGATCCTCTGGATCTCCGGATGGCGCTGGGTGTTCCTCATCAACCTGCCGATCGGCCTCATCGCGCTCGCGATGGTGATCGCGTTCCTGCACCTGCCGAAGGTCGGCACGCACAAGAATCCGCGCATCGACTGGTGGGGCGCGACGGCCGTGATCGTGGCGCTCGTGCCGCTGCTGCTCGTCGCCGAGCAGGGCCGCGAGTGGGGCTGGTCCTCGTTCGCCGCGATCGCCTGCTACGTGATCGGCGGCCTGGGTGCGATCGCCTTCGTGCTCATCGAGATCGCGATGAAGGACGACGCGATCATCCCGATCCGCCTGTTCCACTCCAACACCTTCTCTATGGCGACCGTCATCGGTGTGCTCGTGGGCTTCGGCATGTTCGGCGCGATGATGACGATCCCGCTCTACATGCAGATCGTCGCGGGCCTCACCCCCACCGAGTCGGGCTTCGCGATGCTGCCGATGGTCGTCGGCCTCATGACGTCGTCCATGGCCGCCGGTCAGATCACGGCGCGGACCGGGAAGTACGGTATCTTCCCGCGCCTGGGCACGCTGTGCACCGCCCTCGGATTCCTGCTGCTCACGTTCGTCTCGTCCAGCACCCCGGTGTGGTTCATGATGATCGGCATGTTCGTGGTGGGCCTCGGGCTCGGCCAGCTCATGCAATCGCTCACCATGGCGAGCCAGAACGCGGTCGCCGCGCCCGACATGGGCGTCGCCACGAGCGCCGCGACCTTCTTCCGCCAGATCGGTGGAACGCTGGGGACGGCGATCATGCTCTCGATCCTGTTCACGCTGCTTCCGCTGAACATCGTGCACGGCATGGCGCCCCAGGCGACGTTGACCGCGGGCCTGAACGCCGCACTCGATCCCGGCGTCGCGGGCAAGACCGAGAACAAGGCCGTCGTGAAGCAGCTCTGGGAGCCGGTGATCGGGCCGGCGCAGAAGCAGATCCAGGCGCAGCTCGACAAGGGCACGACCGAGGCCAAGGCCGTTGCCGACAAGAAGGTGACCGACGCCGTCACGGCGGGTGTGAACCAGGCGGTCGCTTCCGGGCAGCTCCCGGCCGCGGCCGCGCAGACGGCGATCGATCAGAAGGTCGCCGAGGCCCTGCCCGACGCCGAAGCCGCGGCGCTGAAGGCCGTCGCCGCCGCTGCGAAGGCCACTGTCGTGAACGGTCGCGTCGTTGTGGACTGGTCGGACAAGGCGCAGCGCGAGCACTGGGTGGACACGATCGCGCCCGGGATGAGCAAGCAGCTCGCCAAGGTGTCGACGTCAGGCGGCTCGTCCGGATCCAACTCTACGATCAGCGACACCTCGTTCCTGAACGGGGCGGACCCGGCGCTCACGAAGCCGTTCATGGTCGGCTTCACGCAGGCGATCGACATCATCTACTGGGTCGGCTTCGGCGTGCTGATGCTCGCCTTCGTGCTGAGCTGGTTCTTCAAGGCGCCGCCGCTGCGCACCCGCTCGGCCCTGCAGGAGCAGGCCGACGAGGCCGGCGTCAGCGAGACCGGTACGATCAGGGTCCAGAGCGCCTGAGCGATGCAGCCGGGGCGGGCACGTCCCGTCCCGGCTTCGCGTACGAGGAGAAGAAGATGAGCATCGCGAACACCGCCGGCGAGGGCCGGCGAGAGCGCAAGAAGCAGCAGACCCGTCAGGCTCTGCACGAGGCCGCCCTGCGTCTGGTCGAGGAGCAGGGGCTGGACGGCACCACGATCGAGCAGATCTGCGAGGCCGTCGACGTCTCGCCGCGCACCTTCTTCAACTACTTCCCGTCCAAGGCCGCCGCCGCTCTGAAGCTGCCGGAGTCGGGCGCCGGCGGCGAGGTCGTGGCGCGATTCCTGCGCGCCCGTGGTGAGCTCGTGCCCGCGCTCTGCGAAGTGGTCGGCTCCTCGATGGACGAGGGGATGGACCGCCAGCGCATCAAGCAGCTGCTCATCCGGCGGCCCGAACTGCTGCCCGCGTTCTCGCAGTGGATGGGGTCCGTGCGGGAGCAGCTCATCGAGCTCGCCGAGCGCCGTGCCTCCGATCACGACGAGGCCGTGCGCGCGGTGTCCCTCGTGCTCGCCGCGATGAACGTGCTGGTCCACACGCGCACCACGCCGGACCGGCCCGGCGCCACCCGCCTGCTGCAGGCGCTGGACGGACTCGTCCAGGTGCGCGGCGCCCGGATGTCGGATCCGGACTCTAGCCTGGAGGCATGACCTCCCCCGCGTTCGACCGGATCGCCCTCCCGCTGCGTACAGAGCGGCTCATCGTGCGTGCGAGCACGTCGGCCGACTCCGACGCGGTGTGGCGCTACCGCCGCCTCGACGAGGTGCACCAGTGGCTCACCACGGCGCCCGCCGATGCCGAGGGGTTCCGCGCGCACTTCGCGGATCCGGAGCGTCTCGCGCTCACCCTGCTCGTGGAGCTTCCGGGCGTCGGCGTGATCGGCGACATCATGCTGCGCGTCGAAGACGCGTGGTCGCAGGCGGAGGTACGCCCGCAGGCCGAGGGCGTGCAGGCGGAGCTGGGCTGGGCCATGGATCCTGCGCAGCAGGGGCGCGGGTACGCGACCGAGGCGGTGCGCGCGGTGATGGCCGCCTGCTTCACCGAACTCGGGCTGCGCCGTGTCAGCGCCGGCTGCTTCGCGGCGAACGAGCCGTCGTGGCGCATGATGGAGCGCCTGGGCATGCGGCGCGAGGAGCACAGCCGCCGCACCGCGCTGCACCGCAGCGGAGAGTGGATGGATGGCATGAACTACGGGCTTCTCGCGGAGGAATGGCGCTCTCTGACCGATTGAGAGCGTTTTCCGATCGGCGCGCCTGTGCATCCTGGACAGGGGCGCGCGGCCTCGCCTAGTGTTGACCGCGCGCACGTGAAGACGGCTGCTCCCGCCCGACGTCCCCAGCGAGGGCGGAAGGTCTTCCCCAGAGACCGGCGGCCAGTGCGTGCAATGGCCCCCTCGGCGCATCCAGTCCCCAATGGATCCCCCGGGGGGGCCGCTTCGTCCCCAGTATTCCGATGTACTGAGATGATACGCCCGTCGTCGACATTTTGTCCCCCTTTTGGGGGACAGAACTCCCGAACATGGGTTATGCTGATTTCAGACGCACCCTCCGGTCGTCCTGGGTCCCCATCGCTCCCCCCGCGGTGGGGACCCGCTCCATTTCTCGGACGTGCGCGCCGCGGCCTCCGTCGCTCCGGCCGCTCCGGGAGCGGATCCCGCCCGTCGCGCGGCTTGCAACATTTTCGTCACCTTGTGATCCGGGGTGTTGCTATGCGGGTCGACTCGGATAGCGTTAGCATCGTCGACGCGTCTGCGCCGGCGTAAGCCCAAGCAAGAAGGCAGTACATGACTCAGGGCACGGTTAAGTGGTTCAACTCGGAGAAGGGCTTCGGCTTCATCTCCCCCGACGACGGTGGAGCTGACGTGTTCGCGCACTACTCCGCCATTGCATCCTCCGGCTACCGCTCGCTCGACGAGAACCAGCGCGTCGAGTTCGATGTGGCGCAGGGCCCCAAGGGCCTGCAGGCCGAGAACATCCGTCCGCTCTGAGCGACACGGACTTCTGACTCCCCCGGTGCCTCGGCACCGGGGGAGTCTCCTTTTGTGCGGGCGGCTCGTGCGCGCGCGAGAAACCAGATCCCGCACGAGACACCACGCCAGACGTGATGTCTCGCGTCAGAAGCGGTTTCTCACGGCGGAGCGGCCGCGTGTGCCGCAGAGGTCAGCCCTGCGGCAGCAGGATCCGCAGCAGCTCGTCGGGGGTCGCGACCTCGGCGATGGCGCCGGCGGACTCCCCCGGCTCGCCGAAGCCCCAGGTGACGAAGATCACGGGCACGCCCAGGGGAGCCGCGCCCTCGATGTCGTGCAGGCGGTCGCCGATCAGGACGGGGCGGCTGACGTCGACGCCCGCCTCGGTGAGCCGGTGCAGGGCGCGGCGGAGGACCGCCTCCTTGCCGTCGTGCAGGCCGGATGCGTCGGGCAGCGCTCCGGCGACGATGACGAAGTCGTCGATCAGGCCGTAGTGCTCGAGGATCGCGAGCACCTGGTTCTCGGGCTTCGAGCTCGCGGTGGCCTGCGGGATGCCCGCCGCCTTGACCGTCTGCAGGGCCTCGGCGACGCCGGGATAGATCCGCACGCTCGCGGCGTAGCCGTCGCGCATGGCCAGTTCCCGGTACTTCCGCACCGCGAGGTGCGCGTCCTCCTCGGACAGGCCGGCCAGGTCGCGGAACGACTCGAACATCGGCGGGCCGATCCAGCGGGACAACTCGCTCTGCGCGGGCTCCGGCAGGCCGAACGCGGCGTACACCTCGACGAGGCGCGGCAGGATCCCCGCCGAGGCGTCGGCGATCGTGCCGTCGACGTCCCAGAGGACGCAGGTGTAAGGGGATGCGGCCATGTTCATGCCTCTCGGAGATACGGGTTCAGAACAGCCGCGGGATGCCGGACTCGATGCCCTTCATGTCCTCGTAGTCGAGTACTAGGCAGCGGATTCCCCTGTCCTCGGCGAGCACGCGCGCCTGGGGCTTGATCTCCTGGGCGGCGAACACGCCCTGCACGGGAGCGAGATGCGGATCCCGGCCGAGCAGCTCGAGATAGCGGGTGAGCTGCTCCACGCCGTCGATGTCGCCGCGACGCTTGATCTCGACGGCGATCGCGGCGCCGTCCGCGTCGCGCACCATGAGGTCCACCGGCCCGATCGCAGTCGGATACTCGCGGCGCACCAGGGTCGCGCCCTCGGAGATCCGATCCACTTGCTCGGCGAGCAGGCGCTGCAGATCCGCCTCGACGCCGTCCTTCTGCAGGCCGGGGTCGATCCCCAGCTCGTGGGCCGAGTCGTGCAGGATCTCGTAGATCTGCACGCGCAGCGCGTCACCGGTCTTCTGATGCGTGACCCGCCACACCTCGGTGACGCCCGCGGATGCCTCCTCCTCCCCCGGCTCCTCGGGTTCGAGGCGGCAGGGCGGGCTCATCCAGTTCAGCGGCTTGTAGCTGCCGCCGTCGGAGTGCACGAGCAGGCTGCCGTCCCCCTTGTGCACGAGCAGACGCGTGGCGAGGGGCAGGTGGGCGTTGAGCCGGCCGGAGTAGTCCACGGCGCAGCGGGCGATGACGAGACGCACCCGAAGAGCCTAGCCCGCCGGGCCGCGGCTCAGCTCCCGCCGGTTCCGAAGAGGGTGCCGATGCCGGAGAAGAGGCCGAGCTCGGCGGCGGCGCCCCGCGCGATGAGGAATCCGACGATCCCGACGATCCACGCCGTGTTCTCCGCGCCGGTACGGCTGAGCCAGGCGCCGAGGCGCCGCAGCGGCCCCTCGACGGCCCGGGCGGCGAGCACGCGCAGAAGGAGCAGCAGGAGCGCGGGCGCGATCATGAGCAGGCAATAGCCCGCGAGCGCGGCGACGCGGAGCGGGATGCCGATGCCGGCATCCGCGAGCATCGTCATCGCGACGATGTACGGCAGCATCGTCGCGACCTCGACCAGGCCCGCGGCGATCGCGAGGCCGACCACGACGAGCGGCGGAGTCGCCGGGTCGAGGAGCCGGTCGCGCCAGCGTGCGATCCGGCCCCGGACGGGCTCCGCCGCATCGGGAACGCCGGCAGCGAGCGGATCCGCGGCTTCCCGCACCATGTCCGGCGAGCCGCCGCCGACCAGCACGGCCTCCTTCTTCTTCGCACTGGGGACGAGGAAGGAGCCCACGAGGAGGGCCGCTCCGACCACGAAGCGCAGGATCCGCCCGGCTTCGGACGAGAAGAAGTCGGCGGCGACGTCGACGACGTTCACGAGACCCCAGAGGAACAGCAGCCCGACCAGAAGATAGAAGAGGGTGATCGTGCCCAGGTAGAGGAGGATCCGCTTCACCCTCACACGACCGGCAGGCAGCAGCAGGAAGACCGGGATGAGCAGGGTGCCCACGCTCAGCCCGTCGAGGAGTGCGAGGACGGCGAGGGTGAGCGCGAGCGGCGCTTCCGGTGAGAGGTCCATGCTCCCAGGCTCCCGTCCGCCGGACCATCGCGGATCGGGCGAAGGACGGAGTGCCGCCGGCGCCGTTCCTCCTTTCGGCCGATACGTCCGTGGAGCATCGCGTGGTTCGATAGGGCGATGGACAGCCTGCGCACGCTCGATCGCGTCGCCGTGCCGCGTCCTCCTTCGCTCCTCCCCCGGGTGCTCGACGTGATACCCAGGCCGATCGTCGACGCCGTGGGCACCGCGCTGCTCAGCGTGGCCGCGTCCGCCTTCGGCTTCGCCGGGCTCTGGGACCTGTTCCGGGTCACGCCCTCCCCGATCTCGCCGTGGTGGGCGCTCGCGTTCGCGCTGCCCGGCTGCGTCCTCATCGCGCTCCGGGACCGGATCCCTCCCCTCCTCGCGCTCCCGGTGGTGGCGGCGCTGTTCGCCGGCGACGCGGCGACCGTGGGAGGTCTCGGATCCCTCGTCGTGCTGCTGGATGTGCTCTGGCACGCCGTCCACCGCGCCACGGCTCGCGCGCGCCGCGGAGTCGCGGTGGCGCTCGTGATCGTGGCCGGCGGATTCCTCGTCTTCGCTCTGCTGCGCACCTCCGACGTCCGCGTCGCGATGCTCGTGACTCTGCAGATCGCCACCCTCCTCGGCACCGACTACTGGTGGGCGGTCGCCGTCGGCCGGGCGGAGGAGGTCGCCGCGCTCGAGCGGCGGAGGGCGACGGACGCGGCGCGGGAAGCCGTGCGCGATGAACGAGAGACCATGGCGAGGGAACTGCACGACCTCGTCGCAGGACACGTGTCGGCGATGGCGATCCGGTCGGAGGCGGCACTGTCCACTCCCCCGGACGAGACGCGGGATCGTGCGGCGCTGCGCGCCGTGCGCGATGCGAGCCTCGATGCCCACGCGGCGCTGCGCTCCATGATCGCGGTGCTGCGCGACGGCGGCGACGCCCCTGCACCGGCGCCGAGGCTTGCCGACATCCCGGAGCTCGCGCGCGCGGCGGAGCGGGCGGGCCTCACCGTGCGCATCGCCGACGAGCGGACGGATGAGCGGACGACCGGCGGGCGGGCCGGCACGCTCCCCGCGCTCGTCGACCAGACGGCGGCCCGTGTCGTGCGCGAGGCCCTGGCCAACGGGGCGCGTCACGCGGTCGGAGCCGAGGTGCGGGTTCGGCTCTCGAACGGGGCGGATCGGCTTCTGATCCGGATCGACTCCCACGGCGGACGGGGCGCGTCCGGCCCGGCGCTCGCCGGATCCGGCACGGGTCTCGCGGTGCTCGCCGAGTGCGTGCGCGCCCTGGGTGGCGAGTTCTCCGCCGGTCCGGAGGGCGACGGCTGGTCGGTGCGCGCCGAGCTGCCCCGAGGAGCGGCGCCGTGACCGGGCCGGTGCCGCGGGTGCTCCTCGCCGACGATCACGGGGCGATCCGCAGCGCGCTGCGGATCATGCTCGAGGCGCATGGGATCGACGTGGTCGGCGAGGCCTCTGATGGTGAGGTGGCGGTGCGGAACGCCAGAGCGCTGCGCCCCGACGTCGTGCTGATGGATCTCAGGATGCCCGGCCGTGACGGGATCTCGGCCACCAGGGAGATCGTGGACGAAGCTCTGGCCGACGTCCTTGTGCTCACGAGCTTCGACGAGGACGACCTCGTGGACGGGGCGATCCTCGCCGGCGCCGCAGGCTTCCTGCTGAAGACCGCCGACGCGGCGACGCTCGTCGAGGCGATCCGCGCGGTCGCCGCAGGGGGAGGCGTGCTCGATCCGAGGGTGACCCGTCGTGCGCTCGCCGCAGCGCGCGCCGGCGCCAGATCCGACCGGGAGCAGGTCGCCGCCCCCGGCGCGGCCCCGGTGGGCGGCGCGTTCACCGCTCGCGAGCAGGACGTGCTGGACGGGATCCTTCGCGGCTGGTCCAATGCGCAGCTCGCGGACCACCTGGGCATCTCGGTGACCACCGTGAAGACGCACGTGTCCAACGTGCTCGCGAAGCTCGGCGCACGCAGCCGCTCACACGCGGCCGCGATCGTCCGCCAGCGCTGATCGCCGCGGTGCGCCGTGCGCGCAGCGCTACTCAGCCGGCGCTGACCTTCTCCTCCTCCCGGAGCGGGTGGGCCGCCCCCGAGAACAAGCCGGAGAGCGCCGCCAGCACGACGAGGACGTAGAGCGTGTTGAGCAGGCCGATGTGGTCGCTGATGAAGCCGAGGACGGGCGGGCCGCCGAGGAAGGCGATGTAGCCGATCGTCGCGGCCGCGCTCACCCGGGCGGCGGCCTTGGCCGGATCGTCGGCGGCGGCGGACATGCCCAGGGGGAAGCCGAGCGAGGCCCCGATCCCCCACAGCGCCGCACCGGCGAACACCAGCGGCGTGCTCGGCGCGAGGATGAACAGCAGGATGCCGGCGGCGGCGGTGATCGCGAGCACGCGCAGCACGATGACGCGGCCGAAGCGGTCGACGAGCGGGCCGCCGAACAGCCGCACGACGGTCATCGCGACGGAGAACGTCGCCAGGGCTGCGGCACCAAGGGCGGGGCCGGCCTGGTGGTCCTCCGAGACGCCGAGCGCGAGCCAGTCGTTCGCGCCGCCCTCGGCGAACGACATGCCCAGCATCACGATGCCGAGGAAGTAGGTGCGCGGCTCGCGCCAGGCCTCGAGCGCGACGTGCATGCGCTCGCGCCAGTGCGGCTTCTCCGCGGGCTGCGGGTCGAGCGTCGCCTCGCGGTTCGGCACATTGATCCAGCAGGCGACCGCGAGCACCGCGATGATCACGGCGATGAGCAGGGTGTGCGCGGCGACGTTCAGCCCGAGGTGCACCAGGAGCGCGCCGATCCCCGCGCCGATCACCGTGCCGAAGCTGAAGAAGGCGTGGAACACCGGCAGGATCGTCTTTCCCATCTGCTGCTCGATCGCGGTCGCCTCGACGTTCATCATGACGTCGAGCGATCCGTTGCCGAGGCCGAACAGCACGAGCCCCGCGACCACCACGGGGACGGACCCGAGCACGTTGGTGCCGAGGCCCACGAGGCCCACGCCGACGGCGAAGCTCAGCATCGTGACGAGCATGCCGAGGCGCGCTCCGGTGCGCGCCATGACCGCCGGGCTCGTCGAGATGCCGATGATCGACGAGACCCCCATGCCCAGCAGCAGGAGGCCCATCTGGCCGTTCTCGATGTGCAGCGCGGCCTTGATATCCGGCACGCGCGAGGCCCAGGTGGCGATGGACAGACCGCTGGCGAGGAAGATCGCGAAGATCGCTGCGCGCCAGCGCACGAACTGGGAGCGGGTGAGGGCGGTGTCCATCCGCACAGTGTATCGAATCGATTCGATCCGTGTGTTCCCCACGATGTTATTGTCGAGACATGAGCTCGGATCCGGATCCTTCGGCCGTGCGGCGCCGTGCCACGATCGCAGATGTGGCGCGCGCGGCGGGGGTGAGCCCGTCCACGGCATCGGTCGTGTTCAGCGGGAAGGCGCCCGTCGCGGACGCCACCAGGGAGCGCGTGCTCGCCGTCGCGGCAGGGCTCGGCTACACCGGCCCCGATCCTCGTGCCGCCTCGCTGCGGCGGGGGCGCAGCGGCATCGTCGCCGTCGCGCTCGAGGAGCACCTGCGGACGGCCTTCCTGGACCCGATCAAGACCGCGACCATGGACGGCCTCACCGACGGCCTCGCCGAACTCGGCGCGGGGGTGCTCCTGCTGCGGGACGATCCCGAGGCAGGGTCGGACGCGCCGACCCTCGCCACGGCCCCCATCGACGCCGCGGTGCTGATCGGCTGCAGCGGACGCATGCGCGAAACACTGCAGGCCGTACGAAGCCGGGGCCTGCCCGTCGTGGTGATCGAGGGGGACGCCGGTGACGACGTGCCTCGGATGGAGCTCGACAACGGCGAGGCCGCGGCGCAGATCGCGCACCATGTGCGCGCGCTCGGTCACCGGGACATCGCTGTGGTGACGCTGCCCTTCGACGGCGCGAAGGTGCGCGGCGATGCGACGCCCGAGCGCATAGCGTCCATCACGACCCCCGTCACGAGCGCACGCCTGGAAGGCACCCTGTCCGTGTTCCCCGATGCGCGCGTCGTGTCCGCCGCCAGCAGCCTCATCGACGAGGGTCTCATCGCGGGGCGCATGCTGTTCGCGGATCCGCTGACTCGTCCCACGGCTGTCATCGCGCAGAGCGACCTCCTCGCCGCCGGTGTGATCCGCGCCGCGGAGGAGGCGGGCCTGCGCGTGCCGGAGGACGTCAGCGTGGCGGGCTTCGACGGCATCGCGGTGGATGGCCTGGGCGAGCACGTGCTCACGACCGCCGTGCAGCCCGCGGTCGAGAAGGGGCGCGCCGCGGGCGACGCCGTCGCACGGATGCTGGCGGGGGAGCAGGCCGCCTCGATCCGCTTCACGTGCACCTTCCGCGAGGGCACGACGACGGGGCCGGCCCCCGTCCGGCAGCCGCTTTCGTGACGTTCGCGGCGGAGGATGCCGGTCCCGGCACGTAAACTGGATCCGAACCCGCCCGCCTGTGTCGACTTGCACGCTCACGCGTTGAGCACGCAGAGACCGACGAGCCAGAGGAGACCGCCGTGCTGACACTCCTCGCTGTGTTCGCCCTCGCGTCTCTGCTGCTGCCGCTGCTGGTCTCCTGGATCGGAGCACGCGCGTTCGCCGTCGCGGCGCTCGTCCCGGCGGCTGCCTTCGTACACCTGGTGGTGCTCACGCCGCAGGTGCTGGCCGGATCCGGGGATCCCGCCCTCGTCCCGCGCGAGTCGATCGACTGGATCCCGCAACTCGGGCTGTCGCTCTCCTTCCGGCTCGACGAGCTGAGCTGGCTGCTCGCCCTCATCGTCACCGGCGTCGGCGCGCTCGTGCTGCTCTACTGCCGGTGGTACTTCCGCGGGTCGAAAGAGGGCATCGGGCAGTTCGCCGCCGTGCTGCTGGCCTTCGCCGGTGCGATGTACGGCCTGGTGACCACCGACGATCTCGTGCTGCTGGTCATGTTCTGGGAGCTGACCAGCATCCTCTCCTACCTGCTGATCGGGCACTATCACCGCCGCGGTGCAAGCCGTCGTGCGGCGCTGCAGGCGCTGCTGGTGACCACGCTCGGCGGACTGGCGATGTTCATCGGCGTGGTCTTCCTGGCCGTCGATGCCGGCACCTCGAGCATGTCGCGGATCCTGGAGCTCGCGCCGACGGGGCCGTTGGTCGACGCCGCGATCGTGCTGCTGCTGGTCGGTGCGCTCAGCAAGTCCGCGATCTTCCCGTTCCACTTCTGGCTGCCTGGCGCCATGGCGGCGCCGACGCCCGTGAGCGCCTACCTGCACGCCGCGGCCATGGTGAAGGCGGGCATCTACCTCATCGCGCGGTTCGCCCCCGTGTTCGCCCTCTCGGGGCCGTGGCGTCCGATCACGATCACGCTGGGCGTGTTCACGATGCTGCTTGGCGGCGTGCAGGCGCTGCGCGAGACCGACCTCAAGCGCATCCTCGCGTTCGGCACCGTGAGCCAGCTCGGCTTCTTCACCGTCGTGCTGGGCTACGGCACCCCGGATGCGATGCTCGCCGGGCTCGCCCTCGTGATCAGCCACGCCCTGTTCAAGTCGTCGCTGTTCCTCATCGTCGGCGTCATCGACCGCCAGCTCTCCACCCGTGACGTCAACGAGATCAGCGGCGTCGGGCGTCAGGCCCCGCTGCTCGCGATCTCCGGATTCCTCGCGGTCGGATCCATGATGGGGATCCCCCCGACGATCGGATTCGCGGCGAAGGAGTCCACGCTCGCGGCTCTCTTCGATGAGTCCCAGCGCGGATCCCCCTGGGGGATCGTCGCCCTCGCGGGCGTGATCCTCGGATCCATTCTCACCGCGGCATACGGAGCAAGGTTCCTCTGGGGCGCCTTCTGGCGGAAGAAGGATGCGGCGGGCGCATATATGCCCGACACGGAATGGCCCTCGCCGCCCTTCGGCTTCCTGGTGTCGCCGGTGATCCTCGCCTTCGCCACGCTCGTCCTCGGCCCGCTCGCCTCGGCCGTCACTGTGGTGCTCTACGGCTTCGCGGACGACGCGAAGGCCCCCGGCTACGACGGGTCGGCCCTGGATCCCGGGTACCTCGCGCTCTGGCACGGGCTCGCCCCCGCCCTGTTCCTGTCGCTCGGGGCGGTGCTGCTCGGCCTCGCCCTGTTCCCGCTCACGCGCCGCCTCGGCTGGGGCCGCCGTCCGCGCCTGCTGCCGTTCACCGCCCAGGATGCGTACTACCTCGCGATGCGCAGCGTCGACCGCCTTTCCGTGGTCACGACGTCGCTCACGCAGCGCGGATCTCTGCCGGTCTACGTGGGCACGATCTTCGTCGTCGTGATCGCCGCCGAAGCCACCGCGCTCATCGCCGGCGGACCCGCGAACGCGCAGTTGAGCGCCTGGCACACGCCGGTGCAGCTCGTGGTCGCGCCGATCATGATCTTCGCGGGACTGCTCGCGATCCGGGCGCAGAAGCGCTACACCGGCGTCGTGCTGGTCTCCGTCACGGGTCTCGGCATGGTCGTGCTGTTCGGCACGAGCGGCGCTCCTGACCTCGCGCTCACGCAGATCCTCGTCGAGACCGTGACCCTCGTCACCTTCGCCCTGGTGCTCCGGCGGCTGCCGGCGCGGATGGGGGAGCACAACGCCTCTGTCGGCCGGGTGCCGCGCGCGATCCTCGGCATCGCCGCGGGCGTGATGATGGCGTGCGTGGCGATCGTCGCCACGGGATCCCGCGTTGCGGATCCCATCTCCGCAGCCTTCCCGAAGCTGGCCTACGAGCTGGGGCACGGCAAGAACGTCGTGAACGTGGCGCTGGTCGACCTGCGCGGCTGGGACACGATGGGGGAGCTGTCCGTGCTCGTGCTCGCGGCCACGGGCGTCGCCTCGCTCGTGTTCGTCACGCATCGCGCCGACCGGCTCTCCGCCACGAGGGCGCTGCCGGAGGGGCCGCGCACAGCGCGCCGCCGGCCGCTCGTCGAGACGACCGAGGGCGTGCGCGTGCAGACGGCCGGCGACACGGCCCCGCGCGCCTGGCTCGTCGGCGGAGGCAACGTCAAGCCCGAGAATCGCTCGATCCTGCTCGAGGTGATCGTGCGGATCCTGTTCCACACGATCATCGTCGTGTCGATCTACCTGCTCTTCGCGGGCCACAACGCTCCGGGCGGCGGCTTCGCCGGCGGCCTCGTCGCGGGCATGGCCCTGGTCATGCGCTACATCGCGGGCGGGCGCTGGGAGCTCGGCGCCGCGGCACCCACGGATGCCGGGCGCCTGCTGGGGGCGGGGCTCATCCTCGCCGTCGGCGCAGCCGTGGTGCCGCTGTTCTTCGGGCTCGCACCCCTCTCCAGCGCCGTGTGGGAAGCCGAGATCCCCGTGGTCGGACACATCGAGTTCGTCAGTTCGACCTTCTTCGACATCGGCGTCTACCTCGTCGTGATCGGGCTCGTGCTCGACGTGCTGCGCAGCCTCGGCGCCGAGGTCGACCGGCAGACGCTCGAGATGCGCGCGCGGGGGGTGGACATCTGATGGACGTCTCCCTCGTGCTGATCATCGTCATGGCGGTGCTCTTCGGCTGCGGCGTGTACGCGATGCTCGAGCGCAGCCTGACCCGTGTGCTGATCGGCTTCCTGCTGCTCGGCAATGCCGTGAACCTGCTGCTGCTCATCGTGATGGGCCGGCCGGGACGCGCACCGTTCTACGGCACCGACGGCGACGTGAGCGATCCGCTGCCACAGGCGCTCACCCTCACCGCGATCGTGATCACGTTCGCCGTCTCCGCCTTCCTGCTCGCGCTCATCTACCGCTCCTGGCAGCTGGGCAAGGCGGACACGGTCGAGGACGACGAGACGGACATCGCCCTGCGCGAGCGCACGGAGATCGAGGAAGACCTCATGGACGACGAGGTCGATCTCGAGGACGAGGACGCCACGACGGACTTCGTGGGCGTCGCGACCTCCCCGATCCGCGTGCTGCATGCGAAGGATCTGGACGGCCTCGTCGATGACGCCCCCGTCGACCGGCCGGATCCACGGCCCGCTTCGGCGGACGGCGTTTCGTCCCGGTCGCCTTCGGCGTCCTCGCTCGACGACCCCGGGGGAGCGCGCCCGACCGAGACAGACGACGACCGCAACCCGGGGGAGGAGCCGCGATGAACGCCCTCGTCCCCCTGCTCGTCGCCCTCCCCTTGCTGGGCGCGGCGATCACGCTCGTGTTCGGCCGCAACACGCGCGTGCAGGTCATCGTCACGGTCGCCACGCTCGCCGCGGTCTCGGTGATCGCCGCGACCCTCCTCGTGGTGGTGGACCAGACCAAGCCGATCGCCGTCATGGTGGGCGGCTGGCCCGCCCCGTTCGGCATCGTGCTCTACGTCGACCGGCTCGCCGCCCTGCTCGTGCTCGTGTCGAGCATCGTGCTGGTCGCGGTCCTGCTCTTCTCGGTGGGCCAGGGCGCGGCGGACGGGGCCGAGGAGACCCCGATCTCGATCTTCAACCCGTCCTACCTGATCCTGGCCGCGGGCATCTTCAACGCGTTCATCGCGGGCGACCTGTTCAACCTCTACGTCGGTTTCGAGATCCTGCTGGTCGCGTCCTACGTGCTCATCACGCTGGGGAGCACCGAGTCGCGCATCCGCACCGGCGCGGTCTACATCGTCGTCTCGCTCGTGTCCTCTGTGCTGTTCCTCGTCGCGATCGCGCTCATCTACGCCGCTCTCGGCACCGTGAACATGGCCCAGATCGCGGAGCGCATCGGCGAGATCCCGCCCAGTACGCAGCTCGTGCTGCACCTCATGCTCGTGGTCGCGTTCGGCATCAAGGCGGCCGTGTTCCCGATGTCGTTCTGGCTGCCGGACTCGTATCCGACGGCGCCCGCACCGGTCACGGCGGTTTTCGCCGGCCTGCTGACGAAGGTCGGCGTGTACGCGCTGATCCGCACCGAGACCCAGCTGTTCAACGTGTCGAGCATCAACACGGTGCTCATGATCGTGGCGCTCGCGACGATGGTGATCGGCATACTCGGCGCGGTCGCGCAGGCGGAGCTGAAGAGGATCCTGTCGTTCACGCTGGTGAGCCATGTCGGCTACATGGTGTTCGGCCTGGCGATCGCGACGCCTGCCGCAATCGGCGCCACGGTGTACTACATCGTGCACCACATCATCGTGCAGACCACGCTGTTCCTCGCGGTGGGGCTCGTCGAGCGCCGGGCCGGCAGCACGTCGATCCTCAAGGTGCGCGGGCTCATGAAGGCCGCGCCGCTCATCGCGGTGCTGTACTTCGTGCCCGCGATCAACCTCGGCGGACTGCCGCCGTTCTCGGGCTTCATCGGCAAGTTCGCGCTGTTCCAGGCGGCGGCGCAGGTGGCGACGCCCCTGATCTGGGTGCTCATCGTCGGAGGCGTGCTCACCTCCCTGCTCACGCTCTACGCCCTCATGCGCGCGTGGAACCTCGCGTTCTGGCGCGACAAGGACGAGACGCCGGAGGAGCAGGAGAACGAGCGCATCGCCCATCTCGGCAGCGCGCCGGCGGCCGATGACGAGCAGCAGGAGCGGCGCCGGATCCCGACCATCATGACCTTCGCGACCGGCGGCATGGTCGCCGTCACCCTTGCGCTGACCGTGTTCGCGGGCCCGATCTACGGGCTCTGCGAGCGGATCGGCGCGAACCTGCTGCAGCCTGTGCACCTCGACATGCTCGACGGGGATGAGGCCTCATCATGAGCACCGAGGCGAGGCGCGGACTCTGGCGCGAGATCGGCCTGCAGCTGCCGTTCCTGCTCTGGCTCGTGGTGCTGTGGATGCTGCTCTGGGGCCAGTTCACGGTGCTCTCTGCCGTGACCGGCATCGCGGTGGCGCTGTTCGTGACGCGCGTGTTCCGGCTGCCCACGATCGAGCTCTCCGGGCGGATCAACCTGTGGTGGGCGGCGCTGCTGGTGGTGCAGTTCCTGGCGGCCGTCGTGCACGGCTCGCTCAGCGTCGCCGTGCAGGTGCTGAACCCCCGGCGCGCACCGGGAGCCGCGATCATCGCCGTGCCGCTGCGCTACGCCGACGATCTCGTCATGACGCACGTCGCGGTGACGTCGTCGCTCATCCCCGGGTCCCTCGTGGTCGAGGCAGAGCGCGATACCCGCACCCTGTACCTGCACGTGATCGGCGTGCGGTCTCTCGAGGACGTGGAGCGGCAGCGCGCCGGGGTGCTCCGCTGGGAGCGCCGCATCGTGCGCGCACTCGGCTCGCCCGCGCAGGCGGCGCGGCTGCGTGCCGACGAACGCGCCGAGGAGGACCGCCTCGGGGGTACGGTGGCCGGGAGCTCGCCGAAGCCGCACCGGCCGAAGGGATCCGGCCCGGCACAGGGATCCGAGGAGGGTCGCCGATGAACCCGCTGCTGCTCGTCATCATGATCGTGTTCGCGGTCGCCGCCGTACTGGCCGTGATCCGCATCGTCATCGGGCCATCGATCCTGGACCGGGCGGTGGCCGCCGACGTGCTCCTCACCGAGGTCATGTGCGTGCTCGGCGCCGACATGGCGATCAACCACCACACCCGCACGCTGCCGGTGCTGATCGTCGTCGCCGCGGTCGGCGTGTTCGGATCCATCTCGGTCGCCCGCTACGTCGCGCGGAGGGACAACACGCCATCATGAACGCCGTCACCAGGAACCGGGCCTTCGCCCGCCGCACCCCAAGGGTCGGGGGAGCGCGATGAACGTCTTCGAGCTGAGGATCCCCGATGTCGTCGTCGACACCGCGGTCTGGGTGCTCGTGCTGATCGGCGCGCTGCTGTGCCTCATCGCCGCGATCGGCCTGCTGCGCCTGCGCGATGTGCCGAACCGGCTGCATGCCGCCACCAAGCCGCAGGTCCTCGGGCTGCTGCTGATCTGCCTGGCGATCGCGCTCTCGCAGCGGTCCGTGATCGGCGTCGCGCTGGGGCTGCTGCTCGTGGCTCCCATCGTGCTCATGCAGTTCGCGACCGCCCCGCTGTCCGCGCACATGGTCGGCCGCCAGGCCTACCGCAACGGCACGATCGACGAGCGCTCCCTCGTGGTCGACGAGCTCGCCGACTCGAAGCGCACCCCGCCCGGCGCGGGCTGATCCGGCGTTCGGGACGGCCGGATCCCCGCCGCCGAGCTCAGGGGTCGACGATCTCGAACACGCCTCCGCCGCCGCGCGGCCAGTCCGGGCCCCGGCTGGGGTCGAGGACGTCGACGTTGGCCGCGAAGGCCGGCCCGGAGTACCAGTCGGCATCGATGACCGAGAAGCCGAACGGGTACCACCCGTCGGCGAGCATCCTGATCCGCCGGACCGCGTGACCGGTGTCGTCCAGCGTGACGGTCGCGTCGGTCGTGGGGGTCGACACCCAGACCGTGCCGTTCGCCGGTCCGGTGATCGAGATCACGAGCCCGGTGGTGCGCGCCTCGTCGAGGGGCATCGGCCCGGCGAGCTGCTCGAACCCCTGCACCGTCGGTGTCTGCAGCGTGAGGGTCCCCGTGGTCGCGAGGGACTGTTCCGTGGGCGTGAACGCCCAGACGGAGTAGTCGTAGGTCCCGGGATCGAATGCCAGCGGGCGGGTGTCGAAGGTCCAGGATCCATCGGGGGCGACGTCGACCGCGTATCGCTGGGCGGCGAAGTCGATCGCGACGGCGTTGCCCGGGGCGGTCCGTCCGGTGATCATCGGGGCGACGTAGGCCGCGATATCCGTCGGGGTGGTGACGCCGGGGTCGAGGCCCGGCGTCCCTCCGGTACCGGATCCGGGATCTCCGGGCCCGGGGACGCCGGGATCCGCGGGCTGCGGTTTCGGCGGGATGTACTGGGCGACCGGGTCGGTGAGAACCTCGATCGGGGTGATCGTCGGGTCTGTGATCCACCGGCCGAGCTCGACCGATCCGATCGGGATGGGCGCCGTGTCGACGGCCTCATCGAGGCCCGTCTTCGGGAGTCCGAGCAGGGGGAGCGTCAGGTCGGGGAGGGGTCCAGCGATGGCTGCGGGTGCCGAAGTCGGCGCGGGGACGGGGAGGGCCGGCGCCACGATCATCAGCGGGGCGAGAGCGAGGGATCCCGCGACGATCAGTCCGCCGCCGACGAAGAACCAGCCCGAGGCGCCGATGCCGGCGGAGACGACCGCGGCTGCGGCCGCCGTCCCCGAGGTCATCGACGCGGCAGCCGGAACCGAGAGCCCCGCGGAGCCGAGCAGGACGGCCAGCGTCGTGCCCTGGAGCCGCGCGGCGCCCCCGCGCAGGCTGCCCAGCAGCTCGCGGCAGTCTGCGCAGTCCGAGGTGTGCGCGCCGACCTCTGCGGCGAGCATGACGTTGCGGGGCTCCGTGAGGTACTGGGGCAGTAGGCGCGCGACATGGGAGGTCTCTTCGCGCAGCGCGACGGGGATCTGCCGGCTCAGCCACTGGAACTTCAGTCCCGAGCGCGCGCGGCGCTGCAGAGCCGAGACCGCGTTGGGCCTGATCCGCAGCTCGCGGGCGATGTCCGATCTGCTCGCGTCCGCGACCTCGGCCAGCCAGAGCACGCGCTGCCAGCGCTCCGGCAGCTCCTGGAAGGCGGCGAGGACGTCGGTGGACTCCGACTCCTGCTCCGCGTAGCTCAGGGCGTCCCGGTGCTCGACGTCGTCGACGTCGTCCGAGTCGATGAGGCGCTGGGCATCCTTGTGCCAGCGGATCGCGGTGTTGCGGATCACGGCCTTCAGGTAGGAGCGGAACGCGAAGGTCGGGCCGTTCGGCGTCGTGGTCACCTGCTGGTAGATGGCGAGGAAGGACTCGGACACGAGATCTTCGGCGCGTGACGGCGCCAGTCGTCCTGCGAGGCGGATCCCCGCTCCATAGTGCCGACGCCAGAGCAGGTCGTAGGCGCCGCGATCGCCGGCGCGCACGTCGCGGAGAAGCTCCGCATCGCTTCGGACCTCGGTCATGACACCTCCCCGGACGGCCTCCCCGCCGAGGCGCACCACACCGCCGCTCCGGACATGGAGGGCGGCACCAGCGCACCCGTGGCGGGGTCGGGTCAACCCCGGAATGACGCTGCGTCAACAGCATCTTGGCACCTCGGCCTCGTCATTCTCGAGTTGTTCTCGTCGAATTCTTGTCATCGGATCCGGCGAGGGTGCGGAAGCGGATCCGGGCCGGATGACGTGAAGCGTCGCCGGGGAGCGACGCTTCACCTGCTGTTTCCCGGCCCGCGGTACCCTGAGCGCGCACGCGCCCCGGCGTGACAGCAGCTCGAACGGAACCCATGCAAGACATCCTCGACCGCGCCGCGCTCGCCGCGACGCCGCGCACGCTGATCGACATCCTCGTCGACACTGCGCGCCGGCACCCCGACGCCTCTGCGATCGAGGACGCGGCGGGCGCACTCAGCTACGGGGAGCTGCTGGCCCAGGTCTGGCGTACGGCCGCCCGGCTGCGCGAGCACGGGGTCATGCGCGGTGACAGGGTCGGCATCAGGATGCCCTCGGGCGGGCGCGAGCTCTACCTCGCGATCCTCGGCACGCTCGCGGCG
This sequence comes from Microbacterium azadirachtae, assembly GCF_000956505.1. Lineage (GTDB taxonomy): Bacteria > Actinomycetota > Actinomycetes > Actinomycetales > Microbacteriaceae > Microbacterium > Microbacterium azadirachtae_A. Next base: position 35,123 of record NZ_JYIX01000030.1, on the reverse strand, counting down.
GGGGCGGCATACGTCCCGGTCGACGCGGACGACCCGCAGGAGCGGGCCGACCTGGTCTTCGGCGAGGCGAAGGTGCGCGGCGTGATCGGCGCCGGAGGGGTGTTTCGGGGCGCAGATTCCCCGTTTGGGGCGCATCCCGACACCGAATCCGGGCAGGGCGCGCCCCAAAAGGACGGAACGCGCCCCGAAACGGCCCGGGTGGCCCCGGCAACTGGGGCAACTGGGGCAACAGGGGCAACAGGGGCAACAGGGGTGCCCGGGACCGCCGCGGGGGAGCGGGCCGGATCCGGGCTGTTCGACGGGGAGGATCCGCATCCGAGCTCGGTCTCGATCACGACCGTGCCGCATCCGATGCCGCTGGACGACGCCTGGATCATCTTCACCTCCGGCTCGACCGGGGTGCCCAAGGGCGTCGCCGTGACACACCGCTCCGCGGCGGCGTTCGTCGACGCCGAGGCGAATCTCTTCCTGCAGGATGCGCCGCTCGGGCCCGGCGACCGGGTGCTGGCGGGGCTCTCCGTCGCCTTCGACGCATCGTGCGAGGAGATGTGGCTGGCCTGGCGCTACGGCGCCTGCCTCGTGCCGGCGCCGCGCGCGCTCGTGCGCTCGGGGGAGGACCTCGGGCCCTGGCTGCTCGGGCACGGCATCACCGCGGTGTCGACCGTGCCGACGCTCGCCGCGCTCTGGCCGCAGGACGCGATCGAGAACCTGCGGCTGCTCATCTTCGGCGGCGAGGCGCTGCCGCCCGAGCTCGCCGCGCGGCTGGTGGGCGAGGACCGCGAGGTCTGGAACACCTACGGCCCCACCGAGGCCACGGTCGTCGCCTGCGCGGCCGAGATGAACGGCGAGGCGCTGCGCGCGGGGGAGCCGGTTCGGATCGGCCTGCCGCTGGACGGCTGGGACCTCGCGGTCGTGGACGGCGAGGGGAATCGTGTCGCCGAGGGCGAGGTCGGCGAGCTCGTGATCGGGGGCGTCGGGCTCGCGCGGTACCTCGACCCCGCCAAGGACGCGGAGAAGTACGCGCCGATGGCATCCCTGGGCTGGGACCGCGCCTACCGCTCCGGCGATCTCGTGCGCTACGAGGAGGCGGGCCTCGTGTTCCAGGGGCGCGCCGACGACCAGGTCAAGATCGGCGGCCGGCGCATCGAGCTCGGCGAGGTCGAGGCCGCGCTGCAGAACCTCACCGCGGTCACCGCGGCGACGGTCGTCGTGCAGCGCAGCGAGGGCGGGATCCCGTTGCTCGTCGGCTATGTGGTGCCGACCGAGGGCTTCGACCGGCAGACCGCGCGGGCGGAGCTCGCCGAGACCCTCCCCGCCCCGCTCATCCCGCTCCTCGCGATCATGGATGACCTGCCCGTGCGCACCTCGGGCAAGGTCGACAAGGCGGCGCTGCCCTGGCCGCTGACGGATCCGGACGCCGACGACTCCACGCTGACCGGCACCGCGGCCTGGCTCGCGGAGCAGTGGTTCGCCGTGCTCGGCACGCGACCGCTCGACGAGGACGCCGACTTCTTCCAGCTCGGCGGCGGATCCCTCGCGGCCGCGCAGCTGGTGAGCCGGATCCGGTCCCGAGCCCCCGAGTTCACGATGGCCGATGTGTACGACCTGCCGCGCCTGCGACGGATGGCCGACGCCGTCGAGGCCGAGGCGGGAGACGAGGAGCCGGAGCCCGGAGACTTCCACGAGTCCCGGCCCACGCCGCGGCGCATGCAGTGGATCCAGACGATCCTGGGGGTGCCGCTGTTCGTCCTCGGCGGTGTCAGGTGGGTGCTGTGGCTGCTCACCGGCAGCGCGATCCTGCACCTCGTGCCGGGCTTCGACTGGCTGCCCACCGCGCCGCTGTGGCTGCTGATCGTGGGGCTCGTGGTCTTCGCGACGCCGTTCGGACGGATGGCCATCGCCGCGGTCGCCGCGCGCATCCTGCTCGCCGGGGTCCGCGCCGGCGACTATCCCCGCGGCGGCGGAGTGCACCTGCGGCTCTGGCTCGCCGAGCAGGTCAGCCACCAGATCGATCCCGTCGGCTTCGCGGGCGCGCCCTGGGTGAGCTACTACGCCAGGGCGCTCGGGGCGAAGATCGGCCCCGACGTCGACCTGCACACGCTGCCGCCGGTGACCGGCATGCTCGACATCGGGGCCGGCGCCGCGATCGAGCCGGAGGTCGACCTCTCCGGATACTGGATCGACGGCGACACCGTGCGCGTCGGCGGAATACGCATCGGCGCGGGCGCGGTGGTCGGGGCGCGCAGCACGCTCGCGCCCGGCACGCGCATCGGCCGTGCCGCCGAGGTGGCTCCCGGATCCGCCGTGTTCGGCCGCGTGCGCGCCGGGCAGCGCTGGGCAGGATCCCCGGCGGTGCGCGTCGGCGGCAAATCCGCCCCGCTCGCGCCGGAGCGTCCGCCGGCCCCCCGGCGCTGGCTGTGGGCATATGCCGCATCGAGCATGGGTCTCGGTCTCCTGCCCGTCCTCGCCTTCGCGCTCGGCGCGCTCGTGCTCGTGCAGGGTGCGCGCGGGGCCACATCGCTCGCCGCCGCGATCCCGGGACTGGCGATCTGGCTCGTGCCGTCCGTGCTCGTCACAGGGCTCGTGTTCGCCGTGCTCGTCGTGGCGGCGACGCGGCTGCTGTCGATCGGACTGCGCGAGGGGATCCACCCCGTCCGCGGCCGGATCGCGTGGCAGGCCTGGACCACGGAGCGCCTGCTCGACTCCGCCCGCACGCTGCTCTTCCCGCTCTACGCGAGCCTGTTCACCCCCACCTGGCTGCGCCTTCTCGGGGCGAAGGTCGGCAAGGAGGTGGAGATCTCCACGGTGCTGCTGATCCCCTCGATGACGACGATCGACGACGGCGCCTTCCTCGCCGATGACACGATGGTCGCGTCCTACGAGCTCGGCGGAGGATGGATGCGCCTGGCCGCGGCACGCATCGGCAAGCGCGCGTTCCTCGGCAACTCCGGCATGGCGGGCGCCGGGCACAAGGTGCCCAAGGACGGCCTCGTCGCCGTGCTCTCGGTGGCGCCGGACAAGGCGAAGGCAGGATCCTCCTGGCTCGGATCCCCTCCGGTGCGTCTGCGCCGGGTGGTGAACGAGTCGGACCTCGAGCGCACCTACCGCCCCCGCACGGCGTTGCGGATCGCCCGCGGCCTGTGGGAGCTGTGCCGCATCGTGCCGGTCATCCTCTCCTGCGCACTCGGGCTGGCCGTCCTGCTGACGCTCGCCGCGCTGGCCACGGGCATCGGGCTGGCGTGGACCGTGGTGCTCTCCGGCTTCGTCCTGCTGGCCGCCGGAGCAGTCGCGGCCGCGTTCGCGACCGCCGCGAAGTGGGCGTTCGTCGGGCCGATCCGTCCGGGGGAGCACCCGCTCTGGTCGAGCTTCGTGTGGCGCACCGAGGTCGCCGACACGTTCACCGAGATGATGGCGGCCCCGTGGTTCGCGAACGCCGCGGCGGGCACGCCTGCGCTCGCCGTGTGGCTGCGTTCGCTCGGCGCGACGATCGGCAAGGGCGTCTGGACCGACAGCTACTGGCTGCCGGAGCCGGATCTGGTCACGCTCGGCGACGGCGCGACGGTCAACCGCGGCTGCGTGCTGCAGACGCACCTCTTCCACGACCGCGTGATGAGCATCGACACGGTCACGCTCGAGGCCGGAGCGACCCTCGGCCCGCACAGCGTGATCCTGCCCGCCGCCACGATCGGATCCGATGCGACGGTCGGACCTGCCTCGCTCGTCATGCGGGGCGAGGGCGTGCCGGTCGGCAGCCGCTGGAGCGGAAACCCGATCGGCCCCTGGCGCGTGGTGAAGGTGCGCAGCTACCAGGCGGCGGAGTGAGCGCGAAGGCCCGCAGCGAGTGCGGCGCATCGAGTGCGCCAGGATCTGTGAGCATGGAACCGTGAGCCCCGACGACTACACCCCGCATTCCGGAGATCGCCGCTACCGCGTCGAGCACTACGACCTGACGATTGACTACCGGCTCGGCACGAACCGGCTGGACGGCGTCGCCGTCGTGCGCGGGCGTGCCGCCGAGGCGACCAGGGCGATCTCGCTGGATCTCGCAGGGCTCCGCGCGACCAAGGTGCGCAGCGACCTCGGCGGGCGCATCGGCTTCACGCAGACCGACCGCAAGGTCAAGGTCGCGCTCGGGCGCGAGCTCGCGGCGGGGGATCCGTTCGAACTCACGATCTCCTATGGCGGGGCACCCCGTCCGCGGCGCACCCGCTGGGGCACGCTCGGCTGGGAGGAGCTGGAGGACGGCGCGATCGTGGCCTCGCAGCCCATCGGCGCACCGTCGTGGTTCCCCTGCAACGACCACCCCTCCGACAAGGCGACCTACCGCCTCTCGATCACGACCGACCCCGGATATGCGGTCGCCGCCGCGGAGCCGGTGTCCACGACGACCAAGGGCGGTCGCACGACCTGGATCTTCGAGCGCACCATCCCGACGCCCAGCTATCTCGCGACCGTGCAGATCGGGAAATATGTCTCTCGGGGCATGGACCTCTCCGGGGTCGAGGGTCAGGTGCTGCATCCGGCGGGACTGACCGCCCGCGTGGACGCGGACCTGGCTCCGCTGCCGCAGATGATGGCCGTTTTCGCGGAGGCGTTCGGACCGTATCCGCTGCCCTCCTACCGGCTCGTGGTGACCGCCGACGACCTGGAGATCCCACTCGAGGCGCAGGGGATGGGCGTCTTCGGCGCGAACCACATCGACGGGCGGGGCAGCCTCGAGCGCCTCATCGCGCACGAGCTCGCGCACCAGTGGTTCGGCAACAGCGTGGGCCTGGCACGGTGGCGGGACATCTGGCTGAACGAGGGCTTCGCCTGCTACGCGGAGTGGATCTGGTCCGAGCGCAGCGGCGGGCACAGCGCGCATGCGAAGGCGCTCGGGCACTGGACCGCGCTCGCGGCGGAGCCGCAGGACCTCGTGCTCTCGGATCCGGGTCCTGAAGTCATGTTCGACGACCGCGTCTACAAGCGCGGCGCGCTCGTCCTGCACGCACTGCGGCTGACGGTGGGCGAGGATGCGTTCTTCCAGATCCTCCGGACGTGGACCTCACGCCACGCGGGCGCCACGGCGACGACCGAGGACTTCCGCACGCTCGCCGCCTCCGTCGCCGGTCGCCGGCTCGAGGCGTTCTTCGACGCCTGGCTCGACGCCGAGGCGCTGCCGCCGCTGCCCGAGGCGGCAGCGGGCGCCGCGGTGGAGCCGGCGCCGGTGACTCAGGCCCTGAACGTGAACCCGAGAGCCGTGGACGGGACCCGATGACGGAGGACATGCCGAGGCCCGGGGCGATCGCCCCCGCCGACCGCAGAGCTGCGCTGGCCGACGTCCGTGCGGGGCTCGCCTCAGAACTCGGCACCGCTGTGGCGAAGCGGGTCCGCGCCTTCGAGGACGGCACGCTCTACGTCGACTCGACCATGTCGGGAGCATTCCTGGCCTGGCTGGTCGACAGCGTCCTCCTTTATGCCGTCGCGGTCGCCGTGGCGATCATCTACGGCGCGGCATCCGACGACCCCGACCGTGCGGTCGGCGCCGTCGTCATCGGACTCGCGCTGATCGTCGTGCTGCCGTTCGGCTACGGCTGCGCCTTTCGCGACGGCCGCGCCCTGGGCGGACTGCTGACCGGGACCCAGGTGGTGCGGATGAGGGACGGGAGCCCGGTCGGACTCGCGAAGGCCGGGTGGGCGATGCTGATCCGCGCCGTCTTCCTGCCGTTCCTGTTCTGGGCGGCGATCGATGGGGTCGGCCAGGTCAGAGTGAGCATCGACCGGGCCGCGACCGCGCGGCTCCGTCGGGGCCGCATCACCCGCCTGCCCTGACCGCCTGTGAGGCGCCGCCGGGATCCGGGTCGCGTCGGGCGTCAGTCCTTCGCCGGCGGGTCCTCCCGCCCGATCCGCGCGAGCGACCGGTCGAACACCGTGATGAGGAGGAACATCGCGGCGATCCCGACCACGACCCAGCCCAGGACGTGCAGTCCCTCCGTGGTCGCCCTGGCGCCGTAGACGTTGCCGTAGATCACGGACGAGACGATCGCGCCCAGGTAGAAGAAGGTGCGCAACAGGCCTGCCGAGGAGGCGATCCGCGCGGGCTCGGCCTGGAAGTACAGCGAGTTCTGGATCGCGAGGTTGTTGAGGCCCTGCGGGATGCCGAGCACGAGCATCGCCAGCACCAGGAACCAGATCGGCGACGAGCCCGTCATGAACAGCACGAGGATCCCGGCGACGAGCTGCGCGGCGGATCCGACCAGCAGTTTGCCGACGACCTCGGGCCGGCGTCCGAACGCGAGCGCGACCGCGATGCCGGCCGCGAACACCGGCAGCAGCACGAGGCCGGCGATCGTCGGGCTGAGGCCGCGGCCGTCCTCGAGCCACTGGGTGAAGCCGTAGACGAACGTGTACGAGATGGTCGCGGTCAGCAGCGATCGCACGTAGCTGAGCAGCAGCGGCCGGTTGCCGGAGAGCACTCGCACGTCGATGAAGGGATCGGGAATCCGGCGCTCCCACCACACGAAGACGACTCCGGCTGCGAGGGCGACGACGAGCAGCCAGATCAGGGCCGGGGCGATGTTCTGCAGGAAGACGAGCAGGGTGAGCATCGTGACGGCGAAGAGGAGGATCCCGATCCCGTCGATCCGCGGCCGGTCCTCCACCTCGGGCTCGAGTCCTGTCCGTCGGGGCAGGAAGAGGGCGCCGAGCAGGAGTGTGGCGAGCCCGAGGGGTACGTTCACGGCGAAGGTGGCGCGCCAGCCCCAGGCGCCCACGAGCACGCCGCCGAGCGCGGGCGCGATCACGGCGATGGTCTGGGTCGTGACGCTGAGCAGGGTCAGGATCCCGGCCGGTGACGCGAGGCCGGTGCGGTCCCCCTCCGCGCGGATCATGTGCATCGCCGCCGGATAGCCCGCGCAGGTGCCGAGGCCGAGGATGACGCGCGCCGCCACGAGCCACCAGATGCTGTCTCGGTTCTCCGGTGCGAACAGCCCGATCGCACCGGCGGCGGTCACGAGCACCGCGCCGAGCAGGAAGAGGGATCGCACGCCGAAGATGTCGACGAGGCGGCCGACCAGCGGCTGTCCGATCGCGGTGGCCAGGTAGAGGCTCGACACGAGCCACACCGTCTCGCGGGCCGGGGCGCCGAGCGCGAGGCCGATCGGGGTGAGCGCCACGGCGATGATGGCCGTGTTGATCGGGTTGAGGATCGAGCCCACCATCATCGGGGCGAGCAGCCGCCGATCGAAGCGGCCGGCGGGCGCGGGGCCGCCGATCGGCGCCGAGGGCATCCGGATCACGGCAGCATCCGCTCCAGGAGTCCGGTCGCGGTGGAGATCGCGCGCAGCTCGTCCTCGTCGAGCGCGTCCAGGGCGTGCTCGAGCCAGGTCGCGGCCGCGTCTTTCTGGCCCTCGATCCTGGCGCGTCCGGCATCCGTGAGCTCGATGATCTGCCGGCGCCCGTCTCCCGGGTCGGGGCTGCGGGTGACGAGACCGAGCGCCTCGATCGCGTCGACGGTCGCGGCCATGGACTGCGGTCGCACCCGTTCCGCCGTCGCGAGGGCGCTCACGGTCGAGACGCCGCCCTTGCCGAGCCGGGCCAGGGCTGATGCCTGCGACGGGGTGATCGTCTCGTCGGCGCCGGCCTCGCGGAACTGGCGGAGCAGGCGCGCGACAACCGTGCGGAGGTCGAGCGCGGTCTGCCGCGCACTCACAGCGGATGCATCGGTCGTGGGCGAGGTCTCCGGCATATCGACAGCCTAAACTGCACAGTCATACCTGTCTAATATTCGAAAGGGCGTGGCGATGACCACCGCACTCCTGCTCATGGACTTCCAGAACGGCATCGCCGGACGCTACGCCGAGGGCGGTTCCGACGTGATCGTGAACGCGCAGCGGGCGCTCCTCGCCGCGCGCGCCGCGGGGATCCCCGTCGTCTTCGTCCGCGTCGCGTTCCGCGAGGGCTTCCCCGAGGCGGCCGTGCGCAACAAGGCCTTCGGCGCGATCGCCCAGTCGCCCACAGCCCCGTACATGGGGGAGGACGCCGAGGCCACGCAGATCGTCGCCGAACTCGCCCCGCTTCCGGGGGAGCCCGTGGTCGTCAAGCGGCGGTACGGCGCGTTCGCCTCCGACCTCGACGTCGTGCTGCGCGGACTCGACGCGACCGATCTCGTGCTCGCCGGCGTCTCGACGAGCGGGGTCCTGCTGAGCACGGTCCGCCACGCCGCCGACCACGACTTCGGGCTCACCGTCCTGGCGGACGCGTGTGCGGATCAGGATCCCGAGGTGCACAGGGTGCTGCTCGAGAAGGTGTTCCCGCGTCAGGCCGACGTGATCACGGTCGATGCGTGGGCGGCGGGCTTGGGCGCGGACGCCGCAGCGCGAGGCTGACGATCGTGCCGGGCGCGGCGGCGATCGGGAGGATCCGGAACTCGCCGCCGTCTGGCACCGTCGCGTACCCGTCAGGGGAGAGGCGCACCTGGTCGGGAGGGACCAGCAGGCCGCGCCCATCGGCCTTGAGCGCCGCTTCGATCGCGGTCCAGCCGCGGAGGTCAGGCGGATCCCCCGGCGCGAACAGGAGGGAGAGCTCCGGCGCGGATCCCTCGAGCTCCACGTCGATGCCGACCGCTTCCGCATCCTGCTCACGGGCGACGGCGACGACGACCCAGGGATCCGCGTACGCGGCGCTCGCGAGCAGTAGTGCGTGCGGCAGCAGCGGCCGTCCGTGCGGGCCGCCGCAGACCGGGCAGCGCTGCTCGATCCGCGGGTCCGCTCCCGGGGCCAGTTCGGCGGCCAGCGCCCGGATGAGCGCGCGGCCGGTCTCGCGCCGATCATCGGGCGCCGTGCGCGCCCACGCGATCCGCACGCCCTCGACCGTCGCCCCTTGCACGACCCCAGCGTAGAGCGAGGCCGGCCCGTTTCCCTCCCGGCCGGTGACCCCGGCCCGGCGACCCGGCCGGTCTGGCCTCCTGCCCGGCGACCCCCGGCCCGGCGATCCCATCTCCGGGTCGTCCCCGTCAGCGCACGCCAGAGGCTCCGCTCGCGGGGACGACTCGGATAGGAGGCGCGGCTCGCGGGGGCGGTACCGCCGCGCGGGGCTCCTCCGCACGTCCTAGGATCGAACCCTATGACTTCGGATCCGGCGGGCACCCAGACGATGCGCCGCTCCGGTCCGGTCGGCCGCATCATCGGTGCGCTCGATGACCCGGTTCTTCGCGCGTTGGTCACCGCGACGACCGTCGCGCGCATCGGGCGCGGCGTGTTCCTGACGATCACGGTGCTCTACTTCATCCGGATCGTCGGACTCGACGGCGGCCAGGCCGCGATCGTGCTGGCCGCGGCGAGTGGCAGCAGCATCCTCGCCTCGTTCCTCGGCGGGTGGCTCGCCGACCGGTGGAGCGCGCGGCGCCTGTCGTTCGCGTTCGAGGTCGCGGCCGGGCTCCTCCTCGTCGCCTACGCGTTCGTCGGCTCGTTCGCGACCGCGATCGTCCTCGCCGTCGCGAGCGGGTTCCTCGACGCCCTGGCGCAGTCGTCCCGTTCGGCGGTGATCGCACGCGGCTTCACCGGCGAGAACCGCGTGCACGCCAGGGCCGTGCTGCGCACCGTGACGAACCTCTCGATCGCGGCAGGATCCGGGATCGCCGCGATCGCGCTGGCGATCGGAACCCCCTTGGCGTACCGGATCGTGATCGTGATCGCCGGCGTGATCTGCGCCGTCGGCGCGATCCCGCTGCTGCGTCTGCCCTCCTCCGTCGACGCCGCCCGGCGGGTCGCCGAGACGATCACGACCGAAACCGGATCCGTGAACGCCGCGGCGACGGCCGCCGCCGAGCGGGAGCTGCGCCGCGACTGGCGCGCCCGTTCACCCTGGCGCGATCCGCGCTATCTGCTGCTCACCCTGTTCTCGGCCGCTTTCGGCATGCAGTTCGGCGTCGCCGAGGTCGGCGTTCCGCTGTGGATCGCCCACGCCACCACGGCGCCCGACGCCACGGTCTCGGTGCTGCTGATCGCGAACACCGTGCTGGTGGTGCTCTTCCAGGTGCGGTTCTCGCGGAACACGCACGACCTGCGCGTCGCGGGCAAGGTCTCGCTGATCGCGGGCGTGCTCATGGCGGGAGCCTGTCTCGTCTACGCCTCGGCCGCGGGTCTCCCTGTCGTGGCGGCGATCGCGGTGCTGCTGATCGCGCTCGTCGCGCACACCTTCGCCGAGATCCTGTCGCAGGCCGGCGGTTGGGGCCTGAGCTTCGAGCTGGCCGATCCCGTGCGCGCGGGCGCCTATCAGGGCGTCTTCGGGATGACGTTCTCGATCGGCTCGCTCGTCGCGCCGCTCCTCGTTAACGGGACGGCGATCGCCCTCGGTTTCGCGGGCTGGGCGATCCTCGCCGTGGTGTTCCTCGGATCCGCGCTGGGCGTTGCCGCGATCGCATTCCGCGCGGCGCGGCAGCAAGCCCCGCAGGCCTGACCTCCTCCCTCCTCCCTCCTCCCTCCTACCTCCGAGTCGTCCCCGTCAGCGCACGCCATGGGCTCCGCTCACGGGGACGACTCGGAGATGGAAGCGGATCCCCCGGGGGCGGGCGACTGGGACAGGTGCGGGATCCGGCGTCAGGTGCGGGATCCGGCGTCAGGTGCGGGAGAGGAAGTCCGCGATGCGGGCCGCGGCCGGGTCGGCGTCGCGGATCATCGTCTCGTGCCCGCAGCCGGGGATCTCCGCGAACTCCGCCCGCGGGATCGCCTCCGCGACGGCGCGGGTCCAGACCGCGGGGCACACCGGATCCCGCGAGCCGCGCAGCACGAGGGTCGGCGCGGCGATCCGCGGGTAGAGGTCCTCGGGGCGGTGGGCGACCGTGGCGCGGATCTTGCGGACGAGCTGCGGGCCGGCGCGGAGGTACTCGCGCACGCCGCGGAGCACCACGCGCGGGTCGATCGAGGCGGTGTCGTGCAGGAACCGCAGCGCCTGCCGCGCCACGCGCCGGGCGCCGGCATCGACGGTGGGCGCGGCGAGCACCACGGCGCGGACCCTGTCCGGGTGGCGGACGGCCAGCTCGGCCGCGACCTGGCTCCCCATCGAGTGCCCGACGACGGTGACCGCCGGCAGGCCTTCGGCCGCCAGGTGCGCCGCGACGAGGTCGGCGTGCTCGGGCATGGTGAGCGGGACATCGGGCTCCGGTGCCGCGCCGAAGCCCGGGAGGTCCACGGCCACGACGATGCCGTCGAGTCGTCGAGCCAGCTCGACGAACACGCTGCGCCCCATGCCGAGCCCGTGCAGCAGCAGGAACACTTCGGATCCGGATCCCACGCGCTCCGCGATCAGCGTCGCGGATCCGACGGTGAACGCCGTGACGGTTCCGCCAAGGGCTGGGGTCAGGTCGGGTTCGCTCACCGAACCACTCCACCACATCCGGCCATGAGCGGCGCCCTCGCCCCCCTGTGGCTCCCCTACTATCCGAGTCGTCCCCGTCAGCGCACGCCATAGGCTCCGCTGACGGGGACGACCCGGAAAGAGGTGGTCAACTCGTGGGGGGTTTCAGCATCAGGGTGTCGACCGTGGCGGCGGTGACGGCTTTCTGCGAGAACGGCCAGGGGGACTGCAGGCCCTTCGACCAGTTCTCGGTCTGGTCCGTGTAGTGCGGGCTGAAGGCGTGGCCGCTCGCTCCGCTGAGGTGGTTCCAGGTGGAGGCGTCGAAGTCGGAGAGGTCGACCACCATCCGCATCGACGGCACCGTGGTCGTCGCGTAGGAGCCGCCGAGCGTCCAGCCGGTGGCATCGACGAGTGAGGATCCGCCGCCGACCGGATACGGCCCGCGGTTGAACAGCCACTCGATCGGCGCGATGCCGCTCTTGCCGAGCGTCTGGTGGGTGAGCGTGATCGCGTGCAGATCGCCCCAGCTCCACCGACTCGGATCCGACCCCTGCGCCTTCGCGAGCTCGTCGTAGGCCTGCTTCGCCGACAGCGCCAGCATCTCGTCCCGGCCCGTGACGCCGATCTTCGCGTTGGTCCACAGCGGGTCGTCCGGGTTCTCGAGCATGGGGCCCACGATCGTGAACAGGCGTCCCTGCCCGTCCATCGGCAGCGGATGCTCGCGGTTCGCGAACAGGTTCAGCGCGAGGTGCTGCCAGAGCACATTCGCGTAGGCCGCGGCGGGGGAATCGGTCGAGGCCTGCGCGTCCCAGGACTTGAGGAGTCCCACGGCCGAGCGCACGCCGGCGTCCTTCGAGGGCGGGAGCTCCTGCATCTCGGCGGCGAGCTGCTTGCCGATCCAGCTCTGCTGGTCGAACTGGATGTTGCGCATGTCCTGAGCGGTGAGCGCATGCTGCTTCGCGGTGCGCTCGATGAGCTCGGCGATCCGGGCGGCACGGTAGCCGTAGTCCCAGTCCTTGGAGAGGAAGTACGGATAGCTGTCCGGGACGATCGCGTTGTTCGCGGTCACGATGTAGCCCTCGTCCGGGTTGTAGGAGACGGGGAGCTTCTCGAAGGGGATGTATCCGGTCCAGTCGGAGGTGCTCGTCCAGCCCGCCTGCGGGAAGTAGCCGTTGCCGGCGCCGCGGATCGGCAGACGGCCGGGCGTCTGGTAGCCGATGTTGCCCTTCTGGTCGGCGTAGATGAGGTTCTGCGCCGGGACGTCGAACAGGGATGCCGCGTGCCGGAAGTCGGCGAAGTCCTTCGCCGTGTTCATCGCGAAGATGGCGGTCGAGGTGGTGCCGGGATCCAGCGCCGTCCAGCGCAGGCTCACGGCGTACTGACCGGGAAGGGCGTCGACGGTGGCATCGGGCGCGACGCCGGCCTCACCGCCGGGCGAACCCGCGTCGGCGCGACCCACGATCGGGGTCTTCGCGAGGGCGGTGAAGTCATCGGTGAGACCCGACACGATCGGCCCGTGCACGGTCGAGCGGATCGTGAGGGTGATGTCGTCCCCGCCGGCGACCTTGACCGTCTCCGTGCGGGACTGCAGCGGGACGCGCACGCCGTCCCGCCAGTACGCGTCGCCATCGATCTTCTCGACGTACAGGTCGGTCACGTCGGTGGTGAGGTTCGTGAAGCCCCAGGCGATGTCGGCGTTGTGCCCGATCACGATGCTCGGCAGCCCGGAGAACGAGAACCCGCTCACGTCGAACGGGCAGGCGGCGCTCACCGTGCGGCAGCGCAGCTGCATCTGGTACCAGACCGAGGGCAGCGCCGCGCCCAGGTGCGGGTCGTTCGCGAGCAGCGGCTTCCCGCTCGCCGTGCGGGACCCAGAGACCACCCAGGAGTTGGATCCGATCCCCTCGCCCGGATCGCCGAGCAGCGTCTGCACGGCCTCCAGGGTGCTGCCGGCGGTCGTCCAGCGCACCGACCCCGGGGCGCTCGCCGTCGCGGAGGTGCTCGGCATAGGCGAGGCCGCCGGCGCAGCGCTCGGCGTCGAGCCGGGTGCGGGTGCGTTCCCCGTCGGAGCCGCGTCGGAGCCCGTCGCGTCCGTCGCGCTCGCCGCATCGCTTCCGACCTGCTCCACGGGGGTGATCGTCGGCACGATCACGGGGTGCTGGTCGAACGGGTACGCCGGGTAGATCTCGTTCATGGTGGAGGCGTCGACGGTGGGGGCGAGCAGCGCGCGCGTCGTCTCGTCCTCGATGTTGCCGCGCAGATCCCAGGCCATCGCCTTGAGCCATGCGACGGAGTCGGCCGGCGTCCACGGCTCGATCGTGTAGCCGGGGTTGTTCATGCCGACCACGGCATACTCGAACGATGCCTCGGCACCCTTGTGGTCGGCGAGGTAGGCGTTCACGCCTTCGGAGTAGGCCTCGTAGTAGCCGCGGGTGGCCGGATCCATCGCCGCGACCTCCTTCTCGGCGATGCCGTGCCAGTCCAGCGTGCGCAGGAACTCGTCGGTGGCGACCTGGGAGGATCCGAACAGTTCGGCGACCCTGCCGCTCGTCACGTGCCGGCGGAAGTCCATCTCCCAGAACCGGTCCTGGGCGTGCACGAAGCCCTGAGCGAAGAACAGGTCATGGCTGTTGTCGGCGGTGACCGTCGGGATCCCGCGGTCGTCGCGCTGGACCGTCACCTGCGCCTGCAGCCCCTTGAGCGCGAGCTCTCCTGAGGCCTGCGGGAAGGAGCGCTGCACGGTCCACACCAGGAACAGGGCGGCCGCCGTGGCGAGGACCACGATCCCCGCAATCACGCCGAACGCGACACGGCCGATGATCCGCCCGGCGCGGCGCCGGGGCTTGACGGCGGGTGCGGCTGACGACATCGCTGCTCCTTCGGGTGAGACGGAGTCTCACGGTCGGAAGGATCGGGTCGCAGCACCGCGAGACGTCCTCGCATCCTAGCGCGCAGCGCGGCCGCAGCCGCCGGGCTCGTGCACCGCCGCCCGCGCCCCCCTGTAGCTCCCCTACTTGCCGAGTCGTCCCCGTCAGCGCACGCCATAGGCTCCGCTGACGGGGACGACTCGGAAAGAGGCGCGCCGCGCGTCAGCCGATCAGGCTGGGCTGCAGGTCGCGCAGGGTGCGCTTGTGCGTCATCCTCGTCACGCCGATCATCGCGATCAGCAGCGAGCCGACCATCCAGATCCCCAGCACGGCGAGGTCGGTCAGCGCCCTGCCCACCTGGCCGCCGTACATGAGCTGTCGCATCGCGTCGACCACGTAACCCATCGGCAGTACGTGATGCAGCGCGGCGAGCGGCGCCGGCAGGGTCTGCCACGGGAACGTTCCGCCCGCGGTCACGAGCTGCAGCACCATGAGCACGAGACCCACGAACTGCCCCACGGATCCCAGCCAGACGTTCAGCGCGAGGATGATCGCGGCATAAGTGGCCGAGGCGAGCACCATGATGCCGAGCGCACCCCACCCGTTCTGGAACGTGAACCCGAGCGCCCAGGCGAGCACGCCGAGCAGGCCCACCATCTGCACGGCGCCGAACGCCGCGGGGGTGAGCCAGCCGGCGAGGGTGATCCGGATCGGCGAGTGCAGCGCCGTGACCGCGCGGCGGGAGATCGGCTTGATGATGAGGAACAGCGCGTAGATGCCGATCCACCCGGCCAGCGCCGCGAAGAACGGCGCGAGGCCCTGACCGTAGTCCTTGGCGGCGGCGACCTTGTCGCTGGACACGTCGACCGGGTTCGCGATCGTCTTCGCCTGCTGCTCGCGCAGCTCGGGGGTGGACGAGGGGATCGCGTCGACGCCGGACTTCAGGCCGTCGCGCAGCGTGCCGATGCCCGTGCTGAGCGTTCCGAGGCCGTCGTGCAGGCTCTTGGCGCCGTCGCGGGCGGTGGCCGCACCGGTGCTCAGGGCCGCGGCCCCCGTCGCGGCGGTCTGCGCGCCGTCCGCGAGCTGCTGCGACTTGTCGGCGAGCGTGGCGCTGCCGGACGCGACCTGAGCGCTGCCGTCGGCGAGCTGGTCGATCTTGCCGACCGCGCCCTGCACGGTGTCGTTGCCGCTGCGCAGCTTGTCACCGAGCGGATCCAGCTCCGCCAGGACCGCGTCGATGTCGGCCTGCGACATGCCGCGGTCCGCGAGCGCGGCGGCGATGTCGCTGCGGGCCTGCGGGAGCGCGTTCGTCGCCTGCTGCACGAGGGACCCGGCCTCATTCGCGTACTGCGCGATCTGCTGGTTGCCGGCGCTCACCTGCTGGGCGCCGTTCGCGAGGGTCGCCGCGCCGGCGGCGAGCTGCTGCGAGCCGTCCGCGATCTGCGCGGTGCCACCGGCGAGCTGCGAGGCGCCGTCGGCCAACTGGGACGTGCCGTCGGCGAGTTGGCCGCTGCCCGAGACGGCGGTGTTCGCGCCGTCGTACAGCTGGGACGCGCCATCGGCCGCCTCCCCGAGCTTGCCGCGGACGTCGCTGAGCCCGGTGAGCAGCTTGTCCGCGGCCTCCTGACCGACCATCTCGGCGACGGATCTGCGGATCTTCTCGACCGCGCCGGATCCGATCGACGACGCGAGGTAGTTGTTCGCGTCGTTGGTCTCGAGCTCGATCCTCGCCTGCTTCGGGGTCGTGCCCGAGGCGGACAGCAGCGCCTCGGAGAACGTCTTCGGGATCGTCACCGTGAAGTCGACGTCGCCGTTCTTGAGTGCGGAACGCGCGGCGCCCGCGCTCATCCGGTTCCAGTCGAACGCCTTGCCCTCGACGAGGTTGTCGGCGACCTTCTCGCCGTAGTTCGTCGTCGTGCCGTTCGAGGTCGCACCGGTGTCCTCGACGACGAGACCGACGGGCACCTCGTTGAATTTGCCGTAGGGATCCTGGTTCGCCCACAGGTAGAGCCCGCCGTACAGGATCGGCACGGCCATGAGGGCGATCAGGGCGATCACGGCCATGGGGCTCGCGGTCAGGCGGCGCAGTTCGGCGCCGATCATCGCGGGGATCTTCATCGCGCGGCTCCGTTCTCGGTCTCGGTGTCTTCGGTGTCGGTGTCTTCGGGGGCGGGCGCTTCGACAGGCTCAGCGACCGGATCCGGCTCAGCGACCGGATCGTCTTCCTCGTGGTCGTTGAGCGAAGACGCCGCAGGCGCCTGAGACGAAACGCGGTGCTCTTCCGGCTCCGGCTCAAGAACCGGCTCCAGCTCAGGGGCCGGCTCCGGTTCGGGGACCGGATCCGCGTCCCTCACGGTGGTGGATCCGGTCACGTCGGCGAGGGGGCGCACCGGCACCGTGGCGTTGGACGGGTAGCTGGTCTGGAGCGCCTCCGGGAGCCGCTCGATGACCGCGGCCGCGGATCCGCCGACGATCACGAGCACCGCGAAGCCGCGTTCGGCGAACTCCGTGGCGATGCGCCACCAGCCCTCCGGGCGCCCGCCGTGCCGGTCGGGGGAGACCAGCACGAACCCCTCCACGTCGTCGCGCAGCACCGCGAGCTCGGCCATGACGCGTACGCGCACGGACGGCTTGATCGTTCCGATCGGCTGCGCGGCGAGCTCGGCGAACCCGATCTGCTCGAGCCAGCGCCGGGCGTGCAGCGGGGTCGCGGGGAGGCCGGCGAACATGAGCTCCTCGCCCACGACCGCGGCGAGCGTCACGCCCGGGTGCGGGTCGCTGACCTCCGGCGCGTCGACGAGCGCCATGCGGCGGCGCAGGTCGCGGTCGTTGCGCGTGCCATCGATCGTGACCTCGCCCGTATCGGGGCGCATGCGGCCGGTGGCGATGAGGCCCAGCACGGTGGGCCGCAGTTCGGTCTCGGCGAGCACGAACCGGGCGTGGCCCGTCTCGATCTCGAGCGATGTGGTGGGCAGCGCGTGGCCCTTCTTGCCCTTGTTGACGTCGTGCACGGCGATCCTCATGCGCGGCCCTCCTCGGCGGGAATCGTGGCAAGCGTATCCGGCGTACCGGCCGCTGAGAGTTCGGGGTGCGCGCCGATCAACGTGTCGATCTCGCGCCAGCCGAGCCCCGCGATGCTGAGCACGGCGCGCACGGCGATGTCCCCCGCGACGGGGGAGGAGGCGTCGGTGCGGGTGACGACCGTGCGGGCGCTCTCCTCGATGAGGCGGGCGAGAGTCGGTGCGGCCATGTCCTGGCGGAGTTCGTCATCCTCCTGGCCGCGGCGGACGAGCGCCGCGAGCACGCGTCGCAGGGGTGCGAGGGCTGCGGCGGTCTCCTCGACGTGCGCCTCGTCGAGCGCGATCGCCGCGGCCACCTGCACGTGCGCCGCCTCGCGCCAGAGGTCTGCGGTGAGGCGCGCGAGCGCGATGCGGCTGTCGGCGTCGTCCACCCGCTGTGCGACGGCGTTGAAGCGCGCGGCGCCGGCGGAGATGAGGGCGTGCACGAGCGCGGTGCGGTCGTCGAAGTGGCCATACAGGGCGCGGCGGCTGAGTCCGGCGGCGCGGGCGATCTGGTCGACGGAGGCGTGCGGATCCACGGCCAGGGTCTGCGAGGCCGCGGCGAGGATGCCGGCCCGGTTCTCGGCGGCGTCCCTGCGCTGGCGGCGGGGTGCGGGGGTGTCTGTCACCGGACCAGTGTACGCCTAACCTGCACACGAGTGTGCAAGTTAGCTGAGTGTGGCGGATGCGGCGTGGAGAGCGACGAGACGCCCTCCACGCGGGAGACGGCTGAGGCTCAGCCCATCGCGTCGCGGACGAGGGCGGTGTCGACGAACTGCTCGAAGCGCACGATCAGTCCGCCCCGCACCACGAAGTGGTGAGCCACCCGCACGTTCAGGTCCTTGCCGGTCGCGTCGTTGCGGGCCGTGTAGCGGGCCAGCACGACGACGTTCTCTCCGTCGACGACGTAGGTGTCGTCGTGCGCGGTCCAGCCCGTCCAGTCCCGTCCCAGCACCTCCATCACATTCGCGGTGACGCCTTGCGGAGTGCGGTAGGTACCGGCGAGCGGGAAGCCCGCCATCTCGGTCCACTCCACGTCGGGAGCAAGCGTCGCCCGCAGGGCCGCGAGATCACCCGCGGCCGACGCGAGGTACTGCCTGCGGACGACGTCCGCGGGTTCGGTCGACTCGTTCAGCCCCATGACATCTCTCCCTTCGCGACCTTGGTGCCGAGCGACGCGGCGATCTGCAACCCGGCTTCGGGGTACTCGGAGAGCAGTGTCTGCTCGGCTGCTGCCGCGTCGACGGACGCGGCGATGACGTCCTCGAAGCGCTTCAGGTACGCGCGGGTGTACTCGATCGCGGTGCGGTCGGTCGGCGCATCCGCGACGCGGTGACCGGCGACGACGAAGGTCGGATCCAGCGACTCGAACGCGTCGAGCGCACGGAGCCAGAGGCTGCGGGCTTCGGAGGTTCCGGTGTCGGCGGTCCACACGTGCAGGCCTTCGAACAGCAGGATCCCGCCGAAGATCGCGCGCTGCGCGGCGTCGTAGACGAACCAGCGGCGATCGCCGAGGTCGTCGCCGGCGCTGCGCAGCTCGATGCTGCGATCGTCGATGGCGATCTCGCCGCCGTCGAACGCGGTCAGCTCGACGAGCCGGGTGGGCAGGTTCGCACCCAGGTGCGCCCAGGCCTGCAGCTTGCCCTCGTAGCTGTGCCGGATGTGCTCGATCACGTCGCTCGGAGCGAGGAACCGGGCCTCGGGGAACGCGTCAGCGATGACCTCGGCGCCGAAGTAGAAGTCGGGATCGCCGCCGGTCACGAGAACGGTGGTCAGAGTCTTGCCGGCGTCGAGGATCGCCGCGGTGATCCGGTGCCCATCGGCGCGAGTGAACCCCGCGTCGACGAGTACCGCCTCGGCCTCTCCGGTGACGAGCACGCTCGTCTTGTGCAGGGACGACGCCGGTGCGTCCAGGACGGTGATGGTGAGCTCGGTCATGTCGTTTCTCTGCGGAACTTTCTCTTCGAGTGGAGGACGGGTGACGGTGAATGTCTGGGACCTGTCACCCTCGTTGGTGTAAAACTATGCTCATGGTGGGCGGAGAACACGGTCCAACCGGGACAGAACGTGGTGAATTTCGGACATCGGGGGTGAGGCGGATCCCATACAGCCCTGCGGATGCGCAGCGCTCGTCGATCGAGGTGACCACGATCGACCGGATCCGTACCCGTGCGGGGCTTGCCGAGTTCGCCGCCCTGCAACGACCCGATTTCGAACTGCTGCTCGCGATCGACCGAGGCGAAAGCACGCACGAAGTCGATTTCGCCCGATACGCGCTCTCCGCCGGCGACGTCCTCTGGGTGCATCTCGGGCAGGTGCAGCTCTGGGGGGACATGCGTCTGCTCGAAGGGGCCGTCGTCATGTTCAGCCCCATCGCCCTCCCCCCGGAGACCGTCGCGCTGCTCCGATCCCTCGGCGGGTTCTCCCAGAACCACTGGCCGGGCGCGACGACCGGGGGCGGGGCGTTCGCCGTCCTGCTCGCAGGTCTCACCGCCCTCGCGACGGAACCTCCTGGCACCCCGGCGATCGCCCCGCAGGCGCTGACCCACGCCGCGAGGCACACGCTCGCAGCGGCGTTGCTCGCCCTCGCCGGTACGACCACGACTCGCGCCGTGCCGGAGGCGGAGCCGCCCGAGGCGTTCCACTGGTTCTTCGACGAGGTCGAGCGCGGCTTCGCGGAGCATCGCACGACGGCCTGGTATGCGCGGCGCCTCGGCTATTCGGAGCGCACGCTCAACCGGCTCGCGCGGGCGCACGCGGGAACCAGCGCGAAGGGTCTCATCGACCGTCGCGTGATCCTCGAGGCGAAACGCCTCCTGGCTCATGAACAGATTGCGGTCGCCGCGATCGCCGCACGGCTCGGCTTCGACGATGCCGCGAACTTCTCGAAGTACTTCCGCCACCGCACCGGAACCACGCCAGGAGCGTTCCGGGATGGCGAACGCGAAGAGACACGCGGTTCCTGAGGCGGGCGGCTCAGGTCAGGAGCAGCCGGAGGCCCTCGAGCACGGCGCCCGCCCCGGATGAGGCGAGTGCCTGCGAGACCGCGGGCTGGGTGACGCCCTCCGCGGCGGCGAGCTCGCGCTGCATGACACCCAGGTGGCGGCCGTAGGTGAGCCGCCGGGTGCGGGGGCTCATGTCGGTGATGAGCTGGTCGCGGGTCAGCAGCGCGATGTTGGCCTGGCGGGCGAGGAGGTGCGTCGCCTCGGGCTCGGCCTCGTGTGCGATCACCCAGGTGCGCGCGCCGGGCACGGTGCGGCGCTGGAGGGCGTGCGTGTGCTCGATCGCAGCCCGCGCCGCCCACCAGCCCGGCCCCTCCGGCAGGCCTCCCGTGGCAGTGGGTATCTCCTCGACGGGGCCGATGCCCACGCCGAAGCGGCAGTCGATCCCCTCCGGCAGCGCGAGCCGTAGCAGGGTCAGCGCTGCGAGCGCACTGTCGAGCGTGGGGTAGAGGCCCTGCTGCTCGTCTCCCACGGTGGGTCGGAGCGGGCTTGCGGCGAGAGGCCTGTCGGCCTCGACGCGCGCGATCGCGTCATCGAGTGCGTGCTGGGCGTCCGAGCGGTCGTCGAGGCTGCGGGAGCCGACGATATCGAGGATCACGGCGATCATGGGCAAAAGCTTATCACTGATTTTTGGTAAAGATAAGCTTTTTGCTTCTCTTTCGGATCCATTCGGCGAGGGCTGATGCGCCCTCCGCGCTCAGTCCGTACCGGAGTCGAACGCGGCGCCCTCGCTCGCCGCGTCCACCGCGTCGGCCAGGGCCTCCTCGGTGTCGGCGAGGGTCGTACCCTCGACCGCGGCCGCGATCTCGCCGGACTCGCCCGCCGTCACGCGGCCGACGAGCTCGCCCGTCGCACCGCCGACGAGGCCCAAGCCCGCGTACTGCTCGAGGCGCGCACGGGAGTCGGCGATGTCGAGGTTGCGCATCGTGAGCTGGCCGATCCGGTCGACCGGACCGAATGCGGCGTCGCCGACGCGCTCCATGGACAGCTTCTCCGGGCCGTACGAGAGGTTGGGGGAGACGGTGTCGAGGATCGTCCAGTCGTCGCCGCGGCGCAGGCGGATCGTGACGGTGCCCGAGATCGTGGATCCGACCCAGCGCTGGATGGACTCGCGCAGCATGAGCGACTGCGGCTCGAGCCAGCGGCCCTCGTACATGAGGCGCCCCAGGCGCCGGCCCTGCTCGTGGTAGGTCGCGAGAGTGTCCTCGTTGAGGATGCCGTTGACGAGGCGCTCGTAGGCGATGAAGAGCAGCGCCATGCCGGGGGCCTCGTAGATGCCGCGCGACTTCGCCTCGATGATCCGGTTCTCGATCTGGTCGCTCATGCCCAGGCCGTGCCGGCCGCCGATGCGGTTCGCCTCGAAGACGAGCTCCACCGGATCCGTGAACTCCACGCCATTGAGCGCGACGGGGCGACCGCCGGCGAAGGTCACCGTGACGTCCTCGGACTCGATCGCGACGGAGGGATCCCAGTACTTCACGCCCATGATCGGATCGACCGTCTCGAGCGACACGTCCAGGTGCTCGAGGGTCTTCGCCTCGTGCGTGGCGCCCCAGATGTTGGCGTCGGTCGAGTACGCCTTCTCGGCGGAGTCGCGGTAGGGGAAGCCGTGGGCGACGAGCCACTCGCTCATCTCCTGGCGGCCGCCGAGCTCGGTGACGAAGTCGGCGTCGAGCCAGGGCTTGTAGATCCGCAGGCGCGGGTTGGCCAGCAGGCCGTAGCGGTAGAACCGCTCGATGTCGTTGCCCTTGTAGGTGGAGCCGTCGCCCCAGATGTCGACGCCGTCCTCCTTCATGGCGCGCACCAGCAGCGTGCCCGTGACGGCGCGGCCGATCGGCGTCGTGTTGAAGTAGGTCTTGCCGCCAGAGCGGATGTGGAACGCGCCGCAGGACAGGGCGACGAAGCCCTCCTCGACGAGCGCGGTCTTGCAGTCGATGAGGCGCGAGTCCTCGGCACCGTACTCGAGCGCGCGCCCGGGGATCGACGCGATGTCGTCCTCGTCGGGCTGACCGAGGTCGCCGGTATAGGTGTAGGGCACAGCACCCTTGTCGCGCATCCACGCGACGGCCACGGAGGTGTCGAGACCTCCCGAGAAGGCGATGCCGACGCGCTCGCCGACGGGCAGGGACTGGAGGACCTTGGACATGGGATCCAGTCTATCGGCGGCGTTTCGCGGGTTTCGACGGGGTGGAGGTCGGCTTTGACAGCCTGGATCCGCTCAGATCAGGCGCACGTCCACGCCAAGGGCGGCGTAGGTCGGCACTGCCCGGCGGTCGCAGGAGAGGAGAGTGATTCCTGCGGCCTTGGCGGCGAGACCGACCAGGCCGTCATAAACGGCCCCGCCGGCGATGCCGCCGTCGCTGAACAGCGCGAGCGCGTCCAAGGCTTCGCCCGCAGGAAGCGCCACGGAGGCGGGAAACTCTCGAGCGATCACTTGCGAGGCGTATGGGGCGCTGAGTCGATTGTCTCCGGGAAGGCGGGTCAGTACCGAAAAGGTCTCGAACAGGGCATGGCCCGACAGGCCCAGTCTCATCCCCTGAGTGAGTGCGAAGACCGTGTCATGTGTGGGGCTCGCGTCGCGAAGCACGGCGAGTGCGGCGCTGGTGTCGAGGAGGAGGTCAGCGCTGGTCGGCAAGGCGGAGTTCTCTGATGTCGTCGGCCGTCAGAGCGGGTCCGCCCGTGATGACGAGTCGGCCGTCCTTCTCGATGACGTTGTCATGAGTCTCGATCTCGATCCGGATGCCCCCTCCGTCGATGATCAAGTCCACGGGGCCGGGAACCATGCCGAGCCGCTCGCGCAGCGCGGCAGGGATCACGATCCGTCCCGCCTTGTCCATGGTCGCCTTCATGCCATCAGAATACCATTGGAATGGCGGGGGAATCCTGATCCGGTCCGTGCGGCTGCACTCAGCTCCCGCGCTTGCGGGAGACCCAGATCACACCCGCGCCCACGACGAGGATCGCAACGGCGATCCCGACGATGTAGCCGGCGACGCCGAGGTACTCGCCGGGGACGAGTCGGGGATCCAGGAACGGGTAGGGGTACCAGCCGGTCTCGCCCGTGCGAGGGCTGATCACGAGGTTCGCGCGGATCAGCGTGTACACGGCCCAGACGATCGGGAATGCGGCGATGGCGCCCATCACTCCCCAGCCGAGGCAGCGCCGGCGAGGCGCGAGCAGCACGTCCGCGAGCAGGATGAGCGGACCGACGACGTGCATCATCTCGTTCGCCCACGCCACCGTGGAGCCCTGCGGCAGCTCGATGCCGCGCAGCAGCGTGTTGTAGACGATGCCCGTGACGATCATGTAGGTCGAGGTGCAGGCGAGCAGGATCGCCAGCCCGCGCGGCTCGACCGCGTCGTCCCCAGATCCCGTCGCGGAGGGGGCGATGCGCAGCCCCCAGATCGCGGCGAGGATCAGGGCAACGGCCGACAGCACGTTCGACTCGACCGTGAAGAAGCTGAGGAAGTTCGCGACGACCGTGGGTACGTGCGAGCCGTACGGGGTGGTCGCCTGCAGTGCGATGCCCAGGGTCACGATGAGCTGATGCGCGACCGCGGCGAGGATCGCGAGCGCTCCGACGAGGCGCACGATCGACCACGTCCTCGTGCCGATCGCGAAACGGGCGGGGCGGGTCAGGGTCTGCTCCGGCAGAGACGTGTGCATTCCTCGAAGATATCGGCGCGCCCGCCCCAGCAGAAGAGCGTGCGGAGACGGTCGGCGCGTCCGCCCGGCCCCAGAGGGCCGGTGGGGCCTGGATGGTGGTCGCGCAGGACGTGGGCGAACGGTGCGCCAGGTCGAGACGAAAGGCAGACGCGCCCGCATCGCGCCCCTTCCTAGCATCGGAGCACTCCCGGATCGGATCCGACCGGTCAGGGATCCGAGCACGTACGAGAGAAGGAGGCCGCATGTCTTTGACAGCTGCGACCGTGTCGATGCAGAACAACCTGGCCAGCGCGATCGAGAGGGGCCGGGAGCGGATCAGCGATTCGCTGACGGTCCGTCAGGACGGCTTCTGGTGGATCATCGCGATTGCCATCGCCGTGGTGATCGCCCTCGGGCTCTTCACCGCGTGGTTCATCTACTGCCGGAGCCAGGGCGGCTGGCCGGCCGTGGACATGCCCGCCTGGGAGAGGGGCGGCACCTGGAAGATGTACTGCCACTCCTAGGGCGACGGTGCAGACGATGGGGATGGTGGTGCTGAGCGCGCAGGCGCTCACGAAGAGCTATGGGGCGAAGACCGTGCTCCACGACGTGTCGTTCACGCTGCCGTCGGGGCGCATCCACGGTGTGCTCGGCCCGAACGGCTCCGGCAAGACCACCGCCCTCCACATCGTCGCCGGCCTCGTGTCGCCCAGCCGGGGAAGCGTCCGCATCGCCGGGGTCGATGTCGGCGACAAGAG
This sequence comes from Microbacterium azadirachtae, assembly GCF_000956505.1. Lineage (GTDB taxonomy): Bacteria > Actinomycetota > Actinomycetes > Actinomycetales > Microbacteriaceae > Microbacterium > Microbacterium azadirachtae_A. Next base: position 10,458 of record NZ_JYIX01000030.1, on the reverse strand, counting down.
GAGCCGGCGCGAACTGGGGTTCGCGCCGGACGATCTTCCGCTCCCCGGCGTGCTGACCGGGCGCGAGTACCTCCGCTTCCACGATGCGATGCGCGGCAGGGACGACGAGGGACGTGCCCTCGCGCTCGCCGAGGCGCTGGGGATCGACGCCGATCTCCCGTCCGCGGTCGCGGAGTACTCCCATGGGATGCAGCGCAAGCTGCAGCTCATCGCGGCCGTCATGCACGAGCCCTCCCTGCTCCTGCTCGACGAGCCGTTCCGCGGTCTCGATCCCGACGCGGCCGCGGCGGTGCGGCGCCTCCTCCTCGCCTACGCGCGAGGGGGACGCGCCGTGCTCGTCGCCACACACGACATGATCCGCGCGGAACGGGACTGCGACGAGGTCACCATCATCGATCGCGGTCGGATCGTCGCGAGCGGATCGCCCGCCCGCCTGATCGCGGACGCGCCAGCCTGCCACTCGCTCGAGGACCTCTTCCTGCACGTCACCGGCCGCCGGGACGACGCCGAACGACGGGCCGAGCGGATCGCCACGATCTTCACCTGACATCCATTTCGAACGAGAGGCCCCCATGACCATGGGTATCCGATTCCTCCTGCACTGTCTCGCCGGCGGCACCATCGGCGTGTGCACCGTCTTCTTCGCCCTCGTCGGCGCCCTGGTGATGGCGTTCTTCACCAACAGGGACGTCGTGATCCCCGGGATCATCCGCATCTGGAGGTCGACCGAGAACGGCGCCGTGGCTCTGAACTTCGTGCCGGATGCCGTCGGGATGATCGTCGCGGGCGCCGCCATCGCGGTCGTGTACGTCATCGTGCGAATGCTCGTCGGGCATCGCCCGCGTCGAGCCCGCGTCGCCGAGTGACGGCGGCCGGATGAACGGCCTCCGCCGCATCGCCGCGGTCGGCGCAGCCTCGCTCGTGCTGTGGACGAGGGAGGTCGCGAGACTCCTCGGGACCACCACGCGCGCGGTGCGGATCGGGGCGGCGCTCGGCGGTGTCGTCGCCGCCCTGTTCGGGCTCGCGCTCGCCGTGGTCGCCGGGCAGCAGTTGACGGCGGAGGTGCCTGAGGAACTCCGGTCCTCCCTGGTGCGCACATCCTTCGCCGCGGCCGCGCTGACCGCGGGGCTGGTGGCCGTGGTGCTGTGCGTGTCGGCGCCCGCGCGCACGGCGCTGCAGAACCTCCTGGATCTGCTCCCCGTCAGCCGTGCAGAGGCCAGGATCGGCCAGCTCGCGCCGGTGCTCGGCGCCGGCCTGCTGTACAGCGCGGCCCTCACCAGCACCTCGGTCGTGGTGATCGTGCGCACGAGTCCCGGCGCGGGCGGGATCGTGCTCGGGCTCTTCGCCTACGCACTTCTCCTGATGGCCGTGCTCCTGCTGACGGTCGGGCTGTTCTCGCTGCTGCAGACCGCGGGTCGCGCGGGGGTTCGGCTGCCCGCAACCTACGCCTCGACGTTCGCGGGCGTGCTCTCGATCGCCGCGGTGCTCGGCGCGACCGCGCCGGACATCCTCGCGCCGCCGTCCACCGGCGCCGCGGGATGGTCCCCGGGCGAGCTCCTGCCCTCACGGATCTTCGCCCGAGCGGCGGTCTCGTTCGATGCCGGATCCGCGGCCGTGGCTTCCGGCTGGATGCTGCTCGCCGCACTCGTGCTCTGGGTCGGCTCCCGTCAGCGCAGCCCCGAGGGAACGCGCGCGGGTGCGCCCCTGCTGCGCGGATCCCGCCCGCTCGCGAGAAACCCGTGGTTCGGTCGGCTGTGGGTCGAACTCCTCGTCGCCGTCCGGAATCCGCAGTTCCTCGTCACGGCTCTGCTGCTTCCGCTGGGCGTGGCCGCGGTCGCCGCCCTCCGGCAGGTGCCGGCGGCCATGCTGATCGTGCCCGCGCTGGCCGGTGCCCTTCCGGTGCTGCCCTTCGTGCTGGCCGTGCAATCCGTGGGCCGGACCATGGCGGTGCACTGGGTGCCGACCCTCGCCGCGGGGTCCGGCGCGCCGTGGCGGTGGCCGAAGGCGCTCGCCGCGGCGATCGCGGGATCCTTCCTCGCCCTGCCGGTGCTGATCGCGGTCCTGGCGATCGGGCTGATCCCTGTCGCACAGCTGCCCGATGTGCTGCTGCGCTGCCTGCTCGGGCTCGTGACGGCGCTGCTCTGCGGCGCTGTCGTTCCCTACAGTGAGGATCAGCCGCTCTCGGCCACGGTGGGCGGGTTCCTGCTGGCACTGCTCTACATGTCCTCGACGCTGGCGATCGGCTGGGCCACCAGGAGTGCGGCGCCGGGGACCGACCGACTGCTGTTCGTGGCGGTCGCGATCGTCTTCGCCGGGCTGTTCGCCGTGGTCGCCGCACGCCATGCCTCCCGCGAGCCCGGTCGTGCATAGGATCCGCCGGGTCCGCCGTCCGGGAGTCCTCCTCGTGGACGGGCGTCTGGAGTGCCCGGAGCTCGGGCTGCGCGTGGAGGCGTCCTCACCCGAGGCTGCGTCCTCCGGGCTGTGCAGCGACGAGCTGCTCGTCTCCGTCGGCACGCGGTCGTGGCGGATGCCGCCATGGTTCACGACGGGGGCGAAAGGTCTTCCTGCGGGCATCGTCGCGGCGGCTCTCGCGAGTCTGCGGCACTTCGGGGCGGGGATGGGCCTGCTCCTCGGAGCCCTCGGCGGCGCTCTCGTGATCGGCATCGCGACCGGGTATCTGGGGCTGGCCGCCGTGTCGATCATGGGGCTCGTGCTGCTCGGTTCGGTGCTCGTGCACGAGCTCGGGCACGTCCTCGCGTACCGGATCCTGATCGGCCGGCGGGCGCCCGCGGTCCTGGTGGTGCGAGGGGCATCCTGCCGGCTCGTCCGCCTGGCCGGCGCGAGGGCGCGCGACGCCGCCGTCATCGTCGCGGGATCCTTGGCCCCGGTCGTCGCCGCGCTGCCCCTGTGGTTCCTCTTCGCCCAGGCCCCGGCGCTGGTGATCCTCACGACCCTCGTCGCGCTCGGGCACGTCGTCGGACTCGTCATCCCGGTCGGAGACGGTGCGGCCCTGCGGGAACTCGCGCGCCGCGACGTCCTGAACGCGACGTGAGAGCGGGCCGTTCGGCCACGGATCCGGTTGTCCCCCGAAGAGGGGACAGGAGACCCGCAATATATCAGACGGCACACGCTACAGTAGTCGAGGGGGTATTAGTGACCGGTGTCCAGAAACAAGGGGGGACCGTTGCGGGCGCGCTCTCGGAGGGGCCGATGGCGGCGCCGTGCGTGACGATCGTGTCGGCGGACACCCTGCTCGCCGCAGCGCTCTCGACGCTCCTGTGCGAGAAGGGCGTGTTCGACGTCTCGGCGGCGAAGTCGTTCGAGGACGTCACCGCAGGGAACCCGGATCGACCCTCCGCAGTCGTCTACGACCTCTCCGGCGCGGGGCCGCTCGATCCCGGCCCGATCGCCGCGTTCACGTCGGGAGGGCGGAAGGCCCCGGTCATCGTCCTCACGACGAGTGAGAGCTTCGACGTCGTTCCCGCCCTGCTCGATGCCGGCGTCCGTGGGATCGTCGGGCGCGACGCCGATGCCGACGAATTCGTCACCGCCGTCACCGAGGTCGCGGGCGGACGCATCTTCGTCTCCCGGGGAATGATGGATCTGCTCGTGGCACACGTCGCCCGCTGCCCGGTCGACCGGGCAGCCGCGCACCTGCAGGACGCGGAATCGCTCGCACCTCGCGAGCGCGACATCGTCCGGCTGCTGAGCACGGGGATGACCAACCGTGAGATCGCGGCGGCGCTGCACGTCTCCGAGGGGACGGTGAAGACCCACCTCGGCCGGGTCATGGTCAAGTGGAGCGTGCGCGACCGGCTCCAGGTGGTGCTGCGGGCGATCGGCCGGCTGCACGTCACGCCCGCGGATCCCGGCGGCGGCGCCGAGGGATCCGAAGCCCCTCGCTGAGACGTCGTCTCAGGTTCAGGGGTAGCGGGTCAGCGCCTTGGTGAAGTCGTCGACCTTCTTCTCGCTCAGCAGGTAGCGCCCGACGACCGTGAGCCGCAGGCCCTCGAGCGGTTCGCCCGTGCGCTGCGCGGTCTGCTCCCGCGAGGTGCGGTACTCGCCGGTCGTGTCGTTCGCGAGGTCGGTGATGTCGGCGTAGAACCAGCCGGGATCCGGCTGGGCGTCGCTGAACCACTCCCAGTCCACCTGGGATTCCGGGGTGGCGCCTCCGTACATCTTCGAGATCATCGCGGGATCCACGCCGCTGCCAGGGTCGTTGAACGCGACCATGCCCCGCCAGCCGTGCTGCGTGATGACCGACTCGATGGTCTGCATGACCTCGAGCTTGTGCGCGTACCCCGTCACCGGCGTCGTCGTCGCCCAGGTGCCGGAGGTGAACCGCACCAGCATCGACTCGCCGCCGTAGCCGTTGCGCTCCGGACGCTCCTGCGCGTCGGCGGACTTCACCCACTGCAGGCCGTAGGCGGCGGTCAGTCGAGCTCGCACATCCGCCATGGTCTCGTCGGCCAGCAGCTGCAGCTGCTCGAGGGACTGCTGGTGCAGATACCGGCTCGGATCCTGGTCCTTGATCCCCGGGTAGGCCTCCCAGAGCTTCTGCTTGTCGGTCTTGTGCCCGTCGTAGGATCCGGTCGCGGCGACGCGGATCGCGCTCAGGGCTCCCATCGTCCCGACGTTCAGGACGAGCGCGATCGTGAGCGCGACGGCGCCCAGCACGCGCCCGGCCTTCGTCGCCAGCGCGGCGATCGCGAGGCCCAGCACCACGAGCTGCAGCACGAGCATGGTCGCCCCGAAGAACGCGTCGGCGGCGCCGATCGCGAGCAGGATCACCATGAGCACCGCGAACCCGATCGCGGCGCACAGGGCGATCCAGCCGAGCGGGCTCTTCCTGGTCGGGAGCGGGGTGGGTTCGCCAGGTCGCCGCGTTTCGTCTCGGTCGTCCGCGGCCGGTCCCTGAGCCTGTCGAAGGGCGCTCGACGGCCCCGCCGGGGCGACCGAGGGCGCGAGCGGGACCGCCGTTCCTAGCAGGGCGCGGCGCGCACCGCGGTAGCCGCCGGGCGGCGGGACGGGAGGGGCGCCGGCGGAATCCGACACGTACCGGGGCGGATCGTTGCGCTCTACCATGGCTTGTCCGTCCCGCTGCTGCCGCCGTCTCCCTGGTCGCTCTGCTGGTTCTGCTGGCGGTCCCGCTCCCCCTGCTGCAACTTCTGCTGCAGCTCGTCCAGCTTGCCCTGATCGGGCTTCGGCTGCGGGTTCTGCGGATCCTGCTGCTGCGGATCGGGGTTCTGCTGCTGCTGTTGCTGGTCCTGCTGCTTCTGCTGCAGCCGGTCCTGCTGGTCCTTGTTCGACTGGCTCATGTCGCGCTGCGGATCCGGAGACTGCTCCTGCGCCTGGGCGCTGTCGCACTCCTTCGGCCGGTCCGCATTCACCTGCAGCGCCTGCGCGTAGAACTCGAGCGCGGTGGCGTGCTGCTGCGCGTCGGCGGCCGCATCGCCCTCGCGCTCGAGCACCAGGGCCAGGTTGAATCGCACGGCGCAGACCTCGAGCCCGTGCGCGAGCTTCAGCGACTCCTCGAACTTCTTCTGCCCGGCCGCGAGCTTTCCGGACTCGGCGAGGCCCACGCCCTGGTCGAACGGAGCCTTGTACGGCTCGAACCAGTTCGCCGGATTCAGGCCCTCGGCAGCGCTCACGGATCCGGTGTAGTCGCCCGCGACGTACGAGACGATCGACTGGTAGGCGAAGGCGTACAGGCTCACGACCTTGCCGACGAAGAGCGCGGCGACGAGCAGCAGCGGCAGCGAGCCCCACGCGATCCACCGGCGCACGACGCGGCGGCGCCGGTTCGCGGCGAGCAGCGCGTGCGCGGCGGCGGCGTCCTCGCTCAACGGCCCGAGGCGGGGGTTGTCGATGACCGTCATACGTCACCTCCCGAAGAGGTCGGCCGCACCGAGAGCCCGCGCATCCGCACGATCAGCATCGTCGCGCGGGCGATCTCTGCGCACAGCAGCGCGACGATCACGAGCGCCACGATCCAGCTCAGATCCGTGGGCTGGGTGAGCGGATCGTCCTCGCGATACGCCGTGGTCGATTTCGGGGCGGGCGGCAGCGTGATCTTCGCGTCGGTCGTGCGGTGCTCATAGGTCACGCCGAGCTCTGCCGCGATCCGCTGCAGGTTCTTCTCGTCGATGCGGCTGAGGGCGTCGGAGCCCTGGTACTGGATGTACTGCCCGGCGCCTGCGGAACCGGTCCCCGAGCCTGTCGAAGGGCCGACCGCACCGGTCGTCTCGCGCATCGGGCCGCCCTCATCGGTGCCGTAGCCGAGCACCCCGCCCCCGGAGATCAGCTTCTTCGCGCTGTCGAACGGCTCCGGCTCGGTGGAGACCGTCTGCTCGCCGTCGCCCAGGTAGAACACCATCCGCGCCCGGTCCGGCGAAGCCTTCTGCGCGTTCTGCAGGGTCTGCGTGAGCAGCGCGTTCGCGATGCCGATCGAGCTGCCCTTGGACTGCCGGGTCACCTCGGGCTGCAGCACCTCGACGGCCGAGACGAGCGCGCCCGTATCGGTGGTCAGCGGGAGCCGCAGCACTGCGTTCGCGTCGAACGTGATGAGCGCGAACCGGGCCCCGGGGTAGGTCTCGGCGATGCGGCGCACGTCCTCGCGGACACCGGCCATGCGCTGATCGGCGGTTCCGCCCTTCGTCGAGGCGCCTGCGTTCCAATCCTCGGCGACCATGCTCGCGGTGGTGTCGATCGCGATCACCACGTCGGTCGCGGAGGCGAGGGTGCGCACGTGCCCTCCCGGCACGCCGGGGCGCAGCAGCAGCACACCGCACGCGAGCACGAGCACGACGCGCAGCGCCCAGATCACGGGTCCGGCGCCGGAGGATCCTGCGGATGGGCCGCGGCGCGCAGCGCCCACGAGCATCCAGACCGCGGCGCCCAGCACGGGCAGCACGATCAGGATCACCAGGAGCGGTGCGAGGACGGGCTGGAGGATCACAGGCGCACCCTCCACAGCAGGACGACGAAGCCGAGTGCGACGACGATGAGCGCCGCGATCCAGAGCTGCGGCACATCGGCCCAGATGACGGTGGCCTGCCCCTTGAGCTGGGTCGCCTCCTGCTTCTGCACCTGGGCGATGATGTCGCCGACCGTCGTCGTCTCCCGCAGCGCGTAGGCCTTGCCGCCCGTCGCCGCGGCCGCATCGGCGAGGGTCTTGCTGTCGGGCTGGTCGATGCCGTCGACCGGGTTGATCGTGTAGAGCCGGATCTTCTTCGACGCCGCGTAGTCTGCGGCCTCCTGCAGCGTGACGATCGGGGATCCGTTCAGCTCGTTGTCCGTTGCGAGGATGATCGAGCGGGCGCGCTGCTCGTCGGCATGATCGAAGCGCAGGGCGCACGAGGCGAGGCCGTCGCCGATGAGCGAGGCGCCGACCCCGTTCATCGTGCCGACCCACTGCTCCGGGATGTCGGTCGAGTAGTCGAGGCCCTTCATGAGGCTGCTCAGGTGCTCCTGGATGAAGGCGTAGTCGTCGGTGAGGGGGAAGACCTGCACCGCGGAGCTGTTGAAGATCGTGAGCCCGACGCGCTCGCCCTTGAAGCCGTCGGCGAGCTTGTCGAAGATCGAGACGATCTCCTTGTCGACGTCGGTCATGGATCCGGAGACGTCCAGGCACAGCATGATGTCGCGATTCGTGGACACCGGCTGGATCGTCTTCTGCGCGATCGGACGCGCCGCCACCACGCCGCCCAGCACGGCCGCGAGCACGCCGAGGGCGACGACGCCCGCGAGTGCCGCCTGGCGCCGGCGCACCGCGCGCTGGAACGCCGGCAGCGATCGGATCCGCTCGGCGCGCGCGATCGGCGCGCCGCTCGTCGCGGATCCGGAGCCCCGGCGGCGCAGGCCGAGCAGCACTCCGAGCGCGATCGCGAGAAGCACGGCGCCGACGACGGCGAGGAGGATCCAGATGCTGGCTAGTACCACGTGGTCACCACCGTCCGCGCGGCGTCGGCGCCGACGAGCGGGTCGACCGGGGCGGCACGCCGGAAGATGCTCGGGTAGTAGTTGCGGCCGATCGCGTCGATGAGGGAGGGGTGCACGCCCATGCGCACGAGGTCGTCGAGCGCGAGCACGGGCGCCTCGATGCCGCTGTACTCGTTCACGAAGCCGCGCACCACGCGGCTGAGGTCGAGGTTGGCGCGGCGGGCGTCGGTAAGGCCGGCGCGGTAGTCCGCCTCGATCTGCGCGATCGTGCCGAGGTACTCCTCGCGAAGCACCGTCGCGACGTCGGTGGGGGGACCCGGTACAAAGGCCGGTGCGGCGAAGGCGATCGCACGGCGGGGCCGGGTCAGCATGACGACGAGCCAGGCGAGTCCGGCGATCAGGGCCAGCACCCCGATCGCGAGCAGGATCCAGCCCCAGCCGTACTGCGCAGGCGGGTACAGCTCATCCGTGCCGGACATGCGACCTCGCATCCAGCATCCGCAGGAGCGCGCCGACCGCCTCGTCCTGCTCGGCGAGGGGGACGTGGGTGATCTCCAACCGCCGCAGCAGCGCCTCGGTGTGCGCGACGTCCGCCGCGTCCGCCGCGTGCAGCTCGGCGGCGAGCTCCGGGTCGCCCTGCAGGAATTCGGGGACCGCCCAGCGCGTGGCGACGTCGCGGCGGGCTTTCGCCCCGGCGCCGGAGGGCCGGGATTCCAGCACGGGTTCGGCGTCGCGCAGCGTGATCCACAGCACGTCGTGCTGCACGCGCAGCCGCCGCAGCAGCCGCTCGGTCTCGTCGGTGACGGGGGCGTCGTCGGTGATCACGATGACGATCATCCGCCGAGCGATCGTGCGCGCGATGTACGACAGCAGCGCGTCGCGGTCGCTCGGGGCGGAGGCGGCGTCGACCGCGCGGTCGATCGTGCGCAGGGTGTGCTCCAGGGCTGCCTCGCTGCGGCCGATCTCACGCCTGCGGACGCCGGCGGAATCACCGCTGACCAGGCAGAAGTCGTCGCCGTGCCGCAGCGCCAGCAGTCCCAGCACGCCGACGGAGAGAATCGCGAGATCCTTCTTCGGCTTCTCGTCGTGCGCGAGCGCGGTCATCGCGAGACCGGTGTCGACCGCGAACAGCACCGTGTGCATGCGGGTCGCGAGCGAGCGTCGCACCACGGGGGAGCCGAGCCGGGCCGTCGCCTTCCAGTCGATGTCGCGGATCTGGTCGCCGTACTCGTAGGCGCGCAGGTCGTCGAAGTCGAGGCTGTGCCCGCGCAGCAGCGACGCGTACGCGCCGTCGAGCGCGTGCGTCGACTTGCGCGTCGAGTCGATGAAGAGCTTGCCCTTCACCGGCGTCAGCAGGCTGGCCATGGTGTCCTCCGGTCCCTGAACCTGTCGAGGGGTCAGGGGGTCGGCACGGCGCCGAACACGGCGTCGATGACGTCTTCGCTGCGGACGTTCTCGGCCTCGGCCTCGAACGTCAGCAGCACGCGGTGGCGGAGCACCAGGTGGCGGAGGTTCCGCACGTCCTCGGGGATCACGTACGAGCGCCCGGCGAGCAGCGCAAGCGCGCGCGAGGCCGCCAGAAAAGCGATGGATCCGCGCGGGCTGGATCCGTACTTGATGTAGCCGCCGAGCGTCTCGCCGATGTACGGCACCGGGTTTCGCGTGACGTAGACGAGGGAGACGATGTAATTGCGGATCGCGGGGTCGACGTAGACGCGCGAGGAGATGTCCTGCAGCTGTTCGACGTCGGCGAGCGAGATCGTCGTGGTGGCGTGCCGATCGGGATCCAGTGCGCCGGAGTCGATGCGCGCGAGCACCTCGAGTTCGTCGGCCGGGCTCGGATACTCGACGATCTCCTTGAGCAGGAAGCGGTCCATCTGCGCCTCGGGCAGCTCGTACGTACCCTCCTGCTCGATCGGGTTCTGCGTCGCGATCACGAGGAAGGGGCGCGGCACCCGGTGGATCTCGCCGCCGATCGTCGTCTGCCGCTCCTGCATCGCCTCGAGCATCGCGGACTGGGTCTTGGCGCTCGAGCGGTTGATCTCGTCGAGCAGCACGAAGTTGGCGTGCACGGGGCCCAGCACGGTGCGGAACGTGCCGCTCGCCGCGTCGTAGATCTGCGTGCCGGTGATGTCGCTCGGCAGCAGGTCGGGCGTGCACTGGATGCGCTTGAAGTCGGCCTTGACCGTGTCGGCGAGGGTGCTCGCAGCCGTGGTCTTCGCGAGACCCGGCACCGACTCCAGCAGGATGTGCCCGCCGGCCATGAGCGCGAGCAGCAGGCTGGTGCGCAGGCGCTCCTGCCCGACCATGCGGGCGGAGTACGCCGTCGACACGGTGTCGAGGATCTGGCGGGCGCGCGCCATCTCCGCCTCGGTCGGCGCGGGCTTGGCGTCGGCCGGCGCGGATGCTTCCGGGACCGCCGGCGCTACGGGCGGAGCGCTCGCCGCAGGCGGCGGCGCGATGGGCTGCTCGCGGTGAATGCTCGGCGCGGGCGGCATCGGCGGCGCGGGCGCGATC
>NZ_JYIX01000029.1 GCF_000956505.1 Microbacterium azadirachtae | reverse complement strand
ACTCGGCCCGGCCCGACCCGGCCCACCCGGCTCGGCCCGGCCCGACCCGATGCGAGCGCCTCAGCGTCCGGCGAGCGCCTCGGACAGCTTCACGCGCGCCCCCATGCGCAGCAGGGAGTTCTCGTAGATCTTCGCCGCCACGAGGATCGCGGCCACGCAGGCGGCGAGCAGGATCGCCAGCGACGCCAGCGGCTCCCACCACTGCGCCTCGCCGACGAACAACCGCACCGGCATCGCGACCGGGGCGGAGAACGGGATGTACGAGAGGATCGTCATCACGACGGGGTTGTCGTTGAAGATGATCACGAGGATGTACGGCGCCATCACGAGCATCGTGATCGGCATGGTCGTGGATCCGATGTCCTCCTGGCGCGACACGAGGGACGCGGCCGCGGCGAACAGCGAGGCCAGCAGCACGAAGCCGAACAGGAAGAACACCGCGAACCACACGAGCGGCGATCCGAGCCCCTGCAGCACGCCGTTCTGTCCGGTCACGATGAGCCCGACCACGGCGATCGCCGCGAGCAGCAGGATCTGCGCCATCGCGAGCACCGTGTTGCCGATGACCTTGCCCGCCAGCAGCACGCGGGCGGGGATCGCGGCGAGCAGCAGCTCGACCACGCGAGTGGACTTCTCCTCGACGACGCTCTGCGCCATGGTCGCGCCGAAGGTCGAGGCGGCCATCAGGAAGACCACGCCGAAGCCGATCGCGACGAGGTAGCGCAGCAGAGGATTGGTCGTGTCCGGTTCGAGGATCGTGACCTTCGGCGTCTTGGCCAGCAGGCTCTGCAGGCTGTTCGGCGCGCTCTTCAGCGCCACGATCTCGTAGCCGAACGCGCTGTCGCCGGATGCAGGGATCAGCGCCGCCTCGACCGTACCCTCGCGGACCAGCTTCTCCGCAGCAGTCGCGTCGGCGACCTCGGTCGGTGCGAGCCCCGGCAGGCCCTGCACGGCCTGGGCGGTCTCCGAGGTCACCGCGATCTTCGTCTCCGACGTGTTCTTGCTCATGAACCCGCCGATGAGCACGCCGGCGAGGGCGATGAGCAGCAGGATGCCGGTGGAGATCAGGAACGCCTTGCTTCGCAGCTTGGATGCGATCTCGCGCTCGGCGACGAGGAAGATCCCGCTCGACGCGGAGAGCGCGCCGGTCTGAGTGGTCGGGGTGCTCACTGGATGACCTCCTTGAAGATCTGGGCGAGGGACGGATGCTGCGGGGCGAAGGAGTGCACGGCGCCGTGTCCTAGGGCGGTGCGCAGCACCCGCTGCGCGTCTTCGGGGGTGGCGGCGTCGAAGACCGCGGTCCCTCGTTCGAAGTCGACGACCGTGATGCCCGGCTCGGAGCGGATCCATCCGGCGTCGGCGTCCGAGACCAGCTCGTAGCGCGGTGCGGAGTGCTGCGCGCGCAACTGCTCGCGGGAGCCGGAGGCGCGGATCGTGCCGCCCGCGATGATGACGAGGTCGTCGCAGAGCCGCTCGACGACGTCGAGCTGGTGGGAGGAGAACAGGATCGCGGCACCCTGCGCGGCGCGCGCCTGCAGCACGCCGGCGACGACGTCGACCGCGAGCGGATCCAGTCCGGAGAACGGTTCGTCGAGGATGAGCACCTCGGGGTCGTGCACGAGCGCGGCGGCGATCTGCGCGCGCTGCTGGTTGCCGAGGGAGAGGGACTCGATCGAGTCGTGCAGCCGCTCGCCGAGTCCGAGCTCGGCCAGCAGCGCCTCGCCGCGGGCCGTCGCCTCGGACTTGCCGAACCCGTGCAGCCGCGCGAGGTACGCGACCTGCTCGAGCACCTTCATCTTGGGGTACAGGCCGCGCTCCTCCGGCATGTATCCGAAGTGGCGCCGGTCGGTGGCCGCGACGTCGTGCCCGCCGAGGCGCACGGTGCCGCCGTCGGAGCCGAGCACCCCCAGCACGATCCGCATCGTGGTGGTCTTGCCGGCGCCGTTGCCGCCGACGAAGCCCGTGAGCCGGCCCGGCTCGACGCGGAACGAGACGTCGTCGAGCACGCGCCGTGCGCCGTAGCTCTTGGTGAGGCCCTCGAGTTCGAGCAGCCCCGTGGTCGTGGTGCGGGTGAGCACTGTGGTCATGGCTCCACGGTATTCAGCGCCGCCGCCCCCGGCATCCCCCCTACGGCGGATCCGGTGTCGCTTCCGCGCGGCGGATCCGGCAGACGTCCGTCCCCCGGGGGAGCCGCCCGCCATCTTCGGGTCGTCCCCGTCAGCGGAGTCTCTGGAGTGCGCTGACGGGGACGACTCAACTTGGGGGTGCTCCATCGATCGGGTCGTCCCTCTCAGCGGAGGCTATGGCGTGCGCCCACGGGGACGACTCGGAGAAGGGGGCGGTCCGGGATGGGGCGGGCCGCCCCTTTCCGTCGTCCCTCTCAGCGGAGGCTATTGCGTGCGCTGGCAGGGACGACTCGGAGACGGGGTGCCCCACCTATCGAGTCGTCCCTCTCAGCGGAGGCTATGGCGTGCGCCCACGGGGACGACTCGGAAGTAGGGAGTGGGTCAGCGACGACCGAGGTGCAGGACGGCGCGGACGAGCAGGCCGGCGAGAAGCGCCCAGAACGCGGCGCTGACGCCCCAGAACGCCATGCCGGATGCGGCGACGAGGAACGTCACCACGGCGGGGGTGCGCTCGCCGGGGTCGTCGATCGCCTGCTGCACGGCGGATCCGAACGCGCCGAAAAGCGCGAGGCCGGCGACGGCCGGGATCACCGCGACGGGGGCGAGCACCACGAGCGCGGCGAACGCGGCGGAGAACGCGCCCAGCACCAGGTACGACGCCCCGGTCGAGACGCCGGCGATCCAGCGGCGTTTCGGATCCGGCTCCGCGTCGGGGGCGGCGGCGAGGGCCGCGCTGATCGCGGCGAGGTTGATCGCGTGTCCGCCGACGGAGGCGCCGAGGGCGCTTCCGATGCCGGTCGCGAGCATGGCCGGACGCCACGGCACCTCGTAGCCGAAGCTGCGCATCACCGCCACGCCGGGCACGTTCTGCGACGCCATCGTCACGATGAACAGCGGCAGGGCGATGCCGACGAGTGCCCCGACGGTGAACGTCGGCATCGTGAACTCGAGGTGCGGCAGCAGCGCGGCCGGATCCAGGACGGTTCCGGAACCCGTCGGAGAGCTGCGGGTCACGATCCCGATCACGATGACCACCGTCGCCGCGAGGAACGCCAGCGGTACCGCCCAGCGGGGCGCGAGCCGGGCGAACACCAGCCAGGTCAGGATCACAGGGATCACCGCCCACGGGTTCTTGCTGAGCCCGGTGATCGGGGCGAGGCACAGCGGCAGCAGCACGCCCGCGAGCATGGCCTGCGCGATCGACGGCGGGATCGCGGCGATGAGGGATCCGAGTTGCGGCACGAGCGCCGTGAGCAGGATGAGACCGGCGACGATCAGGAAGGCGCCGACGGCGGCGGGCCAGCCTCCCTCGATCGAGCCCGAGGCGGCGAGCAGCGCCGCGCCCGGCGTCGACCAGGCGGAGGTGATGGGCATGCGATAGCGCCAGGCCAGCACGAGGCCGGCGACGCCCATCGTGAGGCAGAGCGCGAGCAGTCCGCTGGCGGCCTGGGCGTGGGTCGCGCCGACCGCGGCGAGGCCGGTGAGCACCACCGCGAACGAGCTCGTGAACCCGACGAGCGCCGTGACGACCCCGGCCATGATCGGCCGGGACGGCGACGTGCGAGGGCGGGGCGCCGGGGGGCTCGCGGTTTCGGACATGGGGAGAGGCTAGCGGGGCGCGGGCATGCCGGCCCACTCTGCAGGACGGCACCGCCCGCGCGCGACTACGCCAGGCCCAGCCGGTGCGCCAGCACCACCGCCTGCACGCGGTCGCGGGCGCCGAGCTTCTGCAGGATGCGCGACACATGCGTCTTCACGGTCGCCTCGCCGATGAACAGCTCCGCCGCGATCTCGGCGTTGCTCCAGGCCTCGGCGACCAGCCGCAGCACCTCGGCCTCACGGTCGGTGAGCGGCTCAGGCAGCGCCGCACTCGGCAGTGCGGTGGATCCGATCGCCGTGGTCGAGTGCCGCTCGGAGGCCGGGACCTCGGCCGTCCCGGCCGCCCCGGCCGTCCGCGCCGCGAACCGCTGCAGCACCCGGCGGGTCACCTCGGGCGCGAGCATGCCGTCGCCGGCGGCCAGGGCGCGAACGGCCGCGACGAGCTCCTCGGGACCGGCGTTCTTCAGCAGGAAGCCGCTCGCGCCGGCGTCCAGCGCGTCGAACAGGTAGTCGTCGCGGTCGAAGGTCGTCACGATCGCGATCGACGCGTGGATCCGCCCGTCGGCCCTGATCCGCCTGGTCGCTTCGAGCCCGTCCATGTCGGGCATCTGCACATCCATCGTGATCACGTCGGGCAGCACGGATCCGGCGAGATCCACGGCCTCGGATCCGGTGCCGGCCTCGCCGACGACTTCGATGTCGGGCTGCAGATCGAGGATCGTGCGGAACCCCGCCCGGAGCATGGCGTGGTCGTCGACGATCAGCACGCGGGTCGGAGCGCTCACTTCGTCTTCCTCCGGCCGCTCAGCGCACCGCGTGCCGACTCCACCACGGCGCCGTCGGCGGGCGTCGCGGCCACGGGCAGCGTCGCCCGCACCCGGAATCCGCCGGCCGGACGGGCCACGAGCTCGATCGACCCGCCGGACGCGGTCGCCCGCTCGCGCATGCCGAGCTGGCCGAGGCCGGGGCGGAGCCCCGTGACCACCCGCCCCGTGTTCACGACCTCGAGCTCGACGGAGCCCTGCTCGTAGCGGATCCTCACATCCGCGACGGCGTCGGGGCCGGCGTGACGGCGGGCGTTCGTGAGCGACTCCTGGGCGATCCGGTAGAGGTTGACCGCGGTCACGCGTGGCACCGGTACGGCCTCGCCGACCACCTGCAGTCGCGTGGGCAGGCCCGCCGCGGTCGACGCCGCGGCGAGCTCGGCGATGTCGTCGATCCCGACGGTCGAGGAGCCGTCGTCGCTGTCGCCGGGGGCGCGCAGCGTGTCGAGGAGCTGATGGAAGTCGCGGATGGCGTCGCGGGCCGACGCCTCGATGCCGGTGACGATCGCGGTGGCGGCCTGCGGATCCTGCGGGATCATCATGCGCGCGGCGCCCGCCTGCACGCCCATGACCGAGACATGGTGCGCGACCACGTCGTGCAGTTCGCGAGCGATGCGCACGCGGTCCAGCGCGACGGCCTGGGCGGCGCTGAGCGCCCGTTCGTGCTCGAGCTCTGCGGTGCGCTGTTCGAGTGCCGCGCGCTGACGGGCGGCGGCCCAGCTGCGCTCGCCGAAATAGTAGGCGCCGCCGAAGTACAGCACGTTCAGCAGCACCTGCAGCATGAGGAACGCCACGAGCGGGGAGAACATCCCGGCCACGACATCCGCCTTGTGCGCCTGATCGATCGCCTGCCGGTACATCTCGATGACGAGCCACACGGCCATCACCACGATGATCCCCGCGCGCACCAGGAACGCACGGCGGCGCGCGTTCATCCAGGCGCCCACCGTGTAGAGGCCGATGAACATCGCGATGTTGCCGGCGTAGATCTCGGGGACGTGCAGCGAGGTCGCCACCACGAAGGCGAGCGACACCACGACCGCGACCGCGGCGGGCCATCTCCTCCGCACCGCCAGCGCCGCGGAGATGACGACGACGTACGGGATCGCGGTCCACAGCTCGGCCTGCGCCGTGCCGTAGACCTTCGCGATCGACGACAGGGCGGCGCTCAGGATCCCGCCCACGAGCACGACGCCGGCCAGGAGCACGTCCTGCCGCAGTTCGCGCGAGGTCGGGGTGCGGGTGAACGGCGGCATCCCTCCACCGTAGGGCGGGCGCCGCGGGAGGGCATCCCCCGCACGGCGGATGGGACACTGGAGCGTGCCCTCGCCGCGCCCGCATCTCGCCCCGCTGTACCTCGCCGGATTCACGACCGCCTTCGGCGCGCACGGGATCGCCGCCGCCCTCGGTGCGGAGACCGAGGACATCGGCTGGACGCTGCTCGCATTCGGCTTCACCCTCGCGCTGTACGACCTCGCCGAGGTGCTGCTGAAGCCCGTGTTCGGCGCTCTCAGCGACCGGATCGGTGTGCGCCCGGTCATCGTCGCGGGGCTGCTCGCGTTCGCCGGGTTCTCCGTCGTGGGCGCGCTCGTGCCGGGCACCCTCGGGCTCATCGTGGCGCGGTTCGGCCAGGGCGCGGCGGCCTCGGCGTTCTCCCCTGCCTCGTCGGCCGCGGTCGCACGGCTCGCGGACCCCGCTTCGCTCGGCCGGTATTTCGGACGCTACGGATCCTGGAAGGGCCTCGGCTACGCGCTCGGTCCGCTGGTCGGCGCCGGACTGGTCGTCTGGGCCGGCCTGCCCGCCCTGTTCTGGGCGCTCGCCGCGGTGGCACTGGTCGCCGCCGCGTGGGTGCGGTTCGGCGTGCCGGTGGTTCCCGTGCTGCCCCGCAAGCGCGTGACGGTCGCGGACCTCGCTCGCGAGCTCGCGGCGCCCGGATTCCTCGTGCCGACCCTGGTGCTGGCGGCCACGACCGGCGGCCTCGCGGTCGCCGTGGGCTTCCTCCCTCTGCTCGGCCGGGAGAGCGGCATCGGCACGGTCGGAAGCATGGCACTCGTCACGGTGCTGGCCGTCGTCAGCAGCATCGTGCAGCCCTTCGCCGGGTCCCTGCACGACCGCGGCCGCCTTCCGGTACGGCTCGGTGCCGTCGGCGGGCTGGCGCTGCTGGCGGGCGGGATCCTGGTCGCGGGGTTGTGGTCCGAGCTGCCCACGCTGCTGGTCGCCGCCGTTCTCATCGGCGCAGGGGTAGGCCTCGCCACGCCGGTGGCGTTCTCGCACCTGGCCGCATCCACTCCGCCGGAGCGGATGGGGCGCACGATGGGATCCGCGGAGCTGGGTCGAGAGCTGGGGGACGCCGGAGGACCTCTCGTCGCCGGGGCCGTGGCGACCGCGACGCTCCCTGGTGTGGGGCTCGTCGTCGTGGCGGGGCTCACCGCCGGCGCCGGAGTGCTCGCCGTCTGGGGGCTGAGAGCGCCGCGGCGGGGCTGAATCGAAGGTGCCATCGCTTGCTCTTGACAAGCTTGCTTGTTAAAAGCAAGCTAATGGCAACGGGCCCGACGGAGGACCCACCGACAGAGGAGTCAGCATGACGAACGTCTTCATCAGCCTGCCCGTCACCGACCTCGAGCGCACCAAGGCCTTCTATACGGCGCTCGGCTGCGCGATCAACCCGGAGATGTCCGACGAGAACGGGGTCTGCGTCGTCTGGGACGACAACGTCTACTTCATGATGATCACGCGAGAGTTCTTCGCGACCTTCACCGAGAAGCCGATCGTGGATCCGAAGGTCTCGCTGCAGACGTCCGCGTCGTTCGCCCTCGACTCCCGGGAGGAGGTCGATGCCGCGATCGCCAAGGGGCTCGCCGCGGGCGGCACCGAGCCCCAGCCCGCGCAGGACTACGGATTCATGTACTCGCGCGACCTGGACGACCCCGACGGCAACTCGCTCGGATTCCTCTACATGGTGCCGGCGGGAGAGCAGGGGGCCGAGGCGCCGGTCGCCGCGGCGCCGGTCGCCACGGCGAGCGACGTGACCTCCTGATGCCGGGCAGGGCATGACATGGCCGCACGAAGCTACGGCCAGTACTGCGGCGTCACCACGGCCGTCGAGCTGATCGGCGAGCGCTGGGCGCTGCTCATCGTGCGCGATCTGCTCGTCGGACCACGCCGCTACACAGATCTCAAGGTGGGGCTTCCGCGCATCCCGACGAACATCCTGTCCACCCGGCTCAAGGAGCTGCAGGAGGGCGGAGTCGTACGCCGGGTGCCGCTGCACGGATGCGGACTCGTCTACGAGCTCACGCCGTACGGCCGCGCGCTCGAACCGGTGATGCTGGCGCTCGGGCGCTGGGGCTTCCAGTCCATGGGCGACCCGGACGAGGGCGATGTCGTCACGCCCGACTCGCTCACGATGGCGCTGCGCACCGCGTTCCGCGCCGAGCGCGCTACGCCGCTGGATGTGGAGCTGCACGTCGGCGACGTCGCACTGCGGGCGATCGTCCACGACGGCGTGCTCGCGGTCGTGCAGCTCGCCCCGCCCGCTCCGCCGGTCGGCGGAGCGGTGCCCCCCGGCGACCCGGAGGCGGTCATCGTCGCCGGTCCCGGCATCCGGCACCTCATCGCCGGGGACGTCACTCCGGCGGAGGCGATCGCCCAGGATCTGGTCGCGGTCGTCCGCGGCGACGAGCGGATCCTGAACGACTTCGCCCAGACCTTCCACATCGCCCCCCTCGCGGCGTAGCGTCGCCCGAGGGAGCAGGCACAGTCAACCGTCGGTCCCTGAGCCTGTCGAAGGGCCCGACCACGAAGGAGCACAAATGACCGGACGCATCATCATCGACCTGTTCACGACGCTCGACGGCGTGGCCCAGGCCCCGGGAGGGCCGGAGGAGGACACGAGCGACGGCTTCCGCTTCGGCGGCTGGCAGGCGACGCTGCCGAGCGAGGCCGTCATGCGCAGCGTGACCGAGGGCATGGAGACCCTCGACGCACTGCTGCTGGGGCGGCGCACCTATGACATCTTCGCCGGCTACTGGCCGGAGCACACCACCGGACCGGAGGGCTTCATCGGGGAGCTGTTCAACCGTGTGCCGAAGTACGTGGCGTCCCGCGACGCCGGGATCGAGCTCGACTGGCAGGGCAGCAGCAGGGTCGGAGATGACCTGCCCGCGGAGATCGCCGCGATGCGCGAGAACCACCGGGACGTGCACGTGATCGGGAGCGTCGACTTCGTGCAGACCCTGCTCGCCGAGCAGCTCTACGACGAGCTGCAGCTGTGGGTGTACCCGATCGTGCTCGGCCAGGGCAAGAAGGTGTTCCCCGACGGCGCCCGCCCCGCGAACATGCAGCTCGTCCACGCCGAATCGGGCGACGGCAGCACGCTGCTGCTGCGCTACGCGCCACTGCCGGGGGAGCCCGCCACCGGCACGATGTGAGGACGAGCGCCGACGCCATGCGCGGGCGGTGCACCGTGTCGGATTCGTGACCGGAATATCGCGGATCCGCCTAGCTGGCGGAGCGCCACGAAACTACAGTCATCCGTAACGCGTGGGGACGTTGACCCGAACAGTCGCACTCTGGGGGTGCGGCTGTTCCCATGCCCGCATCAGGTGGCAGGAATTCCCTCTTTCCTGAGAGAACCCTATGCCGATAGATTGCATCGATGCCTGGTTCCTCCAGGCTCCGGCCCGACCCGATGGAGGGCGGCCGCTGACCCGATGGGGGGGGAACAGGATGTCTACAGGCGTGTCCGGACGCCGCGGCTGGAAGGGCGCGCTCACCGCGCTGCTCGCCGCGGCACTGATGTTCACCGGAGTGGGGGTGGCGAATGCCGACCCGACGCCCGGGACGGGTTCCGTCAGCGGGACCGTGACCCGCGCCGCGGATGGACAGCCGGCGGCGGGAGTGCTGGTGCACGTGGTGCTGCAGGACTTCAGCGCGGGCGAGTCGGCGACGACCGCTTCCGACGGGACCTTCTCCGTCGACGGGCTCACACCGGGGACCTACCTCGTGTCGTTCGCTCAGGGCTCGAGCGACTACGTCATGCAGTGGTGGGGTGGCACGAGGAGCTCCGCTGCCTCCACCCCGGTGGAGGTCGTGGCGGATCAGGCCGTCACGGGTGTCGATGTCGCTCTGGTCTCTGCAGGTTCGATCAGCGGCGTCGTGACGCGGGCGGCGGACGGATCCCCCCTCGCCGGCATCCAAGTGAGCGCCAGCAGTTTGGCCAACGGTCAGTACATGGCGACGACGGACGACGCGGGCACGTACCGCCTGTCGGGTATGGCGCCCGGGGCGTACCAGCTCCGATTCACCGATCCGGCCGGTCTGCTGCTGCCGCAATACCGGCAGGCGGCGGTGCAGGCGGACTACGGGACGACCGGCATGGATGCGGCTCTGGCAGCCGGCGCGACGATCAGCGGTCACGTTCTCGCGGCGTCGGACGGGAGTCCCGTGAGTGGCTCCGTGACCGCGAGCGGTTCCGCAGGGTGGTTCTCCGCCTCGATCGAAAGCGACGGCTCGTACAGCCTGCAGGTCGCTGAGGGCACCTACGCCGTGCAGTTCCGGCCGTACGGCGAGAGCCTGCTCACGGAGTACTGGCAGAACGCGGCGACCATTGCGGATGCGACGCCGGTGACCGTCAGTTCCGGTCACGACGCGACCGGCGTGGATGCCGACCTCGACCAGGCCCTGTTCATCCGGGGCACGGTCAGCCTCGATGGGGTGCCGGGACTCGGTAGTGGCCCGGAGCCCAGCATCGCGATCGTCGCCTCGGCGGGCGGGAAACAGGTCGGCATGGGTTACGCGCACCAGGACGGCAGCTACAGCATCAAGGTCCCTGCCGGCAGCTACACCCTCGTGGCTCAGGGCGCCGAGCTCCAGGAGCACACTTACGCACGGCAGTACTATTCGCACGCGACCTCCGAGGCCGAATCGACTCCGGTCGTCCTCGGAGCGAGCGATGTCACCGGAATCGACTTCGATCTGGCGTCGATCCCTGCCGTCGTCTCGCTTTCCAGCACGTCGGCGCGGCCGGGGGACACCCTCACCGTGAGCGGATCCGGCTTCGTGCCGGGGGAGCCCGTCAGCATCGTGCTGCACTCCACGCCCGTGGAGTTGGCCTCCGTCAAGGCCGACGAGAGCGGGGCTGTGGTCACGACGGTCACTCTTCCGACTGACACCGCTGCGGGCACTCACGAGATCACGCTCACGGGGGCCTACTCATTCGTCGCCGGGAGTGTGTCCCTCACCGTGCCCGGGCCAGGCGGACCTGCGACGGATCCCGGCAGCGCGGGGCAGGGCTCAGGCTCGACCCCGGCATCCGCATCCGGATTCGGCACCGCGCAGCTCGCGGCGACCGGTGCGGAGATCCCTAGCGCGACGCTGCTGCTCGGCGCGCTGATGCTGCTCCTCGGCGTCGCCGTGATCCGCATCCGCCGCAGGGCCTGACACCGGGTCACGGGCAGGGCAGCTGCCCGCCCGTGACCGGACGGGCCCGCGCTGTCGGCGGCGGGCTCGTCGACATCCGCCGTGCGATGGGGAGCTCTCCCCATCGCACGGCGTCGTCGCGTTCGGTAGGTTCGATCCCGACAGAGACGCAGGGGGGCTGCATGACTGCGGACAAGGTCGTCATCGACTACGACATGCTGGACGGTGTGCGCGGGTCGATCGCTGCGATCATCGCCGAGCTGAAGGACGCGCCGGAGCGCAGCCATGACGCGGCCGGTGCGATCGACCAGCCATTCGAGCAGGCGCAGCTCCAGGCGCTCGCGGCAGAGTTCCGCGGATCCTGGGAGCCGAAACGTGAGGACCTGATCGCGTCGCTCGAGGACGTCTCTCGGCGCATCGGGGACGTCATCGACTCATACCTCGGCCTGGACAGGTGGTTCTGATGGGGGGAAAGGTCGAGCCGGGGACCGCGGGCGTCGCGCTCGGCACCGGGCAGCAGATCCGGTCGATGGTGGGTGAGCCCGACGTCGTGCACAAGGCGGGGCAGAAGATGGCCGACTACGGGCATCTGATGGCGCAGGTCGGCGGGCAGCTGCTCGCCATCCAAGAGGCTGAGATGGCGCAGTGGCGGTTCGCTGGCGAGGCAGCGGACACGCTGCGCGCGAACGTCTCCGACGTCGCCCAGATGCTCGCCATCGCCAGCGCCCTGTATGCGCCGATCGGGCAGGCGCTGTCCGGTTATGGGTCGGGGACGAGCGCGGACCAGACGGAGCTCGACAAGCTGGCGCAGATCTGCCAGGAGCAGTGGGCGGCGCATGAGCAGCTGGTCGCCGCGTACAAGGCACTCCCCGCCCCGTCACCCGGCGAACCGGACTACGAGCAGAAGCAGCAGGAGCGCACCGACGCGGAGAACGCCGCGATGGACGCGGGGAGCTCCTGGTCCCGCAGCTCGGCGCAGTGGAACAACGCCTATGTCGAGTGGTTCGGGCGCTACACCGCCGCGGTGGCGAGCCTCTCCGATCCTCAGCTAGAGACGATCCGCAAGGGAGAGCTGCCACCGGTCGCCGCCCTCACGCTGTTCCCGAACGGCGAGCCCGAGCCGACCGACGTCGATCAGGGCGGTGCCGGCGACTGCTATCTGCTGTCGGTGCTGGCGGGCATCGCGAAGGGCGACCCGGACCGGATCAAGGATCTGATCACCGCGAACCCGGACGGCACGTACACGGTTCATTTCAAGGACGGCGACATCACGGTGCGCGGCGATCAGCTGCCGGACGATGGTCAGGCGGATTGGGTGCGCGTGATCGAAGGCGCGTACCAGGTCCACGAGGGAAGCTTCGAGGAGTTCGACAACGGCGGCGACCCCGCGGCCGTGATGAAGGCCATCTACGGCGGGGACGTCGACTACAAGGACAACAAGGGCGGCCCTTTCGACTGGCTGACCGGCGGCAACGACATCGACGACAGCGGCGACCAGATCAAGGACGCCCTCTCGCACGGACGTCCCGTGGTGGCGATCGCCTCGGACGGTGCGCTCGGCTTCGAGGGAGGCGGTCACGCCCTCACCGTGACGCGGGCCTATGACAAGGACGGCGTGGCGATGGTGCAGATCCGCAATCCGTGGGGCAGCAACAGCCAGCACGAGGGCGCCATCCGTGACGCCGGTGGCATTTTGCGCGACCCGGACGACGGCTATTTCACGATGACGTTCGCGGACTTCGCGAAGGCTTTCACCGCCGTGGAGATCCAGAAATGACGCGCGGGCACATCGTGCGCACCGGCGCGGTCGTCATCGTCGCGAGCCTTCTGCTCACCGCGTGCAGCGCACATCCTGAGGAGGAAACCATGCGCACTTCGTCCACTCCCTCGCCGACCGCGGCGGCGGATCCGAACCCGCAGGAGCCGGTCGCGGAGCTGCTCGCGGAAGCCGATCTCGTCGTCGTCGGGAAGGTCGACTCCGTCGACGTCGCCATCGACGCGGATCAACCGCGTCCGCGCCAGGCGCAGACCGCCACCGTGACGGTGGATCAGGTGCTGAAGGGCGAAACGGCCACGACGATCACGGTGACGAAGCCGGCCGGCACCTGGTATTTCCTCACTGACGCGACGGAGAAGTCGTACGACGCCAAATGGGCGGGGGTGTTCACACTGCGCAAGAACGGCACAGGCTATGAGCTGTTCGGGAACACCGGTGTTCAGGACGACGCCGGGGCGCTGCCGGCGTTCCAGCGCGTGCTCGCAGGGCGACCAGAGCGAGTGCCCGCGGCGACCGAGGCGCAGGTGAAGGACTGGGCTGCGCAGGCCGACACCATCGTGTTCGCGACCGCTCGCGGCGCATCCGATCACGTGACGCTGCGCACACCGCGAACCGACTTCTCGACATCGGCCACCCTCACGCCGATCGAAGTGCTGAAGGGGACGATGGCGGCGCCGATGCAGGTCGTGCAAGGGCCGCAGCCCGAGACGGTCGGCGGCACGTGGGCATTCCCCGTGACCGAGTCGGGCGAGGACGGGATCTACTTCATCGACACCTCCAGCGGCACGCCGACGGTGCTCAACACGACCAGGCCCAGCCAGATCAACGAGAATCGGATCCCGCGGGGCTGACGGCGTCAGCCCGCGAGCACCCGCTCCAGCACGAGCGCGACGCCGTCCTCGGCGTTCGAGGGGGCGACCTCGTCCGCGGCGGCGAGGGCTTCGGGCTCGGCGTTCGCCATCGCGACGCCCCGGCCCGCCCAGCGCAGCATCTCGACGTCGTTGAGGGCGTCGCCGAACGCGAGGACCTCGCTGCGGTCGATGCCGAGCCTGTCGCACAGGTGCGCGAGCCCGGTGGCCTTGGTGACGCCCTCAGCCATGACCTCGACGAACGGCGCGCCGGACAACGTGGCCTCGAAGCCGCTCTGGTCCAGGGCGCCCAGAGCGTCGAAGATCTCGGCAGGGGTGACGACGGCGTGCCGAATCACGAGCTTCAGACTCGGCGCGGCCAGCACCTCGGTGAGCGGGACCGCGCCCATCGACGCCGGATCGCGCTTGTGGTCGCCGTGCGTCGCGACCTCGGCATAGCCCGCCTGGGCGACGAAGACCTCACCGGCCTCGCGCACGCTCGCGAACAGCAGCCCGTCGATCCGCGCGCCCAGCTCGTGCGCGATCCGCCGCTGCACCGGCACGGCGATCTCCGTGGCGAACAGCTGCTCGTGCGTGTCCAGGTGGACGCCGTACGCCCCGTTGCCGCACAGCGCCCAGCCGTCGAAACCGGCCTCCGCGGCGACCGCGCGCAGGCCGATCGGCTGCCGTGCGGTCACCGGCACCACGACGATCCCGGCGGCGCGGGCGGCATCGAGGACGGCGCGGGTGCGCGCGCTCACGCGGCTCGCGGGATCCAGCAGGGTGCCGTCGAGATCCGTCGCGATCAGGCGGATCCGGGATCCGGACGTCTCCGGGGCAGCGGATCCCGGATGCGGACCCGCCGAGTGCACGGGATCCTGCCGCGTGTACGGTTTGTTCACGCCTGCATCCGGTGTGCTCGACAGGTTCCCGTGCACTCGGCGAGAGGCCCCGCGATCGTGCTCATCAGGCGAAGATCATCGGCATGTCGCCGTCGTCCTCTGCACCACCCAGGTCGAGGTCGACGACCACCGGCACGTGGTCGCTGGGCTGCTCGCCCTTGCGCTCCTCGCGATGGATCGAGGCGCCCTTGACGGCATCGGCGAGGGCCGAGGAACCGAGAACGAAGTCGATCCGGATGCCCTCGTTGCGCGGGAACTTGAGCCGCTGGTAGTCCCAGTACGTGTAGCCCTCGGGCAGCAGTGGCCGCACGACGTCCTGCACGCCCGCCGACTCCAGGGCGAAGAACGCCGCCCGCTCCTCGGGGGAGACGTGCGTGGAGCGTCCGACGACGATGTCCGGATCCCCGTTGTCGTGGTCGAAAGGGATGATGTTGAAGTCCCCGACGAGCGCGAGGGGCAGGCCGGGGGCGGCGGCGAGCTCGGCCGCGGTCGAGGTGCGCAGCGCGTCGAGCCAGTGCAGCTTGTACGCGAGGTGCGGGTCGTCGAGCGAGCGGCCGTTGGGCACGTACAGGCTCCAGACGCGGACGCCGTTCACGATCGCGCCGAGCGCCCTGGCCTCGAGCGGCGCATCGGGGCCCTCGTGGCCCTTGGCGAAGCCCGGCATGCCGTCGAAGGACGTGCGCACGTCGGTCATCGGCTCACGGCTGGCGATCGCGACGCCGTTCCACTGGTTCAGTCCGTGCACCTCGACGTGGTAGCCGGCCTCCTCGAACGGTGCGTACGGGAACTGCTCCGGCTTGCACTTGATCTCCTGCATCGCGAGCACGTCGATGTCCTCGCGCACGGCGAACTCGACGGTGCGGGCGACGCGGGTGCGGATGGAGTTGACGTTCCAGGTGGCCAGGCGCATGGATCCAGCCTACGGGCGGGCGGGGACATCCCCGGTCGCGGGTGGCGTGCGCCGCCGCCCGCCCGCCCGGACCCGCGCCGTACGGGAAGCGCAGGGATCCGGGCCGCACCCGTTTGCGTTCCGTAGGGACCGGGCCGGGGCTGCGGACAGCGGCGCAGGGTGGATCCATGGTCATGGAACAGCGGTTCACGCCCTCGGAGCACCGGCATCCGGCGGCGGTCGCGCGCCGGCCCCGCCCGCACTGGGGCCATCTGTCGCGCTCGGTCAGCCGGTACGGCGTCGTTTCCAGCGAGCTCGTCATCTACTCGCCGGACGCGTCGGAGAGCGACCGGCGCTGGGCGGAGCTGTCCCGCATGTTCGGCACGGTCGTCGCCGGGGGAGCGCTGCTCACCTGGATCGGGTTCGCGGCCGCGGGCGTCTCCCCGCTGATCGCGCTCCTGACGATCGCGGCGATCGCGATCGCAGCCGGGATCGTCCTGGCGCGGAGCACCCGCGCCGTGCGGCACGGCGCGGCGAGGGTCGCGTCGTGCACTTCGGGACTCCGGCCCGACACCGCGGATCGCGAGGCGCAGCGCCGCCTCGACGCGCTCGCCGACGCCATGCAGCAGGCGAGCGAGGACTATCGCGCCGGCGCGATGGATCCGGAGCGCTTCCTGCAGGTCTGGCGCGCGACCTACGCCCACGCCCAGGCCTGACGCCCCTCTCTGAGCGCCCCCATCACCGAGTCGTCCCCATGAGCGCACCCCATAGGGTCCGCTCATGGGGACGACTCGGAAGTAGGAGGGTCAGACGCGGGCGAGCTGCTCGGCCTTCTTCTCGCGGCGCAGGCCGTGCAGCAGCGGCTCGGTGTAGCCGCTCGGCTGCGCGGCGCCCTCGGTGATGAGGCGTCGGGCGGCGGTGAACGCGATGCCCGGGGCGGATCCCTCCGCGAATGCGAGCGGCTCGTAGTTCGCGTCGCCCGCGTTCTGCGCGTCGACGACCACGGTCAGGCGGCGCAGACTGTCGTCGATCTGCGCCTCGGTGATCACGCCGTGCTGCAGCCAGTTGGCCAGTAGCTGGCTCGAGATGCGCAGCGTGGCGCGGTCCTCCATGAGGCCGACGTCATGGATGTCCGGCACCTTCGAGACGCCGATGCCCTGGTCGATCCAGCGCACCACGTAGCCGAGGATCGACTGCACGTTGTTGTCCACCTCGGTCGCGACGATCTCGGGCGTCAGCGCGCCCTCGGGGGCGAGCGGCGGCACCAGCAGGCGATCCAGCGCCTCGTCCGAGACCGCAGGCAGCGCAGCCCGCGCGGCGAACGCGTCGACCTGGTGGTAGTGCAGGGCGTGCAGGGTCGCGGCGGTGGGCGACGGCACCCATGCAGTCGAGGCTCCCGCGCGCGGGTGCGCGATCTTCTTCTCGAGCATGTCGTGCATGAGGTCGGGCTCCGCCCACATGCCCTTGCCGATCTGGGCGCGTCCGCTGAGGCCGCTCGCGACGCCGATCGCGACGTTGCGGTCCTCGTACGCCTGCATGAACGGCTGCGCCTTGATCCCGGCCTTCGGCAGGAACGGGCCGGCGTGCAGCGAGGTGTGGATCTCGTCGCCCGTGCGGTCGAGGAATCCCGTGTTGATGAAGACCACGCGGTCGCTCGCGGCGGCGATCGACGCGGCGAGGTTCGCCGAGGTGCGGCGCTCCTCGTCCATGATGCCGACCTTCATGGTGCCCGCGGGCAGGCCAAGGAGCTGCTCGACGCGGCCGAACAACTCGGCGGTGAACGCGACCTCCTCCGGCCCGTGCATCTTCGGCTTCACGATGTACATGGATCCGGAGCGCGAGTTGGTGCCCTTGTTCGCGCCCTCGAGCTCTGGCAGGGATCCGAGCGCCGTCATGATCGCGTCGAGGATGCCCTCGAACACCTCGTCGCCGTGGCGGTCCAGCACCGCGGGGGTGCGCATGAGGTGGCCGACGTTGCGGACGAACAGCACGGCACGGCCCGGGAGGGCGATCTCGCCGCCGTCGGCCGTGCGGTACACGCGGTCCGCGGCCAGCGAGCGGGTGAACGTCTTGCCGCCCTTGGTGACGGACTCGGTGAGGGTGCCGTCCATGAAGCCGCGCCAGTTGCGGTATCCGAGCGCCTTGTCGTCGCCGTCGACCGCGGCGACCGAGTCCTCAAGGTCGAGGATCGCGGTGAGCGCGGACTCGAGGATGATGTCCTGCACGCCCGCCGCGTCGGTGCGGCCGATGGCCCCGGTGCGGTCCACCAGGATCTCGGCGTGGAGGCCGTTCTGCACGAGCAGCACAGTGGCCGGCGACTCGGCGCCGCCCGTGTAGCCGACGAAGCGCGCCGGATCCGCCAGACGGCGGTCGCCGGTCGCGGTCGAGACGACGAGGCCGTCGCCGTCGACACGGTAGCCCGTGGCATCGCGGTGCGAGCCCTCGGCCAGCGGAGCGATCTCGTCGAGCAGCTCGCGCCCGAAGGAGACGACGGCGGCGGCGCGGGCCGGGTTGAACTCGGAGCCGGGGGCGAGCTCGCCCGTGCGCTCGATCGCGTCGGTGCCGTAGAGCGCGTCGTACAGCGATCCCCAGCGGGCGTTCGCGGCGTTCAGGGCGAAGCGGGCGTTCAGCAGCGGGACGACGAGCTGGGGGCCCGCCATCGTGGCGATCTCGGGGTCGACGTTCTCGGTGGTCACCGAGACCTGCTGCGGAACCGGGACCAGGTAGCCGATCTCGGTGAGGAAGGCGCGGTAGGCAGCAGGGTCCGGCTGCCCGGGGTTCTGGCGGTGGAACTCGTCGATCTGCTGCTGCAGCTCATCGCGCCGGGCGAGCAGCGCGGCGTTGCGCGGCACCAGGTCGTGCACGATCTCGCTCACGCCCGCCCAGAACGCCGTGGCGTCGCGACCGGAATCGGCAAGCGACGCTTCAGCGAACTCGACGATCGGCGCGGCGACCGACAGGTCTGCGCGGGAGAGGTACGAGGTCATGGTTCCATTCCTTCTGTGCGGGCGCCGAGGCGCTTGAGGGTCTCCAGGGCGATCTCCGCGTCGAGCGCGGGAGGGCCTCCGGCGATGCCGAGGCCGCCGACGTGATGCTCGCCGAAGAAGATCGGCACGCCCCCGTCGATCGTGGTCATGGTGCCGCCCGTGCCGAGGGGCAGCGCCGCGGAGAGCGCCTCGGCGATCTGGCCGGTGCGGCGGCGGATCGACGCGCTGCTCTTCGCCTTGCGCTGCGACGTGTCGGCGCTGTGCGGGGTCGAGCCGTCGGCCATGCCGTAGGCGATGAGCGTCATCGACGGATCCGCGACGGAGGCCACGGTGGGCAGGCCGCGTTCTGCGCCGATCTCGAGGGCGAGGGCCACGGCGCGGGCGGCCGTCTCGTACGTGATCGTGACGGTCTGTCGGTGCGTGGACATCGGCGTCTCCCTCGGCGTGATTTATCTCGATGTCGAGATTACCTTCGCGAGGAGATTACCACAATGTGAATCTTAAGTTCCACCTGTTGAAAGAAACGGGCTCAGGATTGGTATCCCATCCGGTCGTTCAGCGCTCCGCGGGGTCCGCCGTCCCGACCAGGATCCCGCGCGCCAGCACGTGGAAGTGCCGGTTGAAGCCGAGGTAGGCGGGCGTCTCGTCGCCGTCCAGGTCGATCTCCTCGATGTCGAGCGCATCGACGGTGATGACGTAGCGGTGCACCCCGGTGCCGGCGGGCGGAGCGGCGCCGATGTAGCGCGGCAGCCTGGCCTCGTTCGGCACGGTGATCGCCTGGGCCGGGAGGGATCCGGGTTCGCCATCGCCCGCGCCCGCGGGCAGCGAGCGCACGTCGGCGGGGATGTTCGCGACGGCCCAGTGCCAGAAACCGGATCCAGTCGGCGCGTCAGGGTCGTAGACCGAGAGGGCGAAGCTCTTCGTGCCGGCCGGCGGCTCACCCCACACCAGCGCAGGGGAGCGGTCGTCCCCGCCGCGGGACTCTGACCACGCCCAGACCGGCAGCGGCCCGTCCGCATCGAAGTCGGGGCTGGAGAGCTCCAGCGGAGGCACCGGCTTCAGCCGGGCGAGGGCGGCGTAGGTGTCGACATCGAGCATGCGATCCTCCTCGAGAGCGCGGATACGGCCACTCTAGGCCGCGCATCCGCGGCTGTCGCCTGCCATGCGCCGATCGTCTCCGCTCGGGTCGGGAGGCCGCGCCCTAGACTTGAGCCGTGACGCTCAGCACCCCCGAACTCGAAGCCGACCGCCAGGCCCTCATCGCCCTGATCAAGGACGAGGCGGTGTTCCACGGAGACTTCATTCTGGCCAGCGGCAAGCAGGCGACCTATTACGTCGACATGCGCCGGCTCACGCTCGATCACAGGGCCGCGCCCGCGATCGGGCGCATCGTGCTCGATCTCATGCAGGGTCTCGACGGCATCGCCGCCGTCGGCGGTCTGACGCTGGGGGCGGACCCGATCGCGAACGCCGTCATGCACGAGTCGGTGCGCGCCGGATCCCCGGTCGACGCCTTCGTGGTGCGCAAGGAGCCCAAGGATCACGGTCGCGGGCGTCAGATCGAGGGCGCCGAGGTCACGGGCAAGCGCGTGGTGGTCGTCGAGGACACGTCGACCACGGGCGGATCCCCGCTCAAGGCCGTCGAGGTGCTGCGCGCCGCCGGCGCCGAGCCGGTCGCCGTGATCTCCATCGTCGACCGCAAGACCGGTGCGCAGGCCGCGATCGAGGCCGCGGGCCTGCAGTGGCTCGCCGCGATCGACCTCGAAGACCTCGGGCTCGACCCGCAGTGACCGTTTCGTCCCGGAACGTCTGCACGACGCCGCGACGCCTGCACGACCGGATCCAGGATTCTGTCGTGCATCCGGCTCTCGATCGTGCATCCGTCCCCGATGTGAGGAGTGCCGCATGACCGGATCCGCAACGGACGACCGTCGGGTCGCGCTCGCCGTCGACGTGGGCGGGACCAAGCTCGAGGCCGCCCTGGTGCGCGCCGACGGGACGGTCGTCGACGGCACGCGCAGCCGTCGCCCGACGGGTCCCGATGCGACCTTCGACTCGCTGCGCACGGCGATCGGCGAGGTCGTCGCCCATGCGCTCGCCGGCCGCGCCTCCGAGGACGAGCTCGTCGGCGCCGGCATCGGCAGCGCCGGGCCGGTGGACCGCGAGCAGGGTGCGATCGTGCCGGTGAACATGCCCGGTGCGCACGGTTTCGGGCTGCGCGACGCCGTGCGGTCCGCCGCCGAGGCGGAGCACGGGGCGCCGGTCGAGACGGTGCTCGCACACGACGGCGGCTGCCTCGCTCTCGCCGAGGCGCGCTACGGCGCCACGCGGGGCGCCGCGGCGTCGCTCTCGATCGTGGTGTCGACCGGCGTCGGCGGCGGGTTCGTCGTGGACGGCCGCTACCTGCCAGGATCCTCGGGCAACGCCGGCCATCTCGGCCAGGTGCACGCGACGCCCGAGCTCACGGTCGAGCAGGTCGCCTCCGGCCCCGCGAGCGTGGCCTGGGCCCGCACGCAGGGATGGACAGGGCAGCAGGGCGAGGACCTGGCCCGTGACGCGAAGGCGGGCGACGCGATCGCGCGCGCCGCGATCGAGCGCTCGGCCCGCACGGTGGGCGCGGCGCTCGCCGACGCCTCGACGCTCGTGGACCTGGAGGTCGTCGCGATCGGCGGCGGCTTCTCCCGCGTCGCCGACGACTACATCGACCTCGTGCAGGCCGCGCTCACCGAGAGCGCGCAGCACGACTACTCCCGACGCACGCGCGTCGTGCGCTCCGGGCTCGGCGACGAGGGGCCGCTCATCGGCGCCGCGGCGCTCGTGCTGCGGTAATCATGCGCGTCCTCGGTCTGCAATCCGGCACGTCCCATGACGGGATCGACGCCGCCGTCGTGGAGTTCCGCGTCGAAGGCATTCAGGCGCACGGCGCGGTGCTGCGGGGGACCGTGCTGCACACGGCCGAGACCCCGTACGCGCCCGAGCTGCGTGCCCGCCTCGTGGCGGCGCTGCCTCCCGCCGCGACCACGCTCGCCGAGGTGTGCGAGCTCGACACGCTGATCGGCCAGGCGTTCGCCGAGGCCGCGGCCGCTGCGGCGGACGCGGTGGGCGGCGTGGACGCCGTGTGCTCGCACGGGCAGACGGTCTTCCACTGGATCGAAGAGGGTCGCGCGCGCGGCACGCTGCAGGTCGGCCAGCCCGCATGGATCGCGGAGCGCACGGGCGCACCCGTCGTCTCCGACGTGCGGATCCGCGACATCGCCGCAGGGGGCCAGGGCGCGCCGCTCGTCTCGCTCCTCGACGACCTCCTGCTGCGGAACGCCCTGCCCGCGGGCGGTGCCGCCGCCGCGCTCAACCTGGGCGGCATCGCCAACGTGACCGTGGTCGGATCCGGCTCGGTGCTCGGCTACGACATCGGCCCGGCGAACGCGCTCATCGACGCGGTGATCCAGGATCGAGGGCTCGACGAGCGCGGCTACGACGCCGACGGACGGATCGCGGCCGCCGGTCTTGTGGACGAGGACCTCCTCGCCGCGCTCCTGGACGACCCCTACTACGCGCTGCCCGCGCCGAAGAGCACGGGCAAGGAGCACTTCCACCTCGCGTATGTGCAGGACCACCTCGCCGCGCAGGGTCGCGGCATCGCCGACGCCGATCTCGTGCGCACGCTCACCGAGCTCACCGTGCGGACGGTCGCGCGCGACATCGCGGCACGGGGCGCGGCCCTCCTCGCGGTCTCCGGCGGCGGGGCGCACAACCCGGTCGTCATGGAGGGCCTGCGCGCCGCGCTCGCCGGCGTCGAGGTCGTGTCGGCCGACGCGCTCGGCGCCCCCGCCGATGCCAAGGAGGCGATCCTGTTCGCGCTCATCGGCTGGTGCACGCTGCACGGCGTGCCCGCCGTCCTGCCCGGCGCGACCGGCGCGGATGCGCCGCGGATCCTGGGCACGATCACGCCAGGATCCGACCCGCTCCGGCTGCCGGAGCCGGTCGTCGGGATCGCGTCGCTCACGCTGGACTGAGGGGGGCGGTGGCCGGAGCCGGGGCGCCGGTCGCTCGATTGCCGCGGCGGCGATTGCTGCGGGCCGAGCGTCAGCGGTCCCGCTCGTCCTCGTCCCAGGGGCCTTCCCACCACGGGCCGCGGCCGTCGTCGCGGCGGCGCCGGCTGAGCACGATCTGCACGATCCACGCGGCCAGCGTGCCGAGGGCGATGACGGCGGCGACCCAGAGGATCGGGTTCGAGCTCATGGTCGCTTCCCCTCCGCCGCATCGGCGACGATCTTCGCGATCCGCGCGGCCCTGGTCTCGGCTCGCTTCGCCATCGCGATCTGCGTCAGGCCGATCTTCTTCGCCGACGGCGGGAAGGCGTCCCACCCCGCGCGCCCGGCGGGGGAGGCGTCGAGAGCGGCCGTGAGGTCGTCGGGCTCGATCCCGGCCTCGGGGCCGTCCAGCACGCTCCAGGCGCCGTTCGCCTTGGCGACCTCGATCGCCCGGATGCCCGCGGCCTCGAGCAGCCCCGCCTCCTCGAGCAGCGCGACCCTGGCCTTGTTCGTCGCGGCCCAGCCGCTGGACGCGCGCCGCGGCGCGAACCACAGGCCGCCGAGGCGCTCGTCGAAGCTGCGCACGGGCCCGTCGATCCAGCCGAAGCACAGCGCCTGCAGGATCGCCTCCTCGTAGTCGACGTGCACGTCGTCGTTGCCCGGACGAGGTCGCACCAGCCAGGCGCCGGTCGCGGTCGCGTGGTTCTCGGCCAGCCAGGCGCGCCAGGTCGCCGCGTCCGCCGCGGTGACCCTCACGCCCTGGTCGAGTGCGCCCATCGGAACGCTCAGTCCTCGGTGCCCGAGCCTGCCGAAGGGCCCGCGGTGTCCGGCGTCTCCCGGACCAGGTCGATCACGCCTCCGACGATCTCATCCGGACGGAACGGGTACTTCTCGATCTCGGCGCGGTCGCTGATGCCGGTGAGCACGAGCACGGTGTGCAGGCCCGCCTCGATGCCGGCGACGATGTCGGTGTCCATGCGGTCGCCGATCATGCCCGTCTTCTTCGAGTGCGCGCCGATCTTGTTGAGCGCGGAGCGGAACATCATCGGGTTCGGCTTGCCGACCACGTACGGGTCCTTGCCCGTCGCCTTCGTGATGAGGGCCGCGATCGCTCCCGTCGCCGGCATCGGGCCGTCGGCGCTGGGGCCGGTGGCATCGGGGTTCGTGACGATGAAGCGGGCACCGCCCTCGATGAGGCGGATCGCCTTCGTGATCGCCTCGAACGAGTAGTTGCGGGTCTCGCCGACCACGACGAAGTCGGGATCCGTCTCCGTCATGATGAAGCCCGCCTCGTGCAGGGCGGTGAGGATGCCGGCCTCGCCGATCACGAACGCGGATCCGCCCGGCAGCTGCTGCTGGAGGAAGTCGGCGGTCGCGAGGGCGGAGGTCCAGATCCGCTCCTCCGGCACGTGCAGGCCGCTCGAGCGGAGGCGGGCCGAGAGGTCGCGTGCGGTGAAGATCGAGTTGTTCGTGAGGACGAGGTAGGGGATCCCGTCCCGCTCCCATCCGGCCAGCAGGTCGGCGGCGCCGGGCAGGGCGTCGTTCTCGTGCACGAGCACGCCGTCCATGTCGGTGAGCCAGCATTCGATGTCCGCGCGTTCGACCATGCACACAGCCTAGGGGCGCGACATTACGGGCGGATGACGGCGGACGTCAGGCCGACAGCCAGACCACCTCGGATGCGGCGTCGGGGAGCACGACATCGGTGCCGCCGAGCCGCAGGCCGTCGGGGATCACCACGGCCTCGCCGCCGATCGCCAGCCCTGCGGACTCCAGGGTGCGCAGCAGCTCGGGATCCCGGTCGTCCACCCGCAGGACGCGGCCGGAGTGCCCTGCCGCGGCGTCGGCGAGCAGCACGAAGGGCTCGCGCTCGATGCGACCGGAGGCGTCGGGGATCGCGTCGCCGTGGGGGTCGAAGCGCGGCCGGCCCAGCCGGGCGTCGATGCCCTCGAGCAGGCGGTCGCTGATGGTGTGCTCGAGCACCTCGGCCTCGTCGTGCACCTCGTCCCACGCGTAGTCGAACTCGCGCACCAGCCAGGTCTCGATGAGGCGGTGCCGGCGGATGATCGCGAGCGCGCGCTGCTCGCCGTCGTCGGTGAGCCGCACCGCGCCGTAGGGCACGTGCGAGACGAGGCCCGCCGCGGCGAGCTTCTTCACCATCTCGGTGACGCTGGACGGGGCGATGCCGAGCTTCGCGGCGAGCTGCGACGGGGTGATCGGCGTCGGCTGCCATTCGGTGTGCGCGAACACCGTCTTCAGGTAGTCGTCGGCCGCGGGGGATGCCACCCGTCCACCCTAACCGCCGCCGTTGCCCTTCCCACCTTCGAGTCGTCCCCATGAGCGCACGCCAGGGGGTCCGCTCACGGGGACGACTCGGAGATAGGGGGCGGCGGAGTCAGGATGCGACGGCGGAGAGGACCGCGAACGCGGCCTGGCCGGCGAAGAACATGATCGCGAATCCGGCGAGAGCGCCGAGCAGGGACATGCGGCCGTCGAAGCCCTCGACCCCGCGCATGCCGATCGCGCGGGCGCGGAACGACAGGATCAGGGTCAGCGCGCCGAGCGCGAGCTGCACCCACGGGCTGCCCACCGGCAGGAGCTTCGGCAGGGCGAGGAGCAAGATCCCCAGGGCGGCGGTGACGAGCGACGCCCACGTGCAGATCCGCACGGCCCGGCGCGCGGAAGCCAGCGCTTCGGCCTTCTCGGCGGCGCGCTGCGCGGCGGACGGGCGGCGGGATCTGGCCATCCTTCGAGCCTACCCGCGGCGGCTGTGGGTCCCGTCCGGTCCGCATCGTCCGTCCGATGGATCTCGCGCCGGCCGATCGGCGCATCGTCGGGCACACTGTGCCGGCCCGTCAGCGCCTCGCGGCGTCAGCGAGTCGGCGAGGCGCGGGCGGGCGACGCGGGAGACTGGAGCCGGGTCCGGCGATGGCGCCGGGCGTGAGGGAGCTGAGCATGCCGAGGGAGAAGGCCATGTCGATCGAGGACCTCAACACGTTCCTCACGCAGCTGCCGAAGGGCAGTGCGCGACCGCTGCCCGAGAGCACCTGGCACGAGCAGGTGAAGGGGCAGCTCACGCTCGGCGAGCGGTCCGCCGATCGCCTCCGCAACGGGATGGGCAGCTGGGCCTTCGTCGGCGGCTTCGTCCTGTTCATGGCGGTCTGGTGGATCCTCAACTCGAGCAGGACGACGGCATGGGATCCGTATCCGTTCATCCTGCTGAACCTGTTCCTCAGCATGCTGGCGGGGTTGCAAGGGGCGATCCTGCTCATCGCCGCGAAGCGCCAGGACGCGATCTCGGCCGCGCTCGCGCAGCACGACTTCGACACCAACGTCGCGGCGAGGGTCGACATCGAGGCGCTGCTGGAGATCAACCGGCGTCAGCTCGAGATGATCGCGGAGCTGCAGGGGATCGCCCGCGCACTGGTACCCGCGCAGACCGGCGCCGGTGCGTCGGGAGCCGATGCGCAGGACGTCGCGACGGAGGTCGAGGCCGCGAAGGACAGCGCGCGGGCTGCCGAGACGCAGGCCGAGGCTCGGGCCGAGACGCAGGTGCAGGCCGCGGTCCGGACCGAGGCGCAGGACGGGGAACCGGACGCCTCGCCCGAGCGTTAGCGCCCCCCGGTCCCGACCGCCCTTGACCGCGAGACTCCATCTGGGCGACGAGACTGCAGTCCTGGCGTGCAGTCTCGTCGCGGAGTTGGAGTCTCGCGGTCAGGCTCCGGTCAGGAGCAGCCAGAGCAGCACGGCGTTGAGCGTGATCAGGAGCGCGGCGGCGACGATGCCGGCGATCGTGGTCCACAGGCGGTTCGCGTAGCGGCCGAGCGTGCGCTGCCGGGCAGTGAGGGCGACGAGGGGGATGAGGGCGAACGGGATCCCGAACGACAGCGCCACCTGACTGAGCACGAGCGCGAAGGTGGGATCCACGCCGAGCCCGAGGATGAGCAGGGCCGGGATCAGCGTGACCATGCGGCGCACCGGCATCGCGATGCGCACGCGCAGCAGCCCGTGCATGATCTCCGCGCCCGCGTAGGCGCCGACCGCGGTCGACGCGAGGCCCGAGGCCAGCAGCCCGACGGCGAACAGAGTGCCGATGAGCGGGCCGAGTTGTGCGCTGATCGCGGCGTGCGCGCCCTCGAGGGAGTCGGTGCCGCTCACACCGGGGAGCGTGGCCGCGGCGAGCAGCAGCATGCCAAGGTTCACCGCCCCCGCGACGACCATCGCGAGCGTGACGTCCCACCGGGTGGCGGTCAGCAGCCGTGCGATCGGGGTGCGCCTGGCCGGCTCGGGGTCTCCGCCGGGGTGCACCGGGGCGGATCCGAACCGGTCCCTGGCGAGGGCGGAGTGCGCGTAGATCGCGTGCGGCATGATCGTCGCGCCCAGGATCGAGGCGGCCAGCAGCACGGATCCGGAATCCGTGAACCGCGGCGTCAGCCCCCCGAGGGCTGCGGCCGGATCCGGCGGGGCGACGAGCAGCCCGGCGAGGAACCCGACGGTGACGACGGCGAGCAGGCCGATCACGACGAACTCGAACGGCCGCGCGCCACGACGCCCCTGGATGGCGAGCAGGACCATCGAGACCGCGCCCGTGATGAAGCCGCCGAGGAGCAGCGGGATCCCGAACAGCAGCTGCAGCGCGATCGCGCCGCCGATCACCTCGGCGATGTCGGTCGCCATCGCGACGAGTTCGGCCTGCAGCCAGTACGCACGGCGGGCGAACCGATGCTTGAGCCGGTCGCCGAGCAGCTCGGGCAGGCTGCGCCCCGTGACGACGCCGAGCTTCGCCGACAGGTACTGCACCAGCCACGCGATCACGTTGGCCACGACGACGACCCACACCAGCAGGTAGCCGTAGCCGGCGCCCGCGGTCATGTTGCTGGCGACGTTGCCCGGATCCACGTAGGCGACTCCGGCGACGAGCGCAGGCCCGAGCAGCGCCGCGCCGCGGGCGGAAGCCGGGGCGTCGGAGCGAGGAGGTGCGATGGTCACCGTAGTTTTAGGCACACCGAAAACCTACTCCATTTTTAGGCATACCGAAATATCCGGATCGGGCGGGCGGGGCGCAGGCTCGCGGGCGAGGGGCCGCAGGCGCACGAGCGAGGGAGAGCGCGGGCCCACGCGAACCGTGCGGAACCTCGGCGCGCTCCCGCGGCTACGCTGGCGGGATGCAGGATCCGGCGCCCGAGAGTGAAACAGCGACGACGGCGGATGACGCTGCGGAGCCCGTCGAGCACGGCGTCGGCCCCTGGCCGGGCGGTCCCGACGCGTGGCCTGCGGGGGAGCACTTCGATCCCGACCTGCTCGCCCACGGCGACCGGCGGAACGTCGTCGACGCCTACCGCTACTGGCGGATGGAGGCGATCGTCGCCGACCTCGACTCCCGACGACACGCCTTCCACGTGGCGATCGAGAACTGGCAGCACGACATGAACATCGGCTCGATCGTGCGCAGTGCGAACGCGTTCCTCGCCGACACCGTGCACATCATCGGGCGGCGGCGCTGGAACCGCCGGGGCGCCATGGTCACCGACCGCTACCAGCACGTCGTGCATCACGAGACGGTGCAGGCGTTCACCGCGTGGGCGGAGGCGGAGCGGATCCCGATCATCGCCGTGGACAACCTCGAGGGTGCGGTCCCGGTGGACCGGGCCGACCTGCCGCAGCGCTGCGTGCTGCTGTTCGGCGCGGAAGGTCCAGGGCTTTCGGACGAGGCGCTCGCCGCGGCGTCGGGGCACGTCGAGATCTCGCAGTACGGATCCACCCGCTCGATCAACGCCGGTGCCGCGGCGGCTGTGATCATGTACGAGTGGTGCCGGAGGCACGCCGGCTGATCCGGCGTCCCGCGATCTCGCGACGCCGCAACCTCGCGCATCCACGAGCCCGAGTCCGGATCCGGGTCACTCGCACGGGTGAGGACGCGTGCGCGACCGCATGCCAGCATGGGGACGTGCAGACAGGGAAGGCGCGGATCGGCGTGCGCGGCGGTGGCGCCTCGCTGATCGTGGCGCTGGCGGCCCTCGTGGTGCTGCTGCCGATCAGCCTCGCCTCGCTCGCGTGGTCGACCCCGCACCCGGCGCTGCTGGTCGTCCTCGGGCTTGCGCTGGGCTTCGCGGCGCTGCACGGCGCCTCACTGCTGTCGGTACGGCGACCGGTCGCGGGCTTCCTCGTCGCGAGCGCGGTGATGCTGCTCCTGGTGCTGATCCCCGCGGCGCGC
Source organism: Microbacterium azadirachtae (assembly GCF_000956505.1). Taxonomy (GTDB): domain Bacteria; phylum Actinomycetota; class Actinomycetes; order Actinomycetales; family Microbacteriaceae; genus Microbacterium; species Microbacterium azadirachtae_A. The sequence continues at coordinate 120,389 of NZ_JYIX01000029.1, read as the reverse complement.
GACGCGTCCGCCGTCATGCACCCGTCCGCGGTCGTGTATCTGCTGTGCCTCGCCCAGGTCGCGGCGCGCGAGCGGGTGCGGCTCTCCGTCGTCGCCCTGAGTATCGGGCTCATCGGCGCTGGGATGATCGCGCTCGCCGAGCCGACGTTCGGCTCCGCGGCAGGCATCGACGTCTGGCTGCTGCGGCTCGGCGCCTTCCTCGGACTCGCGGCCTGCGCGACCGCAGCGTGGGCGTGCGGTCTGCTGGTGCGGTTCGCGACGAGCCGCGCCGAGGAGCGCACCGCGGTGCGCGTGCGGCAGGCGATCGCGGACGAGCGGATGCGCATCAACGGAGAGCTGCACGACGTCGTCGCGCACGCGATGACGGTCATGATCGCGCAGTCCGAGGTTGCGCGGGCGCTCGTCCGAGAGCGGCCCGAGGTCAGCGAGCGCGCGCTCGGCGTGGTCGTGGACACGGGCCGCGACGCGCTGCGGGGCATGCGCGCGATCGTCGCCGCCGAGGGCGACGCCCCGAAGGAGCCGCTTCCGACGGTGGACTCCCTGGCCGAGCTCGTCGCCTCGGTGCGCAGTCCTGCGTGCGAGGCCCGACTCGTGGAGGCCGGAGCCCGTCGCGACCTGGCTCCGGCGTCGGCGCTCGCGCTGCACCGCACGGTGCGCGAGGGGCTCACGAACGCCATGCGGCATGCGCTGCCGCCGGTGCGGATCGAGGTGCGCGTCTCCTGGGCCGAGGAGCGGGTCGTCGCCGAGGTCGAGGACGACGGCGGATCCGGGCGCAGCGGATCCGATCTCGGCGCCGGGACCGGGCTCGTGAGCCTCGGCGAGCGGATCCGGCTGGCGGGCGGGTCGCTCGCGTCGGGAGCGGTCGCGGCTGCTGCGGCGCGGCCGAAACCGTCCTCGGGATCGAGTGCGGGATCGGGATCGTCCGCGGGGTCCGGATCGGGATCGCACGGCTGGCTGCTGCGGGCCGAGTTGCCGGTGCTCCCAGTGCTCGCGGCAGGGGAGGGAGCATGACGATCCGGGTGCTGCTCGTGGACGATCAGGAACTGTTCCGCGAGGCGGTCGCGATCATGCTCGGCCGGGATCCGCGCATCGCCGAGGTCGCGACCGCGGCCGATGCGCACGGAGGCATCGCGCACGTGCGCGGTCACGCCGTCGACGTCGTGCTGATGGACATCCGCATGCCGGGGATGGACGGCATCGCCGCGACTCGGGAGATCCTGCGGCTGAAGCCGGGGATCCGGATCCTCATGCTCACGACCTTCGACCTCGACCAGTACGTCGTCGAGGCGATCCGCGAGGGGGCGAGCGGGTTCCTCACGAAGGACGCCACCCCGCAGGATCTCGCCGACGCGGTGGTCGCGGCCGCGGCCGGGGATGCCGCCATGTCGCCGCGCGCGACGGCGGCGCTGCTCGGCTTCGTGCGGGAGGCGGGACCCGCGGCCGATCCCGATACGGCGCTCGCGCCGCTCAGCGGCCGGGAGCGCGAGGTCGCGCAGGCGCTCGCCACCGGTGCGTCGAACGACGACATCGCGCGCGCCCTGTTCCTCAGCGAGAACACCGTGAAGACGCATGTCAAGGCGATCCTCGCGAAGCTCGGTCTCGCCGACCGCCTGCACGTCGTGATCTGGGCCTACGAGAACGGCGTCCGCCGCCCCGGTCGGTAGGGGCGCGCCGGGGATCATCCCTGAGGGTGATCCGGGACCGTCCTCGAGGGCGACGCGGAGAGCGGATCCGGATCCGTAGCGTTCGAGACATGAGGAACAGAACGCGTGTCGTGCTGCTGATCGTCGCCCTTGCGCTCGGGGCGGTCGTCTCCCTTCTCGGCGCGATCGGACTGCTCATCCCGGGCATCCTGCCCACGGGAGCGTCCCCGAGCCTCGTCGCCACCGCCGTCGGGGCGCCCATGGCTGCGGCGGTGTCGATCGCGGCGGGGCTCGCCGCGGTGGCCGTCGGCGTGCTCGGGCTGCGCGGACAGCGCGGCGGCGGCGCCGGGGACGTCGTCGGCGCGGCGCCGGGCGGACTGCGCATCGCCGCGGTGATCGCGGCGCTGCTGGTGGCGGCGCTGATCCCCGGAGGGATCATCCCGGTCGCCGGGTACTCGTTCGTGCTGGTGGTGGCGGGGCTGGTCGTCGTGGGGCTCGTGCTGCTGACGGTGCGACGACCCGTGATCGGAGTCATCGGAATCGCGCTCGTCGTCGGCGTCGTCGTGCTCGCAGCGCTCCGCCTGCCGCTGACGACGTTCGCGCCCCGCGTGCTGGACGCGCTCGCTCCGCGGCTCGGCGAGTTGGCGGTCTCCTTCGCGCACCTGGTCGCCGCAGGTGCGCTCGCCGCCTGGGCGATCGGCGAGCCCGCCGTGCGGGGGCGGTTCGCCGCGGGCGTGCGGCGGCATCGGCGGGCGGTCACCGCCGCGGCGGCGCTGTGCGCGCTGCCCTACGTGTTCTGCCGCCTCACGTGGCTGACGCCCTGGCCGCTGTTCGCGCCGACGGGCGCTCTCGCGCCGGACATCCTCATGGTGGGCCTGCTGCTCGGCGGGGCGATGCTCGCGGCGGGGCTGCTCACGCTCGCGCTGTGCCTGCCGTGGGCGGACCGGTTCCCCCAGTGGATGGGCGGTGTCGGGGGCCGTCCGGTTCCCGCCGGGTTGGTGGTGGTCGCGGCATCGTTCGTGGCGGTGATGTTCACGGTGGGCGGTGTGGATCTGGTGCGCGTCGCCGCGACGAGCGGCGGCGCGCTGGCGGTCGGCGTGCTGGAGCTGCTGCTCGTGCTGCCGTTCTGGCTGTGGGGGCCGCTGCTCGCCCTCGCCACGTGGGGTTACGCGATGCATCGCGGCCGCCTGGACGAGCGCCTCGCGGCGCCCCGGGCGATCGGCGACCGCGGGCTGTCCGATACCCTGCGGGCGCGGGCGACGGCGGAGCTCGACGCGATCGAGGAGCGCGAGGTGCATCGCAGCGTGCGATGAGGGTTCGTCAGTCGCGGTCGATGCCGAAGGTGTGCTTCATGAGGGCGCTGACGTCGCGGTCGATGTTTCGGATCTCCCCGCGCAGCTCCGCGATGTCGCCCTTGAGGTCGACGCGCAAAGAATGGATCTCCGAACGGACGACGCGCGTGAACATTGTCGTGACGATCGTGATCATGCCGAACATCCCGGCCGCGAACACCCCGATGAGGGTCCACACCTGCGGTTCGTTCATGGTCAGCACCCCTTCAGTGTCGCGTGGATCCGCCCAGAATGCCAGGGAACGAGAGCCCCTGACCGGCGATCACGGAATCGGTGCACAACGTCGCGGGGATCCGTGCGGTGCGGACCGAATGATCCGGATCGGGGCCCCTCTGCACGACCGAGGTCGGAGGCCTCCACGACCGAGGTCGGAGGCTGATCTCCTCAGACCTCGAGCGCGAGCCAGCGTCCGGTCCGCACCCGCAGACCGAGAGTGGCGAGCCTCGCGCACAGGTACACGCCGAAGAACGCGACGGCGAGCCAGACCAGGCCCGCCGCGCCGTTCACGCCGGTCGCGGCGATGATCGCGAGCGCGGGCAGGAACGGCACGAGGTTCAGCCCGCCGGCGATCGCGAGGTAGCGCGCGTCGCCGGCGCCCATGAGCACCCCGTCGAGGACGAACACGATGCCGGCGATCGGCTGGGCGATGGCGAGCACGATGAGGGCGGGCTGGATCAGCGCCGCGAGGGCAGGGTCGCCCGTGAAGGCGAGTCCGATGACCGCCGACAGTGCGGCGATGAGCACTCCGACGATCACCCCGAACCAGGCGCCCCAGGCGACGGTGCGGGCGAGCACGTGCCGCGCCCCGTTCGGATCCTCGGCGCCCAGGCTCTTTCCGATGAGGGCCTGCGCGGCGATCGCGAGCGCGTCGAGCGCGAACGCCGCGGCGGAGAAGATCGTGAACACGACCTGCCAGCCGGCGAGCTCGCGCGTGCCGATTCCGGTCGCGATGCTCACCGTCGCGAGCAGCGCGACCCGCAGGCTCACGGTGCGCAGGAACAGCCAGCCTCCGGAGCGCGCGGATCCGCGGATCCCGCTCAGCTCCGGTGCGACCGAGGCCTCGTGCCGGCGGGCCAGGCGCCCGATCACGAGCACGTAGGCGCCGACCATGCCCCACTGGGCGACGACCGTGCCGAAGGCGGATCCGGCGATGCCCCAGCCGAATCCGTAGATGAAGAGCCAGTTCAGCAGCGCGTTGGCAGCGAAGCCGATGCCCGCGATCCAGAGCGGGGTGACGGTGTCCTGCATGCCGCGCAGCAGCCCGGTCGCGGCGTAGACGACGAGCATCGCAGGCAGCCCCCACATGGACGGTGCGAGGTAGGCAGCGGCCTGCGCCGCGACCTCCGGGCTGGCGCCGAACAAGGGGATCACCGCGGGGGTGAGCAGCGAACCGATCACCGCGAGCACTGCGCCCAGGCCGAGCGCGAGCCACATGCCGTCGATGCCGACCGACACGGCGTCGCCGTGGTCACCCGCGCCGAACCGCCGTGCCACCGCGGGGGTGGTCGAGTAGGCCAGGAAGATCATCAGCCCGACGATGGTCTGCAGGATCGCCGATGCGATGCCGAGCCCCGCCAGCGGTGTGGTGCCGAGGTGTCCGACGAGCGCCGCGTCGACCATGAGGAACGCGGGCTCCGCCACGAGCGCGCCGAGGGCGGGCACGGCGAGGCGGATGATCTCGCGGTTCAGGGTCGGTGCTCCGCTCGGGCGCGGTCTGTCACCCGGGCTCGGGTTCGGCGTCGGGGAGGGCACCGTACGAGCCTAGGGGCGGCCGGGGACACCGTGCGCCGTGGGCGCTCATCCCAGCGGGGCGAGGGCCGCGGTCAGGAGGCTTCGGACCGCACTGGGGGCACCGCCACGGGTGCGAGGGCGGTGCCAGGTGCGGGTGCGATCCCACCAGGCGGGGCCGCGGATCTCCGGCACGCCGTGACGCATGCGGACCTGCCAGCCCGACACGTCGAGCGTGCGGTGGTGGTGCCAGCACAGGGCGACGCCGTTGCCTGTCAGTGGGTAGTCTGAACTTCATAAGTGCAGCGAGCTTGAGCCGTCCGGTGGCGGTGTATGCGCGGATTTCTGCGGACAAGACGGGCGAGGGCTTGGGAGTTGCCCGTCAGGTTGAGGATTGCATGCGTCTGGTCGCGGATCGCGGCTGGGCGACGATCAGCGCGGTCCCGGTGAAGACATGGCTGACCGAAGCAACTCTCTATCGACTGGACACGCCCGAGGTCGTCGCAACACTGGAGGGACGGCAGGAGACCGACGCGAAGCATGCGGACGCGGTCGCGTCCCTGGAAGCAGCGCAACGCCGATTGATGGATGTGGCGGAGATGTTCGCCGCCGGGGAGATCACCAAGGCCGAGTACCTGGCGGCACGTCCGGTCGCGGAGGCGAAAGCCGCGGAGGCCGCTCGGGTGTTGGAAACGCTCGCGTCGAAGGACACGTTGGGCAGCCTGGTCGGCAACGGCACTATCCTCCGGGAAACGGTGGGACACATACAGCCTGGATCGGCAGCACGCGATCATCCGAGCCATCCTCCCCGCCGCAACGATCGCCGCCGGGACCCGCGGACGGGGAACTTCGACCCCGAGCGAGTTCTGCCGCACTGGGCGGCTTGACCGGCGACGCGGTGAGGAGCATGGCCTTGAAGGACTCCGGCGCGGGTCAGCCGCCGACACCGGGGAGCAGAGTGCCAACCGTTGTGTTCTACGACATCAGACACGAGGCCGCAACCAGGGTGCGAGCTGTACTTCGGAGTGTAGCCAGATTCCGCGGAATTCCGGCCCGTGAGGGACATGGTTTCCGCAGAGGTTTCCGCGCATCCCCCACCCAGCACAGCTTCGCCGTCGACGCGTTCTTAACGCGGCAGGCGAACCCGAACCTCACCCCGCCACTGGACACCGAGTACCTCGCCGCACAGGTCCACACGCACCTCTCGGGCGCTCTCGGCACCGGAACCGAGCACACCACCGCCGGCGCCCTGATCACTGCAGCCGAGGCGCTGCCCGACGGCGCCGACAAGGCCACCCCGCTCCGTTCCGCGCTGATCCACGCGATCCGTGCGGCACGGTAACCGACCGGGCTCCGAGCGTGTTGGTCTTCTCCTGGCCTGGACGGTCACGTTTGGAGCCCCCTCTTCGAAGGGCGCACAATGACGATGAAACTGTGCTCCGCGCAGGAATGCCCGAATCTAGCTGTTGTCCCAGATGCCTGCCACCTGGGATGAAGCCTCAGCATGTTCGGCATCAGCGAGATCCAGCAGCGCGTGACCGTAGGGCTCAATCGCATCCGCGTACGCTTCACGGACCCCGAGGCTCGGCAGAGGGAAGTCGCTTGCCGTGAATCCGAAAGAACTGTAGGAAGCCGCGGCGGCACCGCTCTTGATCAGGTCAGGGCTGTATCCATGCGCCTGCAGGAGATCGTGGAGCGGCTGTGTGAGGAGCTCGATCGGTCCCTTGTAGCCTCCGAGACTCGGAGCGACTCGCCTCGAGTTGTACGTCCGACGCACCTGACGGGCGAGTTGGTCGGGATCCGAAGCCTTGCTGAATAGCTCAGCGACCTGATCGGCCCCGTCGTCGATGACGGCGCTCAACTGATGCCTGAACTCAGACACCTTCGTTCCCATCGCTTGCGTGACCTGTGGCTGCTTCTCCACTACCAGCGCGCGCACCTTTTCTTGAGCCATTGCGCGCCACTCCTCGACCAGAGAGCTCAAGTACGCACCCTGCGCACTAACAGCTGCCTTGCGGGCCTTCTCGACATCAGCGTGCGCAACATCCACAGTCTTCATGGGGCCGAGGATAGCGAGGGGTGCCGACAACGCGAGCCCTCGCGGCAGTCAGATGTCCGATGCGTCGACTGCCACGCCCTGCGCACCGCACATGAGCGCGCCACTACACCACGGCAGCGTTCGCCCTGTTTGTCTGGTCGCCGCTGTTCGCGGTCGTCGCCCTGCTGGTGGCGATGTGCATCTCCTTCGCCGTCGACACTGAAGGTGCCGTCCTCGTCGCGCTGGCTGTCGCAATGGGCTGCGTCGTACGCACTGCGGCCAGACCGCTTCTGGTCGTCTTCGTCGGGGGGGGGGGGGTTCCTGCTTTCGGGCGCGGCCGCAGCGACGTTCGTGTCCGGCCTCAGGCCGAGGAACTTCGCGGCTGCGCTGCTCATTGCCACCGTCTCTGGCGCCGTTGGCTACTTGCTCGCTGTCGGGACTGCTCGCGAGCAGCGGCTCCAGGACAGGCTGCGGGCGCAGGAGCAAGCCGAGCAAGCGGTCGCCTTCGCCGAGCGGCAAAGGATCGCCGACGAACTGCATGATGTCATCGCTCATGACCTCACCGTCATCGTCATGTACTCCCGCCTTCCGGATCAGCCGATCGGCGATGAGCTCCGCGCCCAGTCTCGGCAGACGATCCGCGATGCCGCTCACAAGGCCCTCGGAGATCTCCGACGTGTAGTCGAACAGGCACGCGGACCTGCGGTGCTCGTCGAGTCCCCTCGCGAGGACCTGGCCACAGCGCTCGAAGTGCCCGTTTTGAGTTGCAGGGTGTGGGAGACACGCTTCTTGTCGAAGGGAATGCAATGGATCCTCGAGTCCCTCGTGTCGTCGACACGGCACCTGCCCGCATCCTTCGCGAGTCCATCACGCATGTCCTCAAGCACGGTGGCCGCGGAACAGTCGAGATCTCCATACACATACGGCCCGACAGCGCGACGATGACGATCCGAAGTCCTCTCCCACCGCGTGTGAGGCGCGAGGAGTTCCTCTCCGGAGGCTACGGCATCATGCGCATGACCGCTTGCGCACGTCAGTTGGGCGGAAAACTCCACTCCGGGCCGATCGACGACGCATGGAGGGGTGAAGCCCACCTCCCGCTTGGCTGACTCACCAGCACAGCCGACTACCCGATCACCCTTCGTCTATCGCCGGATAGACGAAAGTCCAAGCATCTCTCGTCGTTCGTCGGGGTACGGGTCCATTGCCCCTGTTGACCGGGTAGCGCCAGCTTGGGGGGTGTAGCTGGACCATCGGGGAGCATTCCGTCAACAGCTACGCGAGTGTTCCAACAGCTACGCGAGTGTTCGCGAAATGCCGAACACCATCCCTCTCGATGCCGAGAGGTCAATTGATCGGAGAGTTTCATGCACAATCAATCACCTAGCCGGCTTTCTCGCTGGTTGTCACGCTCAGTGCTAGCCGCGGTTACCGCCATCGCCGTGGTGCTGGCACCGTCGGTGGCCAACGCAAGCACGGGCTCAACCGGCGGCACTTCGGCCATCCGGTCTGCTACCGTGTCGCACAGTTCGGACGACAGCAAGGCGACGGCGAAGTACTCCGACGACGACATCGTCGCCCTGGTCATGTTCGGGACAGGACGCATCGCCACCGCGCATCCGGATCTCGCCAAGAAGCTGATGCCGAACACCCCGACTGGCATCACGCCTGAGGCGATTACCGCGGTGACGAAGATGCTGTACAGCGTCGACCCGGCGTTCAACGAGAAGGTCACTCTCGCGCTCCAGTCCGGTGACCCGTACACGGCACAGGCGGGAATCGAGCAGTTCCGTGCAGACGTCGCGGTATTGACAAAGCAGGCCGGTCCCGGAGCGGTATCTCCCGACTGTGTCGTAGCCGGACCTGTCTTCTTCGCGGTCGCCGGCGCAGTCGCCGTGTTCATCGTGGCCGCTGCGGGTGCAGTTGTCGTCACGCTGTACGCGGTCGTCAACGCCTACGTGCCGTCGGATGAGGGGACCAAGTTCGATCTCCAAGGCTTCTCAGCCGAGCTCGCTCGCACGATCTGATCGGAGACTGTTGTGTCGCACGCTCAGGACGAGAAAGTGTCACCGGGCAACGCCTCCAAGTGTCAGCTGATGGTCTTCTGGATCGGCGCCGCTGCCATCGCATCGCTGTTCGCGTTGGGGGCGTATGCCTCCTGGCCCACCAACGTTCTGAGCGGCGGCACGGCAGATACGATCAAACGCGCGTTCGGGGAGACCTTCCCCCAGGGGTGGGCGTTCTTCACGAAGAGTCCAGAGGGCCCACAGGCTGGCGCCTATGTCGCCAAAACGAGGGAATCGCTCTTAGTCACCCCGCAGTCTCGCGCTAGCAACCTGTTCGGCCTTTCGCGCAATCAACGCGCACAGGGACCGGAGATCGCGGTCCTGAACGCCGACCACGCGCTCATTTGGGTCGATTGTACTGGCCAGGCGAGCACGTGCTTGTCGAAATCGGCGGAGTCCACCCCTACGCATCTCACCAACTCTGAGTTCACGCGGACGATTTGTGGCGATGTTGTGCTGACGTACGAGACGATCACGCCCTGGCTGTATCGGGGTTTCGAGAGCGTCGGGGACACTCGGATCGTTCGCACCGCGCATGCGATCGTGGACTGCTCGGGAAAGGTCGATCTCCGATGAAGCACCTGCGTACCGTTCTCGCCAATTTCGAACCTCGCACCCCATGGTTCGGAGTTGGGCGGAGCCTGATCGCTTTCGCGCAGCTCACCGTTCTCGTGTTCACCACTCCCGCATCGTTGTTGCAGCCTCTTCTGGGAACTGGGCCAGGCCCCGCGTGCAATGGAGTGAGGTCGATCACGCTCTACTGCATCGGGGGTTCTGAGATCCCTCAAGAACTACGGCGCTGGGTGATGGTTGCGATGCTCGTCATCGTGATCAGCGGGTTCCTGCCGAGATACACCGTTTGGCTTCACGCCTGGGTCTCGATCTCTCTCGGCTGGAGCATCTCGTTGCCTGACGGAGGGGAGCAGATCGCGCGAATCATCGTGGTCCTGCTCGTCGTGATCGGTCTTGCTGACAATCGAACCTGGCATTGGACCCGCCCCACGAAACCAAGACCACGCCTTCTGAGTTCGCTCGCGTTGGCGGCGCTGGTGGGCATCCGTGTACAGGTCGCGATCGTCTACTTCCATGCGGGGATATCGAAGTTCTGGACGGACGACTGGGCAAACGGCTCCGCTGAGTACTACTTCATTCGAGACCCGCTGTTCGGCGCATCAGGCTTACCGTACGTCATCCTGCATGACTTGACGGCGATCCCCATCTTCGTCGCGCTGATGACCTGGGGAGGAATCCTCCTTGAGCTCTTGATCGCGGTACTGATTCTCGGCCCTCGACGGTGGCGAGAGCGTGCGCTTGGGCTCGACATCCTTCTACACGGATTCATCATCGCCACAATGGGACTCTGGAGCTTCGGGCTCATCATGATCGGAACAGCAATTGTCGCTTCGGCTCCGCACACACTTGATCCATCTCCGACCCCCGTAACAGTCCGAAGGCTTCTCGGATACGTTGGAGTGCAGATCCCTCGACGAGCGAAGCAAGCATCAGCGGCACCACGAAAGCCAGGTATCGCAACGCCAGAGCCTGCTCTGAGCCAAGGAGGTAGCTAGATCATGACAACCGCTATCGCGATCCTCTTCCTCGCGCTGGCGGCCCTGAGCGTCATCACCATCGCTCTGGCCGCAGCGGGCAGCCTGGGACGGAATCGTTTCATAGGAATACGCACTGCGGCGACTTTGAGCAGCGACGACGCATGGAAGCGAGCGCATCGCGCCGGATTGCTGCCGGCAGGAGTTGGCGCGTTCATCTGCGCGCTCCTGGCGGTCATCGCGATCGTGCTCGTCCAGACCCACGGATCAGAGCCCCTGGCCGAGGTCACGGTGGGATGCTCAATCGCTGCGATCCTTGTGGGAGGCGTGTGGAGCACGATACGAGCGAGCCGGCATGCGACACCCTGAGCGAACGAGGTCGGACGCCGGAATGCAGCTCCGCGGACACGGCCTTCTCATCTTTGACGGAGACTGTGCTTTCTGCAGTCTCTCCGTCAGGTGGTTGATGAAGCGCAGCGCTGTTCGGCCGGCCTCTTGGCAGTCAGCCCCTCTCGAACGGCTCGGGCTGGCTGAGGATCAAGTGAGGACCAGGGTGTGGCTTCTCGCAGACGACGGGACAGTTCTGGCCTCAGGTGCACGGGCGTTCGCTTGGGTCCTTTCTGGCTCCCCCCAGCGCACCTGGAGATTGGCCGGCTTGATTCTCGGATGGCCCATTGTTCGATCGGTAGCATCGAGAATCTACGGTTTCGTTGCACGACATCGTCATCAGATGCCTGGCGGGACTGCGTCCTGCAAGTTGCTGGTCTAGAGATTCGCCAATGTGGAGAGCGCTGGAGTTCGCCCAGTTCCCAGTCACGTTTGCGGCCAGGAGCCCATTTCAGCTCAACGACCAGCATCACGCGAGGGCGGTTAAGGCGAGTTCTCATCCCCCTGACCTCACGACCGGCGGATGATCCACGCGTCTCAGGCAACTGCCGTCCATCGGAGGCAGATTTCGCGGGCCCAAGAGAATCGAACCGGGCGCGTGAAGACGGCGACCACGACGGATCCCGTCCGCCCACGCGGCTCAAGCCTCTGAGGGAGCCTCGGCGGCCGCAGGCCCGAGGCACTTCATGACCTTCTCGACGCCCAGGATCGAGGCCAACCGAAGGGCGTCCGAACCGTCCATGGCGATCATCACGATCCGGACTGGTGGATCCGCCGCAAGATCGAGCGGGAGAACCTCACCGGTCTCGGCCCGCCCGCGCTCATGCTGCGCGTCGAGGACCGCGAGCTCGACGCCCGGCTCGACGCCCTGCGGCGGGAGGGCGACGTGCGCGCGGTGCTGGAGGACTTCAACCGGCGCGTGGTCGATGCCCGGCGTCAGCTGCTCGGCGGCCCGCCGGTGGTGACGAAGCCTCGGGACGTGGACGCCGAGGTCGAGGCATGGCACGGACGCCGGGCAGCCGCCGCGGCAGCGGAACCCCCGGCGCTCGAACCGAGGAAGCGCTGGTTCCGTCGGAGCTGACGAGGCCTCCCGCACGCGTCAACGCCCGCGCCGTCGCTCCCACCACCAGGCGACCCCCACCCGCCCCGCCCGCGGCAGTGCCAGCACCACGGCCGACAGCAGCACCATCGCCGGGTACTGCGCGATGAGCTGATCCGACGACCAGTACAGCATCAGGGTCGCGATGGATCCGAGGGCGGCGATCGCGGTCAGCACTCGACCAAGGCCGAGCACGAGCAGCAGCCCCAACCCGGCCTCGAGCGCCGGGATCGCGATGCCGAACAGGTCCGGCGCCGCCTGCATGAGGGCGCCCAGAGGGCGGAAGAAGAACGGCACGCGGCTGTTGCCCGCGGCGCCCTGCGCGACGAGCAGGATGTCGGCGGATCCGAATCCGGCGCGATACTTCAGGATCCCCTCGTTCAGCCACAGCGCGCCCGCCGCGATCCGGGCCGCCGCGCCGAGAAGCGCGGAGGCGAGCAGCCAGGGCGCGGTGCGGGCCGGCTCCCCACGGCCGACCCGCACCGCGGTCGCGGTCATGAGAGGGAAGCGGCCCCGAACACCGCCTTGGCCTTGTCGCAGTGGATCACGACGTCGGTGTACATCGAGAGGTCGACGCCGCTCAGCATGAACGTCTGCGACGCTTTGTCGAAGGCGACCGCGTCGATCTGCTTGCCGGCGGAGACGGCCGCCTCGTCGGTGCCGTTCGTCAGGTACACGTGCAGATCCGGGCCCTCGTCGGAGGAGAAGCCGGTGAGCATGAGCTCGGATCCGGACACGGTCACGGAGCCCTGCACCTTCTTGCCGTTCAGGCCCGTGAACGTCCCGGTCTTGTGCATGGCGTCCATGGACGACATCGGGGACGAACTCGGCTCGGACGACGAGGTCGACATCGTGTCGGACGACGGCGAGGAACCCCCCGGTGTCGAGCTGCAGCCCGCGAGCGACAGGCCCAGAGCCAGGACGGCCACGCCGAGCGAGGCGGGGACGAAAGCGATCTTGCGCATGAGTGCTCCATTCCGTGGATGCGCCGGCGACGGACGTGCCGGCTGTCGAGTACGAAACCGACGGTAGATACGGCACGAGCGCCGCGGGGGAGTTCTTTCGGGGCCGTAAGGAACCGGGATCCGGCATGTGCGGCGGGATTAGCCTCTGAACATGGAGACGTCAGCGATCGCGCCGCCCCGCGTGGTGGTCGTCGAAGACGACCCCACCGTGCGCGCCGCCGTCGAGCGCTACCTCGGCGCGAACGGCTACCTTGTCGAGGCATTCGGGGACGGGATCTCGGCGCAGCGCGCGGTACGGGCGGATCCGCCCGATGTGCTCATCGTCGATCGCATGCTGCCGGGCATCAGCGGCGACGAGCTCGCGCGCGATGCGCGGGAGCGATCGGCCGTGCCGATCATCATGCTCACCGCGCTCGGCGAGGTCGAGCAGCGCATCGAGGGGCTGGAGACCGGGGCCGACGACTACCTGGTGAAGCCCTTCGCGCTGCGCGAACTGCTGCTGCGAGTCGGGGCGCTGCTGCGTCGATCCAGGGCGGCTGCGGCGCCGACGCGCGAGATCGTGCTCGGCGACTTCCGGCTGGATCCGGCCCGCCGCCGGGTGCACGTGCGGGGGGAAGAGGTGCCGCTCGCCGCGCGCGAGTACGAGCTGCTCGCGCACCTCGTGCAGCACGACGGGGAGGTGCTGTCCCGTGACGACATCCTGCGCGAGGTCTGGGGCTGGTCGTTCGGCGAGGCCAGCACGGTGACCGTGCACGTGCGCCGGTTGAGGGAGAAGATCGAGCAGGATCCGCGTCGTCCTCTGCACCTGCTCACGGAGTGGGGCGCCGGCTACCGGTTCTCGGCGGACGGATCCGGCTCATGATGCCTCTCGGCGTCGCGGACGTGCTCCTCATCCTGCTCACAGCGCTGGTCTGCGCCGCGGTCGTCACGTGTCTGGCCTTGCTGGTGCTGCGCCGGGCACGGCGGGCCGGGCTGACGCTGCGCCTGGTGGTCGTCGGAGTCGCGTCGGTCCTCGCGCTGGCGACGGGCGTGCTCGCGATCTCGGCCGAGATGTACCTGTCGGTGCACGACTTCACGGTGCTGGTGTGGGTACTCGGAGCCGCGCTGCTGTGCGCTCTCGCGACGGCATGGATCACGGCCCGCGCGGCGCGGAGCTCGGTGCAGGGGCTCACGGACGCGGTGCGCCGGGTCGGCGAGGGCGACGTCGTCGACGGCGGAACCAGCGGCTGGCGCGAGTTCGACGATCTGTCGGGGGAACTGGCCGAGGTGTCGGCGAGACTCAGCGACGCCAGGGCGGAACTGGAGCGGCTGGACTCCGACCGCCGTCGCTTCCTCGCCTGGATCTCCCACGATCTGCGCACCCCGCTCACCGCGATCCGCGCGCTCGCGGAGTCGGCGGAGGAGGGGCTTGCGGATCCGGAGGCATTCCCCGGCCAGGTCCGCGCTCAGGTCGAGACGATGGGCCGGATGGTCGACGACCTGTTCGAGCTGTCCCGCATCACCTCGGGCTCGCTGCGGCTGCGCGCCGAGCAGGTCGAGCTGCTCGATGTGGTCTCGGATGCCGTGGCCGACGTGCGCGCGGCGGCCGGCGCGCACAGGGTGCGGATCGTGCAGCAGGGCATCGACGGCCATGTGCTGTGGGCAGATCCGCATCAGCTCACGCGCGTGATCGTCAACCTGCTCACGAACGCCGTGCGGCATGCGCCGGAGGGATCCGAGATCCTCGTGTTCGCGGAGTCGCCGTCGCCGCACCGGCTGGTGCTCGCCGTGCTCGATCACGGCAGCGGCGTGGCCGTCGAGGACCTGGACCGCATGTTCGAGGTCGGGTGGCGCTCGGATCCATCCCGCACCGGCGGTGCCGCACCGGATGCGGTGGCGTCGGGGGCCGGGCTGGGCCTCGCGATCGCGCGCGGGCTCGCCAGGGCGCACGGAGGAGACGTCTTCGCCGAGCACACCGACGACGGCTTCTGCCTCAAGGTGCTGCTGCCGGTGACGCCCGGATCCTGAGGTCGTCGACGGGGATCGGGGCTCGGCGCGTTTCCGGCCCCGGGGTCTCGGCCGATCGTGCTTGGTATCCCGAAATAGCGGTTTCGCGTTTCCTCTTGCGCAGACACGATGACAGGTCCATCCTTTTCCCAGGATGAGAGCTCTGGGACAGCTCGAGTCCGAATCTGGGGACCGGGACAACCCGGCATTGGTTGATGGGCGCAGGGATGCGTCGGTTCGCAGAGTGCGTTTTTACCCGAAACGACTCTCTGAAATGGGGACAAGCAATGCTCGCTATTCGTCGCGCCTTCGAGGCGAAGAAAGAAGCACGTGAGAACGGTGAAGAAGCCGGATTCTCACTGATCGAGTTGATCATCGTCGTGGTGATCATCGGCATTCTCGTGGCCATCGCACTGCCGCTGTTCGGCTTCATCCAAAAGACCTCGGTGGACGGGGCGACGCAGTCGACTACGAAGAATGCTTCGACCACGGCGGTCGCCGATTTCGCGCAAGACCCGACCAACGGCGCAACGAAGGCCGCGGCTGATATCGCAACCATGCAGACTGGCGGGACCGTGTTGGCGCTTGAGGCCTCATCGACTTCCGCTTCGAACGTCTGCGTTTCCGGGTACAACGCCGGAGGCCAGAACTTCGTTGCGACAGGGAAGTTCTATGCAGGCCCAGGTGCGCTCGCTAACGGCACTGGCTGCAAGCCCTAGTGCCCAACATCGACCAGGGCCGATGTCTGATCCTCGGCCCTGGTTCGGTGTATCACCTGCCCTTTGGTTGTTACTCGGCCGAGGAGACAAAAATGCTTGCCGGGCATCAAGACACTGACGAAGGCTTCGGCCTCGTCGAGCTCATCATCGCGATGTTCCTCCTCGCCCTCATCACGATCGCCCTGATTCCCGCGCTCTACAACGGGATCATCTACTCCTCGCAGCAGGCGACGACCGCGACCGCGACCAGGGAACTGAACGCGCTTGTCGAGACCGCCCGTCAGACACACCAGTGCGGGGCAAGCGGCGCGCCATCCGGTTCCCTGAGTGCGGTGTCTTCGTCTCAGACGTTCCGCGATGGCGCGAATCAGAAGTTCACGACGTCCGGGACGTTCGACTGCACGACCGCGCCTGCCCGGTTGACGCTCGTAGCCACGGATGTCGACGGCAAGCAAATAGTCACGATCAACGCCCTGGTCTACCTCCAATGAACGCCCCGATTGCACGCGACGACGACGGCCTTTCGCTGATCGAGCTGATCTTCTACGTGGTGATCCTCGGGCTGATAACGACGGGAATCGCGGTCGTGTTCTTCAACATGTGGCGGGCGCAGGCCAGCGTGAGCGATCAAACAGATGCGACGGAACGGGGACAGCTCGTGGCGACGCAGATCGAAAAGGCGATGCGCAACGCAGTCGCGTTCGAGGTGACGGACGCCAGTTCTACCCCGGGACTCTCAACCGGGCCCGTGTTGCTGGTCGCGACGGGTCTGACCGGTCAGAACGCCTGCATGGCCTTCAACTTCTCCGCTGGGCAGGCGCAGGTCATTCAGACCTCCGGGTCGAGCATCGCCGCATCGAGCTGGTCCACGTGGCAGACCGGGATCGTTTCTGCGGGTGGTGCTCCGTACTTCAAGAAGACCGCCAACAGCAGTGCATCGATCGACTACAGCTTCGCCGCGACCAGCAAGAACGGTCCCACCGTCCAATTCGGCGGCACCGCGTACATGCGCACCACGAGCGGAAGACTCCCAGGCGGAGGGACCCAGACATGTTTCGCAGCTCCATGAATCCCTCGGATGCGCGAAACGAGCAGGGCGTAGCACTCGTGCTCGTGGTTTTCGTGATGCTCATCGGGCTTATCGCGGCATCGGCCATCGCGGCCGCGATCTTCTTCGTCATCAACGGGAACGCGACGAACAAGAGCAACACGCAGGCATTCATCGCTGCCGAGTCGGGGCGTGATGCCGCTCTCGCGAACGTCCTCAAGAACTGCTCCCTCGTGACCCGGAACTTGATCGGAGGTGGGGGCACGGCGCCGTTCTACGACGCGTCGGTCGACAAATGCCCCAACACCCCGGACCCGGGAGGACCCCCATACAAGTCCACGTTCACGATCACGTCAACGGGCTTCGACCTCAGCGGCGCGAAGACGAAGGTGACTTCGCAGTACATCCGCAACTTCACCTCGGGGATCGTGGGGGGCCAAGTCGCCTATTTCGACGGATCCTTCACTCTCACGCATTCCCAGTACTCGGGCGATCTGGTGATCCGGAGCGGAAACTACAACTGCACGACCTCGAAGTCCACGATCGACGGCGATCTCTGGGTCCTCGGTGGATCGGACGGCACGAACGGAGGCAACGTCACGCTCAGCCAGGGATGCACCGTCACCGGAAGCATCTATGCTGCGGGGTCGGTGACCTTCGGCCAGACGAGCGACACCGTCGGCGGCAGCGTGATCGCAGCGCACGACGTGACCATTTCCACGAACGGCTTCACCATCGGTGCGGCCGACCCTGCGGTCAAAGGCGGCATACACGCCGGCGGCGCCATCAACTTCACCAACGCGAAAAGCGGAACGATCGCCGGTGATGTGCTCGCCGGTGGCACCTACACGGCGAGCGCGGGAGTGACGATCGGCGGGAGCGCGAAGGGCGGTGTCGCGCCGAGTCCCGCCGTCTTCTCGCCGACGTTGCAGGACGTGTACGCGCAGAGCGCGTGGGTGGATCTGTCCACGGCGCGAGCACCGTGGGGTTCAGGAGTCGACTGGCGCACGCCTTCCTCATGCACCGCCGATGTGACTGCGCTGCTCCAGACTCCGCCCGCGGCGGGGAAGACACAGATCGGACTGGACTACTCGGCGTGCAGCAGCGCTGTCGTCGTCGCGATCAATGGACCTGGCAAGAAGCCGGGCAACTATGTCTTGAACTACGACACCGTCGTGCTCGTGCCTGCAGCAGCGTCGATGGACGTTGTGCTGGGGGGATCTCCTGGGCCCGCAGCAGGAACCAAAACTCAGCTGTTCTTCATCCATGGCGACCCGACAGTAAACGCCCAACCCGACTGCAGCACGAACGTCGGCTGGGCCGGTGATGGCATCTCCGTCCCCTCGACCATGGGGAGCGGTCTCAATCTGATGTTCTATTCCGCGTGCGGCGTGGGAAAGATCGCGGGAAATGCGAACCCGTTCACCGGACAGTTCTATGCCGGCGGTGCTGGGCAGACGGGCTGGGTCCAGCCGGTCTTCACCTGCCAACCGATGAAGTGGGAGACCGCAGAGGCCACATCTTTCATTGACATCGGTTGTGAAGTCGGCAAGGCGGGCGGGTCCGGAACCCCGAGTCCTCCGCAACCTCAGATTCCGTTCCTGACGAGCCAGGCGGAGCAATGATGCCGCTCCTCGTGCTCGCGGTCGCGGGCCTCTACGGATTGGTCATCGGATCGTTCCTCAACGTCGTCGCGTACCGCGTGCCGGCCGGGATCCCGCTGGTCCGCGAGAGCCGGTGCCCGAGCTGTGGCGAGCACATCCGCTGGTGGCAGAACGTCCCGGTGATCTCATGGGTCCTGCTCCGTGGTCGGTGCGCGTCGTGCGCCGCCCGCATCAGCGGCCGCTACCCGCTCGTGGAGGCCGCCACAGGAGTCGCATTCGCCGGAGTCGCGTGGTGGGCCATGACAGCAGGGCTTTCTCGTTCGGTCGCGGGCGGCGCCGACGCACCGTCCTCGCTGGGTGTCCCCGGAATCGCCGGGGTCGGAGACCCCACCGTCACGTGGTCGAGCGGTCCCGCGGTCTGGATCGTGCTGGTCGCGTTCCTCGGCTTCGCCGCGGTCTCGATCGTGCTCACGCTCATCGACCTCGATACGCAGCGGCTGCCGAGCGCGATCGTCCTGCCGAGCATCGCGGGGGCCGTCGTGCTGCTCGGCGCGGCGGCCGTGGTCGCTGCGGCGACGGGATCCTCCGATGCCGGCTGGGGGGACCTGCTGCGCGCGCTCGCCGGGGCCGCGATCCTCTACGCCTTCTACTTCACCCTGCGACGGATCAAGCCGCGCGGGATGGGCGGAGGAGACGTGAGGCTCGCAGCCCTGGTCGGGCTGTACCTCGGGTGGACGGGATGGGGCGCGCTCGCGGTGGGGGCGTTCGCGGCCTTCCTGTTCGCCGGGATCTACGCCGGCGTGCTGATGCTGCTGCGGCGGGTCGGGCGCAAGACGGCGATCCCGTTCGGTCCGTGGATGATCGCGGGAGCCTGGGCAGGGATCGCGCTCGGCGAGCCGGTGTGGCGCTGGTATCTCGGACTGCTGGGGATGCACTGAGCCGCGACGGCTCAGCGGGGGAAGGGGAACGGACATGGCGAAGAGTCACGTGGGCGTGGAGATCACGGAGGAGAGCGTCCGCGCGGTCGAGGTGAGCGTCGACCGCCAGCCGCAGGTGCTGGCCTACGGGGAGGTCGTCCTCCCCCCGGATTCCGCGCACGACTCGGAGGTGCTCGATCAGGGTGCGGTCGCGGTGGCGATCCGGCAGCTCTGGAACCTCGCGAAGATCGGATCGAAGTCGGCGACCCTCGGCATCGCGAGCCGTCGCGTGCTGGTGCGCGAGCACACCACGACCGCCATGGCACCGGAGCTGCTGCGCCAGGCACTGCCGTTCCAGGTGCAGGATCTGCTCCCTGTGCCGGTCGCGCAGGCCGTGCTCGACTACTACCCGACATCGCAGCAGGGCGACCAGCTGCACGGGCTGCTGGTCGCGGCCGTCTCCGAGACGATCGAGTCGATGATCGCCTCGTTCGCTCGGGCGAAGATCCGTGTCGACGGCGTCGACCTCGGAGCGTTCGGCCTCGCCCGCGCCGCCGCTCGGGTCGTGCCTGAGGGCACTGCGGCCGTGGTCCACGTCGGCGACCACACCACGCAGATCGTTATCCTGCGCGACGGGATCCCGGACTTCGTCCGCATCACCCCCGTCGACCTGGAGACCGTGGCGGTGAGGAGGCGCGCGGCGCAGATGGTCGCACCCGACGGAGCGGGGGACGGGACGTTCGTCGCCGCCGGTGCTCTGGATCCGGCTCGCCTCGTCGTCGCGGATCTCGTGGGCGCCGCGGGCATCGTGCCGCATGGCGCGCTCCGTTCCGACACCGCCCTGCGCCCGGTCGCCGACGTGATCGGCCGGATACGCAGCACTCTCTCGTTCTATGCGAACAGGCCGGCCGCCCCGCCCGTCGAGCAGGTGCTGCTGTGCGGCGCCGGGGCCGGGGTCGACGGGGTCCTCGGTGGCTTGACGGAGACCGTCGACGTGCCCGTCCGCACCCTCGGCATCGCCGATCTGCTGCCGCTGCGAGTCCCGGAACCGACCGGGGAGCTCGCTCTCAACCTCGTGAGCACGCTCGGGCTCGCCCTCGGAAAGGAACGCTGATGGCACGCATCGTGACCGCCGCGCCCGGCGGGGTGCCACGGGTCGACCTGCTGCCCCGGTCCGAGATCGAGCGCAGGGAGCGTGAAGCCCTCTCCGCCGTCTGGGTGCGGATCTGCCTGCTCGCCGTCCTGCTCGCGGCGGTGCTGATCGGCGGGGCGTTCGTCTGGAACCTCTTCGCGCAGCAGCGGCTGTCCGCGGAGCAGGACCGTTCGCAGCAGCTGATCGGCCAGATCGCCGAGCTCTCCGACGTGAGCAAGGCGCTGGCGACCGAGAGTGAACTGCAGAGCTTTCGAGCCGAGGCCATGGGTTCCGACTTCGCGTGGAGCGGGATACTCGACAAGGTCCGCGACTCCCTGCCCCCAGGCGCGTCGCTCATCGGCTTCGCACTGACGCCAGGGGCTCCGCCCGCCGCGTCGACGAGCGGAACAGATGCAGCGAAGACGGCGAGCGCGGCGAAGAAGGCCGTCGGGCTCACCGGGACGCTCACGATCGACAGTCCGACGGCGGTGGATCTGGGTTCGTACGTGCGCTCCCTGCGCGGGGTCGACGGCATCCTTTCCGCCGATGCCAACGCGACCACGAGCGGCGCATCCGCCGTGGGCCGGTTCACCTACAAGATCGACATCACCTTCGACCAGACGGTCTACTCGGGCCGCTTCGCCGAGGAGGCGACGAGATGACGAAGTCCCTGATCACACTCATCGGCGCGATCGTCTCGATCGCCATCGTGGCGCTCGCCGTGGTCTTCGGTGTGCTGCCGCTGCTCGGGCAGTCGTTCACCGCGCTCGGCGACACCGCACAGGCCGGGACGACGAACAAGGCCTACGAGAAGCAGATTTCCGACCTGCAGAAGCAGAAGGCGCGCAAGGACGAGATCGACGCGGCGGTCTCCGACCTACGCGCGCAGATCGCCGCGGCGCCTGACCTCGACCAGGCGTTCGACGTCATCTCGGGTTCGGCCCAGACTGCCGGCGTGGTCATCACCAGCATCACCCGCGGTGACCTCGCGGCCTACGTCGCACGCACCTCGCCGATCCCGGCCGGCCCCGAGGCCGCAGCCGCCGCGAAGAAGACCCCGCCGGCCGCCCAGCCGACTCCTCAGCCGACGAGCGCATCGGATCCGGTGGGGGCGGCGAACAGCACGGCGGCGCAGGCCAGCAGCAGTGCGGCTCAGACATCGAAGATCGCCGGAGCCGGCGCGTCCCCCGCGTCGGCTCCGGTCGGGGGCAGCCGCCAGCAGATCCCGATCACGGTCGTCGCGAGCGCGTCGGACATGACCGCGGTGCAGTCGTTCCTGGACGGACTGCGCGGATCCGGCCGGTTGCTCGGGGTCGACAAGGTCGAGGTCACGGGCAGCGACGGGAGCTTCGTCGTGAATCTGGATGTGCTCGCCTTCTTCAGCGCCGACGCAGCGGCCCCGACCGCAGGAGCCTCGAAATGAGCGCCGCGGAGCTCACGCGCATCCTCGCGATCGGCGCCCGCGCCGGGGCGAGCGACGTGCATGTCACCGCGGGGGCCGCGCCGCTCATGCGCGTCGACGGCGACCTCGTGCTCGTGCCGCGGCACGAGCAGGCGCTGAGTGCCGACTGGGTCGAGCAGGCCGCGTACGACCTGATGACGCCCGCGCAGCGGGAGGAGTTCGCCACTCACCACGAGGTCGACCTGGCCCACGCCGTGGACGAGATCGGGCGGTTCCGGGTGAACGTCTTCCGCCAGCTCGGCGAGATCGCGATGGCGCTGCGCTTCATCCCCGACCGCGTGTTCAGCCTCGAGGATCTCGGCGCCCCGGCGATCGCGTACGACCTGGCCCTGCGCCCGCGCGGGCTCGTGCTGCTCACGGGACCGACCGGATCCGGGAAGTCGACGACGCTCACGGCCATGGTCGACATCATCAACGCGACCCGTCCCGTGCACGTCGTGACGATCGAGGATCCGATCGAGTTCCACCACACCAGCCGACGGGCCCTCATCCACCAGCGCGAGGTCGGATCAGATACCGTCTCCTTCGCCGAGGCGCTGCGACGCGTGCTGCGGCAGGATCCCGACGTGATCCTCGTCGGCGAGCTGCGCGACCCCGAATCGATCTCGACCGCGCTGTCGGCCGCGGAGACCGGCCATCTCGTGCTCTCCACGCTGCACACGCAGGGCGCGGCGAAGTCGGTCAACCGCATCGTCGACGTGTTCCCCGCCGATCAGCAGCATCAGATCCGCACCCAGCTCGGCGACACCCTGCAGGGCGTCATCAGCCAGACGCTGCTCCCTCGCGCCCAGACGGTGGGGCGCACGATCGCGACCGAGGTGCTGATCAACACCCCGGCGGTGGCGAACCTGATCCGGGAGGGGCAGGTGTCGCAGCTGTACTCCACGATGCAGTCGAGCCAATCCGTCGGCATGCACACGCTCGACCAGGATCTGCGCCGCCTCGTGGGCGACGGCGTGATCGCCGCGCACGTCGCGCGCACCTTCGCCGTGGATCCGAAGTCGATCGACGGCGTGCACGTGAAGCCCGCGGATCTGGACGCGGAATCGTGGTCGACGTTCGCCGCCGGCCGGCAGCTCGAGGAATGGGGATCCTGATGGCCGGAGTGCAGGAGTACGAATACCAGGCGCTCGACGCCGCCGGCGCGCAGACCGTCAAGGGCACGATGGACGCGTCGAGCGACAGCGCGGTCGCGGCCAAGCTCCGCGCGCAGGGCCTCACGCCGCTGCGCGTCGCGCCGGTCGCGAAGACGGGTCTGCATCGCGAGATCTCGCTGCCGTCCCTGCGCAAAGGGGTCTCGGCGAAGACCCTCGCGATCTTCTCCCGGCAGATGGCGGCGCTCATCAACGCCGGTCTGCCGCTGCTGCGCACCCTCACCGTGCTGGCGGAGCAGGCCGATGACAAGAAGCTGCAGCAGGTGCTCGTCATCGTCCAGACCGACGTGGAGTCCGGATCCTCCCTGTCCGCGTCGATGGGACGGCACCCGCAGGTGTTCCCGCCGCTCATGGTGTCGATCATCCGCGTCGGCGAGGCCGGCGGCTTCCTCGGCAAGGCGCTGACCTCGATCGCCGAGACCTACCAACGGCAGTCCGACCTGCACGCGAAGATCCGCTCCGCCACGACGTACCCGCTCGTGGTGCTGATCATCGCGATCCTCGGCGTCACCTCGATGCTGATCTTCGTCGTCCCGGTGTTCAAGAACATGTTCGCAGGACTCGGGACGAGCCTGCCGCTGCCGACCCAGATCCTGGTCACGGTCTCGGAGAACATGCGATGGATCGCGCCGGCGGTCGCCGTGCTGCTGATCGCGCTGTGGATCTGGTGGGCGCGCAACCGGTACACCGACGCGTACCGCAAGGTGGTGGATCCCTTCCTGCTGAAGCTGCCGATCTTCGGCAAGCTGCTGACGAAGATGGCCGTCGCGCGCTTCACCCGGAACCTGTCGATGATGCTCGACGCCGGCGTACCGATCATCCAGGCGCTCTCGATCGTCGGGCAGGCGTCGAACAACTGGAAGATCGAGCAGACGGTGCGCGACATCCAGGAGTCGATCCGCAGCGGGCGCTCGTTCGCCGCGCCGCTGGCCGCGGCCGAGGTGTTCCCGGCGATGGTGTCGCAGATGGTCGCGGTCGGCGAGGAGTCAGGCACGCTCGCCGAGATGCTCGGCAGCATCGCCGACTTCTACGAGGACGAGGTCGAGACCGCCACGGAACAGCTGTCCTCCCTCATCGAGCCGGTGCTGATCGTCGGGCTCGGCGTGGTCATCGGCGGCATGGTGATCTCGCTCTACCTGCCGATCTTCACGCTGTACGGCGACCTCGCGAAGCAGCACTGAATCGGGTGATCGGTCCCTGAGCTCGTCGAAGGGCCGAGGACGAGGATCGGTCTTCTCCACAGGCCCGTTGTTGGCCGCATCCCGGCGCTACGGTGGTGGCCATGAGGGTCGGGGTGTATGTCGACGGGTTCAACCTGTACTACGGCGGGCACGCCCAGCTGGGCGGTCGGGCGGGCTGGAAATGGATCGACCTTCGCGCCTTGGCGACCCGCTACGCATCCTGGCAGGGGGCAACAGTGGAGCGGGTGGTCTACTGCACGGCCCGAGTCAATGATCCGGACGATCCCGGGCAGACCTCTCGACAGGATTTCTACCTCAAAGCGCTGAAGGCCAGCGGCTCGGTGGATGTGATCGAAGAGGGCTACTACGCCTCGTGGTCAGCCGAGTCGGTCATGACCGCGGAGAAGGCCGGTACTCGCGCACCGACAGTGATGCGCGACCCCGGCGCGCAGCTCAGCTGGTCATCACGTCTGCGCGTTCGGCGATCCCAGGACGGCGCGCTGCTTGCAACAGTGCGGAAGCGCGAGGAGAAGGGATCCGACGTCAACGTCGCGACGCACCTGCTCGCAGACGTTCTGCAGAAGCGAGTGGAGGCGGCGATCGTCATCTCGAACGACTCCGACCTTGCGCTACCCATTCGGATCGCGCGTGAACACGTGCCGATGGGCATCATCAACCCAGGAAAGAAGCCTCTGGCGGGTGCCTTGAAGGGGCATCCGGACGACGGGGTAGGACGCCATTGGTGGCGTCGGCTGGACATCTCGGATCTGCGGCAATGCCAGCTGCCGGACCTGGTCGACGGAATCCACAAGCCCCGCGGATGGTGAGCCGGGGAAGATCGCCGTGTGCTAGTCTCGAGTCACCAACCCGCCTCTCCATGTGAGGGCGGGTCTTTCTTTTACACCGAGACCCGCAGCACCTCTTCGATCGTCGTGATGCCCTGCGCCACCTTGGCCCAGCCGTCGTCGCGCAGCGGGATCATCCCCTGGTCGAGGGCGATCTCGCGCAGCTCGCCGCCCGTCGCGCGCCCGACGAGCGCCTGCTCGATGCGGTCGGTGATCTCCATCGCCTCGTGCAGTGCGACCCGGCCGCGGTAGCCCGTGCTCGAGCAGGCCGCACAGCCCACCGCGCGGTGCACGGTGGCGCCGTCGATGAGATCGACCGGCATGCCGACGGCCTCGAGCATCGCGCCGTCGTCGTCGATCGGCTGACGGCACTTGATGCAGAGCCGCCGTGCCAGCCGCTGCGCGATCACCGCGCTCAGCGCCGTCGCCACGAGGAACGGCTCGGTGCCGATCTCGACGAGCCGGGTGAGCGCGCTCGGGGCATCGTTGGTGTGCAGGGTCGAGAGCACGAGGTGCCCGGTCAATGCCGCCTCGATGGAGATCGCCGCGGTCTCGCGGTCACGGATCTCGCCCACCAGCACGACATCCGGATCCGCCCGCAGGATCGACCGCAGCGCGGTCGCGAACGTGAGGCCTGCCCGCGGGTTGACCTGGATCTGGTTGATGTCCGGGATCCGGTACTCGACGGGATCCTCGACGGTGATCACGTTCACGCGCGGATTCGCGACGGCCCGCAGCGCCGTGTAGAGCGTCGTGGACTTGCCGGATCCGGTCGGGCCGGTCACCAGCACCATGCCGTGCGGGCGGGAGATCGCCTGCGTGAAGCGCTCCGCGTTGCGCTCGGAGAACAGCAGGTCCGACATCAGCATGACCTGCCCGCTGTTGTCGAGGATGCGCATCACGATCTTCTCGCCCCACACCGTCGGCAGGGTCGCCACGCGGAGGTCCACGCTGCGCCCCTCGTGCAGCACCGAGATGCGCCCGTCCTGCGGCACCCGCTTCTCGGCGATGTCGATCGAGGACATGATCTTCAGCCGCGAGATGACGCCGTCCTGGATGCTGCGGTCCGCGCGCTGCATCTCGTGCAGCACGCCGTCGATGCGGAACCGCACCGTGAGCCGGTGTTCGCCCGGCTCGATGTGGATGTCGCTCGCACGGTCGTTGATCGCCTGCGTGATGAGCAGGTTCACGAAACGCACCACGGGCGCATCCGCGTCCTGATCGTCGAGATGCTCGGTGAAGACGATGTGCGCGGAGGTCGATGCCTCGCCGATCTGCTCGGACAGGTCGGTGAGCTCCTCGTCCGAGCGCAGGAAGCGCTCGAACGCCTGGTTCAGCGCCTCCGCGGTGACCACGACAGGGCTCACTCGAAGGTCCGTGATGCTCGCGACGTCGTCGAGGGCGATGATGTCGGTCGGATCCAGCATCGCGACCGTCAGCTGATCGCGGTACTGCCGCAGCGGCAACAGGCGGTAGCGCCGGCACATCACGCCGGGCACGAGCGAGATGACCTCGGGATCCAGCGGATACGAGGAGAGATCCACATAGGGCGTGCCGGTCGCGACCGACACCGCCTCCGCCAGCTGCGTCTCGTTCACGAGGCCATGCCGGAGCAGGTACTCCGGCAGTGCGTCGCCGTCGCCGACCGCCGAGACCGCGGAGGTCATCTCATCGGCGCGCGCAGCGCCGGTCAGCACGAGCATCTGCCCCAGGCCGCGCATGGGATCCCCATCCCGCGGCGCCCCACACGCCGCTCCTGTGCTCATCCTAGGACTGCGCGGCCCTTCGCGGCAGTGTCGATATTCCGGTCGACACGGTGCGTCCGCGGGAGCGCGTCGACGCCCTTTCGGATCCCCTCGTCCCGGCCCTGTACCGCGACCGATCCGGGCGGGATACTGGGCTCATGCCCACCGCATCCCGGACGATCGAGATCGCCGCACCCATCGAGACCGTCTTCGCGTTCTTCACCGATCCGAGCAAGGATCCGACCTGGCGAGCGGGCGTCAAGGAGATGCAGGCGCAGGGCGCCCCCGGCGTCGGGACGACCGTGCACCAGGTGGTCGCGGGCCCCGGCGGACGGTCGATCGACGCCGACATTCGCATCACGGAGTACGCCGCGCCGCATCGCTACGCGTTCGCGACGATCGCCGGCCCTGTGCGTCCGGTCGGCAGCTACGCGTTCGACGAGACCGAGCGGGGCACGCGTGTCGCATTCACGCTGTCCGTCGAGCTGGGCGGGCTGAAGAAGCTGCTGATGGGCGGGCCGGTGCAGAAGAGCATGGACGGCGAGATGGCCGCGCTCGACAAGGCCAAGGCGCTCCTGGAGGCCTGAGCGGTTCTTGTGGTCTTGGCTCCTGCCTCCTGCTCCTGATCCTGCGCCGGATCGGCGAGTCCGTCGGTCCCGGCGCATAGGCTGGGCCTCATGACCGACGTTCTTCCCTCCGGCCTCGCCATCGGCGACTTCGACCCCGCGATCCGCCCTCAGGACGACCTCTACCGGCACGTGAACCACACGTTCCTCTCCACGACCGAGATCCCTGCCGACAAGGCGCGCTGGGGATCCTTCCACCTCCTCGCCGATCAGTCTGAGAAGGACGTCCGTGCGATCATCGAGGAGGCGCAGGACGCGGAGCCCGGCACGGAGGCGCGCAAGATCGGCGACCTGTTCACGAGCTTCATGGACACCGAGCGCATCGCCGCGCTCGGCACCGCCCCTCTGGCCGAGCCGCTCGCCGCGGTCGACGCGATCACCACGATCGACGAGTTCCTCGCGACGATCGGATCCTTCGACCGTCAGGGCCTCGCGGCGCTCATCGGAGTGTTCGTGGAACCGGACCCCGGCAACCCGGAGCGCTATGTGCCGTTCGTGGTGCAGGCGGGAATCTCGCTGCCCGATGAGAGCTACTACCGCCTCGACAGCTTCGAGGCCACGCGTGCGGCCTACCGGGCGCACCTCGAGCGGATCCTGACCCTCGGCGGTGTCGCCGACGCCGCAGGCCAGGCCGACCGCGCCTTCGCGCTCGAGCACGACATCGCGGGGCACCACTGGGACAACGTGGAGAGCCGCGACGCGGTCAAGACCTACAACCTGAAGAGCTGGGACGAGTTCCAGACGCTCGTCGGCGTCGACCTCGCCTCCTGGCGCGACGCGGTCGCCGGTCCCGCGGGAGCCGACGCCTTCGCCGAGGCCGTCGTCTACCAGCCGAGCTTCTTCGAGGGGCTCGGATCCCTGCTCACCGCAGAGCGCCTGGAGGACTGGAAGGCGTGGCTGCGCGCCAAGGTCGTGCACGGCCTCGCCGCCTACCTCACGGATGACATCGTGCAGGAGAACTTCTCCTTCTACGGCACCGAGCTCACCGGCGTCCCCACGATCCGGGAGCGCTGGAAGCGCGGCGTCTCGCTCGTCGAGGGCGCGCTCGGCGACGCGGTCGGCAAGGTCTACGTCGAGCGGCACTACCCGCCGGCCGCGGAGCAGGCGATGGGCGAGCTCATCGGCAACCTGCTCGAGGCCTACCGGCAGTCGATCACCACGCTCGAGTGGATGAGTCCGGAGACCCGGGAGAAGGCGCTCGCCAAGCTCGACACGTTCACGCCCAAGATCGGGCACCCGAAGGTGTGGCGCGACTACTCGACCGTGACGGTCGACGCGGGCGACCTCATCGGCAACGCCGGTCGCGCTGCGCGGTTCGAGCACGACCGCACGATCGGCAAGGTGGGCAAGGCCATCGACCGCGACGAGTGGTTCATGCCTCCGCAGATGGTGAACGCGTACTACAACCCGCTCATGAACGAGATCGTGTTCCCCGCGGCGATCCTGCAGTACCCGTTCTTCGATGCAGGGCGCGATGCGGCGGCCAACTACGGCGGGATCGGATCCGTCATCGGTCACGAGATCGGACACGGCTTCGACGACCAGGGCAGCCGCTACGACGGCGACGGCAAGCTGCAGGACTGGTGGACCGACGATGACCGCGCCGCGTTCGAGAAGCGCACCACGTCGCTCATCGCGCAATACGAGGCGCTCGTGCCGGAGGGGCTGAGTGCCGAGCACCACGTGAACGGCGCCCTCACGATCGGCGAGAACATCGGCGACCTCGGCGGCCTCGGCATCGCACTGAAGGCGTACGAGATCGCTCTCGGCGGTGCGGAGGCACCCGTCATCGACGGCCTGACCGGCGTACAGCGCCTGCTGCTGTCGTGGGCGCAGGTGTGGCAGCAGAAGAGCCGCGAGGCCGAGACGATCCGCCTGCTCACGATCGACCCGCACTCGCCCAACGAGTTCCGCTGCAACCAGATCCTCCGCAACATCGACGCCTTCTACGAGGCGTTCGACGTGACCGAGTCGGACAAGCTGTGGCTCGCCCCCGAGGAGCGCGTCACGATCTGGTGACCCTCCTGGCGTGAAGCGACGCTCGCCCTGGCCTGTGCCGGGGCGGGCGTTCCCTTTCGGTTCCCGAGCGAGCGGAGCGAGACGAGGGACGAGCGGGGCGAGACGAGGGACGTCCGCGGGGCGTCGGTTAAGCTCGCCGGATGATCCCCGCAGACTGGACCCCGCATCGCCGCGAGGACGGCGAACTCCTGGGCTGGATCCGGCCGGAAGGCGCCGACTGGCTCGCCGTCGACGTGCTCGGCCGCGAGCTCACCGGCGAGATCGACTGGCTCGATGCCGAGGCCGCGCTCGAGGAACACGGGATCCGGTGGCTCGCGGATCCGTGGGTCCTCGAGGGCGAGGCCGAGGGGCCGCTGCGGGTGCAGATCGTCGAGGTCGTGCCCGAGGGAGAGGGCCGGATCACGGTCAAGATCGACGACTTCGGCGACATGCAACGCCCGCCGACGCAGCGCTACGCCCTCGCGTGGCCGCTCCCCGCACGCCTGCGTCCGCACGGCCCCGGCGACCCCGACGGACGCACGATCACCCGGTAGGTTCGGGCCGGCGCTGCCTTCTGAGTTTGGGCGTGTCCTGTTGGGTTGGGGCGCGACTACCTCGGTTTTGGGGCGCACTCCGCCGGTTTGGGGGCTTTCAGCTCCACTACCTCGGTTTTGGGGCGCATCTCGTCGTTTTGGGGCGCGCTACGCCGCTCAACTCGGTCGTTCTGCGCCCCAAAACGGAGGGGCCCGCCCCAAACCCGGTTGCGTCGTCGTCCGATCATCGGATCCTGCCGGTGCGAGTTGTTCTCCTCCCGGGGTCAGGCTCCTTCGTTTGGGGCGCATCCTGTCGTTTTGGGGCGCGCTACGCCGCTCATCTCGGTCGTTCTGCGCCCCAAAGCGGAGGGATCCGCCCCAAACCAGTCGCGGACGTCGATGTCGTCCGAGTGCGAGGATCCCACTGTGTCCGGGGTGCAGGCTAGCCTGAGCGTGAGTGGACGAGGAGGTCTCATGGTCGGTGCTGTCGCTGCTCCGGATGACCCGGCCGCGGCGCGCGGGATCGCGCGGCGGGCCCAGTCCGACGTCTATCGCGCGGGCGTGAGCGGCGCCCGGCCCGCGGTGCCGACCCAGCCGGGCGCGCTTGAGGAAGCGGCCCGTGCGGCGCTCAGCCCCGAGGCGTTCGCCTACATCGCAGGCGGAGCAGGAGCCGAGCGCACGGTCGCCGCGAACCGCGCCGCGTTCGCGCGCTGGCAGGTGTGGCCGCGTCCGCTGCGGGACGTCTCCGTGCGCGACCTCGGCGCGCGTTTCCTCGGTGTCGACCGGCCCACTCCGCTCCTGCTCGCCCCGCTCGGGGTCATGGAGCTTGCGCACCCCGACGCCGATCTGGCCGTCGCCCGGGCGGCCGCCGCGATGGGCGTGCCATACGTGCTGTCGAACCAGGCCTCGGTACCGATGGAGCGCGTCGCGGGGTCGGTGCCAGAAGGTGCGCGGCTGTTCCAGCTGTACTGGTCCGCGTCCGACGAGCTCAACGCCTCGCTGCTTCGTCGCGCCGAAGCCGCCGGCGCCGAGGCGATCGTGGTCACCCTCGACACGCATCTGCTGGGCTGGCGCACGCGCGACCTCGACCTCGGCTACCTGCCGTTCACGCGGGGCATGGGCATCGCCCAGTACACGTCGGATCCGGTGTTCCGGGAACTCGTCCGAGCGAGGGCAGGATCCTCGACCGGCGGATCCAAGGTGCGGGTCACCCCGAAGACGATCGCCGCGGGGATCTCGATCGCGCGCAACGGCGCCGCGGTCACCGGATCCCCGAGCCTGCGCGGGAACCTGCGCTCGCCGCTGCCCCGGTTGGCGGTCGAGACCTTCCTCGACGTCTTCTCGACCCCGGCCCTCACCTGGGACGACCTGGCGAAGGCGCGGACGTGGACCTCGCTTCCGCTGATCCTCAAGGGCATCGTGCATCCCGACGACGCCGCGCGCGCGGTCGATGAGGGGCTCGATGGCGTGTGGGTGTCGAACCACGGTGGCCGTCAGATCGACCAGTCCGTGCCGACGCTGGATGTACTGCCGGCGATCGTGGAGCGGGTCGCCGGACGCGTCCCGGTCGTCTTCGACTCCGGGGTTCGCGGCGGGGCGGACGCCTTCATCGCCCTCGCCCTCGGCGCGACCATGGTCGCGCTCGGACGCCCCTACGCGTACGGACTCGGGATCGCCGGTGAGACGGGCGTGCGCGAGGTCATCCGCAACGTGCTCGCCGAGCTCGACGTCACGCTGGGGCTCGCCGGGCTCACCGCCGTGCGCGACGTGGATACTGCCGCTCTCCGTCGCACGGACGGCTGACCCCCCGGACGCGTGACGGCTCACGGCCGACCGCGGGCAGCGGATCCGGGTCGGGGAATATCCGCGCGGGTGCGGCGTTCGCGAAGGGTATGAAGGTTCTTCTCACCGGCGCGACCGGCTACATCGGCACTTCCGTCCTCGATCGGCTGCTCGCGGAGGGCCACACCGTGACCGCCCTCGTCCGAGATGCGGCGAAGGCGAGCGCTGTGGAGGCGGTCGGGGCGACCGCCCTCATCGGTGACGTCGCGGATTCCGTGCTCGTGGCGGAGGCCGCGGTCGCCGCGGACGGCGTCATCCACACGGCCTCGACCCCCGAAGGCGATGCCGCGTTCATCGACGCCGTGCTCGGTGCGCTCGAGGGCACGGGCAAGCCGTTCGTGCACACGGGCGGGATCTGGAGCTACGGCACGGCGAGCGACATCACGGAGCAGACTCCGATCGACCGGCCGGCCCTCACCGCCTGGCGCGGCGCCGGAGAGGCGAAGGTGCTCGGCGCCTCCGGCATCCGCGGCACGGTCGTCGCGCCCGCCGCGGTCTACGGACGCGGCGGCGGCCTGGTGCGGATCCACACCGACGCGACCGACGGGGGAGTGCTCCTGATCGGCGACGGCAGCCAGCACTGGACCAGCGTCGATGTCGACGACCTCGCGGCACTGTACGTGCTCGCGCTCGAGAGCGGCCGCGCGGGAGAGACCTACATCGGCGCCTCCGGGCAGAACCCGACGATCCGCGAGATCGGCGAAGCGATCGCGTTCGGATTCGACGTGGCGGAGGGCGTCCGCGCCGAGAGCGTCGAGCAGACGCGCGCGCGGCTCGGCGAGGCGTTCGCCGACGCGCTCCTCCTCGACGAGCAGGCCTCGGGTGCCAAGGCACGGGCCGAGCTCGGCTGGACTCCGACCGCGCGCCCGCTCCTGGACCAGCTCGCCGACGGCACGTATCTGGAGAGCGTGGCCGCGCGGGCCTGAACCCGAGGCGCGGGGCCTGAGCCACGGAGGTGGAGCCGGGCTCGGGGCGCACCTCGCCGGTTTGGGGCGCGTTAGGCCGGGAATTCCTGACCGGACGCGCCCCACAACGGGAGGGTGCGCCCCAAACGGGGAGTGCGCTCCGAGGCCCGCCTCACGTCGTCAGCGCACGCCCTTCATGAGCGCGAGCACGGGCTTGGCCGACACCAGCAGGCCGATGCCGACGACGATCGCGATCGCGCCGAGGATCGAGAAGTACGGGACCTCGTTGTGCGGGTCGTAGAACTGCACGAGCCAGCCCGAGATCGCGGTGCCGAGCGAGACCGAAAGGAAGAACAGCGCCACCATCTGCGTGTGGAACGCGGACGGGGCGAGTTTCGTTGCTGCGGACAGGCCGATCGGCGAGAGAAGCAGTTCGGCGACCGTGAAGACGAACAGGATCCCGATGATCGCCAGCAGCGGAGTGGAGTTCGCGGCCCCGCCGGCGAACGGCAGGAACAGCAGGAACGCGGCTCCCATGATGATCGCACCGAGCGCGAACTTCACCGGGGTCGACGGTTGGCGGGCGCCGAGCTTCGTCCAGATCGCGGCGAACACCCCCGACAGCACGATGATGAAGACCGGGTTGATCGACTGCACCCACGAGACCGGCATCTCCCAGCCGAACAGGTCGCGGTTCAGGCGCTCGTCCGAGTACACGGTCAGCACGGTGAACTGCTGCTGGTACAGCGACCAGAAAGCCACGCTCGTGATGAACAGCGGCAGGAAGCCCCACACCCGGGACCGCTCGGTCGCGTTGATACGGCGGCTCGTGAGGATCACCGCGAAGTAGGCGACCGCCGCGACCGTGGCCGCGATGATCACGACCGTGGCGAGGTTGTCCGCCGTGATGACCCCGGTCAGCACGAGCGCGACGAGGATCAGCCCTCCGGCGATCGCGATGATGACCGCCGTCGCGTAGCGGTTCCGCGGTAGCGGGTTCGCGATGCGATGCGCCTCCGCGGGCAGCTTGCGGCGCCCGAACGAGTACTGCGCCAGGCCGGCGGCCATGCCGATCGCGGCGAGGCCGAAGCCGAAGTGGAAGCCCAGGGTCGATTGCAGCAGGCCGGTGAGGATCGGCCCGAAGAACCCGCCGAGGTTGATGCCCAGGTAGAACAGCGAGAACCCGGCGTCGCGCCGCGGATCCTCGGCCGGGTAGAGCGTGCCGACCACGGAGGTCGCATTGGCCTTGAGCCCGCCGGACCCGATCGCGACAAGCACCAGGCCGACGCCGACGCCGGCGACGCCCGGCAGCAGCGCGAGGGCGATGTGTCCCGCCATGATCACGATCGCGCTGTAGAACAGCGTGCGCTCGGATCCGAGGAGCCGGTCGGCGATCCAGGCGCCGAGGATCGTCGCCAAGTAGACGGAGCCGCCGTAGGCGCCGACGATGCCCCCCGCCACGGCCTTGTCGAGCCCGAGTCCTCCGTCGGTGACGGAGTAGTACAGGTAGATGAGCAGGATGCCCTGCATGCCGTAGAAGCTGAACCGCTCCCACATCTCGACCCCGAACAGGTGGGCGAGGGCCCACGGCTGCCCGAAGAACCGGGTGTCGCGTTCGCCGTGCGGGCGGGCTTCCTGTGCAGTGCTCATCATTCCAGGGTAAGCCGCACCATCGCAGGTCGGGGATCGGGACGGGTCAGCTCCGGGGTGCCAGCACGAACGCCCCGGTCTCGTCGGGGTTCATCGCGATCTCCCACCGGAATCCGTCAGGATCGGCGAAGTAGCCGGAATAGCCGCCCCAGTCGCGGCGTACGGCAGGCGTGACGGGAGCGCCCAGCGCGGCCGCCTCGGCGAGCACCGCGTCGACCTCGGCGTCGGTCGCCACGTTGTGCGCCAGCGTGAGCGGGGCGATGCCGGGGGCGGGCGGTGCGCCGATCTCCGCGGTGAACCCTTCCACGCTCCACAGCGAGAGGATCATCCGTTCCGCGACGGGGAGCATCAGGACCTCATCGGCTTCGAAGATCGGCTGCCATCCGAGACCGTCCACGTAGAAGGCCCTGCTGCGCGCGACATCCGCGACGGCCAGGGTGATGAAGCTCGCTCGTTGTTCCATGGCAGCCATGGTGTCACCGACCTCCGACATCGGTCGCGAGCGGTGCCGCCTTCGGTGCCCTCTCGCGCTCCAGAGGGCACCGATAGGATTGATCTGCGCCTCTTCGTGCGCATTCCCCGCATCATCGCGACCATTGGAGCCACCGTGGCCGAACAGTCCCGTCTTGACAAGGTCATCGCCCTCGCCCGCCACCGCGGGTTCGTGTTCCAAGCGGGTGAGATCTACGGCGGTTCCCGCTCGGCCTGGGACTACGGCCCCCTCGGCACCGAGCTCAAGGAGAACATCCGGCGGCAGTGGTGGCAGACCTTCGTGCGCGGCCGGGGCGACATGGTCGGCCTCGACTCGTCGATCATCCTCCCCAAGCGCGTGTGGGAGGCTTCCGGCCACGTCGCGACGTTCACGGATCCGCTCGTCGAGTGCCTGCAGTGCCACAAGCGGTTCCGCGCCGACACCCTCATCGAGGACTTCGAGGCCCGCAAGGGCCGCCCCGCCGAGAACGGCTTGGCCGACGTGCCCTGCCCGAACTGCGGCACGAAGGGCCAGTACACCGAGCCGAAGGCGTTCTCTGGCCTGGTGAAGACCTACCTCGGCGTGGTGGACGACGAGTCGGGCGTGTACTTCCTGCGCCCCGAGACCGCGCAGGGCATCTTCGTGAACTTCTCGAACGTGCTCACCGCGAGCCGCAAGAAGCCGCCCTTCGGCATCGGCCAGGTCGGCAAGGCGTTCCGCAACGAGATCACCCCCGGCAACTTCATCTTCCGTACGCGCGAGTTCGAGCAGATGGAGATCGAGTACTTCGTGCCGCCCGCCGAGGCGCAGGAGTGGTTCGAGCACTGGGTGCAGGAGTGCTGGGACTGGTTCATCGACCTCGGGATCAGCCCTGAGAACATGCGCCAGTTCGACGTGCCGGAGGATGATCGCGCCCACTACTCGGCCGGCACGATCGACGTCGAGTACCGCTTCGGGTTCGCCGGCAAGGAGTGGGGCGAGCTCATGGGCGTCGCGAACCGCACCGACTACGACCTGTCCAGCCACAGCGAGGCCTCCGGCTCGTCGCTCAGCTACTTCGATCAGGCATCGGGCGAGAAGTACATCCCGTACGTGATCGAGCCCTCGTTCGGCCTCACCCGCTCGATGATGGCGTTCCTCGTGGACGCCTACGTCGAGGAGGAGGTGCCGAACGCCAAGGGCGGCACCGATGTGCGCACCGTGCTGAAGCTCGACCCGCGCCTCGCCCCGGTCAAGGTCGCGGTGCTGCCGCTCTCGCGCAACGAGCGCCTGTCGCCGCTCGCCCGCGAGGTCGCCGACAAGCTCCGCGGTCACTGGGCGATCGACTTCGACGACGCCGGCGCGATCGGGCGACGCTACCGCCGCCAGGACGAGATCGGCACCCCGTTCTGCGTCACGATCGACTTCGACTCGCTCGACGACGACGCCGTGACCGTGCGCGACCGCGACACCATGGCGCAGGAGCGCGTGCCGCTGGCCGAGCTCGACGCCTACCTCTCGGAGCGTCTGAAGGGCGCCTGATCATGACGTCGGCGGCGCCCCTGCCGGGGGTCTCGGCAGGGGCGCCGTCGCGTCCGCGCACCGTCGTCATCGTCCTCGCTCTCGGGATCGCGCTGGCACTCGGATGCGCCGTCGTCGTGTTCGCCCTGCGTGGCGCGGAGGATCCGGAGTCCACGCGGCTGATGGTCCTCGGGGGGATCCCGTCGGCGCTGGTCGCGGCGGTCGTCACCGCGCTCGCCCTGACCGGCTTCCCCGTCACTGCGCGTGCGGCGGCGTGGGGTGCCGGAGGTCTGGTGCTGGCCGCCGGCCTTCCCTGCGCCGTGGCGATCACGGTGCAGGACGGATACGCCGAAGGGCTGGGATCCGCCCTGCTGTTCGCGCTGCTCCTCGTGCCGCTGGCCGAGCTGCTCGGCATCCTCGTGGGCATGATCGTGCTGTGGCCGGTGGCGGTCGTGCTGCACGCCCTGACGCGGCGACGCGGGCGCACGTCGCCGCGCGTCCTTCTCGTCATGATCCTGCTGCTCCTCGTCGCCGTCTCCGGCGTGACGGCCATGCTGGCCCTGGACACCCATGGATGGGCCCCGGGGCGGGGGTCGGGTCCCGCGATGCTGGGCGTCGTGTTCGGCCTCCCGATCGAGGACGTCACCGTGCGATCCGTGCCGATGCTGTGGGCGACCCGTGCCATCGTCGTGGTGATGGCGGGATGCGTCGTCGCACTGCTGGGCATCGAACGCAGCGAGGAGCGCGCTCGCCGTGAACCTCGGGCGGGGCAGGGGCGACGACCGCGCGGCAACCGATATCGCGGACCGGCCGAGTAGTGCCGCAGGTCAGCGGGCGAGCGGTGCCTCGGCGCCGAGGCCCGAGAGCTTCTCCGGATTGGCGACCGAGAACACCCGGGTGATGCGACCGTCCTCGACCGCGAAACTCACGGCGGCGAGCAGTTCGCCCCCGACCTGGATCCCCGCGCCGAGCATGCCGTTGACGCGCAGGGGCACCACCGCGAAGGCCATATCGAGCTTCGCGATGCTGCCCCGCAGGAACGCCACGACGCGCTCTGCGCCGTGCAGCGGCCGCCGAGCGGCATGCCGGACGAGTCCGCCGCTGTCGGTCACGGCAACCACGTCGGGCGCGAGCACGTCCATGAGCGATTGCACGTCGCCCGAGTTCATGACCGCGATGAAGCGCTCCACGACGCGGTCGTGCTCGGAGGCGTCGACGGCGACGCGCGGACGGCGGGCGGCCACATGGTCGCGGGCGCGGTGCGCGATCTGCCGCACCGTCGCGGGCGTCTTGCCCACGGCCTCGGCGATCTCGTCGAACGGGACGTCGAACACCTCGCGCAGGACGAACACCGCGCGCTCGGTCGGCCCGAGGGTCTCGAGCACGGTCAGCATCGCGAGCGAGACGCTCTCGGCGAGCACCACGTCGTCCGCGACGTCCGGCGTGGTGCGCAGGGGCTCCGGCAGCCAGGGCCCGACGTACTCCTCGCGCCGGCGCGAGGCCGTCCGCAGCTGATTGAGCGCCTGCCGCGTGACGATCCGCACCAGGTAGGCGCGAGGGTCGAGCACATCGCCGCGGTCGTCGGCGGACCAGCGCAGCCAGGATTCCTGCAGCACGTCCTCGGCGTCGGCAGCGGACCCGAGCATCTCGTACGCGACCGTGAACAACAGGCCGCGGTGCGTGACGAACGGATCCTCGGGCGCCGGCCGGCTCGCGTCGCTCATGCCTGCGACGTTACGCGGGTTTCGCTCCGCGTGGCCAGGGGCGCAAGACCGCACGCGTCCGCGAATCCGTCGGAGTGGATCCCGAGCGCGATGTTGGATCGGGCCGTCGCGTTGAGGTAGCCGACCTTCGCGGCGAGCTCGAGCAGCGCAGGGGCGCCCAGCTCCGCGAGCAGCGCGTCGGAGAGCTCGTCGGTGACGGCGGGCGGCGTCAGGCTCATCGCCTCGGCGTACTCCATCACGAGCCGCTCCCGGCGCGTGAACCGGGAGGACTCGCGCCAGATCGGCACCTCGCGGGCCTTCTCCTCGTCGAGCCCCTTGTCGTGGGCCATGAAGTAGTGCAGGTCGAGGCAGAAGCTGCAGCCGACGGTCGCCGCCGCCGTCATGGCGGCCAGCGTCGACAGGCTCTTGTCGAGCTCGTGCCACTTCTCGGTCTTGCGGCCGAAGTTCATCATGTCGGTGAAGACCGGCCGGTGGTGCCAGAGCACCCCGATCGAGTCGGGCACCCGGCCGAACATCTTCTTCGTGGCGAACTTCACCACGGCGCCGTACAGTCCGGTCACCTCGGTCGCGGGGATGCGGGCCTGAATCGTCATGATCTGCTCCTTCTGCGGCACGGTTCTCGTGCCTTCGAACATGGAGACACCGGCCGGCGCGGAAGTGTGACATCGGCGCAGCACCGCTCGTCGAGTGCACGGCATCGCCCCGAGGGCACCGGAAGTTCACGCGACCACGCCGCGCACTCGACGGCTTCCCGTGCACTCGGCGCCCAAAGCGTCCTACTCCCTCACTGCTAGCCGGGCGGCGAGTCAGCCTGCCGCCTGCGGGGCCCGCCAGTATGTCTGCACCCGCGCGCCGCCGGCGAGCTCCACCAGAGCGTGCGGGCGGTATCCGAGCCTCTCGTAGCGCACGTCGTTCGCCGGGTTCGACGACTCCAGGTAGGTGGGGATCCCCGCCTCGTCATAGCGGGCGAGCGCCGCCCGGAGCAGCCCCATGCCGTATCCTCCGCCGCGTGCCTCGGGGGCTACGCCGAGCAGGGTCAGGTAGGCGTGCGGCTCGCTCGGCCGGGCCTCTGCGAACTGCGCGCCGGCCCGTTCCAATGCGGCGGCGGCCTCCGCGTCGAGCAGGTCGCCGACCAGGGCGTCGTAGGCGGGGTGGGCCTCCGCCGAGATCTCGTCCTCGCCCGGCGGGTACCAGACGGAGACCGCACGAAGAGTTCCGCGCTCGACGGCTTCGGCCGGACCGTCGAGCGCGATGTCGAGCACCCGCGACTCGGAGAAGCGCAGCGCCTCCCCAACCATGAACCGCCAGTACGCGCCGGCCACCTGCGGACGCGTCGCGCGGTCGGGGAACGAAGGGCCCCACACCGGATCGTCCAGGAAGGACGCGGTGAGGATTCGAGTCATCTCGTCCAGGTCGGCGGGGGTGGCCGGACGGACTCCCCGCGGGAGTAGGTCGCTGCTCAAGAAGGTCCTCGTCTCACTCGTGCTCGTCGAGCGGTCAGCCTACAGACTCGGCGAGAAACCAGATCCTGCATCAAACACCACGTCAGCCCTGGTGTCTCGTGCGGGATCTGGTGTCTCGCGGAGGGCGGAAGGCGGAGGAGGGCATCGGCCCCATGGGACTATGGATCCGTGGAGACGACGACCTTCGCCGCGACCGACGGCTTCCCGCACACCGCCCTCGTCGGGGTCACCGGTCCCGACGCGACGCTCGCGGTACAGGGCGATCCGCAGACGGTGCTTCCCCTGGCGTCCGTGACGAAGCCGCTGACCGCGTGGGGTGCCCTCGTCGCGGTCGAGCGCGGGCTCGTGGATCTGGACGAGCCGGCGCGGCCCGCGGGCTCGACCGTGCTGAACCTGCTCGACCACACCAGTGGTCTGCCGATGGAGGGTTCCGAGCCGCAGAAGGCCCCTGGCGAGCGGCGCATCTACTCCAACGCCGGGTTCGACGCGCTCGCCGCGCATGTCGCCGACGCCGTGGGCATGGAGTTCTCGGACTGGATGCTGCGCGAGGTGACGCTTCCGCTCGGCATGGACCGCACCGACGTGACGGGCCGCCCGTCGGCCGGGGCGTCCTCCTCGATCGAGGATCTGCTGATCTTCGGCCGTGAGGTGCTGCGTCCCACGCTCATCCCTGCCGCGCTGCGCGATCTCGCGCTCACCGTCTCGCATCAGGGGCTGCGCGGCCTCGTCCCCGGCTACGGCTCCTACCCGGACAACCAGTGGGGCCTCGGTTTCGAACTCAAGGGCGTCAAGAGTCCGCACTGGCTGAGCGACGAGTTCCCGCCCGAGACCGCCGGCCACTTCGGCGCCCTCGGCAGCTTCCTGTTCATCGACCGGTCGCGCGATATCGCGGCGGCGTTCCTCTCCGGGGTGCCGTTCGGCGAGGAGCACAAGCGGATCTGGCCTCCGCTCACCGAGGAGATCGTCGGGCGCTACGGACGCTGACCGGCCCCGACGCCGGATCCGGATCCGGATCCGGAGAGATGGAAAAGGCAGCTCGGAAGGCGCTCGCGGCGGCGTTTTCCATCTCATGCGCGTGGGACGAGCCGATACGGGATGGAAAAGGCCGCTCGGAGGGGGTTCCCCGCGGTGTTTTCCACCTTCTGACCCTTCCCGCGACGGATGCTCAGGATCCGGATCGGGTCCCGTACGTCAGGATCCCGCGACGGCCCTGGCGTAGCGCTCGGACAGCAGGCGCAGCCGGGGGATCAGCTCGGGCGGGCTCTCCACGGTGAAGTCCATCATCAGCATCCCGATGTACGCGGCGACGGTATCGAGGCTGTCGGCGCCGGTCACCAGGACGCAGTGGTCGGCGTCGAGCGGTTCGACCACGCCGACGGTGGGGTTGATGCGGTCGAGCACGCTCTGCGCGGGGGCGTCCACGCGCAGTCGCGCATGCACCTTCCACCCGCTCGCCGCGATCGTCCGCATCGCGAAGGCCGTGTAGTCGCCGCCCGCGAGCGGCTGCGGCGTGAACGGCCGTCGTGTCGGCATCCGCAGCGTCATCCAATCCACCCGGTAGGTGCCCCAGGATCCGTCCTGCGGGTCACGGGCGACGAGGTGCCACCGTCGCTGCCAGCTCAGCAGCCGGTACGGCTCGACCAGTACGGGCGCGTCCTCGTAGTCGAAGCGCAGCCATTCGGTGTCGCGGATCGCCGCGGCGACGGCCCGCAGCGCGGCGGGATCGACCTCGGGATCCGGCGCGTCGGTGCCGACGTTCTCCTGTCCGCGGTCGACGGTGGATCCGAGCGCCTCCACGGTGGGCCGCAGATGCGCCGGGAGCACCTGCTCGATCTTGGCGAGCGCCCTGGCGCGGACGTCCTCGATGCCGGCGATGCCCGCGGCGGCCTGCAGGCCGACGGTCACCGCGACGGCCTCCTCGTCGTCGAGCAGGAGAGGAGGGAGGGATCCGCCCGCGCCCAGGCGATAGCCGCCGACCGCGCCGCGCGTCGCATCCACCGGATAGCCGAGTTCGCGCAGCCGCTCGATGTCGGCGCGCACCGTGCGGCCGCTCACGCCGAGGCGCTCGGCGAGCTCCGTGCCGGTGCGCGCGGATCCGGTCTGCAGCAGCGAGAGCAGCGCGAGGAGCCGCGCGGAAGGGCCGGTCACGGGATCTCCCATCGGTGCGATTCATTAGGAACGAATCCAGCCTAATTGGCTCATAGTGTCGGAGACATGAACAACACCGCAGCCCTCGCCCCCCGCCCGTTCACCGTCTCCGTCACCGACGCCGAAGTCGCCGACCTGCAGGATCGCCTGACGCGCACCCGCCTGCCGCAGCCGGCCCCCGCCGACGACTGGACCACCGGCACCCCCAACGACTACCTCCGCGAGGCGCTCGCCGCGTGGCGCGCCTTCGACTGGCGCGCCGCCGAGGCGCGCATCAACGCCTTCCCGCACTTCGTCGCCGAGATCGACGGCCAGGACATCCACTTCATCCACGTGCGCTCGGCGCACGAGGGGGCGACGCCCCTGCTGCTCGCGCACACCTACCCCGGATCCTCGGTCGACTACCTCGACGTGATCGACCGCCTCGTCGACCCGGTGGCCTATGGCGGCCGCACGGAGGACGCCTTCGACGTCGTGGTCCCCGATGCGCCGGGCTACGGCTTCTCGCAGCCGGTGACCGCGTCGGGATGGACGATGGCGCGCGTGGCCAGGGCGTACGACGCGCTCATGCGGGGGCTCGGCTACGAGAGCTACGGCGTGCACGGATCCGACAACGGCGCGATGGTCGCGCGCGAGATCGGTCTGCTCGCCCCGGAGGGCTTCCTCGGCCTGCACGTGCTGCAGCTGTTCTCTTTCCCCTCGGGAGACCCGAGCGAGTTCGAGCGTCTCGAGCCCGCCGACTACGCCGGACTCGAGCACATGCAGTGGTTCCAGTCGGTGGGCGGCTACAACACGATGAACGCCTCCCGCCCGCAGACGGTCGCGGTCGGGCTCAGCGATTCCCCGATCGGCCTGCTCGCGTACAGCGAGTTGTTCAACAGCTTCGGCAACGGCACCTCCCTCGTGCCGCTGGAGAAGATCCTGCTCGAGGTCAGCGTGAACTGGTTCGCGAACGCGGCGGCGGGCATGAGTCGCAGCTACTTCGAGAACGCGCAGGCGCAGGCCGAGCCGCAGGTGAACCGCGCGCCCACCGGCGTCGCCGTCTTCAAGGACGACTTCCAGACGATCCGCGTCTTCGCCGAGCGCGACAACGACAACATCGTGCACTGGAGCCGCTTCGACGAGGGCGGCCACTTCGCCGCGCTGGAGCGCCCCGACCTGCTCGCCGGCGACGTCCGCGCGTTCTTCGCGGGGATCCGCACTCGCTGAGGCGGCCGGCTCGAGCGCAGAGTCCGCGGTCCGGGATGCCGGGCGGCGGGCTCTGCCGCGCTCGGGGGTAGGGTCGGGGCATGGTCACCGTGGACCCCGGATCCGGAGCAGCAGTGCAGCGCCGGCGCACGTGGGTGCTCGGGGGAGTGCTGCTGGTCGCGTCGGCGACCGCCATGCTCGCCGCCCAGGGGCGGCTCTTCGTGCTGTCCTCGCTGATCGACCCGCTCTTCGCGCTGGGGGCTCTCGTCTTGGCCGTCGGGATCGGTCGGGCCGGGAGCGTGACCGCGCGCCGACCGCTCGGCACCGGGGCTGTGATCGGGCTGGTCGTGGTCATGATGTCGCAGTCGTTCGTCTACTCCGTGCTCGCACCTCCCCCGCAGCGGGAGATGCCGTTGCGGAACTCCCCGTCTCCCCTCGAGCTCGTCTTCCCCGTGACTCAATCGGTGATGCTGCTGCTCGCCATCACCGCCGTGGTGCAGATAGGCCGGATCGGGGTCGTGCCCCGTCCCTGGAACTGGGCGCCGCTCTGGGCGCTGGCCGCCGTCGCCCTCGCAAGGGCACTGCCGATCGCGCCTTTCTGGTCGCCGCTTCTGGCATCCGGGGAGAACGTCGTCCCGCTCTTCCAGGTGTTCGACGTGCTCTCTCTGCTCAATCCGCTCGCGGTCGCATTCCTCGGCATCGTCGCGATCGTGCTCGGTTCCCGCACGGAGCCGGGGCCCGTTCCCGTGTATCCGTCCGCGGCCCAGTAAGGCACGTGATCCCGCCGCTCCGTCATCGTGTTGCGGACGAGGGCCCCCGTCGCGGGTCGGCGGGGTAGCCTCGGATCCGGGCCGGATCCGGCCCCGTCATCCATCCGCCACACGAAGGAGATCCGCATGGCCGAGGTCGAGAGCTTCACCCTGGACCACACCGCCGTCAACGCGCCCTATGTGCGCCTGATCGGCGTCGAGCAGGGGCCGCGCGGCGACGAGATCTCCAACTTCGACGTGCGCTTCGTGCAGCCGAACGAGGGCGAGATCCCCACCGCCGGCCTGCACACGATCGAGCACCTGCTGGCCTCGCTGCTGCGCGACCGCGTCGACGGCGTGATCGACATCTCGCCGTTCGGCTGCCGCACCGGGTTCCACCTCATCATGTGGGGTCGCCCCGAGGTCCCGGCGCTCGTGGACGCGATCACCGACAGCCTGCGCTTCATCGCCGAGAAGGCGGAGTGGAGCGACGTCCCCGGCGTGAGCGCTGTGGAGTGCGGCAACTACCGCGACCACAGCCTGCACAGCGCCCGCGAGTGGTCCGCGCGGATCCTGGAGCAGGGCATCAGCCGCGACGCCTTCACTCGCGTCCTGGGCTGAGCCGCCCCCTCGCGCCGCGTCACGACGGCTCCCGGACCGCGTCCAGATACGCCGACGCCCCCTCTGCGCACCGACGCCCCCTCTGGGGTGCGTTAGTGGGAGGGGGCGTCGGTGCTGCGAGGGGGTCTCGGCGGGAGTGGGGCGGGCGAGCCAGCGCGCGAGCCCAGCGCGCGTCAGGCCCGGGCGATGCGGAGCGTGCGGACCTCGAAGGGGCGCAGGGACAGCGTCTCACCGGTGCGCGGTGACTCCAGTTCGTCTTCGATGAGCGAGACCTCGCGGATCCCGCTGTGTGCGAAGCCGACCGACAGGGATCCGGACGTGCGCCGTCCGAGCGACTCGTAGACGCGCACGATCACGTCTCCGGAGCGGTCGTCGGCGAGCTTCACGCTCGACACCACGATGCCCTCACCGGACACGGCGACCAGCGGCTCCACCTCGTTCGCGCCGCGGACGACGGTCGACGGCGCGTTCAGCGCGATGCCCTCCGCGGTCGCGATCTCGGCGTCGGCGCCGATCACCAGGCCCACCTGGATCTCGTGCCGCCCGTGATCGGTGTCGGGGTCGGGGAAGCGCGGGGCGCGCAGCAGCGACAGGCGCACGGTCGTGGTGACGTCGTCTCCGTCCACGTCGCGCGTGGTGTCGAAGCCGTAGATCGAGTCGTTCACGAGCGCGGCGCC
Source organism: Microbacterium azadirachtae (assembly GCF_000956505.1). GTDB lineage: Bacteria > Actinomycetota > Actinomycetes > Actinomycetales > Microbacteriaceae > Microbacterium > Microbacterium azadirachtae_A. The sequence continues at coordinate 75,675 of NZ_JYIX01000029.1, read as the reverse complement.
GAAGCCGCCGTCCTCCTGCACCAGCACGAAGCGGTGCATCGAGGTCTCGAACTTCGCGGCCTCCCAGCTCGTGTTCACATGCGTGACCCTGCGCTGGAAGCCGAACTGCGTCTCGGCGGCCGTCTCGCGGGCGAACACCTCGAGCGGGAAGGCGAGCTTGAGCAGCTTCTCCGTCTCGTGCCAGTCGATCTCGTTGCGGAGCAGGACCGTACGGGATCCAGGACGCAGGGTGATCGTCTGCCGCAGGGAGGACTCCGAGAACGGCCGCTCGACGACGATCGTCGCGACGCCGTCTTCGACGGACGCCGAGATCGACGACACCGCCACGAGGTCGTCCACGCGGTTGCGGTAGAACCTGTCGATGTCCCACGCGTCCCACATGTTCGGGAAGTCCTGGTGCAGCTGGAACAGGTTCGCAGGCTTGCCCGCGGGGATCGTCTCCCGGCCCGAGGCCTTGTCCAGGGCGGAGACGATGAGGCCCTCGGGGGAGACCGTGACTGCGACGAGGTCGTTCTCGAGACGGAAGCCGTCGGTGGACTCGGTGAGGGAGATGCCCTTCGTCTCGTCGGTGTCCGGTTCCTGAGCGAGCGAAGCGAGACGAAGGACGCTCGGGGACCGGCGCGCGGCGGCGCCGAGCGCGCATCCGCCGCCGACCGAGGTCGGGGTGAAGACGAGCTCCACGTCCCCGGAACCGGCGAGCGCAGCGCGGGCAGCCTCGGACAGCGCGCGGGCCTCGTCGAGCACTCCGGAGAGCACCGAGACCGCCTCGCGGTGCACCCACGCGATCGAGGTGCCGGGGAGGATGTCGTGGAACTCGTGCAGCAGCACCGTCTGCCACAGCCGGTCGAGCTCGTCGTGCGGATACGTCGCGCCGAGGCGCACGGCCGCGGTCGACGCCCACAGCTCGGCTTCGATGAGCGCCTGCTCCGCCCAGCGGTGCAGCGCCTTCGTGGCGTGCTGGCTCGTGAGCGTCCCGCGATGCAGCTCGAGGTACAGCTCACCGACCCAGACGGCCGGATCCGGAAGCTCCGCCTTGGCGGCGTCGAAGAACTCGTCGGGGTGGATCCACTCCACCTGGGCGGATCCCTCGAGCGAGGCGAGGCGGGAGGCCTTGCCGGTCATCTCGCGGGTCGTGCCGCCGCCGCCGTCGCCCCAGCCCACCGGGGCGATCGAGCGCGTCGCGACGCGGTTCTCCTTGAACTGGCGCGAGGCCTTGGCGACCTCCATGCCGCTCAGCTGCGAGTTGTAGGTGTCCATCGGCGGGAAGTGCGTGAAGATCCGCGACCCGTCGATGCCCTCCCAGTCGAAGCTGTGGTGCGGGAACACGTTGCGCTGGTTCCACGAGATCTTCTGCGTGAAGAACCACTCGAAGCCGGCCCGCCGCATGAGCTGCGGCAGGGCGGGGGAGTAGCCGAAGCTGTCCGGCAGCCACACGCCCTTGGACCGGATCCCGAACTCGCTCTCGAAGAAGCGCTGTCCGTGCGAGAACTGCCGCACGAGCGACTCGCCGGTCGGCATGACGGTGTCGGATTCGACCCACATGCCCCCGAGGGGCAGGAAGCGTCCCTCGGCGACGGCGGCCTTGATCCGGGCGTAGACCTCGGGACGGTGCTCCTTCATCCAGGCGTACTGCTGCGCGCTGGACATGCCGTAGCGGAACTCCGGCTGCTCCTTGAGCAGGGTCGTCATCGACGAGGTGGTGCGGGCGACCTTGCGCACGGTCTCGCGCAGCGGCCACAGCCAGGCGGAGTCGATGTGCGCGTGCCCGATCGCGGCGATGCGGTGCGCACTCGCATCGGCCGGCGCCGCCAGCACCTCGGCGAGCTGCGCCCTGGCGTCGCCCGCGGTCTGCACGATGCGCTGCAGATCGAGCACGTCGAGCGCATCGTCGAGCGCCTGCAGGATCCGCATGCGGCGCGGGCTGGTCTCGGGGAGCTCTGCCTGCAGGTCGAGCAGCACCTCGAGGTCGAGGGAGAGCTCGAACACCTCGGTCTCGAAGACCGCGAGGTCCATGTGCCGCACGCGGTAGAGCGGATCCGGCGATGAGGTGAGGATGTCGCCTTCCTGCGTCGGCAGGAAGGGGTGGTAGTCCAGCAGCACAGGGTTGGAGGCGCCCTCGAGGTACAGCTCGATCGCCTCCTCGCCCTCGGCCCGCTCCGTGATCGGCAGCCACTGGTTGCGCGGGTTGAGGCTCTTCACCGGGATCGGCTCGCCGTCGGCGCCGGTGCGGTAGGCGAGGGCCTCGCACTGGAAGCCGGTCATGTTGATGTCGAAGCCGAGGTCGACGAGCGCCTCGACGCGCTTGCCCGCCCACTCGGCCGGCACGGTGCCGCGGAGGCGGAACCACGTCGTGCCCCACGCGGGACCCCACTGCTGCCCGGCCGAGAACAGCGCGTACTCGAGCGCCATGCCCTCGGCGGCCGGGATCGGCTCGCCGGGCAGGACGTGCGCGGCGATCTCCAGCGGGATGCGGGCGGAGTGGACGGCGGGGCGCACGCGCTCGCCGAGCACGCGGGTGACGCGGCCGACGGTGAGCGAGGTCTCTTCGTGCACGGGGGTGCTCCTTCGCGGTGCGAGAATGTCAGAACGCCTGGGGAATCCTCTCCCACAGGGCCAACTAAAACGATCTAGTACGGTGAGTCTATGTCACAGGCGAAGCGCATCACCATCGCCGATATCGCCCGGCTCGCGGGAGTGTCCCCCGGCGCGGTCTCCTTCGCGCTGAACGGGCGCCCCGGCGTCAGCGAGCAGACCCGTCAGCGCATCCTCGACATCGCAGAGGAGCACCAGTGGCAGCCGAGCTCGGCCGCGCGGGCCCTGGTCGGATCCCGCGCCGGCGTCGTCGGCTTCGCGGTCAACCGCCCGGCGCGCACCCTCGGCACCGAGGCCTTCTTCACCGACCTCATCGCCGGCGTGCAGTCGGCCCTGGCTCAGCACGGCGTCGCGCTGCAGCTGGTCGTGGTCTCCTCGATCGAGGAGGAGATGGCGACGTACCGGCGCTGGCGCAGCGCGAATCAGGTCGACGGCGTGATCGTGATCGATCCGCGCGACGACGACCCGCGTCTGGCGCTGCTGCCCTCGCTGCCGTTGCCCGCCGTGGTGATCGGCAGCAGGGACACGGCAGGGGATCCTCCCGCCATCTGGCTCGATGACGAGGCCGCCGCGCACGCGCTGTTCGACTACCTCGCCGCGCTCGGGCACCGCGAGATCGCCTACGTCTCCGGGCCCGCCGAATTCCAGCACACCCGCATCCGCGCCGACGTGCTCGCCGCTCTCGCGGCACGGGACGTCGCGGGCGAGACCTTCGTCACGGACTTCTCCCCGGCGGCCGCCACCGCTGCCACCCGCACCCTGCTCAGCCGTGCGACGAGGCCGACGGCCGTCGTCTACGACAACGACGTGATGGCGATCGCGGGACTCAGGGTCGCGCAGGAGATGGGCGTCGGGGTGCCGCAGGCGCTGTCGGTGGCCTCCTTCGACGACTCCGTGGTGACCGGGCTGGTGCATCCGTCGATCACGTGCCTCACCCGCGACACCTTCGCGCTCGGCGAGCAGGCCGCGGCGTTCCTGCTGGAGCGGATCGGATCCGCGGATCCGCTGCCGTCCCGGCGCGGCACCGCCCCCGCCCTGACGATCCGCGAGAGCACCGCCGCGCCCGGCCGCTGAGACGCGGCGGCCGCGGCGCGCGGCGAACGACGCATCGGGCAGGCGCGGCGATGGAACGCGCGCCCAGGGACGGTCCCGACCCGTTCGATAGAGTGCTCTGGGCCGACGAGAGGAATTCGCTGATGACGCCGGACGCCGTGAACGCGAAGAAGCACCAGGACTACAACCCGGGGCCGCGCGTGGGGATCACCTTCTCCACCTTCGACCTGCTGCACGCGGGGCACATCATGATGCTCGCCGAGGCCAAGCGGCAGTGCGACTACCTCATCTGCGGCCTGCAGATGGATCCCACCCTGGACCGCCCGGAGAAGAACGCTCCCACCCAGACGGTGGTCGAGCGCTACATCCAGCTGCGCGGCTGCGAGTATGTCGACGAGATCGTCCCGTACTCGACCGAGCAGGACCTCGAGGACATCCTCCGCTCCTTCAAGCTCGACGTGCGCATCGTCGGCGACGAGTACGAGGACCGGGACTTCACCGGCCGCGCGTACTGCGAAGAGGCCGGGATCGAGCTGTACTTCAACAGTCGCGACCACCGGTTCTCCAGCTCCGGCCTGCGCAAGATCGTCGCGGCCAAGGAGGCCGAGCGGGTCAACGGCCAGGGCTGACCTGCCCGGCGCTCACAGCCAGGGCGCCGGATCCCAGCCGAAGCTCCGCGCCCACTCCTCGAGCTCGGCGCGCAGCGCGTCCGCGATCTCGGGGTGCTGCGCGGACAGATCCACGGTCTCGGCCGGATCCTCGTCGAGGTTCGCGAGGACGCTGGCGCCGAGCACGAACGGCCCGCCGAGGTGCTCCCGGGGCGACGTCGTGAGCTTCCAGGGCCCGCGGCGGGCGGCCAGCTGAGGACCGTACTCCCAGAACAGCGTGCGCTCCGCCGGAAGCGGTTCGAGCGCGCGGAGCGCGGCCAGCACGCTCGTGCCGTCGGCGTCGTCCGCCGCCGGAGCGCCGATCGCCTCGAGCACGGTGGGCACGATGTCGGTCATCGCGCCCGGCTCCGCCCACTCCGCACCCCGCGGCAGCGCTCCGGGCCAGGAGACGATCGCGGGCACCCTGATCCCGCCCTCGTACAGCGAGCCCTTGTTGCCGCGCAGGCCGCCGGTGGATCCGCCCTGGTAGTCGATCTCCTCGCCGTTCAGCCAGTTGCGACTCTCGGTGGAGGGGCCGTTGTCAGACGAGAAGAACACGATCGTGTCGTCCGCGATCCCCGCCTCGTCGAGCGCATCCAGGATGCGGCCCACGCCGTCGTCCATGGCAGCGATCATCGCCGCCATGATGCGGCGATCGTCTGGCAGGTCCGGGAAGCGGTCGACGTACTCCTTCGGTGCGTGCATCGGATAGTGCGGAGCGTTGAACGGCACGTAGCAGAGGAACGGATCCGCGGCGTTCGCGCCGATGAAGTCCGCGGCCTTCTCCGCGATGACCTCGGTGAGGTAGCGGCCGTTGTCGTACACCTCGCGCTCGTCGTCCCACAGGTCGTGTACCGGGTTCTGGCCCTGGCCCCAGTAGAAGATGTGCGAGTAATAGTCCACGCAGCCGGCGAGGAAGCCGAAGTGCTGCTCGAAGCCCCGGTCGAGCGGGCGGTAACCGGAGCCCGTGCCGAGGTGCCACTTGCCGAAGATCCCCGTGCGGTACCCCTCGTCCTGCAGGCGGGAGGCGAGCGTCGGCTGCGCGGGCAGCCCTGCGGTGCCGCGCTTCCCGCCGAGGATCTCCTGCACTCCGGCGTGCACCGGGTGGCGCCCCGTCAGCAGCGCCGCGCGGGACGGCGAGCAGACGGGCGAGTTCGAGTACCAGTTCGTCAGCCGCACCCCGCGTGCGGCCAGCCGGTCCAGATGCGGAGTGAGGACGTCGTCGCCGCCGAAGCAGCCGACATCGCCGTAGCCGAGATCGTCGGCGTAGATCACGACGATGTTCGGCCGGGTCATGCGGAGACCTCCGCGGCGTCCTCCGCACCGTCGACGACGGTGTTGTTGGAGGAGTAGCTCCCGGATCCGGTGCTCAGATCGGGACGGATCAGGTCGGTGATCCCGCGCGCGGCGAGGTCGGCCGGATCCGCCGCGGTGCGCGAGGTGACGAAGGTCACGTCGAGAGCGGACCCGCAGGCGTCCACCCACGCCTGGAAGATGGCGCCCCCCGGGCTCATTGCGGCACGGCTGACCGGGATCTCGTCCGCGTCGACCTCGATCACGATCGCCGTCGTGCGGGCCGGCGCCTGCTGCCGCGCGCGCAGCTCGGGGATGATCTCCGCGAAGCGCCGCCCGATGGGCTTGGCCTCGCCCTTCTGGTCGATCAGGCCGAGGGAGTATTCGAGCTCGGGGTAGTCGGCGAGTTCGCGGCCCACGTCATGGGAGCACCACCAGGTCACGCCCCAGAGGTTCTCGGTGCGCGCCGCCGCACGCACCGTCGCCTCGAGGAAGTCGGGGGTCTGCTCGGGGGTCAGGCAGTTCGACGGGGCGCCGACCTCCTGCAGCCAGACCGGACGGTGCGGATCCGTCGCGAAGGCGCGAGACAGCTCGATCATGTACTCGGCGTGCCGGTCGCTCGCCGCGCTCCGCCCGCCGTAGCGCTGGGCGGTGCCGTTGAAGATCCACGAGTGCACGGTCGTCATGGCGCCGATGCGGCTGGCGTGCGCCGGCACGAAGCCATGGCCGTCCATGTACCAGGCCGCGTCGTACTCGCTGTGCACGTGCGGGAGCCTCGGAGCGGAGCGCTCCGCCGCGTCCAGCAGCGCGGTGAGCCAGGCCGCGGCCTCATCGGGCGTCACGGGCCACGGGTGCGGGTGCACGGCCGCGGAGAACTGGTTCACCTCGTTGCCGAGCGTGAAGCCGAGGAAGTTCGGGGCGTCGTGCAGGGCCTCGCCGAGGCGCTCCACGAGCGCGACCTGCCCGCTCAGCGCCTGGGGGTGCGTGAACATGTTCTTGTCGTGCCAGGTGAACAGCCACGACGGGATGAAGTCGAAGCTCGACAGATGGCCCTGGATCACGTCGACGCTCGCGTCCATGCCGAACTCGGCGGCGACGTCGACCACGGCGCGGACGTCGGCGACCGCCTTCTCCCGGATGAGGGTCCGGTTCGGCTGCAGCACCGGCCACAGCGGGAAGATCCGCACATGGTCGAGTCCGAGCGCGGCGAGCCCGGCGAAGTCGCGCCGCACGACCTCGAGGTCGAGGTCGAGCCAGGAGTGCATCCACTCCTTCGACGGCGTGTAGTTCGCGCCGAACCGCAGCGGGGCGGCTCCGCTCGGGACGGCGGAGTGTGCGGCGTCGGTGCCGAGGGTCATCGAGTACGTCCTTCCGGGACGGGCTGGCGCGGGTGGGGGGAATCGCCGAGGTCCTGCTGGAGATCCCACAGCTTCAGGGTGAGCTCACGCCGGATGTCGGCGTACGCGGGATCGAGATGCACGCTGGTGAGCTCGTACGGATCCTTCTCGAGGTCGAAGAGCTCCCACTCCGGAGGATAGGACGTGTTGCCCGTATTGGGCAGCCCCATTCCGTCGGCGTAGTAGTAGATCAGCTTGTAGCGGTCGGTGCGCACGCCGTAGTGCGCCCAGACATGGTGCATGTGATCGTCGTGCTCGTAGAACCGGTAGTAGTGGGCGTCGCGCACGGGAGTCGGATCCGCCGCGGTCAGGAGCTCCACGAGGCTGCGGCCCTGCATGCCCTCGGGCGCTGCGACCCCGGCGAAGTCGAGCAGGGTCTGCGCGATGTCGACGTTCGAGACGAGCGCCTCCGTGCTCCCGCCGGCCGCGACGCGGGCAGGGTAGCTGAGCACGAGCGGCATCCGCAGCGACTCCTCGTACATGAACCGCTTGTCGAACCAGCCGTGCTCGCCGAGGTAGAAGCCCTGGTCGGACGCATAGATCGTGACCGTGTCGTCGAACCGGCCCTTCTCGTGAAGGAAGTCGGTGAGCGCCTGCACGCCCTCGTCCACCGCAGCGACGCAGCGCAGGTAGTCCTGCATGTAGCGCTGGTACTTCCACACCGCGCGCTCGGCGTAGCCGAGCTCGGCGGGCGGATCCTCCTTGAGGTCGATGTCCGTGAGGTAGTCGGCGATGCGCATCGTGGCGTGGTGCGCGGGGGTGCCGCGGCCGTCGTAGTCGTCGTCGAAGGTGGGCGGCAGCGGGATCGGATCCGTGAACAGGTCCGCGTGCCGCGGATGCGGAAGCCAGGGGCGGTGCGGGGCCTTGTGCCACACCAGCACGCAGTAGGGCTCGTCGCCCTGCGCCTCCATCCACGCCAGCGCGTGGTCGGTGATGATGTCGGTGACGTAGCCCTCGCGGCGCACCGGGCCGTCCGGCGTGAAGAACTCGGGATCGAAGTACTCGCCCTGATCCGGCAGCACCTCCCAGTGGTCGAAGCCCACGGGATCGTGCTCGGGGCCGTGGCCGAGGTGCCACTTGCCGAACATCGCGGTGCGGTACCCCGCCGCCTTGAGCGCCGTGATGAAGGTCTCGTGGTCGTTCGTCAGATGCGTGGCGAGCGTGGTGACGGCGCTGGTGTGGCTGTAGGTGCCGGTGAGGAACGCCGCGCGGCTCGGCGTGCACAGCGCGTTCTCCACCAGAGCGCGGTCGAAGCGCATCCCGGCCGCCGCGATCGCGTCGATGCCGGGCGTGGTGTTCACGACCGATCCGTAGCAGCCGATCGCATTCGAGGCGTGGTCGTCGGTCAGCACGAACACGATGTTCGGGCGACGGGGACTGCTCATCGCGTTCCTCCTTGAGTCGCTGAAGGGATTTGGTTCACCGTGTCGGCGGTGAGTGGTGCTGTTGGACGACACCGCGTCCTTGTGGCATGCTAGGCACACTATATCGTTTTAGTGATGGGATGCCAGCGCCGGCCGGCGATGCACCCGGGACACTTCGAAGGAGAACACGTCCATGAAGATCCGATCGACTATCGCCGTCGGCATCGCCGCGGTCGCGGCGCTCGCTCTCACCTCCTGCACCGGGGGAGGGGCGGCCTCCGGAGGAGGATCCGCCGACGGCGAGATCAAGGGCACGGTCACGTTCCAGACCTGGTCGCTGAAGAACGACAAGTTCACGCCGTACTTCGAGGACATCGCGAAGAGCTTCGAGAAGGAGCACCCCGGCGTCACGGTCAAGTGGATCGACCAGCCCGCCGACGGCTACGAGGACAAGATCCTGCAGCAGGCCGAGTCGAACGAGCTCCCCGACGTCGTGAACCTGCCGCCGGAGTTCGCGCAGGAGCTCGCCAAGGCCGGCCAGCTCGCCGACCTGAAGAAGGACTCGAAGATCATCGGCGACTACGTCGACGGCGGTGTCGCGGCCTATACCTACGACGGGCTCGAGGGCACCTACGCCTTCCCGTGGTACCTCGGCACCGAGCTGAACTACTGGAACATGGACCTGCTCGGCAAGGCCGGACTCACCGCTCCGCCGAAGACGTTCGACGAGACGCTGGACGCCGCGTCGAAGCTCGGCAAGCTCGGCATCGCGACGCTGTCCGACGTGCCCAGCCCGAAGTCGCTGCAGATCGACATCAGCGACCAGGGCAAGACCTTCGACTTCGTCAAGGACGGCAAGTTCGTCTTCGACACCCCCGAGGCCGAGGCGATCGTCGAGCGGTACGCCGAGCTGTACAAGGAGGGCGCGGTCAGCCCCGAGGCGCTGCAGAACGCCGGCACGGCCAACGCCAACGTCGACAACTTCAACAAGGGCAGCGTCGCGTGGACGACCGCCGGCCCGAACTACATCGACAAGAACCTCGCGGTCAACTCGCCGGCACTGCTTCCCTCGGTCAAGGTGACCGGCGGATTCGGCGAGCCGCCGCTGTTCGTGCAGGGCATCAGCGTCTCCAAGAACGCGAAGAGCCCTGCCGCCGCGGTCGCCTTCGCCGAGTACGTCACGAACGACGCGAACCAGGTCGAGTTCATGAAGCTCGCCGCCGGCTTCTTCCCCGGCACGAAGAAGGCCAACGAGGACCCGTCCGCCTTCGCCGGCACCGCGCAGAACGCGGAGCAGGCCCAGGCGACGACCTTCGCGGCGGCGCAGATGGACAAGGCCCGCGTCCCCGGCGCACCGGGCAGCGGCTACGTCGACTCCATGGAGAACTACGCCAAGCAGCAGATCGCGCTCGCGATCAAGGGCGACATCACGGCGAAGGACGCGCTGAAGAAGGCGCAGGACTACGCCAACCAGAACGTCTCGAAGTGACCCGATGAGTGAGAGGAGGGGGTGAGCAGATGAGAAGACAGCGTTGGTACACGCCGTATCTGCTGGTGCTTCCCGGTGTGGTCTGGGTGCTCGTCTTCGCCCTGTGGCCGTTCCTGAACACGGTGGTGCTCGCCTTCACGGACGCCCGCCCCCTCCGTCCCGTCTCCTTCGTGGGGCTGGACAACTTCACCCGCCTCGCGGGGGACGAGCGGTTCGGCTACGCGCTCACGACGTCGCTCGTGTACGTGCTGGTGTGCGTGCCGCTGCTCACCTTCCTCCCGCTCCTGCTGGCGCTGCTGGTGCGCGCGAAGATTCCGGCGATCGGGTTCTTCCGCACGACGTTCTACTTCCCGGTGATCGCCTCGGCCGTGGTCGTCGCGATCGTGTGGGAGTTCCTGTTCTCCAGCACCGGAACGATCAACTCGGCGCTGACGTTCTTCGGCCTGGCGGACCGGCCGATCGAGTTCCTCTCCGACCGGTGGCTGCTCATCTTCTGCGCGATCGGCCTCACCGTGTGGAAGGGCCTCGGCTACTACATGGTCGTGTACCTGGCCGCCCTCGGGAACGTCGGGCGTGAGCTGCACGAGGCCGCCGCGATGGACGGCGCCGGCGCCTGGCGCCGGTTCTGGTCGGTGACCGTGCCGGGCGTCCGCGGTCCGATGATGCTCGTCTCGGTGCTCATCTGCGTGGCCGCGGTGCGCGTCTTCACCGAGCTGTTCATCCTCTCCTCCGGATCCGGCGGTCCGGGAGGCCGGTCGATGAGCATGGTGATGCTCATCCAGTCGATGGGCAAGGGTCTGAACGGCCAGATCGGCTACGCCTCGGCGATCTCGATCGTGCTGTTCCTGCTGACGCTCATCCCGCTGACCATCGTCGGCATCGCCAACAACGGCGAGATGATCCGCGACGCCCTGGCGGGTCGTCGCACGCGCCGCGACCTGCGTGCGCAGCAGCGCGCCGAGCGCCGTGATGCCAAGGACCGTGCGGAGGTGACGGCATGACTTCCTTCCAGACCCCGGGCAGCGCCGGCGTGATCGAGGAGCAGGCGACGGCCGCCCTCCACGCGGCTCAGGATCCGGTCGGCCGCAGTCGCGGCACCCGTCCGCCGCGGCGCGAGAAGGCGTACCGCACACGCGGATCCGCCGACATCATGAAGCCCTCCCTGGCCGGCCTGATCGGCAAGTACGTGCTGCTCGTCGTCGTCCTCGGGATCATGGTGTTCCCGTTCCTGTGGCAGCTGTCCACGTCGTTCAAAGGATCCGCCGAGAACATCTACGGCTTCCCGCCGAACCTCATCCCGAGCGCTCCCACGCTCGACCACTATGCGGAGGTCTTCCGCACCATCCCGGTGCTCGACTACGCCCGCAACTCGCTGCTGGTCGGCGTCGGCACCGTGATCACCAACGTGATCTTCGCCACCCTCGGCGGCTACGCGCTGGGGTGCCTGAAGTTTCGCGGCAAGGGGATCGTCATGGCGATCTTCTTCTCCACGCTGCTGCTGCCCGGCGAGGTCACGCTGACGAGCCAGTACCTGACGGTCAAGTCCCTGGGCCTGGCGAACACCCTGTGGGGCGTGTTCCTGCCCGGTGCGATCGCCGCGATCAACGTGCTGCTCATGGCCGCCGCCTGCCGGATGATCCCGGCGGACACCCTGGACGCCGCGACGATCGACGGCGCGAACACGATGCAGCGCCTGCGCCACATCGTGTGGCCGAACATCCGCGGCATGGTCTCGGTGGTCGCGCTGTTCGCGTTCATCGGCGCCTGGGACGAGTTCCTCTGGCCTCTCGTGGTGCTGTCGGATCCGGCGAACTACACGCTCACGGTCGGCATGAACTACCTGAACTCGAACTTCGGATCCAACCCGCGCGTGATCGCGGCGGGCACGATGATCGCGCTCGTGCCGATCATCGTCCTCTTCGCCGTCCTGCAGAAGCAGTTCTTCAAGGGCGTCGAGGAGGGGAGCGTCAAGGGATGAGCCCCTCCGGCCGCCCGGGCCCTGAGCCTGTCGAAGGGCGCTGGATGGCGATCCCGCAGCCCACGGCGTTCGAGCCGGCCGGCGGGGTGTGGAGGCCGGAGCGGGTGCGGGTGATCGCGGCGAGCCGGGGGCTGCGCCGGGAGGCCGAGCGCCTCGAGGCCGAGCTGCGGGCCTGCGGGATCGCGGCGGCCGCCGACGTCTCGGATCCGGTGATCCGGCTGAGGCTGAGCCCGCTCGCGACCCGTGATCCTGCCGACGAGTCGTTCACGATCGACGTGGCCGACGACGTCGTGGTGACCGCCCCGTCCGCGGCCGGGGTGTTCCGGGCCACGCGGCAGCTGCTGCACAACCTCCGCGCACAGGGGGCCGTCCCGCAGGGGGTCGTGCACTCCGCGCCGGCGGTCACCGAACGCGGCCTGCACCTCGATGCGGGGCGCAAGCACTATCCCGCGGAGTGGATCCGCGCGCAGCTGCACGCCGCCGCGGACATCGGCGTCAACGTCTTCCAGTGGCACTTCTCGGAGAACCCCGGATTCCGGCTCGAGTCGGCAGCCTTCCCCGAGATCGTCTCGGCCGAGCGGATCAGCCGTGCCGAGGCCGCGGACATCGTCGCCACCGCACGCGACCTGCACGTCGACCTGGTCCCGTCTCTCGACATGCCCGGTCATCTGCAGCACGTGCTGACGGCGCACCCCGAGCTGCGGCTGCCGGAGACGCCGGGGCTGGCGACGGATCACGCCCTCGACATCACCCGCGAGGATCCTGTCCGCTTCGCCCTCGCCCTGATCGACGACATGATCCCGGTGTTCCCGCACAGCACGCGCTGGAACCTGGGCGGCGACGAGTTCGTGGACTTCGACCGGATGGCCGACTTCCCCGCGCTCGCGACGGCTGCGGCGGAGCGCTACGGCGCGCAGGCCACCGGGTTCGATCTGCTCACCGCGTTCGTGAACCGGGTCGCCGTGCACCTGCGGGAGCGCGGCTTCGAGGCGCGCGCGTGGAACGACGGCCTGCTGCGCAGTGCGAGCGAGCGCCTGGATCCCGAGATCGTGCTGACCTGGTGGACGAACTGGAACGCCGGGATGCGTCCGGTCGCGGATGCCGTCGCCGCCGGCCACCGGCTGGTCAACGTCAACGACGCGCTGTTCTACTACGTGCTCGGCGAGAACGCGGGCTACCGCTACCCGACCGCGGAGCGCATCTGGGAGGCCGCCTGGCACCCGGGGCTCTTCCCTGCGCTGTGGGGACCGGACGGGCAGGGCACCGTGCGGCAGGAGCTGGCGCTCCCCTATCCCGCGCTGCTGCTCGGGGCGTCCTTCGCCGTGTGGTCGGACCGGCCGGAGGCGCAGACCCCGGCCGAGGTCGCCGCGGGGATCCGCGGACCACTGCGGGCGATGGCGGAGCGGTCCTGGAACGCGGGATCCGCCCTGTCGCTGGAGGACTTCGCGGCGCTCGACGTCGCGATCGGGGAAGCCACCCCACTCGAAGAAGAGAGAAGGCACGCATGACACGCATGAAACGCACGACAGCCGCCGTCGGACTCGGCGCGCTCATCGCCGGAGTCGCGATCATCGGAGCGCCGTCCGCCCTCGCGGAGACGAGCTCGGCGCCGGTCGGGAACACGTCGCAGTGCTCGGCCGAGCCGCTCACGATGGCGTACTACCGCACCTGGCGCGACGTCACGGTGCCGCAGAGCGCGAACTCGAACCTCCCCGATCCCATGTCACGCGCATGACGGATCTTCCGCCCGAGGTGGACGTGGCGATGGTGTTCGACGCCGGCGCGACCGCCGACACCGACTACTGGCGTGCTCTGCGCGACGAGTACGTGCCCGCGCTGCATGCGCGCGGCACCAGGGTCGCGTACACGCTCTGGATCGACAAGCTCGCGAAGGCGGACATCCCGCTGACGGACCAGGCGTATCGCGACTACGCGCAGAAGCTCGTCGACACGTACGTGACCCCGTACGGCCTGGACGGCATCGACATCGACGTGGAGTCGTACCCGACCGGTGACAACCTGACCAGGGCGATCGGCGTGTTCAACGCCCTCGGCGACATCATCGGCCCGACCTCCGGCTCGGACAAGATCCTCATCTTCGACACCAACCAGAACGGCAGCACTCCGCTGTTCACGGCGGTCTCCTCGAAGGTGTCCTACGTGCTCCTGCAGGCCTACGGCCGCGGCACCGCGGGCATGCAGTCGACGTGGAACACCTTCGCCGACAAGATCGCCCCCTGCCAGTTCCTGCCCGGATTCTCCTTCCCCGAGGAGCAGGACCGCACGCACTGGGGTGACGCCGAGGGGATCTACGACCCCGCGACGGCGCCAGGATCCACGGCCTACGAGTACGCGACCTGGCAGCCGCAGGGTGGCACCAAGGGCGGGTTCTTCGCCTACGCGGTCGACCGCGACGGCAAGGTGTGGGGCGACAACAGCATCACGCCGACCTCCTTCACCTGGATGAAGAACCTCTCCGCCGTGCAGGACGATGCCGCGGGCGTCGCGCCGAAGGCGGCCACGGCCGCGCTCGCCGCGGACCGCATCACGATCCGCGGCGTCGGAGCCCCCGGCGCCACGGTGAGCGTGAAGGTCACCGGCCCGGGAAGGATCCCGACGGCGGCCTCGACGACCGCGGCCGTCGACGGCAGCTGGACGCTCGTGCTCAACCGCAAGCTGACCGAGCCGCAGACGGCCACGATCACGCAGAAGCTGCCGCACACCGGCCCGTCCGCCCCGACCGAGGTGCGCTTCATCGGCGACTGACCGTCGCCGACACCAGAACGGCGCGGGATCCGGCCCGAGGGGGAGGGAGGCCGGGTCCCGCGCTCTGTCCGGCGGATGGATCCCCGCGATGCGCCGGATATCCTCTCCCTCTGTGACCACCATCTCCGCGCAGACCGCCGCGCTGCACCCCGCGCCCGTCCAGCTGCAGTGGCAGCGGGACGGCGTGGGCGTCTTCCTGCACTTCGGGCTCAACACCTTCTTCGGGGTGGAGTGGAGCGACGGCACCCTGCCCGCATCCGGATTCGATCCGGTGCAGCTCGACGCGCGGCAGTGGGTGGCCGCCGCGCGCACGGCGGGAGCCGCGTACGTCGTGCTCACCGCGAAGCACCACGACGGGTTCTGCCTCTGGCCGACTGCGACGACGGACTACTCGGTCGCGGCGAGCCCCTGGCGGGATGGCCACGGCGACGTCGTCCGCGAGCTCGCCGATGCCTGCGCCGAAGCGGGGATGGGGCTCGGACTGTACCTCTCGCCGTGGGACCGGCACGAACCGCGCTACCCGGATCCGGCCGCCTACGACGAGGTGTACTGCGCGCAGCTGACCGAGCTGTGCACGCAGTACGGCGATCTCGTCGAGGTGTGGTTCGACGGCGCCGGATCCGCGGGCCGCGTCTACGACTGGGAGCGGATCACCGGCATCGTGCGGAAGCATCAGCCTGGCGCCGTGATCTTCAACATGGGCGACCCCGACATCCGGTGGATCGGCAACGAGGACGGCCTCGCGGCCGACCCCGTGGAATACGTCGTCGACGTCACCCCGAACGACGTGCACACCGACGCGATGCTCGGCCTCGGCGGGGCGCGGTACCTGCCGCCGGAGTGCGACGTGTCCCTGCGGCACGGCTGGTTCTGGCAGCCCGGGGACGAGCCGAAGAGCCTCGAGCATCTCCTCGGGATCCACTACCGCTCGCTCGGGATCGGCGCGAATCTGCTGCTGAACGTCCCGCCGAACCAGGACGGGCTCATCGACGCCGCGGACCTCGCGCGGCTCGCCGAGTACTCGACTGAGCTGGCGCGGTGGTTCGGCGCTCCGCTCGTGGCGGAGCTCACCGCGCTCGGCGACGGCCGCTGGCGCGCCGACTTCGGGGCGGATGTCGCGATCGATCACCTCGAACTCGAGGAGGAACTCGCAGACGGGCAGCGGATCGCGGGCCATCGCGTGCTCGACGCCAGCGCGGAGGTCTGCGCCGGCGGGACCGTCGGCGTGCGCCGGCTGCATGCGTTTCCGGCCCGCACGGTGCGGTCCCTGGAGATCGTGCTCGACGGGCCCTCTCCCGTGCTCGCCGCCGTGCGGGGCCATCGCACGGGCGTCGAGTCGGCGCCGGTCGTGCCGTCGACCGAGGACTACCGCGCCGACGACGCCGACATGATCATGATGTGAGCCCCCGGTCCCTGAGCGAGCGCAGCGAGACGAAGGGCGCCTGGCCCGGTCCCTGAGCGAGCGCAGCGAGACGAAGGGCGCCCGGTCAGGCTTTGGCAGCAGCCTTCATCGCGCGCTTGTGCTCCCGGACCTTGGTGAGCGACTCGGGTGAGACGATGTCGGCGACCGAGCGGAAGGATCCGTCTTCGCCGTAGGGCGCCGAGGCCTCCCGCCAGCCGTCGCCGGTGAAGCCGTACTGCTTGCCGAGCAGCGCCAGGAAGATCTTCGCCTTCTGCTCGCCGAACCCGGGAAGCGTCTTCAGCCGGCGCAGCACCTCGGCGCCGTCGGGATCCCCCTGGGTCCAGAGGTTCGCGGCGTCACCGTCCCAGTCCTCGACGAGCCTCTGGCACAGGGTCTGCACGCGGGCGGCCATGGAACCAGGGAAGCGATGCACCGAGGGCGACTGCTTGAACGCGGCGAGGAACTCGTCGGGATCGTAGGCGGCGATCGCTGCGGCATCGGTCGCGCCCGTGCGCTGCTCGATCTTGAGCGGACCGGCGAACGCGGTCTCCATCGCGACCTGCTGATCGAGCAGCATGCCTACGAGCAGGGCGAGCGGGTTGTCGCTGAGGAGGGTGTCGGCGGCGGTGTCTCCGGTGATGTGAAGGGCCATGGGACCAGTGTGTCATCGCGTCGTGGAGGAGGGGAGAAAGCTCTTGACATATTCGTCTAGACGAATGCATCATGGATCCATGAACGAGATCATCGAACGAAACGTCTCCGCCTCCCCGCAACGGGTTTGGGAGCTCTGGACCACTCCGGCGGGCATCTCGCGCTGGTGGGCGCCGGACGGCTTCCGCACCGACGTGACCGCCCTCGACCTGCGCCCCGGCGGTGCGCTCAAGTACACGATGACGGCTGTCGCGCCCGAGCAGGTCGCCTTCATGGAGCAGAACGGGATGCCGCTCGCCACGGCGTCGCGCAAGCGCTTCACCGAGATCGAGGAGCCGACGCGGCTCGGGTACTCCTCGCTCATCGACTTCGTGCCGGGCCACGACGAGTACGAGCAGCTCACCGAGATCGAGCTGCAGCCCGCGGTGGACGGCGGCACCCGCATCGTCATGAAGGTCGAGTCCCTGCACGACGACGTGTGGACGCAGCGCCTGCTCGCGGGGCGGGCGAACGAGCTCGACAATCTCGCCGCGCTCGTCGCTGCCGAATGAGCGACCCCGGGGGAGCACCGGCTTCCGGGGATCTCGCGGGCGGGGTCCCCGGATCCGCCGATCCGCAGCGGGCCTTCGCCGCGATGGGGGAGCCGACGAGGTTCCGGATCCTGGAGGTCCTCGCCGCGAGTGCGAGCACCGTCGGGGGCGTCGCAGAGGCGATCGGCGCCCTGCAGCCGCAGACCACGAAGCACCTCCAGGCCCTCGAGGCGGCGGGACTGGTCACGATCCACAAGCTCGGTCGGCGCCGGGTCGTCAGCCTGGACAGCGCCGCGTTCGCGTCCCTCGCGACGTGGCTCGGTGGCTGGGCGCAGGCCGATCGCGACGACCAGGCGCTGCAGGCGTACGGGCGGGCGATCGCTCAGGAGGAGGCGGCCCCCGGCGGCGCTCGTGCTTTCTCCCTCCGCGCCGAGGTCGGCGCGGACATCGATGCCGTATGGCGCGCGTGGACGGATCCGGCATCCGCTGCGCGGTGGTGGGCGCCGCCGCACTTCGATGTGCGCGAGCTCTCGATCGCGCCGGAGGCCGGGGCGCACATCCGGTTCGCACTCGGCGAGCCGGGGGGCGCGACCTATCGTTCGGAGGGGCGCGTGATCGAGGCGGATCCAGGCCGGCGTCTGGTGTTCGCGCTCGCGCCGGTCGACGAGGCCGGGGAGGCGCTCTTCGCCGCTGTGCACACGGTCGAGCTGCGTGCGGCCGGTGACACCACGGTGGTCGACCTGAGGATCGAGGCGGACGGTGTGCGGTCCGGTGCTGTCGAAGCCATCGCCGGGCTCGAGCAGGGCTGGACCCAGCTGCTGCAGGGACTCACCGTGCTGTTCGACGACGGAACCCTCGTCTGAGGGCGAACCCCGGGATCGGACCCGCTAGTTGATGATCTCGCCGCGCTCGTCGGAGAGGAGCGACGCCAGGTGGTCGCGCCAGTCCTGCAGTGCCTCCGGGGCGAGCCGGGGCCAATCGTCGATCTCGGCGACGACGCGGAGCGGATCCGCGCTGCGGTAGGAACGGGTCGGATTGCCGGGGAACTTCTTGTCGGTGACGTTCGGGTCGTCCTCGAACGCGCCGATCGGCTCGACGAGGTACACGCGCGGTGCAGCATCGCCGGCCGCGAGCTCCGCCGCGAGGCCTGCGCCATCGCGCAGCGCCGTGAAGTAGATGTGGTTCATCACGATCTCGGGCCGGTAGTTCGACCGGAACCCCGCCGTGAGGAGGTCGCCAGGCTGCAGATCCGCCTTGGTGCCGTGGAAGAACGGTCCTTCGTCTGTCACGTCGCTCACCGTCTCAGGCTAGTCGCGAGGGGACGGAATCAGGCCGTGGCGGCGTCGTCCTGCTGCGCCTCGACCTCGGCACTGAGGCCGTACAGCGTCTCGACGGCGGCGATGAACTCGGATCCGCGTCCCTGCGCGGCGAGCTCGTGCGCGCGGCTGGTCGGCGCGTGCAGCAGCACGCCCGCGAGGTGGCGCATCGCCTGCTCGACCTGTCCGCCGTCGTCGCCGCGCTTGCGGGCGCGGTCGATCTCGGCCTCGAGCAGCCCGAAGATGTGCCCGCGCAGGGCGACGACGGCCGGGGTCACGCTCTCGCGGGCGCCGACCTCGTGGAACGTCGCGGCGGCGGCGCGCACGATCGAGCGGGCCGCGTCGGTCGCCTGCAGCTCCTCGAGCGGCGCGTGCAGGCGGATCGTCTCGAGGTCGAGCAGGGCGACGCCCTCGACCTCGGCGACGTCCGGCGCCACGTTGCGCGGCATGCCCAGGTCGACGATCAGCTGCGACGGCGTCGCGCCGGCGGAGAAGCCGTGGCCGGGGATCGGGCAGTCGACGGCCGTGCCGTCCGGGGCGGGCAGCGCGGTCAGCGCCGGCCCGCGGCCCTCGCGCAGGATCGCGGCATCGAGCACGGGCTGCTCGGCGCTCGTGCACGTGATCACGATCGAGGCGTGCGCGGCGGCCCGGGCGTACTCCGCCTTGGGCAGCGCGCGGATGCCGTGCTTCGCGGCGAATGCGGCGCCGCGCCCCGAGGGGGAGTGCACGCTGATGTCGTGGGCGCCGCGCTCGCGCAGCGTCGCCAGGGTCACCGCGGCGTAGGCGCCGGTGCCGACGAGCAGCACGCGGGCGGTGCCCCAGTCGGCGATGCGGCTGTCGGCCAGCTCGAGGGCGAGGCGCACGAGCGACCGGCCGGCGCGCCCCAGGGCGGTGTCGTTCTTGACCTTGCGCTGCGCTTCGCTCGCGCGCTGGAACAGGCGCTCCAGCTCGGGGGAGGTCGTGCCGTGCGTGCGGGCCGAGGTGAGCGCGCGCCGCACCTGGCCGGCGATCTCGCCCTCGCCGGAGACCACGGACTCGAGTCCGGACGCGACGGCGAAGAGGTGCTCGACGACCCTGGCGCCGGAGTGCACGGCGGAGGAGGCGTTGAGCGTGTCGGCGGGGATCCCGCTGCGCTCTGAAACGGTGCTCAGGATCCGGGCGACGTCGCTCTCGTCGGCCGTGCCGTCGACGTCGACATAGGCCTCGAAGCGGTTGCAGGTCGCGAGCACGACGGCGCCCTTGGATCCTTCGGAGAGGGATCCGGCCAGGTCATCCGGGGTGCGACTGAGTCGTTCGAGGAGGTCGAAGGGGGCGGTCTTGTGATTCGCCGTGACGCAGAGCAGCACCCTGAGAGTTTACGCTCCGCGCCCTTTGCGGATCCTGGACGCCGTCGCGCGGCGACACGGATCCGACCGGTCTCGGTCTGTTCGTCTCGCCGATTCGGGGCGCGCCACGTCGTTTTGGGGCGCGCCGTGGCCGGGAATCGTGGCCTAGGGCGCCCCAAAGCGGCAGAGGGCGCCCCAAAACCGGCTCGAGGTGACCCCCTGAGCCCTCGGGGCCTCGTCTTCTCGAGAACCCCGATTCGGGGCGCGCCACGTCGTTTTGGGGCGCGCCACGGTCGGGAATCGTGGCCTAGGGCGCCCCAAAACGGCAGAGGGTGCCCCAAAACCGGCTCGGGGTGCCCCAAAACCGGCAGCCCGACGGATCCGACCACCGACGGATCCCCATTCGCTGCAAAGCAGAGGTCGGGGAGAATGGATCCATGCCCCTCAACGACGCCCCGCTGCTGCGCGCCCTCGCCGGAGACCGCCCCGACACCACCCCCGTGTGGTTCATGCGCCAGGCCGGCCGCTCGCTGCCCGAGTACCGCGACCTGCGGGTCGGCACCCGGATGCTCGACGCATGCCTCACCCCCGACCTCGCGGCGGAGATCACCCTGCAGCCCGTGCGCCGGCACAAGGTCGACGCGGGCATCTTCTTCAGCGACATCGTGGTGCCCCTGCGCCTCGCCGGCGTCGAGGTCGAGATCGAGCCAGGACGTGGACCGGTCTTCGCGTCGCCCGTGCGGACCGCGGCGGACGTCGACCGGATCACGGCGATCGACCCGGCCTCGCTCGACACGACGCAGATCGCAGAGGCGGTGCGGCTCGTCGTCGCGGAGCTCGGCGACACCATCCCGCTGATCGGCTTCGCGGGAGCGCCGTTCACGCTCGCCGCCTACCTCGTCGAGGGCGGGCCCTCGAAGGAGCACCTGCGTGCCAGGGCGATGATGCACACGGATCCGGACTCGTGGAACCGGCTCGCGGGCTGGCTCGCGCGGATCTCGCGCACCTTCCTCGACGCGCAGCGCGCGGCAGGGGCGAGCGCGGTGCAGCTCTTCGACTCCTGGGCCGGTTCGCTCAGCCCCGCCGACTACCGGGCCTTCGTCGCGCCGCACTCGGCGGCCGCCGTCGACGGCATCGACGCCCCGGTCATCCACTTCGGCGTCGGCACGGGGCCGTTCCTCGCGGACATGCGCCTGGACGGGCGCGCCGACGCGGTCGGCGTCGACTGGCGCCTGCCGCTCGACGAGGCCGTCGCCGTGCTCGGCGATGACGTGACCGTGCAGGGCAACATCGACCCCGCACTGCTCACCGCGCCCTGGCCCGTGCTCGAGGCGCATGTCCGCGACGTGCTGCGCCGCGGCACCGCCGCCCGCGCGCACATCCTGAACCTCGGCCACGGCGTGCCGCCCGAGACCGACCCCTCGGTGCTCACCCGCATCGTCGAACTCGTGCACGAGGTCGGCGCGGAGTCGGTCGCCTCCGGAGCGGCGCGATGAGCACGCCGGATCCGGGGCGCGTCCCCGGACAGGGGCGCGCCTCCGACCCCGCGCACACCCCGGAGCTCGCCGCGAAGGCGGCGCACCTGCGCGTCGCCGTGGTCGGCGGCGGGGTCGCGGGGCTCGTCGCAGCCGAGTCGATCGCCGCGATCGGCGCGCACGCGACCGTGTTCGAGGCGCAGGAGCGGGCCGGCGGCGCCGTGCAGTCGGGCGAGGCCGACGGGCTCGCCTTCGACGCCGGAGCCGAGAGCTTCGCCGTGCGGGGCGGACATGTGCGGGCGCTCCTGTCCGACCTCGGCCTCGACGACCGCGTCGTCTCGCCGGAGCCGGGCGGAGCCTGGGTCGCGGGGATCCCCGGCGGCGCGGCTCCGCTGCCGAAGGGCGGGCTGCTCGGCATCCCGGCGAACCCCTTCGCCGAGGACGTGCGCCGCGTGATCGGCTGGAACGGCACCTGGCGCGCCTGGCTGGATCGCCTGCTGCCGCCGCTCACGATCGGCCACGACCACAGCCTGGGTCGTCTGGTGCGCAAGCGCATGGGCGCCCGCGTGCTCGACCGCCTCGTGGCCCCGGTCAGCACGGGCGTGTACTCCGCGCACCCCGACGACATCGACGTCGACGTCGCGGCGCCCACTCTGAACGCGGCCCTGACCCGCGCCGGATCGCTCTCCGGCGCGGTCGCCGAGATCACCGGCGGATCCGGGCGCGCCCCCGGTGCGGCGG
Source organism: Microbacterium azadirachtae (assembly GCF_000956505.1). Lineage (GTDB taxonomy): Bacteria > Actinomycetota > Actinomycetes > Actinomycetales > Microbacteriaceae > Microbacterium > Microbacterium azadirachtae_A. The sequence goes on along the minus strand of NZ_JYIX01000029.1, from coordinate 53,656 downwards.
TGCAGGGCCTCGCCGGCGGCATGTCCGGCTTGGTCGACGCCCTGATCGCCCGCATCGAGCTGCTCGGATCCGAGGTGCGCACCGGCGCTCCGGTCGAGGGGCTCTCGCGCGACGACGACGGCTGGACCGTCCAGGTCGCGGATCCGGATCCGACGGCTGCTGGGTCCGAGACGGCGCCCGAGGGGATCGAGGGCGGCGGCGCCGACCTGTCCGGCGCCCCACTTCGCTTCGACGCCGTGATCGTCGCCGCCGATGAGGCGACGGCGCGGCGGCTGCTCGCTCCGCATGTGCCGGAGCTCGCCGCGGTCGTGGCCGGTTCCTCCCCGCGTATCGAGATCGTCACCCTCGTCCTGGACGCCCCCGAACTCGATGCGGCCCCTCGGGGATCCGGCGTGCTCACGGTGCCCGGATCCCACACCGCGAAGGCCCTCACGCACAGCAGTGCGAAGTGGGCCTGGCTGCGCGAGCGGGCCGGATCCCGGCACGTCGTGCGGGTGTCCTTCGGCTCGGCGGGGGAGGATCCGGCGACCGGCGCCCTCGACGACGAAGCGGCGGGCGCACTCGCACTGGCCGAGGCCTCGGCGCTCCTCGGCGTCGCCCTTCGCCCCGCACAGCTGCGCGGCAGCCACCGGGCGCGGTTCGTGCAGGCGCAGCCCTCCGCGGTGCTCGGCGCGGCAGAGCGGCGCACCGCGGCGTCGGCGGCGGTCGCGGCCGTACCTGGCGTCGCCGCGACCGGGGCGTGGCTGAGCGGCACGGGGCTCGCGCAGGTCGTCCCGCACGCGAAGGCCGAGGCGGAGCGCATCCGGCACGCCCTTCTCTGGGGCTGACGACTCGGACATCGCCGTCGTTCCGCGGTCCTCCGGCCGATAGATGCCGAAATCGGCATACAGGGTTACGCTGGAGGTCCGCAGAGACCGCAATCGTGAGGAGACCCCATGAAGGGGAAGATCGGACTCGTCGTCGGACTCGGCGTCGGATACGTGCTGGGCACCCGTGCAGGGCGCGAGCGCTACGAGCAGATCAAGAAGCAGTGGCTCAAGGTCTGGCACCTCGATCCGGTGCAGGCGCAGGTGCACAAGGTGCAGGACTTCGCGAAGACCCAGGCTGCCGCCGTGCCTCAGGCGCTGTGGACCGGTGCGGTGAAGATCGTCAAGGCCGCGACGTCCGACGGCACGCCGGGTCAGCGCGTGGACTCCACCCTCGCGAGCGGCAAGACCGTCGCGGCCGAGGTCAAGCAGGCCGCGGAGGAGACTGTCGCGGCGGCGGAGGCGACTGTCGCGGCCGCCGAGGGCAAGGCGAAGCCCCGCACGGCGTCCGGCGCGAAGACCGCGACGAAGAAGCCTTCCGCAGGCGCCTGACATGGCCGGCAATTTCCGGGATCGCGCCGACGACAGCCTGCTGACGCTGCTCGGCGACCTCCCCGACCTCGTCAGCACCCTGGTCAAGGCCGAGATCGACGCGGCCAAGACCTGGATCTCGCGGACCGCGAAGGACGCCGGCATCGGCAGCGTCTGGTTCCTGGTCGCGCTGTTCTTCCTGTTCTGGACCGTGCCGGTCGTGCTCGTGTTCGCGATCGCCGGGCTCTCGTCGTGGTTCCCGGTGTGGCTCTCCGCGATCATCACGTTCGGGATCCTGCTGCTCGCGGTGCTCGTGTTCGCGCTGCTCGGGATCCTGAAGTTCCGCAAGGTCCTGCGCCGGGAGAACCCCGCGCAGGCCGTGGCCACCGACATCCGCATCGTGAAGGAGGCCGGCGATGGCCGTTGACCCGGTGAACATCCCGCGCACGGCGGTGCCGAACGGGATCGTCGATCCCGTCGCCTCGGCCCGTGCCGAGCTGAAGGCGGCGCTGCTCGCGATCGAGGAGAAGGGCAACGTGCCCCGCCGCCTCGAGAAGGCGACCGTCGAAGGCAAGGTCAAGCTGCGCTCGTTCGTGCGCCGCAACCCGGTCGGCGCCATCGCGGCGGTCGTCGGTGTCGCGGCGGTCGTCGGCGGCGTTGTCTGGGCGGTCGCCCGCAGCATCTCCCGCTGACCGCCGGCTCCCTACCTGACCGCGAGACTCCAACTCCGCGACGAGACTGCGTGCCTGATGCGCAGTCTCGTCGCCCAGTTGGAGTCTCGCGGTCATCCGGGGTGAGCGCGGTGACGGCGGATCCGGGCGTAGCGAGCCCCGGATCGGTCTCGCGGTCTGCACCTCATAGCCGGAGGGGGCAGACTGGATCCATGGCTGAAGCTGCAGAAACGCCCGTGCTCGCCGCCGACTCCGACGCCTCGCCCCAGGGTTTCACCCTGTGGGCAGTGTGGCGCCGCGACCCCTCCGCTCCCGTGGTCGAGTCCGACGCGACCGAGCTGGAGGACATCGTCCGTCTCATCGAGGACGGGGGGATCTCGATCCGCGGCTTCTACGACGTCTCCGGACTCAAGGCCGACGCCGACCTCATGGTGTGGCTGCACGGCCCCAGCCCCGAGGAGCTGCAGAAGGCCCTGCGACGCCTGCGCCGCACCGAGCTCCTGCGCACCCTGCTGCCGACCTGGAACGTGATGGGCGTGCACCGCGACGCGGAGTTCAACCGCGCGCACGTGCCCGGCTTCCTGCGCGGCGTCGATGCGAAGGACTGGCTCTGCCTGTACCCGTTCGTGCGCACGCCGGAGTGGTACCTGATCGAGGAGGACGAGCGCCGCCGCATGCTCGCCGAGCACGGCCGCAAGGGTGCCGCCTTCCGCGGGGTCATCGCCAACACCGTCGCCGCCTTCGCGCTGGGCGACTACGAATGGCTGCTGCCGCTCGAGGCGGACGACCCGACCGAGCTCGTGGACCTCATGCGCGACCTCCGCTACACCGACGCGCGCCGCTACGTGAAGGAGGAGGTGCCCTTCTACACCGGGCGCCGCCTGCGCCTCGAGGAGATCCCAGAGGTCCTGCAGTGACCGCTGCCGGCGACGTCATCCGCCTCGGCACCCGCCGCAGCGCTCTGGCCCAGGCTCAGTCCGGTCATGTGGCGAAGGCGCTCGAGGCGGTCTCGGGACGCCGGGTCGAGCTCGTCCCCATCACGAGCGAGGGCGACACCAACCGCGCCTCGCTCAGCGAGATCGGCGGGCAGGGCGTGTTCGCCACGGCTCTCCGCGATGCGCTGCGACGGGGCGAGTGCGACATCCTCGTGCACTCCCTGAAGGACCTGCCCACGCAGGTGCCGGACGACCTCGTCATCGCCGCGATCCCGGCGCGCGCCGACGCCCGCGACGTGGCCGTCACCCGCGACGGCACGCCGCTGCACGAACTGAAGACCGGATCCGCGATCGGCACGGGATCCCCTCGCCGCATCGCGCAGGTGCACGTCCGCAACCCGCGCCTGCACACGGCGGATCTGCGCGGCAACGTCGACTCCCGGCTGCAGCGCGTCGCATCGGGCGAGCTCGACGCCGTGATCCTCGCCGCCGCCGGACTCAGCAGACTCGACGGCGACCCGCTCGGAGAGCTGAAGGCGGAGCCGCTCGGACTCGCCGAGTGGCCGACCGCACCGGGACAGGGCGCGCTCGCCGTGGAGACGACCGCCGACGCCCCGGCGGAGTTGCTCGCCGCGCTCGCCGCCCTCGACGACGAGGCCACCCGCATCGCCGTCACGGCCGAGCGGGCGGTGCTGGAGGGCCTCGACTCCGGCTGCCAGGCGCCGATGGCCGCGCACGCCGAGATCATCGACGGGGACCTGCGCGTGCGGGCCGTGGTCTACGCCCCGCGCGACGGCTGGCGGATCGGGATCGACGTCACGGAGCCGCTGCATCCAGACTCCGTGAAGGCGGGCGCACCGGGCGAGGAGTATATTCATCCCAACGGCAGTGGCAACGGTGCGGACTCTGCCGATGGTGCAGACCCGATCAGCGCATCACGCGCGATCGGGTTGTCTGTTGCCCATCGGCTGCTCGAACGTGGGGCGGCTGACCTCCTTCCGCGCCCCTGAATCCGATGATGATGACTGAATCGAAGCAAGAGGCCAAGCCGTTGACCGGTTGGCGCGTGCTCGTGCCGCGCGGAGGACCGTGGGGCGACGGCGTCGCCGCGAGCCTGCGCGCGCAGGGGGCGGTGCCCGTCGTGGCCCCCCTGATCAACTTCGCGCCGACGAACGACCAGGCCGCCCTCGACGACGCCCTCGCGAAGCTCTCGGCCGGAGAGTTCGACTGGCTCACCATCACGAGCGCGACCACGGTCGATGTGCTCTTCGCGCATCGTGCCGAGATCCCCGCCTCCACGAAGATCGCCGCCGTGGGGGAGACCACGGCCGCGGCGCTCGCGGCGGTCGGCTACCACGTCGACCTCGTCCCTGAGGACGACAACTCCGCCGAGGGCATGGCCGGGCAGCTCATCGCGCTCGAGCCGGAGCCGAAGCGGATCCTGACCCTGCGCAGCGAGATCGCCAAGCCGCTGTTGACGAGGTCGCTGATCAAGGCCGGCCACGACGTGTCCAGCGTGGTCGCCTACCGCACGGTCGGCGTGCCGGTGACCGAGCGGATCATGCGCGACGTGCAGAACGGGCGGATCAACGCGATCCTCGTCACGAGCGGATCCGTCGCGGAGCAGGTGCGCGAGCAGTTCCCGGACATCCCCGACTCCACGCTGCTCGCAGCGATCGGCCCTCGTACCGCGAAGGACGCCAAGAAGGCGGGTCTTCCGATCACCGTGGTCGCCGACAAGCAGACCGTCGACGCTCTCATCGACGCGGTCTCGCAGTTCACCCTTCCGCACGCAGCCGACGAGTTCGCCCCGTGACCGGCGGACTCGGCGCCTCGGCCGGCTTCCCCGACATCCGCCCCCGCCGGGTGCGGCAGTCCGTGGCGGTGCGCTCGCTGGCACGGGAGACGGACCTGCTTCCGCGCCATCTCGTGCTCCCGGCGTTCGTGCGCGAGGGGCTGACGGATCCGGTGCCGATCGGATCCATGCCCGGCGTCGTGCAGCACTCGCTCGACTCCCTGCGCCGTGCCGCCGTCGAGGCGGCCGAGGCCGGCGTCACCGGCATCATGCTCTTCGGCGTGCCCGCCGTGCACGACGCCGTCGGATCCGGTGCGGATGATCCGGACGGGATCCTCAACGTCGCCACCGCCGCGCTGGCCGCCGAGGTCGGAGACGCGCTCGTCGTGCAGACCGACCTGTGCCTGGACGAGTTCACCGACCACGGCCACTGCGGTGTGCTCGCGGCCGATGGATCCGTCGACAACGACGCGACCCTGGAGCGGTACGTCGCCATGGCGCTCGCGCAGGCGCGTGCCGGGTCGCAGCTGCTGGGCCTGAGCGGCATGATGGACGGCCAGGTCGCTGCGGTGCGCCATGCGCTCGACGCGGAGGGCTTCCAGGGCGTGCTGCTGCTCGGCTACGCGGCGAAGTACGCGAGCGCGTTCTACGGCCCGTTCCGCGAGGCTGTCGACTCCCAGCTGCAGGGCGACCGGCGCACCTACCAGCTCGACCCGGGCAACCGGCGCGAGGGCGTGCGCGAGGCGCTCCTGGACGAGGCCGAGGGTGCTGACGTCGTCATGGTCAAGCCCGCGATGGCGTTCCTCGACGTGATGCGCGAAGTGCGCGACGCCGTGCGGGTGCCCGTGTGGGCCTATCAGGTGTCGGGCGAGTACGCGATGATCGAGGCCGCCGCGCAGAACGGCTGGCTCGATCGCGAGCGCACGATCCTGGAGTCCCTGCTGTCGATCCGCCGCGCCGGCGCCGACACCGTGCTGACCTACTGGGCGACCGAGGCCGCCCGCTGGCTCGCCCGCGGCTGAGTTCCTCCCCGGGTCGTTGAGCGCCCTTCGTCTCACTCCGCTCGCTCCGGAACCGGACGGCGAAGCCGACCGAGACGAGACGTGGCGCCCTCGCGAGCGTGCGCCGTTCCCTCGCCGGCTTCACGCGCATTCGCTCGAACCCGCCGAGCAGGAACGGCACAGCGACCTCCGGGAGAATGGATCCATGACCGACCGCAATGACGACCTGTTCGACGCCGCCCGTGCCGTGATCCCCGGCGGGGTGAACTCGCCCGTGCGCGCCTACGGGTCGGTCGGCGGCACGCCGCGGTTCCTCGCGAGCGCTTCCGGCGCCACGGTCACCGATGCGGCCGGCGCGACCTACCTCGACCTCGTCGCGTCCTGGGGTCCCGCCCTGCTCGGGCACGCGCATCCCGAGGTCGTCGCGGCCGTGCAGGAGTCGGCGACCCATGGTCTGTCCTTCGGCGCCCCGACCGAGGGTGAGGTCGAGCTCGCGACCCTCATCGCCGACCGCGTGCGGCATGGCGACGCCCGCCCCGTCGAGCGCGTGCGGCTGGTCTCCACGGGCACCGAGGCGACCATGACCGCGATCCGGCTCGCCCGCGGCGTGACCGGACGCGACCTCCTCGTGAAGTTCGCCGGGCACTACCACGGTCACTCGGACGGCCTGCTGGCCGCGGCCGGCTCCGGCGTCGCGACCCTCGCCCTGCCCGGATCCGCGGGCGTCCCCGCCCCGATCGCGGCGCAGACGCTCGTCATCGACTACAACTCCCCGGAGGCGCTCGCGGCGGTGTTCGCCGAGCACGGCGACCGGATCGCGGCCGTGATCGTCGAAGCCTCCGCGGCGAACATGGGCGTGGTCGCACCGCAGCCCGGATTCAACCGCCTCATCGCCGAGACCGCGCATGCGCACGGCGCCCTCATGATCCTCGACGAGGTGCTCACCGGTTTCCGCGTGCACCCGGCCGGATTCTGGGGCCTGCAGCAGGCCGCGGGCGAGGAGTACCTGCCCGACATCATCACGTTCGGCAAGGTCGTGGGCGGCGGCATGCCGCTCGCCGCGCTCGGCGGCCGTGCCGAGGTCATGGACCAGCTGGCGCCGACCGGGCCGGTCTACCAGGCCGGCACGCTGAGCGGGAACCCGCTCTCGGTCGCCGCGGGCCTGGCGACCCTGCGCCTCGCGACGCCCGAGGTGTACGCGCGGATCGACGCCGCGGCCGCCCGGCTGTCGGACGCTCTCGACCAGGCGCTGGCGGATGCCGGGGTCGCGCACGCGGTGCCGCGCGCGGGCAACCTGTTCGGCGTGGTCTTCGCGTCGGAGGCCCCGCGCGACTACGCCGCGGCGCAGGCGCAGCAGGTGTTCCGGTACGCCCCGTTCTTCCACGCGATGCGCGAGCAGGGCGTGGCGCTGCCGCCGAGCGTGTTCGAGGCCTGGTTCCTCACGGCCGCCCACGGAGACGCCGAGCTCACGGCGATCGAGGCGGCGCTGCCCGCCGCCGCCGAGGCCGCGGCCCGCGCGACGGCCTGACGGCCTGACGGCCTGACGGCCTGACGGCCTGACGGCCGATTCGGGGCGCTCTCTCACGTTTTGGGGCGCACCCCGCCGGGATTCCCGGGTGAGACGCGCCCCAAAACGGAGGGATACGCCCCAAATCCGCACTGGACCCACCGGCCAGATCTGGCCGGACCCGGGCCCACCATGGTCGGATCCAGGTCGTCCGACGGTGGCGGAGCCGGTTTGGGGCGCTCTCTCACATTTTGGGGCGCCCCCTGCCGGGAATCCGGGTCGTGACGCGCCCCAAAACGCGCAGGCGCGCCCCGAAGTCCGCGCCCCGGTACAGGCCGCCGCTCGTCGACGGGAACCCCAACTGCGAGCCCCCCGACCGGGTTCGGGCCTACGAGACCCCGACCGGGGCCGGCCCCGTCCCGGCTGCTCCTTGCCTCGTTTGGGGCGCATTTCGATGTTTTGGGGCGTACCCCGCCAAGAATCCGGGTCGTGACGCGCCCCAAAACGTGCGGACGCGCCCCAAACGGACCGCCAAACGGACCCCCGAACCGCCCCTCGAACGGACCGCCGATCCGACTCCGAACCGACTCCGATCCGCACTCGAACCGACCCCGAACCGCACATCCGACGGCGCCCCCGCCGACCGTCGCACTTGTCGGACTTCGCCAGCGGGATCGTTGCCGTCCTGTGAGGTGCCTCGCGGGCGGATTCGGGGCGGCGCTGGCAGACTGGGGGGATGGTGACGCTGCTGCTGGATCGGACCCGCCTCGAGGTGGAGCTCTCTCCGCTCGAGCGCGCCGTCTCGTTCCGCCGCGACAACCTGCACATCGCCCGCGAGGCGATCGTCAAGGTGCAGCTCACCGACGACGCCTGGACGTGGTTGCGCGGAGTCGGCAGCCCCGGCACGCATGTGCCCCTCGTGCTCGCTGCCGGCACCTGGAAGTCGGCCAACGGCGACGACTTCGTGCTCATCCGCCGGCACAAGCCGAGCGTCGTGATCGATCTCGAGGGCGCGGAGTTCCAGCGTCTCGTGCTCACCACGCGGCACGGGCTGGCGCTCGCTCAGGCGCTGCGCCTCGATGCGAGCTCCGAGCTCGCCGAGGTGACCGACATCGCCGCGACCGGCGCGATCCCCGTCGCAGAGCCCTCCGGAACCCCCGGGCGCGGACGCAGGCGCAAGCCCTCGCCCCGCCCCGCCTGACCGCGCGGAGCGGCTCCGGCTGAGCCCCGCGGCGACGTCCGCATCCGGCTCGACGACGTCTGAACGCCGGAGCGGCGACCGTCCTCAGACGATCGCCGCTCCGTTCGGACGCGTTCTCGCGTCAGTGCCCGTGGTGCTCCCCGTGGTTGTCGCCCTCGTGGTGCTCGCTGTCCTGGCCCTGCTCCTGCGGGGCCTCCTCGTCGTGCTGCTCGTCCGACGAGGAAGACGCGTCGTGCCCGGCGGGCTCGCCGCCGTTCTCGTCGCTGGGGCCGGGTGTGTACGAGGGGGCGTCGTCCGTGAAGAACGCGCGTGCGGCCGCGGCGAGCGATGCGCTGACGGCGGCGGCGCGGGGATCGTCGTCCTGGTGGATCTCGCCCTGCGTCACGTCCTCGAGGTCGTCGTCCTCATCGGGCGTCTCGTCAAGAATGACCTGGATCTCCTGGGTTCGTCCGTCGGCGAGGGCCGCGAAGATCTCGATACCGGCGATCTCAGTGGTCTCGGTGCTCGGCTCGGGGGTGGCGAACTCGCCCTCGGCGGCCGGCGTCGTGATGATGGTCGTCGCCGCCGTGGGGGCGTCGTCGATGTCGTCATCGCTGTGCTCGGCGCCCTCGTCCTGCGGGCCTGCGCCCTCGCCCGCTGCGTCGCCCTCGTTCTCCGCAGCGACGTCCTTCGCCTCGTCCGAGGTCTGAGCGTCCGACGGCACGCCGGTGATCAGGTCGTCGAACGACACCGGCGCCGCGTCCGGAATGGTCAGGGCGGCGGTCTCGAAGGATCCGAGCGCGGCGCCGTCCTCATCCGCCTCACGATCGGCGGCGTGGGTGAGCGGGGCGTCCTGCGCCTCAGCGTCGGCGGGGTGCTCGGAATCCTCTGCACCCTCGTGGTGCGCCTCGCCCGGCGTGTAGTCCGCGACGATGGGGGCGGTCAGCGCGACCCCCGCGGCGATCGCGCCGTCGTCGTGCGCATCCTCGGACGAGTCATCGGACTCGTCGGCCGAATCCGCCGCGTCGCCGGAATCAGCGCCGGCCTCGGTCCCCGCCTCGTCCCCGGCCTCTGCCTCGGTCGCTTCAGCGGGGGACTGCTCGGTCTCGGACTCCTCCGGCTCGGCGTCATCCGCCGCTGCTTCGGCGTCCGCGCCCTCGTCGAGCCCGGGGGTGCCCTCCGCGGATCCGTCCTCGTCAGAGGCATCCTCGTCGGAGTCGGAGTCGGAGTCGGAGTCGGAGTCGGAGTCGGAGTCGGACGATTCCGCTCCTTCGGTGACGTCCTCGTCGGAGGCCTCAGCCTCGTCGCCGGAAGCGTCCCCATCCTGGCCCTCGGCAGCGCCATCCGCGCCAGCGTCAGTGCCGTCGGCGACCTCAGCGTCCTCGGGCGAACCCTCGGCGTCCTCCGACTCGGAATCGTCCGCGGATCCGGATCCCTCGGTCGATGAGTCCTCCGCGCTGGTAGCGCCCTCGGACTCGTCCGTGGCGGACTGCGCGGCGGCGAACTCGGCGGCTTCGCGGCGCGTGGTCGGAATCGCGACGGTGCCCTCGGCCGGGGCTGCTTCCGCCGCGGCGCCGAAGAGGCCGGCCACGCCGGCGCTCGCGGCGGCCACGACCGGCACCGCTGCTGCGGCGCCGAAGAGGCCCGCGGTCGGAACGTGCTCGGCGTCGGCCGGAGCGCCCTCGCCCGAAGTCCCGCCCTCCGTCGCACCCGGCTCAGCGCCGGCCTCAGGCTCCGCAGCGGCGACCGCGGGAGCGCCGACGACCGGGATCGAGCCCGTGAGGGGGTCGCGACGGCCGTGCACGAGGTCGAGGAAGACCTCCTCCAGGCTCGGTCCGCGCTGCAGCAGCGTGGTGAGCGCGAGCCCCGCGGAGGCGGCGACGGCGCCGACCGCCGCAGCGTCGGTGTTGTGCACGGTCAGGCCAGACCGCAGCACGTCGAAGGTCAGTCCGGCGTTCTGCAGGGCGGTGGCGAGGGCCGTGCGGTCGTCGGCGTCGACGACGACCGATCCGGTGGTCGGATCCGAGAGCTTGCCGATGCTGTCCGCATAGACCAGGCGGCCCTTGGAGAGCACCAGCACGTTGTCGGCGATCTGCTCGATCTCGCTCAGCACGTGCGACGAGACCAGCACCGTGCGGCCCTCGTCGGCGAGGCGGCGCATGAGCAGGCGCATCCAGCGGATGCCCTCGGGATCGAGGCCGTTCGCGGGCTCGTCGAGCACGAGCGCTCCGGGGTCGCCGAGCAGGGCGCCGGCGACGCTGAGGCGCTGCCGCATGCCGAGCGAGTAAGCGCCGATGCGCGTCTCGGTCTCGTTCTGCAGGCCCACGAGGGCGAGCACCTCGTCCACGCGGGAGAGCGGGATCCCGTTCGCCTTCGCGGCGATCGACAGCTGGCGCGGGGCCGTGCGGCGGGGCCGGTAGACGGCCTCCTCGAGCACGGATCCGACGGTGCGCAGCGGGTGGCGCAGCTCGGCGTGCGCGACGCCGCCGATGGTCGCGGTGCCCGAGGTCGGGCGGATCTGGCCGAGCATCATCCGCAGCGACGTCGTCTTGCCGGCGCCGTTCGGCCCGAGGAACGCGGTCACCGCCCCCGGCTCGATACGGGCGGAGAGGTCGTCGACAGCGGTGAGAACGCCGAAGCGCTTCGTCGCATGCGAGAACTCGAGCACTTGTCCGTCGGTCATCCGCGGCCTCTCATAGATACAGCAGTACCCCTCTATCTTGTCGGATGCGACCTGAAAATGCTCGTTGATCCGGGGCATTCCGCGCAATGCGAGGGCCTTCGCGTGCTCGGCGCGAAGGCGGATGCGCGCTGCGTCCCTCCGGCCGCCGACGGCTCGGGGGGAGCACCGCGCGGGGTAACGTGGCATCCGTGAGCATCGTCGAAGACGCCCAGGGATCCGCCGCCGCAGACGCCGAGGTGCTCGTGCGCACCGAGGGGGCGCTGGGCTGGATCACGCTGAACCGCCCGAGGGCGCTCAACGCGCTGAACGTCGGGATGATCGGCGCGGTGCATGCGGCCCTCGACACCTGGCGCGACGACAGCGACATCGAGATCGTCTACATCGACGGTGCGGGGGACCGCGGCCTGTGCGCGGGCGGCGACGTGCGCGAGCTGCACCGGCAGATCACCGCGGGACGCAGCGCGGACACGGTGGAGTTCTTCCGTGAGGAGTACGCGATGAACGCCGCGATCGCGGAGTACCCCAAGACCGTCGTCGCGATCGCCGACGGCATCACGATGGGCGGCGGCATCGGCGTCGCGGGGCATGCCGCGATCCGCGTGGTCACGGAGCGCTCGCAGCTCGCGATGCCCGAGGTGAAGATCGGCTTCACGCCGGATGTCGGCGGCACGTGGCTGCTCGGCCACGCGCCCGGTCGCCTGGGCGAGTTCCTGGCGCTCACTGCGGGGACCATGAACGGATCCGATGCGCTCTACGCCGGGTTCGCCGACTTCTACGTCCCGTCCGAGCGTCTCGAGGCGCTGCGCGACGCGCTCGCGCACCGGGCGGATCCGACCGGGCCGAGCGAGATCGTCATGCTCTTCGACGAGACGCCGGATCCTTCGCCGCTGTCCGCGCAGCAGGGCTGGATCGACGAGGCCTTCTCCGCCGACACCGTGCCGGAGATCGCGGCCCGTCTGCGCGCGAACCCGGCCCCGGAGATCGCCGACGGAGCCGGCCCCGAGCCCACGCCGGCGGACACCGCCGACCTGCTCGAGTCGCTGGCCCCGACGGCGCTCGTGGTCACGCTCGACGCCGTGCGCGAGGCCCGGGGGATGGACTCCGTGCGCGACGCCCTGGCGGGGGAGTACCGCCGGGTGCTCTGGTTCGTGCACAACCACCCTGACCTCGTGGAGGGGATCCGCGCGCAGCTCGTGGACAAGGACCGCGATCCGCACTGGGATCCGCAGACCCTCGCAGACCTCGCGCCTGATGCCTCCGCCGAGGCGCGCGACTACGTGCCGCCGGTTCCGCTCTGGGCGTAGCGAACCTTCCGCAGGGTGTCCCGGTTTCTTAACCGGATCCGCAAATCTCGGCGCGAGCAGGGATTCGTTTCGCCCTCAGCGAAGATCTGAGCCGATCCTCCTCAAGGGGGATGTGAATGTCGGTGCCGCGTGGCAGGGTGATTCGTGGTCGATTCTCGACTTCTTCCGCTTCCCCTCGGGAAGTCCGCTCCCACAAGGAAAGTCCGCCTGTGCTCGGAAAGATCCTCTTCCGCTATCTGAAGCGTTATAAGTGGCTGCTGCTCGGCGTCCTGGTGTTCCAGTTCGGCAGCGCCTTCGCCGCGCTCTACCTGCCGCGCCTCAACGCAGACATCATCGACAAGGGCGTCGCCAACGCCGACACCGCCTACATCTGGTCGCACGGCGGGCTCATGCTCGCGGTCTCGCTCGGCCAGATCATCGCCTCCGTCATCGCGACCTACTTCGCTGCGCGCGCGGCGATGAGCCTCGGCCGCGACATCCGCGCCGACGTGTTCGCCCGCGTGAGCGGCTTCTCCGAGCGCGAGGTCTCGCAGTTCGGCGCCGGCTCGCTGATCACCCGCAACACGAATGACGTGCAGCAGGTGCAGATGCTGGCGATGATGGGCTCGACGATGTTCATCACCGCCCCGCTGCTCGCGATCGGCGGCATCATCATGGCGCTGCAGACCAACCTGGGTCTGAGCTGGCTCATCGCCGTCTCGGTGCCAGCGCTGCTCATCGTCGCCGGCATCATCATCGGCCGCATGGTCCCGCTGTTCCGCAGCTACCAGGGCAAGCTCGACAACGTCAACCGCATCATGCGCGAGCAGCTCACCGGCGTCCGCGTGGTGCGCGCGTTCGTGCGCGAGCGCATCGAGGAGGAGCGCTTCCGCGGCGCCAACACCGACATCATGGTCGTCGGCCGCAACGTCGGTTCGCTCTTCGTCCTGCTCTTCCCGCTGTTCATGCTGATCCTGAACGTCACCATCGTGGGCGTGATCTGGTTCGGCGGCATCGAGGTGAACAACGGCACGGTCGAGGTCGGCACGCTGTTCGCATTCATGCAGTACATCGGTCAGATCATGATGGGCATCATCATGTCCAGCTTCATGGCCATGATGATCCCGCGCGCCGCGGTCTCCGCCGAGCGCGTCGGCGAGGTGCTGGACGCCGAGCAGAGCATGACCCGCCCGGAGAACGGCGTTAAGACCTTCCCGATCCCGGGATCCGTGGCCTTCGACGACGTCTCCTTCACGTACCCCGGCGCCGAGTCGCCGGTGCTGCACGGGATCAGCTTCGCGGCGGAGCCCGGCGAGACCGTCGCGATCGTCGGATCCACCGGCGCGGGCAAGACGACCCTGATCTCGCTCATCCCCCGACTGTTCGACGTCACGGGCGGCTCCGCCTCCGTCGGCGGCACGGACGTGCGCCAGGCCGATGTCGATGTGCTCTGGAAGAGCATCGGACTCGTGCCGCAGCGTCCGTTCCTGTTCAGCGGAACGATCGCCTCCAACCTGCGCTACGGGCGCGAGGAGGCCACCGACGAGGAGCTGTGGGCCGCGCTCGACATCGCGCAGGCGAGGGACTTCGTGTCGGAGATGCCCGACGGGCTGGACTCCAGCATCGCGCAGGGCGGGACGAACGTGTCCGGCGGCCAGCGCCAGCGGCTCGCGATCGCCCGTGCGATCCTCCACCAGCCCGAGATCCTCGTCTTCGACGACTCGTTCTCGGCGCTCGACCTCACCACCGACGCCCGGCTGCGCCAGGCGCTGTGGCGGGAACTGCCGCACGTGACCAAGATCGTCGTCGCGCAGCGCGTCTCGACCATCACCGACGCCGACCGCATCGTCGTCCTCGAGGGCGGCACCATGGTCGCCGTCGGCACGCACGAGCAGCTGCTGGAGACGAGCGACACCTATAGAGAGATCGTCGAGTCGCAGCTGGGGGTGGACGCATGAGCGACAACGTGGACAAGAAGGCCGCACGCGCAGAGCGCATCCAGGCCCGCCGGGCGAAGTACGCCGGCGCGTCGGCGACCGTCGAGATGACCGACGCCGAGAAGGAGGAGGCCGAGCAGGCCGAGAAGGCGCGCCAGCAGGGCGGTGGGATGTTCGACGGCCCCGCTCCCGGCAAGGCGAGCCAGTTCGGCCCGAGCTTCAAGCGCATGATCGGGCTGCTCAAGCCCAGCGCCGTGTGGTTCGTGCTGGTCTCGATCTTCGGGGCGCTCGGCGTCGTGCTCGCCGTGGCCGCGCCGAAGGTGCTCGGCAACGCGACGAACATCATCTACGAGGGATTCACCTCGCTCGCTCTGGGCAAGGGGCAGAACGGCTTCCCCGGGTTCCCGAAGGACACCACGCAGGCACAGGTCGTCGAGCAGCTGCGCGCGGCGAACCAGAACCAGTTCGCCGACATGGTGGCCGCGTTCGCGCCGTTCAAGGTCGGCGACGGGATCGACTTCGGGCAGCTGCGCTGGGTGATCACCGCGGTGCTCGCGATCTACGTCGGATCCGCGCTGCTGAGCTGGATCCAGGGCTACGTCATCAACGTCATCATGGTGCGCACGATGTGGCGCCTGCGTGAGGACGTCGAGGCGAAGATCAACCGCCTGCCGCTGTCGTACTTCGACAAGGTGCAGCGCGGAGAGCTGATCTCCCGCGTCACGAACGACATCGACAACATCACGCAGACCATGCAGCAATCGCTGTCGGGCGCTCTCACCTCGGTGCTCACCGTGGTCGGCGTGCTGGTCATGATGTTCTCGATCTCGTGGCAACTGGCTCTCGTCGCCCTCGTGGCGCTGCCGCTCATGGCCGTGATCTTCGGCGTCATCGGACCGCGTTCGCAGAAGGCGTTCGGGATCCAGTGGAAGAAGGTCGGCCGTCTGAACGCACGCGTCGAGGAGGCCTTCTCCGGCCACGCGCTGGTCAAGGTCTTCGGTCGCGAGAAGGACGCTCTGGACAAGTTCCAGGTCGAGAACGAGGAGCTCTACCAGGCCGCGTTCAAGGCCCAGTTCCTGTCCGGGCTGATGATGCCGGCCATGACCTTCATCGGCAGCCTCACCTACGTCGGCCTCGCCGTGCTGGGCGGCCTCATGGTCGCGAGCGGCCAGCTCCGCCTCGGAGACGTGCAGGCGTTCATCCAGTACTCCCAGCAATTCACCCAGCCGCTCAGCGAGCTGGGCGGAATGGCGGCGGTCGTGCAGTCCGGCACCGCCTCGGCCGAGCGCGTGTTCGAGCTGCTGGACGCGGAGGAGCAGGATCCGGATGCCGAGGACGCACCCACCGTCACCGACGGCAACGGCGTCATCGAGTTCGAGCACGTCGCGTTCTCCTACACGGAGGACCGCCCGCTCATCACGGATCTGTCGTTCCGCGTGGAGCCAGGCCAGACGGTCGCGATCGTCGGCCCGACCGGTGCGGGCAAGACCACACTGGTCAACCTCATCATGCGGTTCTACGAGCTGAGCGGCGGGCGGATCCTTCTCGACGGGCAGGACATCGCCCAGATGGAGCGTTCCGACCTGCGCGCGCGCACGGGCATGGTGCTGCAGGATCCGTGGCTGTTCGCGGGCACGATCCGGGAGAACATCCGCTACGGCCGTTCGACCGCGACGGATGACGAGGTCATCGACGCCGCCAAGGCGACGTACGTCGACCGCTTCGTGCACGCTCTCCCCGAGGGCTACGAGACGAAGCTCGACGAGGACGCCTCGAACGTGTCGGCCGGTGAACGCCAGCTGATCACGATCGCGCGCGCGTTCGTCGCCCAGCCGTCGATCCTCATCCTGGACGAGGCCACGTCGGCCGTCGACACCCGCACCGAGCTGCTGCTGCAGCACGCGATGGCGGCCCTGCGGCACGGACGCACATCGTTCGTGATCGCGCACCGCCTGTCCACGATCCGCGACGCCGACCTCATCCTCGTGATGGAGCACGGCGACATCGTGGAGAAGGGCAATCACGAGGAACTCATCGCCGCGCAGGGCGCGTACTGGCGGCTGTACCAGTCGCAGTTCGAGCAGGCCGCGAGCGACACCGACGCGGACGAGGCGCTCGTCACCGGGACCGTCACGGTCCCGGTGGACGGATCCGTCGCGTCCGAGGTCGAGGCCGGTGCCGCCGCCGCGATCGGTGCGGGGACCGCCCCGGTCGCCGTCGCCGAACGCGTCATCGAGTCGGCCGAGTCGCCGGAGAGCTCCTCATGGGAGATCGAGGACGACAGGGTCTGACCCGGTCCGCACCGACGTGAGCGCCGTCGTCCTGTTCGCAGGGCGACGGCGCTTTCTCGTGGCGTGGCCGGGTGTGGCCGGCGTACTCGGCGCCTTGCGGCGTCGTTCAGGTCGCGATATTTGCTCTTCCGGGGCGGCAATAGCGGCAGAAAGTGCGACCTGAGCGGGGAAAGTGCGACCTGAACGGAGCCGGTGCGGCCGGATCCGGTCCTACTTCGTCAGGCCGAACAGCTCGAGGGGGTGCGTGAGGCGCCACCAGAAGCTCGGGCCGTGCAGGGCGGTGCGCAGCTCCAGGGGCACCGAGGCGGAGTCCAGCGGGCCCTTGAGGCTGAGCGTGCCCGCCTTCTCGCCGGCCTTCCAGTCGTTCCCGAGCGAGAACTTGGTGGTCGCCGTCGCGGAGGCGCCGTTCCACAGCACGACTCGAGCGCTGTCGGCGGCCACCACCTGGGTGGTCTCACCCCACGCCGTGTCGACCGTGCCGAGCGTCGCGCCCTTGTCCACCGTCTGCGGCTGGTCCTTCAGGGCTGCTTCGAGACCTGCGTACAGAGCACGCGAGGCATCGACCCGACCCGCGTCGCTGTCCTGACCGAGCGCGGCGACGTAGATCCGCACGGTGGCGTCCCCATCCGTGACGTCCTTGGCCGAGAGCAGGTTGTACCGGGTGTCGGCGCCGTCGCCGATCGTGCCGGTCTTGATGCCCACGATGCCGGCGTCGTCGATGAGGCCGTTGGTGTTCTTGACGACACCGGCGCCG
This sequence comes from Microbacterium azadirachtae, assembly GCF_000956505.1. GTDB lineage: Bacteria > Actinomycetota > Actinomycetes > Actinomycetales > Microbacteriaceae > Microbacterium > Microbacterium azadirachtae_A. Next base: position 36,282 of record NZ_JYIX01000029.1, on the reverse strand, counting down.
GGCAGCTCGACGCTCTTCTGCTTCACGATCCCGGCGATCACGGGGTTCTTCTCGGCGATCTCTCCGAGCTGGATGAGCGCACGGGGGGTCGAGACGTTGCCGAAGTCGAAGCCGGAGGGCGTCACGACGGTGATGTCGGCGAGGTCGTGCTGGCTCAGCCACTGATTCGCGGCGGCCGCATAGTTCTCGTCCGAGCCCCACACCTCGCGGGCGAGACGGTCGGCGTAGTTGTTCGCCGAACCGAGCAGGATCCCCTCGTACAACTGGTACTGCGTGAGGGATCCGCCCACCGGGACGTCGAGCGCGGACTGATCCTGACGGAGGTAGTCCCAGTAGTCGTCGCTGTCGGCCTGCGTGAACGCGAAGGACGGACCCTGCTCGCCGGCCTTGAGTGGCATCTTGTCGAGTGAGGCGAGCACCGTCACGAGCTTCGTGATGCTCGCCATCGGAGCGTGCTGCTCCGCCGAGGCGACGGTGCCGATGCCGGCGACGCCCACGGCGGCACTGCCGATGGCGGGCCATGCCGCAGCGGCGGCAGGGGCGGCCGCAGGCTGGAAGGCGACGGGGGCTGCGACGGGCTGCACGGCATTGAGCGGCCAGAGCGTGGTCGCGGCACCGTACGCGATGACGACGGCGAGCACCCCGCCCAGCGGCAGCAGCACTCCTGGCCGGGCGAGGGTGCGGTGCGGGGCATCGTCCAGCAGCGCACGGGACGACGCCGCAGCAGCGGCCGCATTGCCGGCGCCGACCCGGGCCACGTCCACCCAGGCGAGCGCGGCGGTCGGGGTGCGGTCGGGGCCTCGGACGAGCGATGCCGAGGGCAGCGGCCGGGTCGTGCGCGCCCTGGTGGCGGGACCGGAAGCGGGGGTTGCAACAGGGGCAGAGGCAGGCGCAGCGGCCACGACGGGGGCGGTGTCTGTCGGAGTGTCCGACGGCTCGACCGGGGCCGGATCCGTCGCCGAGATCGCTGGGGCCTCGCCGATGGCAGACGTCTGGGAGGCCGTCGGGGCCGGTCCGGCGGCAGGAGTCGCGGAGGTCATCGAGGCTTCGCCGGTGGTGAGGCCCTCGGACGCCGCCGTCGCACTCTCGATCGTCCGATCCTTGTCGACGACCGATGCCGACGGGTCCGGGTCCGTCGTGCCTCCGAAAAGCGGTGCAGAGGTGGGGGCGTCCGGCGCGGGGAACAGCGGCTCAGCCACAGGGGCCTCGCGCGGGGGGAACAACGGCGCGGGTTCGGTCGGCTCCGGTGCGTCGGGGAACAGCGCTGCGGGTTCCGGTGCGGCCTCGTCGATGGCCGCGCGGGAGGCGTCGGCAGCGGGTGCGTCGGCGTCGGCGATCTCCGGATCGACCTGGGCGGCCCCCGGACCGTCGTCATTGTTCACCCCCCTACCGTATCTGGCGGCCCTGTCAACGGCGGGTATCGCGGGCGTTCTCGCGTCACGCCGTGTGACGAGGCGGTCGCCGGTGCGCCCCGGCGGGGCTAGGATGGGCGGATCACCACGGGAGTCCGGCGAGCCGGGCTGAGAGGGAGCGAATCGCGCTTCGACCGTCGAACCTGATCCGGATCATGCCGGCGCAGGGAGGAGCATTTCTCATGCATGCATCTGCAACCGCACAGAACGTGAACAGCAGCGGGGCGGTCGCACGTCGCCTGAACTGGCGCGTCGTCGACATCGTCGTGGCCGCCGTGCTCGGCGTCGCGATCGGCCTGGTCTTCTGGGTCTGGAACACGATCGGCTACGCCTGGTTCACCGCGGCCGACGGCCTCACCCCTGGTCTCGGCGGCATCGCCGTCGGGATCTGGCTGCTCGGCGGCGTGGTCGGCGGGCTCGTGATCCGCAAGCCCGGCGCCGCGCTCGTCGTCGAGGTCGTGGCGGCGATCGTGTCGATGCTGATCGGCAACATCTGGGGCGTTTCCACGGTGCTCGAGGGCATCGCGCAGGGCCTCGGGGCCGAGCTGATCTTCGCGATCTTCCTGTACCGCCGGTTCTCGCTCCCGATCGCCGCCCTCGCCGGCATCGCCGCGGCCGCGGGCGCCTGGCTCTTCGAGCTGTTCTACGGCAGCTCGCCGAACATCCTGAAGTCCGCCGAGTTCAATGCGATCTACCTCGGCGCCCTCGTCGTCTCGGGTGCCCTGCTGGCCGGAGTCCTCGGCTGGCTGCTCGTGCGCGCCCTCGCCGCGACCGGCGCTCTCAGCCGCTTCGCCGCCGGACGCGAGCTCCGCCGCGAGGTCTGACATGACCGCGGGTGCCGCGCGCGTCGTCGCGGACGGGTGGGGCTGGCGTTACGCCGGCCGCCGCCTGCCCGCGGTCAGCGACGTGACGTTCACGATCGAGCCGGGGGAGCGGGTGCTCCTGCTCGGTGCGTCCGGGGCCGGGAAGTCGACCCTCCTGACCGGCATGGCGGGGCTGCTCGGCGACGCCGACGAGGGTGAGAGCCGCGGATCCCTGCAGGTCGACGGATCCGATCCGGAGAGCCAGCGGGGCAGGATCGGTCTGGTCCTGCAGGATCCGGACGCCGGCGTCGTGCTGAGCAGGGTCGGCGACGACGTCGCCTTCGGCTGCGAGAACCTCGGCGTGCCCGCGGAGGACATTCCCGCGTGCGTCGCCGAGGCGCTCGGCGCCGTCGGCCTCGACGTGCCGCTGGACCGTCCCACGGCGGCGCTCTCGGGCGGTCAGAAGCAGCGGCTTGCGCTCGCCGGGGCTCTCGCCATGCAACCGGGGCTGCTGCTGCTGGATGAGCCGACGGCCAACCTCGACCCCGACGGCGTGCAGGAGATCCGCGCGAGCGTCGAGCGCGTCGTGGCCGCGACCGGAGCCACGCTCGTGGTCATCGAGCACCGCACTGCGGTGTGGGCGGATCTGATGACCCGGGTGATCGTCGTCGGCGCGGACGGCGGCCTCCTCGCCGACGGCCCCCCGGACGAGGTGTTCCTGGTGCACGGCGACGCCCTCGCGGAAGCAGGCGTGTGGGTGCCGGGGCATCCGGTGGGACTTCCGGTGCTGCCGGTGCGTCCGGCAGTGGACCCCGCCGATGCGATCCTCGCGGCCCGCGCTCTTGCCGTCACCAGGGATCGCCGTCATGCCGTGCAGCGCGGGCTCGACCTCGCGGTGCCGGATGGCGAGGCGACGCTGATCGTCGGTCCGAACGGCGCGGGCAAGTCCACGCTCGCGCTCACGCTCGCGGGGCTCCTCGACGCGCTCGACGGCACCGTTCAGGCGGCGGAGAGTCTCCGGGGGCGACGCGGCCGGGCTCCGATCCGCTGGACGTCGCGAGAGCTGCTCACCCGTATCGGGATGGTCTTCCAGGATCCCGAGCACCAGTTCCTCACGCAGACCGTGCGCGACGAGCTCGCGGTCGGGCCGCGCGCGCTCGGCTGGGACAAGGACCGGATCGACGCCGTCGTGGACGCCCTGCTGGAGCGGCTCGGGCTGACCGCGCTCGCCGCCGCGAACCCCTTCACGCTGTCGGGAGGGCAGAAGCGCCGGCTCTCGGTCGCGACCGTGCTCGCCGCCGCGCCCGCGGTGATCGTGCTCGACGAGCCTACCTTCGGGCAGGATCGCCGCGGCTGGATCGGCATCGTGAGCCTGCTGCAGGAGGAGATCGCCCGCGGCACGGCCGTCGTCGCCGTCACGCACGACGCCGACGTGATCCGTCACCTCGGCGGCCACCGGATCGAGCTGACCGCATGAGCACGGGTTTCGAAGCGCGCAAAACGCTCGATCTGTCGGCCGAACGCAGCCATTCGGGCGCTTCGAAAGCGGGCGCGGTATGGATCGACGGGGTCAACCCGGTCACCCGGATCCTGCTGGCGCTGCTGCTTTCGGTGCCGCTGTTCGCATCGATCGACGTCACGAGCGGGCTCGTCGCGATCGGGCTGCAGCTGCTGTGCATCCCGCTCACCGGACTCCGGCTCGGCACCGTGCTGCGCCGGCTCGCGCTGCTGCTCGTGATCGCGCCGGTGGCCGGCGTGAGCATGCTGCTCTACGCGGCGCCGGGCGGGCAGGTGTTCTTCAGTTTCGGGTTCGCGCACATCAGCGAGGCATCGATCCAGCTCGCGATCGCCGTGTCGATCCGCGTCGTGGCGCTGGGGCTGCCGACGATCCTGCTGTTCGCCCGCACGGATCCGACCGAGCTCGCCGACGCCCTCGCCCAGGTCGCGCACCTGCCCAGCCGCTTCGTACTGGGCGTGCTGGCGGGCACCCGGATGCTCGGGCTGTTCCTGGACGACTGGCGCACGATGTCGCTCGCCCGCCGGGCGCGCGGGGTGGGCGACCGCGGCGCGTTGCGACGCTTCTTCACGATGTCGTTCGTGCTGCTCGTGTTCGCCGTGCGACGCGGCACCAAGCTCGCTCTCGCGATGGAGGCGCGCGGATTCGGATCCGACATCCCGCGCACCTGGTCGCGCCCGTCCCGGCTGTCGGGGCGCGATGCGATCGCGCTGGCCGGAGGCGCGGCGATCATGGCGCTGTCGATCGCCGCCGCGGTGCTGTTCGGAACGTTCCGGTTCGTCTGGAGCTGAGGTCGGGCGACGGCCGGCACGGACCGCGAGACATCACTTCGAGCGCGAAGCACCACGCCAGGAGTGGTGTCTCACGCGGAAACGGGAGTCTCGCTGCTGGAGACCGGCGCCACGTCGAGAGGCACCACGTCGAGAGGCACCACGAGCAGTTCCTCGATGCGGCGGCGCACGGTCTCGGCCATGTCGACGGAGGTCGGATCCAGCAGCCACTGCAGTTGCAGACCGTCCATGAGCGCGGTGAGCTCGGCGGCGGCGCGGTCCTCGTCGACGTGCGAGGCGAGGTGGCCTGCCGCGCGTGCGTCCCGCAGGGCCTTCGCCGTGCCGGAGCGGATCCGCTGATAGCGACGGACGAAGTAGTCGTGCGCGGGATGCGAGGGGTCGGCCGCCTCGGCGGACAGCACGGCGTACAGGGCGATGATGCCGCCCACCTCGGTGTTGTGCCGGGCGAGATCGACCATGCCGCGCAGGATCCCGATGCCGTCCTGACCCTGCGAGCCATTGCGCCGGAACCGCTCGCGATCCTCGAGGTCCCTCGTCTCCAGCACCGCCTCCATGAGCGATTCCTTCGTGGGGAAGTGGTGGGCGAGGCCGGCACGGGAGATCTCGCAGACCTGCGCGATCTCGAGCATGGTGGCGCTGTTGAAGCCGACGCGTCCGAAGAGCGCGGTCGCAGCCGCGATGATCCGCTCCCGCCGGGCGCGGCCCGTCGTGTATCCGCGTTCGGTCGTCATCGGTGTCCCATCGTATGCGTCGGCGGGCGTCGTGCGGGGTTCTGCACGGTCCGGATCGGAGGAGGAAGGGGCCTCCGGAACAAAAACCTACACTTGTGCCGGTTTTCATGCTAGCGTGCGTCTACCGGATGAGCGGGGCAAGGACCAGCCCTATCGGATCCGGTGAGCACGACCCGAACCCGAAGTCCCACCCCGAACCAAGGACTGACAATGTCGTCGACTTCTTCTGACGCCCCAGAGGTGCGCGCGCCCATCACCGAGACCACGTTCGTGGCCACCGCCTCCGGCGAGGACGACCCGCCCACGCCCCGCAAGGGGGTCAGGCGCCTGCTGTGGTGGATCATCCCCGCGAACTTCGCCATCTTCGTGATCTGGGGCGCGGTGCCCGGGATCCTGCTGCAGGCCCAGATCATCGCGATGTTCCCGGATGAGAAGACCCAGGTCGCCAACATCGCGATCGTGTCGACGATCGGCGCCCTCGGTGCGATGATCGCCCAGCCCGCCGCCGGACAGCTCTCCGATCGCACTCGTTCGAGGTTCGGTCGCCGCGCGCCGTGGATCATCGCGGGCGCGATCGTGGGCGGCATCGCCCTCATCGCTCTCGGCTTCATGAACAATCTTGTGGGCATCATCGTCGCGTGGACGCTGATCCAGATCGCCTACAACTTCGCGCAGGGACCGCTCTCGGCGATCCTGCCGGACCGGGTTCCGGTCGCCCGCCGTGGCACGTTCGCGGCGCTCTCCGGCATCGGTCTCATGTTCGGCGCGCTCGGCGGCCAGATCATCGGCTCGCAGCTCGCGCACTCGATCACGCTCGGCTACATCATCTTCGCCGTCTTCGCCGTCGTCGTGCTGCTCGGTTTCGTTATCGCGAACCCCGACCACCCCAGCCTCAACTTCCAGAACGAGCCGTTCAGCTTCGGCGAGTTCCTGCGCACGTTCTGGGTCAGCCCGACCAAACACCCCGACTTCTTCTGGGCGTTCACGGGTCGTCTGCTGCTGTACACCGGGTACTTCGCCGTCACCGGGTTCCAGTTGCTGATCCTCAAGAACTACCTCGGTGTGAAGGATCCCTTCTCGGTGATCCCGCTGCTCGGCATCCTCAGCCTCGTCGGGATCCTCATCGCGACGGTGGTCTCAGGTCCGCTCTCCGACAAGGTCGGCCGCCGCAAGCCGTTCGTCTTCGGATCCTCCCTGCTCATGGCGGTCGCGCTGGTGTTCCCCATGATCTCGCCGTCGTACACGTCGTGGATGATCATGACCGTGATCAGCGGCTTCGGGTTCGGCATGTTCCAGGCCGTCGACACCGCCCTGATGAGCCAGGTGCTGCCGTCCGCCAAGAATTTCGCGAAGGACCTGGGCGTCGTGAACATCGCGGCGACGCTGCCGCAGACGTTCGCCCCCGGCGTCGCCGGTGCGATCGTGCTGGCGTTCGGATACGGAGCGCTCTTCCCGATCGCGATCGTGCTGAGCGTGCTGGGCGCGGTCAGCGTCTGGTTCATCAAGTCGGTCAAGTAACTGAGGAGAACATCGATATGACGGACACCGTGAACGAGGCCGTGCTGCCCTACCGCGACGCCACCCTGCCGATCGACGAGCGCGTCGAGGATCTGCTCGGCCGGATGGAGCTCGCCGACAAGGTCGGGATGCTGTTCCACACCATGGCGGCCTTCGCCGAACTCGACGAGGGCAACCCGACCTTCGGCCTTCCCTCGATCTCCTCGATGGTGCGCAAGCGCCGGATGAGCCACTTCAACCTGCTCGGCGCCGCACCCGGCGGTCGTGAGTTCGCGGCCTGGCACAACGCCCTGCAGCGGATGGCGCTGGACACCCCGCTGGGCATCCCGATCACGCTCTCGACCGACCCGAGGCACTCGTTCAGCGACAACCCGCTCACCTCGCTCATGGCGGGTCCGTTCTCGCAGTGGCCGGAGACCCTCGGTTTCGCGGCCCTCGGATCCCCGGAGCGCCTCGAGCGCTTCGCCGACATCGCGCGGCAGGAGTACCTCGCGGTCGGCCTGCGGGTCGCGCTGCACCCGCAGATCGACCTCGCCACCGAGCCGCGCTGGTCGCGGATCGCGGGCACGTTCGGCGAGGACGCGGACCTCACCTCGCGCCTCGTGGTCGGCTACATCCGCGGCTTCCAGGGTGAGGAGCTCGGGGCGGACTCCGTCGCGACGATGGTCAAGCACTTCCCGGGCGGCGGTCCGCAGCTCGACGGCGAGGACCCGCACTTCGCCTGGGGCAAGGAGCAGGTCTACCCGGGTGATGCGCGCGACTATCACCTGCGTCCGTTCATCGCGGCGATCGGCGCCGGCGCCACGCAGATGATGCCGTACTACGGCCAGCCCGTCGGCACCGACTGGGAAGAGGTCGGCTTCGGCTTCAACAAGGGCGTGCTCACGGATCTGCTGCGCGATGAGCTCGGGTTCGAGGGCATCGTCTGCACCGACTGGGGCCTGCTCACCGACGTCGTCGTGTTCGGCGCCGACATGCCCGCCCGTGCGTGGGGCGTCGAGGACCTCACCCGGCCGCAGCGCATGGTCAAGGCCCTCGACGCGGGCATCGACCAGTTCGGCGGCGAGCTGTGCACCGAGGAGCTCCTCGGGCTCGTCGAGCGCGGCGAAGTCTCGGAGGATCGTCTGGACGTGTCGGTGCGGCGGCTGCTGCGCGAGAAGTTCCGGCTCGGACTGTTCGAGAACCCGTTCGTGGACGAGGAGAGCGCGGAGTCCGTCGTCGGCCGTCCCGACTTCGTCGCCGAGGGGCTGGATGCGCAGAGCGACTCGCTCACGCTGCTCACGAACAACACCGTCGACGGAGGATCCCCGATCCTGCCGCTCGCGCGCGGCGTGAAGGTGTACGCCGAGGGCGTGGCCGCCGAGGCGCTCGCCGCATACGCGACTGTCGTCGAGAGCCCCGAAGAGGCCGACGTCGCGATCCTGCGCATCAAGGCCCCCTTCGAGGACCGCGACCGCGGCGGGTTCAGCGACCTGTTCCACTCCGGATCCCTGGAGTTCCCGGCCGAGGAGCACGCCCGCCTGGCCGCGATCGCCACCGCGGTGCCGACGGTGATCGACATCTACCTCGACCGTCCCGCCGTGCTCGGCGGTCTCGAGGAGGCGGCGCACGCCGTGCTCGCGGACTACGGCGCCTCGGACGAGGCCGTGCTCCGGGTGCTGTTCGGCGAGCGCGGGCCGCAGGGCGCGCTGCCCTTCGACCTGCCCCGTTCGGACGCGGCCGTCGCGGCGAGCCGCACCGACGTCGCGTTCGACACCGAGAACCCCACATTCCGGTTCGGTCACGGCCTGCGGTACTGACCGGCCCCTCTGCCCCGGGCGCCTCGAGATCACGGGGCGCCCGGCACCACGAACGCGGTCTCCTCCGGGAGGCCGTTGAGCGAGCCGGGCCGCCCTTCGTCTCGCCTTCGTCTCGCTCAGGGACCGATCCACGGACCGGTCCCTGAGCGAGGAGCGAAGCGCCCGATCCACGGACCGGTCCCTGAGCGAGGAGCGCAGCGACGAGACGAAGGGCGTCGCTTCGCTCGCTCGACGACCCCGGAGCGGCGGGGATCCGGTCTCGTCCCTTCGATCGATCTTTCGATCAACCTTGTGCACGATGGCACGCTGCGTGCACGCGGGTGGACTGGAGGCATGGCAGATTCCGTCGCGCGCTCGCGCCTCTCCGATGCTCTGACCTCGCGCCGCGGCGCGTGGATCTCGCTCGGGCTCGTCCTTCTCCTCATGGTGCTGCTGTTCGGCGCCTTCGGCTCGGCAAAAGCGCCGGGCGGCAATGCGCAGGCTCCGGCCGCATCGGAGTCGACCCGGGTCTCCGAGCTCCTGAAGACCTTCCCGAACGCCGATCGGCAGTCGGTGCTCGTCGTCGCTTCGCGGGAGGACGGCGCTGCGCTGTCCGAGGCGGACCTGGCGGGGCTGAAGGATCTGGTCCCGGTGCTGGACGCCCGCGCGGCGGCGGACCCGTCGGGACCCGTGGTCAGCGATGACAAGAAGGCTGCGGTGATCATCACCCCGATCACAGCCTCGGACGCGAATGCCGAGAACGCGAAGGCGATCGCCGCGCTGCGCTCGGATGTCGCCGCGCACGCGCCGGACGGCCTCACGCTGCAGGTCACGGGCGGGCCCGCTTTCGGCGCCGACATCGCGTCATCGTTCGAGGGCGCCGACTTCACGCTGTTGATCGTCACGATCCTCATCGTCGCGATCCTGCTCATCCTGACTTATCGCTCGCCGATCCTGTGGCTGATCCCGCTCGTGGTCGTCGCGCTCGCGGACGGACTCGCGGGCCGGATGACCGCGGCGGCCGGATCCGCGTGGGGCCTGCAGTTCGACGCGGGCATCATCAGCGTGCTGGTGTTCGGCGCCGGCACGAACTACGCCCTGCTGCTGATCTCGCGCTACCGCGAAGAGCTGCAGCAGGAGACCGATCACCGTCGCGCGCTCAGCACCGCCTGGCGCAAGACGGCACCAGCGATCGTCGCCTCGAACGTCACCGTGGTGCTCGCGCTCCTCACGCTCGTGCTGGCCGTGATCCCCGGGACGCACGGGCTCGGGATCTCCTCGGCGATCGGCCTGCTGATCGCACTCGCCTCCGTCCTGTTCCTGCTGCCGCCGCTGCTCGCGGTGTGCGGGCCGAAGGTGTTCTGGCCGTTCGTGCCGCGTCCCGGTGAGCAGCGCAGGCAGGGACGGGCGTGGCGCGGGATCGCCGGCGGCGTCGTGAAGCGCCCGCTCGTGGCCCTGCTCGCGGGCGGCGCGCTGTTGGCGGTGATGGCCGCGGGCCTGTTCGGCACCTCGGTCGGGCTCGACCAGGTGGAGAAGTTCCGGGTGCCCTCGGAGTCGGCGGCGGGGCTCGAAGTGTTCTCTGCGCACTTCCCTGCGGGTGAGGCGCAGCCGATCCTCGTGGTCGCCGATTCGGCGCAGACTCGGGACGTCGTCGCGGCGGCGAAGGACGTCGAAGGCGTCGTGCGCGCGCAGCCGGTCGGCACGACCGAGGACGGCGACCTCACGAAGATCATGGTGACCAGCGACTACGCCCCGAGCACCGAGAAGAGCCTGAACCAGATCACCGAGCTGCGCGCCGCGGTGCACGCCGTGCCGGATGCGCACGCCCTCGTCGGCGGGGCGGTCGCGACGGACGTCGACGCCCGCACCGGCAACCGGCAGGATCTGCTGCTCATCGCGCCCCTCGTGCTGCTGGTCAGCTTCCTGGTGCTGCTGATCCTGCTGCGCTCGGTCGTGGCCCCCGTGCTCCTGCTCGTCGTGAATCTCGCCAGCGCGCTCGCCGCGATCGGTGCGGGCGCGTGGCTGAGCCGGGTGCTGTTCGGTCAGCACGCGCTCGACCTGCAGGTGCCGCTGCTCGCGTTCCTCTTCCTCGTCGCGCTGGGCATCGACTACACGATCTTCCTGGTGCACCGCGCCCGTGCCGAGGCCGCAGCGCACGGCACGAGGGTGGGGATGGTCGAGGCGATCGCGCACACCGGCGGCGTGATCACGAGTGCGGGCATCGTGCTGGCCGCGGTCTTCGCCGCGCTCGGCGTGCTGCCCCTGGTGACCCTCGGCCAGCTCGGCCTGATCGTCGGTGTCGGCGTGATCGTGGACACGCTCGTGGTGCGCACCGTGATCGTTCCCGCGATCTTCGCTCTCCTCGGCGACCGGATCTGGTGGCCCGGCCGCCTGCGCCGTGAGGCGCCGGCGACGGCGTCCGGGGAGGCGGGCGTGGAGGGTCCGGATCTCGTCTCCTCTCCTCGGGGCCGTTGAGTGAAGACGCCGAAGGCGACTTCCTGCCGGGGTCGTTGAGCGAAGACGCTGAAGGCGACTGAGACGAAACGCGGTGCGCCGACGGACTCGATCCGCGAGCGCACCGCGTTTCGTCTCGCTTCGCTCGCTCAACGACCCCGGGGGGAGCGGAGCGGGGAAGCGACCCCGGGGGGAGCGGAGCGGTGCAACGACCCCGGGGGGAGCGGAGCGGTGAAGCGACCCCGGCGGAACGGGTCTTCAGACGGCGGGGAGCCAGAGGGTCATCCGCACGCCGTCCTCGGGGAGGTGCAGCACCTCGTAGCGGCGGGCGGTGACGGTGCCGTCGGCCGAGCGCACGTGCGTGATGTCGCCGCGACGGCGCTGCACGAGGTGACCGCTCCACCAGGTCCGGAACAGCGGGCTCTGCGCGCTCAGCTCCTCGACGAGGGCGGAGAGCTGCGGATCCTGCAGATCGTCCACGTTGGCGGCGCGGAGGTGCGCGACCGCGCCGCGGGCCAGTTCCTCCCACTCCACGAACGTCTCGCGGGCACGCGGATCGAGCAGCAGGGAGCGGCACGTGTTGCGCTGCGCGGGCGGGAGATCGGCGAGCCCCTCGTGAAGCGCGAGCCCCTCGGGGTTCGCTGCGACGACCGTGCTGAGCCGGTCCAGGACGTAGGCCGGGTTGGGGCGCACGGCGTCGACCAGCATCGTCATGCGGGCCACCAGAGTGGCGTCGGCGGCGGGCGGATCCGCGGGCTCGGGGCGTGCGGCACCGGGGTGGGCGTCGCGCAGCCGGTGCAAGTGGTGGGTCGCGTCCTGGTCGAGCCGGAGCGCGCGGGCGAGGGCGTCGAGCACGGCGTCGCTGGGGTGCGTCTCGCGTCCCTGCTCGAGGCGCGTGTAGTAGTCGGCGCTGATGCCGGCGGAGGTCGCGACCTCCTCGCGGCGCAGGCCCGTGGTGCGGCGGCGTGCGCCCGGTCGCGGCGCCTCCGTCTGCAGCCGGGCGTCGGTGCGCCGGGCGCGGAGGAAATCTCCGAGTGCGTTCGACATCCGCGGCCTCCTGGATCCTCCGCATCAGCGAGCGCCGCCGAACGAGGGTGCGGCGCTCCTAGGAAGACTACGGTCTTCCGCGCGGTGCGCCGAACCGGAACGCTGGGGAGCGAAGCCCCCTGGAACAGAGGAGACCCGATGGCCGCCTACACACACGGACACCACGATTCGGTGCTGCGATCGCATCGCTGGCGCACCGCGCAGAACTCGGCCGCGCACCTGCTGCCGCACCTGCGTCCGACGGACCGCCTGCTCGACGTGGGTGCGGGGCCCGGCACGATCACCGCGGACCTCGCCGGACTGGTCGCCGAGGTCGTCGCCACGGAGATCGGCGCGGAGGAGCTGCGGCTCAGCCGCACCACCGCGGCCGAACGCGGCGTGACGAACATCGAGTTCCGCGTCGCCGACGTGCACGCCCTCGACTTCCCAAACGACAGCTTCGACGTGACGCACGCGCACCAGGTCCTGCAGCACGTCGCGGATCCGGTCCAGGCACTGCGGGAGCTGGCCAGGGTGACCAAGCCGGGCGGGATCATCGCCGTGCGCGACAGCGACTACGGCGGCTTCCGGTGGTGGCCCGCCGTGCCGGCGCTGGACACCTGGCTCGACCTCTACCGCACCGCGGCGCGCGCGAACGGGGGTGAGCCGGACGCCGGCCGGGTGCTGCTGTCGTGGGCGCACGCGGCGGGGCTGACCGACGTCGTGGCCACGTCGAGCACCTGGTGCTACGCGAACGACGAGGACCGTGCCTGGTGGGGCGGCATGTGGGCGGACCGGATCCTCGACTCCGCGATCGCGCCCCAGCTCCTGGAGTCGGGAGCGGCGAAACCCGACGATCTGCGGCGTGTCAGCGAAGGCTGGCGCGAGTGGGCGGCCAGCGAAGACGGCTGGCTCTCGGTCCTGCACGGCGAGATCCTCTGCCGCGTGTGACCCTGTTCCCGCTCCCGCTCCCGTTCCTGTTCCCGTTCCCGTTCCCGTTCCCGTTTCCGTTTCGTTCCCGTTCCCGTCTCCCACTTCCGAGTCGTCCCCGTGAGCGCACGCCATAGGGTCCGCTGGCGGGGACGACGCGAAGGTGGGGGAGCCAGAACGAGGAGTCGTCCCCGTGAGCGCACGCCATAGGGTCCGCTCACGGGGACGACGCGAAGCGGGGGTCAGGCGTCTGCGGCGGAGATCGACGGGCGCTCGGACTCCTGCGTGGCGGCCCAGGACGCGAGCAGCGCGAGACCCTCGGCCGACGGCGAACCGGGCTCGGCGGTGTAGACGAGGAGCACGTTGCCCGGCTCCGCGGTGATCGCCAGCTCCTCGTACGCGAGGGTCAGCTCGCCCACGACCGGGTGGCGGAAGTGCTTGGTGCCGGCTCCGTGGCGACGCACGTCGTGCTCGGCCCAGAGCCGGCGGAAGACCTCGCTCCGGGTGGACAGCTCGCCGACGAGCTCCTGCAGCGCGGTGTCGTGCGGATCCCGCCCGGCCTCCGCGCGCATCACGCCCACGCACATGTGCGCGAACAGATCCCACTCGGGATAGAAGTCGCGAGCGGCCGGATCCAGGAACTGGAAGCGAGCCAGGTTCGGAGTGCGCCCGCCGTCGCCGATCACGGGGGAGTAGAACGCCCGCCCGAGCGCGTTGGTGGCGAGCAGGTTCTGCCGCGGATCGCGGACGAAGGCCACGCCATCGGTGATCGAGGACAGCGCCCATTGCAGACTCGGACGCAGCGGCGCGGGTCGACCGCTTCCCCGCCGCCGTGCACGACCGCTGGTGGGGATGCCATCGGCCGCACGCGCCAGGTCGAGGAGGTGGGCGCGCTCGGCGTCGTCGAGCTGCAGCGCGTCGGCGAGCGCGTCGAGCACCGCCGCCGAGGCTCCGGCGATCGCGCCGCGTTCGAGCTTCGCGTAGTACTCCACGCTGACCCCGGCGAGCGCGGCCACCTCGCTGCGGCGCAGACCCTCCACGCGGCGGTTCGCGCCCGCGGGCAGCCCGGCGGCCTCGGGGGAGACGCGGGCGCGGCGGGTCATGAGGAACTCGCGCACCTCGGCTCTGTTGTCCATGCACAGCAGGGTAAGCCGATCCCGTCACCGGAGGGAGGCCCTGCCGGTACACCCCTCGACAGGGACTCCCACCAGCGCAGGATCGAGCGGAGAGTGGTCCTCATGAACCGCACCGATCCCGGATCCGCCGCGCGCCCCACGGTCTCGAGACTGCTGCCGTCGCTGCTGCTCCTGCTCACCGTGTTCGGCCCGATCTCGATGGACCTCTACCTGCCCGCACTCCCGGCCCTCACGCGCGAACTCGGGGCGGCGACCTCGATCGCCCAGCTGACCGTGACCGCGTGCCTCATCGGGCTCGCGCTCGGCCAGCTCGTCGCGGGCCCCCTCTCGGATCGCTTCGGACGACGGGGGATCCTGCTGATCGGGGTTGCGGCTTACATCGGCACCTCGCTGCTCTGCGCGGCGGCGCCCTCGGTAGGCCTGCTGATCGCGGCCCGTTTCGTGCAGGGCCTGGCCGGAGGCGTCGGGATCGTCATCGCGCAGGCGGCAGGCCGCGACGTTCATGCGGGCGGAGCGCTCATCCGCTTCTACGGCCGTCTCACGGTGGTCGGCGGATTCGCCGCGATCGTCGGACCGCTCCTCGGCGGTGCGCTGAGCACGGTCGCCGACTGGCGCGGGCTGTTCCTGTTCCTCGCCGTGATCGGATCCGCGATCCTGCTGATCACCCTGCTCGCCTTCGGGGAGACCCTTCCCGCCGCCGACCGAACGGTCGGCGGGCTGCGGCGCACTCTGCAGGACTTCCGTACGCTGCTGGCCGACCGGATCTTCCTCGGCGCGGTGCTGAGCCAGGGGTTCCTGTACGCGGCGGTGTTCGCCTATCTCGCCGGCGCGACGTACGTGCTTCAAGACGTCTACGGCCTGTCGCCGCAGGGGTACGCCCTCGCGTTCGGCGCGAACTCGGCCGGCTTCATGGTCTTCGGCTACTTCGCGGGCCGTGCCGCCGAGCGGTGGAGCGTGCGCGGCACGCTCACCGTGGGAGTCGCGATCACCGGCCTGGGCGCCCTCGGGCTGCTCGCCGCGGGGATCGCCCCGATGCCGCTGTGGGTCGTGCTCGTCTCGCTCTTCGCCCTCGCGAGCGGCGTCGCGACGGCCTCCCCGCCCGCGACCACCCTCGCGCTCGTGGAGTATCCGCAGATCGCGGGCACGGCGTCGTCGCTGCTCGGAATGGTCGGGGGTATCGCCGCTCCACTCGTGGGCATCGCGGGCGCCGCCAGCATCCTGCCGCTCGGACTCGTCACCGTGGCCGCGACGGTCCTCGCCGCGGTCTCGTTCGCGGTGCTCGCCCGTCCCCGACGGGGCGGCGCCCCCGCTCCCGGGCCCGGCGGCCCTGCCACCACCACTGCCACTGTCATCACTGCACACTGAGGAGAACGATCATGCGTGGAGTCGTCATGCACGCCCCGGGCGATGTCCGGACCGAAGAACTCGAGATGCCCGTCATCCTCGAGCCCACCGACGCGATCATCCGCGTCACCGCCACCTGCATCTGCGGATCCGACCTGTGGCCCTACCGCGGCGCCGAGGCGATCCGCGCCGGCGGGCAGCGCATGGGTCACGAGTACATCGGGGTCGTCGAGTCCGTCGGCGGCGAGGTGGCCCGGATCCGGCCCGGCGATCACGTCGTCGGATCCTTCGTCGCGAGCGACAACACCTGCGAGATCTGCGCGGCGGGGTATCAGTCCCGCTGCGTGCATCAGGTGATGATGGGCTCGGTCGGCACCCAGGCGCAGTACGCGCGGATCCCGCTCGCCGACGGCACGCTCGTCGTGACGCCGGGGGAGCTGCCCGCCGACCTCATCCCTTCGCTGCTCGCGGCGTCCGACGTCCTCGGCACCGGCTGGTTCGCCGCCGTGGCCGCCGAGGCGGGCCCCGGCAAGACCGTCGCCGTCGTGGGGGACGGGGCCGTCGGGCTGCTGGGCGTCCTGGCGGCGAAGCAGCTCGGTGCGGAGCGGGTCATCGCGATGTCCCGTCATGCCGATCGGCAGGCCCTCGCACGCCGCTTCGGAGCGACGGACATCGTGACCGAGCGCGGTGAAGAGGGGGCGGCCCGGATCAAGGAGCTCACGGGCGGCCTCGGCGCGCATTCCACGATCGAGGCGGTCGGAACCCAGGAGTCGATGGAGCAGGCGATCCGCGCCACGCGCGCGGGAGGCCACGTCGGCTTCGTGGGCGTGTCCCATGACGTCGCGCTGGACGGAGCCGAGGTCTTCTTCTCGAGCGTGCATCTGCACGGCGGACCGGCGCCGGTGCGTCGCTTCCTGCCGGAGCTCGTGGATCTCATCTTCCAGCGGCGCATCGATCCCGGCGCCGTCTTCGACCTGACCCTGTCGATCGAGGATGCGGCCGAGGGCTACCGGGCGATGGACGAGCGCCGCGCCACCAAGGTGCTGCTCACGACCGACTGAGCACCGGTGGATCCGGCTGGATCCATCGGGGCCCACTGAATCCGGGTCGTCCCCGTCAGCGCACGCCATAGAGTCCGCTGACGGGGACGACCCGGACGTACGGCCAGACCAGATCTCGGTCGTCCCCATGAGCGCACGCCATACAGTCCGCTGACGGGGACGACCCGGAAGCGGAAGCAACAACAGAGGAGAAGCTGGAATGAACATCGAATCCGCCGTGCCCACGGTCAAGAACCCGCCGGAGCAGTTCCACGGTGACGTGTGGCTCGATCGCATCGCCACGCCGCATGAGGCCGATCAGCGCATGACGGTCGCCCTGGTGCGATTCGCACCCGGCGCCCGCACGGCCTGGCACTCGCACGCTCGAGGCCAGTTCCTCCGCGTGACGAGCGGCGTCGCTCTCGTGGGCGATCGGGACGGAAACGTCGTCGAGCTGCATCCCGGGCGGACGCTCTACACCCCGCCCGGCCAGGACCACTGGCACGGCGCCACAGCGGACTGCTTCATGGAGCACCTCGCGATGCTCGAGGCCGGCGACGATCCCGCCACCACGACGGTCTGGAAGGAACACGTCACCGACGCGGAGTACGCCCGCCGCCGCGCCGAGTGATCCCGCCTGCTTCCGGGCCCCCGTTCGGGCAGTGCCTCACCTTCGAGTCGTCCCCGCGAGCGCACGCCATAGGGTCCGCTGACGGGGACGACTCGAATCGGGGCAGCCAGGACCGGGAGTCGTCCCCGCGAGCGCACGCCATAGGGTCCGCTCACGGGGACGACTCGGAAGTAGGGAGAAGGACGGGGCGGGGGTCAGCGGCGACGGGGGAGCTGGAGCAGGCGGTCGTCGGCATCGCCGGGGGAGCCTCGGCCGTCGGTGTTGTTCGTGAGCACCCAGAGTGCGCCGTTCGGGGCGGCCACGACGTCGCGCAGGCGGCCGAACTCGCCCGTGTACGCGGCCTGCGGCTGCGGATCCGGTGACCTGGTGTCGAGCGTCCACAGCCTCTCGCCCCGCAGACCGGCGACGTAGACGACGTCATCGACGATCGCGATGCCACTCAGACTGGCCTCCGACGGACGCCAGGTCACGACAGGATCGATCGCGTCGGCGGCGCCGGCGCGGCCCTCGTGGTCGGGCCAGCCGTAGTCACCGCCGGGCTGGATGCGGTTCAGCTCGTCCCAGGTGTCCTGCCCGAACTCGCTCGCCCACAGCGTGCCCGCGGTGTCCCACGCCAGCCCCTGCACGTTGCGGTGCCCGAGGCTGTACACCGCGGTGCCGAACGGATTGCCCGGCGCGGCCCGGCCCGTGGGCGTGAGCCGCAGGATCTTGCCGCCGAGGTAGTCGCGATCCCGCGCGCGATCGCGCTGCCCGGCGTCGCCGGTCCCGACGTAGAGCATCCCGTCCGGGCCGAACGCGATCCGCCCGCCGTCGTGGTTCCCCGCTCGGGGAATGCCGGTGAACACGACTTGCGCGCTCGCCGGATCGAACCGCAGCGCACCCGGATCGCCGGTGA
This sequence comes from Microbacterium azadirachtae, assembly GCF_000956505.1. GTDB lineage: Bacteria > Actinomycetota > Actinomycetes > Actinomycetales > Microbacteriaceae > Microbacterium > Microbacterium azadirachtae_A. Next base: position 18,277 of record NZ_JYIX01000029.1, on the reverse strand, counting down.
GACGCAGCCGCACGACGCGGTTGTCGGCGGCGGTCGCGTGATACGCGTAGAGCCAGCGCGTTCCGCCATCGTCGTGGATCGCGAGCCCGTTCAGTCCTGCCTCGCCCCCGGAGACCACGTCGGGGACCGTGCCGACGTCGTGCACTCCGCCGGCCGGGGTCCACTCGAGCACGCGCCCGTCGTCCCGCTGCGAGATGAGCGCCCCCGATCCGATCGGCGCGATCGACCAGGGCGCGACGAGCCCCGTCACCAGAACGGACGGCGAGTCCGGCACCGACGTCGGCGCCGAAGACGAGGACGAGGGCGACGGGGTCTGCGCGGACGCGACGGGTCCCGTCGGCGTTCTCGTCACGGGCGGTGGGGTCGTCGGCGCGCACGCCGTCAGCGCGAAGGCGGCCAGTGCGATCGCGACCAGGGCAGCGATGCCTGAGCGCGCTGCCTCGCCCTTCCCGGACCCGCTCATGACCACCTCCCGATGTCAGTGCGTCCTCTCAGGATCCTCGCCGTCCGCGATTCTCGCCAGAGCCGCCGCCCGCGCCCAGGTCGCCCCGGTTGGGCAGGCCCATCTCGAGTCGTCCCCGGGAGCGCACGCCATAGCGTCCCCTGACAGGGACGACTCGGAGATGGGGGGAGCCAGAATCCGAGTCGTCCCCGGGAGCGCACGCCATAGCGTCCCCTGACAGGGACGACTCGGAAGTGGGGGGAGCGAAGAGCCGGCGAGCCCTCGTCCGACCGGCGAGCCCGCGTCCGACCGGCGAGCCCCGCGTCCGAACCGGCGACGCCGCGTTGCCGGCGAAGCCGCGTTCCGGCCGACGCCTCAGGTCGCGTCCCAGAGGTCGCGGTAGTAGGCGAGGCGCTCACGATCCGGATCCACTCCGTACGCCTCGATGAGGAGGTCCTCGTATCCGGGACCGTAGTTCCACTCGGTGCTCATCGAGGCGACCGCGATGTCGGCCCAGCGGTCCGCGGTTCCGAGCGCGCCGAGGTCGACATGCGCGATGCCGCGACCGGCGCCGTCGAGCAGGGTGTTCGGCACGCAGGCGTCGCCGTGGCAGACGACGAGGCGGTCGATCGGCGGGGCCGCGTGCAGGCGTTCCGGCACGACGATCCCGCGCTCTGCGGCGTTCGCGATCCGGTCCTCGACGCTCCAGCTCCACGGGCATTCGTCGCTGGGCAGGGCGCCGTGCAGCCGGCGCAGCGCCGATCCGACGGCGCGCACGGCGATCTCGGGCCGTGCGATCCAGTGCGGATCCACGGCGCTGCGGCCCGGGATCGATGCCGTCACGAGCCATTCGTGCGTGCGATCCTCGCCCTGATCCAGGACCTGCGGCACCAGGGTCCAGGCGTGAGCCCAGCGCATCCGCTCCGCCTCCGTGCGCATCGTCGCCTCCCGGTGCCGCGGGCCCCACTTGAGGAATCGGCCGTCGTCGGTGCGGAAGGTGAGTCCGCCGATCCCGTTCTCCCACACCGGGGTGAGTGCGGCGGATCCAGCCAGCTCCCTCACCCGATCGGGCACGGTCACGTCGTCGACGGGGATGCTCATGCACCCATCCTGCCCGCACGAGAACGAAGGAGAGCCGGCATCGCCGGCCCTCCCTCGTCAGTGCCCTGCGGCCGTCACGGCGCCCGGCGACCCGTGACCGACCGGAGCAACCAGGCGATCACGGCGAGGACGAGCAGTACCAGGCCGACCCAGAGCAGGAAGTTCAGGGACTGCACGAGGCCACCCGTGATGGCCAGGATGATGGCCACGATGATGATGATGACGAAGAGGATGTTCATGACGGACTCCTTCCAGGTGCCGCGGGTGCGACCGCCGACTCACGGTAGGCGGTGACGATCGCCGCTGCACAGGGGCTTGACGGCGAGGGGTGCGGGATGGCAGGGCCCGGTGCGCAGCGGTTCACGCCGGCCCGCCCGCACGCCGTTGCTGCGGCGGCGCGCTGCGCACGGCCTCCAGCACGTCCGCAACCGAGTCGTAGCGGATCCTCTCGGCCACGGGCTGCAGCCAGATCACCTCCACCTGTTCCGCCGAGAGCCGGCTCACGCAGGCGACCGTGTGCCGCGCGTCGCTGCGGTCGAAGCCGTCGTCCAGGATCAGCCATTCGCTCTCCGTGAGCCTGCGCATCTCGAAGCGGGCCGGTGTCGTCATCGACATCTCACTCCCCTCGTCCACGGAGGAGGATGAGTCCTGCATCGACCCGCGTCACGGCCCTTGACAGCCCGGCCGGCGGAGGTCTATCAGCGGCGCGCACACTGCACCGAGGAGGCGTGCTGTGTCGGCGTCGCCGTCACCCGTAGACAACCCGATCGCGATCGTCAAGCCCCTCGTCGGTCCGGTGCGCCCTGTCTAGCGTGCCCGGCATGAGCTACAGCATGACCGACCCGCGCACCAAGTACCCGCCGTTGCCCGACCCGCCGGATCCGGGGAACGACCAACCAGGGCTGCTGGAGGAGACGGAACCGCGCCCGGACCACGGCGAGGAGAGCTACCGTGGCTCCGACCGATTGCCCGCACGGCACGCGCTGGTCACCGGCGGCGATTCCGGGATCGGACGTGCCGTGGCGATCGCGTTCGCGCGGGAGGGTGCGGATGTGGCGCTCAGCTATCTGCCTGAAGAGCAGGCGGACGCGGAGAACACCGCGGACTGGATCCGCAGGGCCGGCCGACAGGCGGTGCTGCTCCCGGGGGACCTCACGGACGAACAGGGATGCGCAGATCTGGTCGCGGATGCCGCCGAGAGCCTCGACGGGCTCGACATCCTGGTCCTGAACGCCGGATATCAGCGCAGCAGGGGGGAGATCGACGACGTCCCGCCGGAGGAGTTCGACAAGGTCATGCACACCAACCTCTACGCTCCGTTCTGGCTCGCGCAGGCCGCGCTGCCGTTTCTGTCGCCGGGATCCTCGATCATCGCGACCACGTCGATCCAGGCCTACGACCCGTCGCCAGGGCTGTTCGACTACGCGCTCACGAAAGCGGCCCTCGTCGCCTTCGTGCAGATGCTCGCCGAGCAGCAGGGACCGCACGGGATCCGCGTCAACGGCGTCGCCCCCGGGCCCATCTGGACGCCGCTCATCCCGGCGACGGCCTGGCCGAGGAAGCTGCCGACCTTCGGCGAGGACACTCCTCTCGGCTGCGCCGGGCAGCCTGCGGAGCTCGCGGGCGCATACGTCTTCCTCGCCTCCGAGGATGCGTCCTACGTCTCGGGCGGCATCATCCCCGTCACGGGCGGGCGCCACCTCTGAGCGGCACCGGGCGTCAGTCCACCATTTCCTGCCGCGTGCGGATGAACGTGCGGTCACCGTCGCTGAGCTGCGCCGACGGATCCACGGCCTCGCCGATGATCCGCTCGATCTCCTCGCGGACGTCGTCGGGCACGACCCCGTCGTCCTGTTCTTCCAGTCGCTGCTTGGAGCGCGCGGACAGGTGGGGCCACCACTTGTGGACCTCGGGCAGCAGGTGGATTTCGGGAACCATGATCTCCTCCTTCTTCACCGGCGGACGTCAGAGACCACCGCGTCCAAGGTGCTGATCCTGAGGCTCCGCGTGGCACGAACGCTACGCGCCTGTGCTTGGTGGCGCCTGGGACTTCCGGTTCGGGCGGTGCAGACGTATCATCCCCGAGCCATGCGCGTCGAGGGGGTCCCGCCGCGCAGTTTCGCAGACCATGATGTGGGGTGAGGGCGATACGCGGGGAACGATCAAGGAGACGGAACGAGATGGGCAGATTCAGCTACGAGGGCCAGACGCATGCGGATCTGGACGACCGCGCGCTGGCTCACGTGCAGATGGTGGTCGCCAACAAGCTCCGCCGCGGGGAGCCGTTCTACTTCACCTGGAAGGACGACCCGAGCATCGGGCACGGTCGCACCTCCGTCTGGATCCACCCCTCGTGCACCATGGTCTTCACCTACCACGGCGGCCGCCGCCCGCCCCTGAACCGGCTCTGGGTCGAGGCGCTCAGCCAGCTGGCGAATACGCCGGGGGGTCTCCGGCTGATCCCCGAGCCTTCACAGGTCGACGAGATGCAGGTCGACGACAGCGGTCAGATCCAGTGACGGCGGGGTGAGCCGCCGGGGCCGTCAGCCCCGCTCACCGGGCCGACGCGACGACGTCGCCGCGGCGCGCTTGCCGTACGGATCCTCACCGGGTTTCGCGTACGGGTCATCCGACTCCTCCGGACCGTGGCGCCGGGCGCTCGCCGCATGCCGGTACCCGGTTCTCTCCGGGCCCGCGTGATGCACGTTCGGCGGGGGTCCCTCGTCGATTTCGCTCATCGGTCTCTCCTCTGCTGAGCTCCTCTGCGGGGCATCGTCTCGGCCCAGGGTCCGCGATCACGGCGCTCGCGGCCAGGGCCTTGACAACCGCCTCCTGATGTCCTCGGTCGCTTCTCCCGTGACTCGGATCCCCCGCCCGCCGAGGGGCGGATCCTGTGACATCCGCTGGTGCGGGGCCGTAGGCTCGCATCGACGACGATCCCCGCCGTCCGTGCCGTCGGGTCTCCGATCCGTGCGGGCGCACGGTGCGTGCGGGGTGAGACGCGGACTCACGTAAGCTGAGACTCAGTCGCAGGCCTCGAAAGTGGCCGTGCCGTCTCACGGAACAGAGCTGTTCGAAAGGAGTGGGCAATGCAGATCCAGGGATCCGGAGCCCTTGTCACCGGCGGTGCCTCGGGGCTCGGCCTCGCCACCGCACGACGCCTCGCCGCCGCCGGTGCGACCGTCACGATCATCGACCTGCCGAGCTCGAAGGGTGCGGAGATCGCGGAGGAACTGGGTGGCGTCTTCGCCCCGGCCGACGTGACGAACCCCTCGGAGGTCGCCGCAGCCGTCGCCGCAGCCCAGGCCGCGGCGCCGCTGCGCATCGTGGTGAACTGCGCCGGCATCGCCCCGCCCGCCAAGGTGCTGGACCGCGACGGCAACCCCGCCGACCTCGCCGGCTTCGAGCGGATCGTCCGGATCAATCTCGTGGGCACGTTCAACGTGATTTCGCAGGCTTCCGCGGTGATCTCGAAGAACGAGCCCCTGGACGGCGGCGACCGCGGAGTCATCGTGAACACGGCGAGCGTCGCGGCGTTCGACGGTCAGATCGGACAGCCCGCGTACTCGGCGTCGAAGGGCGGCGTGCACGCGATGACGCTGCCGATCGCGCGCGAGCTGGCCCGCTACGGCATCCGCGTGTGCACGATCGCCCCCGGAATCATGGAGACCCCGATGCTCGCGGGCCTGCCGCAGGCCGCGCAGGACTCGCTCGGCGAGCAGGTGCCCTACCCGGCCCGCCTAGGCCGGCCCGACGAGTACGCCTCGCTCGTGCAGCAGATCGTCGAGAACGGCTACCTGAACGGCGAGACGATCCGTCTCGACGGCGCGATCCGGATGGCGCCCAAGTAAGCGGATCCGGATCCGCCCTTCGATGACCGCCACGAACCCGAGGAAGACATGACCGAGACTGCCTTGACCACCGACAGGCCCCTCGCGGGCAAGACCATCCTGATGTCCGGCGGCAGCCGTGGCATCGGCCTCGCGATCGCCCTGCGCGCGGCCGCCGATGGCGCGAACATCGCGCTGTTGGCGAAGACGGACACCCCGCATCCGAAGCTCGAGGGCACGATCCACACCGCCGCCGAGCAGATCCGCGCGGCCGGCGGCCGGGCTCTGCCCATCCTCGGCGACGTGCGCGACGACGAGAGCGTGACCGAGGCCGTGCTGAAGACGCAGGGCGAGTTCGGCGGCATCGACATCGTCGTCAACAACGCGAGTGTGATCGACCTGTCCGGATCCCTCGACCTCGCCGCCAAGAAATACGACCTCATGCAGGACGTCAACGTGCGCGGCACGTTCATGCTGTCCCGCGCCGCGGTGCCGGTGCTCAAGGACGCCCCGAACCCGCACATCCTGTCGCTGTCGCCGCCGCTCAACATCACGCCGCGATGGCTCGGGGCGCACACCGGCTACACGCTCGCGAAGTACGGCATGACGATGGCGACGCTCGGCCTCGCAGCTGAATTCGCGAAGGACGGCATCGCCGCGAACACGCTGTGGCCGCGCACGACGATCGCGACGGCCGCGGTGCAGTTCGCGCTCGGCGGCGACCGGATGATGAAGGTCAGCCGCACGCCCGAGGTGTACGCCGACGCCGCCTACGCGGTGCTCGCACAGCCGGCGCGCGAGTACACCGGGCAGACGCTGATCGTGGAGGACGTGCTCGAGGCCGCGGGCATCACGGACTTCTCCGGCTACGCCGCCGTCCCCGGTACCCCCGACGACCAGCTGTTCCCGGACATCTTCCTGGACTGAGGCGGACGGGTCCTCTCGGGCTTCTCCTGGTTTTGGGGCGCGTCCCTGCCGTTCGGGGCGCGTCCCGCCGGTGATTCCCGGTGTGGTGCGCCCCAAAACGGAAGAGGACGCCCCAAAACCGGGGCCGGAGCCAGGGCCGGAGCCAGGGCCGGGGCCAGGTCCGGTTCCGGGTTCCGGTTTCGGGTTCCGGTTCCGGTTCCGGGTTCCGGTTCCGGGGATCCTGGTTCCCCCCGGCTTTGGGGCGCGCTTCTCCCGTTTTGGGGCGCGTCCCTGCCGCTATTTCCGGGATGGTGCGCCCCAAAACGGGAGGCTGCGCCCCGAAGTCAGGGTCGGGACGGGCGGCGAGGGCTCCAGGCCGGCCTCAGGCCTCGTCGATCGCGGCGACGATGTCGCGGTATCCGTGCGAGGCGGCGAGGTCGCGTGGCAGCACTCCGTCGCCGTCGCGGATCGTCACGTCGGCGCCGCCGGCGATGAGGGTGCGCACGATGTCGACGTACGTCTGCGAGCCGTCGCCCAGGACGATCGCCTCATGCAGCGCCGTCCAGTTCAGGTTGTTGACGTGATTCGGATCCACGCCCGCGGCGAGCAGGATCCTCACGGTGCTGAGGTGGCCGCGCTCGGAGGCGGGGATCAGTGCGGTGCCGCCGTAGCGGTTCGTGCTGCGCAGGTCGGCGCCGTGCTCGAGCGTCGCCCGCAGGATCTCGTCGTGCCCGCGCGCGCCCGCGTACAGGTACGCGGAGTCGACGATGTCGTCCTTGGCGTTCACGTCGGCGCCGGCATCGATGAGCGCGAGGGCCGCGTCGATCCGGTTGCCCTTAGTGGCGGCGATCAGGGCGGTCATGCCGCCGGATCCACGCGCCTCCAGGTCGGCGCCCTCGGTGATCGCGGTGCGGACGGCGGCAGCGTCACCGGCCGTCGCGGCGTCGAACAGGCGGGAGTTCAGAGCGGTCATCTCGGCCTCGGTTCTGGGGGATGCGGGGGAGGGGCTCGCCACCGCGGGAGACGTGCTGGTGACGGTCGGCGTGGATTCCGGCGCGACCGCCGCGCAGCCGGCGAGCAGGAGTGCGGTCACGCCGAGCCCGGCGATCGCGCCGGCGGCGCGCTTCCGGAACGGGGCGGGATCCTCCCGGTGCGGCGCTCTGTCCGGAGGGCGGGCGACGCACGGCGGAGGCGAGGTATCGGGCATGAAAATGGTATACCACGCGAGGGTGGGCATCTCCTGAGGCGGCGTCGCTCGATCCGGGCAGCGGCGATCCGGTCCCTCGGCGGGTTCGTGCGAAGAACCCTTGTCGAGTCCGCGCGAAGAAACATCGAGCGGAGAAGCGCCTCGCTGTGCTGAGATCGTGGCATGAGCACGATCGATCCGGACGCCGCATGGCGAGAGCATTCGCCCCGGCGGACTACCGGGGCGAGTCTCCTCGTCCCCGGCTTGCTCCTGCTCGGTGCGGGTGCCGTCCTGGCATGGGCGCTCACGCGCGGCGCTGCGACGGGCTTCTCCGATGACGCGCAGGAGCAGGACGTCGCCGCGATCATCGCGGCGATCGCCTCGTTCTTCGTGCTCCTGATCGCGCTCGGTCTTTGGGTCGGCGTCGCCTCGCGCAATCCGCGTCTGCCCGGCTGGCTCACTGCGGTCGGTATCGCGGTGCTCGGTGCGACCGTCGGCCACGCGGTCGTCGCGCTGCCGCCGGAACTGCTGCAGGATCCGGTCGTCGATCCGCTGGCGTTCGGGCTCGCGATCGCCGCGGTCGCCCTCCTCGGGCTGGGGCTGGTCGCGCGCGCCGGCAGGGCGCGTCGCCTCGACGCCGCCGACGAGCTGGTGCGCACCACGACCCCGGTCACCGGCTCGGTGACGAATCAGGGCTACACGCACTTCGACGACGCGAGCCGGATCCTCACCGCCGTCACGTATACGTTCCGCGACGCCGCAGGGCAGCAGCGCTGGGTCAAGCGCGCCGCGACGATCGACGTGCGCAACCCGCTCGTGAACGGCGAGGAGGTCGACGTCTGGTTCGACCGTCAGGATCCGTCCGACGAGAACCGGATCGTGATCCGTCGCCGGGTCTGAGAAGCGGACTCAGCGCCAGGACTCGACGGCGTTCTTCGAGTCCTTCAGACCGAGGCCGGTGGCCTCGCGCAGCAGCTTGATCGCCGCGATCTTCTGCTCCGCGGCGATGAGGCGTCCGATCTCGGCGCGCACGTTCGGATCGAGGTGCGCGACCGCCTCGGAGGCGGACAGCTCGCCGGCGTACGAGGGCGCTCCGGCAGGGCGGGAGTCGGAGCGGGTGAGCGAGACGGGAGCCGAGTTCATCGTGCCGGGTGCCGACGGGATCCAGGCGTCGATCTGGTCCTTGGCCGCGCGCAGAGAGAGGCCGGAGTGCTCGCGCAGCACCTTGATCGCCGAGATCTTCTGATCGGCGGCGACCAGCGCGTCGATCTCCGCGATGACGGAGGGGGCGAGCGGACCGGGAGTCGCCGGCGACTCCCGGCGCGTCGAGGCCGCGGCGGACGTGGCGGCTGCGGCCCGCGCGGCGGGCGTGGCGGCTGATGGCGTCGCGAGGGTGGTTCCCAGCGGCTCCGGCGCCTTCGGCCGGATCGCGCGCAGGGTCACGGCGATGACGATGAAGAGGATGACGATCACGCCGGCGAGGAGGATCCAGATCCAGAGGTCCATGCCGCCAGCGTACGGGGCGGATCCGCCGGGCCGCGCCCAGCGCCTTCGCACCTTGCAGGCTCTACCCTGGAAGACATGTCCGAGACTCCTGCGTCCGCCCGCTCCGGCGCGCCCGCGACGCGCGCCGCCCAGGTGCGCCCCGCCACCGAAGGATGGACGCAGAAGAAGGATGCCGAGGGGCGCCCGCTGCTGCAGTTCGCCAGCCCCAAGCGGGGCAAGCCCCCGGTGCACCTCGCCGACCTCACGCCCCCCGAGCGCATCGAGAAGGTCAAGGAGCTGGGCCTGCCCGGATTCCGCGCCAAGCAGCTCGCGACGCACTACTTCACGCACTACACCTCGGATCCCGCGCACATGACGGATCTGCCCGCAGGCCAGCGCGACGAGCTCGTCGCGGGGATGCTGCCGCCACTGCTCACCGAGGTGCGGCGCCTGGAGACCGATCGCGGCGACACGATCAAGTTCCTCTGGCGTCTGCACGACGGCGCGCTCGTCGAGTCGGTGCTCATGCGCTACCCGGGCCGCATCACGCTGTGCGTGTCGAGCCAGGCCGGTTGCGGCATGAACTGCCCGTTCTGCGCCACGGGGCAGGCCGGACTCACGCGCAACATGTCGACGGCCGAGATCGTCGAGCAGATCGTGCGTGCCAACCGCCTGATCACAGAGGGGGGCCTCGGCGGCAAGAAGGCCGACGACCACTCCATGGAGCGCGTCTCGAACATCGTGTTCATGGGGATGGGCGAGCCGCTCGCGAACTACAAGCGCGTGATGGATGCGGTGCGCGTCATGGTCGCGCCCCAGCCCGAAGGTCTCGGCATGAGTGCCCGCGGCATCACCGTGTCGACGGTCGGCCTGGTCCCGGCGATCAACAAGCTCGCCGACGAGGACATCCCCGTCACGTTCGCGCTCTCCCTGCACGCGCCCGACGACCAGCTCCGCGACGAGCTCATCCCGGTGAACTCGCGGTGGAAGGTCGACGAGGCGCTCGACGCCGCCCGCCGGTACTTCGAGAAGACGGGACGTCGCGTCTCGATCGAGTACGCGCTGATCAAGGACATGAACGACCACCCCTGGCGCGCCGACCTCCTCGCGGAGAAGCTCAACGCCCGCGGCCGCGGCTGGGTGCACGTGAACCCGATCCCGCTGAACCCGACCCCCGGATCCATCTGGACCGCGTCGGACAAGGACGTGCAGGACGAGTTCGTCCGTCGTCTCAACGACGCCGGCATCCCGACGACCCTCCGCGACACCCGCGGCAAGGAGATCGACGGCGCCTGCGGCCAGCTCGTCGCCACCACCGAGGACGAGGCCGCCGCCGCCGCGATGGCCTGACCCGCCACTTCCGAGTCGTCCCCATCAGCGGAGCCTATGGCGTCCGCTGACGGGGACGACTCGCAGGTAGTGGGGACGTAGGGAGGGGCCTGGATCAGTCGCGCGGGGTGCGCAGGCGGAGCAGGGTGCCGGAACCCTCGATCAGCTCGGACCAGGAGGCGACGTCGACCGCGCATTCGGCGACCGCGCATGTCGGGAACTCCACGAAGGATCCGGTGAGCTCGGCCACTGCATCCGCCATCCCGGGGTTGTGCCCTACGAGCATCGCGACCTCGACGTCATCCGGGAGAGCGGACGCGATCCCGAGGATCGTGCGGGCGGACGCCGCGTAGAGCGCGGGCTCCGCGACGACGGCGAGTCCGAACGCCGCCGCGTACTCGCCGGCCGTGCTGCGCGCGCGGATCGCCGTGCTCGACAGGATCCGCTGCAGGCGCACATCCTCGTCGCGCAGCCGACGGGCCATCATCGGGGCGTCCCGGCGGCCGCGTGCGTTCAGCGGGCGGTCGTGATCGCGCAGGCCGGCCGTATCCCAGTCGGACTTCGCGTGGCGCGCCAGCAGCAGGGTCTTCACACTCCCCAGCGTGCCACCAAGGGGGCGCCGACGCATGCCCCCCCCGCTCATGCTTCGGGTCGTCCCTGTGAGCGGAGCCCCTGGGGTGCGCTGGTGGGGACGACTCGAAAGTGGGGTGCCCGCACGTTCCGCCGCCATTTCGGGTCGTCCCAGTGAGCGGAGCCCCTGGGGTGCGCTGGTAGGGACGACTCGGAAGTAGGGGGCGTTACGCCGGCTTGCCGAGCAGGTGCGGGCGCACTTCGGTCAGGCGGGCCTGGAGCGCCTCGAGGAACGCCGCGATCGCGGGCTGGTTCAGCGCCTCGGGGCGCGCGATGAGCCAGTACGGCAGTCGCTCGTCGATCTCGTCGGGCAGCACGCGCACCAGATCCTCGTGCTGATCCGCGAGGAACGCGGGCAGCAGCCCGTAGCCCGCACCACCGCGGGTGGCGTCGACGTGCACGTACACGTTCGTGCTCGCCACGGCGTCGTGCATGCCAGGAACCGCGCGCCGCGCGTCGTCGAGGGAGTCGACGTGCAGCATCGACTCGATGAAATAGACGAGCGGCTGCCCGGCCAGCTCCTCCGGATCCTGCGGCGCCGGGTGCTCGCGCAGCCAGTCGCGGCTCGCGTAGAGGCCGAGTGCGTAGTCGGCGAGGTGGATCGCGCGCGCCCGCCGCACTTGCGGACGCCCCACCACGACTTCGAGGTCGGCGCCCGTGCGCTGATGCGAGGCCTGCCGGGTTCCCGTGATCAGCTCCAGCTGCACCTCGGGATGGACGCGCCGCAGCGCGGCCATCGCGGGAGCGGCCACGAATCCGCTGAACCCGTCCGTCGCGGACAGCCGGATCAGCCCGCCGATCCGCGCGGTGTCGCCGCCGTCCAGGCGTCCGAGCGCCCGCTCCACGCCCTCGGCCGCGGCCAGGGCGCGGGAGCCGAGCGGCGTGAGCTCCCACCCCGCGCCCTCGCGCGAGAGCACGCGCCCGCCCAACTGCGCCTCGAGGGCGGCGATGCGGCGCGCGACGGTGGTGTGGTTCAGCCCGAGCTGCGCTCCGGCGGCGGTGAACCGGCCGCTGCGCGCGACTGCGAGCAGCACGAGCAGGTCGTCCGCGCTGAGCGGCGGTGCGGGGAAGTGCGCGTCCATCTGTGCAGTTTTGCATAGCCGGATCCCCTTCCGTCGTGCGCGAGGGTGAACTACCGTGCAGGCATGGCAGCGCAGCGATCCCCGGGACCCGACACCGACCTCCGGGGGCGCACCGCCCTCGTCACGGGAGCGGGAAGCGGCATCGGGGCGGCGTGCGCCAGGGCGCTCGCGCAGGACGGGGCGCACGTGCTGCTGCTGGACCGCGACGCGGAGGGGGCCGCCGCGGTGGCGGCGGAGATCGGCGGCGAAGCTCTGGCGATCGACCTCGGCGATCTGGACGCGCTCGCTGCCCGCGCCTTCGACGCCGACATCCTCGTGAACAACGCGGGGCTCCAGACCGTGGCGCCCATCGTCGACTTCGACCCCGCGATGTTCCGCCGCATGCTCGACATCATGGTCACGGCGCCGTTCCTGCTCATCCGGGCCGTGCTCCCCGGGATGTACGCCCGCGGGTGGGGGCGGATCGTCAACATCAGCTCCGTGCACGGCCTGCGCGCGAGCGAGTACAAATCGGCCTACGTCACCGCCAAGCACGCCCTGGAGGGGCTCTCCAAGGTGACGGCGCTCGAGGGCGGCCCGCACGGGGTCACGAGCAACTGCATCAACCCCGGGTACGTCAATACGCCCCTCGTGCAGAAGCAGATCGCGGACCAGGCCCGCACGCACGGCATCCCCGAGACCGACGTCATCGAGAAGGTCATGCTCGTCGAATCGGCGATCAAGCGACTGCTCGAGCCCGAGGAAGTGGCGGATCTGGCGCGGTGGCTGTGCGGTCCGACCGCGGGCTCGGTCACGGGGGCGTCGTACACGATGGACGGCGGATGGAGCGCGCGGTGACCGACAACGGGTTGCGGGGAGCGGAGGGCACTGATCCGGCGCGCGCCGCGGCCGCCGTGACCGTCGCGGCCGAGGGGGCCGTGGATCCGGTCTTCGCGACCGCGGCGGCCGCGCCCCAGACACTCGCCGTCACGTCCTTCGGCCCCTCGTCCGACGCCGAGGCCGTCCTCGCGATCCACGGCATCACCGCCAACGGCCGCTCCTGGGACACGGTCGCCGCTCTCCTGCCCGCGCGGCGCATCCTCGCCCCCGACCTCAGGGGAAGGGCGCGCAGCAACGCGCTTCCCGGGCCCTACGGGCTGCGCCGGCACGCCGAGGATCTCGCCGCGGTGCTTGATGCGGACGGCGGCGGTGCGCGCACGGTCCTCGGGCACTCGATGGGCGCGTTCGTCGTGGTCGCGCTCGCCGCGAGGCGGCCCGACCTCGTGGCCCGCCTCGTGCTCGTCGACGGCGGGTTCCCGCTCGCGCTGCCGGAGGGGGCGAGTGCCGACGACCTCGACGTCGCCGCGCTCCTGGGCCCGGCCGCGCAGCGGCTGTCCATGGAGTTCTCCGACGAGGACGCCTATCTGGATTTCTGGCGGATCCATCCCGCCTTCGCCCGGGACTGGTCGAGCGCGGTCGAGACGTACGCGCGACACGACCTGGACGGATCCGCCCCGCACCTGCGCTCCTCCACGGTCGCCGCCGCGATGCTTCAGGACGGCGGCGAGCTGTACGGGCCGGACTGGTACCTCGACGCACTGCGCGGGCTGCGCATGCCGGTGACCGTGCTGCGCGCGCCGCGGGGGCTGCTCGACGCGGATCCGCTCTACGCTCCGGGAACGCTCGACCGGTTCCGCGCACTCGTGCCGCAGTTGCGGATCGTCGAAGTACCCGATGTGAACCACTACACGATCCTGTTCGCCGAGCGGGGCGCCGTGCGCGTCGCCGCCGAGGCGGACGCCCGACCCTGACCGCATTCCCTGCTCTCCCGAAGGGGCCGACATGACCGCCACCCTGTTCGACGGCATCACCGCACGCCGCGTCGAGACGCCGCGCTACGCCGCCAACGTGCTCGAACGCCCCGCGGCAGATCCTGCGGCGCCGACTGCGACGGTCGTGTTCGTGCACGGCAACGTGTCGTCGGCACTCTTCTACCAGCCGACGATGCTCGCCCTCCCGGCGGACGTGCGCGCGCTCGCGATCGACCTCCGCGGCTTCGGCGACAGCGAGACCAAGCCCGTCGACGCGACCCGCGGGCTGCGCGACTTCGCCGACGACGTGCGCGCGGTGCTCGACGCCCTCGGCCTCGACGCCGTGCACCTCATCGGCTGGAGCATGGGCGGCGGCGTCGTGCTGCAGGTCGCGCTGGATGCGCCGGAGCGCGTGCTCTCGCTCACCCTGGAGTCGCCGGTCTCGCCCTACGGCTTCGGCGGCACGCACGGCCCGGACGGCGCGCGCAACGACGCGGACGGCGCCGGCACGGGCGGCGGCGGGGCGAACCCGGACTTCGTGGCGCGACTGGATGCGGGCGACACCACGGATGAGGCGCAGACCTCGCCGCGCACCGTCTACCGCACTGCGTACGTGGCGCGGCCCGAGACGCAGACCCCGCACGAGGACCTCTGGGTCGCGTCGATGCTCACCACGAAGACGGGTCTCGACAACTACCCGGGCGATGCGGTCGGATCCGACAACTGGCCGGGATTCGCCGCCGGCGCCCGCGGCGTGCTCAACACGATGGCTCCGCAGCATCTGGATCTGTCGGGCATCGTCGATCTCTCCGTGAAGCCCCGGATCCTCTGGATCCGCGGGGAGAAGGATGCGATCGTGTCGGACGCCTCGTTCTTCGACCTCAATCAGCTCGGCGCGCTCGGCGTGATCCCGGGCTGGCCGGGGGAGGGCGTCGCACCCGTGCAGCCGATGGTGACCCAGACCAGGGCCGTGCTCGAGCGCTACGCCGCGAACGGCGGGGAGTATCGCGAGGTCGTCCTGCCCGAGGCCGGGCACGCGCCGCACCTCGACGAGGCAGAGGTCTTCGATCGCGAGCTCGCCACCCACCTCGGGTTCTGAGCCCCTCACCTCTCCCTATCTCCGAGTCGTCCCCATGAGCGGACGCTATGGCGTGCGCTGATGGGGACGACCCGGAGATGGAGGGGGCATAGGGAGGGGCGCCGCGTCAGGCTGACGCGGTCGCGGTCGCGGTCGCGGGCACGTGGGAGGCCTGTGCCGGGGTCGCGGTCTTCGCGTCGCGGGCGCCGTCCGCCGCGCCGAGCCGCGCGGCACGATCGAACCACGCTTCGATGCGTGCGGGAGAGGCGTCCTTCACGCCGAGCATCCGCGTGGTCCGCACGTCCCTGATTCCGCAGAACCGCATGGTCGCACGGGCGACGTGCGTCTGTCCCGGCAGGCCGGTGAGAGGGCGGAAGTACCAGGGGGTGTCCGCGAGCAGCAGCAGTCGGCCGTGCGGCGCGGTCAGCAGCCCCTCGGGGAGTCCGGAGGGGCGGTACCGGTACTCCTGCTGGGGCAGCAGGCTCCTGTCGAAGAAGCCCTTGAGCAGTGCGGGAACGGATCCCCACCACAGCGGCGTCGCGACGACGACCGTGCGGGCGGCGTGCAGGGCCTCCCGCGCCTCGACGAGGTCGGGTTCGAGCGTCATGCGCTCGCGGTAGCCGTAGCGCAGGATCGGGTCGAAAGCGAGATCGCGCAGGGCGAGCACGCGCGCATCGCCATGCGCCTCGGCGTATCGCCGGGCGAGTGCGGCGGTGAGGGAACGGGCGTCGGGGTGGCCGTCGATGACGAGGGCGGCGGGCATGCGATCTCCAATCTGGACACTGTCAACTAGGTGGACACTGTCAAGATAAGAGAGGATGTTGCTCGTGTCAAGTTCACGTTCCGGGTATCACCACGGCGATCTCGCGCATGCGCTCGAGGACGCGGCGATGCAGCTGCTCGCGGAGAAGCCCGCGAAGGAGATCAGCCTGCGCGAGGTCGCGCGCGCCGCGAACGTGAGCCACAACGCGCCGTATCACCACTTCGCCGACCGGAACGGCCTGATCAGGGCGATCGCCGAGCGCAGCATGGCGGATCTGCTCGCGCTCGTGCGGGCAGCGATCGCCGCGAGCACCGACCCGAGAGCGGCGCTGCGGAACGGCGGCGGCGCCTACATCCGCTTCGCGGTCGAGCATCCGAACGCCTTCGAGGCGATCTACGATCCGACCGTGTGCGTGCCGGGATCGCCCACGGCGACGATGGCGCCGCTCATCGCCGGTCTCGAGGAGGCACTGGGGGAGGCTGCGCTCGCCGCAGGGCTGGACCGCGCCGCGGACGCCGTGGGCTTCTGGGGGCTCGTGCACGGCCTCGGCACGCTCTCCGCGGCCGGGCATTTCCCGATCGAGGTCGCGCTCGCCGGATACGAGAGCGCGGTCGATCGGATGCTGCCTCACGCCTCCGTCTGACCCCCCGCGGAAACCGACTTCCTCCGCCTTCGACCCTCTCCATCTCCGAGTCGTCCCCGTGAGCGGACCCCATAGCGTCCGCTGACAGGGACGACTCGAAGGTGGAGGGTCCATAGGCGGCACCTCGGATCCGCCCGGCCTGCGCCCAGGGTTCGCCCACCGCTCTTACAGGCGGGTTTTCGTACGGTTGAGGGATGTCCTATTCCGCCCACCGCCCTGGCCGCATGGATTCCCAGGGCCGGATCGCCTTCGACGTCGATGGACAGCCCGACCCCGCGAACCCCTCCGACCCGGCCGCCGAGGACCCGTTCATCTTCGTGCGCGACTACACGCCGACCGGATCCGATCCCGCCGCCGAGACCGCTCCGATCGAGCCCGTCGCCCCGCCGCGTCCGCCCGCGCCGGCGCCCGTGCCGGAGCCGGAGCAGATGCCAGAACCCGAGGCCGAGCCCCGCATCGAGGACCTGCTCGCCGCGGCCGAGGAGCCTGCCGCGCCGCACACCCCGGAGCCGGCCGCCATCGTCGAGCCCGCTCCGGTCGTCGCCACGCCCGCACCCGCGCCCGCCGCCGCGCTGCCGCCGAAGCAGCCCAGGCCCCCGAGACAGCCGAAGGCCCCGCGCGAGCCCCGCCCGCAGGGCTGGTTCTGGCGCCGGCTGGCGATCCTCGGCGGCGCCGACGGCACGATCCTCGACCGCGTCCCCACCGAGCAGCCGCGCTTCGTGCAGATGTTCTTCGTGCTGGCGGGCACCGCGCTGGTGTCCGCGCTCTCGATGCTGTTCGCCCTCACCACGGGCGTGCAGGTGCTGGTCTGGCTGGCCGTGCCGCTCGCCATCGTCTGGGCGCTGCTGATCTTCAACCTCGACCGCTTCCTCACCTCGACGATGCGCTCGACCCGCAACATCTGGCGTCTGCTGGGTCTCGCGATCCCGCGTGTGCTGATGGCCGCGATCATCGGGTTCGTCGTGGCCGAGCCGATCGTGCTGCAGGCGTTCCACAACGACATCGCCCGTGAGGTCACCGCCACCAACCTGGTGCAGGCGCAGTCCGACCAGAAGGCCGTGACCAGCGGTCCTGAGAAGAAGGCGCTCGACGCGGCCTCCGCTCGCCTCGCCGACCTGCAGAACCAGGCATCGACCGGCATCGTGAAGGGCACGTCCAGCGACTCCGCCTCCCAGAAGGCGGCGCAGGACACGGTCACCAAGATCACCGGTCAGATGACGGACCAGCAGAAGGTCATCGACCAGGCGCGTGCGCTGTACCAGTGCGAGCTCACCGGGCAGGGTGCAGGCACGGTGCCCGGCTGCACCGGCGTGCAGGGGGACGGCGCGAGTTCGACCGCGGCGAAGTCGCAGCTCGACCAGTCGCAGCAGACCTATGACGCGCTCGCCGCGCAGCTGCGGCAGGCCAACACCGACCTCGAGTCCGCGGACAGCTCGTCGAAGACGGCGACCTCGGCCACCGAGGCGCAGAACCGCCAGCAGGCGAAGGACCAGATCCCCACCGCCGAGCAGGCCTACAAGACCGCGCTCGACGCATACAACGCGCGGGCCGCGTCCGTGGCGGGCACGAACGCCGGTGCGGTGGGTCTGCTCAGCCAGATCTCGGCACTCGACCGCCTCTCCGCGAAGGAGCCCGTGCTGGGCTTCGCGCACTGGCTGATCGCCGCGCTGTTCTTCATGATCGAGCTGCTCCCGGTCATCGTGAAGGTGCTGACCAGCTGGGGAGAGCCCTCGCTCTACGAGAAGGCCGAGGCGATCGCGAAGCAGGTCGAGCTCGACCGCGTCACGTCGAAGGGCTACCGCGACCGCGCCGCGATCATCGCCGAAGAGGCGAAGCACCGCGCCTTCGCCGACGCGCACGAGGCCGAGACGGCCGCCGCGGCGTCGGATCCGGCTCCCGCGTCAGCGACGGCCCCCGTTCCGGTGAGCATGCCGGATCCCGCGACCGCGCCCACGACCGCGCTCCCAACGGTCGCGGCCGAGGCCGCCCCCGCCCCGCCCGCGCACACGGCC